>JANYBV010000032.1 GCA_025360605.1 Alphaproteobacteria bacterium | reverse complement strand
CAGGCCGTGGTATCGCAACCATCGGTATTAGCGTACTGGGTACCCTCGCTCTGCTCGGCAGGGTAACGTGGACCCAAGCAATCGTTATCGGTGTAGGCTGCGCGGTATTGTTCGGCGCACCAGTCATCATCACCGATTTAGGCGCTGGTGGTAGCTGCTAGTTACATAATTATCTATTCAATCACAGGCGAAGTCATGGTAATCGAAACGACGAATAAACAGTTAAACCATTCTGTGCATTTGGTGGGGCTGCTTTTCGTCTGCATCACTTATTTACTGATGTCGGATCTGTATGCTACCGTTAAAGACTCAAACGTCGGTAACTACATCTGTTACGTGGCGGACAATTTCTCGGGTAATGCAGGCCGTGGTATCGCAACCATCGGTATCAGCGTACTGGGTACCCTCGCTCTGCTCGGCAGGGTAACGTGGACTCAGGCAATTGTTATCGGCGTTGGCTGCGCGGTGTTGTTCGGTGCTCCAACTATCATCATGGATCTGGGCGCTCTCGGTCACTGCTAATTATCAAATAAAATTTTCTGGTTTAACTAGGAGCGTAAAAAACGCCTAGTAAAGCCGTTGTGTACAGAAATCCACAATATCAAGCATGGCTGATTTGGCTTTACTGTTTGTAAAGCCAGAAAGACTGTCTCTTGCCCTCGTGCAATATTTTTCTGCCATCGCAATTGTTTGCTCAATCGCGCCATGCTTACGCATCAGGAGCAGAGCATGTTCAAAATCATGGGGCGTTTGTTGAAGTTCAGCCAGTGTCCTTATCCAGAACACCTTTTCCTCACGGCTACCAGCGCTATACGCCAGAATGACAGGAAGCGTTATTTTGCCTTCCTGAAAATCATCACCGATATTTTTCCCGATCTGGCTGGAGCTGGAGGCGTAATCAAGCACATCATCCACCAGTTGGAACGCCACGCCAATATACACACCGAACTCGCGCAGGGCTTCTTCATGCCTATCCTGACCGGCAATGGTTGCGCCCAATTCACAGGCAGCAGCAAAAAGCACCGCTGTTTTGGACAAGACCACTTGCAGGTAATTTTCAATGGTGGTTTCCGGCTGGCCTTCGGTCATCAGCTGCATGACTTCGCCTTTGGAAATCACAGCGGCGGCATCCGAGAGAATTTTAAGTGCTTTGAGTGAACCGTCCGCAACCATGATCTGGAAGGCCTGACTCAGCAGAAAATCCCCGACCAGCACGCTGGCCTTATTGCCGAATAATTCATTGGCAGTGGCGAGGCCTCGCCTTAGCTTGCTTTCATCCACCACATCATCATGTAAGAGGGTTGCTGTATGGATAAATTCTACGGCGGCGGCAAGGGCAATATGCCGATGTCCTTCGTAATGGCACAGCTGTGCGGAAATAAGGGTGAGAGCCGGACGGATGCGCTTTCCACCGGATGCAATAATGTGCCTTGCAATATCGCTTATAAGTGGGACTTCGCTTTTAACACGCTCTAAAATCAGCACATCAACCAGCTTTAAATCCTGCTGAATAAGCGCGTACAGCGCATCAAGGGATACGGTCTTTTTTTCTTCTTCAATACTTGCGGTTTTGATCATGACAGGAAAATACTAGGAAACATTGGAAACCGCAAACAGAAGATGGTTGTTTACCCTAAAAAAGCTAGGCAATCACGGCATCACCACCCTTGGCGATGTCTTCCATGGGATTCACCGGAAATTCCCGCACTGACTGGAAGGAAAGAGAGCCTTTATATCCTGTGATAGCCCCCATATTATTGTAAATACTCAAGATATCATCCTGAACTTCCTTCGATAAGCCGTTCAGGCTACGGATGATCATATCAAATTGCAGATCTTTTTCGTGTTTGCGGACAAATCCATCCATCTGCACTTCACCTAGCTGGGTCAGGTCAACCTCGATGACAAAGCGCGTATCTTCTTCCTTATTTTTATCGTTTTGTGAGTCATCCTGTTTGCGGTCACGCTTGGTAAAAAAACGTACCTGATGAATCATGCCATCGACTGCCACCGGAAAAAATAGCGGCTGCCACTGGTCTGGCGGGCTTTGTGTGAACTGGCGCGACAGTCCGGAAAATTCGCCTTGCGCTTTTTTGACAAGATCGCTGTGCCCTTGCGTTTGCAACTGGCGAATATTGCTGTCACCCAGCCAGTTATTAAAATCCCCACGCCGCAATGCTGAAATGAATACAAATAATCCGGACGATATACTTTGCGCGGTTACGCCGCTGGTTACCGCATTACTGACATTCGCCGTCGTAGCGGCGTTTGATTGAAGTAAATCATCCAGCCCCGTGAAGGTGGAGCGGCCAGATAACAGGGAGAATATCTGCTGAAGCGATGTCCATTGCTGTGCGAGTTCCGTCAGCGGCGCAGGTTTACTGTCGGATGCAAGGGCGGCGGCAATCGCCTGTGCGGAAGGTGGTATGGTATCCAGCACTTCAAGGTCCATCTGGCTTCCGGTGGGAATGACGGTGGATATCTGAAATTTGATGCCACCGATAGGGGATTGCAACAGCTGTTCGCCTGAAGGGTCTTTGCCAATGACCGTAGCGGATAAGGTGGAACCAATCAGCGAGGATGGGCTTGCAGTGGGTGTTA
The DNA here is from genome assembly GCA_025360605.1 of Alphaproteobacteria bacterium. Taxonomy (GTDB): domain Bacteria; phylum Pseudomonadota; class Alphaproteobacteria; order Rickettsiales; family SXRF01; genus JANYBV01. Next base: position 56,569 of record JANYBV010000032.1, on the reverse strand, counting down.
CAGGGGCTTGCGTAGCGGGAGCGCCCGTTATTACGGTGGAAACCACGGGTGCTGTTGGCGGGGCTACCGGAATCACTGTTGTGGTGGTTACTGTTGGGGCAGCAGGAACGGTTAGGGTGTTTTTCACCGGAATACTGGGGGCAATCACCGGAGCCTGTGCAGATGCGGGAACCGTTACTTGCGGTGTGGTGGATGGCAAAGCCGGTGCCACGGTAACGGCTGGTGTTTGCGTTGGAGTCACAACAGCGGGCGCGGCGGGGACGGTTGCTGTGGGAGCAGGTGTTGTGGCAGTTTGCGGTGCGGTGGCAGTGGTGGTCAGTGTTGCAGGTTGCGCCGGTGGTGGTGCTGCTTCGGTTGTGATGGTTGTCGTTTGGGCGGGTAACGCAGTGGTTACGGGTGCGGGTGTTTCAGTAGCTGGAGTGCTTGCCACTATGGGTGGGGCAAGAGAACCTGCGGCGCGTGCGTAGGTGGCGTAAAAGGACGAGTTGGCTGGCGCATTGGGTTCTGCGGGAAGTGTGCCGGAAGCAGGTGGCGCTGCCGGAGTATTCAGGCTTAGCACTTTAAGGCTTAGTTGAGTTCCGTTAGGCAACGGCGGTGTTGGATTTTCGCTGACGGGTGGCTGCGACACAATCGTCCCCAATAAGGTGATGGAAGGCTGCGATGCGGTTGCACTCGTTGTTGCGGTGGTGGACTGAGCAGAGTTTGTAGGCGCTGGCGAGAGGTGTGGGCTGATAATTACGTCCGCATCATTCGAAAAAGCGGACGTATTTTGCGCTACTTCCGGAGGCTGCCCATCGACGCTGAGAAGATGCGCCAGCACGTTGCCGCCGGAATTACCCACCCGAAGCACTACTTCACTGCCAATGTTAAGAAAAAAACTACTACTGAACGGAATGTCGCCCTTATCGGTGCGGATGACAGGATTACCGGAGGTGTCACGGTTGATGACGAATCCCTGAATGGTCGTGCCTGTGGGTAGTGACCCAAGAATCGTATTCGCCTGCGAGGTCGTTCCCTGAGAGGTTTGGGAAGGGCCCTGAACCTGTTGCTGAACCGGAAGAAGCGTAATCTGGCTCAGGTCTGACATGGCGCTACTTTTGCATCAATTTGATAGAAAGCACAGCCGCATCCGTTGCCGCTGTGGAGTGCGGCGCCCTTATAAGCAGGGATTTTTGCGCGCGAATAGTGTCTTTCACCTTATTGTCACGGCGGATAATGCCAAGCAACGGTGGTGAAATATTGAGGAAGTTGACACACGCCTTGTTGATTGAATGGTAGGTAACTTCGCCTTCTTTCTGCGTTGCCGCCTGATTGACGACAATGCCGACATCGGGAGCGTTTTTATTGCCATGCGTAATTTTGATAAAGGCATAGGCATCGGTAAGCGATGTGGGCTCATCGGTGATAACCACGATGCAGCGTGCGGCCAGCGAAGCCAGATACTGCACATGCTGCTCAACACCCGCGCCGAGATCTATAACCACAAAGTCATAGTTCTTTTGCAGTTGCTTCAGGTCTTCGCAAATTGCTTCCAGCTTTTCGCTGGAAAGGGTGGCGAGGGTGGCGGAACCGGAACGTCCGGCGATAATATCGAAACCACCTTCTTCATAATGGGTGATGGCTTCTTCAAGCGTGTGGCGGCCGGAAATAACGCTGCTTAAGTCGCGCTGCGGGGTAAGCCCCAGCTGTACATCCACGTTGGCAAGGCCGATATCGCCGTCAAACAGCAGAACATGGCGGCCAGATCGGGCAAAAAGGTGTGAAAGCGTGACGGCAAGCCAAGTCTTACCTACCCCGCCTTTGCCGGATGCAACCGCTATTATATTATTTTTTCTAGGTTCAGCCATAATAAATCACCATTACACCTTTGTTTATTGTGATTGCAATTGATAACGCAGCAACATTTGCGCCAATACGTTACCATCCATGGGTTCGAGAGAATTAACGATGCTTGAAGAGGTACTGATATTACAAAAAGCGAGTTTATGAGCCGCTGCCGCTGACAGAATGCTGCCAAAACGCCTTGTGGTATCAGCACGGGTAATCAACAACCGTTTAATCGAAAAATCGGAGAATGCCTCGACGATATCAATGGTTTCGGAAGCGTCACCACCAGCGGGTAAAACCATGATGGGTTCCACACCGCTTTGCGCGACAAGTTTTTTTAATGCCAGCATTTCCTTACTATCGTAGGGATTACAGCCTGCCGTATCAATGATGATATCACTGTCTTTAGGCAGCGCTTTAATCTGGCTGGCCATTTCGGTTTGGTTGGGCGTGACGAATAGAGGAAGCTCCAGAATATCCGTAAATGCCTGCAACTGCTCCACACCGCCAGCACGTTGATTGTCGGTGGTGAATACGGCAAAGCGGCGTTTTTCCATCGCCAGTTTCGTGGCAATCTTTGCCACCGTCAGGGTTTTGCCAATCCCCGGAGGGCCGACCAGAATGATACGAAGCGGTTCATCACCGGACGACAGTGGCTTGTAGTTGAAATAATTGCTCAGCACTTTTTCCAGCACCAGACGCACCAGTGGTTTTTCATCGCGGTTGGCGCTGATATGGTGGAGCGCAGACAGCGACACAAATTCCTTGTCAGTCGCCTTGTGTACAATTTTGGATACAAAATGTTCAGGCACATTATGGAAGCGCAGCACGTTCTGGATTTCAAACGCCAGATGGTTGGCATTGGGTGCTACGGGAGCGGCAGTATGAGGTTTACCATTAGGTTTTACCGGATCATCGTGCATCTCTACCGCAGCTGTCAATGTGATGCCGCTACCTTGTTTCGTTTCGGTTGAAAGGATAATCGCATTATCGCCCAGCGCATCACGCACCATTTTCATGGCGGTTGGCATATCGTGGGCATTAAAGGTACGAAGGCGCATGAGGATTAATCAACCGAATAAGTGAGCATCATAGCTGCCCCAAGGTTTTGATGCGCGCTTTGGAATAGATTTCATTCTGCGACAAAACCACCGTCGTAGCGCGGAAACGTTCGACGATAGAGCGCACGAACGGACGGATGGTCGGGCTGGTGAGCAGTACAGGCAATTCTCCTTGTGCGGCAAATTTATCGAAAGTTGCTCGGGTGATACCGATAAATTCCTGAATTTTACTCGGAGCCATAGAAAGTACTTTTTCTTCACCCGCACCGGAAATCGCTTCGATGAACGTTTGTTCCCAAATTGGTGAAAGCGCAATAATCGGGATGTAGCCATTTTCATTGGTTTGCGAATGCGAGATCTGGCGGGCGAGGCGGGAGCGCACATGCTCGGTAATGATGAGCTGGTTTTGCGTGGTGCGCGAGGCTTCCGAAACGGCTTCCACAATCGTTGACAGGTCGCGGATGGAAATCATCTCGCGCAGCAGGTTCTGTAAGACACGTTGAACCCCGCCGACAGAAATCTGTGACGGGATGGTTTCGCTGACGAGTTTTTGCTGTGTTTTGCCCAGATCATCCAGCAGTTTCTGGGTTTCGGCATAGGACAGTAATTCCGCCATGTTATCTTTGACCACTTCGGTCAGGTGAGTGGTTATAACGGTTGGCGGATCAACGACGGTATAGTTGCGGAACAAGGCTTCTTCGCGGTGATTTTCGGTAATCCACATGGCGGGCAGGCCGAAGGTCGGCTCGGTGGTTTCTTCCCCCTGCATGGATATCTGTCCACCGGCGGGGTTCATTACCAGCAGCATTTCCGGTTTGATATCACCGCGTGCGGCTTCGATTTCTTTGACTTTTACCACATAGGTATTGGCGGGAAGCTGCATGTTGTCCTGAATACGAACGGCCGGAATGACGAACCCGAGTTCACGCGCCATCTGTTTACGCAGTGCCTTAATCTGATCAGTGAGGCGATGGCCTTTCTGGTAGTTGATCAGCGGCAACAACCCATAGCCAAGTTCCAGACGCAGCGCATCTATTTGCAGGAAGTCGGACGGTTGTTCTTCCGCCACCTTGGCTTCAGCCCCTTCCGCCGCAGGGCCTTCGAGTTTCTTGGCAGCAGCGGCACCGGATTTCTGAAAGAGTTCGTTCGGGTTTTTAAACATATACCAGCACGCATATCCGGTTGCGGCGGAAAGCGCCACAAAAGGAATAAGCGGAATCCCCGGAAGTGCTGCCATACCGAGCAAAAATGCGCTGGTAATGCCGAGTGCGGTAGGTTGGCGGCCAAGCTGGCCGATCACGGCTTTTTCCGCCGAACCGGCGACACCGGATTTAGTGACGAGGATACCGGCGGCAATCGAGACGATGAGGGCAGGGATTTGCGACACCAGACCATCACCGATGGTCAGGATGGTATAGGTGTGGAGCGCGGCGTTGAACGTCAGGCCGTTTTGCACCACCCCGATGAGAATACCGGCAATAAAGTTGATGAATACGATAAGAATACCCGCAATGGCGTCACCGCGAACGAATTTGCTGGCACCATCCATCGCACCAAAAAAGTTACTTTCGTCTTCCAACTCTTTGCGGCGCGATTTAGCGACATCTTCCGTGATGAGGCCTGCCGATAAGTCGGCATCGATAGCCATCTGCTTACCAGGCATCGCGTCTAACGAGAAGCGGGCCGATACTTCGGCGATACGGCCGGAACCTTTGGTAATTACTACGAAATTGATGATGGTCAGGATGCCGAAGGTGATCGCACCAATCACGATCTGACCACCAATGACGAATCCGCCAAATGCCTGAATCACATGTCCGGCAGCAGCTGTTCCCTGATGCCCGTGACTAAGGATCAGGCGCACTGACGCAATGTTGAGCGACAGGCGCAGCATGGTGACAATCAGCAAAATAGTAGGGAAGGAGCTTAAATGCAGGGGTTTTTCAACAAACAACACCGTCATCAGGATGATAACCGAAAGCGTGATGGATATCGCCAGCGCCACGTCCAGCAGGAACGCAGGCAACGGCAGGATAAGGATAACAAGAATACAAATAATGCCGATAGCGAAAAAGATATCGGCACGCTTGGCGCTTTGTTTCGCCAATATGCGTAAAAACGGTAATCCAAAGACAACTGGCGGTTGGGCAGGTACTGATGCCTCAGCCATAAAAACCCCTTAATCTGAACCAGTAGGTGGAGGCGGAACGGGAACGCCGCTCTCGCCATATAGCTTCAGCTTGTTACGCAAGGTTCGTATTGAAATGCCCAGAATATTGGCGGCATGGGTGCGGTTGCCGAGGCAGTAGCTGAGCGTATCGAGAATCAGTTCCTGTTCAACGGAATCGACCGTGCGCCCGACCAACCCGCCGGTATTGCCGCTTGCGGGTTTGCTCATGGCTCCCGAGGTGTTGGCCACAGCGACCACTTCAGGCTGCTGTTCCACCATGCCCTGAAGCATAATAGCATCCGGTTCGATGATGTTTCCGGTGGCGAGTAATATGGTGCGGTGCATGGTGTTTTCCAGTTCGCGCACGTTACCCGGCCAATGGTATTTGGAAAGCTTGGCCAGTGCGGCATCGCTGATCTTGCGCAGGGAAATGCCATTCGCTTTGGAATATTTTTCCACGAAATATTCAGCCAGCGGTTTGACATCTTCCACACGCTCACGCAGCGCAGGCATATTCATGGTGATAACATTCAAGCGGAAATATAAATCCTCGCGGAAGGTTCCTTTTTTGACTTCTTCCTGCATATTGCGGTTGGACGTGGCGAGGACGCGGATATTGACCTTCACCGGTTTGCTGCCGCCGATACGGTCAACTTCACGTTCTTGTAATACACGCAGCAGTTTAGCTTGCAGCCGCATGTCCATTTCGCTGATTTCATCCAGCAGGATGGTGCCGCCTTCGGCTTCCTCGAACTTACCTATACGGCGGGCAACCGCCCCCGTAAATGCACCTTTTTCATAGCCAAAAAGTTCGGATTCCAGCAGATTTTCCGGAATAGCCGCGCAGTTGACGCTGATCATGGTGTTGCCGGAGCGCTTGCTCTTTTTATGGATATAGCGGGCGATGACTTCCTTACCCGTTCCGGATTCACCCGTAATCATGATGCTGGCATCACTCGGCGCAATCTGGTCTGCCATGCCGATCACCTTGGTCATTGCCGGCGAGGTAAAAATGAGGGATTGGGCTTCTTCGGTGATGGCTTCTAAAACGGCGGCAATCAGCTCTTCGTTGGGTGGAAGCGGGATATATTCCTTTGCACCGGATTTAATGGCACGCACGGCAAGGTCCTTGTCGGCCTGCACACCACACGCAATCACCGGAACGTTGAAACGTTCACGCATCAGCAGCGTCACCAGTTTTTCGATGTCTTCGCGCACTTCAATCATGATCAGGTCAGCACCCTGACCATCACGCAGCGCGTTCATTGCTGATTCAATATCACCTACATGCGATACCTTTGCGCCACGCGAACGGGCGATACGGCTGGCGGCCCCAATCTGGCCGTAGAGTTCTCCGATAATCAAAAGTCGCATAGTGTAAACTACTCCTCAGGCGCGTTGGTTAGTGTTTTTCTGCTTTAATGATTTCCGTCATGGTTACACCGATACGTTCTTCAACCACCACCACTTCGCCACGAGCGACAAGGCGGTTGTTAACGAAAATGTCAATCGGTTCGCCCACTTTTTTATCCAGCTCGATCACCGCGCCGCGACCAAGCTTCAGCAGCTGGTTCACCTGCATGCTGGTACGTCCCAGAATAACTGTTATCTGGACGGGAATATCATACACAGTTTCAAGGCTTAAATTATCGCCCGTTACTTCCGCAATAGTATCTATTTGATCAGCCATAACTTACTCCTTTTCACTTCCTGATGTTTCATTTGAAGTTAAAACTTTTGCTTGTAGTTCTTCTAACTGGTCGGTGGCTTCACGCTTACCGATCACCTGCATATTGCCTATCGCTTTTTCCACATGCTGCCACAGGTTTGTTGTTACGCGTTCGAGGGATCCGTTGTGCCACTCTATACGGCAATCCGCCTTTGGCATATCAGGATCGCGCACAATGATAATACGGGTAGCCGCCGGAAGCCTTTGCGCCAGTTCCTGAAGCTTGTTCTCCAGCGTATCGGCAAAACTTTCGTGTGCCACGATGGTAAGCTCCGGTTCGCTAATCATCGTCTCGCAGGCTTTCATGGCAATGTCGCACACCACAGCTTCGGCATTGGCCTGCAACGATTCACCCGCCACCTTACGCGCAATAGCCAGAGCAACGTTAGGAATATCTTTTTGTAAGTCCAGCGTCATGGTGCGGTAATGGTCGAAGATGGGGGCGACGGAAGATGTGAATGTATCTATCATTGCAACCAGTTGATTATTGATTTCCGCCTGCTGATTTTCCGCCTGTTTGCGTCCTTCAATTTCTCCGGCTGCGAATCCCTTTTTATAGCCTTCACGCTCGGCTAACATCATTTCTTCTTCGGAAAAAGTCGGAGGAGGAGGTGGCGCTGGCGGCTCAATTTTACGGGTGTGCGACGGTAAAAAAACCTTGCCCGTGACGGCAGCATTTTTAATCTGCGCCCCAAACTCCAGTTCTTTAAAATCCAAACGTTCTAACTTCATATTCGCCCTAGTAGATCAGTTGTTCTTCTTCACTATCACCAGCAATAATAATTTCACCCTTGGTGGAGAGATCTTTGGCGATGCCTACAATGTACATCTGTGCTTCATCCACGTCTTTAATACGCACAGGCCCCATGGATTCGATATCTTCACGCAGAATTTTGGACGCGCGTTCGGACATATTGGCCATAAACAGGTCTTTGATCGTGTCGGATGCGCCCTTCATGGCGATTGCCAGCTTGTCTTTGTCAATGCCGCGCAGGAGCGTCTGGATACCAGACTTATCAATTTTGATAAGATCTTCGAAGGTGAACATCAGCGCACGAACGCGGTTAGCCGATTCCAAATCACGCTCTTCCAGCTTGCCCATGAATTTGGTTTCAGAATTGCGGTCAAAGTTGTTGAAAATTTCCGCCAGCATTTCATGGCTGTCGCGGGTCTGGCGTTTCGCCAGATTACTCATGAATTCCATACGCAGGGTTTTTTCGATGCCTTCCATCACGTCTTTTTTGACGGACTCCATGCTGATCATACGGGCGATGACTTCGATGCTTAAATCGTCCGGTAAATTCATCAGTACTTTTGCGGCATGGTCAGGTTTGATTTTAGACAGCACCACCGCAATAGTTTGCGGGTATTCATTTTTGAGGAAGGTAGCAAGAATTTCTTCGTTGACGTTGCCAAGCTTATCCCACGTGGTGCGACCGGCAGGACCACGGATTTCTTCCATGATCGAATCTACGCGCCCTTTACCCAGCGCTTTCACAAGAAGACGTTCAGTGCTTTCATAGTTGCCGACGATAGCCCCCGATTCAGACACCCCTTCCGCAAAATCCATGAACAGGCGTTCCACCATGTCAGACGGTACCTGACCGAGCGTTGACATCATGTTGGAAATTTCACGGATTTCATCATCTTCCATCATAGAAAATAATTTAATGGCCGTTTCTTCGCCAACCGCCATAAGAAACATGGCAGCCTTTTGTGGGCCACTGAGTTTTTTATATTCGTCCTTACTATCTTTTGGCTCTTTAGGTGCCATATAATAACCTGCTCGCTACACTGTTTTACTTAGAAACCCAATTTCTCAATACGTTCATGGTTTCTTCGGGATATTTATCGACAATTTCATTAACCTTACGAATAGACGATGATTTCATGCCGCCTTTGACGTTGGCTACATCGATCAGCATTTCATTTTCGCCGGAAGGGATGTCACCACCACCTCTACCGCCACCATCGCCGCCACTTGGCAGGCGTGCATTACCACCGCCAGTCTTGGCGTTGCCAAGCGCTGCTAATTCACCTTGGATACGCTGGCTTGCCGATTGTGATTGCTTGATCATCTGGTTTACCGCCGGACGCAATACCAGCAAGATAGCTAGGATGGCAACGATAGCGATAATCAATGTCTGAATAATGGACTGTGCCTCAAGTTTGAAACGTTCATACCATGATTCACTACCCACATTGAAGGAATCGAGCGTAAAGCGCATATTGACCACTTCGATTTTATCGCCCCGTTTTTCATCATATCCCACAGCAGACGCCACCAGTGTTTTGAGCTGTTTAAGTTCATCTTCAGTGCGTGGTGTATAGGTCTTTCCATCATCCCCCGTGTAGGTTCCATCCACCAATACAGCTACGGAAAGCTTGTTGATTTTACCGCCTTCGGACACATGGTTTTGCACCGTTTTGGATATTTCGTAATTGGTGGTTTCGTCGGTACGGTCATTGAGGCGGTTATTACTACCACCTTCACCAGCGCTGCCACCGGCAGGCAGGTTATTATTGACTGAAACATTTTCCTTCGCGGTTTTTTCCTGTGAATTTTCTTTTTCGGTATTGGACTGAACCGAGCGGATCACCTGTCCATCCGGATCATATTTCTCGGAATTGGTAACCACCCGATCAAAATTCATGTCAGCGGCAACCTGCACGCGTACTTTTCCGGAACCAATGACTTTCTCGACTAAATCTTCCAGTGATTGTTGTGTTTTGGTTTCATACGCCGTTTTAAACTCTTCGGCATTACCTGATGTGCCATCAAGCCCCAGACCATCGCCACGTGCGAGCAGGCGGCCATGTCCGTCGACCACAGTCACGCGTGACACATCCAGCCCTGGAACCGCTGAAGATACCAGATGTGTTATCGCCGATACTTCCGAATGTTCCAAGGAGTGCCCGCCGCGCATCTTTATGGTCACCGATGCGCTGGGTTTATCTTTTTCACGCGTGAATAGTTCATGCTTGGGCATCACCAGATGCACACGCGCAGTATCTACATCCGCTAATGAGCCGATAGTGCGCGACAGCTCGCCTTCCAGCGCCCGCATGACGTTGATACTGATGACCGCGTTGGAACTTCCGAATGTTTCGGATTTATCAAAAATTTCATAACCAACCACGGAACCGCCGGAGGGCAATCCTTGCTCCGCCATGTTCATGCGCATACGCAATACACGATCGGAAGGAACCGTAATTTCTGAACCATTAGCCAGCAATTCATAGGGAGTGTTCGACTTCTCAAGCTCCGCTACAATCTTGGAGCTATCCTCAAGGGAGAGGCCTGTATAAAGGGGGGTGAAGCTGCTGGTAGAACTCTTCAGGGCAAAAATCATAAAACCAATAATCGCCATGATAGCAACGGTAAGAATCATGCTTGTGTTGCCTTTACTCAGGCCTTTGACCGTGTCGGCTAATGCAGTCATTTGTCAGGCTCCTTGTATCAAGCTTTTGAATAAAAACACAAATAGAATCGAAACACTTGAAAGACCGAGTGGTTTATATACCTTAGTTCTCATCATAATAGTCTCGAAGCGTAAATAATCTGTTAATTGAGGGAAAATTTTACCTAGTTTGCCACTTTTTTGGGAATTTGGCAAGCCGTAAAGCAAAAAAATCTGAATAGTTGGGATGTTAATAAAGTTTTTTTGCCTTCAGGTGATGGATAAGTCTTCGTATATTTTTGATAAAGAGGCTGCGAACATAGGCATGGTGACAGGGATGGGAAAGATTAAAATCATTGAACCAACATGCATAATAACCAGCATCTCGATGATTTTCTGGTAACGGCGGTTATGTTTTTGCACCAAAAGGCGAGAAGCAACCATGGCTTCAACCAATGACATGCGGCGATCATAAATAAAGAACGGTACAAATATATAATAGACCGCCACGATAATAGCCGGAACCACCAGAAGTAAAAATCCGCCAAACATCATCAAGGCAAGTACAATACCCGAAAAGCATAGCACAGGCAGTACGGGAGCAAGATGTTTATTAATAAAATCCAGTGAGAATGGCTGCATGCGGTATGCGCGGAGTGTACAGACAAAAAAGAAATAGTGAAAAATGACAAACACAATCCATGAGAGCAAGCCGCCCATATACGAGCCCATAACCCCCACCAGACCAGCAGCCAGCAAAATGCCCAGCAATACGATAGCACCGGCATAGACCGTCATAATATTGTGATCGAAAGTAAAGCGCAGGCTGTCTCGCAGCACGTTGATAAGATTTACCGCCGGTAAATCAAGCTTCGGTGCGTTGTCCAGATTGGACTGACTAAAGAAAATAGCGATGTCGTGAATCTGCGTAGCGGGCAGGCTGGCTGCGGCATCGTCCACAAATATAAGTGTTTCTGGCCCAATTTTCTGTGAGCGGATGCGGCGCATGATCGTTAAAAGGTCGTGGGGGCCGTCCTTTGTTCCGCTCGCATCAATGAAATATTGAGACATGCTTAATTATCTATACCTTGTTGGTTATGTAACACGCTTAATTTTGGACATTAATGACAATGCGTTAAATATATATTAACCTAAATAAAGCCATAGTGAATTTATTGAAAAATGTTTAGAGGATAAATCTTCATGACACATTCCGTATATACAAAATCTGTCACAGTATTTATGTCATTGTTGCTTGGTGCGTCAGTCGCCAATGCTGATATCGGAAAAATTGGTGGCCCTGCCATTGGTAAAATCGGCTCGCCCGTTACTCCTAGTAACCTGCCCAAAAAAAATGACGGTACAGGTGATAAACAAGAGGGGGGCCTTAAGGAGCAACAACCACTTGCAGTGGTTACATTCAATCAACAGCGCATCAATATCGCCAAGATTATCGACGGTCCTGTGGGGGATCATGAAAAAGATGCGAGAGGATCATCCTATGATGTCGTTACTATTATTAGTAGTAACACTAATAGCCCAAGCAGAACCGCACGCCTCAATGAAATTTATGCGCGCAATACCAGTCTGGTTTTATATGAGCTTGAGCGAATGGGCATAGCTTCAACGCGCGTTCACTCCAGCACCGAATATAAGAGTGATAACTCACCTCAGGAAGTGATAATTTACGCCAGCCCGCAGTAAATGGAAACGCTTAATAAGCTAGCGGATGAGGCGGATGTTTTCCAATACTTTGGTATCGGAAGAAGAATCTTCGAATACAAAGTCACTGCTTTCTGATTCATCCTCATCAGACGTATGCACCTTGTCGGTACGTTTACATTTGCCGTCGATGAATGCGCCATCTTCAATGGAGATGGTTTCGTGCATCACGATACCTTCAACGTTACATGTCGAGCAGAGCTGCACATTTTTTGCGCGGATCAGGCCTTTGACCTTGCCATACACAACCACGTTATTAGCCACCACTTCGCCTTTAATGTAGCCGTTGCTACGGATGGTGAGGGTGGAGCAACGAATATTTCCGTTCAGCGTGCCGTCGAAATCGATATTGCCTTCGCTGACAATGTTGCCAAGCAAGTTTACATCACGCGTTATAATGGAAGGCGAGACTTCTTTTTTGCTTTGCTTTCCCACCACCGTAGCGATGGAATTGGCCGGACTATTCTTCCGAAACTTCATGCTTAGCCTCCAAGAAATTTTTAGGGTTCATCGCCTGATCGTGGTAGCGGACTTCATAATGCAAATGCAAGCCGGTACTCCGACCAGTGCTGCCTTCCACACCAATAGGATCCCCTTTTTTGACCATCTGCCCTTCATGAACCAATATCTCACTCAAGTGCGCGTAGCGAGTTGAAACGCCAAATCCATGCTCAATGTCGATAGCATTACCATAGGCACCATTACGCCCCGCTGAAACCACTTTGCCATCGGCAGTACTATACACCTTGGAACCAGCTGGTGCTGAAAGATCAAGCCCCGAATGAAACGCAAGATGACCGTTAAAAGGGTCGATGCGGTGGCCAAATACGCTCTGCTCTTCATAGTTTTTAATGGGCTTAGACAGTGGCAGGTTGCCTACAATCTGAGTAAGCACTGCAAGGCTATCAAGATTGTTTAGCATTTCTTTTGCCTGCGGAGGCAAGACTACATTGTCTACAGGAATGTAAGGGCCACCTTCAGGATGCACATGCTTATTCTTTTCCGCCTTAATTTCAGAATACTGACGCTTGAGATCGGACGTGCTTAGGCCGGTATGTTTAATGATACTTTCTAAGTCTTCCAGCTTGCCCGCAGTTTTATCCTGTACGCGCTGAACGATTGCTTCGTTGGTATTTTTAAGTTCGATCACTTTGCTTTCAAGCAGTGTGATGCGCGCAACGAGTTTGGCATTATCCAAAGCGGAGAGGGCGGCAATAGGGCCGTCCACCGAAACGCTGGGCAGGCTATGTTTATAAGGCCCTACATCCACCGATGGTTTGTTGCGAACACCGGATTGATACACACTACTGAAACTTGTTTCGATGTGCGCGTTGGTGACGCTGCGGAGTGCCTGACCTTGTTCCTTGAGCGCGGAACGTGCAGCAATATAACTACCTGTAGAGTAGGAAGCCCAGCCGACACCGCCAATCATTAAGAGTATAGTGACGAACTGAACAATTCCGCCGACGGGAATGTGCTTAACCTTACGTTCCGAGACTATGATGATATTACGTTTATGAAACCAACGTGAGAACAAACTTGATAACGCCGTGATGAATGACTTCATCTATAACAATCTCCCCTTTAAGGCGCTGCTTGCAAACTCGCTTTTATAGTGAGCTTGTAACCAATGCCTAGTTTAGTCTTGCACCCGTTCAAGTACTGCTACAAAAAAACCATCTACACCATCTTCGTGTGGTGTTACCCAAAAATATGACACACCTTCTGTGGTATTATTTTCGGTGCCCTTTTTATCCCATATTTCTTTCGGACAAACAACCCTGAAATTATTGCTACTTTTTAACAATTCCGCAATCTGGCTCTCATTCTCATCTTTAAGCACAGAACAGGTTGCATAAATAAGTCGTCCGCCCTTTTTTACAAGCCGTGCGGCGCTCTGCAAAATCGATTTTTGTATTGCCATCACTTCATCGAGATCTTTTTGGTTGAAGCACCATTTGATATCGGGGTTGCGCCGCCACGTGCCGCTACCACTGCATGGAGCGTCCACCAATACGCGATCAGCCGTACCTTTGTGGCGTTTGATGAATGTATCATTTTCAGAGGTGATGATGTGGGTCTGTATATTATCGACACCGGCGCGGCGAATGCGCGGCACAATTTGCGAAAGGCGTTTTTCTGATGTGTCCCATGCAAGAATGCGTCCTTTATTTTTCATCGCGGCAGCAATTGCCAATGTTTTTCCGCCAGCGCCCGCACAAAAATCAATGACGCGGTGTCCAGGTTGCGCATCCACCAGTTGTGCCACTGTTTGCGAACCTTCATCCTGCATTTCGAAATGACCTGCTTTAAACGGAGCCGACGTAAACACCGGCCCGCGTTTCGACAAACGCAAACAGGTGGGTGATAATAATGTAGGGCTGGTTTCAAATCCTTCTTTTTGCAGGTCGATCGCCAGTTGTTCGCGCGTTGTTTTAAGCGTATTGACGCGCAGATCGCTGTGTGCCTGTCCATTGAGTGCTTTGAGTGCTTCTTCAAACGATGTGCCAAAACTTTCGTGTAATTTTGTGTCCATCCACTCGGGATAATTCAAGCGTACATAGTCCGGCATATCGGGATGGGCTATATCATGGCGCACGAGTTCGGCAACCATTTTCGTTTCAAATTCATCGAGCGGGGGAGGGGAATACTGGCTGTCTTTTGGCAGACTTTTGATGCTGTCGGGATTGTAATCCTTGCGCAGAACAAGCGCGGCGAATATCAATGTACGACCATGTAAACGCTGGTTCAGGCGATCCGCCCACCAAACCAGTGATGCTTTGTGGCGCAGCACCCAATAGACCAACTCACTCACCGCGCCACGGTCTTTGGAGCCGATGTAGCGGTGCCCTTTAAAATAACGCTCCAGTAATTTATCGACAGGAATGCGCTTGGGCGATTGCCACGCCATGAGAATCTGGTCGATGATTTCGATGGAGGCTTGGATGCGTGCGCCGGGGGTCATAATTCAGGGAAATATAATGGTGAAAAACTGGTTGTTATCCCTAGAGCCTAATGACCTAACTGTCCATCCGGTAATTCGGCGCTTCACGCGTAATGGTAATGTCATGGGCGTGTGATTCGCGCAAACCCGCTGACGTGATGCGCACGAACGTACAATTCCGCTGCATATCCGCAATCGTAGCGTTACCCGTATATCCCATGGCGGCTTTGAGCCCGCCGATAAGCTGATGGATAACCCCTGACACCGAACCTTTGAAAGGCACGCGGCCTTCCACACCTTCGGGAACAAGCTTCAGTTTATCGGAAATTTCCTGCTGGAAATAACGATCAGCCGAGCCGCGCGCCATCGCGCCCACTGAACCCATGCCACGATAACTCTTATAAGAACGCCCCTGATATAATATGACTTCACCCGGACTTTCTTCTGTTCCGGCAAACAGCGAACCTAACATTACGCAGTCCGCGCCTGCCGCAATGGCTTTGGCGAGATCACCGGAGAATTTGATACCACCGTCGGCAATCAATGGAATATTGTGTTTACGGGTTACCGCCAGCACATCTACAATCGCTGTCAATTGAGGCACGCCAACACCTGCCACAATGCGCGTGGTGCAGATAGATCCGGGGCCAATACCCACTTTTACCGCATCCGCACCGGCTTTAATCAGTGCTTCCGCGCCTTCGGCCGTGGCTATATTGCCAGCGATTAATTCAATATCTTTCGAAAGGTGCTTGATGGATTTTACCGTTTCAAGCACGCCTTTGGAATGCCCGTGGGCGGTATCCACAATAATCACGTCGGCACCAGCAGCTATCAGCGCTTCGGCGCGGCGGATGCCATCTTTACCTGTTCCTACCGCAGCAGCCACACGCAAACGCCCCTGCGAGTCCTTGCAGGCATTTGGATATGCTTTTGCTTTTTCAATATCTTTTACAGTTATCAGACCGATACAGCGGTATTTGTCATCCACCACCACCAGCTTTTCAATACGGTGACGGTGCAAGAGCTTTTTGGCTTCTTCCTTGCTGATGGTGGCCGGCACCGTGATCAGGTTTTCCTTGGTCATCAGTTCGGCAACGGGTTCAGAAGGGTCGGAAGCAAAGCGTACGTCGCGGTTGGTGAGGATGCCCACCAGCTTGCCGGAATCATTTTTGACCACGGGAATACCGGAAATGTGGTTATTACTCATCAGGGAGAGGGCTTCGGAAAGCGTGGCTTCCGGATTGATTGTCAGTGGGTTAACCACCATTCCCGATTCAAATTTCTTCACCTTCAGAACTTCATTCGCCTGCTTGGCATCGGTCATATTCTTGTGAATACTGCCCATACCGCCATGTTGCGCCATGGCAATCGCCAACCCAGCCTCGGTTACCGTGTCCATAGCAGCGGACACCAAAGGTATACCGAGCGTAATGTTACGGGTAAAGCGGGTCGAAGTTTCTGCTTGGGCGGGAAGGACGTTTGAGGCCGCAGGCTTGAGCAAAACATCGTCGAAAGTAAGAGCTTCTTGCAATTCCATATATATCTCTTTGTTTTGCCGGACACCTTTAACCAGTTTTGGTCAAAATGTCACTATCAAAATAATAGTTAACAGACATGTAGTGACATTATTGAAAGAAAATGAAAAAAACACTTATACAGAATCAATTTTTTGCTTTATTATTCCTGCGATTCTTATTATAAGGGTCGCTTCGTTAACAACACATGGGTATTTTGTGATTTTATCAATTAAAGAACAGTCGTTTAGCAAACGGTTCGTTGGTTTTCTGATTAATGAACCTTAGGGTATAACAATCAATAAGTGGATAAATAATAGATGAAAAACACCATTAGCGAGCCTCCAGGCCGCCAAAACTTAGCAAAAATTGCACGACGTTCCAACGTCATTCCCCTACATAAAGCCCGCCTTAAACCTGCTCCTTCCATTCTGGAAGAGTTGCCTCTGCACGCGTATAGCAGCGTTGACGACATGGTGCATGAGTTGCGCCCCGAGTTACCTGTGTACTGCCTGCGCCCACACACCATCACCAATATGGCGAAGCGCTTCCTGAAAGCCTTTCCGGGTGATGTGCTTTATGCGGTGAAGACGAACCCAGATCCTAATGTGCTAAGATGGCTTGCCAAGGCCGGTGTTCAACATTTTGACGTTGCCTCACTTGCTGAAATTAAACTCGTTGCCGAGCATTTGCCCGATGCTTCTATGCATTTTATGCATCCGGTCAAAAGCCGCGAAGCGATTGCAAAGGCATACCACACCTATGGCATCCGCGATTTCTCGCTCGACTCGTTCGAAGAATTACAGAAAATTCGGGAAGTCACAAATGATGCGGAAGACCTGAACCTGTATCTTAGATTGTCCGTCTCTAACGACAACGCCGCTTACAGCCTTTCCGGCAAATTTGGTATTTCCGTGGAAAATGCTGCCTCCCTGTTGCTTGCTATCCGTAAGGTCAGCAAAAAACTGGGCGTATGCTTCCATGTAGGTTCACAATGCATGGAACCGGATGCATACATCTATGCGATGCAGAGTGTTGCCAACCTGATCAACCAGACGGGTGTAAAGCTTGATATCCTCGATATCGGCGGCGGCTTCCCATCCATCTATCCGGGAATGTTGCCCCCATCTCTGGGTTCTTTCATCAAAGCCATCAAAAAAGGCCTGAGAGTGCATCCAGCGTTTGCCGAGTGTCAGATCATGTGCGAACCCGGCCGTGCGCTGGTTGCCGAAGGCGGCTCCACCATCGCCCGTGTGGAATTGCGCAAAGGCAACGCCCTGTACCTCAATGAAGGCACGTATGGCAGCCTGTTTGATGCCGGTTCCCCTGGTTTTGTATTCCCTGTTAAGGGCATACGCACGCAGGGTACCTTCTCCGATAAACTGGCGGAATTCACTTTCTTCGGTCCAACCTGCGATAGTCTGGACTCGATGAAAGGCCCATTCCACCTGCCGGAAGACATTAACGAAGGCGACTGGATCGAAATTGGCCAGCTTGGCTCCTACGGGATGACCATGGCAACCCGTTTCAATGGTTTCCAGTCCGATACCGTCGTTGAAGTAGGCGATCAACCCTTGCTGTCCATGCTTGGCGTTAACTAAAATCTGTGATACTAAATCCCCTGCTGGCCTGAGCTGGTGGGGGATTTTTTTGAGCTAAAAAATATCATTTCGAGAAAAGGATAGAATACAATGAAAGCCGCGACGAATGCTAAGGCCAAAGTAAAAACGTCACCGAAAGCACAATTGCTGAATAAGCAGGTGAAGCACATCGACATCACCTCTTTCGATGCACGCCCGATCATCGACCAGATGGCAGGCATGTCGTTTACCTCGCGCGATACCGCGAAAGCCGCTGAAATTTACAACATGATGCTGGCAGATAAAAAATGCTCCGTAATACTCACCCTTGCAGGCTCAACCTCCGCTGGCGGTTGCATGAAACTCTATACCGACCTCGTGAAAAATAACATGGTGGATGCCATTGTCGCTACCGGTGCTTCCATTATTGATATGGACTTTTTTGAAGCACTTGGTTTCAAGCATTATCAGGGCAGCCAGTTCATGGATGACAAGGTGCTGCGCGATAATTACATCGACCGTATTTACGATACTTATATCGATGAAGAACAGCTGCAGGCGTGCGACCACACCATCGGAAAAATTGCGGATAGCCTTGAAGCGCGTCCATACTCTTCACGCGAGTTCATTTGGGAGATGGGCAAATGGCTTGTCAAAAATTCCAAGAAAAAAGATTCGCTGATCCAGCTTGCTTACGAACATGGCGTGCCGATTTTCTGTCCGGCATTCACCGATTCATCCGCTGGTTTTGGCCTTGTGGTGCATCAGGTTGAGCGCATGAAAAAGAAAAAACCATACCTCACCATTGATTCGATCGCCGATTTCCGCGAACTGACCGACATCAAGATCAAAGCCGGAACCACCGGATTGCTCATGATCGGTGGCGGCGTTCCTAAAAATTTCGCTCAGGATACCGTTGTTTGCGCTGAAATCCTCGGCCATGACGCGGAAATGCATAAATACGCGGTGCAGATCACCGTTGCCGATGTGCGCGACGGGGCGTGCAGCTCATCCACGCTGAAGGAAGCATCGAGCTGGGGTAAGGTAGACACCACCTATGAACAGATGGTGTATGCCGAAGCGACCAGCGTTCTTCCACTCATTGCCAGCGACGCTTACCACCGCGGTCACTGGAAAAAACGTGCCAAACGCGGATTTGCAAAGTTATTTGCCTAAACATTTTTTCGGGGGAAAAGGTAATGGCGAAGAAAAAAACGAAGGCATCGGCTAAAAAAGTCGTTTCTAAAAAAGCGACTGCACCTAAAAAAACCAGTGTAAAACCTGCTAAAATCGGCCACAACAGCACCAGTAAAACCAAAGAACTGCTGGAGCTGGGACGCAAATACTACACCCATGCGTACAAACCACGCGAGATGATCCTCGACCGTGGCAAAGGCGCGATGGTGTGGGATCTGGATGGCAATGACTATGTCGATCTGGGTGCAGGTATTGCGGTTTCAGCACTCGGCCACCACAACGACGAACTGCTTGATGCGCTGAAAAACCAAGCCAAAAAACTCTGGCACACCAGCAATATTTTCTTCACCGAACCTCCGGTACGCCTTGCCGAGGAACTGGTCAAATCGTCTAAATTTGCCAAGCGCGTTTTCTTCACCAACTCGGGCGGGGAAGCCAACGAAGCCGCCATTAAAATTGCACGTAAATACGCCGCCGATAAAGGACGTCCACCGGAAAGCCGCAACATCATTACCTTTACTGGCTCGTTCCATGGCCGCACCATGGCAACGGTAACAGCCACCGCGCAACCTAAATACCAGCACGGATTCGAACCTCTCCCAGGCGGGTTTCGCTATTGCCAGTTCAATGATTTTGAAGCTATCGCCAATATGATTGATGAAAACACCTGCGCGGTGATGTCGGAAGTGGTGCAGGGCGAGGGCGGTATTACGCCGGTGAAACCCGGATTTTTAAAACATGTGCAGGATCTCTGCCATAAACAAGACGCGCTGCTGATGCTCGATCAGGTACAGTGCGGCATGATGCGCACGGGTAAACTATTTTCCCATTTCGCTGAACCAGGGGTAAAACCCGACATCGTTACCATCGCCAAGGCACTCGGCGGTGGTATACCGATTGGCGCGATGCTGGTGGGAGAAAAAGCAGAAAACACGTTCCAGTATGGCAGCCACGGTTCAACGTTTGGCGGCAACCCGCTGGCATGTTCAGTGGCGCGTGTGGTCTTGAAAAAAATTCAGTCTGTGGAAATCAACACCAACGTGCGCGAACGTGGCAAACAACTGATCGCCGCGCTAAAGCTGATAAACAAACAACACGGCATGTTTTCTGAAATCCGTGGCCGTGGGTTGATGATCGGTGCGGAACTTAAACCGCAATGGCACAACAAAGCCGGTGACATCAGTGAAATCGGCCGCAAAAACGGTGTACTGCTGTTGCAGGCGGGGCCGAACGTATTGCGCTTTGTTCCTTCGCTCACCATCACCGAAAAAGAAATGAAAGAAGGCATTGCGCGTCTTCATAAGGCGATTAAAGTATTCCTATCGCAATAATCAGGCGTAAAATGATATGATGTTAGTGCGGCCGGTCACTCTTTCGGATCATGATGAAATTCTGGCTTTAGCGCGTGAAGCAGGCATCGGCATGACTTCCCTGCCGCCGGACTCCAGCGTTCTGGAACGTAAAATCCAACGCTCGGTCAACTCCTGCAAAGGCACACCGGAAGCCGAAAAAGAAGATGCGTTCCTTTTTGTCCTCGTGGATACGCAAACGAATAAGCTGGTAGGCACCACGGGCGTTGTCGCACATGTCGGTCTGCGTCATCCTTTTTATTCGTATAAGCTATCTACGATTGTTCAGGCTTCCTCGGAGCTGGATGTATATTCTTATCAACGCGTGCTACACATGGTGAATGATTACACCGGTGCTTCGGAAATTGGTTCATTATTCTTACTACCGGAATATAGGCGCGATGGTATTGGCAGATTCCTTTCACGCAGCCGCTTCCTTATGCTGGCCGAATTGCCGCATTTATTTTCAGATATGGTGATTTCTGAAATTCGCGGTGTACAAGACGATCAGGGAGATTCCCCGTTCTACCAGAACCTTGCTAAATTTTTCTTCCAGATGGAATTCCAGCGCGCCGATTTTATCCATGCTACGCAAGGCGGTCAGTTTATCAGCGACCTGATGCCAAAATACCCAATCTACGTCAAGCTACTCAACCAAAAGGCACAGGACGTAATCGGCTTGCCGCTAGCGGCGTCACAGGCTGCTATGCACCTTCTGGAAAAAGAAGGTTTCCGCTATCAGGGGTATATTGACGTATTTGATGCCGGACCAACACTTCAGTGCGAACGCACCACAATACGCGTGGTTCGCAAGAGTAAGCGCGCCACTTTGACGGAAATCAAAGATGTCGCAGAGGACACAAAATACATGGTGTCTTCAACGGCTCTGCCGAATTTCCGCGTTGCCTACACCGGACTGGAAAAAAATACCACCGGCGTTACCCTGAACAAAGAGGCCGCTGAACAACTGATGTTCAAAAAAGGCGATACGCTGCGCTATTACGAGGTGTAACCCATGGAAGACCCCATCGATAAATTCACGCATTGGCTCAACGAAGCAAAGAGCAATAAAGCCATCATAGAACCAACGGCCATGACGGTTGCCACCGCCACTGCCGCAGGCAAACCCTCTGCCCGTATCCTATTGCTGAAGTCACATGATAAACGTGGTTTTGTTTTTTTTACCAATCTGGAAAGCAGAAAAAGTGACGAAATAAAAGCCAACCCGTTTGCCGCGCTTTGCTTTTACTGGATGGCGCTGGACAAACAAATACGCATTGAAGGTAAAATTGAACCCGCCAGTGACGCCGAAGCGGATGCTTACTTTGCCAGCCGCCACCGTGAAAGCCGCATTGGCGCATGGTCGTCCAAACAATCGCGCCCGTTATCCAGCCGCGAGGAATTGATGCAGGCGGTGAGCGAAAATACAAAAAAATTTGAGGGACAGGATGTGCCAAGACCGCCGTTCTGGTCTGGCTGGCGCGTGGTGCCTGAAGTTATTGAGTTCTGGCAACAGAACGATTTCAGGCTGCACGATAGGGAAATCTACACCCGCATATTCACCAGCACAAGTGAAGCGTGGAAAACTTCTAAGCTCTATCCTTAATTCTCTATCTGTGCGTAGCAGTTGGGAGTTTCATTCAGGCGGACGCGCACGCATTCAACCGGCAGGTGCGCAAATAATTTAGGGCAGACTTGCTGCATAATATACTCGGCCATATTCTCCGCCGTCGGGTTGGTGTGCAGATAAAATATGGTCTGGCCGGTGATATCGGAAATGGCTTTTCCGAGTGCTTTGTCCTTATCAAATAGAATGGTGGTATGATCCCAGTTATCATCAATCCAGCCGCCCAATTCCTGCTTGATAACACCGAAATCAACAACACGCCCCAGCGCATCAAGGTTTTTGGCTACAAAGGTAGCTTCCAGCACATAGCGGTGGCCATGCAGGTGCTTGCATTTACCCTCATGTTCCATCACGCGGTGGGCAGCATCAAATTCAATACGTCGGGTGCAGGTGATCGGGGATTTATTTTTCATAGGTAATAATTATTTTTCATTTCCTTTGGAAAGGCGCGGAACCACATCCGGCGAGCAGGATGCGGGGCGGGGAGCGCCAGGAGCAGCACGCAGCGCATGTTCACATTCAATATCACAAGCCTGTGCGCGGGCGGCAGCATTACTGGATACGGACGCGGAATAACGCGCAAACGCACATTCCGAAGCACGTGTAATCAACGCCTTTTCTTCATTCTTATTAGCAGCAGCAACCGCAGCCGGCGGTGGTGCGGTGGTTATGGCTTGGGATGGTGCGGTATTAGGAGCAGCTGCCTGAGCCGCCGGAGCAGCGGTTTTAGGGCCTTCGCCTTTACCATCGGGAACAATCCAGCCATTATTACCCATACACTGGCTGAACAACGATACGAGATGTGCTTTGCGCGAGTGATCGTCCATTCCGCCAGACTCACGCATGGCCATATCTACTTTAAGCTGAGCATATTCACGGCATTTGTCGCGTTGTTCGGTGTAATCATTTTGCGTGCTGGTCTGATCCGTACATGCGAGATAGCAACGAAAACGGTATCCTGATGTGAGCGTCAGGGCAGATATCAAAAATAAAATTCGTAGCCAGATCATCATAAATAGTCTTCAATAGCTTTCTGACATCATACCATAATAACGTTAGATAACAACGAATCACAACTGGTTACCATCCAGTTTTAAAAAGATTTAATGGCCAGAGCCGCTAAATTCTTTATGGCCTCTGTTTAATGAAAAAATGCGATACAAAACGCTACTACCTATAATTTTATAGTTGCAAAAATAACTATTTTATATATCATTGGTTGTCTTTTCAAATTGGGGCGGTTCAAAATGGCATATACCATATTTATACTCGATAATCATACAACTCAAGAAACAACCATTTCTCAGGTTCTTAAAGACAAGTTTGGTTATAACACCATTGTCTCTGATTCAGCTGATTACGGTATCCGCTGGATTAAATCCTGTTCACAACCTCAACCTGATCTGCTCCTGATTGATATGCTCAGCTCCGGTGAGGATATAGCAAGCATTGTCCGGCAAATTAAAACTTGTAAAAGCCAACTCCCCATTATTGTTATGGCCCAATATGGTAATGAAGGGCAAATTACGCCCGCTATCGCTGCGGGGGCTGATGATTTTATTACAAAACCTGTCAGCCTGAACCGTCTTAAACTGACGCTGGAAAACGCTTTTAAAATTCAGCATATGAATAATGAGATTGCCCGCCAAAAGCGTAAAAATATGGGGCACACCCATTTATCCGATCTTGTCGGCAAAAGTGAACACTTCCAAAAAACCATCCACCTCTGCGAAATGATATCGTCATTGGATACACCCGTATGGATACATGGTGAACAAGGCAGCGGTCGTGAAACGTTTGCACGCGCCATTCATGGCAGTAGCCTGCGTGCAGGAAAACCTTTTATCAGAGTGGATTGTGAACACTTCTCTGACGAAATAACGGAAAATACCCTGTTTGGAAATGCGGAACCCAACGGAACATTAAAGCCGCAATCCGGTAAATTCCAGCAGGCCAACGGCGGAACACTATATCTTCATGAAATAAGTGGTTTACCCCATTACCTGCAACAGCGCCTGATTGGAGTGATGGATAGCCGCGAAATTAAACCGGTAGGGTCATCGTTATCGATTCCTGTTGATGTGCGGATTATTTGCAGCAATAGCAGGGATGCCGATGATTTAATTGCCGTCGGCGAATTTAGTAATGTGCTGTTTAGTAAAATGTGTAAAAATTATCTTCCCATTCCATCACTGCGTGAGCGCATAGAGGATATTGTCCCACTCGCAAATTATTTTTTAAACAGCGCAGCAACAGCAGAAAACAAGCTCCCTCCGGTATTGTCTGAAGATGCTATTGAGTTGCTGAAAACCTACCCGTGGGCAGGAAACGTGCGACAGCTGGCTAACTTGTTATCACGGGTGGTGCTGCTTACCCAATTGGATTATGTCGATGCCGCCACGATACGCCTTATCCAGCAGATTGAGCCTGTAAACTATACGTTACCGAATACACTGAAAATCCCCGAAAACTCTGATTACCTTGATATGAAAGGCCAGATCAAAAAATTACGCTCGATCGAAAGAGAAGCCATTCAGCTGGCTCTCAAACACTCGGACGGCTGTATGACACGAGCAGCCAAGAATCTTGGCATTGGCCGTTCCACGCTATACCGCAAAGTGGAGGAAATGGAGTTGTCGAATTTATATGCTGCGAGAAAACCAGACTACGCGCCCGACGATGCCGGCTTCGGATGGTAATTTCTCATAAATTGAATATTGCGGGTTATCCGACAAAATTCTAACGCGTGGTGAGATTGCATTTATAATACGTTCCACGCGCCGAACCACCAGCCCGTATCCATCAAACAATACAAAAATCCCCGACTGGGTTGGATTTTTGTTTGCCGTATCCACCAACACCACATCGTCGCGGCAGAGCGTAGGCTCCATGCTATCACCGCTAATAACCAGCACCCGCAGATTCGCGGCAGGAATTCTTAAGTGGCTGTCTATCCACGAACTCATAAAACAAAACGGCTCAGGGATAGCATTTGCTTTCAGCTCATCCACCACCAGATACGGTATGGCGATGTAATCGTCAGCGGAATGTGGGGTATTGCTTTTTATCGTTTGCGCATCCAAAGATGGCTTCGGGTCAACCAAACTGGCAAGCGTAATGCCAAGACCATCCGCCACGCGCGCTAATTTCAGCGTCGATGGATTGGTCGACTTGCCACTGATTACATCATAAATGAAAGACGTTTTGACATCGGTTTTTTTTGCCAGCTCAGCCGAACTCACGCCGCGCGATTTCATTTCGTACTTCAGACGCTGGCCGATGATATTCGAAGTTTTATGTGGAACAGATTTGTTTTTATTTCCAGACATTACATTGCACACCGCAGGTTATCTAATCGATAACCATTAATACAGATCAACCTGTTTGTCAAAGTGGTGCCCTCGTTATCGCGAGTGACACTATCGCCCACTATAACAAACAACCCCGCCATAGGATGAGTGCGGCGGGGTTATTGGAATGCAGTCAAACCCAATCTATTTGGAGCGTTTTGTGGTGGTAACTTTGGCTGGAATACCCATACCGTTTCTTGCGTCCATATTGCCACCATCCGCACCGATTTCTTTCACCAGATCTGTCAGTGGTCTTGATACTAACGGATCACTCAGGAGTTCTGCCTGAATCTTAAGACCGGTTGTTCCATCCGTATTCCTCTCCGAGATTGTCGCGCCATTAATAACCACAGGGTTTTTGAGTTTGAAATCTTTTGTAACACCTTTATCACCATCCGGAACAACAAGGGTATCAATCTGCAATTGACCATCAGGCTGCATTGTGCCTTTAAACGTTCTCGTAGTATTTGGAGATGATTGCGAAGCAACAACAACCGTCACTGGCTGCGGCCCTACAGAACCATCAATACCTGGAATCACGGAATCCGCATTATCCACCGTTGCAGAAACCGTCACTTTGCCTTCCGAAAAATCCGCCTGTGCCTTGGCATTTTTTGCAGATGCTCCAGTTAACGCTCCTAAAGTAGTTAATGCTCCAACAAACGGCATTCCGCTCAAAGTAGCGCCCATCCCAACTGAAGTCAGAATGGTTGGTGCATTTTCTTCAAACTTCTTCTTTGCTGCTTTTAATGCTGCAATCTGCGCATCCGTTAATTTAGTAGGAATGGACGGAGCCACAGGAGGCACTTCTTGATCTGCTTTTTCCTGTAACTTATCAGCGGCACCACCCATATTGAATGGGGTTTTGCCATCCATTTGCATCAATTTATTGTCAACTATCTTCACTTCAACCGGAGTAATGCTAGTTTTCACAGAGGAAGCTTTCCCACTCTCATCTGCAACAGCATATCCAGTCAGCATGGTTTTTCCGGTGGCGTTATCTTTGCTAACCAACGCCAAAACTTTTCGTTGAGTCGCTGCCACGGAATTGTCCACTACGGTATTACCTGTATCCACTTCAAGCGCGGTGGTTGCCGGAGCCGGAGTAGTTGCTTTGATCGGCATCAGGCCTGTCATCTTTTCTACAACAGGTTTTAATTCCGTCGTAGAAATCGGAGGAATTTTGTTGGTTGCATTAACCATGGTTTTAATAGGAGCAAACGTTTTTGGCAGTTCCACAGGAACACCAGCGTTTTTTCCATCTTTATCGACGATAGCAACGCGGTCAAAGGTGACCTGATTCCCACTTCTGGCGCCGACAAGGGCAACATATTCCAGTTTGCCGTTGATCGTCATTTGTTGTCCGGTAGCCACCATGACATCTTTTACTTTGTCATTCGCTACTGCAACGCCGTCCATACCAAGAAGCGGTTGCAAAGTAGGTACGGGTGGTTGGTTAGGATCTCTGTTTTGATTTTGTGAGGGGCCAGGGCCGTCTTTTTTGAAGGGATCACCCAAATTGAACTGTTTATAAATGAAGGATTTCACACCGCCGAGCATACTATCTTCTCCGGCAAAATACGTGGCCGCACCAAGGCCGGCAAGAGCAACCCCAACAAGCGGTAATGTGCCAAGCTCGAAGAAATTTCCTAACAACAGCGGAGCGGCAATCGCAGCCAGCATCGGCCAGTTACGGCTCAGCCAGTTACCGCCTTTCTCAACCGCCAGTTTGCCATTTGCGTATGCTTCCTTAAAAATATCCGATGCATCTTCTTTAGGATTCATATAGTCGCTAGCAGCTTTTTCAGCTGCAGCTGCATCTTCTGCAGAAAGCTTCAGCTCAACCAGTTTCGCTTTACCAAGTTTTTCATCCGCCATCCATTCTTTGAATTTTTTGGTGTCAGGATTGCCATCCATGGATTTAGCGTAAACGCTGTACGATTTGACAAGCTCCTGTGCGGATGCATTGGTTTTGATTAGCCCTGTATCCTGAGCCATACCGCTCACAAGGCCTTCAATCACACCGAGGTACTCTTTTACTGTTCTTGCCATAAACCTATTCCTTTAGAGTAAGGCTAAATTACTTTTATTACATGGTCTCATTATTCCATAGCGCGGTGGCAGAACAAGTTAAGGTTTTATGACGAGCAAGTAAAATCAATTTGTTAATCAAGCGCTTTGTCATACAACTGTCACAAACAGGTTTTCCGGTCACCGTATATTCAGAGCGTAGTTTACACATAACCTAATGAAAATTAGGTAAATATACCACCATATTTATGGGTATGGCAGTATCTGAGATGGAAGTGGATATAATGGTTAACAGGTGAGAGAGTTTTGTGAAGATTGTGTCACAATTCAGGGGCGGGCGGGCGCGGCAGCAGCACCCTTTAATTTATCATCCCCCTTGATACCTAATTTTTTAGCATCAGGTGCATCGGAGGGTCTTTTAGACGCTTCTTCCAGCATTCTTTTGTAATCCTGCTCCTGAGGCACATAGGAACTCATGTTATCACCTTCCCTAGGGCCTTCCGCACGCAGGCTGGGAACCTCAACAGGCTTGGGTTTGGGGTCGATAAAGCGGTTGGCAAGATATGCCCCCGCCGCGCCAAGGCCAACGGTTCCGAGAACACTGACAATAGTGTTCATGCCCTTTGTCATCCTGTAGCCGAGATAACCGGCAAGGCCACCGCCCACCACTCCCGCCCACTGGACACCACCGTTTTCGCTGTTATAGACGGCTTTGATGGGGCCGGAGAAGATGCTGGTCGGCTGACGTTCAACTGCCACAGCCCTCATAGCGGCAGCGCCTTCACCTTTAAAATCAGCGTAGATTTTATCGCGGATGGACATGCCATAACGGGTGCGGATTTCGTCTATTTTCCCATTCAGCCGCGTATTATCGGGCTTAATGTCGTTGTCCACATAGGCCTGAGTTATTTCCTCAGACATGCGCGGGAAAGCGTTGTCAATCTCGGCAATATAGGCTTTGAAGGCACCGCGTTTGATGGTTGGATTTTTGGCGGCAGCGGTGTCAATGGCCTTGACGAACAACTCTTTGTCGCGCGCAAGATACGCCTGAAACTCCGCTATCTGCTTCTGTTTGGCTTCCGCCAGACGGTCGCGATAGTTCGGGTCATTCATATCCGGTCTTGGAGTAGTATCTGTGCCCATGCGCGTTACAAACCCTTTTTTCCTATTTTACAGGGTAATACGAAGCGCTACTGTCTTTCAAGTTAAGCTTTTGTTACATTTATACAAAAATAGTGGATTCTACGAGCGTAAGCAGTGAGTTAGCCGCTCAGCTTGACCAACAGGTGCTTTTTGCGGCCAGCTGATAGCTTAATCGTCTGATCCTTCTGGAAAAACGCCTGTCCAATCACTTCGTTTTCATCCTCAACTTTTTTATCGTTGATGCGCGCACCACCGCCACGAATCAGACGGCGAGCCTCTCCACCGGAATCGGCAAGGCCGCATAAACGGAACAATTCGTACACCGCAAGACCTTTGCCCATTTCAGCCGCGGAAATAGGAAAAACAGGCAAATCTTCACCCACACCACCTTCTTCAAAGGTTTTCTTGGCGGATTCGGCTGCCTGTTTGGCAGCGCGGTCACCATGGCACAGCTTGGTGGCTTCATTGGCGAGGATCTTTTTCGCTTCGTTGATGTCCGCGTCTTTGAGCTTTTCCAGCTTTTCGATTTCTTTTATAGGCAGCTCGGTGAACAGACGCAGGAAGCGGCCTACATCGGCATCTTCGGTGTTGCGCCAGAATTGCCAGTATTCATAAGGGGTGAGCATTTCTTTGTTCAGCCAGACCGCGCCATTAGTGGTTTTGCCCATTTTTGCACCTGCCGCCGTGGTCAGCAGCGGCGTGGTCAAACCAAAGAGTTCCTTGCTGTCGCCTTTGTTCATGTAGTTCAGAAAGGCTTCCGGCGTGTAGTCGCTGGCATCGGTGCGCTTGGATTGAATCATCGGCTGCACTTCCACCACCTTCATCGACATCTGCGCGCCTTTGAGAATATCCATCGGCTGAAAACGTTTTTCCGATTCAAGGCGGTGTTGCAGGTCAATACCCATAATGATATTGCCCCACTGATCGGAACCGCCGATTTGCAGGCTGCAATTATAACGCTGCGACAGTTCGACAAAATCGTAGGCCTGAAGAATCATGTAGTTGAATTCGAGGAAACTCAGATTCTGCTCGCGCTCCAGACGCATCTTCACGCTGTCTTGCGTCAGCATTCTGTTCACGGAGAAATAACGGCCAAAGTCGCGCAGGAAATCAATGTAGTTGAGCTTATCCAGCCAGTCGGCGTTGTTTAACATCATCGCATCGGTGCTGCCGGTGCCGAAGGAAAGGAAATGAGCGAACACATCCTTGATCGCTTCCATATTTTTCTTGATGTCATCGGGAGTCAGCATTTTGCGTGCTTCGTCCTTGCCCGAAGGATCACCCACTTTGGTCGTACCACCACCCATGAGGACAACAGGCCTGTGTCCGGTCTTCTGCAACCAGCGCAGCGCAATGATCTGGATCAGGCTGCCAACGTGCAGGCTTGGGGCTGTGCAGTCAAAACCGATATACGCAACGGTGCGCTCTTTTTTCAGGCGGCGGTCCAGCGCTTCACCATTCGTGCATTGATGGATGAAGCCGCGTTCCTGCATCACCTGCATGAAATCGGATTGGTAGGAAGTCGTCATAGGCTGTTCTTTCATATTTTCATTGTGCCATGAAGATTATTATTATCTTATTAATGTCTATAAGTTAAGTTCTTATTAAACAAGCAACAGGATTAAGGATGTCTAAAGAAATAGCCGCCCCCCACCACACATTCTGGGCACTCGGGCTGATGAGCGGCACATCGCTGGATGGGATTGACGCGGCACTGGTGAAAACCAACGGTACAACCGTGGAAAGCTTCGGCACGTGGCTGACCCTTCCTTACGAGGACAGCTTCAGAAACCAGTTACGGGAAGCCGTATACGGGCGCGGGGATATTCTCAAGCTGGAACATGAATTGACACTCAGGCACGCCGATGCGGTCAAACAACTGCTGAAAAAAGCGGGCGCAACCGCCAAGGAAGTGGATGTCATCGGTTTCCACGGCCAGACGGTGACGCACCGCCCGCAGGAACAAATGACATGGCAGATAGGCGATGGTGCATTGCTGGCGGAAAAAACAGGGATTGATGTGGTGTGCGATTTCAGAAGGCGCGATGTGGCGGCAGGCGGGCAGGGCGCACCGCTGGTTCCGCTGTATCATGCGGCATTGGCGCGGACGATGGAACTGCCTGTTGCCATACTGAATATCGGCGGCAGCGCCAACGTGACGTGGATTGGCCGCTCGGAAGGCGCGAGCGATGACCTGATGGATCTCGATATCCTTGCATTTGATACCGGCCCTGGCAACGTGCTGCTGAATGAATGGGTGCTGAAACACACCGGACACGACTGCGACCGCGACGGCAAATTGGCACTCGCCGGAAAGGTGCATACCCCTTTCGTGGCATCGATGCTTGAAGATGCATATTTTACGCGCATTCCGCCCAAATCGCTCGATAGAAACCATTTCACGATTGAATCACTGTCCACACTCTCCACCGAGGACGGCGCGGCAACGCTCACCGAATTCACGACAGCGGCGATTGAAAAAGCAGCAGCGCATTTCCCTGCGCCAGTCAAACAATGGATTGTCTGTGGTGGCGGAGCGCATAACCCTGCGCTGATGCAAAACCTCAGGAAAAAATTCCCCGTAGTGGCAACGGCGGAAAATATGGGCTGGACCACCGATGCGCTGGAAGCACAGGCCTTTGCATTCCTTGCGGTGCGCTCGTTAAAAGGCCTTCCGCTATCGCTCCCCACCACCACAGGGGCGGCGCGGGCGGTTACTGGCGGGGCATTTTATCGGGCAGGGACATAGCCAATACATTGATAATTCAATATATTAATAAATAGAGTAATGACCTATTCATTTTTATTTTGAAAATTTAACAAAAATTAAGTATTATAGCGTCACTACTTTCTTTTTTTACCAGCAACCAGCTGGAGAAGAAGTAGACTTTCCCTGAACTTCGGTTCTTGGCGAGTGCAAGTTTGACCCTCCTTTTAAGGAGCAGTCCAGTGCTGAGCATCAACGGCATCAGCGGTCCCAGTCTCGGTTTCCACGGCCTTCAGGTCACCCAGTGTCCCTTGTTCGGTGGAACCCAGTTCTTCAACAACACCCGCAACCGCCTCAGCATCAAGCTGACGACGGACGAGGGCAAGGAACTGGTCTTCTTCATCGACCCCGGCGACACCGAAGAGTTCCAACTCGACGGGTGCTACTACCTCACGGTCATGCACGTCGTGTTCATCAAGAGCTTCGTCATGCTCACCTCTACCGGCAGCCACGTCGGAATGATGATGGTGACGGAGGCGATCTCCTGCAACGGCCACACGGCCCAGCTCGAGGTCTCCACCCCGATCGACGACATCGAACTCGATCTCGGGTTCATCTTCGGTGAGTTGGGCAGCTAAACCCTGACGATTCCGAGCAACAAACAACACTTCAGTGTGTTGGAAAAGGCCCCCCAAAAGGGAGGCCTTTTTTTTGCCTAACGCGCTACTGCAACGCGCGGTAAAATGGCTCCCAGTGATTCTTCTTTCAGGGGAAAAACATCGTGGCCGGTGCAATGGTCGCAATAAATCACTTTCGTATTGTCACCCGCCAGTATTTTCTGGTTCTGAAAAATAAGCGCATAATCATCTGGCGCGATGGCACCACTGTAAAAGGTGGTTTTGGCTGGAAATTTACTGTCTGCGCTAATGCCGTCATTCCTGCCCTTATTGTAGAAATATGGCACATTGGTCAGGAAAATCATTCCTACATTCTGTTGCAATAACCCCGCCAGTTCCTGATGGCGATCCGTATCCAGCACATCCATGTCGGTGCTGGCCATCATCCCTTTGATAGCCCAGTCATGGACTTTTTTATACACGTCTTCATCATCTATAAATGAAGGGTATTTTTCTGCCACGTCGCCGGATGCCTGCCGCAACTGATACCTATTACTGAGAACAGAAAATTTTTCCCTGAAGGATGCAGCGGTGGGAGATTCCTTGATCAGATCAATGACACTGCGCCAGAATTTTTTTTGGTCCGGATTGATGTCCAGCAACAAGATGCCTTCCGCATCATGCGCGGCGGCCATATCAATGCCGATGAACCCGCCATAAGCAATGGCGATACCTTTGGAATCATTGTTGCGTTCCTGAAGTATCTGGCTGATCCTTTCAGGCGCGCCCATCCGAAGCACGGGATGCGCATGCACCTGAACAAATTGCTGTTCATCGTCAGCTGCCTCGAAATAAATCGGCCTGCCGATGGAGTAATGTTTATCCCCCAACGTATTTACAACATCCACAAGATTCATTTCGGCACCGTTACCTTATCGTTTCAATGGTTTTAGCATGGTTTGGTGAGGATTTCGTATAGTTTTTTAACTCTAGGAAAATAAATTATTAAAATACAATGGGTAATAATGTTACGAAACCGTCATCCGGCACGTCATAATCGTGTCATTGGAGGATTTCTGCGGGGTACGCTACAATCATAAGGTTCGAGTTATTTGTAATGAATGACAATTTCGCCTGTGTTCCTACTAAGGGGCATTGGGCGTTGAACATAATCAGCAAGTGGGAGACGGTAGCAACTCCCCACTGATCCAAGGCACATACGCCAAGGACCAGTAATAGCTGCATGAGGTTCCGTCATGGAACTCATCGAAGACGTTCTCTGGTTCGCCGTGGCGAGCATCGCGGCCTTCTTCTTCATCTACGGCACGGTGCTGTGGTGCTGGAGTGTCAAGATCAAGAACGAGTTGAAAGACAAGAAATAACAACACAAACCCTGTGAGCAATCACAGGTGAGAAAGAGCCAGCTCCCTCAACAAAGGAGTCTGGTTTTTTCTTTTTCAGGGATTTTTTTACGCAGCTTTTTTCAGCACCGACATATCCGGCTTGATGCCGAGGCGTTCAAATACCCACACCAATGCGCGGGTGAGTTCAAACATCATCTCATGCGTATGGCATGGCGTTGGTGTGAGGCGCAGGCGCTCGGTGCCGCGCGGAACGGTCGGGAAATTGATCGGCTGCACATAAATATCGAACTGGTTAAGCAACATGTCAGATGCTTTTTTGCAAAGCACCGCATCCGCCACCAACACCGGCAGGATGTGGCTCATTGTAGGCATGACGGGGATGCCTGCTTTTTTCAGCATATCGTTTAAAACTTTAACATTGTAGCGCTGGCGTTCGCGTTCCTCGTCACACTGCATGAGGTGGCGAATGCTTGCATTAGCACCAGCGGTAAGCGCAGGTGGCAGCGAGGTGGTGAAGATGAATCCAGGGGCATAGGAACGCACCATGTCGATCAGTGCGTGCGAACCGGTGATATACCCCCCCATAACGCCGTAAGCTTTACCCAGAGTGCCCTGAATAACGGTGACGCGGTCCATCAGTCCCTCACGTTCGGCCACACCCGCACCGTGATCGCCGTACATACCCACGGCATGTACTTCGTCGAGATAGGTGATAGCGTTATATTTATCGGCAAGGTCGCAAATATCTTTGATCGGCGAAATATCGCCGTCCATTGAATATACGGATTCAAACGCAATGAGTTTCGGACGGGCAGGGTCAGACGCCTGCAATAGCGATTCGAGATGTTCAAGGTCGTTGTGGCGGAACACGTGCTTTTCGCACTTGCTGTTTTTGATGCCGTGAATCATCGACGCATGGTTAAATTCATCGGAATAAATAATGCAGTCAGGCAACATGGAACCGAGGGTGCTGAGGCTTGCCTCGTTGGTCACATACCCCGATGTCATGACAAGGGCTGCTTCTTTATGGTGTAATTCAGCGAGGGTTTCTTCCAGCATAACCATGTGGTGGTGGTTACCGGAAATATTGCGCGTGCCACCCGCACCGGCACCCACGCGGCCAATGGCTTCGGCCATAGCGGTGGTGACTTTCGGATGTTGCCCCATGCCGAGATAGTCGTTGCTGCACCAGACGGTCACATCGCGCCCCGTGATGTGGCTTTTGGCGAGCGGGAAGGAACCTGCCTTGCGCTCCAGCTCATTGAATACACGGTAACGGCCTTCCTTTTTCAGGCGGTCGATGCTGGCAGTGAAATAGTTCTCATAATTAATCATATCGTGTCCCGATGTGTCATGCGACTGCTGGTGAATACGAACTTTTTTCGCCCGCAAGCGATGACAAGGTGTGGAGTAATACCACCGCAGCGGCAAATAACAAGAGTCCCGTCATCTGATGGGCGAGCGCCAGCGCAAGCGGCGCCTGATGCAACAATGTCATGATTCCCAAAATAAATTGCACGCCTATAATCCCCGCCACTGCAACGCTTGCTACTTTCAGTTGTATATTTCTAACATATTTTCTCGTCGCAATCCATGCGATAGCATAGCCAGCAGCAAGGATTATTGCTAATTTTCTATGAAGAAACTGAACCAGCGTAATGTTTGCGTACCAAGGTGACACAGCGAGCAGATCGGACGGAATCCACTGACCGTCCATGGTCGGCCATGTATTGTATATAAGTCCACCGTGTAACCCCGCCATAAAGGCTCCCAAGATAATCTGTACGCATAAAAGACCGAACCATAATACATAATAATGTAGCATCGGCGCTTTGACTCCGGTCAAA
The DNA here is from genome assembly GCA_025360605.1 of Alphaproteobacteria bacterium. Lineage (GTDB taxonomy): Bacteria > Pseudomonadota > Alphaproteobacteria > Rickettsiales > SXRF01 > JANYBV01. The sequence goes on along the minus strand of JANYBV010000032.1, from coordinate 21,386 downwards.
CGCGGGCGGGAAAAGCTGATATCCATCCATGTCCACAACAACAGCGCCAGAATGGCAAACGCTACCGAAAGATGCGCGGCAAGGCGGATAGGGCTGACCTGCGGGGTATCGACGAGGCCGCTTTTGACCATCAGCCAGCCCACCAGCCCCTGCAACCCGCCGAGCGCAAAGATACCCAGCAGCCGTAAGGCAAGATGGCCACTAAGGCTGCGGCGGAATCCCAATACCGCCAGAGGAAGAAAAAACACCGCCCCCACTACGCGCCCAAGCAGGCGGTGGATAAATTCCGGCCAGAAAATTACGCGGAATTCCTCCAGCGTCATGCTGTTATTGACTTTCTGGTATTGCGGACTGGATTGGTAGGCGGTGAATTCATCCTGCCATTCCTGCGCGTTTAACGGCGGAATTGTGCCATGGATGGGTTTCCACGATGTGATCGACAATCCCGAACCGGACAGGCGCGTATAGCCACCAACCAGAACCATCATGGCGACCAGAAAAATACACAATCCGAGCCAGAGGAGAACGGCGCGGCGGTCACGATAGAGGAGGGGGGAACGCATTTTTCTTATGGAATAAAGTCTCTGTACACACTAATGTCAGCGCAATTTTGTATCATATCCCCGCACGCAGACAATGAATAATTCCCTTTTACCGACACCCCGTGAAACAGCACTTTCACGTTACTGGCTGCTGATGGGCGTATCCGCCCTCGCACTCGCAGGGCTGTTTTCTCTTATCCTTGTAATCGCCAGAACGCCATCACTGTCCAATATCCCTTTATTTTCAACGCTTTTCCATGAAGCGCTGGTGGTGCATGTCGATTTGTCGGTGCTGGTGTGGTTTTTATCCATTGCCTGCCTGATGTGGAGCCTTTTAGTAGCAGGGAAACCATCGGTGGTTCCGCTACTGGAAGAAACCGCACTGATATGCTTTGGGCTGGGAAATCTTGCTATTGCCGCATCACCTATGGATCCTAAGGGACAAGCGGTGATGAGTAACTACATTCCCGTTATCACCAGCCCGCTATTTTTCTTGGGGCTTTCGTTGGTGATGTGCGGGGTGGCGCTGATGCTGGTGAAACTTTTCACCTCCGGACGCAGCCATCAGGGGCACTCTAATTTTGTGGTGTTTGCACTCATATCGGCTGGCGTGATCGCTACCATTGCCATAGCGGCGTTTGTGTGGTCATTCCACCAGATGCCGCGTGAAATTACCCCCGCCGACGATGCGCAAACCTATTACGAACTCCTGTTCTGGGGCGGCGGGCACACATTGCAATACCTGCATACCCAGATACTGCTGGTGAGCTGGCTGTTCCTTGCAAAGGCGGTGAAGCCTGATTTTTCGGTGCGCAGTGCCATGCTCTGGCTGGCCCTGAGCTTTGGCCTTGCGGCGGCCATTATCGTTCCTTATGCGTGCCTGAATTTTGAAGTTACCTCAATGGAATACCATGAATTCTTCACCGAATGTATGAAGTATGTCGGCGGAGTGGCTCCCTTGATCCTTGCGGTTTATGTTATTCCCGCCCTGTACCAATCGCGCCGGATGAGGAAAAGCCCGCAGCGTGCGTTGTGGTCGGCACTGCTCATGTCGGTGCTTCTGTTTATGTATGGCGGCACGCTAGGCGAAATTATCCAAGGGCAAAACGTGGTGATTCCGGCGCATTACCACGGTTCGATTGTCGGTATTACCCTTGGTTTCATGGGGGTGGCGTACCTGTTTTTGCCTACGTTCGGCTATAAGGATGTCAGCAACTGGCGCATGGCCTACTGGCAGCCCATTGTTTATGGCAGCGGCCAGCTGCTGCATATTTCCGGCCTTGCGTGGTCAGGCGGCTACGGCGTGCTGCGTAAAACCCCAGGGGGCATGGACGCGCTGTCAACCAGCGTGAAAGCCGCGATGGGCCTTATGGGGCTGGGCGGGCTGATTGCTATTATCGGCGGATTTATGTTCGTGATTGTGGTCGCTAAATCGGTGGTTGCCAAAAAGGCTTAAGTTTGTGGGGTAAGGCCCTGAGGATCGCGGCTAACCACCTGCACCCATTTTTTACCATCGGAGCGGGCATTCTGCCCATGCTCGTTCGAAATCATCATGCGGCTGGTTTTTAGTTCCTGTACCAAGTGACGGGCGGTGCTCTGTGCATTCAGTTCAAAATTGTCAAACTGGCCGGACTGCCAGATGCGGGCGGATGCGTAACCGGCAACAACACCGACGGTAAGGAATACAGCGGCGGCAATTAATACCGGAACCGCAAACGCAGCCGAGGCCATGACACCACCCAAACCAATACCCACTAATGGGCCTGCCATGAACTTGCTCGACTCGGCAATACTTCCTAAAAGCGCATTCAGCTTCATCTTATCCATGACTTTATGCTTGGTTTCCAAGGCAAATTTATCGTGGATGATTTCGTCTGAAACCTCTGCTGAATCGGTGGTTATGGTGGTGGATGACATAGCCTTAATTCGCACTTTTGCTTGTTTTCGTTACGTTAAGTGTACAACGTACGTTTTCGCACATCAATAGGGCTAATGTGACAATTTTGTGAATATTTCAGGATAATTTTCTTTATTATCAATAAGTTCCGATTTGAACCACTCCAGCTCTCGCCCCAATGCCGCCACTTTGCCTATAATCACCAGCACCGGCGAGGCCAGCTGCGCGTCTTTGGTTTTTTCGGCGATGGTGGCAAGGTCGGCAATCACCACGCGCTGCGAGGGCATGGTTCCGTGGGCAATGGCAGCAGCGGGATAGTGGGCTGACAACCCGTGTTCCATAAGCTTGCGCACAATGAGGGCGAGGTTGGCCAGCCCCATATAAACAACTAGCGTGGTCTCGGTGTCGGCCAGACTTTTCCAGTCCAGTTCCAGCGGTTCTTCTTTGTCCTCATCGGCGGTGCGGTGACCGGTGATGATGCGCACGCCCGTAGCCAGCCCGCGATGGGTCAGGGGAATACCCGCATACGCCCCGCAACCATGTGCCGAAGTGATGCCTGGAACGATTTCAAAAGGGATTGAATGCTTTGCCAATTCAATAGCTTCCTCGCCGCCACGGCCAAACATAAACGGGTCGCCGCCCTTGAGGCGCACCACGTCGTTACCTTTTTTGGCGAGGGAAATAAGCAGTTCGTGGATTTCTTCTTGCGGCATCACTTTTTGTTTGCAGGATTTGCCGACAAAAAAACGGGTCACGCCATGCGGAACCAGCGCCATAATCGCTTCAGACACAAGGCGGTCATACACCACGATATCGGCGGATTGTATGGCTTTGAGCGCCTTAACCGTCAGAAGGTCGGGATCGCCCGGCCCCGCACCGACTAATGACACTTTTCCAGTTGAATTCGATTGCAACGCCAAATCTCCTGATTTTTTCATCCGCACATGATGCAAAAATGCCATCATGCACCGCTATATAATACCACGCTATAGCCCATATTTCTTGTACCTGCAAGATTACGGCTTGAAAATAAGTTTTCTATGGGTAAGTTACATTTTTGTAACACTCGGTACACGTCTTGGTAGTTGCCAATGATGTAAGTTTGTGTGATATATGACTCACTTCATATATCGCCGTCACTCTCCCGACTGGCGCGTCACATGATTATATCGAATAGAGGAATACGGATTATGAAAACTTCAAAGTTAGCAGCATTAATCGCAATCGTGTCCATGCTCACCGGTTGCCAACAAGGCGGCGCTCCAGGCGCAGGCATCATGAACGGTGGCAACATCAATAAACAGGACATTGGAACCCTCGGCGGCGCCATCGGCGGCGGCGTAATCGGTAGCACCATGGGCCGTGGCGCAGGTAAAACCGCGGCTACCCTCGGCGGCGCACTGCTCGGCGGTATCGTTGGCAGCTCCATCGGTAAATCGCTCGATAACGCTGACCTCGCTGCGTACAACTCCACCTCGCAAAAAGCGATGGAAACCGCGCAACCCGGCCAGACCCTGCCATGGAAAAACGCCCAGACCGGAAACTCCGGATCGGTAACGCCTCTGAACTACTATCAGAACAATCAGGGGCAATATTGCCGCGAATACAGTCAGACCATCGTGGTCGGCGGTCAGAAGCAGGATGGCTACGGCAAAGCTTGCCGCCAGCCCGACGGCAGCTGGCAGATCGTTCAACAGTAATTTGTACCGAAGTTGTCTGTTGTAATGATCAAGGAAAGCTTAAAGGAAACGAGTGCGCCCTCGGGAATACCCGAGGGTAATCTCATGGCTGGGAAACGTGGCCTTGTCATGGGCGTTGCCAATGATAAATCCCTCGCATGGGGTATTGCCCAATATCTCTCCGCACAAGGCGCTGAAATCGCTTTCACCTATCAGGGTGAAGCGCTTGAAAAGCGCGTACGTCCGCTGGCAGCCAGCCTGAATTCCGATACAGTGATACCTTGCGACGTGTCCGACATCGACAGCATGGACAAAGTGTTCGCCCAGCTAAAAAGCAAATGGCAGACCATTGATTTTCTGGTTCATGCGATTGCTTATTCCGACAAGAACGAACTTAAAGGACAATATGTCAACACCACGCTCGACAATTTCCTGCTTACTATGAACATCTCCTGCTACTCCTTCACCGCACTGGCACGCCGCGCCAGCGAGCTAATGCCTAACGGCGGCAGCATGCTGTCACTGAGCTATCTGGGTGCTGAGCGGGTGGTTCCGCATTATAACGTCATGGGCGTAGCAAAAGCGGCGCTGGAAGCCAGTGTACGCTACCTTGCGGTTGACCTCGGTAGCAAGAATATCCGCGTGAACGCCATCTCGGCGGGCCCTGTCAAAACCCTTGCGGCCTCCGGCATCGGCGATTTCCGTTACATTCTGAAATGGAATGAATATAACTCCCCGCTGAAACGCAACACCACCATTGAAGATGTGGGCGGCGCGGGCCTCTATTTATTGTCATCACTGGGACAGGGAACAACCGGTGAAATCCTGCATGTGGATTCCGGTTATCATGTCGTTGGCATGAAAAGTGTCGACGCCCCAGACATTAGCACTGTTTAACGATTTTTACCGCTTGATCTCGAATTTTAGTTAATATACTTTAACCAAAATTTTGAGGCAGCCGTACATGTTCCGTAGAAAAAAACATCTGGTGAATACACCGGATAAAAATCTCTTCCTTCTTCTTGAAGCCAATGCAGAACGTTATCACGGCGACCAGACCTTCTGGAGCGAACTTCATGCCGTGTGCAAAGAACTGACTTCAGGATGTATTTCGGTAGAACAGTTTTCTAACAAACCCGCCACTGATCTCCTGACTGGCAACGACACCAGCAAGGCATTCCATCCGGATGAAAAAACCATCATCATCCGCTTACAAAGCAAAGACACCGCATTAAACGCCACCAAATTATTAAATGAATTATTCAAATCTACCGGCACGCATTTTGTAGCGGAAATTCCGGAAGGCAGTGATGCGCCACAAATTCGCAGTAACATCGATAAAAATCAGGCAGGCAAGCTCAGCGTTATCTCCAAATTTTATTTCGACCGCGAAATTACCGACCCCGATGAACGCCGCCAGATCCATGAAGACAGCCAGAAAATCATCGATGCCTATACAAAAGAAACCGATGCCGAAGGCTGGTGGAAATCACGGGAAGGGGTGTTGCCATTTGTATCGCTGATGGGGTTGCATGGTAACCTGCGCCCGAAAGAACGCCACAAGCCAAGCCGCTACCGCAAAGAACAGGAATTTAACACGCCACACCCACACGGCGACCCACGCCTGTTTAAAGAAGTGGTCGTGCATGTGGAAATGAATAACGACGGCAGCATTTATGGTGTGTTGTATGACCCCGTGCGTGATGCCTATACGCAGGCGCAGGGTGGCGTTGATTTCAAGCATTTTATCTTTGAATTGCTGGGCGGCGACCTGCAAAGCGAAAAAACTTCCGTCGCGGTGAAAGCGCTGCGAGCCACAGGGCTGATTCTGGGTACCAAAGCCCTGCTAATGGGTGATCCTAACGTGCTTATCATCGGAGGCGTGGCAGGGCTATGCTTCGGCGTTGACCTGATACGCAAGCGCCGTAACATCGGGCACAAACTTGCCAAACTGCAAGAGCAGCTCGAAAAACAACATGCACGTGCCAAAAGTCTGGAAACTAATGTGGACACACCTGCACCGGAGCCCATTCTGCCCGCTAAGGCAGAAGAAGTGCCGCCCTATATCCATGCAGCCTATACCCATGGGCATTATGACGAGAATGCGTTGCCAGCCGAAAGTGAGGGAAAGGTAGTGCAATATCTGAAAGAAATTATTGAAAACGGAGGGAAAGGTCAGGAAGAAACGCACCTTGAGGCGCTGGTAGCTTCACATGAAGGCGTACGCCGCCGAAGCTAGAAATACTAGAAGATTTTATCAGCGAGCAGGAAACCACCACCAAGGACACCTACACCAATCAGTACTGGTGTCAGAGCGCCAAGGTCAAATTCTTTACCCTGACCAGCGTATTTAGCCATGGTGCCATCGGCCACGCTGCGGCCGGTGCCAAACAATTTACCAAAGTCTTTCATGCTTTCCGGATTAGCCAGACCGTCCATAGCAGCACTTGCCTTTGCATACGCTTCTGCATCAGTAGCGCCATTCTTTTTCGCTTCGTCATATGCCTGCTGATTGATTTTGCCAACGCGCTGGTCAGCGACATCTTTCATGGTACCGTAAAATTTTTCACCTGAACCTGGGCTGAATAAATTGATCACACCGGAAGAAAGGTCTTCGCAACCGTGGCAAAGCTGGGCAAACCATCCATTTTCTACATTCCCTAAGATACCCATAAAACTCTCCATGTATTACTAATCTATAGTTCCATAATACCTAAAAACAGGGTCTTTGAGTGTGAACATTCACGCAACGTTACAAAATGAATTATGACAGCGTTGTCATAATTTCAACACATTGTATTATATTGATTATTTATCATTGAAATAGGATAGGTAGCAGCCGGAAGCAGGACATATCAGGTCATTTAGCCCCAAAAATGACAAGATGCGCCACGTTCACTGCCTGATTAAAAAGCAATGGTTTAACGCAATCTCCCGCTTTGTATTCTCGTTGTATTTAATACTATTCTTGGTTAATAATGCTGCACTGTCCTCAAAAGCCCAACCAAGCGAATTAGCCTCATGAGTTTCAATACCTTCGGACATCTGTTCCGCTTTACCAGCTGGGGCGAAAGCCACGGCGAAGCCATCGGTTGCGTCGTAGACGGCGTACCCTCCAATATCCCGTTGAGCGAAGCGGATATCCAGCCATGGCTAGATAAACGCAAACCCGCACAGTCGCGCTATACCACCCAGCGCAAGGAAACCGACACGGTAAAGATCCTTTCGGGAGTATTTGAAGGCAAAACCACCGGAACCCCGATCAGCCTGATCATCTATAATGAAGACCAGAAATCCAAGGATTACGGCGATATCAAAGACAAATTCCGCCCTGGCCATGCCGATTACACCTACATGGAAAAATACGGCATCCGTGATTACCGTGGCGGCGGGCGCTCGTCTGCCCGTGAAACCGCCATGCGCGTGGCCGCAGGCGCTATTGCACGCAAAATACTTGGCAAAGGTATTATCATTCGCGCCGCTATGATCCAGATGGGCGACGACATGGTCGATGCCGACGACTGGAACTGGAAAGAAATCACTAAAAACCCGTTCTGGTGCCCCGATAAAGAAACCGCCGCACGCTGGGAAGAACAGCTCGATGCTGTCCGCAAAGAGGGTTCGTCCGTAGGCGCTGTTATTGAAGTAATTGCAGAAGGCGTTCCCGCCGGATGGGGCGCACCGATTTATAAAAAACTGGATGCCGACCTCGCCAGCGCACTCATGGGCATCAATGCCGTGAAAGGCGTAGAGATTGGTGACGGATTTGCATCGGCTGCGTTGAGCGGCATTGAAAACGCCGACCGTATGCGCGCCAAAGGAAAAAAAGTGGAATTCATGTCCAACCACGCCGGCGGAATCCTCGGTGGCATCTCCACCGGACAGCCGATTGTGGCACGCTTCGCGGTGAAACCCACCAGTTCGATTCTCACCCCTGTTGAAACGGTCGATATCCATCACCACAACACCACCATCATGACCAAAGGACGGCATGATCCTTGCGTTGGTATTCGCGCCGTACCGGTGGGCGAGGCCATGATGGCCTGCGTACTCGCCGACCACCTATTGCTACACCGCGCCCAACAAGGAAAGTAAGTATGATTAAAAAGATTGTATTCGGAACACTTGGCCTGATGCTCGTTGCCATTTTTTTCGCGCTGGTCGCACCACTTTTCATCTCCGTCGACACCTATAAAAACCAGATTAAATCTAAAGTGGAAGCCGCTACCGGACGCGTGATGACCATTGATGGCACGCTATCTATCCATTTTTTTCCTACCGCCAGTATCTCCGTTGAAAAAGTAACGCTGTCGAATCCCGCCGGTTTTGATGATGCAAAACCATTCGCCACACTCGGTGCGCTGAAAATTGAAGTAGCGTTGATGCCGCTGCTGAATAAAAATATCGTAATCAGGAATTTTATCCTGCAAGACCCGCTCATTCATATGCAGGTCACTAAGGACGGGCGTAAAAATTGGACATTTGCCAGCAAATCCGTACAGGAATCGCAAGATAAACCTAATAGTAATTTACCACCTGACCGCCCGAAAATTGTCAATCCCGGATTACTTCCGGGAAATATCATGCTCAATAATTTTGAAATTAAAAACGGCACCATCCAGTATTCTGCAGGATGCTGCAAACCGAATTTTGAACTGAAAAACCTCAACACCACTGTCGTTATCCAGTCCAGCGCGTCTGCTGCCAGCCTCGAAGGTAACGCCCTGTGGAACGGTAAACAAATCGATTTCAAGGGCGGGCTGGGGACACTGCAATCGCTGCTGGAAGAACAAAAAATGGAAGTGTCGCTGGCAGTTAAATCTGATCTTTTCAGTCTTACTCTCGATGGTAATTATGAAAAAGGATCGTTCAACGGCAAAGAAACCAGCAAGGTACAATCGCTCAAAGAACTTGCCAAGTGGATTGCCCCCAGCGGAAAACCGTTGCCTACACCCGCACCACTGGCGTTTGAATCAGAAAGCGATGTGCGTGCAAGTGATAACTATTTCAATCTCGCCAATATCGATTTCAAGCTGGACGGACTGAACGCCAAGGGTGGCATCAAAAGTTTCTTCAACGACCAAAAACCCAATATCGAAATCACACTGGCTATACAGGAGCTGGACATTAATCCATTCCTGCCTGCACCCGCCAAGCAAAGCTCCCTCGAAAATCTCCTGATTGAGGATGCCATGGCGCAGGTGAACGAACGCTGGAACGACCAGAATATCGACTACTCGGTGCTGAGTATGTTCAACCTTACGTCGGTCATTCGTGCAGACAAAATTTTGTTCCGCAATTTGAAATTCGATAAAACGATGCTCAACACAAAGATTCAGCAGGGCATACTGACGGCTGATATTCCTAATGTCGCCCTTTATCACGGCACAGGCACTCTCTCGCTCAGCATTAACGCCCAAGAAACACCCGCCACCTTTTCTAGCGGCGTGATACTCAAAGGCGTTGAACTCCAGCCACTGCTTCAAGATGCCGCCAACATCGATACGCTGACTGGCTTTGGTGATATGCAGATAAACCTCAAAGGCAATTGCCGCACCGTAAAAACCCTTGTAACCACGCTTTCGGGTGACGCGCAGGTGAAAGTTGGAAAAGGATATCTCAAAGGTATCAACATGGGGGACATGCTGCACAATGTCAGCGGCTCGTTTGACAATGCCGCCAGCAATCAGAACACCGAATTTACCAACATGGGGGCAAGCTTCACCATCGCACAGGGCATCGTCAGCAATCGTGATTTAAACGTGCAGGTGAAAGAACTGAACGTATCGGGCGAGGGGTCGGCTGACCTGCCTGCCTATACCATTAATTACCGCGTTATCCCCAAGCTGACACAGACCACGCAGAATGCCACCGGACAAACCACCGTGAAGCAGGGCCTTGCCGTGCCGTTGATTATCGAAGGAAGCCTTGACCATCCACGCTATCGCCCCGATCTGCAAGCGGTGGTGCAGGATGCATTGCAAGACCCGAAAAAACTGAAAGAGCAGCTTAAAAACAGCCGCGAAGTCCTGAAAGACCAGTTGAAGGATCCTAAAGCCGCAACTAAAAACCTGAAGGGTTTACTGCAAGGGCTTGGCGGAAACAGGTAAGGATATTAAACGGCGAGGGACTGACCACCGCCCATGCTTGGCAGGCCTGCGTTAACCACCATACCGGTGCCAAGTTCTGGAGGCACTTTGTCTGAATCGGAGATTTTAGTGGCGGCGAGATTCACGAATTTTGACGGGTCCACACCCAGTCCGGAAAATTTATCGGCTAGCGCCGCTACCCATGGTTCCATCGGAGCCATTTTCACAGGCAAAGGATCTTTCTTCGCTTCAGGAGGAGCCACAGATGGTTCTTCTTTGGCGGGTTCGTCAGGCGAAAGCTGCGCTTCTTGAGTTACTGCCGGAGGTGACATCGTTGGGGTTGTATCGATGACCTGCTTCACATCGGTCGTCTGCCCGCTGGTCGCGTCCTGACTTTGAGCGGATTCCACGGCAGTTTTGAGGGCATTATATTCAGTTCCGTCACCCAACACACTGTTCATGGCAGTTGCTGCCTTGATGGCCTGCTCAGGATCGTCGACAACAGGAGTTCCTGAGGCAGGACCTTCTACCGCAGGAGCATCTATAGTTTCAGCTTTCGTTTTAGCCATCAGCTCTTCGATGGGCATCACGTCTATTTCTTCGCCTTCACCCGCTGCCAGTTCCGGCGAGGTGATGTCGGGATTGTCCAAATTGGCATCGGTTCCGTCTTTTTCTTCACCTGCTTTTAAAGCAGCAGCAGTCAGCTCTGCGTCAATTTCCGCGTTGGGCGATTCCATATCAGCGGCATCAGGTTCAGCGCCATCAAGACCAAGTGTCGGGCCTTTACCCTGCGCCGCCAGAGCATCTGGGTCGCCATCTAAATCCAAACCGTCAGCGTCAAGTTCGCTGGCTAATTCTTCTTCAAACTCACCGTCAAATAATTCTTCCTCAGCAGCGGGATTAAAATCAGCCCCCAGCAAACTCTCGGGGCTCTGGAATGACATGCCAGCCGCTTCATCCATGATGATATCGGCAAGTTCGGCGTCGACTTTCTGCTCTTGTTCCTTTTTCTCTGTGTCTTCTTTTTCCTGCTCGACCTGCGCAGCAGTAGCAGCATCCAACTGGGTTTGTTCCTGTTGTTTTTCTTCAGCAGCCTTCTCAGTAGTAGCAATCGCTTCCGCACCGGCTTCGGACACGGTTTCACCTTCATCACGGCTGGCGATAAAATTTCTTACCGCAGGGATATCGCGATTTTCCTTGTCGGCAAAATCAATCAGGTCATTGATGTTGATGAGACCACTACCCAGATAACTTTCCAACTGGGCATCTGTGACGCCGTCAACAAGCAGCTCTTGCGGTTTGGACAGGGTGACGCTTTCTTCGGCGGGCACTTCCGGAGACTGGGGCGATACCACAGGCGCAGGTGTATTGTCTGCCAGTATGGTCGCTGCGGGGCCTTCTGTCTGGCCTTCTTCGAAAAGTGGAACAAACGCCATTAGGGATACTCACACGTTTACATTCTGATTAGTCTACCATTTTGGGGGTGGGGTGTCTGTGAATATTTGATGACAAAGCCAGCTTTTTTCTTGTTTAAAAAACAGGTAATTAGATTGCTACTTTATTGAAAAAACAGGTTTTTTCACCGGTATGGCAGGCAGGGCCAATCTGATCGACGATCAGCAAAACAGTATCGCCGTCGCAATCAATCAGAAATTCCTTCAGAGTTTGAAAATGCCCCGATGTTTCCCCCTTGCGCCACATGGCGCCCCGTGAACGCGACCAGTAATGCACCTGATGGGTGGTGAGCGTCAGTTCCACCGCGGCTGCGTTCATCCACGCCATCATCAGCACTTCGCGCGTCTGGTAGTGCTGCGCGATAACAGGCACTAACCCACTCTCGTTGAAGGTTATTTTAGCTAATACATCGGCAATGGCTGGCATCTGTGTCATGGAAATCAGGCTTAAGTGAGTTACAGGGCAATGTCAATCATCACCGGCACATGGTCGGACGGGCCGCTCTCGCCAATTTTCCAATTGCGCGCATCGGTGTGGATGTGGAACGCTTTCAAAGCCGGAGCAATGGACGGGCTGACCCAGATGTGATCGAGGCGCCGTCCTCGGTTGGATTTCTCCCAGTCGCGGTTGCGGTAACTCCACCAGCTGTATAATTTTTCTTCTTTATCGACAAAATGCCGCCCGACATCGCACCATGATAATGCATCCTTCAGCGCATCCAGCCGCTCAACCTCGGCCGGAGTGTGGCTAACCACGTTCAGTAACTGCTTGTGCGACCAGACATCGTGCGGCAATGGTGCAATGTTGAAATCCCCTACAATGATCAGCTTTGCGTTCTTTTTCTGCGTTTTTGACCACGCGGTGAGATGCTCGACAAAACGCAACTTGAAATCATACGCCGGATTGAGCGCCGGATCGGGAATATCCCCACCTGCGGGAATGTAGAAATTATGCAGTTGCGTACCATCCGGTAGCGTGGCGGCGATGTGGCGCTTGTCTTCCGATCCGGCAATCGACATCGCCTGCATATCGCTCAATGTGACTTTAGAGAGAATGGCAACGCCGTTATAGCTTTTCTGGCCGATGAAATACACATGCGGAAACCCAAGCGCTTTGACCTCGTCCAAGGGAAAACTATGGTCCTCGACCTTGGTTTCCTGCAAGCAGATGATGTCAGGATGCTTTTCATCCACCAACTTCTTAAGCAGGGGAATGCGGATACGGACAGAATTGATATTCCAAGTGGCAATGCGTAGTGTCATGGAGGGTTCATAGCATAGATTGAGAATAAAAAAAGGGGGCTGTGAGATGAACTCGCAGCCCCTTATAAGTCGCAGGACGTTTACAAAGACGTAATATAATTACGCCGAAACGTTATAAGATATAGCCAGAAGCGTGCCAACGTGAAACCCTAGGTATTCTGCGGGTTTCCATGGCTATACTTTTATTTTATGCCTAATGTTTAGGCATGTGCATTATTTTATTGCACAAAAAATAAGCACAAAAAAGAGGCAGCCGACACCCCTGAATAAAAAACCCCGCCGGAGTTATCCGGCGGGTGTGAGTCAATGAAACGAACAAGAAAAATCTATCGCTTTTCAACCGGAACAAACGGCCTTGGCTGGGAACCGGTGAAGAGCTGGCGCGGACGCGCAATTTTGTTTTTAGGATCGTCCATCATTTCTTTCCACTGTGCAATCCAGCCGGCGGTGCGCGCAACGGCAAACAACACGGTGAACATCTTCGATGGAATGCCCATGGCACGGTAGATGATGCCGGAATAGAAATCGACGTTCGGATACAGCTTGCGGGACACAAAGTATTCATCCGAAAGCGCGATGCGTTCCAGCTCGATAGCGATCTTGAGCAATGGCTCGTCGATCTTGCCAAGTTCCGCCAGCACTTCTTCCAGCGTGCTACGCAATACCTTGGCGCGTGGATCGTAGTTTTTGTACACGCGGTGGCCAAAGCCCATCAGGCGCACGTTGCTGTTTTTGTCTTTCACTTTGGTGATGAATTCAGGGATGTGCTTCACATCGCCGATTTCACGCAGCATGTTGATCACCGCTTCGTTAGCACCACCGTGTGCAGGGCCCCACAACGAGGCGATACCTGCGCTCATGCAGGCAAACGGATTAGCACCGGACGAACCCGCCATGCGGACGGTTGAGGTGGACGCGTTCTGCTCATGGTCGGCATGCAGGATAAGGATTTTATCCATGGCGCGCGCCAGAACCGGATTCACCGTATATTTCTCGCATGGTGTTGCAAACATCATGTTAAGGAAGTTCTCGGCAAAACCCATGTCATTTTGTGGATAGATAAACGGCTGGCCGACAGAATATTTATAAGCCATGGCCGCCAGCGTTGGCATTTTGGCGATAAGGCGGAACGCGGAAAGTTCACGCTGGGCAACATCGTTTACATCGAGCGAATCATGGTAGAACGCCGCCAGCGACGCAGCAGCACCCGCCATAACGGCCATAGGATGCGACGCACGCGGGAAACCGCGATAAAGGAAATGCAATTGTTCATGAATCATGGTGTGCAAGGTGATCGTGCGGTCGAATTCTTTTTTCTGCGCTACATTCGGCAGGTCACCGTTGAGCAACAGATAGGATACTTCAAGGAAGTCGCTTTTTTCAGCGAGCATATCAATGTCATATCCGCGATAGCGCAGGATACCCGCGTCGCCGTCAATGAAGGTGATCTTGGATTCACACGAAGCGGTGGACATAAAACCGGAATCGAAGGTGAACAGGCCGGTTTCGGCATACAGCTTCGAAATATCAAATACGCTTGGCCCTTCAACTCCGTCGTAGACCGGAAAGGTAACGGTTTTACCATCTACCGCAAGAGTCGCCTGACGGGTGGATGCAGCGGATGATGCTTTTTTTTCTTGAGCGGCCATAAGAGTTACTCCTGAGGTGACAATGTACGAATAATGTTTTTATATATGACAAGTTTTAGTTAATAAAGCATTGATACAAACGATAATCTTGTAAACCAATCTGCCATGTGTGCATAGTCACCTCCATGATTTATCGCCTCAAAACATTTCTGAAGCTGGAATCCGCCAGCAGTATACTGCTTGTGATGATGACGTGCCTTGCGATGGTGGCCGCCAACACGCCGCTGGCAGCGCAATACAGCCAGTTGCATACCCCCGACAGCACGCTGTTTATCAATGACGGGCTGATGGCACTTTTTTTCCTGTGCATCGGCATCGAGATTAAGCTCGAAATCAAGGAAGGTTACCTGTCCGAACCATCGCAGATGGTGCTTCCGGTGGTGGCTGCGCTGGGCGGCATGGCATTGCCTGCTGCTTTTTTCTATTATTTCAATGCAGGCGGAGAAAACCTGCATGGCTGGGCGATTCCAACGGCTACCGACATTGCTTTTTCACTGGGTGCATTATCCGTTTTCGGGAAACGCGTTCCGGCGGCGCTGCGAATTTTTCTGCTATGTATCGCGGTATTCGATGACCTGATGGCGGTGGGTATTATCGCTTTTTTCTATACCCATACGCTGCACTGGGCGGCGCTGTTGTTCGCGCTGGGATGCATAGCACTGCTGGCCGTCTATAACCGTTACGTCAAATTACTGGCCCCTTACGTGTTTCTCGGTGTAGCACTGTGGATTGCTTTACTGGATGCGGGTATCAGCCCGACACTGGCAGGAGTGGCGCTGGGCTTCCTGTTGCCGTTACCTATGGGCAAACGTGTGTTGCATTTTTTGCATGGGTGGGTGGTATTCGTTATCGTGCCGGTATTCGTATTTGCTAACGCTGGAGTGAGCCTTCAGGGGTTGCATCTTAACGCGCTGGCACATCCTGTCAGTGCCGGTATCGCAGCCGGATTATTCTTTGGAAAACAACTGGGTATATTTATTACCACCGCTCTGATGATCCTATTTGGTGTGGCAAAAATGCCACTTCAGGCGACATGGTTGCAACTCTACGCCATGTCCATCCTGTGCGGAATAGGCTTCACCATGAGCCTATTCATAGGGACACTGGCCTTTAGCAATGACTCGTTAATGCAATATGCGAGGCTTGGAGTGGTTACAGGTTCGCTTGCATCTGCCGTTTTAGGGACTATATGTATGGCGTTGGCCATAAAAATCAAAAAAGTACCGTCATGAACACTCGCATTACATTCGCACTATTAACTTTGCTATTGCTGGGTGCGTGCGAAAAAAATGGCAAGAATGAATGGGAAGACCTTGATTACGCCCGCATCGCGCGTGAAAACTACCGCCGCGAAAACGACCGTGGTTACACCCCGCCGACAGTTACCGGCTGTGTGGATGACGATTTGTACAACTGCCCGTCACACACCAACTTCCGCTAACGCATCAGATCTTCCGCTATCTTGAGCTTGTTGTCAGAGTCTTCTGAATCGATGGAGCGATATACCTGCAGATTTTCCATCACACGCTGAACGTAGTTGCGTGTTTCGGTGAAGGGAATTTTTTCAATCCAGTTAATCGCATTGTTCAGATTGTTGCTCGGAGTTCCGAATTTCTTCACCCAGTTATGCACATTGCCCGGACCTGCGTTGTAGGCGGCAATGCCCATGATATAGGAGCCGTCATAGCTGTTTATAAGGCGCGAAAGATAAAAACTCCCCAGTGTCATGTTGTAGCTTGGTTCGCTCAGGCGGGCAGGTGAAAAAGGAATGCCGTTTTTCTTTGCAATTTCCTTGGCGGTTCTTGGCAACAACTGCATCATACCGAGTGCATTGGACGGGCTTTTGGCATTGGGATCGAACTCGCTTTCCTGACGCGTGATAGCGAGGGTGAGGGAACGTTCCAGCGGATTACCGGATGGTGTTTTTGGCATCGGGTAGCCACCATCCACAAGCACTATATTTTGTTGCAGCGCTTTTTTAGCCGCATGCACGCTCAAACTGTTATGCCCCGATTTCACCCCAAGCTCACTGACGAGCGAAGCCTCCGCCGCATCATCACTGTTTTCAACCGCCAGCGTGATCAGGCGGCGGGCTAGGTCATAATTACCGAGATCAATCGTAATTTTAATTGCCTTGACGTAATCATCCTGCTCGAAGCTATCGCGGTCTTTCGCACTTATGGCAGGGCTGGAAGGCAGGGAAAGCGGAGAAGTGCCGTTGTATTTCAATGAACCAAGCTGGCCATAAAACGTGGTGGGGTAGGAAGCTGCTTTTTTATACCATTCTTCGGCTTTCTTGCTGTCGCCGGATTTTTCTGCACTACGCGCCGCCCAATAGGCCGCCCGAGCCTTGCTGACGGGGTATTTTACGCGGTCATACATATCTTCAAATGCATCCAGACCTGCGCTTGGTCGGTCGAAAAATTCCGTGTCAATCCAGCCTTGCAACCACAAGGCATCGGCATAGCCCGACCCCTCGGATTGCCCATGATTGGCAAGCAGTTTTTTAGCAAGGGCATAATTTTTTTCGTCAATCGCCAGATGTATATGCACATCGCGGTAGCGCCACCATTTTTCGGGATAAGGCGGCTTTTCCGGCGCAAGCAGCAACATCTCGCGCACGCCTTTGTCGTCGTCACGATGGGCACGAAACACCATCCGGTTATAGGTGAGGCCTGCATCGTTCCTGAGAGAGGAAGGAACCTGCGCCACAGCGATAATGGCGAGGCGTTTTTCCTCGATCAGCGCCATGCGGGCTTTATAGAGTTTCTGATATCCTTCCGGCACGAAACTGAGCAAACGTTTGGCAGGGGCAACGCGCTCTTCCCACAAGAGTCGGTCGATACGCGCCTTGTCATCGTCCAGCGTCAGTATATCGCCGTAGCTATCGAGGATTTTCTTTTCCTGCGGTTCGTCAAAATCACCATTTTTCCATGCCTCGCGGATGAGGGAGGTGATCTTGTCTTTCGAAGCAAGCCGGTTGCGTTTCAGCGCTTCCGCCAATGCCACTTTTCCAATACCGGTGATGGGTGTGCTGTCATTGAACCACGAAATCACATCATGATCAGGCACGTTGTCTTTCTTCAGTGACATTTCGGCGCGAATGCGGAGTTTTTTCTGGTCGGGCCAGTTGGGATTCTGCTCAATGAATCGGGTGATCTCATCAAAGGAAGCACCGGAATCCTGATCGAGGTAATATTGCCACTGGATCAGTTTCTGGAACGCAGGTTCGCCCGTATGTTTGGCGTGAGCGAGGGCATTTTCCCAGTCTTTGCGCTCAGAAAACTCAGAGGCGCTGCGTGCATGTTCGAGGTTTTCACCGGATAATTTAGCACAGGCATCCGTTGCGGTAACGGCTACCAGCAGGATAAGCATTAAATATTGAACGAGTCTGAACACTGCTTGCTTCCATAAGCGTTTGCGAGTTATTCTTGTGTCAGTATTCGTAATAAAGTCAATAGTCGAAAATTATGTTCGCACCCGACATTCTCAGCCTGCGTCAGTTTTACGCCACACCGTTTGGTGAGGAGGTTCGCTCACTGATCGCTGCCAGTATCCAGCATCTTTGGCCCGACATTAAAGGAGATGCGCTGCTGGGCATTGGCTATGCTACACCGTATCTCGAAAATTACAGAAACGGTACCGAGCCTGTGATCGTGTGCATGCCGGCGCGGCAGGGCGCGGCGTGCTGGCCGTCATCGGAAGCGAATATGACGTTTCTGGCGCATGAATCGGAATTCCCGCTGCGCGAAAACAGTATCAACCGCATTTTACTGATTCACAGTTTTGAACATAGTGAACCGCTTTCGGCGATGGTGGAGGAAATGTGGCGTGTGCTAACCCCGGGGGGACGCATGATTGCAGTCGTGCCCAACCGCCTCGGATTCTGGTCGCGTTCCTCGCGCAGCCCGTTCGGGTATGGCAGGCCGTTTTCCATCCTGCAGCTGCGTGACCTGCTCAGTGAAAAGCAATTCACCCCTACACGCTCCAGCTCGGCCCTGTTCCTGCCCCCCACCCACTGGCGGCTTTTATGGCGTCTGGCCCGCAAAATAGAAAGAATTGGTAAATTTTTATGCCCGTTTTTTGGTGGTGTGCTGCTGATTGAGGCTGAAAAGCAGCTCTACGCCTCGATTCGCCAGCCTGTGGTGGTGCGTAAGAAGTATGTCGTCTCCATTGCCGCCAATCAGCCGATTTTAGGCCTGAAATCCTAATCCTTTACCTATTTTTCACCGATTTTTAAACAACTTGCGCTATAAACAAAGGGTGTATGCAACCATACTATCGCCCTGAGTTTTTGTATTTATGAGCGGAAAAGAACGTAAAAAACTGATCGCCAGCCTGAAAGATCCAACGCTGGAAGCTATAATCGCTGGCAGGTTCCGTTTCGGAACGCCTGCGCAGGCTGTTGTGGTGATGGACCGCATCTATAAAAATTTTACGATATCCAAAGACCAAAATCCCATCGGGCCGGATAATTCGCCGACACTGAAATTATGGATCAGCGGTTTTGCCGTCACTGACGAGGAAATCAAAAAAGGCTATAAAGGAAACTTCGCCGTTATCGCCATAAAAACCGCCGATAAGGGCAAGTTTACGCTCGTAGCGGAGAAGATTGTCACCGAACTTAAACAGCATCCCGAAAAAACACGCGTCAACAAACGCCACCCCGACACCGGCCATCCTATTTTGCGTGCAGCCACACGCGGTAAAATGTATCCCACCATTGAAGCGGCGCGTCAGGAACTGCAATTGCTGCATGAGGAGTTTCCGGAAATTTCAATTCCGGGTGCGGATAAGGTGCATCTGCTGGTGTATGTGCGTGAATCCAAGCCGCCGGTTAAAAAAATGACGCTGAGCATCGCCGAAGCGGCTGAGGGTGGTTTTAAGCTCGTGCTGGCCGATAATGTGAAAGCAAAAAAGGAACGGCGGCCATTGCCCACCGCAAGTGCAGAACCTAAAACGGTGGAAGGAAAATTTTCGTCGATGGTGGTGTTGCAGCAGAAGAAAAAAAGCAAAGCAAAGCCTGCTAAAAAAGAAGCTCCCAAACCTTCGGAGTAAATTCCCTAGAACGCAAAAAGGGGGGGCTTTTGGCCCTCCCTTTTTGTTTTCTACGACTTGCCGACAGGATCTTCTCAGATTCCCAGATCGGTAGTGCCGTGTTCGTTGGTCATGATCTTCACATCCTTGTGAATCCTTTCACCAACCCAATGGGCGGCGAAAGCAAGGAAGATAACAAGACCAACCAGCGCTGTACACAGCAGATAATCCGAAACCAAACCGCGCACCATCACGGGGATGTGAGCGGAGGCGTTGGAGACTTCCATCACGACTTCGAGCGCTGCTCCTCCTTTATTCCCTGAGGAAATGGTAGAAGGGGCATTGTTGACGTTGATGTCCAACCACGAGAGCGGAACCAACGTGATGCAAAGTCCCACCAGAAACAGGTAGAACTTCAGAAAAGCTTTCGCCATCGGAGAAACTCCTGACTCACTTCACGGGTGAGAACCGTTTTCGGGGAATGTACAGGATACACCCCATAACCAAACCCCGAAAGAAAACGAAACGATTTTCCACAAGGTGGTAAAAACGGGATAATTATAGCATATGGCTGGAAAATTTTAAAATTAAATAATCGCGGAATCATGAGAAAATGTGCGGGTGGAAGGCGCTAAAAATGCAGAAGGGGGGGCTTTTTGAGCCCTCCCTTCCGACTTGTGTTACTTCTTCAGGCTAGCTTGTGCCGCCTTTAGACTTGCGATTCCGCCGGCTTGGCCTTGGTCCCCGATTTCTTGATGATTTCGGTGACGAGGGGCTGCAGCAGGCGACGGAGCGCAGCGCGGGTCTTGTCGTCGGCGATCATGACCTGAAGGTCCTGCATCGACGCGGCGCGGATCACGTCTCGGAGTTCCGTGTTGTCGAGGAATTCCTTGACGAGCTCCATCTGGGTCACGGCCGGCAACTCCATCACCTTGCGGGTGAAGAGCTTCCGGTAGACCACATTGACGAGGCACACGAACGACTCGACGAGCAGGACGGCGAGGAACAGCAGGCCGATGGCGAGGTACGGGTCGGGGTTGAAACCGACGAGCGCCTTCACCTGCGTGATGCTGCCCGCGAAGTGGTCGCGGAGGGGGGACTTTTCCCCGAACTCCACGAACGCGCGCGTACCGAACCACACCAACGTGACCGCCGCCACCAACTTGACGCTGAGACGAACCATTGAAGGTTCTCCAATCGAGAAAACTGGCATGCCCACGTTACGTGCAGGCTTACGCTCGGGAATAGAAAATAGGTACATCCCATAACTAACCCCCGAGGTTTTGTTTCACTTCCATTGGGGGTAAGTAAAACAGGTTTATTGTAGCAAATGTGTTAAAAAACGCTAATAAATTACGCTATTTCCGGCAGGCTATCTTTTAGACTTATTAGTATGAAAATCCATCTATGCTATTGTTTTTCATATATATGTAAATAAAGTCATGCAACTGTCATAATGGGTTTCATGTAAGCGTAACATAGGAAAGCATTGGAATCAGGGATTTTGTGGGGAAGATGGCAGGGGCTGAAAATGCAGAAGGGGGGGCTTTTTGAGCCCTCCCTTCCGACTTGTGTTACTTCTTCAGGCTAGCTTGCGCCGCCTTTACTTACGCCTTGGGCTTGTCGCCTTCGGGCTTTGAAGTGGCTATAGTTTAGCGGACAGTGTGCTTGAGCGATACTGAAGGAGCTAAGAGCCAATGCCTGAGAATATAAATACCAAGAAGAAATTGACGTTTTATTCATCTGAGTTCAAGTCGTCTGCGATAAAGCTGGCGT
>JANYBV010000031.1 GCA_025360605.1 Alphaproteobacteria bacterium | reverse complement strand
ACGCCAGCTTTATCGCAGACGACTTGAACTCAGATGAATAAAACGTCAATTTCTTCTTGGTATTTATATTCTCAGGCATTGGCTCTTAGCTCCTTCAGTATCGCTCAAGCACACTGTCCGCTAAACTATAGCCACTTCAAATCTGCCACAAGTAATTGCGGCAGGCAACCGCGCTTAATCCAGCCGATCAGGCTTTCAATGCCGGAGGTATGTTCCATATCCTGCGCCTTGGCCTCGCCCTGCGATAGCTTTGGGACATGATTATCATGATCCAACCCATATTCCTGCTCTAGCTTCAGGGCTGCATCAGCAAGTATTTTATAATCCCGGAAAGGCTTATGGATAGTCAATTTGCCTGGATGCACTTTATTGATGGCGATATGGATATGCAAATGATCGGTATCGTGATGCACCGTGCTGACGCGTTGATGCTCCTGATACCCCAGCGACTCACATAGACGTTCTTCAACCTTCCGGAGAACTTCAGGCGATGGATTTTCACCCGCCCGGAAGGATACCAGCATATGGTAGGTTTTATCGGCCTTAGAGCGGGTGTTCTGCCGTTGTACACATTCCACTTCCTTTACCGCCCATTCATGATGCTCACTCATGCAGTTGGTAATACGAACGTCACCGACGCGCTCATTCCTGTCCTGAGCATTGGTGATGTACTGCACCAGCCCAGAAAAACTGCTCTTGTTCATCGTGCGGATGGGAATGTGTTTTACGATCATAATCTCAGCCCTTTCTTATCTTAGGCAGCAGCCGGGCCCGCCAGGGCACAACCGTTGAGTGCGAAGCGCGAATAAGGAAAACGCAATGTTGGCCAACATTGCTTATCCTGCCCACCTCATACCTACACTCTACACGAGAATCACCCAACGCGGGAGTGGGCGATATGTCGCACTAAACCAACATGCCAAGGAATCAATCCGGTTTGGTTCAATGACGGTTTGGATAAGGATAAATTGCCCGGATACAAATAGGATTCCACCTACGTATAAAACCTGCTGCGGCACTCCCCGCATCCGAACGATGCAGCGTAGAATAATGATGATAGGCGTAAGGAGCTTTGTCATCATGATTCCCCAGACATGCGATCATCATTGTGGTAATGGTAAGGATAAATCGTGTTGTTCTAAACGCCAGGATAAACGGCTGGTCGCCTTAGTGCGTCTTCTTGCTCGCATCGCCGCAGAAAGGGATTATACTGCGATGCTTGAGCACCCCGATGAAGGAGAGCCCCGCCCATGATCAAAGCCGCCATCTATGCCCGCTATTCATCCGATCTGCAATCCGATGCATCAATAGAAGATCAAATCCGCCTGGCTACTGGGCGGGCAGCACAGGAAGGCTGGATGATTACGCAGCCCTATACCGATCACGGCATCTCCGGTGCTTCCATGCTGCGTGCGGGCATGCAGATGCTGATGCAGGACGCCATGGCGGGCAAGTTTGATATTGTCCTGGCAGAAGCGCTGGATCGCCTGTCACGTGACCAGGAAGATATCGCTGGTATCTATAAGCGCATGCAATTCGCGGGGGTGAAGATCATTACCCTCTCCGAAGGTGAAATCACCCATCTGCATATTGGCCTCAAAGGCACAATGAATGCGCTGTTCCTTAAAGACCTGGCCGATAAAACGCGCCGGGGCTTAAGTGGCCGCATTGAAAAGGGCAAGTCCGGCGGTGGCCTTAGCTATGGCTATGATGTCGTAAAGCAGTTCGATACCCATGGTGAGCCGATGCGCGGCGATAGAACGATTAATCAAGCACAAGCCTTAATCGTGCAGCGCATCTTCACCGATTATGCAAAAGGGCAATCCCCCCTGGCTATTGCCAAGCAGCTTAACAAAGAGCATATTGCCGGGCCTTCCAGCACTGGCTGGACACAAAGCACCATCAATGGCAACCGCGAACGCGGCACGGGTATTCTCAATAACGAGCTTTACATAGGCAGTTTGATCTGGAACCGACTGCGTTATATCAAAGACCCAGATACAGGTAAGCGTGTATCGCGCTTAAATCCTGAAGCGCAATGGCTCAAAAAAGCAGTGCCGGAACTGCGTATTATCGATGATAGCTTATGGCATAAAGTGAAGGAGCGGCAGGGCGGGTTACAGCGCAAGCTCCGTCTGACCGATAAGCAGAGGCCCAAAGCGTTGTTCTCCGGGTTACTTAAATGCGGCTGCTGTGGCGGCGGATTCACCAAAATCTCTCTGCATCATTATGGCTGCTTTACTGCCCGCAAGAAAGCACTGTGTGATAATTGGAACACGATACGGCAGGATGCAGTGGAAAATGCGGTCTTACACGCGCTTGAAGCACATTTAATGCAACCGGAACTGTGCGACGCGTTCTGTAAAGAATATGCCCGCCATATGAATCAACTGCGTATGGCGCATAATGCACAGAAGCAACATCATGAAGCTGAGCTGAAAAAGCGCACACGCGAATCCGAAAGGCTTCTGCGGATGGTGATGGATGGGGTTACGACGGGAGCGGTAGTAAAAGACACACTTAACGCCCATACCGCCCGGATAGAAGAATTAACACTACTGCTGGCCGATGTGCAGGAAGCCCCCGTGCTGCTGCATCCGAATATGGGCCTGCACTACCGCAAGGAAGTCGAAGCGCTGATTGCTTCGTTGAATACCCCAGAACACCGGCATGAAGCAGCGGAGATAATCCGCAGCCTGATTGAGAAAATTACCCTGACACCCAAACCGGAGGGCGGACTAACCATCGATCTGCATGGCGACCTGGCGGGCATTCTCACCATAGCGGCAGGCACTAAAGGCAGCAGCACCAAAGAACTGGCCGATCAAATACAGGCGCTAACTGAGCCGAAGAAATTAGAGGAAAGCAACGGGTTACCTCGGCAAAATCAGCCGGATGTAGCGCAGCAATACACGCATAACCCGCATATGCAGGACTTGTTGGTTGCGGGGGCAGGATTTGAACCTGCGGCCTTCAGGTTATGAGCCTGACGAGCTACCGGGCTGCTCCACCCCGCGTCACCGTACGAATAGTGTCCAAAGCAACTGATTTATCTCGTTTCCGAGGGAAACGAAGGCGGTTTGCCGCCAGCTGCTCTTCTTAGGAGGGGGATTTATAAAGGAAGAAACCCCGATTGTCTATCGCAATGATATTTATTTTTTCCGGAAGCTACCCCGTGAAGAAGCCTTTGTAATGGGTAATATTTACCCCATTTTTTGTCCCATGGCGCCGATGGGACGCATGACCGGAGACGCGGCTGATATTTCATAACAAGGCTCCTTTCGGGCCGCCAGCGAATCCCGCACGGCATATGGCACCCGCATCCAGTCTTCAATCGCTACATTTTCCACAGGCTCAATCGGCAGGGCATGGCGGTCATTCTGGAATAATCCTTCCGCATCGAAACTCATTGGCTTGGTCAGCCTGAATAGTTCCTCGGGGCCATTAGCCTCAAGGTTGAACAGGCCGTTCTGCATCGTTCCAAGATACCGTTTGTCATCGCTAATAAACTCCACGCGGTAGCGGTCGCCGTTATGCGCCACTACTTTAAAATTCCACCCCTCATCCGGAAGATCGGCGGGATTGTATTTTTTATGGTGCATGGCTTTAAATATTTTCTTTCTTTCCGGCGTACCATCCTGAGTTTCACCGAGTGCAATGATGGCTTCTTTTAACTGCGCGCCTTTCAGTTTATCGAGGGTTTTGAGTTCCTCTTCGCTCACATCGGCAGTAAATGAAAGGATGTAAGGCTTACTCTCCACCTGCCCTTCGTCATTACCCTTCTTTTTTCTCGGATTATTATCGATTAGCCAGAATCGGTCGACATTGGGGTCTTTAGAAGCCTGCAATAACGCTTCCGGCACCGAGGCATAATTATTCGCGATGATTTTAACCGGAACCGCACGCAGCTGACGACCGATACGCATACCCTGATAATAGAATGCATCCCCCAGTACTTTTCGTGGGCTTTCGCGGTCCAGTTGCACACGTTTCTCCGGATTATGCACATACAGCGTACGGTCGAATGCCAACACGCTGGTTTTGTATTGGTAGTCACTTTCGTCATTGCCTTTGAACGCTGCGAGAATAGGCTGATAACGGCTCTCGTAAGGAATCCCTGATCCATCCAGCAACATGTGGTAGCCCTGTTCACGGCCACGTTCAAGCACCAGCGCGCGCACCAGCTTTGATGGCTGCTCTACGTTTTTATAATCAAAATTATGGTTGTCGGTTGCAAGGTTAATCGCCTGTGTATCAAACATGGAGCGCACCCCGTCCAGTCCGGCAATCACGTAATTATCCTTGCCACATTCCTCATCGGCAAGGATCTCGCCATTGGATTTTCCGGCCGCCACACCGCCCATAGTCATGATGAAGCGAGGTTTTTTGTGCATTTTATGTGCGTTATCATCTTCTGAACTTTTCAGTAACTCTGCCGCCGGTTTCTTTCCTGTGAAATGCTCGTCAACCCCCGTCATAATGCGTGGCGCAACCGCCAGTATGTGCGGGGTAGCAGCAACGATAAGTTCTTCTATATCCTTATCTGCATCCTTGTCGCTTCTGGCTATCTCGCGCAGATGTTCAAGCCGCGCCTGAATCTCTGCCTGAATATCCCCCACAGCGGAAGGTTTAGAAAACAGCGATAAAAAATCGCTCATCGCTACGAGATCTTCCGGCACATCATCACGAATTTCTGACGAGTGTTTTTTAACAAAAGCGCCCAACCTTGCCACTTCGCTTTTAACGGTTTTTCCCTGCCCGTTTTTAGTATCGAGCATACTTAAGCCCGTCAGCAAATCGACATCCATTGACACCAGTGTGGCCTTGCCTTTACGCTTCACTGCACCGTCAACAGCATCAGACTCTTTCATCAGCTCAAGCCTGTCATGCAAACGGTTGATAGATGCGTTCGCCAGCTCGGCGTGTTTCCGGTGTTTCGGGGTATCCTCATCTGGCAAAAAATTCTGTATCATCTGCGATAAATGCTGGGCTGATCCCGCATCGAATTCAATCGTCAGCCTGTCAGCCCGAATACCACTTTTAAGCTGCTCAAAAAGATAATTTTGTAATGGCTTGGTCATATCGACCAGATAGCCGTCGCTGGTGATAAGTTGCGTGCGCCCATCATCAAATTTGAGGCAGGGAAACTGGTGACCTTCAATTTTGATAAAAGACTGGTGGTGGTGGATATAGCCGGATGGCTTATTTTCTCTTTTGAACAATGTATCATTTTTTTCGTCCGCCGCGCCATTAAAAGCCTGCTTAAAGCGCTCGAAAAGATCTTCGTCCGGTTTTGGCTTATCACCACGGTTAAAGTCGAATCCCTTGCCGCCATTCACGTCTTTCCATTTTTCTCCCGAACCAAGCTGGGCAATCATAAGGCCGGCAGGAAAGCGTAAATACCGCAACGGAATAAAATGCTCCGCACCATGGTTATTGGCTTTTTTGAGCGTTTCATACAGCTTATGCGTAGCTCTGGCGGCATTGTCTATCGACCTGTCACGTTGTTCGGGATCGGCGAGTTCCTTGTTGAGATTGCCACGTTCATCATAGTTCTGGTTTACGAAATCGACAAAAATCTGCTTCATATTGGCCATGTAGTCCTGCGGTGGCTCACCTTTGGGTACGCTGGCAATCTGATCCACCTGAAACACACGCTGGACACCGCCTTTGTCACCATCAAACTCGCGGCTTTTATTATATTGCGACGCATAGGCAAATAACTGGCGATGATATTTAACGAAAGTATCAAAGAGATTCTGGGCGACTTCCTCGCGCGTGCTGCCCTTATCAAGGTCAGGGGCTGCGGGAGTATCGGATTTTTCCGCAGCCGCTTTGGCTTTCAGCCATTTATCCATGGCATCGCGCGCGCTGATGGCTGCTTGCGTCAGTGCAATTTGCTCAAAAGTAGATTGAAAAGCAGTCGCTGGCATGTGTGTTGGCCTTAACGTACTCTGAACGTCGAGAAAACACTATGCAACTGTAATTTAATTATTTTAACAGAGTATTTCCTGTGCATAACGTCCATGTTTTTTATTGTCTGGGTAAACCTTAGTTAATCCGTTTTTACAACGATAGGGTTATATTGTGAAGTTATGGTTACAATTACCCTGAATAAATGGCTATATTTGTTAATATACAGGTAAATCAAAAAGATAAAAAAAACAGCTCTGATGGTGGATAAATCTTAACGAAATTGCATGAAATCCGCGATTATACTATTATGGAATCCAGACAATAATGCCTTCGGGAGCGTCCGCCATGACCAAAACGCGTAAAGCAAAAGAAGTTGAAATCAAGTTTGGTCCCGCCAGAGTATTTGTACAATACGGACTTGCCGATGCGGTCATCGACCTGAACGATCCTGATTTGCGCGGCGAAAATGATGAATTATCCGAAAAAGATATGGCATTGCACGACTGGGCCGAGGAGCAGCGCAAAGGCCTGCCGGTATCGGAACATCCGCATGATGTGAAGATCCGCGTGGAATTTGATTCACGTACCCCTCGTGATGACAGGCTCGCCATCGGCAACCTCATTTCGAAAAGTGTTACCAAAAAAGTGCCTCCCATGACGTTCTCTTCACCTTATGACGAGGATGCCCGTACGCAGGAGCTGTTTTACTTCAACCAAATGGGACTGATTAACCGCGATGCAACCAAAATCATTGCCAAGGGAAGTCTGGAAGGTATTCTGGCAGCAAGGGCACAGTGGTGGGAATCGCAGCGCGATCATGATCCTGATGTTATGAAACGTGCCGCCGTCGCCAAGGCCATTGCAACTATTATGGCAGATTTTGCCACAGAAATTTCTCCGGAAAAACGCCTGAAAGCCGAAGAAATCATTGTCGACAAGCTGGAACCGGCCATGATGGCAACCAGACGAACCGGTGTTAGCAAAGCGAATCTTGCTGCGGGACTGGCCTTTAATCTCGATGAGGGCAAAAAGGAAGTAGATAAGGTCACCGTAAGGCTTGGCGCAATCGGTATCAGCGATCGTATCAGCAAAGCCATCAATCACGAAGTTGGCAGGAACATTTTTCCAAATATCCTTTAAGCCCGCCTAAAAACCGTAGCGGTACAACGGCGGAATTCTGCTGCCCATATACGGGGTCGGTGGCGGCATGTACGGATGGCGGGCAAATCCCGTATGCCCCTGCGCCAGCATATTACATTCATAGGCATCCCCCTGCATGGCAATATCCTCCAGTGTAAAGCGTGGCGCCTTCGCCATAAAGGTGGCTTCACAGCCTGTGCTGCGTTCATACGGCGAACCGGATTCATAAACGGAATTAAACTGATACGTCACCAGACGCGAGCCGTCGCTTAGGTGCGACTCACGCGCCGGCGTACCCAGCGCCATCAGCAAGGCGTCAACCGGCTGGTGCGCATAGCGTTCCCACAGCACATCGCGTGACTGGTTAACCGTGGGTTGCGGGGCGCACGCAACAAGCACCATCGCCATACACCATACCGATTTTTTTAGCGTACGAATGCCTAACATTTGCTAACCTGCAACACTGAAAATTAATTCCAAGGATTATCGGATTATTTTATGGAAGTATTAATAACTCTCGATTATGATTCGCACAATTCAATTTGTATTTTAAGTGTAAAAGGAACCAGTTGATGCGTCTAAGCCTTATCCTCCTGCTGACAGCGTTTTCGTTGAGCGTGACCTGTGAATCAGCCCTTGCCAAGACGGCAAAGCATCCTAAACACTCAAAAGGCTATTACGACATGAAAGAGGATGTCGTGGCACCCGATGTGAATGATCCATGGGAAGGCTTCAACCATCCTATTTTTGATTTCAACGTTGGTTTTGACCGCCATGTGTTTAAACCTGTCATCACCGTATACGACTATGTGCCGCATCCGGTGCGCCATAGCATCAGCAATTTCCTCAGCAACCTGACCGAACCGCTCAACTTTGTTCACGGTGTGCTGCAACTGAATCCAAAAGTCGCATTCACCTCATTGTGGCGCTTTATCCTGAACACCACCTTTGGTCTGGCGGGTCTGGATGATTTTGCGAAAGAAAAAGCCAATCTTCATGGCATGGACCAGAACCTCGGCAAAACCCTTGGCCATTGGGGCGTACCTTCCGGCCCTTACGTGGTTCTTCCTATTATCGGCCCTTCTTCTGTTCGTGATACCACGGGTAAAGTGGGTGACTGGTTCGCTGACCCTGTGGGTTGGGTGGATGATACATGGGTGGAAGTGGGCCGCAGCGCTGCTGATGGCATTGACGCCCGCGATACTCAGGCACAGGTGGTTGAACATCTGTACTATGATTCCCTTGATCCATACACCGCGACACGCAGCGCGTATCGCCAGCATGAAAAATTCGAGGATAGCTCCAAGGAATAAAGCAAGGAATAAAGGTTGTGCGTTTACTACCACGTGTTGCCATCTTCTTTACTTTGATCCTATCTCCGTCCATTGGTTCGGCTGCTGGTTCCGATTGCCGTCCGTTTGCCGATCATTTGCGTCATCAGATGCTGGACCTGATCAATGACGCGAATAAAGGTTATGAGCAGAAGCACAACGAGCTGGAAACGTTATTCATTGATGCGCTGGATATGAACACCATCGCACAGTCCGTCGCCGGTGATTACTGGGCGGAAGCCAAGCCAGACGAACGGGACGCTTTTTTCAAAGCCTACCGTGCCTACCTGCCGGATTTTTATGTCGGCGGCTTTAATGAGGAAGACCTGAACGGCATTTCCGATGTCATCATTACCGAATTCACCAAAACATCGGCAGGACACTTCACCGCACTGACACAAATCAACCAGAAATACGATGATCCTATTCATGCCGAATTCCAGATCGTCACCGACCGTTCGGGCACCTGTCACATCGTCGACTTCAAAGCCGAAGGCGTCAGCATGCTCGACATACAGCGTGAAGAGATGCTCCTGCTGGGCACGCAAGGCGGCCTGCCCTTCATCACGAAAAAACTGGAAGAGCGGCCGAGAAAATAGTGTCATTTCCCATATTCAACCTTTTGTTGCATTTGCTGCGCCAAAAGAGATACTGACAACCTGAATTATACTGCACAGGAGCGTCCATCATGGCAAAAATCAAAGTAAAAACCCCCATCGTAGAAATTGACGGCGATGAGATGACCCGCATCATCTGGAAATTTATCAAAGAGAAACTTATCCTGCCGTACCTCGATGTCGATTTGAAATATTTCGACCTTTCGATCGAAAACCGTGATGCCACAGAAGACAAGGTCACCATTGAAGCGGCCGAAGCCATTAAAAAACTCGGTGTCGGTGTCAAATGCGCGACCATCACGCCGGATGAGGCACGCGTCAAGGAATTCAATCTGAAAAAAATGTGGAAATCCCCCAACGGCACCATCCGTAACATCCTTGATGGCACGGTGTTCCGCGAACCGATCATCTGCACCAACGTTCCGCGCCTCGTTCCGGGCTGGGAAAAACCCATCGTCATTGGCCGTCATGCCTTCGGCGACCAGTACCGCGCCACCGACTTTGTCGTTAAAACCCCTGGCAAACTGACCATGACCTTCACACCTAAGGACGGTAGCGCACCGACAACCCACGAGGTATTTGATTTCCCAAGTTCGGGCGTAGCCATGGGCATGTACAACCTCGACGATTCCATCCGCGGCTTTGCCCGCGCCAGCTTCAACTATGCGCTGGCCCGCAACTACCCGATGTACCTGTCCACCAAAAACACTATCCTCAAAGCCTATGATGGCCGCTTCAAGGACATTTTTCAGGAGATTTTCGATAGCGAATTTGCCACATCTTTTGCTGCCGCTAAACTCACCTACGAACACCGACTCATCGACGACATGGTGGCGATGGCGCTTAAATCCTCCGGCGGCATGCTCTGGGCGTGCAAAAACTACGATGGCGATGTGCAATCCGATATTGTCGCGCAAGGTTATGGTTCGCTTGGCCTGATGACCTCGGTGCTGCTCACACCCGATGGCAATACCGTCGAAGCCGAAGCCGCACACGGCACCGTCACCCGCCATTACCGACAGTGGCAGCAGGGCAAGGAAACCTCCACCAACCCTATTGCATCCATTTTCGCATGGACGCGCGGCCTGTCCTACCGCGCTAAATTCGACAACACGCCCGATGTGGCCGCGTTCGCCGAACGCCTCGAACGTGTGTGCATCGAAACTGTGGAAGCGGGATTCATGACCAAGGATTTAGCCAGCCTTATTTCCGATAAGCAGCCATGGCTCACCACCAACCAGTTCCTCGATAAGCTGGAAGAACGCCTGCGTAAATAAACTTACGAACCGCTGGTAGACCCCACCGGCGCAACGGCGGTGCTGCTGGTGGTACTAGCTGGGGTCGTATCCTTGGAATGACCCGACAGGTTTTTCCACTGGCTGATAATATTCTGGATATAGCTGCTGGACTTCGTCTGCTCCTCGGTATCACTCGGCACCCCACCCACATCCGCACCGCTGGCGATACCGCCATTAAGCGCAGAAATCAGCA
Organism: Alphaproteobacteria bacterium; assembly: GCA_025360605.1. Taxonomy (GTDB): domain Bacteria; phylum Pseudomonadota; class Alphaproteobacteria; order Rickettsiales; family SXRF01; genus JANYBV01. The sequence goes on along the minus strand of JANYBV010000031.1, from coordinate 192,927 downwards.
CGCTGGTGGCACTGAAGGATTTTGATTTATCCAGAAGCGACAAGGTGGTGGTGCTTAAGCCCGCTGCATTCAGATCGTTCTGGATCTTATTGAACGTATCCTGATTGTACGGCGCATCTTTATATTTGGTCAGGATGTCGGTGATCGTCTGTTTTTGTTTGTCACTGAGGATAAAGCTCTGGTTCGTCCCGTTAGCGGTGTTGCTGAGATATTGTTTCGCCTGTGGGCTTAAATTCAGCAGATAGGCATCGTTACTGTTCGTGTTATTGGAGTTAGTATCCCCCGACAACGCCTGAATCAGCGCCTGCGTGCTTCCGGTCTGTCCGGAACCGGATGTGCCGCCGGTCTGCCCGCCGTTTGGGTTTGAAAGCTGGTAGTAACCGGAGTTACCCAAATTATTAATCGTACTCATATGTCCTCCTGATCGGGAAATTACTGGATGGGACACATAAAGCAAAAAATACGCCAAAAAATAATTAATGATACAAATCAATAGATTGCATCATTTGTGGATTTTTAACCCCACCCGTGATATAATTAACAAGTATAAAAATATTAGCCAGGATGGCGTTATGGTCGGAAGTATCGGCAGTTTTAATCCAAGCACGTATTTAAGCCAGTTGCAGAACAACCAGCCGTTGACGGCTGTGGCAGATACTGCGCCCGTTTCATCGGATACGCAAACGGCTACCCCCGCCTCGCCCACCTCGCCCGCGACTCCTGTCATCCCCAGCACCTCGTCTGCATCGCTGAATAACCTGATCGGGCTTTCCCCGAACGTCTTGTCATTGTTACAGGGTGTCAGCGATTCCACGTCCAGCGGTAGCATCACCTCGGCACTGGTGGGTTCGGCCAGCACTTCGTCCAATCCGCTCGCGGGATTGTTTAGCGCATTGCTTTCAGAAAAAACCTCGACCCAACCAACGCAAGCAGCGGTTGAAGCCACGCAGGCATCACATGCGCAGAAATCGCAATCCACCTCACAGGTGCAAAGCCTGATTAATAGCTACAACACCCGCATCAACAGCAACAACACCACGTTGCTGAAAGACGCGCAGAATGTGATTAATCAGGGCAATAATCTTGTCGCGTAAGCGGACGGCCAATATTACGCCGATGGATTTTCGAGGCTGTACATTTCCGTATTATCATCATAGGCGAACAACTCGGCATATCGCCCCCAGCTGGTGACAGCCGAGAGTGCTTCAATCGCATCTTCTTCCACCATATGGTCTTCAAGCTGGGTGATAAAGCGTATGCGCGGTGCGGTATTTCCCGGACGGCTTTGCAGCACGCGGTACACATACGCCGCCAGCGGGATATTGTGGATCAGGTGTTCGGCAAAAATCTGTTTGCGCTTTTGCGTATCGGCATCAGCGAATATTTGTCCCGCTGCGGTTAAATGAATATCCCCCTCCGCCACCTCGGCAAACTTCAAAATACGCAACGCCTCCACCAGATGCAGTACATCTTCCGTGCCCATGCCGAGCGCCTGATCGAGTTCGGGAATATCGGCGCGACCATTATAAGGCGATGCCATCAGCGCTTCCATCAACCCCGACAACTGGTTGGGTGACACACGCGGCAACTTGTCATGCATGGTCATTTCGCTGGAGCGCACGCTGGCAAAATCACGTTTTTGCATGCCCGATGTCATCAGTGTGTAAATCTGTTCCACCATGGCAGTAAAGGCGGCAGACTGGCGGTCGCGCGGGTGCGGAATATCCACTTTTATTTCTGCGGCAATACGCCCCGGATTGGACGAAAAAATCAGGATGCGGTCGCACATCAGCACCGCTTCTTCAATGTTATGGGTAACCAGCAACACCGATTTCAGGGGGATTTTGCGTTCAATCCACAGATCGAGGAAATCGGTTTTCAGCGTTTCGGCGGTCAGCACATCGAGTGCCGAAAACGGCTCATCCATCAACAGCAGCGCCGGATTGACCACCAGTGCGCGGGCAAACCCTACGCGCTGTTTCATGCCACCGGATAACTCGCGCGGATAAGCGGACTCATACCCGTCAAGACCAATCAGATCGATGGCATCCAGCGCGCGTTTACGCATTTCCTTTTCGGGAACGCCGAGTGCTTCCAGCCCCAGTTCCACATTCTGCAACACCGTCAACCACGGATAGAGAGCGAAACTCTGGAACACCATGGAGATATCCAGTGCGTTATCGGAAGCACCTTGTCCATGAAAAGCCACCTTACCTGCGCTGGGCGTAATCAGCCCTGCTATAATCCGCAGCAAGGTTGATTTACCTGAACCTGATTTGCCCAACAGCCCCACCAGCTCTCCTTCGGAAAGGGTGAGATTCACATTATCCAGCACCTTAAGCTCGCGGCCTTCGCCTTTAGCGAATGACTGGGTGATGGTGGACAGTTCGAGCAATGCGGTCATAAAATTTTCAATCAAACCGTAATTTTCGTGCGGCCACGTTATAAAGCGGCCGCCAGAAAAATTTATTAAACAACACAACAATAAAGGACATCGTCCCGACCCCGAGCGCAATATGGGCATAATCCCCTGCGCTGGTTTGCTGGGCGATGTAGGCACCAAGTCCCACAGCTTCATAGCTCTGATCGCCCCAACTGACAACCTCGGAAACGATGCTGGCGTTCCACGCCCCGCCCGAGGCGGTGATCGCGCCGGTTAAATAATAGGGAAATACTCCAGGTAGCATGACTTTACGCCACCACAGCCAGCCTTTGACATGCAGGTTGCGTGAGGCCTCGCGCAGGTCATTGGGAAATGCCGATGCCCCCGCGATGACGTTGAATAAGATATACCACTGCGTGCCCAGAATCATCAGCGGACTGAGCCATATGTTCGGATTCAGGTGATAGCGGCTGATGGCAAATACCGCCACCGGAAATAACAAATTCGCCGGAAACGCGGCAAGGAACTGCGCGAGCGGCTGGATCATCTCCGCCATTTTCGGCCGCAGCCCGATATAGACACCCACCGGCACCCAGACAATGGACGCCAGTATAATCAGCACAATCACACGCAGCATGGTAATGCAGGCAAGGAAGGTCACATGGGTAATATCCCGCCACTCCACGCTCATCACCAGAAACACCGCCAGATGCCGCAACGCTGTAATCCCGAACAGCACTATCAGCGCATACCAGAGATAATCGAACAGGCGTGCTTCCGAGTCGGTGAAATGGAAAGAGTTGCTGCTTTGCTTAAACAACCGGATACGCAAGATCCTATGGGAAATCCAGCCAACGGGCTTGAAAAGCTTGCGGCACAGGCGGCTTTTGACGAAGAGAGTCAGCACCCATGAGCGCGGAATTTCCTGACTGGCGGTAAGTTCGTAACGGAATTTATCCGACCACGCCACCAACGGCCTGAACAAAAGCTGGTCATAGAGTAAAATCACGATCGTCATGGTAAAAATCGCCCAACCGATGGCGGACATGTCCTTGTGTTCAATCGCCAGAGAAATATAAGACCCGATCCCTGGAAGGGTAATCTGCTGGTTACCCACCGTAATCGCTTCCGAAGCCACCACAAAAAACCACCCGCCCGACATCGACATCATGGTGTTCCAGATCAGGCCGGGCATGGCGTAAGGCAATTCCATTTTCCAGAATTTCTGCCAGCTGGACAGCTTGAACACAAACGAAGCTTCGTTCATATCGTTAGGAATGGTGGTCAGCGACTGGTACATGCTAAAGGTCATGTTCCATGCCTGCGAGGTAAAAATAGCAAAAATCGCCGCGCACTCTACCCCCATCATGCTACCGGGGAACAGGGCAATAAAACCGGTGACCGTGAAGGAAATATAGCCCAGCACCGGCACCGACTGCAAAATATCGAGAATAGGAATCAGGATTTGGCCGGCTTTGCGGCTTTTGGCCGCCAGCGTGGCATAAATTAGGGTAAAAACCAGCGATGCCAGCACTGCAAGCAGCATGCGCAGGGTGGTACGCAAGGCGTATGACGGCAGATTAACGATATCGAGGCTGATCGGGGTTTGTTCCAGCTTGCTGATGGGCGCAGCCATCTCGCTCATGCCCCATGAGAAAAACACGAACAACGAAATAACGATAGCAAAGGCAATGGCATCGAACCAGACATGGCGCGGCACTCCCGACTTGCCAACAGCTCCGCTGAAGGCAATGCGAGGGACAAAACGCTGTGATAAGCCTGAAACCTGCATCCGGAATGCTCCTTAGGTGCTGCCGTTATTGTGAATTACGGATGGTTTGTCAATCGTTGAATTGTCTGGTAGGACAATACCATGAACACCCATACCCACCACACACATCATCACGGCGGCCACGGGCACCATCAGGTGCATGACCATAGCCGTGCTTTTGTAACAGGTATCGCACTCAATACCGCATTTGTCGCGGCGGAAATTATCTACGGGCTAAAGGCCAATTCCCTCGCCTTGCTGGCCGACGCGGGACACAATGCCAGCGATGTGCTGGGTTTGTGCATGGCATGGGTAGCGGTACTGCTGGCGCGGCGCGAAGCCTCCGAGCGGTTTACCTACGGGTTGCAGAGCCTGTCGATTTTTGCCAGCCTTGCCAATGCCATTTTATTGTTACTGGTAGTCGGCGGCATCGGCGTGGAAGCCCTTTCGCGTCTAGGCACACCAGAAGCACCTGCCTCCACCACCGTGATGGTGGTTGCTGGCCTTGGTGTCGCCGTCAATGGCCTGACCGCATGGCTGTTTCACGGGCATGATAAAAACGACCTGAACGTGCGCGGCGCATTCCTCCACATGGCAGCCGATGCCGCCATTTCGCTGGGCGTTGTACTTTCCGGCCTTGTGTTCATGTATACAGGCTGGACATGGCTTGACCCGTTGGCTGGACTTGCCATCGTCGTAGTCATTACCCTCAGCACATGGCAGCTGCTCAAAGGCTCGACCACCCTCGCCCTGCAAGCCGTTCCGGAGGGCATTGAACCATCTGAGGTGAGGACGTTTCTTGCCAGTCTTGCCGGCGTGCGTGAGGTGCATGATCTGCATATCTGGGCCATGAGCACCACGGGCGTGGCCATGTCGGCACATTTGGTGATGCCTGCGGGCCATCCGGGTGACCGGTTCCTGCAAACCATCCGCAACGAGCTGGAACAGCGCTTCCGCATCAATCACGCCACCGTACAGATCGAAATGGGCGATACCACCGGAGAATGTCACACCGGCTGCGAACCCGAGCATATACACAGCCACGATCATCACCACGATCACGGCCATGCCCATTAAACAATTGCCGAAAAAACTCCCCTCGGCCATCTGGGCGCTGGGTATGGTCAGCATGTTCATGGACATTTCCTCCGAGCTGGTTCACAGCCTGCTGCCGTTATTTATGGTATCAGCATTGGGAGCCAGCGTTACCACCATTGGCTTCATTGAAGGCATTGCCGAAGCCACGGCACTGATCACCAAAATTTTCTCCGGAGCCTTGAGCGATTACCTTGGCAAACGTAAACTCATTACCCTGATGGGCTATGGCATGGCTGCCTGCACCAAGCCGCTTTTCCCGCTGGCACACTCGCTGGGGATGGTGGTGACCGCACGTTTTATCGACCGTATCGGCAAAGGAATCCGCGGGGCACCGCGTGACGCGCTGATTGCCGACATCACCCCGCCAGAGCTGCGCGGAGCCGCGTTCGGGCTTCGCCAGTCGCTGGACACCATCGGTGCGTTTCTCGGCCCGATTCTGGCGATGGTATATATGACGTTATATGTCGGTGACATCCGGCACGTATTGTGGATTGCCGTGATTCCTGCCTTCATCGCCGTAGTGGTGCTGGCCTTCGGCGTTAAGGAACCGGAATCCACCCATCCGGTGGACGAACGCAAGACGCTGAAATTCAGTGAACTACGCCATATCGGCAAGACCTACTGGGAGGTGGTTGCCCTTGCCACACTTTTGTCCCTCGCCCGCGTGTCGGATGCGTTCTTACTGTTGAAAGCGAAAGCAGACGGGGTGGATATAGCGCTGGTGCCAATGGTGATGGTGGTGATGAATATCGTCTATGCGCTGGCCGCGTATCCGGCGGGACGGTTATCCGACCGCATGGATCGTTCCTCCTTGCTGTTGCTCAGCGTCGTGTTCCTGATCGCGGCCAATGTGTCACTGGCACTCAGCAATGATGTGCTGGTGCTGGCGGCGGGTGTTGGCCTGTGGGGACTTCATATGGCTTTTTCGCAAGGGCTGCTAGCCGCCATGGTGACCGACAACGCCCCTGCACATTTACGTGGCACGGCGTTTGGCGTTTTTTACGGGGTTTCCGGCATCGCCATGCTGGCTTCGGGAATCATTGCCGGCATGTTGTGGGATAATTTTGGTCCTGCCGCTACGTTTGCTGCCAGTGCCAGCTTTGCATCCGTCCTGTTTTCCGGTCTGGTTATCTTCCGCCGCAAACACTGATCTTGCATCACTAATCATCGCAATATATACCTCTGCGGCATGAGTTTCCGCATTATTTCATGGTTTCTGATCGTTTTTGGCTGTTTCTACGGAATTGGCAGCACGCCGTTGCTCGACAATAACGAGGGCATGTATGCCTCTATTGCCCGTGACATGCTGGATAACGGCAACTTCATCATCCCGCATCTGGCCGGAGTGCCCTACCTCGAAAAACCGCCGATGCTCTACTGGCTGATGGCCGCTTCCATGTCGCTGTTCGGCCGCAACGAGTGGGCGGTACATCTGGTTCCCGCCCTTGCTTTTTTTATCACAGCATTCTCGCTCCAGCGTTTCACCCGTAAAACGACAGGGAATGACACGCTCGGCCTTTTCGCTGCCCTCATGCTGATCAGCTCGCTTCCCATGCTGGTATTTGGCCGGCAAATCCTTTGTGATATGATCATGACCTGTTTTTTCTCCATTGCCATGTTCTCGTTTTTCACGTGGCAGCAAAACAGTAATAAACGTTATTTGCATTTGTTTTACGGAAGCCTTGCCTTGGCGGCGCTTAGCAAAGGCCTCACCACCTGCATTCTTGCCGGTGGCATTATTGGTTCATTTTACCTGTGGGAACGAAAGCCGTCGTGGCATCACCTGAAGTTTCTGTCACCGCTGGGCATCGGACTTTTCCTGCTGATTGCCGCACCTTGGCATATCGCTGCTACACTGCAAAACGAAGATTTTGCGTGGTTTTATTTTGTGAACGAGCATTGGCTGCGCTTTATCAACCAGCGCGAACCACATGATTACCACACCGGCGCATGGTGGTATTACCTGCCAAAAATCCTGTTTTACCTGATTCCGTGGACATTATTCCTCCTGATTTTCACACGCAATACCAAGCCCTCTCACTGCTCGTACCCATCTTTGGCACGCTTTCTGTGGTCGTGGTTTTTATTCTGTCTGGTATTTTTCTCGATCGCAGGCTCCAAGGCCAACTATTACATGATTGTCGGCATGCCTCCGCTGGTAATGCTTATCACACTTTACCTCAAACCCTTTATGGATAAAGGCGACAGGGTGACGCGTTCGCTCACCAGTGGCGCATTTGTGTGCCTGTTCATCATGGTATGGCTGATGTACCATCTATGCACCAACACCAGTACCGAACTGCTCGCCACCTGTCAGGAAATTTCGTGGATTCATATCGCAGTTGGTGCGGTGTATTGCCTGATTGCCATTGTGCTGAGCTGGCGCCTTCCCCAACACTGGCTTGCGCCGTTGCTGGGTTCCCATCTCCTCCTGATGCTACCGTTGCTAATTGCCAGCGTGGAGTCGTTCGGTGAAAAATTATCACAAAAGGAAATGGCCGAGTATGTACAGGCAGGCGACAGCGAAGCGGTCGCCATGTACCAAGAATTCGAGGATATTTCCGCCTTCGCTTTTTACGTTAAAAAACCACTGCTGATTGTTGACAGCCAGTCCGCCGATCTTCTCTACGGCCAGAAAAAACTGGCCTCACAACCAGCCACCTCTTCGATGTTTTTATCCTTGGACGAATGGGCGAAACGCAAACCGGCAGTTCCCATGGTGGTGCTGAAAAAGAACCTGTATGCAGCCATGGACAGGCTACGCGACTTAAAAGTGGACTTGCAGCATGTCTGTATTATAAAGCGCTTAGGGCGCGTTGCCGTAATTAATATGTGTGAACATGGGCATTAACCTGACGATCAATCCTAAGGCAAGTTACCGCCGCGACCTGATACATCTTTTTCTGGCCGTTGGCCTGTTATTCTGCTTGGGTCTTGGTGCCCGCCCCTACCTGATTCCCAGCGAGGCACGCTACATCGAGCTTCCCCGCCAGATGCTCGCCACCGAAGACTGGCTGACCCCGCGTATCAACGGCGTGCCGTACTTTGAAAAGCCGCCGCTGTTTTACTGGATGCAGGCACTGGTAATGCACACGTTCGGCATGGGGGAATTTGCGGGACGTTTTATGACGGCACTGCTCACGACCTTCACCTGCCTCACCACCTACGCGCTCGCCCGCCTGCTTTATGGCCGCGCCAGTGGCCTGCTGGCAGCCGGCGTTCTGGCCAGCTCGGTCATGGGTTATGGCTTAAGCCGTGTGGCCACACTCGACGTGCCGGTGAGCCTGTTTATCAGCGCCTGCCTTGCCTGTTTCCTTGCCGCCCAGCACACACAGAAAAAATCCCGCAAACGTAACCGCTACCTGCTGATGTATGTGGCCTCGGCACTGGCGGTGATGACCAAAGGGCTGATCGGCATTGTCATCCCCGGACTCGTTATCGGTGCGTGGATTGCCATACTCGGGCGCTGGCGGCTACTTAAAGAAGTACAGCTAATTGCCGGAACGCTAATTTTTCTGGCCATCACCGTGCAGTGGCACCTGCTAATGGCGCAGACGCATCCCGATTTCCTGAATTTTTATTTCATCCACGAGCATTTCACTCGCTACATGACCAATGAACATAAACGCACCGCGCCGTGGTGGTTTTTCATCGCCGTAACATGGGTGGGTTTTTTGCCTTGGAGCGGCCTGTTACCTTCAGTGTTTAAGAAAATCCAGTGGCGCGAACCAAACACGTTGTTTTTGTTATTGTGGATCCTGTTGCCGCTGCTGTTTTTCTCGACCTCACATTCCAAGCTCGTGCCTTACATCTTCCCGATTTTCCCGCCGCTATGCATCCTGCTGGGCCATCGCCTGTCGCTATTGTGGAATTACAGCCTGCCGCTGGAACCGCTGCGCCGGAATGCCATTCTGGTAATCATAGTGTTTGGTGTACTGATACTGGTGACGCAACTATCGCCGGTATTGTCCGGCAACCTTGGAATGAAAATCAACGCCGTCACCAGCAGTATTTCTTTTATCCCGCTATTACCGATGGTAGCCGTGTTGCTATGGCTTTCGTTAATATTGTTGCGCCCATGCCCCACGCCCAGACTCATTCTGTCGCTGCTGGGCTTTGGTATGGTCACCGGCATCACCGCCAATTTCATGGCCGGTTCACTGGATAAAGCCAGCACCAAATCACTCGCCGTCGAATTGCTACCGCAATTGAAACCGCTGGATATCGTAGCCGCTTACGACACCTACTGGCAGGATTTGCCTGTTTATCTGGGGCGCAACATCACGGTCGTCGGCTGGACAGGCGAGCTGACTTTTGGTGTAGAACATTACCCCGAAACGCATGACTGGATGATCTCGCCCGAAACCTTCTGGAAACGTTGTGCTACCAGCACCCACAACGTATTCGTATTTATTAATTCCAACAGGCTGGAAGACCTCAAGTCTCCATCCGGATGCCACTTAAAACCCATCGCCAGCTATGGCAAGACCATCCTCATGAAGAAAGAATCACGATGACCGAACTGCCTTTTTTACCCTTTGCCAAACCGGCTTTAAGCGAAGCCGCTATTGAAGAGGTGGTCGCCACCTTGCGTTCGGGGTGGATCACCACCGGCCCGCGCGTGCAAAAATTTGAAGAAATGCTCACCGCCTATCACGGCGGACGGCGGGCGCTATGTGTATCCTCCGCTACGGCGGGATTGCATGTAGCATTGCTGGCACTCAATCTTGAAGAAGGCGACGAGGTCATTACCTCGCCGATGACCTTTGCCGCCACGCTCAACTGCATCGTCCTTGCCGGTGGCAAACCGGTGCTGGTAGACAGCGAGGCGGGCACACTCAACATGGATGTTACCAAACTGGAAGCCGCCATTACCAAACGCACCCGCGTCATTATGCCCGTACATTTTGCCGGACTTCCGGTCGATCTCGACCCCATTTATGCCCTCGCCGCCAAACATTCCCTGCGCGTGGTCGAAGATTGCGCCCATGCCATCGGCGCGGAGTATAAAGGCAAACGCATCGGTTCGTTCGGCGACATACAGGTGATGAGTTTTCATCCCAACAAAAACATGACTACCGGCGAAGGCGGAGCCGTCATCACCTCCGATGCCGATGTCATCAGTAAAATAGAACGCCTGCGATTTCATGGCATAGACCGTAATGCCTTCAACCGCTTTGCTAAAAGCGGCAGCCAGCAATATGACATTGCCATGCCCGGATTCAAATACAACATGATGGATATTCAGGCGGCGCTGGGCATCCACCAGCTCCCCGAACTGGATGGTTTTATCGACCGGCGGCGCCGGCTGGCAGACATTTATAGCAAGGAATTATCGAGCTGGAGCGAATTCACCCTCCCCCAAGCTCCCGCCTACGCCCACCGCCACGCATGGCACCTGTTCACGCCGCGCCTGCAAACCAATAAGGCAGGGCTGGATCGCGACGCTTTTATCAATGCCATGAAAACCGAAAATATCGGTATCGGCCTACATTACCAGTCTGCCCACACCTTCTCGTGGTACAAAGACCAGTATGGCTGGCAACCGACTGATTTCCCTGAGTCCTTGCGCTCGGGTGAACGTATCATGAGCCTGCCCTTATTCCCCACCATGACCGAGGCTGAACAGGACCGCGTGCTGAAATCACTGGAAAAAGTACTGGGAAGGGTTTAGATCCTGTATGCAAATTCAGTACCTCGGTAAATTCGCTACGGTGAGATTAAGAGCGAAGTTTCCGAGAACCGCAGCGCAGCGTATGCCTTATACGTGAGCAGCGGCAGCACAGGAAACAAAGCGGTTTAATCCAACGTAGTAGAATTTATGACCCAAAAAATACTGATTATCGGTGCCAACGGTTTCATTGGCAGCAATTTAAGCGCTCACATCCTTAAACATAAGGACTGGGAGATTTTTGCCATGGATTTGTCATCCGAAAAACTCAGTGACAGTCGTGGCGATCCGCGTTTTCATTTTGTTGAGGGTGACCTTCGCAAGCAAATGGACTGGATTGAAGCGCGCGTAGCGGAATGTGATGTGGTTTTGCCGTTGGCTGCCATTGCCAACCCCGCCACCTATGTCAACGAACCTCTCTCGGTATTCGAGCTGGATTTCGAAGCCAATCTGCAGATCGTCCGCATGTGCGTCAAGCACAAGAAACGTCTGATTTTCCCTTCCACCTCGGAAGTATATGGCATGAGCGAGGACAGCCCATACGATGAGGAAACCAGCAATCTTGTAACCGGCCCCATCAATAAAGAACGTTGGATTTACTCCTGCTCGAAACAAATGCTCGACCGCGTGATATACGCTTACGGAGCGCATCACGGCCTGTCCTACACCCTGTTCCGCCCGTTCAACTGGTTCGGCCCCAAGCTGGATAATCCGTGGGTGCAGGGCAAATCCAACCGCGTGGTCACCAAGTTTCTCAGCAACATCCTCCATAAAAAAGACATCGTGCTTATTGATGGCGGCGCACAGAAGCGCTGCTTCATCTATATCGACGATGCCATCGATGCGCTGGTGCGCATCATTGAAAATAAAAACGGCGGTGCCAACAACCAGATTTTCAATATCGGCCATCCGGGCAACGAGGCGTCAATTGCCGAACTTGCTGATATGATGCTGGACATCATGCGTGAGTTTAAAGGCTTTGAGACCATCCGTTCGCAGGTCAAAATCACCGTAGCCAATGGTCAGGAATATTATGGTGCCGGTTATCAGGACATTGATACACGGGTTCCAAAAATTAATAAGGCAGCCAACCTTCTTGGCTGGAAGCCAACCACCAATATGCGTGATGCGGTCCGCAAAACCATCAGCTATTATTACGCCGACACGGAAAAACTGCTGGCCACTGCCTGAGGACACAAAGCTATGCGTCTGCTACTCGTAGAAGATGACACCATGCTCGGAAACTCCCTCAAACGTGGTCTGGAACAATCCGGCCACAACATTGAATGGGTGGAAGACGGTGAAGCCGCCCTCCTCGCCACTGAAACCAGCCAGTTCGATCTTATGCTGCTGGACATGAACCTCCCCAAATTATCCGGCATTGAAGTGGTCAAAAAGCTGCGCTCCACCAGCAAGAATCTGCCGGTGTTGATGCTGACTGCTATGGATTCACTGGAATACAAGGTTAAGGGGCTAGATTCCGGCGCCGACGACTACCTGACTAAACCGTTTGATTTTGAGGAGCTACTCGCACGCATCCGCTCGCTCACGCGGCGTGTGCAGGACCGTTCGGATGCCACCTTGCGCGCGGGTGATATTGAACTCAATACCACCTCACGCACCCTCACAAAAAACGGTGAGCAGGTTATACTGACCGCCAAGGAACTGCGTGTATGCAGCCTTCTGATGGAGCGTATTAATAAAATCGTCAGCAAGGCCGAGATAGAAGAATCGCTGTATGGCTGGAGTGAGGAAGTAGACAGCAACACGGTCGAAGTTAGCATCTACAACCTGCGTAAAAAGCTCGGCAAGGAATTTATTCATACGCTGCGGGGTGTCGGCTACATGGTGAAAGCATGAAACGTCCAAGTTCACTCACTCTTCGCCTTTTCCTGTGTGTTGCGGGACTGAATGTACTGACCATGATTGTCGTCGGCCTGCTCGGCCTGCACAGCGCCCGCATCAATATTTCCGAAGACTATGACGCCCAGCTGATTACCGAAGCGGGAATCCTCTGGGAAATTCTGGAAGAAGACTCCAAAGATGGCCGTATGTCTGCCTTTGCAGTGGAAGCTTTTGACGCTGAGAAAACAGCCAACCTGCTAGGCAATGTCGAAAAAGACTCCATGCTGGATTATGCACAGTGGCGCGCCTTTCGTGTCTGGTACAAGGGCAAACTGGTCATGCACTCGGACAATGCGGATATGTTTCCTGACAAACCTTTTGCGAAGGGATTTAGCAATTTCACGTTAGGAAAAGACATCTGGCGCACTTTTTCCATTCACGATGATCAAAATAATCTGGTGGTCACCACGATTGAAAACCTTCGTGACCGCGATATTATGCAGCTCGATATCCTGCTGGACATTCTGGCTCCATTATTGATTGCGCTGCCAGTACTTGGATTGCTGTTTTCTATTGGTGTTGGTTTTGGTCTGAAGGGGCTGCGCCAGTTAGCCGGAAAACTCGCCACACGCTCGCCTACGGATCTTTCCTATATGGACTCCGATTACCTGCCCAAAGAACTGAAACCTTTGGCCAATTCAGTTAATTCCCTGCTCTCCAAACTGGAAGAAGCGCTGGTGCATGAACGTGAGTTTATTGATCATGCCGCGCATGAGCTGCGAACGCCGCTTTCTGCATTAAAGCTACAGGCGCAATTATTGAGTAAATCCATCAAAGATCCGACATCTTCCGTTCAGCTTGCAGAATTGCTGGCGGGTGTTGACCGCACCTCCAAACTGATGGATCAGCTCTTGTTAATGTCGCGCATGTCTAGCCAGAATATCACCCTTGAAACGGTTCATGTTGAGCAAATCATTACGGAAGCGCTCAACATGCTTGCCAACAAAATCATGCATAAAAACCAACTGATAGATATTCAGGTGGATAAGTCATTAACACTTCAAAGCCAGCCGGAATTACTACGCACGCTAATAGGCACTATCCTTGAAAACGCTGTCAAATATACGCCCGAAGACGGACATATCGCAATTACTGCAACCCGTGATGCCGCGCAGATGACGATTGCGATCACTGACAGCGGCGCCGGAATTCCTGAATCCGAACGAGCCAAGGTATTCGACCGTTTTTACCGCATTTCCGGCACCAAACAATCGGGAAGCGGCCTTGGTCTTGCCATTGCCAGCCAGATTGCAGACTTGCTAAACGCCGAAATAACCATGAAAACCCCAGAAAATAACAAGGGCTTATGCGTGGTTATCCGCTTTACGCTTTAGGCATAAAAATCATCTATCTTCACCTTGGCTTCATCTTGGCATCAGTTTCAACCTGTAGAGAGTATACAGTCTGTAATGGCCACTAATATGCAAGAGCAGGAAAATTAATGAGTTTAGCTGTACTCTGTGACTTCGACCACACGATCACCGCCGAAGATGCAACGGATGCACTTCTTGAGCAATATGCTCTCCCCGAGTGGATGGAAGTAGAAGATGCGTGGAAAAAAGGCCACATCGGTTCGCGTGCCTGCATGCAGCAACAAATCGATCTGTTGCGTGCCACCCCCGCACAAGTCGATGCACTGGCTGACAGCATTCATATTGATCCGCATTTCAAATCATTTGCCGCTGTTTGCGCCAAGAACAATGTGCCGCTCATCATCGCAAGTGATGGCTTGGATTATGTGATAAAATACGTACTCAAGCGCCACGGCCTCAGCCACCTGCACGTCATCGCCAGCCACCTTGCCCATGTGAAGGAAGACCGCTGGGAATTATCATCCCCCTTCGCCAACGCGGGTTGCAGCTCCCAGCAATCGACCTGCAAATGCGCCATTTCTCGCCAGATGCGTACCTTAACAAACTCCGGCAAAATCCTCTATGTCGGCGATGGCCGCTCGGATTATTGTGTAAGCGCGGAAGAGGCTGATTTCATCCTCGCCAAAGATTCTCTGCTCGCCTATTGCCAGCAGCAGGAATTACCACATCAGCCATTTACTAGTTTTTCTGAAGCCTCCGTACTGCTCCTCAACTACATCGAGCAACACGACCTCGTATTCCCGCCACTAACCAAGGAAGAAATCTATGCGTAATGCCCCCGTACTCACCGCGGTAAAGCCCGCAGATGAAACCTTTTCTATTCCGGAAAAAGAACTGCTGGAAATGGAAAAGAAATATTGCTCGTTCGGTGATACGGTTCATTACCTCGAAGAACCAAAAATCTTTGACCGCTGCGAAGGCTCCTACATGTACGATGCCGCCGGCACACCCTTCCTCGACCTGCAAATGTGGTATTCTGCCGTTAATCTCGGTTATGCGCACCCACGCATCAACAACGCCGTAAAACGCCAGCTCGACCAGCTGCCGCAGGTAGCATCGCAATATCTGCACCGCGAAAAAATCGAGCTTTCCGCCATGCTCGCCCAGCACATGGAAAAGAAATTCGGTGGCGAAAAAGGGCGCATCCATTTCAACGTCGGCGGTTCGCAGGCAGTGGAAGACTCGCTCAAAATCGTCCGCAATTATACTGGTGGTAAAAGCCTGATGTTCGCCTTTGAAGGCGGCTACCATGGCCGCACGCTCGGTGCATCCGCCATCACGTCGAGTTACCGTTACCGCCGCCGCTACGGCCATTTTGGCGACCGCGCGCAGTTCATCGAATTCCCATATTTGTTCCGTGGCCCGAAAGGCATGACCAAAGAAGAATACGGCCATGAATGTGTGAAAAAATTCGCCCGCATGTTCGAAACCGAATATTACGGCGTATGGGATCCTAAAGCACAAAAATGCGAATATGCCGCATTTTATGTTGAACCATTGCAGGGCACCGGCGGCTACGTTATCCCGCCAATGAACTATTTCTCGGAACTGAAAAAAGTCCTCGATAAATACGGTATTTTAATGGTTGTCGATGAAATCCAGATGGGTTTCTACCGCACCGGCAAGCTGTTCTCGATTGAACATTTCGGCGTTACCCCTGATGTTCTCGTATTCGGCAAAGCGCTCACCAACGGCCTCAACCCGCTGTCAGGCATCTGGGCCAAAGAAGCAATGATCAACCCGACGATCTTCCCACCTGGATCGACGCATTCCACCTTCGCCTCTAACCCAATCGGTACGGCTGCGGGTCTGGAAACCATGCGCGTATTCGCGGAAACCGATTTCGAAACGATGGTGATGTCCAAAGGCAAATATTTCCTCGAAGGCCTGAAGGAACTCCAGAAAAAGCACAAAATCATCGGCGATGTTGATGGTCTGGGTCTGGCGCTACGCGCTGAAATCTGCACCGAAGACGGCTTCACCCCCGACAAGGCGATGACCGACCGCATGTGCGACGAAGCCATGAAGGGCGACCTCGTAGTAAATGGAAAGAAATACGGCCTCGTACTCGACATTGGCGGCTATCACAAAAACGTGATCACCTTCGCACCGGCACTCACCATTTCTCATGAGGAAATCGATCTTGGCCTCAACTTGATCGACCAACTCATCCGCAGGTGCCAGAAAACAGGTTTTTAGGTCATGGAAGAACTTGAAATTTCCGTTGAAGACCAGCAGGAAGCCATCAACCACCATGCCGAACACAGCAAAGAAAGCTGGCTTCTGTTTGCTGCCCTGATTTCCGCCGTACTTGCCGTAGCTGCCGCCACCTGCGGCCTTTATGCCGCGCATTATGCCAACGAAGCCATGCTGGAACAAATGCACGCCACCGACCACTGGGGCTATTATCAGGCCAAGGGCATCAAAGCCGTTATCACCGAGATGCACAGCGATTTGCTGGAAAAAAACAAGGCCGGTGCCGCTGATGCCTTAACAGAAAAACTCGCCCGCTACAAAAAAGAACAGGAAGAAATCAAGGAACAAGCCACTGAGGAAGAAAATAAATCCCAGTATTTCATGCACCAGCACGAAACGCTGGCCAAGTCGGTTACCGCCTTCCAGATTGCCATTGCCATCACCGCTATGGCAGCGATCACCAAGCGCCACCACTTCCTGTATATGACGTTATTACTGTCGTTGGGTGGCCTTTATTATGCGGCCGTCGCGTTTTTACACTAGTTTTGTATGATCCTGAATCTGCTCCACCTTGACGATGCATTGAAATCGCAGCCGGATTTCATGCAAGCCAGCATGAAACTCAATGCCCGCGAAACCAACGCCCAGCAGGAAGCAGCGCATGTGCGGCTGTGGGGTAAGGAGCAAAATCTCGAAGAACTGCGCCAGACATTGCTGCGTTCCATCGCCCGCACGCACAATAAAGATACGGTAGTCACCTTCATGGGCTCCGGCGATTTCCACCATATCAGCGCGCTGCTGATCGGTATGCTCGCAGAAACCAGCGGCGAACCGTTTACCGTCATCCATTTTGATAACCACCCCGACTGGGTCATGCACAGCAGCGGTATGCATTGCGGCTCGTGGGTCAACCGTGCCCTCGACCTGCCGCAAGTTAACAAGGTCATCACCATCGGCGTGTGCAGCCGCGACCTCGTGCGCCCGTGGATCAAGGGCGCCAACCTGAAAGCGTGGCAGGACGGCAAGATCGACCTGATGCCGTGGCACTCCCCCAGCAGCCGTTTCCGCGCGCTGGACATTGATGACATGGCCGAGGATGAGTTTTTGGCCAATCTTCGCTCTGCTATTACCACCCGCAACGTCTACATTACCATCGACAAAGATGTGCTTTCCCATGTCGATGCCATTACCAACTGGGATCAGGGTAACATGCCCATTGACCGCCTGTTATCAACGATGCGTTTCATCCTGTCCAAACACCATGCCATCGGCATTGACGTTACCGGAGATTACAGCCCCGCGCATTACGCTGGACGTAAGCTGCATGTGGCGTTAAAAACACTCGAATCGCTGATTGACCAGCCCAAACATATCAATATGGCCATAGCCTCGGCAGTCAATCAGGCGAGCAATCTTGCTTTACTCAACTGTATTCGTGAGGCGGTATGAAACTCTTCACACATTCTAACTGGGATATTATCCCTGTCATCGCAGGCATCGCGCATCTGTGGTTTGTCATCTGGTTATTTTTCAACCTGCCGGTGCTGCCACTGGTCGTATCGCTGCCGCTATTGTGCCTCTATGCGGTAAGCATTTCATGGAATATCAACGGCATTTCGCACAACTTTCTGCATAACGCCTATTTCAATTCACACGCACTCAACCGCGCCTTCAGTCTGGTCGAATCGCTCGCTATCGGTTTCTCGCAGGCCTTTTACACATGGGTGCATAACCGCCACCACAGCGGCAACTCCGACCTGCCCAACGACAAGGGCGAAACGGTGGACTGGCTTTCCATCTATAAATACGGACGCGACGGCAAACCGGAAAACATCTGGTCGTACGCGTTCAAAAGCTTTTTCCGCGACGACATCAAGGCACTGTACAAAGGCCTTCACAAACAAAGCCCTGCCAACGCGCATTTCGGTATTATTGAGCTGGTGTGCCTCGCGCTGATGGTGATTGTGATGGCGTTCATTAGCTGGAAATCACTCGCGGTGATGATTGCGTTCAACTATCTGGGCAACTGCCTGTCCTCGCTCAACGGCTATTTCGAGCATTACGGCGCTAATCCCGACAAACCGATTGCGTGGGGTGTCAGTAGCTATAATACGCTCTATAACCTCATCTGGTTCAATAACGGTTACCACGCCGAACATCATTTCCGTCCGCGCATGCACTGGATGAAAATGAAGCAGTTCCATGAATCTATCCGCGACCAGCAAAAAGCCGAAGGCGTGCATGTGATAAAGCATTGCCATGCGCTGGGTTTCCTTGAGATGAATCAGGCAGCATGAAACACAAAGGGTTGGTGTGGCGGCTTTGCGTTTCATGCCTAGGATAAAATTATGAGCGATTTAAGTTTCCGCATGGAAGGCACCAATGGCAAAGGCGTGTTGCTGATACACGGCCTCACCGGCGTACCTGCGGAAATGAAATGGGTGGGCAAAGCGCTCAATAAAAAAGGCTACACCGTGTATGCGCCGCTGCTGGCAGGTCACGGCGTGGATGAGGCCACGCTGATTAAAACCGGCTGGCGCGACTGGCTGGACAGCGTGCTGGTGGCCGCCAATGACTTCCGCCCGAACGTGGATGCGCTGTTTTCTGCGGGTATTTGTGTCGGCGGCAAGCTCGGCATGATGGCCGCCAAGGAACAGCCTGATCTTTTTAAGGCCAATGCGCTCTATTCCGCCTGCTTCCGTTATGACGGCTGGAACGTACCGTTCCATTATAAGGTGTTATCCTATCTGCCGCTATGGACGGCGCAAATTCCGTTTTTCAAAGATATCCAGTTTGCCGAAACGCCAAGCATCGGCATCAAGGACGAACGCCTGCGCAAAGCCATGCAGCGCCTTTCCACCGAAGGCGTGCTGGATGATTTCCCCGTGCCCGCACTGAAAGAAATGCTATCACTGTCGAAGGCCTTCAAAAAAAGCCTGCCGCAAATGTCCACCCCCGCCGTCATCATGCACGCGCGTGAGGATGACTTAAGCCACCCACGCCATTCGATATACATTGATAAACATATGGCCGCGCCGCACGAACTACACTGGCTGGAAGACAGCTATCACATGATTCATGTCGATCGCGAACATGAGAAAGTCGCCGACCTCACGGCTGCCTATTTCGAGAAATCCCTCCATGCCACTTAAGGCGAAGCGTTTCGACACAATCGCCGACCTTCCGCGTGACGCGTGGAACCGTTGTTTCACGGCGGAGCTTGAGGATTACGATTATGGACTCGCTTTGGAACGCGCTGGCATCAGCGGTTTCCGGCTATGCTATTACGCACTGATGGAAGGCGACACCTTACTCGCCGGTTTCCCCGCCTTTTTTACTGATTATGACCTCGCTACCACCGCTGAAGGGGGCATAAAACGCGTTCTTATGCGCATAAAAGGCATTTTTCCACGTTTATTGACCCTAAAATTGGGGTGTATTGGTTCATTTGCGACAGAAACATGCCAAATTGCAATGCACCAAGATGGCACAAACGAGCAAAAGCGCGAATGGTTCCGCCTGCTACTTGATTACTTTATCGAAGATACCGCCGCGCACCAAACCAACCTTTTGGCGTTCAAAGATGTGAATAATGCCAACAAGGTATTGTTTGATGATGTGATGAGTGGCAAAGATTTCCACCGAGTGGCGGGAATGCCCACCGCCCTATCGCCAATGGCATTTACAAGCACCGAGGAATATCTCGCATCTTTAAGTGCTAATACGCGCAAGGACATGCGCCGAAAACTGAAGAAAAAAGCCGATATACGCATCGAATACACACGTAATATCGAACCCTACATGGAGGATATATATGCCATGTATCTGGAAACCAAAGGCCGAAGCGACTTACAGTTTGAGGAACTCACACGCGAGTATTTCCTAAACGTCGCCCAAAGCCCGCACGGCATCTGCTCGCTGTATTTCCACGGCGACACACTCGTCGGCTGCAACCTGATGCTGGAGGGGCATGGCCGCCTGCTCGATAAATTTTTCTGCATGCGAACAGATGCTGGGCAAGAGCATAATCTTTATTTCATCAGCTGGTTCGCCAACCTGCAATACGCCCTCGATAAGGGGCTGCACACCTATCAAAGCGGTCAGGCGGGCTACGAAACCAAACTGCGCCTAGGCAGCACACTTGAGGATAACTGGATGTATTTCCATCACCGAAACCGCCTAGTAAACTGGCTGCTAAAAAAAGCTTCACCCTTGCTGGCCTTTGATGTGCCTAGCTCATAAAGCGCGTCAGGATACTATCCAGTAAAGGCGACAGCACCTCGGCATGTCCGTAGCCTTTTTCAATCTCGGCACCCGACTGCACAAACGGAGTTTTATCTTTCATATCCTGAAAGCAATTCTGGATCAGCAGGTCGATATGCTCGCCGGACATTTCCATATGGAACTGGAACCCCAGCACCTGTTCGTTCCAGATAAACGCCTGATGCTTGCAGGCTTCAGAGCTGGCAAGCAACAAAGCGCCCTTGGGCAGATCGAACGTATCACCGTGCCAGTGGAACACCATCTGGTCAGGGGCCATATCAAATAACACCGGATGCGGAATCGACGTTTTTTCAAGCGGGAACCAGCCAATTTCTTTCTGCCCGTTGGGATAGACTTTTGCCCCCAGCACCTCTGCCGCCAGCTGCGCTCCCAGACAGATGCCAAACACGGCGCGTCCGGCATCGATACAATCGCGGATGAATGCTTTTTCCTGACTCAGCCACGGATACTCCGCCTCGTCATACACGCCCATCGGCCCGCCCATAATAATCAGCAAATCGACATTATCGGTGGAAGGCAAGGACCATTGCGGTTCAAAAAAGGGGGTGGCGGTCACGCTATGACCTTTCAGTGCTGCCCATTTGAGGATATTCGCCGGCCCTTCAAAGGACACATGCAGCAGCACATGAATTTTCATGTAGCCACAGCACCCGTATTGCGGGCCAGCGCCGTCTCGACAGGAACGGGCGCAGAGAATAAATACCCCTGAAACAAATCAACCCCCACCAGTTTCAGGGCCTGATAATCATCCTGTGTTTCGACACCTTCGGCAATGGCGGTGCCACCGACTTCATGCGTCAGATCAACGAGCGCGCGGATAATTTCACGCTTGCCTGCTTCCAGCACCTTGTTGGCCAGATGCATATCAATTTTTACAAAGTCGGGGCGGATTTCAGGAATCAGTCGCTTGGCGCTATCGAGCGACGAGATATCGTCAAGAGCGATGGAGTAACCACGCGAACGCGCATAGTCGCACACGCTGTTGAGATGGTGGATATCACGAGGTGTCTCGGAGTTGGTAAAATCCAGCACGATATGCTTGGACAACACGCCAAAACTTTTTGCTGTTTCGCCTAACCCTTCCAGATAAACGGATGGACGGTGAATAAATCCGGGGAAGAAGTTGACGAACAGGAAGCCGTTAAAATCGCTGCCAACGAACGTTTTGATCGCCTGAATGTGCAGCAGGCGGTCGATCATGTAGTCAATGCCCAGCATCTTGCTGGCGGCAAAAATCTTGTCTCCGCCGATAATTTTTCCATCCACACCTTTGACGCGGGCAAAGGATTCGTAACCAAAAATTTTGTCGTTAGCAGCCATTACCGGTTGCAGGTAGCACATCAGGCGGTCATCAAGCAGCGCATCGCCTAGCCACATGGCTTCCGCCACCAGATGAATCGAGGCAAGGTCTTTAGGTTGCGATTCCGAACGTTTCG
Source organism: Alphaproteobacteria bacterium (assembly GCA_025360605.1). Classification (GTDB taxonomy): domain Bacteria; phylum Pseudomonadota; class Alphaproteobacteria; order Rickettsiales; family SXRF01; genus JANYBV01. The sequence goes on along the minus strand of JANYBV010000031.1, from coordinate 170,810 downwards.
CAGGGCCTTCGATATCAGGGGAAAAAATAACTTCAAGCGACTCCAGCGCATCGAGCTTTGCAAGGCTGGCATGTACATTGTCCCATGCTTTTTTCCAGTCCTTACCCGTACGCAAGGTCATGCCGCAATCGCTGGATTTATGAAAACCCAACTGCTCAAGGCAGGTCTTCACCGGCGGTAAAAAACCATCGTCTTTAGGGCACAACGTAATCCAGTATTCCTCGCGCTGGTGCCATGGCAGATGGATATTTTTTACATTAGGGCTTGTCATGGTGTTGTACAGAAAGGGTTTTTAATATTTTGACCAGCTTAGACTGTAGCAATATTTTGTTACTATTTCCTTAAGCCCTGACGATACAATAATAATGATTATAAAACAGTTACTAAGCAGCTGTTTTAAACTGCAGCTCGGCGAGCCGTGCGTATAGGGGGCTTTTCACCAGCAGTTCCTTGTGGGTCCCCATGGCTTCTATTTTCCCGCCATTGACCAGCACAATGACGTCCGCACGAGTGATGGTAGCGAGGCGGTGGGCGATCACAAACGTCGTGCGCCCTTCCATCAGCCGCACCATGGCTTCCTGAATGATGTGCTCATTTTCGGAATCCAGCGAGCTGGTCGCTTCATCGAGCAGCAGCAATCTCGGATTACGCACCAGTGCGCGTGCAATAGCGATGCGCTGGCGCTGGCCACCGGACAACTGCACACCTTTTTCACCGACAAACGTATCCAACCCTTGGGGCATTTTCTCTAAAAATTCTAGTGCCGATGCCGCTTTCGCCGCCTGCATCACCTCGTCGTCACTGGCCGTGATATTGCCCATGCGGATATTGTCACGCGCCGTACCATAAAAAATGACGGGGTCCTGCGGTACGATACCGGTCATGCCGCGCAAATCGGCAAGCGACAGCAGTTTCATATCCGTTCCGTTCAGGCGCACCACCCCGCTATCAGGATCATAAAAACGCATCAAAAGCTGGAACAACGTGGTTTTCCCCGCACCTGACGGGCCGACCAGCGCTACCGTCTGCCCCGCTTTAATATCAAGGGTGAAATCGTGGATGGCGGCTTTTTCAGGGCGTGTTGGATAGGTAAAAGTCACATGCTCAAAACTGATCTGAGCAGGTGCGGTTTTGGATACCGCCACCGCCAGAGGGGGAGAGGTGATTTCCGGCACGACAGATAATAATTCACTTAAGCGCTCGGCGGCTCCGGCGGCACGTTGCAGATCTGCCCATACTTCTGAAATGGCTCCCACCGCGCCCGCCACCACCACCGAATAAAACACGAAGGCCGAGAGCTGCCCATGCGAAATGCGCCCAGCGATTACGTCTTTGCCACCCATCCACAGCACGGTGACAATCGCGCCGAACACGAGCATGATGACAAAGGCAGTGAGAAACGCACGCAGACGGATGCGGTTGAGCGATGCTTGCAGCGCATTATCGACATCGCTGGCGAAACGCTCTTTTTCATAATTTTCCAGTGTCATCGACTGTACGGTGCGAATAGCATTGATGCTTTCTTCCGCCTGTGAACTGATATCGGCGACACGGCTTTGCGATTCACGCGCCGAAGCACGCACGCGCCGTCCCAGCAAAATAATCGGCACCACCACCAGCGGAACAATCATCAGCAGGTAACCCGTCAGTCGGGCATTGGTATAACACAGCAGACCAAGGCCGCCCACCAACAATAAAAGGTTGCGTGCCGCCACGGAAAGCGTGCTGCCCACTACGGTTTGCAGAAGCGTTGTATCCGTCGTCAGGCGCGACACCAGCTCGCCGGTACGCGTGGTTTCGAAGAAGCCGATATGCATCTCGACCAGATGGCGGTAGACATCATTACGAATATCGGCAACCACACTTTCACCGATATATGACACCAGATAAAAACGCGTGAATGTCGAGATGGAAAGCAACATAATCACACCGATCAGAATCTCGAACGCATGGTCCAGCATCACGCTGTCACCCTTGCTCAACCCCTCATCCACCAGATAGCGCAACGCCGCGCCCATGCCCAGTACGGACGAGGATGAAATCACCAGCGCGACAATCGCAAACGCCATGCGCACACGGTACGGTTTCAAGTAATGCAGCAGCGATTGTAGTTTTTTGACATCACCTTTGGGGCGCAACTCGGCGGTGTTTTTACTGCTCATGACCGCGTCCGCCCATCCATAATCTGTGCGCGAAGACCGAGCAAATCATCATTCGATACCGACATGGTCAGTTCATGCAAATGTTCTTCATAGAGCGATATCAACGCTTTCAGGTCGGCCTTTACCCAACCGATGGAATCACGCATTTGCTTGCTTTCATTGATCCGCCCACCATCGATTTTTTTTTCAGTCTCCAGCACCGTACGTGCAATGGCAGCGATATTCGATTCGAAGGAATGGGCAAAATTCTCTTCCGCGTCAGGGCCCGTATGCCTTGGGTCGCGCTGTTTTGCCCATTCATTGGACAACGCCCCTTCCGCGCATCTGAACGCGCCCATCAATTGGGTATTCAGTGCTTCATACCAGCTATCGGAAGAAGTTTGGATATCACTGGACACTCTTTTCCTGCCTGAATCTCTGTCATCCTCATGCTCTTCTGGTTTCGGCACATCGCTTGAATACACCACATAGCGCACAGCCCCCAGCCACGCATAGGTATCGCGCTGGGTTTGCAACAGCCGTTGCAGCAATTCCCCCCTGAAATCCCTGCTCATACCTCAACTCCCGCCAGTTGTTTCAGTTCCGCCAGCAGCAACGGTTGCAGGCTGCGCTGGTCGGCCAGCCGCCAATCCTGATGCGCATTATCATAACTGAAATGCAAGCCGCCACTCAGCGGTGACGAAAGCCAGATTTGCTTCGAAGGTGCGTGTTTGCTGACAATAAACTGTTTGCCATCATCCAGCTCAATGGTCACGATGCCGCCTTGCACTTCAAGTTCGATCATTCCTTTGGCATCCGGTTTTTCGAGCATTTCTGCAATCTGCTCCAGTGCCGCATCGGCCATCTGGTGGTATTGTGTTTCATTCATAAGTGAATCAAATGGTTAGAATCAGACTCTGTTACCAGAGCCGCAGCCCTAATGCAACACGCAACACTATTCAAACCTCGCGTAAAACGCGAAAAACCTGACTCTTTTCGGGATAAATTAATATTTAATTTATTTAACATAGCGTACAATATGGAGTAATGTCGTGTAATGTTTATGTTTAAAATAGGAATACCCATGATTCACATGCGTGAGAATATGTCCCTCTACAACCTCCATGAAATGCATTACGCGGCGATTACCCCCATCAATATGCTCGCTAACGCCAGCAAAACATTTCACAGCCATCCGCTCAGCCCGTTAAGCTATACCGGTTATGGCCGCCACATGGCCGCTGCATCCGAGCTGGTAGAGCGTGTAACGCACCGTTACGGCAAGCCGGACTTCGGCATTCACCATACTCTCGTGGACGGTAAACGCGTTGAGGTTTTTGAAGATGTGGTAGCAAAAAAACCTTTCTGCCGCTTGCTGCATTTCCGTAAGGATATCAAAAAAGAACAGCCTAAAATGCTTCTGGTTGCACCAATGTCCGGCCACCATGCCAGCTTGTTGCGCGGCACGGTAGAAGCATTGCTTCCGTTCATGGACATGTACATCACCGACTGGCTCGATGCCCGCAACGTTGGCATGATCCACGGCAATTTCCATCTGGAAGACTATATCGATTACACGATTGAGTTTTCGCGCCTGCTCGGGCCGGATGTGCATTTAATGGCCGTGTGCCAACCGTCTGTTCCGGTGCTGATCGCTATGAGCGTGATGAACGAAATGGGCGACAAGGCCGCGCCACGTTCGATGACTTTAATCGGCGGGCCGATTGATACGCGCGTCAACCCCACCAAGGTCAATAAACTGGCAGCAGAAAAACCGCTGCACTGGTTTGAAACCAACGTAATTACCCGTGTACCGTTCAACTACCCCGGATTTATGCGCCGCGTGTACCCTGGTTTCATGCAGCTTTCCGGCTTCATGCAGCTCAACCTCGACCGCCATATCGACGCGCATAAAGACCTCTACAAGCACCTCGTACAAGGCGATGGTGATAGCGCCGCCGCACACAGGAAATTCTATGACGAATATCTCTCCGTGTGCGATCTGCCGGCCGAGTTTTATTTAGAGAGCATCGATCAGGTGTTTCAGCGTCACCTGCTGCCAAAGGGCGAGTTCGTCTTCAAAGGTAAGAAGGTAAAACCATCCGCCATCACCAAGACCGCACTGCTCACGCTCGAAGGCGAGCTGGACGATATTTCCGGCGTTGGCCAGACCGAGGCGGCGCAGAAACTCTGTAGCAGCCTGTCCCCATCCATGCGCAAGCATTTCGTGCAAAAAGGTGTAGGGCATTACGGCATTTTTAACGGCCGTAAATTCCGTGAACACGTTGTGCCCATCATTGTGGATTTTGTCGAAAAACAAGAAAAATAATTTTATCCATGCCAACCACTGTCTTTTTTTCCTGTGCAGTGTTTATTGGTTTTGCCCTGCTTTTACCTACCGCCTTCACAATGATGTTCGCGGATCCCGATACTTACTGGCACATAGCCACTGGTGATGCCATCCGTAGCCTTGGCGCCATTCCCAAGCATGATGTATTTTCATTCACTGCCGGAGAAACACCTTGGTATATCTATTCATGGGGCTTTGACACCATCAGCAGCTATGTCTTGGAATCTTACGGCTGGCAAGGCATTGTCATGTTTAACAGCATTCTGATCGCCGCCACCTTAGCAGTCATTTTTGCCAGTTGCATGCTGCGTTCGGGCGAGTGGTTCAGCGCCATTCTGGCAACAGTGTTATCATGCGGGTGCTTGTTTGATGTCAGTTTCCGCCCACACCGCATCGGCCTGCTATTTATCGCATTAACCATGTTACTCCTGACGCACGTGAGTCTGCGCCGCTTCCCGCAGCGCTGGCTTTTCGCCTTGCCGGTACTGATGTTCTTTTGGGTAAATTTATACGGCGGATTCATCTTCGGCTTTTTCCTGATGGGATTTTTCAGTCTTGAGTTTTTAATACAGAAGCGATGGGAATTGCTCCGCACGATGATCGTAGCCGGATCCTTAAGTGTTCTGACGTCTCTTATTAATCCCTACGGCATCAACGCATTTATAAATCTGCTGCTCATACCAAACGATCCCAGCGTTTCAATTATTCAGGAATTCCGCACCCTGCAATTAGATACCGGTAATATCGCCATCATTTTTTATTTTCTATTATTTATCGGTCTGGTGCTGCTTCGGCGCATACCGCTTACACCAGCCGAACGTTTGATTTCTTGTTTCTGGATGGGAATCAGTATCATCTTCACCCGCAACTTACGCATCTTTGCCGTGGTTTCCGCCCCGCCGCTGGCGCTTGCCATCGCCAGCCAGTTACAAAAATCACAACCCCAGCGTCCACAACCGCTATTTGTGCAACGCCTTATCAAAAAAAGCATGGATCTTTTTAGCACCCACAAGGCAATGAGCGCCATGCTGGTAGCCACTGTTGCCACCAGCATGTGGCTTTTTTCGCCCTCGGCGTCACGTGCCTATGGCATGAACGGTTTTTTACCCATGCCGGACCTATCCCCCGAAATTACCTATCTTGAAACCAAGTACCCGCAGGGAAGATTTTTAAACACCTATAATCTTAGTGGAGTGTTGCTGTTCCTCACGCACGGTAAAGTACCAGTCTTTATGGATGGGCGCAGCGCTATCGTCTATCCCATCCCAGTAATCAAAGACTACATGGCATTCAATCAAGAAAGCGCCGGCTGGGAAGATATTATTAAACGTTATCAGCTGGATGGTGCGATTATTCCTGTCGGTGATGAAGGTTATAACAAGCGATTCAGGAACCTCAAAGGCTGGCATCTGGCTTTTAAAGGCCACACCGCAAATATCTACGTTATTAACAAGTAATTGAATTACAACAATTATATAAATTTTAGCTATTTATTTTGTTGTATATAGGGTTTGACTTTATCCCGTATAAAAGTTAATAATCGTTTACTATTAATCAGGAACATAAACGGAATGAACCATCCGAACCGTCCACAGCGTGATTTTCTTCGCATACGCACTGCGCTTGGCGATGAATTACATGACCTGATCAAGGATATGGCCTTCAGGGCCAATGACTCGGAAACAGCGGAATGGTGCTACAACCGTATTGAAAACTTCCTAAAAACCAAAGCACTGGACCATCCTGACATTCTGCTGGAACCCAGCATCAATAAATGCTCTCATATCATTGATGTATTACACCTACCGTTCATCGATAAAATCAAATGCAACCCTGATTTGCGTATTGCTAAATCTCAGGCTGTCTTTGAACTCCTGACCGATTTTTGTAAGGAAGAAGCCGCCCGCAATGAACAGCGCGAACCATCCGAACAAAACGCGCTGACATGGGAAGCCTACGCGCGGGTAATGACGTCCCTGACCAATGACAAATTTTCACCGCTGAGTGATGCGGTCGCCATCGGATCCCCTGATCTGGTAGATAGTGTTCTCAACGAAATTACAGACCTGCGCAAACGCAAGCTGATCTCCGATCAAACCTATGCCGATCAGTTCCTCATCGAAACACAGGCAGGATACAGCCTGCTGCTGTCCGCTACCGCGTCAGCCAACACAACAGTATACAATAAGATTACTACCGAATTGCTGGTGCTGCACAAGCAGGGAATTATTGATGACAAAACCTACGCCGAGCAATTTATCAAACCGGACAAGAAAAATGTCACGCCGCTACTTCGCGCCATTAAGTCAGGTAACACATCTATTTACAGGGTACTGGCATCGAAAATAGCCCGTTTACATAAAGACCATCATTTGGATAATGAAACCTACCTCAAACAATTCACCCATCCATGGTTTGCAGGACTCACCCCACTTCATGAAGCTGCCTTCACAGGGAATAAAGACACATTTGCCGCTTTTAGCGATGACCTGATGGATGCACTGGTCGCAACCAGTGAATCCAAACTGGCCGCCACCGCAAAATTTAAAAAAGAACTCCTCAGAACATCACATGACAACTTCAACGTGTTTCACTGTGCCACATGGGTAAATGAAGAGAAAGGGTCGCCTAATCCTTTTCTGGTAGATGCGGTGATCACCTTGTTTTTTGACAACTTTGGTCCCGAAGAAGCCCGCAAGCAAATCCATAATCTCTACCGTCAAGAAACCCGTACCGAGCTGTACGAAACCCCCTACCATGAGAAACAGCCCGTTTGGCTGAAGCGGATCCTGTCACTTTCGAACAATGACCCCATTAAGCCCTCGATAAGTATTAATCATTAGGAGCCAATGGCGAAGCATAAGTGATAGCCCCTTGACGCAGATAAGGGGTTTCTCTAATGTGCGGGCAATTTGCCTTGATTATTATTGGAAAAGACCAAGAAATACATGTCACATTCTGCCGTTGCAATCCCTGACGATGCTAATGCCTGCCTGATTCTGGCGGATGGCAGGTTATTTTTTGGTCAGGGCATTGGCGCAGAAGGGTACGGCATTGGTGAAATCTGCTTCAACACCGCCATGACCGGTTATCAGGAAATACTCACCGACCCATCCTTCGCTAGCCAGATCATTACGTTTACCTTCCCGCATATTGGCAACGTCGGTTGCAACACTCAGGATAATGAAACCGTCAAACCGGTGGCCAGCGGGCTGGTCATTCGCGAAGAAATTACACGGGATTCCAATTTTCGCAGCGGCACCCACTTTAACACATGGCTTATCCAGCAGGGCATTACCGGCATTTGTGGGGTGGATACCCGCGCACTGACCCATCACATCCGCAAAGGTGGGGCACAAAACGCTGTGATTATTTCCAGCAAAGTGCTACTGACGATTGAGGCCTTGCAAGAAGCCAAAGCACGCCTTGCCGATGCACCTAACATGGCGGGCCTTGAGCTGGCCGCCACTGTCAGCACCAAAAAGCCCTATGAATGGACCGAAGGAACATGGCGCCTGCCGCCTGAAAAATATCCGGCATTTAAACAAAAATACCATGTCGTCGCCATTGATTACGGCCAGAAACTCAACATCCTGCGCTCGCTTGCCGAACGCGGCTGCAAAGTCACCGTGGTGCCTGCAAAAACCAAAGCCGAAGATATCCTTGCCCACAAACCCGATGGTATTTTTCTGTCCAACGGTCCGGGGGACCCTGCCGCCACCGGTACGTATTCAACCCCTATACTTAAAAAACTGATTGCATCGGGAACTCCTATTTTTGGCATCTGCCTCGGACACCAGCTGCTGGGGCTGGCACTCGGTGGCAAAACAGAAAAGCTGGCACAAGGCCATCGCGGTGCCAACCAGCCGGTGAAAAACCTTGCCACCGGCGCGGTGGAAATCACCAGCCAGAACCACGGGTTTGCCGTAGTGGCGGACAGTCTTCCGGCAAACGTCAAAGTATCGCATGTATCCTTATTCGACGGCACCGTCGAAGGCCTGCGCGTTACCGACAAGCCGGTATTTTGTGTGCAATACCATCCTGAATCCTCCCCTGGCCCGCATGACAGCCAATATCTGTTTGATGACTTCGTCACGATGATGGGCAGCCGGAAATGACCACTCAGGTGTCAGGAATTCACATTCTTGGATTTCCGGAACCGTTGTTAGCCAATCACACCACTCATAGTGCCTGTCCCGCATGAGCATCGACGAGAAAAACATTGAGGACTACCGTTTTTTTAAAGAGCTGATAGCCAATCCACTGGTGGAAGCCGTCTATCTACATGGCTCGCGGGCTCGCGGCGATAACCGCCCCAATTCCGATATCGATCTGGGTGTAGTGTGTAATGGCGCAACCGAAGAAGAATGGGATGGATTGCGGAAAAAAGTCATCGACAATAACGAACTCTTGGTAAAAGTGGATATTTCCCGCCTTGATACCAACAAGGATCTACTTTTTTTATACCGTATCATCCGCGACCGGAAATTGCTTTATCTGAAAGAACCCATCGACTCACTCCGCTGCGGTTTATCAGAAAAACTGGAATTCATCACTACGTGGAATGAGAAAGTGCTTGGTTGGGCCAACTATCTGAAAGGGCAGTTATCGTCGGGTGAAACGCCAACAGATGATTTTATACAAAAAGCGTTGCATAGTTTTCATACTGGCTTTGATTGTGCGTGGGTGCTGTACCGTAGGTGTCTTGAGTTGCATGGGATGTACACAAACACTCCGCTCTCCACTTTGCGTGAAGCCTGCATTGAGGGCTGGATCACCGACCGTGCGGTGTGGGAAGCAATGGTTGAGGACTATTATGAAACCCGTTATGACTCAACGGAAGAAAAACGGCGTAGGGTGTACGAGCGCTTACCGCAGTACGCACATGCGCTGCGCGAAGCCGCCGACACCATGAAACAACTGATAAAGCCATATGAACATGCTCATTGACGGAAAACATCTTGAAGACTACCGCTTCTTTCAGGAGCTGATCGCCAATCCGCTGGTAGAGGCGGTTTATCTGTATGGTTCATGGGCACGCGGCGATAACCGCGCTAATTCTGATATCGATCTGGGCGTAGTATGCAATGGCGCCACCGATGAGCAATGGGCCGAACTGCGCAAAATCGTCACCAACAATAATGAACTTCTGCTGAAAGTAGACATCGCCCGCCTTGACACCAACAAAGACCTGCCTTTTTTAAACCAGATCATCCGTGACCGGAAATTGCTTTACCTCAAGGAAACTTTTGCCAAGCACCGCTGGAGCTTGTCCTACAAGCTGGAATTCATCACCTCGTGGAATGAAAAAATGCTCGGCTGGGCCAACTATCTGGAAGAGCAGTTATCGTCGAGCGAAATACTGAGTGATGAGCATGTGCAAAAGGCGTTGCAGAGCTTTCATTCCGGATTTTCCTGTGCATGGGTTCTATACCGAAAATGTCTGGCACTTCATGGGCTGAATACCAACAACCCACTCTCCACCTTACGTGAAGCCATTACAGAAGGCTGGATTACCGACCGTGCGGTGTGGGAAGCGATGGTTGAAGATCATTACGAAACCCGCTATGACTCGACGGAAGAAAAACGGCGTAGGGTGTACGAGCGCTTACCACAGTATGTCCATGCGCTGCGCGAAGCCACCGACACCATGAAACACCTGATCAAGCCTTACGAACATGCACATTGACGGCAAAGCACTAGAAGACTACCGTTTTTTTCAGGAGCTGAAGGCGTTTCCTTTTGTAGAGGCTATTTATCTGACCGGTTCGCGTGCGCGCGGCGACCATCATGAGCGCTCCGACATTGATCTGGCCATCTGCTGCCCGCTAGCTACGGATGAGGAGTGGAACAAAGCCTTCCGTACCGCACGCTATAACGATGAAATCCTCATGCGCGTTGATGCCATCCGCCTTGATAAAGTCACCGACCCCGAACACCGCAATATCCTGCTCTATAAACGCCAGTTGCTCTATTTAAAAACCTACGGCAGCACAACCATCGTCAGGGACAATCTGGATGAGTTTTTCCGCATCTGGCACGAGAAGCTGACCGGCTGGGTTAATTACATGCCTAGCTTCGTTGGCATACCTGATGAAGCTAAAGCCAAGCAAATCCTTGAATCTTTCCATGCCTGCATGGATTGCGTCTGGGTCATGGTACGCAAATGCATCGCCATTCACGGCATGCACACCAACACGCCGCTTACCACCTTCCGCGAAGCCTATATGGAGGGATGGCTGGATAATCGCCTCTTGTGGGAACGCATGTTAGAGGACTACCATACCAGTAAATTACCGCAGCCACCTGACATACTTCTTCCTATCTATCAGCGCATGCCAACTTATATCGCTGAAATTAAAAAGACCGCCGATAAAATGTTAACCATTATCAAACCGTATATACATGCCCATGTCATCACCTAACCGCCTCCTCCCATTTTTTCTCAGCGCCGCGTTATTGGCATTACCTGCCCACGCCGCCACCGCACGCAAGCAGATGTCCGAACAGGACATACTGAAACAGGAAACCGTCAGCCTCGGCAACAACCGCTTCCTGATTTACAGTGGCACTGCCGGTGAACATGGCCAGTACGGCTACACCGTCGATCTCGTCAAAATCGAAGGCGGCATCCCGCATTTTGATCCGCTGTTTATCGAGGAATACAATCCCGACATCAACCGCTCGAAGCTCGAATATGGCGTGGCCTTTATGTGCCTGAGCTACCATTTTGACAAGGCCGACAGCTCAATGACCTACACCATCGAGCAGGAAGAAACCCACGAACGCCTGCAACTAAAATACAAGCTCGATGTCGATATTTTCAAACTGCAGGAAGTCGTCTCGCAGAAAACCGGCCCCTGCCCAAAGGAGCCTTGCACACCTACCCCTCCGAAAACGATTTTTACCGGAAAACCCTGAGTGACACCCATGATATGCTGGTATGAATAATATGAACAAAGCACAAAGTAATTACAACACTTCACCTACCGTCGCACGTTACGCATTGTTGTCGCTTTGCGGCCTGTTGTTCGTCGCCATCGCCTGCACCGTCACCGGCTTTGTCAGTAGTATGTTTGACGACACCGACCCGTTCTGGCACCTCGCCACCGGCGATCTCATCCGCGAAAAAGGAGGGATTCCACTCACCGACTCATGGTCGTTCACCGCTGGTAGTTACCGCTGGCTGAATATCTCATGGCTATGGGACATAGGTTTCAGCTACCTCCACGAACATTCCGGCTGGCATGCTGCCTTTGCTGTGAATGCCATGATTATTGCCCTGATCATCGTCCTTATTTTTGCCAACTGCGCCCTGCAAAGCGGCAGCATTGCCATGGCACTTGTCACCACCGCCAGCCTGCTTCCCTTGCTCTCGCTCAACCTGCGCCCGCTCCAGATCACCGACCTGATGAATAGCTGGTGGATATTGCTATTGCTCGGTATCACCACCCAAAAATTATCACACCGCTGGCTGGTTTTACTACCATTATCCATGCTATTATGGGTGAATATGCACGGCGGTTTTATCGTCGGTGGCATGTTGATTGCAGTCTTTTTTGCCGAGGCACTCTACACCCGTAATAAATCACTGGCACGCGCTCTTTTCCTCACCGGAATTGTGACATTTTTGGCCATATTGTGTAATCCCTACGGAGTGAATATAGCCGAGGCCGTCATCCGCCCGTTTAACGATGCAAGCAGCGGGCTTATCGTTGAATGGCGTCCCTTCAATGCGTCCGCGCATGAGCTGATGCTGAAAGGCTATATAATCGTTTTTCTGTTTGCCGCACCTTATATGTGCACTGAGTCACTACGCACCGTCCGTCTTTTATCGTATCTCTGGTTGTTCTTTGGCCTGACCAGCACACGGCATTTTTCAATTTTTGCCGTTATCTCTGCCCCTGTCACTGCCTGCGGCTTGCGGCAATACATGCCCACCTCCGCACTGGGTTTTTTAACTCTGTGTGCCAAACGCTATAATGAACGTCCGCCTGCCTATATCGCCGCTGCCGCCTGCCTCGCAACCCTTCTGTGGCTACCAACATCTTCTGCCGCCGGTGTCTATCAGGACCAGAATCCGTACATCCCCGACCTGAATCCTGAAATCGCCTATATTGATAAAAACGTTGATAATCCACGCCTCCTGACCGATTTCAATCTGGCTGCTATACTAGAATATACCACCCGCGGGAGAATCCCCGTATTCGTTGACCCACGCACCGAAACCGCGTTCCCCCCTCAAATCCTCCATGATTACTCCACCATCGTGGTAGGTATGCCAGGCTGGGAGGGGATACTGGATCATTATGGAGTAGGTGGCATATTGATATCCAATACCAACGCCCCATTAATCGACCGTTTTATAAACAAAAAAGGATGGAGAGACGCCTTTACAGGGCCAAACGCTCACCTATTCCTACGGGTTCACTAGATGCTTGACGCAACACGCACTTCCGCTAAAACGCAGAGCAAGGTTGAAATCACACTACCAACAGAAGAAATCCATGCCAAAACGCACAGACATTAAATCCATTCTCATCATCGGCGCCGGCCCTATCGTTATCGGTCAGGCCTGCGAATTCGACTATTCAGGCACGCAAGCCTGCAAGACCCTGCGCGCCGAAGGCTACCGCATCATTCTGGTGAATTCCAACCCTGCCACCATCATGACCGACCCCGAGCTGGCCGATGCCACCTATATCGAGCCAATCACACCGGACATGGTGACCAAAATTATCGCCAAGGAACGCCCCGATGCGCTGCTGCCCACCATGGGCGGCCAAACCGCGCTTAACTGCGCCAAGGCTCTCGCGGAGTCGGGCGTACTGGAAAAATACAACGTGGAACTCATCGGTGCGCGTCTGGAGTCCATCAACAAAGCCGAAAACCGCGAGCTGTTCAACATCGCCATGAAGAAAATCGGCCTCGATGTTCCCAAAAACGGCATCGCCCACACGCTTGCAGAAGCCCTGAAAGTGCTTGAGTATGTCGGGTTGCCAGCGGTGATCCGCCCGTCATTCACCATGGGCGGCTCGGGTGGCGGTATCGCCTATAACATGGAAGAATTCGAAGCCATCATTAAGAGCGGCCTTGATGCCTCGCCCACCACTGAAGTCCTCATCGACGAATCGGTTCTGGGGTGGAAAGAATACGAAATGGAAGTCGTGCGCGACAGCGCTGACAACTGCATCATCGTCTGCTCGATTGAAAACGTCGACCCGATGGGTGTGCATACCGGTGATTCCATCACCGTCGCCCCCTCGCTCACCTTGACCGACAAAGAATACCAGATCATGCGCGATGCCTCGTTTGCGGTATTGCGCGAGATCGGTGTCGATACCGGCGGTTCTAACGTGCAGTTCGCGGTGAACCCGAAAGACGGGCGCATGATTGTCATTGAAATGAATCCGCGCGTATCGCGTTCTTCGGCGCTCGCCTCCAAGGCCACCGGTTTCCCTATCGCCAAAGTTGCCGCCAAGCTGGCAGTGGGCTACACGCTTGATGAAATCCTGAATGATGTTACCAAGGTTACGCCTGCGTCCTTCGAGCCGACCATCGACTATGTCGTCACCAAAATCCCGCGCTTCACCTTCGAGAAATTCCCTGGCACCGAACCGCTGCTCTCCACCGCCATGAAATCGGTCGGTGAGGCCATGGCCATGGGCCGCAGCTTTGCCGAATCCCTACAGAAGGCACTGCGTTCCTTAGAGATCGGCCTCACCGGCCTCAACGAAATCCCCTTAAAGGACTTAGACGCCGCCCGCACGGCGCTGGCTCGCCAGACCCCTGACCGCCTGCTCGTCGCCGCGCAGGCACTGCGCATGGGCATGCATGTCGATGAAATATGCGCTATTGCCAAGTTCGACCCATGGTTTGTCCGCCAGCTGGAATCCATTGTGCAGGCGGAATCGCGTATACAGGACCTCGAGTTCCGCAAACAAATGAAGCTCGACCCCGAAGCGCTCGCCACCGAACTATATGAACTCAAGCGCATGGGTTTTTCCGATGCCCGCATCGCCGAGCTGACCAAAACCCTGCCATCCGACATCGCCACCCTGCGCCATAATTTAAATATCCGCCCTGTCTTCAAGCGGGTAGACACCTGCGCGGCCGAGTTCGATTCAGGAACACCGTACATGTATTCCACCTACGAAAATCCCAAGGTGCAATACCTCGACCCCGCAAAGGCGAAAGCCACTGACACGGCTTGCGAATCCAACCCCACCAACCGCGTGAAGATCATTATTCTCGGCGGCGGCCCCAACCGCATCGGTCAGGGCATTGAGTTCGACTATTGCTGCGTCCACGCCGCCTACGCCCTGAAAGAGGCGAAATACGAAACCATTATGGTCAATTGCAATCCCGAAACCGTCTCGACGGACTATGACACTTCCGATCGTTTATACTTCGAACCGCTGACCGTCGAAGACGTGCTGGAAATCATCCACAAAGAACAGGAACGCGGCACCGTCAAAGGCGTGATAGTGCAGTTCGGCGGGCAAACGCCGCTGAAACTCGCCCGCGCCCTCGAAAAAGCCGGCGTACCCATCATCGGCACCTCGCCCGATTCCATCGACCTCGCCGAGGATCGCGACCGTTTCCGCAAACTCGTGGACAAGCTCAAACTTAAACAGCCGAACAGCGCCATTGCGCTGAACACCGAAGAGGTGATGAAGGCCTCCGACCATATCGGCTTCCCGCTGCTGGTGCGCCCGTCTTATGTGCTGGGTGGCCGCGGCATGGCCATCATGTATGACAAGCAAACGCTGGAAAATTATATCGGCGAGCTGACCAAACTGTTCGGCGACGGCCCTATTCTCATCGACTCGTATTTACAGGATGCCACTGAGCTGGATGTCGATGCGCTGAGCGATGGCAACGACGTGTTCGTAGCCGGAATCATGCAGCATATTGAAGAGGCCGGTATCCATTCGGGTGACTCCGCCTGCTCCTTGCCGCCTTATTCCCTCGATGAATCCATCTTGAAACAGGTCAGAGAACAAACCGTGGCACTGGCCAAAGGCCTGAAGGTCATCGGATTAATGAACGTGCAGTTTGCGATTAAAAACGGGGAGATTTACCTGATTGAGGTGAACCCGCGCGCCAGCCGGACCGTCCCCTTCGTCGCCAAGTCGATCGGCATCCCGATTGCTAAAATCGCCTCACGCCTAATGGCAGGTGAAAAACTGAAATCATTCCACCTTGAGGACATAAAAAAAGTTCAACATGTTGCTGTGAAGGAAGCGGTTTTTCCATTCGCCCGTTTCCCCGGAGTTGACGTTATCCTTGGGCCAGAAATGAAATCCACCGGCGAAGCCATGGGCATCGACCGCGACTTCGCCCGCGCCTTCGCCAAGTCACAATTATCCGCAGGCAGCACCCTGCCACAGTCCGGTTGCGTCTTCGTATCGGTGAAAGAATCCGACAAAGCCCACATCACTCCTGTCGCCAAACAACTTGCCGAACTGGGCTTTACGCTGGTGGCCACACGCGGCACCGCCAACTTCCTGAAAGAAGCGGGCATCGCCGTAGAAATAGTGAATAAAGTACGTGAAGGCCGTCCGCATATCGTTGACCAGTTGAAAGACAACAAGATTGCGCTCGTCATCAACACCACCGACGGTTCGCAGTCACTGGTGGACTCGTTTTCCATCCGCCGCACCGCGCTGCTGGGCAAAATTCCATATTATACCACCGTGGCAGGTGCGCGTGCCGTGGCGCAGGCCATTGCCGCGATTAAACAAGGCGGGGGTCTTGACGTGAAGTCCGTTCAGGAATATTTTGCCGCGTCCTAACCCATCAGAATTGTGAACGTAACCTATGGAAAAATTTCCTATCACCGCGCAAGGCTATACCCGCATGGAAGCGGAACTGAAGCAGCTTAAAAGCGTCGACCGCCCTGCGATTATCGCCGCTATTTCCGAAGCGCGCGCACACGGCGACCTGTCGGAAAACGCCGAATATGCCGCCGCCAAGGAAAAACAGAGCTTTATCGAAGGACGCATCGGCGAGCTGGAAGCTCGTGTTTCTCGCGCCGATGTCATTGACGTTACATCACTGAAAAATGACACGATTAAATTCGGTGCCTCGGTGACCCTCGAGGATGTGGAGAGCGGCGACAAAATCACTTACCAGATTGTAGGCGAGTATGAAGCTGAAATTAAAGAAAATAAAATCTCCATCACCGCCCCGATTGCCCGTGCCTTGATCAACAAGAAGGTTGGTGATACAGTGGAAGTCAAGACTCCCAAGGGGAGCAAAGAATACGAAGTATTGAATATACAATACAAATAGGGACTTATGGTTGATAAGATCACACCTGTACCGCCGGTCTACCCTGTCAGCGACCCGCAGCGGAAGCTCCCCACGGCGGAAGACCGTGGCCTAAGCCCGAAACGCACCCATCTCCCTGAAGACAAAACCGACGGCTATGCGCTGATTGACACACAGGGCAACCCGATTTCCGCCGATCAGGCCCGACAGTTGCTGGACACCTCGCTCATGGCCAATGAGCGATACCACACAGCACTCGCGCCACTTAAGGCAACTTTGACCAATGTCGTACAGAATAAAACGCTGACGGATGACGATACAACGGAATTGCTCACCGCCAATGGCACCGTCGCCGGACTGGCCCGCAGCACGTACTCCAAGGATGGGACCACTCCTTCCACGGATTCGTCCTCACTCGCACAGATCAATGCGTTCCACACGCTCGCCAGCTCGTTTGGCATCGCCCGCGAAGCGTGGCTCGGCTAGAGCTTTACAGCGAAGGTACGTTCGCTAAGTAATCTTTTTCCCAGATTTTCTGATGCGTGGTGGTATCAATATTCCCCCCCGACAGCATCACCAGCACACGGCGCTTCTGTGTCTGCGTTTTTAGCCATGCAAAAGCCGCCGCCATCGGCACAGCAGCCGTCGGTTCCACCACCGCTTTCAGCACATGCTGCAACCACTGCGTCCAGTAGAGAATGTCCTGCTCGTCAACTTCGTAAAAATCATCCAGCTTCTGCAAATAGGCAAAGGTGCGCTGCGCCACTTTCAGCGTGCGTGCGCCGTCGGCAATGGTCATCGGCGTGGCGTCAAATCCCACGATATGGCCGCTGCGGAACGAACGCGTAGCATCGTTGCCCAGTGTTGGTTCACAGCCAAATATCTTCGCCTGCGGAGCCAGCAGCTGCGCCGCCAGCCATGTACCCGACAACAACCCACCACCGCCACATACCGCGAATATGGCATCAGGTTTTGCACCATCTTCCAGCGATTCATAACAAGCCGTACCCTGCCCTGCGATCACGGTGTCATCGTCATAAGGATGCAACAGCCACACGCCTTTGGCCTGCAACTCCGCTGCCATGGCTTCCGCTTGCGGGCGCGTATCGGTGAGGATGAGTTTCGCGCCGTAACCTTTGGTGGCGTGTTGTTTCACTTTGGAGACAAACGACGGCATGATTATGGTGGTATCGATGCCCAGCAGCTTGCCCACCTTCGCCACCGCTGCCGCATGGTTGCCCGAACTGAACGCCACCATTTTTTCCGGCAGGCAATTTTGTTCTTTTAAGGTCAGCAGCGCATTCAACGCCCCGCGTATTTTAAACGAGCCGCTCTTCTGCATGTTCTCCATCTTGAAGATAATGTCATGGCCGAGCCACTGGTTCAGCAGCTCACTACTTGCCAGCGGGGTGCGGTGAATGAACGGCGCAATGCGCTTGGAAGCCGCAATGACCATTTCCGGTGACAGGAGAGAAGACGCAGTGGAAAGCGGATCGCTTAGCACCACCGAAGCTTGGGATGACACGTGAATACCTGTTGTTTCTGGATATTAACCAGAGCATACGCCCGCCGTCGGCGCTGTAAAGCAGGAAATAAGAGCCTCAGACTAATTTTTCTTCAGCGGATAGCAGTATTCGGCACTTGGGAATGTGCGGTTGCGCACCTCTTCGGCATAGGTTTTGACGGCCTGCTCCACCGCTTCGGCCAGATGGGCATAGGTTTTGACGAATCCGGGTACATAGCCGCTATTGAAGCCGAGCATGTCGTCGATGACGAGCACCTGACCATCACATGCAGGTGAGGCACCGATACCGATGGTTGGCACGCGCAATTGCCCCGTCACATGCCGTGCCACCTCTTCTTTGACCCCTTCCATCACCATGGAAAACACGCCTGCCTGCTCCACCGCCTGTGCATCATGCAGAATGGTAGCCGCTTCGCTGTCGCTGCGTCCCTGATAACGATATCCACCCAGCGCATTCACCCGCTGCGGCATCAACCCCACATGTCCCATCACCGGAATGCCGCGCATGACCAGAAAACGGATAGTTTCCGCCATTTCTGCACCGCCTTCAAGCTTCACGGCTTGCGCACCTGTCTGCGCCATCACGCGCGCGCAGGCATGGAACGCCTCTTCCTTGCTGGCCTGATAGCTGCCAAACGGCATATCCACCACCACCAGCGCACGTTTAGAACCACGCACCACCGCCGCACCGTGGTTAATCATCATATCGAGCGTTACCGGTAAGGTGCTGTCAAAGCCATACACCACCATGCCAAGGGAATCGCCCACCAGCAATATATCGACATGGCTGTCCAGCACGGAGGCCATCGGCGCGGTGTAGCTGGTCAGCACAACAAGCGGGGAAGCTCCCTTGCGGGCGGCGATATCAACAGCGGTAAGACGTTTAACCATGAGAGTTATTACGATGCCTGTTTAACGGTCACGCCGTCGCGTTCTTTAAGTTCGCGCGGCATGGTGAAGGTAATTTTGGTGCCTTTGTTCAGTTCGCTTTCGATTTTAAACTTTCCACCCATTAATTCCACAAACTTTTTCGTCAGCGGCAAACCAAGGCCCGTACCCTCATATTTACGCTTGAGCGTGTTATCTACCTGCCCGAACGGCGCCATAGCACGGGAAATATCCTTCGGTACAATCCCGATACCAGTATCTTCCACTTCAAAGGAGAAGGTATCGTCGGCAATATTTTGCCACGCCGTCACCAGCACCTGCCCACCCGCAGGGGTAAATTTCACGGCATTGGACAACAGGTTAAGCAGTACCTGTTTGAATTTCTTGCCGTCGGTAATCATGATGATGGCTTCCTTCGGCAGCTGTTCCAACAGCTTCACATTGGCCGCTTCGGCACGTGGCGACACAAGGCGCATACTGTTTTGCACCAGCTTGCTGGCGTTCACTTCCGACACTTCCAGCACCAGTTTTCCGGCTTCCGCCTTAGAATAATCGAGAATGTCATTAATCAGACTGAGCAGGTGAACGCCCGACGAATGGATATCGCCGATATAATCATGGTATTTCTTATCTTCGATCTGCGGCATCATTTCTTTCTTGATGATGTCGGAGAACCCAATAATAGCGTTCAGTGGCGTACGCAGCTCATGGCTGATATTGGCGAGGAACTGGGATTTTTCACGGTTTTCCGCTTCGGCGGCAGCGGCCGCTTCGGTCAGTTCCATATTGGCTTCGTGCTGCTTGGCGATAATATTTTCCGCCTTTTTAGCGCTCATCAGCAAGATGCTAATGAAAAAGAGAACAATCCCCACCAGCGCCCCTCCAGCAACATACTGGAAGCTTCGTAAGCCGTCATATTGTTCGGTGATATCGAACAGAATTTCAAGCGCCCCGTCTGGCGCGGCATTACCGATCCCTTCCACACTATCGGTAAATGGGCTGATCGTTTGCACCAGCTTAATGTGATCTTCATTCAGCAATGTCATGTCTGTCAGTATCTGGCTGCTGCGGCTGGCACCTTTGTAGTGTTTCACCACAAAGCCAACATCTGGCGAAGACGGATTATTCGCCAGTTTTTTAGTCAGGCTGACATTATCCGATAACAGCAGCTGGCCATACGGGCTGTAGATATTGACGCGCGTCAGCGGCATGTTCTGAAAGTATTGCACCGTCTCACGCGCAAATTCACCTACCACCGCATTATTTTTCAGATCAGCCGGATTCGCCAGCAACGGCACAATCTGGTCACGGTAGCGTTTCCACACAGAATTGACATAGCCGTGAGCAAGGTTGGCATTACTTTTTTCGACCAGTTGTGTGAGGTCTTCCACCGCGCGGTCATTGAGATACGTGCCGCCAAAAAAAGCTGCAGCGCATACCAGCAGAATACTGATGAAGGAAAATATGCGCAGATGGGCAAACATTCTATAAAGCCGTTATGGTTGGTACGCGGTGATCGTGCGGCGCACAGACAGAATTGCCTGTAACACCCTACTTTTCTTAGAGTTTACCTGAGGCTGATTAATAAAAGGTTTAGGACATCTGCTTGTAAATACTGCATATTTTTTAATATTTACGTCCTTTTCAGGGACAGATATTATCGTTGACAGTGTAGGTACGAGTCGCTATAAACCTCCTTCCCTGAGTCAGAATTCATTACAGTGATGACAGACTTGGAAAGCTAATTTACTAGAATTTCAGGATATTTCCGATGAAACGTACCTATCAGCCCAGTAATCTTGTTCGCAAGCGCCGTCATGGATTCCGTGCACGCATGGCCACTGTAGGTGGGCGCCGAGTTATTAATGCTCGCCGTGCCAAAGGCCGTAAGAAGCTCTCTGCGTAATTATTTCTACCTGCGCATAGCTGGCCGCTTGTAATGGCCTGATTTGGCTTAAGCCACAGGTGTATCATGTTGAATACCATCAAAAAACGCGCCGACTTCCTGTCCGTTACCGCCAAAGGTAAACGCTTTATTACCGGCACATTCATTTTACAGATGCTCCCGCGCCCTGAAGGGCATTACACCGGAGAACCTCCGCGCTTCGGTTTCACCGTAACCAAGAAAATGGGTAATGCCGTTACCCGCAATAGAATCAAACGCCGTTTACGCGAAGCAGTGCGACAATCCGCCACACCCTACACCCTACCGTGGCATGATTATGTGATGGTTCCGAGGCACAAGGCCAAAGAGTGTGATTTTCAGGTATTGGTGCGCGATATGGAATTTGCATTTTCCAGAATAACCTCTATGAAGAACGACAATCAGAATAAGCCGACTGAAAATCCATGAAAAGCATTACCGTAGTTGCCAAAAAATCCGCTATCGCGCTGGTACGATTGTACCAGTGGTGCCTTTCGCCGTGGCTTGGTGCGTGCTGCCGTTTCAGCCCCAGCTGCTCACACTATGCCGTTGAGGCGCTGGAGTCGCATGGCGCAGTAAAAGGCAGTTTTCTTACCCTACGCCGCGTATTGCGCTGCAATCCTTTTGGCCCGACCGGCTTTGATCCTGTTCCTCCCCATTCGAAGAAGTAGATATGCACCCACGTGATGATACCGATTACCAACGTCTGTTTATAGCCATCTTTCTGGCTGCCGTAATATTGATTGGCTGGCAGTTCAAGGTGGAATGGCCGCGCCGTCAGGCACTGGCACACCTTGCTTCGCAAGTAACGGAAACCCGTCAGAAAGAACAGCTCAAACATACCCAGACCGTGGCAGGCAAAGACATTGCAGAAACCGATGAAAACCCTACACTCACGCGCGAACAACGCCTCGCTACCTCTGAACGCGTCACCATCAACTCGGATAAATTGCATGGCTCAATTGCGCTCAAAGGCGCACGCTTCGACGACCTGACCTTAGCCAAATACCGTAAATCTATTGATGCCAATAGCCCCGAGCTGACACTGCTTTCACCTAATGGTGATCCGGAAAGCTATTTCGTACAGGCAGGCTGGGTGGCGGGCGATGAGAAAACCAAGGTGCCTGACCAGCATTCGGATTGGAAGGCCGATAAAAAACAATTGCAGTCCGGCGAGACCGTCCATCTCGACTGGAAAAACGACGATGGCGTAACCTACCACCTCGCTATCTCTCTCGATGTAAACTACATGTTCAGCATCCAGCAAAGCATCGATAACAACAGCGGCCATGACATCAGCGTCATCCCGTATGCTTACATCAACCGTACCTATGAAATGCCCAAACAGGCTGCATTCCTGCACGAAGGCCCCATTGGCGTAATGGGCGGAACGCTCACTGAAGTGGCCTACAAAGAACTGAAAGACAAAGGCACGAAAGTGTACGAAGACACGTCCGGCTGGTTCGGCATCAGCGATCACTACTGGCTGACCGCACTCATCCCTGAAACCGACCGCGCCAAAGTCACCGTCAGCCATTACATCAAAAACAGCCAAGACCGCTTTCAGGTCGATTATTTAACTGAAGCACGCACAGTGGCCAATGGCAGCACCGACCATTTCTCGATGCGTTTATTTGCCGGTGCAAAAGAACTCAAAGTGCTGGACTCCTACGCCAACGGCAATACAGATGCACATATCCCGCCGCTGCCGCTCTTTGACCGCGCGCTGGATTTCGGCAGTTTTTACTTCCTCGCTAAGCCGATGTGCATGGTGGTGAACGCGCTGTTCCACGCTACGGGCAATTTCGGTGTCGCCATCCTGATCTTCATTATCTTCGTGAAAATGGCGATGTTCCCGCTGGCCAACAAATCCTTCAAAAGCATGGCGCAGATGCGGGCCCTGCAACCGGAAATGCAAAAAATCCGCGAGCGCCACGTTGATGACCAGATCGGTCTGCACAAAGCCACCCGCGAGTTGTACAAGCGCGAGAAAGTCAATCCTGCCGCCGGCTGCCTGCCGGTGCTGATGCAGCTTATCGTGTTCCTCGCCCTGTTCCGCGGGTTAAACGTCACCATCGAGTTACGCCACGCACCGTTTTATGGCTGGATTAAAGATTTATCCGCCGCCGATCCTTCCAACCTGTTCACCGGTTTTGGCCTGTTCGCGTGGGAGCCACCAAGCTGGATGCATATCGGTTTGCTGCCGATCGTCTACTGCATAACGATGATTATCCAAACCAACCAGCAGCCTAAACCTGCCGATCCAGTGCAGGCAAAAATGATGACCTACATGCCCTACATGATGCTTATCTTCTTTGATAAGATGGCTTCCGGTTTCGTATTATACTGGGCATGGAGCAACATCCTTTCCATCCTCCAGCAGCGTTTTATTACCCAGCGCCATACTCCCAAGAATGATGGATCGGGCAACAAAGGGACACTGGTTACGGCGAGTCCGTCGTGAGTATAACTCCCGTGGCAGATACCTTTACCCCACACCCGCTATTCACCAAGCATTGTGAATTCATCGCCGGTGCCGGTTCGGTTGAATCCTTACCGCCCGTCACCGCACCAGAGATCGCATTCATCGGGCGCTCGAACGTGGGAAAATCCAGCCTTGTCAATGCGCTGGTGGGACAGAAAGCACTGGCCAGAACGTCTCCTAATCCGGGGTTGACCAAGCAGCTCAATTTTTTTGCCCTCGGCTACCACCTCGTGCTGGTCGATATGCCGGGGTACGGCTATGCGAAAGTCTCCAAAGCGCGTAAAAGCGAATGGGACGAGATGATCCGCAGCTACCTGCTGGGCCGCACGTCGCTCAAGCGCGCCTGCCTGCTGATTGATGCACGCCGCGGCATCATGGAAAAAGACGATGAATTTATGACACTACTGGATAATTCTTCGGTTAATTACCAGATTATCCTCACTAAAATCGATGCGTTGACAGCCAAAGAATTAAGCGTATTACTGGAATCCACAACAAAATCGATTGGGGCGCATGTGGCCGCCCATCCTGAGGTGATAGCCACAAGTTCATTACGCAAAGAGGGTATCTATGAACTCCAAGAACAACTCATCCCGTTCGCCATTATCTAAAAACGAGTCCGAGACGATGAAAACCAAACCGCTGGAAACACCTGAAGCATGGCTTAAAACGGCCGCCACCTTGTCCGAGGCGCTGCCGTACATGCGTAAATTTGCCAATGAAACCTTTGTCGTGAAATACGGCGGCCACGCCATGGGCGATGCCAGCCTTGCACGCAAATTTGCCGAAGACATCGTGATGCTGAAGCAAGTGGGTATCAACCCGATTGTCGTGCATGGCGGCGGTCCGCAGATCGGCAAAATGCTCGACCGTTTAAAAATACAAAGCTCGTTTGTTGACGGGTTGCGCGTGACCGATTCCGCCACCGTTGAAATCGTGGAAATGGTATTGTCCGGTTCCATCAACAAACAGATTGTTTCGGAAATCAATGCTGCCGGAGGCATCGCAGTCGGTTTGTCCGGCAAGGACGGCCACCTCATTGAGGCACGCAAATTGCGCCGCAGTGTGCGCGATCCGGATTCCAACATTGAAAAAATTCTCGACCTCGGTTTCGTCGGCGAACCGGTACGCATTGACCCAACGCTGTTACAGGAATTCGCCGAATCCGACATAATTCCCGTTATCGCACCCATTGGCATCGGTGCCAACGGTGAGACCTACAACATCAACGCCGATACGGTGGCAGGTGCAATCGCTGCCGCACTGGCCGCAGCCAAGCTGATGATCCTGACCGATGTAGCGGGTGTGTTGAATAAAAACAAGGAACTCGTCAGCTCGCTGACCATCCGTGAAGCGCAGAAAATGGTGAAGGACGGTGTGATTTCCGGTGGCATGATTCCAAAGATTGAAACCTGTATGCACGCCATTGAAAACGACGTGGAAGCCGCTCACATTCTTGATGGCCGCCTGCCGCACGTGTTGTTGCTGGAAACCTTTACCAAATACGGTGCCGGCACGATGATTCACAAGGACGAATAGTCCAGCCTGCTGCCTTGCGTTTCTGCGTTTTCAGGTACATCCTTATACGTGTTCCAGCGCCCGATCACCTTGCCGAGTGAAATGCTGTTGGGGTGTCCCGTCTCCATGGTCAGACCTTCATGATGTAGTTCTTTGCTCACCGCATCAAAGCGATAGACGAATTTATCATTCGTACGTTGCAGCGCCGCTTCCGCATCAATACCCTGATAGTTTGCAAACGCCACCACCGCTGCCGCCAGCTCATGCACCGCGCCGCTGGTATTATCGGTGTTATTCTCTGTCACGGCGGTTTTCACCTTGGCAAATGCCTCATCCACCTGCGCCAACAATGCGTCGGAGTCATGCGGTTCCAATACCGGTAGCGTATGTTGCGTGATGGGTTCGGACTGCGTAAACACCACCAGCGTGGTAATCGCTGATAACACATCACCGATTTCCTCGGCGGTATGGGCTTTATCCTGCGCGGCGGCCGCTTTTTTCACTTCATCGAGTTCTTCGGTAATTTTGTCCAGCACAAGTCCGGCATTGGGCCAGCGGAATCCTGCCTTTGCCGCTTTGGACAAAATTTTGTGGGCACGGGCAAATGCAGGCGTATCCGAAGGAATCCCATTTAACACCGAGATATAGGGAAGTTTGATAACAGGGCTAGAATCATTGTCTGGCATATCACGCTCACTGCACCAGACGGAGTGTATCATACTGGATAGAATCGGCGATCGAGTTAAATGCGCTCACCAGTGCCGCCCCTGTTGAAGCAGGGTAGAAGTAGGTGGTGGCAGTGGCGCAATTCTGCAACAGGTTAAAATTGTAGCTACCGGAAGCCCCATAGGCAACCACGTAAAGTGTAATGCTGCGTGACTTGATGGCATCGCACATTTGCTTGGTGGTGGTATCGTCATTCGATTTGTTGACCTGCCCTGTATAGACGTTATTTTTTCCTGTTACCACCAGCACCATCCGCTTTCCCACCACTGGACTCGTCGCCGCTGGCAATCCGGGGAGCGCGGGATTAAACCGTCCCTGCCAGTTGGGTGACAGGCTCAGCCATCCCCATAACAAACCCACATCAATACGCAGGTTGCCACCCGTGGGCTGCATGGTAGCAAAAGCATTCAGCAGGTTGGGTTTGCTGTTCAGGCCGAATTGCATCAGCGCGAGTTTATTCGTAGTCTCATAATCAGGATTAAGCCCCGCATTAAGGGGGAGACCGGCTCCATAGGCAACGGGTGTGCGGAACCTTGTGGTATTCGTGGTGGGAGCGGCATCACTCACATCCACCAGCGCATCAGGGGGGGCGTCATTATTGCGGTTGGCAAGGAATCCCCTGCCACCGCCCGCCAATGTACTGAACTGGTTATATCGTGCCAGCCATGCAGGCAGCACCCATGTGGCATGATTATTCCCCACATCCACCGCCACATCGTAAGGAATCATGCTGACATGGACGTTACTGAGGGTGTTGGAGGCCCCGAATAGAATATTGACCATCGAATTCGCCGCCAACCGCATGGCAGCGGTATTGGCAACGCCCGAATTATCAAACACCAGTGCCAGCTCCAGCGTCTGCGGCGCAGACAACTGGTATCCGGAATTCACGGTGGAGTGCACGGAAATTTGCTGGGTAGTGGTACCAAATATTTTCATGATCACTGTGGGAACATTAAAGGACACCTGCGCGGTGTATTGTCCCTGCGAGACCGCGGTAACCACAATGTTAACTGCCGTACCACCCATGTAATTGGCAGGGTAGTTGGCATTAAAAAGCCGTGTCATTTCCGTATTCACCGCCAGCGTGCTGGCGGTGGACACCGCCCCCAGAAGCGCCGCATCCGAGGCCGTCTGCGCCTTGGATCGTGCGGCATAGGACCGTCCCAGATCAATCGTGACCCCAAGGATCATCATCAACAGCGGTAACATGATCGCCACCAGAATGACAACCCCGCCCGATTCCGTCCTGATAAGTTTATTTTTCAATATCATATGAGGTTTTTATGTCCTTTAGACCGATGTTACATGATACAGGATTTTAGTGAATTTCGCGTTAATAACTCGATTTTAAATGAAAATATTACTTTTTATTAAGTGTTTTACCCTATGCTAATACATGTGAGGCTGTGATAGATTACGCCAGCCGCTATTCCATAGGAGTACCAATGCTACGCAAGCGATCACTGAAAGCAAACCAAGACGGTGTGGCTATGATCGAGTTCGCGGTCGTAGCACCCGCTTTGTTTCTGATTTTAATGGGATTTATTGAGCTTGGCCTTATATTTTTTATCAATACCGCCCTCGAAGGAGCCACCAATGTCGGTTCGCGCATCGGTAAAACCGGTTTCACCACACTCAATACCAGCCGTGAGGCGTACATACGCACTCAGGTCAACACTTTTTCAGGCGGGTTCCTCAATCCGGCATTATTGAAAATTACTATTCTTTCTTACAATAGTTTCAGCAACATAGGACAGCCGGAGCCCTGTATTTCCCCTCCTGTAGCTCCTTGCCCGGGTGTTCCGGGGGTCAATTTTGTCGATGTCAACGGTAACGGGGTATTTGATATCGATCAGGGCGCAACCAATGCAGGCGGCGCTGGTGCAGTAGTGGTATATACCGTATCGTACCCGTGGAAATTATTCACACCACTCATGTCTGCCTTTATCGGAAGCGGTGGTACCTATAACATTACCGCCACCACGACCGTAAGAAACGAGCAGTTCTGATGTCAGCAAAAACCCTGCTAAAACACCTTGTCAGAATCGGTAATGCCGGAGTGGCGATGATTGAATTTGCCATCATATTACCGTTGCTTTTAATCATGCTGGTTGGGCTGGTCGAGCTGACCAATTTTATCCTCCTCAACCAGAAACTGGATAAACTTGCCAGCTCCATGGCCGACTTCACCACGCAGGGCACCACGGTATCGCCCGCGACCCTCAATGGTTTTGGACTGGCCGTACCGCAGATCATGAAGCCCTATACTTTCAACGGAACGGTGATCTTTTCTTCCGTTGCCAGTGTGACCGTATTAACATTGCCTATTCCCGTATGTCCGGTAATCAACGTACCTTGCATCAGCTGGCAGTATAAAATACTGGGCAGCGATGCCAGCCATATCGGCATCGCGCATGGCCCTGCGACCCTTCCGT
This sequence comes from Alphaproteobacteria bacterium, assembly GCA_025360605.1. Classification (GTDB taxonomy): domain Bacteria; phylum Pseudomonadota; class Alphaproteobacteria; order Rickettsiales; family SXRF01; genus JANYBV01. The sequence goes on along the minus strand of JANYBV010000031.1, from coordinate 142,539 downwards.
CCAATTATCCTGTGCAGCCTAACCAGAATGTGATCGTAGCCGAAGCATTCCTGCAATATTCGCCAATACTCAGCTCGTCCGGCAATTTCCTACCTTTTTTCAAGCCTCAGACCCTCTATAAAATATCCGTGTTCAAACCACGTCAGGGATTGCTGACAGTGCTGGGCGGCGGCGGCGGCCCCATACGTTGAGAATTAACGATTAGTCCTTGCGGACACTAACCAGCTAAAAATAAACCAATCTATTGATATTTATTAAATTAACAAACTTCCCCGTTAGGATTCTGTAATAAAAACTTAACACTAATTCCCTTTAGTGTTAATTAGTAATGGTGTGATATATTGTAACGTAATGACTCATAAAAAAATATCAGGGACGACACATGGCCGACACATCCGCTCCAAGACCACTGACACCACTTGAAGAAAAAATACTGGCAGACCGTGAATCCCCTACCGGACAATTTTCTCTCAAAAATTATCAGGAGGCGAGGAAAGAGCACAAAAGAAAAGCCCACGCCGACCGCTACACTCCTATTGACGGCGACAAGTTTGCCGAAACGTTGCTTAATATCTGCGATCTTGAAGGGGAAAATGAAGACAAGAAGCGCATGTTCAGTGAAATCGTCACGCGCTGCGCCTATGACGCGGCAGGCAACATCAACGCAACCAACGAATATGATAAGCGCTTTAACGGCTTCAACGAGATATTCGATTATTTCGCAGCACAGGATAAGAAAGACGAGAGTTCCTACCGCAAGGTGTTGAGCTATCTTCCGCTGTACAAAAAGGGGATCGTTCAGACTCCCCACCCTACGGAAATGCTGGACTCAGGTGCCATCGAAGCGGAAATCAAGCTCCACCATGCTATTGAAGAGCGCCCCACCTTATTCACCAAAGTTGCCAGCGGATCAGGTAGTCTGGATTTTGAAGAACAAGGCTGGTTGAAAAAGCGCCTGATGGATTTGTTTACCGAAATGAAGCCTGTGACCAAGGCCCTGAAAATTGAAGACGAGATCACGCGTAGCATTGAATTTTCAGAACTGGCCTTCGACGCCATTCCGCAGATGATGCTGGGCGTAATCGATCCGGCAACTCGTAGCGGCCTGCGCAACCACACCGCACTGACAGCCGATGAATTAAGGCATTTCTCGCGCCTGCTGGACCCTTGCACATGGTCGCCAGGCGACCGTGACAGCAAACCCGACATGACCGAAGCACGGCTGTCATGGGGGATTGAACGCAACCGTAACATTATGTCTTTGCAATACGCGGTGAATATCGCCGAAATGCTCAATGACATGGAAGCTACTGTCAAGGCAGACAGTCCTGAATCACTGAAAACAGCCGTAGCTGGACTAAAAACGGCTTTCCATAAAATCATTGCCGGTATTTCTCCTGAATATCTGCCTGACGGAAACGATGAAAGCACGGGCGATAAATTCCTCAATAACTACGTAGCCAAACGCCCTGTTGGTGACAATAACAGACGGGATGCGGCTGCACGCCATGTGCGCAGCGCAGCGAATTTTACGGATATTGAAACACCGTTTACTTCAGCCGACGAGATGATCGAAGCCATGGAAGGCATTCGCAAGATGGCGGTCAAAGGGGTTAAATTCCCGCCTTTCATAGATAACTCACAGGGCGCTCACCCAATCCTCAGTGAGATGGATGTGCTGGTAACACAGATGCATTGTTTCGGTAATTATGCCTTGCGTTCACAGATTCGTGAAAATGGCGAAATGCACGAAGAAGTCATGGAGGAAGTCATCAAAATTCCTGAAGTGGCCGCCGCACTCGGCGCCGCCGCATCCGACCGCAGGCAGGCCATCGAAACACTGATGGATATACTGGCCGCACATGACGACCAGTCGCAATCGGTGCGTGATGCCGTCCAGCGCGAAATGAAAGCACAAAAACCCGCCAAGGAAGGGGAGCGTGGGGGCAACCTCCATGAAACCTTGAAAGGTATGGAGCTAGCGGCACATAATCCTGACGCCATTCCGCAATACCTGATTGCTGAGTGCCGCGACACCACCGATGTACTGGAAGCGTTGGCACTGCTTAAACTGGTAGAACCGACCGATGCCGCCAAACACGTAGAGATCGTGCCACTGGTAGAATACCGTGAACAGGTGAGCCGCATTAACGACATCGTCATGGATGCGTATAAAAACAAGCATTTTCAGACCCATCAGGAGGCTATCAGCAGCGACAGCCTTGCACTGAAGCTGGAGAAAAACAAGCTAACCAAAACAGGCGAGCCAGATTACGAGCGCCTGAAGGTGGCGGATGTCAAAAGGGCCTATGGGATTGAGGTCAATGACGGAGATGAAACCACCGAAATCAAGCATACCAAAATGGTCATGTTCGCTGGCAGCGACATCATGAAATCCACCGGCCCTGCCGGTGCAGCACTCACCCAGCATGCCATTGCCGAGCTGCGTGAGGCATTGCTCAACCAGACGGATACGGATGGCAAACCTAATCCGGTACTGCTGGTTGATTACACCGGTTCCGGCGGCGGCATCCACCGCAGCCAGCCGGTTTCCACTTCGTATGAAACGACTCAGGGCCGTTCCATGCGCCAGACCTCCAATAACATCGCCCATAAATCACTTGCCACAATCTCGCGCTTCGTCAAGCGCATGATGGGTATTCCCAATAAAGCAACCCCAAGCAGCGAAGATACCGGCCACGGCGATCCGGATGTACCAGGCAACATCCCTACCGATAAATTACGACAGGGTGTGCTTGCCCAGCTCAACCTTGGTAATCTGGTAGGTTTTCCCGCCACCGACCAGTTATGGAAATCAGAAACGGGTGCCCGTTGCGATGCCGCTATGGATTCGTATCAGGAACTCTATAAATCGCCTGAATTTGCTGCCATGATGGCTTTTTCCGCCGATAAATTTGTAAAACTTACGTCTTATGCCGCCCGTCCGCTGGCGCGTATCAAAGGCGCAGCCGATACCAACACCTTCCCGCCGGTGGCCGACGTTGAAAAAATGCGTGCTATTGGTTTTGGTGCGGCACTGAACGTGTCGGGTAGTTGCACGTCCATGTTCTTCGGGGTCAGCAAATTTATGCACGCCGATGCCATCCTAAGCGGTGCCGAAGATATCTCGGTGCTGGAAAAACTGTATCGGGAAGATACCAAAACACAGGATGTCGTCAACCGCGCCACCTTCGGCGTGGTCATGTCCGACCTTGAATCCGCATGGAGATATCTGGGCAAAGAACGCATCGTCGAAGACGGTAAAGTCTATTTGAAGGATCGTGAAAAACATCTGGGTGTAGTGGAGATGGCATCACTGGCAGAAAACAATACGGCCGCCGGAGAGATCATTGAACGTTTCAAACGTGAAACCGCCAAGCAATCGGAAGAAGAACCACGCTCCATCACTAAGGAACGTGAACTCGACTGGCTGGGCGCTCTTTCCTTAGAAGATAAGCGGACATTGGCCGTCTACTCGCTCGCCAAGGTCGATATGGAACAGCAGAAAGTCGGACAGGTGTTGCTGACATTGCACAGTAGGGTCACGGGTAAACCAGCCCCTGAGATGGATTTCAAAAACATCCAGAAACAGATTCTGGCCAAGCTGCCGTCACCCTTGCGTTTGCAGATGGAAGATTCACTCACCCATATCACCCCTGCCCGCCGGTCGCTGGCAAAAGAGTTTGATAAAGCAGTTAAAACCGAAGGGCATTACCTGCGTGGCGGCGTCAAAGAGATTCAGGCGGACGCGAAGGTATTTGACCCGATCTATTACCGCATGGGTGCGTGCAACGAGTGTTTTGAAAACGCTCCGCGTGCCCTCAGCCGTCCGTGGTGGGCCATCCGCAAGGAAACCGAACAATCGGTTCAGACTGCGGTGTAATTGCGCTTGTCAGCGGGTAAATACCCACTCTTGTTCATTTGAGAGGGTCCGCTGGTAGCTGTAGCCGTCCTGCGTGAAGGCTTTTAGCTCGGCACTGTCATCGATCCCGTTTTTAATGATGAAATTGGCCATCATGCCGCGCGCCTTTTTGGCGAACAAACCAATCACTTTTAAGCCACTCTTTTGCTTTTCCTTTTCCTTAAAGGCGATGGTCAGCAACTTCCCATCCAGTAATTCCGGCTTCACCGAGTGGAAATATTCCACTGAGGCAAGATTAATAACTGTTTTAATTTTATGATCTTTTATCGTATTATTGATGGCCTTTGTAATGCGGTTTCCCCAAAATTTATAGAGGTCTTTTCCACGCGGATTAGGAAGGCTTGTTCCCATCTCGAGGCGGTAGGGTTGCATCAGGTCGAGCGGTTTGAGCAAGCCATATAACCCCGACAAAATCCGCAGGTGGGCTTGGGCAAATTCGAACTGCTTCTTAGTGTAGGACGCCACCTCCATCGGTGCATAAACGTCACCTTTGAATGCCAGCAGCGCCTGACGCGCATTATCGGGAGTAAAAGGTGCGCTAAAGGTTTGATACCGATCATAATTCAGGTGCGCCAGCTTATCGCTGAGATCCATCAGTGTGGCAATTTTTGCAGGGGAATATTTTTTCAGTGTCTTGATCAGCAGCAAGGAATCATTGAGCATGTCCGGCTGGCTGTGCAGCTTGGTCACGGCAAGAGTATCATAATCCAATGTTTTTGAAGGGGATAATAAAACAATCATACGGCACTACCCAAGCGGCTGCGGGTATTGCAGGGGGGTGCATTTCGTCGCCAGTCCGGTGGAATCATTAATCTCCACCACCAAGCCACACAACGTTCCCTTACCACTGGCCGCTTCGAGTTTGGCTTTTCCTACCTTGGTCAGGAACCGTTCCAGTGGCGATTCCGGCTTAAAACCGATCACCGAATCATAGTCGCCACACATACCGGCATCGGTCTGATAGGCAGTGCCCTTGGAAAGCACTCGCGCATCGTGGGTAGGTATGTGGGTATGGCTGCCCACCACCATGCTGACACGGCCATTCAGATATTGTCCCATTGCAGTCTTTTCCGAGGTCGCTTCGGCATGGAAATCGACGAGGATTGCTGCCACATTTTGCCCGAGGCGGGCAGATTCAAGCACCTTATCCGCTATTAAAAACGGGCAGTTAGCATTTTCTTTATGAAACACCTGCCCGAGCAGGTGGATAACCATGATTTTTTTGCCTGTGGATAACGTGTAGATGTTATGGCCGGTTCCCGGAGTTTTTTCTGGAAAATTCTGGGGGCGTAACAATCGTTTTTCGGTAGCCAGAAACGGGATTATTTCCTTCTGGTCCCAGATATGGTCGCCGCCAGTAATGACATCCACACCCGCGTCATAAAATTCTTTGCAGATACCGGACGTAATACCAAATCCCGCCGCCGCGTTATCGCCGTTGACGATAATAAAATCCAGCCCCATCTCCTTGCGCAACTTGGGAACGTATTCAACGATCGCATCGCGGCCGGAACGTCCCACCACATCACCGCAGAAGAGTATTTTCATAAGCACCTGATCATTTCTTTGTCCGTGACAATCACATCGAGTTTTTCATCATTTATATCCGCCGGAATATGTTCCACTTCCTGAAAGCTATACGCCACACCGATGATCTGCATCGGTTTTTGCAAGGCGCGCAGGGCACGTATCGTGCGGTCATAATAGCCCGCACCGTAACCAAGGCGGTGACCGCTGCGGTCAAACGCCACCAGCGGCACCAATACCACATAGGGCCTCGACGTGGGCGCATCAATCGGCGGCACATCGACCCCGTAACGTCCTTTTTCCAGTACATCGCTCATCCGCCACCTACGAAAAAACAGCGGCTTATCCTGCGCCTCAATCACCGGCAGGCACAGTCGCTGCCCACGATCGGCACAATGCTGCATGGCCTCGGTAATATCGACTTCATTTCTGATCGGGCGATAGCCAGCAACGGTCGTTGCATCACCGGAAATGATAGGCATAAGCTTAGCGATGAGTGTTTTGGCCAGTTCGGCAGCAAGGACAATATCCATGCGTTCTCTTTTCGCAAGAATCTGAATTCTGATATTATTTTTATCTAATGGGGAATTACGTTGCATCAGGCCACCGCTTTAACGACTTTTGCGGCGGAGTCTAGAGTAATTAATTGCAATATTCGACAGGAAAAGTGAACGGAACCACCATGGCCGTCGGTTGAAACAAGCCGCATTCGACCCGTCAGTAAAGTGGGCACCATATGTGCAAGAGCTAGGCCCTTGCCAGAGACAGCACCCCAAAGAAGGATATTGGTCCAAGGGACAATGTACCAAACGTACCGAGCAGAACCGTTCGGGGCTGAGTCTAGCTTACTTCTATCGCTTCCGCAATCTTTTCAATGCGCAGGGCAATTTCTTCCAAAGTGGTCGCCATCGCTGACTCCATCTCGATCATACGACCTTCCTGTTCCAGCTTCTTGTCATCATTGACCAGCAGGGACAAACGCTGTACTTCAGCAGCTATTTTTACAATTTCTTTTTTGTTTTCAATAAGTTCATCGGCCATCATCAGCGAGGTCAACACCATGGCCATCGACTCACCCGGATTCGTACCCATCACTTTAATCAGGGATTTAATGCGGTCATCGACCGCTCCAGCCAAGCCCCGCAGGTGGTCTTCCTGCCCGTCATCACAGGCAACATCATATTCACGGCTGTTAAGGCGAATGCGAACCTGAGCCATACAAAAAACCTTTTCTGTTGTTTTTTAATAGGTTAACGATACACACCGCGAAATCAACGCACGGCAGGATGAATGTATTCTAGCCACCGCACCAAGGCTTTGTCATTATAATTTGCGTTATACGCCTACACGTTGCAGGAAGCGGCTGGCCGCGGTGATGCCTTCCATATCAATGCTATGGCCAAGGAACGGCCTTGGGTGCGCTTCCACATCCACGCTGCATTTTTTCAGCACATCGGTCGCCAGTTTCATCGACGCAAACGGCACCACCTCGTCGGATTCACCGTGAATCAGGCACATGGCCGGACGCGACACGATACCCGCAGGAATAGTTTCCGCACCCACCAGCGCACCGGAAAATCCGATCATCGCGGCAATTTGCGGCTTGCGGTGCAGGGCGACATGCAACGCTGTCATCGTGCCTTGCGAAAATCCGATCAGGATCACTTTATCGCCGGTCAGCTTCAGGTCCTGCAGCGCATGGTCGATGAAATGATTGACGATATTAGCGGCGTTATTCACGCCTTCGAGCATGTGCTGCGGCTGGCGGTCCATGAGTGAAAACCACTGGTAGCCAAACGGGTTGGCCTCGCACGGGTACGGGGCATTGGGCGCCACGAAGAACGCATCTGGTAAGATGGGCGCGAACATGTCGGCAAGGTCAATCAAGTTAGCCCCATCGGCTCCCCAGCCATGGAGTAACACAACCAGCTGCTTTGCAGGGTCGCCGGAGCGTGGCTTGCGGATGGGACCGTTCAGATGGGCAATATCATGGTTCATGGTGCTGGCCTGTGAAATACATAAGGGGTTATTAACGGGAATAAGATGAAAAAATTAATACGATTATTGTGCTTCAAACGCAACTTCTATATACTGATGGTCTATGAACCTGTCACCCCTGCCCTTAGCCATGCCATTGCCGCACACACTGTACCTGATCGACGGTTCCGGATTTATCTTCCGCGCCTATTACGCCATCAAACGCGATATGACCAACCCGCAAGGCGTTCCGGTGAAGGCCGTGTACGGGTTTGTGACCATGATCATGAAGCTGATGGAATCGCATCAGGGCGACTCCATGGCGGTGATTTTCGATGCCGCCCGCAAGACGTTCCGCAACGATATCTACCCCGAGTATAAAGCCCACCGGCCACCTGCGCCGGACGATCTGATCCCGCAATTTGCCCTCGTGCGCGATGCCACCGTTGCGCTCAACCTGCCGTGCATTGAAATGAACGATTACGAGGCGGACGATATCATCGCCACCTATGCCAAAGAAGCGCAACAGCGCGGCATGAAGGTGGTGATTGTATCGTCCGACAAAGACCTGATGCAGCTGATCGGTAACGGTGTCGAGATGTATGACGCCATGAACGACCGCCCGATCAATGAAACGCAGGTGCAGGAGAAATTCGGCGTAGGCCCCGACAAGGTACTGGACGTATTATCGCTGATGGGTGACAGCTCCGACAACGTCCCCGGAGTCCCCGGCATCGGCCCGAAAACAGCCGCCGAACTGATCAATCATTTTGGCGATCTTGACACGCTGCTGGCACGCGCCGGAGAGATCAAACAGGACAAGCGCCGCGAAACGATACTCCAGAATACGGACAAAGCGCGCCTGTCGCGCCAGCTTATCACGCTGAAATCCGATGTGCCGAACCTGCCGCCGCTGGACACGCTGGTGACGCGTGAACCGGCACCGGAAAAGCTGCTGGAGTTCATGACGCTGCACGGGTTTAAATCCCTTGCGCTCAAGTTTCAGCAGAAGTCCAACCTGCCCGCATCCGTAGTGAACTTCGTACCGCAAACGCCTGTTGCCGCACCGCAAGTAGCCGCCAGCGTTATCGAAAAATCTTATGCGTTGGTGACGGATGAAGCCACACTCGCGCAGTGGATTGCCAAAGCCGGCAACAAAGGCAGAGTCGCCTTTGACACCGAAACCACCTCACTTAGTGCCATGCGTGCCGAGCTTGTCGGATTTTCATTGTGCGTAGAAGCAGGTGAAGCCTGTTACGTGCCGCTGGCCCATGTCAAAACCGTATCTGCCCCCACCCAATCGAGCCTGTTTGGTGACGAGGATGTAAAGGCCACCCATCACGTGCCCCTCGAAGGGCAAATCCCGCTGGAGCGTGCCCTTGCACTGTTGAAGCCGCTGCTGGAAGACGACAGCGTCACCATCATCGGCCACAATATCAAATACGACCTGCTGATCATACAACGCTACGGCATACGCCTGCATACCACTGAAGACAGCATGCTGCTTTCCTACATCCTCCACGCCGGTGAACACGGACAAAGCATGGACGAACTGGCCGAGCGTTACCTCGGCTATAAAACCATCAGCTATGACGACGTAACGGGAACGGGAAAAAACCGCCTTCGTTTTGACGCGGTGGATCTGGAGAAGGCTTGTAATTACGCGGCAGAAGACGCGGATATTACATTGCGCCTTTACGAATATTTTAAACCGCAGGTACTCGCACAGAAACTTGCCACCCTGTACGAAACCATCGAGCGCCCGCTGACCAAGGTGCTGGCGCGCATGGAAAGTGAAGGCATTAAGGTTGATCTTGCGCAACTATCCGCCCTTTCCGCCGATTTTGGCACACGCATGAAAGAATACGAGCAGGAGATTTACCAGCTCGCCGGTCAGGAATTTAATGTCGGCTCGCCTAAACAGCTGGGCGAAATACTGTTCGATAAATTACAGCTCGAAGGCGGCAAAAAATCCGCCAAAACCGGAGCCTACACCACCGACAGCGACGTACTCGAAGAACTTGCCGAACAAGGCCATGCGCTACCTGCCAAGGTGATCGAGTGGCGGCAGCTGTCGAAACTCAAAAGCACCTACAGCGATGCGCTGGCCGAACAGATCGACCCCGCCACCCACCGCGTCCACACCAGCTACGCCATGGCGCTTACCTCCACCGGACGCTTGAGCTCCAGCGATCCCAACCTGCAAAATATCCCCATCCGCACGCTGGAAGGCAAAAAAATCCGCGAGGCCTTTATCGCCGAGGAAGGCTGCACACTGTTATCCGCTGACTATTCGCAGATTGAACTACGCCTGCTCGCGCACATGGCCGATATCCCGACGCTCAAAGAGGCCTTCCGCAACGGCGATGACATCCACGCCATCACCGCCAGCCAGATGTTTGGCGTCCCTGTCAGCGAAGTAAACAGCGACCTGCGCCGCAAGGCCAAAACCATCAATTTCGGCATCATCTACGGCATCAGCGCCCACGGTCTGGCTGCCCGCCTCGGCATTGGCCGCTCGGAAGCGGGCGCGTATATCGAGCGTTATTTCGCCCAGTACCCAGGCATCCGCGACTATATGGAAGTCAGCAAGGAATTCGCCCGCGCCAACGGCTATGTCGTCACCCTTTTCGGCAGGCGCTGCCATGTTCCGGGGATTAACGACAAAAACGGCGCGCGCCGCCAATTCTCTGAACGCGCCGCCATCAACGCGCCGCTTCAGGGAACTGCCGCTGACATCATCAAAAAAGCGATGATCACTATTGATAAAACGCTTGTCTCGCCGGAATGCCGCATGCTGTTGCAGGTGCATGACGAACTGGTCTTTGAAGTAAAAGATGAAGCCGTTGCCGCCAAGCAGCCGCTGATCAAGCAACACATGGAAAATGCCGCCCAGCTTTCAATCCCGCTGACGGTGGAAACTGGCAGCGGAAAACATTGGGGTGATGCGCATTAATCGATGTTTTTCATTGAGTTAATCAGGCTTTATTGACAATCCCTTCCGCAGGCACTACCCATGATATGTTTTTGGCTTTATCTTTCCATGTTGGAAAGAGGTCTATAGGGGTCAGGTCCTATACCACCCCCTGTTCAGAGTAACAGGTAAAAGCCAATCCCACCTGCTATAAGGACTACGTCCGTGAAAATGCCAACATGGTTCGTCGGCATGGTTCTTCTCGTGAATGCGGGACTCAATCCGCCTGCACCGAAGAAGAAGAGGAATCGCTATCAGGGTCCGGGGTATTTTATCCCTCACCATGACCCACACCATGATCCGCACCGTAACAGGTACAGACATGGCATGCGTGTGATTGTGCGCCGTTAAAAGCGCAACAGCAGATCACCAGATGCAAAACCCCCGCCGCCCAAGCCGCAAGGCCCAAGCGGCGGGGGTTTTATTTTGTCCTTATATTCTTAGCAGATAGACTTCGCGGATAATTCATGTTACCTGCATAATCGTTCGCGTCTAAATCTCCCCAGAAAGGCATACCCTTATATGTGTTGGAACGGCCAGGCATCGGCAGTATTGGCCACCATGGGTATCGCCACCACGGTGTATGCCGCGTGGAAAAAAGAACCCGCCCCGCTGTGGATTGCGCTGGGATATTTTTCCCTGATGGAGTTGCTTCAGGCCTTCACCTATTCAGTCATTGACGAGTGCTTAAACCCATCGAACCAGATTGCCACCCTGTTGGGGTATCTGCACATTACGTTCCAGCCGTTTTTTATCAACGCCGTCACCCTCTATTTTATCCCCGCCTCCATCCGCAAACGCATTTATATTCCGGTTTATGCCTTGTGTTTTATCGGCTCTATCTTCACGCTCATCCAGCTCTACCCGATGACATGGGCAGGCGTGTGCGACCCGATCCGTCCGTTGTGCGCAGAACGGTTATGCTCAGTGCATGGCAACTGGCATATCGCGTGGGACGTGCCCACCAACGGCATCGGCAATTATTTCGTCCATGCTGGCTTCCGCCCCTTAAGCGATGGCTATCCGGGTTATGTGCTGACCGGCTTCCTGATGCCCCTGCTCTACGGCTCATGGCGGGCGGTGGTGTTCCATTATCTGGTGGGGCCATTCCTGTCCCAGCTACTGACAGACAACCATAATGAGTGGCCTGCCGTCTGGTGCTTACTATCCATAGGCATCCTGATGCTGGTGGTCAAAAGCCCTGTACGGCACATGCTACATGTGAGACACTGGATTTTCTGGCCCAAGAGCTGGCGTAAAGAACTTTGAAATCCCGCCAGAAATCGGGCCAAAATTCTAGATTGTGTTCCTGATCTTTATGCCTATAATCAGCCTTTCATACAGAACCTAAGGACATACCAATTGTTACAAGCTGCTGCTGTTCCCTCATTTCGCGATAAACTCAAAAACGTTATTCTCTCCGGAAAAGAAGTGCTTCCCATTGTTGAGGGTGGCAAAGGTGTAGCGGTATCTAACGGCCACACCGCAGGAGCGTTTGCTGCTGCCGGTGCCGTAGGCACATTCTCCGGTGTCAACGCCGATACGTTTGACGCCAGCGGTAAAGCTATTCCTTATGTTTATCACGGCACCACGCGCCGCGAACGTCATGAAGAACTCGTCGTACAAAGTATACGCGGTGGTATCCAGCAAGCCCAGATCGCGCATGAGGTCGCCAGCGGCAAAGGCCGTGTGCATGTCAACGTGCTGTGGGAAATGGGCGGTGCGGAACGCGTACTGATCGGCATCCTTGAAGGAGCCCCCGGCCTTGTCCACGGCATCACCTGTGGCGCAGGCATGCCATATCGCCTCGGCGACATCGCAGAACATTATAAAGTATTTTATCATCCGATTATTTCCTCAGCACGCGCTTTTAACGCGCTGTGGAAGCGCTCCTACAACAAAACGGCGCATTGGTTAGGCTCCGTAGTGTATGAGGATCCTTGGCTGGCGGGCGGCCATAACGGTCTTTCCAACAGCGAAGACCCCCAAAAGCCGGAAGATCCCTATCCGCGCGTTGCAGCGCTGCGGGCTGCCATGAACAGCTTTGGCCTCAATGACACCCCCATTATTATGGCGGGTGGTGCGTGGCATTTAAAAGAATGGGAACACTGGCTTGGAAATCCGGATATCGGGCCGATTGCATTCCAGTTCGGCACCCGCCCTATCCTGTCGCGTGAAAGCCCCGTATCGGATGAATGGAAGCAGCGCCTGCCGAAACTCAAGGAAGGTGATGTATTCCTCAACCGCTTCAGCCCAACGGGTTTCTATTCGTCAGCCGTGAATAATGATTTCATCAAAGGCCTGCGCGGCCAGAGCGAACGCCAGATTGAATACCGCATGGAACAAGAAGGCCTGTTCTCGGAACCGTTGCCGGTGGGGGCGCGTGGCCGCCCTGTGTTTGTCCAGCCTGATGATAAAGCACGCGCTGAGGGCTGGAAAGCCGAGGGTTACGATGATGCGATGAAAACACCGGATGCTACGCTGATTTTTGTATCAAGCGCAAAGGCGAAACAGATCCATATCGATCAGGTGGATTGTATGGGCTGCTTAAGCCATTGCCGTTTTTCCAACTGGAAAGACCATGATGATTTCACCACCGGTAAGAAAGCCGACCCACGCAGCTTCTGTATCCAGAAAACATTGCAGGACATTGCGCACGGCAGCTCGATTGATGAACAGCTCATGTTCTCCGGCCATAACGCCTACCGCTTTGCCTCGGATCCGTTTTATTCCAACGGATATGTGCCGACCATCGGCGAACTGGTCGAGCGGATTCTCACAGGGTATTAGAGGCCTTCTCATTATTTCAAAGATGACGTGTGTGGCTACTGCACGCGCTCGTTGTTGCGGTAATCAGTCGGCGATGTCCCTACCTTTGTCCTGAATACGCGGTTGAATGACGCAATCGAATTGAATCCCACCTCAAAACCAATCACGGTAATCTGTGACGATTCATTGCGCAGGCGCGTTTTGGCTTCTTCAATGCGGTAGCCATTAATCAGCTCGTTGAAATTCATCCCGAAATGGCGGTTGATGATGCGTGACAGATTATATTCAGTAATGCCAACCAGCTCGGCCAACTTGGCGCGGTTTAAGCGCATCTGGCGATAGACGTGTTCACCTTCGAGCAGCATTTTGACTTTTTCTACAAATGGCAGGTCCAGTGACGGATCATATTCTTCTTCGACCAGATTAACGGTTTGCCCCGCGAATCCGGGATAGAACACACGAAACAGCGAGGTCAACACCAGATATATAAAGGTGAGCCGCAGCATGGTGGAAGCCAGCAATCCCTGTTCAACGGTAAAATGCCCCGACATACGCGCCAGATCGACCGCCAGCACCAGCAGATGCAGCATAATGAGCGCAATGATCAGCCAGTATTTGTGTTTCTTGATGGTGTCGTTGCTGTGCAGCCCGCCCACGCGCGAGATGTAATACACGAGCAGGAGGAAAATAACCGACGATGAGAAAATATGGTACAGGGTGTTGATAGTCTGCACATCGGGACACGCCTGATCGCTGGCGCAGGCATACTTATTTTGTATCATGCCCGCATAAATCAGCGAGCTGCTACCGAAGATCGGTATGGCAAGCACCAGCCAGTACCCGAAAGGCGGCACACGCCCCATCACAAACTGGCAGATCAGCAAAAAGCTGAAAGCCGCCAGCGTGCTGTCACCCAAAAGAAGCCCTGCCTCCACCCAACGGTTACGCATTTCAGATGGGTACACTTCAATGAGTGGAATAGAAAAACTACAGATCAGCGCAGAAAAATAGAAGATCAGGATGATGGCTTGCTTGTTCTTTGCCGACAGCATGAGCAGGAAAAAAATGACAAAAATGCTAGGGGTAATGCCAACTAACTGCAAAGCCTGTGTCAACGTTAACAGCATTTTTTACTCACAACGAGCGCACTTTTATCAAATTAAACCCTAACTGTATATATGCCTTCCCATTTTCAAACTACTATATGTAGTAGAATAAAAGCAAGAATTATTAACACTAAATTTGCATTTAATTAGCATTTTTAGTATGTTTTTTAATAACTTCGCATGAGATGTTTTTGCCACGCCCCGACAACATAGGTAACTATTGTTGACATCTAGGCTGTGGCAGCCACTCTTGGGTGGGGGGGGTGAAGAAATCGGGCTATGGCTTCGGTTTTTTATCGTCGTCTTTGGAATCGGTCGGGGCGATTTTGAAAGGCGAATTGGCCTTGTTGGCTTTCTCCAGCTGCTTGGCACGTTCCTTGACGAAGTAGGTCATGTACTTCAGGTCAGCATCAGGAATCTCTTTGACGTTTTCCTTGATCGTTTCCATAATTTTAATCGCATCATCCATCTCGCCGCGCTTTTCATAGACCACCGCAGTCATCTGGCGAGCCCACACAGGAACCTTTTCATTTTGAAGGGGTTTAGCCACCTTGATCGCGAGGTCAAGGTCATTAAGCTTGTGCATGGACAGGTAGATCGACTGCAATAACCACCACCATTTATGCTCCACATCATGCTCGGAATGTGCAAACAGATAATCCACAACATAACGTACATCGCTGGTGTTTTGCGTCTGGGCAAAATAATAGCTGGCGAGCGAAGGTATCATATTAGAGGTGTGATCCAGCTCATCAAGTAGATTAAACCAATGGTACAGTTTGTTGAAATCGTAATAGCGTAACGACGTAAAATGCCCGAACATATCACCGGAATTTTGCAGATTAAGTGCAAAAATACGGAAGAAAAATTCGTCATCGCCAAAGGTAAGTGCGTGCATGGCCGCCTTACCCGGAACATCCGGCACAATGCTGAAGTCTGGCTGGATATCCTTGGTTTCAAGCCAGTATCCAACCTGCATGAACAACGCCACCCCCAAAAGCATATAGCGGCGGGCACACACTTTAGCTTTGATGACGATGGGTACAGGGGATTGAATGGCCGTAGGTGTCATAGAACCCGTTAAAACTGTTTGCGACGGAAATCAGCGATAGAAGCCAGAATCAAAAGCGGCACAAAAATGAATGCCTGAACGGCAAAAACAATCCAGTCCTGTGAACTGTCAAACCCATAGATCAGCCACTGGCTTTTGGAAAAAAAGTCAAGGCGCGGGACAATCGCTGAAATGAGCTTCAGCACATAGCGCATGATCACAAATTTAATTTCGCCGCCCACCATTCCTGATTGCGAGGTAACCACAAAGAACGCCATCATGCGTGACAACACATAAAACCCCATACAAGCGATAACCGAAGTCACGGCGCTACGCAGTGTGAAAGCGCTGAACAGTGCCAGCGCCACCACCATAAATGTTTCAAGCAGCAGGCTGATGGACCAGCCGATAAACCCCTGCCAGTTGTTCACACCGATCATCCCGATAATCCCGACCACAGGAATTGTGAGTAAAAAGGCCACGAAGGCAAAGCCAAGCCAGTAGGCGATCACAAGGTTAGAGCGCGAAATCGGGCGCGAGAGAATCACGTCGATTTCCTTGGTGTCGAAGGCGTTGCGAATATGGAAACAGACGAACACAATCAGCCCGACCATGAGAATAATGCGTGACGCACCGGCGGCAAAGGTAATGGTCATTTCGCGTTCTTCTAAAAACGCCGTACTCCCTAGCGTAGCAGAGATGGCGGTAGCGAATAAGATGCTGGCGAGCAGGCCGATAAAAAGCCAGTCCCTAAGTGCCGTAATCAGAATGTAGCGTATATTTGTCAGCATACTTCCACCTTATATAAGCTTTAATACCATATTGAGTTAAAATCCAAGAGGACGCGGATCGCGCATGAATTTTTTATACAATGTTTTGTCCGCACCAGAAGCATCACCACTACTGTCAACAATAGTTGCCCGAATGAAGATGACAAGTTCTGACAGATTATGTTGCTTGTCAACGCCTTTAAATAAATTGCCAAAGTAAGGAATACTCCCCATCCCTGGCACACCGTTGTCCGTGTTGTTGGCGATATCCTGCATCAGCCCGCCGATTACCATCACCTGCCCGCTTTTCAGTTTGAGAATAGAATCCAGTTCGCGCACTTCGATCACGGGAACAGCATTGGTGATATTCAGATTGGTAATGCCCTGCGCCGCCGCCTGCGCCACAAGGAATGCTACTGCCGGATCGCTCACGCTTCCGGTGATGCGGGACAGCGTTGGGCGGATGCTGAGGGTAATTTCGCTGGTATCGAGATTAATGGAAGGTTGCAGCGTCAAAATAATACCAATCGGCACGGTATGCAGCGTACTGTTCACAGTGAGGTTGGAGGTATTACCGGTAGTCGTAGCGTTCTGGTTGGTTTGCACCTGCAATTCAAAATAGACATGGTTTTCTGCAAATGTCAGCACCGATTCCTGATTGTTGATGGCGTGCAAACGCGGGCTGGAGAGTGTCCGCGTGGTACCAAAACTTTCCACCAGCTGCACAGCGGCCGAAAGATCGATATTTTTACTCAGGGCAATCTGCTGGGGAATACCCACATTGACCGTCCCTTGGTTAGCAAGGCTGGTAGCCGGAGCGGCAAAGTTACCGCTGAAACCAATCCTGCTGCCCCCCAGCTTGGTCCAGTTGATACCGCTCTGGAACTGGTCGTTCAGTGTCACCTCCACAATCTTCGCTTCAATCAACACCTGCGAGGAGGCATTTTCCTGAATTTTTTTAAGAAACTGCTGGATAAGTGTGTGTTGTTTATCATTCGCCGACACCGTCAGTGTCGAAGCCTGACGGTTCATGATATAAAATGATCCATCATCTGCCTTGGGGGCACCATTGCCTGCCGGAGCCGCCGCCACATTCACCGCTGGCCCAGGAGCGGGCGCGGGTGCTGCACCAGCTGCTCCGCCTGCCCCACCAGCAGCACCGCCTGCGGCACCAGCAGCACCAGCGGCACCATTCACCGCCACAGGGGCAACCGGCTGCGAGGCAATATCGACGCTCGAAATACGTTTGCTTTCATTGTAGGTCAGGATTTGTTTGATACCCGCTTCAAACTGTTTCCAGAAATCTGCATCGGTTTTGCTACTGACGGTAGCGCTGGAGCCAGTGTTCAGCCCGCCACCACCACTACCGCCCGTTGAGTTAAGCACGTTGGTGCTGATGTTGACGCTCCCGCTGGAGGTACGTTCCATATTCAAAAAATCCAGCGAGTAAATCTGCACATAGGGCGTATCGCGTTCAACGCGAAGGACGTTATTTTTAAATGTATAGCGCAGCGCGGCCAGATCGGCGATGCGTTCCACCACCTCGTTAAACGGCCTGTCCTTCGCACGGAAAGAAATACCACCGGTAATGCTGGAATCAACTTCGATATCGACATCGGCAAGGCGCGCCAATTCAATCAGCACGTCTTTCAGCGGCACATCATCCGTCACCGCGATAGACACCAGTTTGGTTTCCCCTAATTTCGGCGGCTTGGGGGCGGCAAGAATTTCTGCGATATCGGGAATGGGCGGTTCGGTCAACCCTACGGGGTTAGCAGCCCCCTCTTTTGTGGGCTTAGTATTGCTGAGATTTTCGTAATCATCACGGGTCAGGCTGAGATTGGGGTCAATCATATCCGCCCGTTTAGGCTGGAACAGCCCTTCATTGCTCTCACAACTCACGACAAGAACGATGCAAGAAAGAACGTACAAAAATTTTGGAATTCTTCTCACCCGCAAAAACCCTTAAAAACCCAAGACAATAGCGCTAGATACGCGTAGACAACCAAATAGCCAGCTTAGTTTGGTATACAACCATATGGGTTAATATATGGTAAAAGGGAGACGATTCTTTGTCATTTGCCAATATGTAAGTCTCGGCAAGGTCATGATGTTCCTTTTCGTCGGCGCGAAACTCGCTGATGACGTTTTTCAGCGGTTGTTCTTCAGCACCCAGCTGGGCTTCCTGATCTGCGTAATGCTTGTCGATCACCGACTCGACCGCTACCGTACAGGCCATAGCCGCTTTTTCACCCAGCAGGGCGGTCGCCGCACCGAGGGCATACCCGCACACATGCCACAGCGGCATCAGCACCGTCGGGCGCACGCGGCGTTTGGCCATCATACCGGAAAACACGTCCAGATGTTTCTGTTCCTGATCGGCCATTTCCTGAATCACATGGCCCGTCTTGGATTTACCTAGCACCGCCAGCTGCCCTGCATAGATGCGCTTGGCACCGTATTCGCCCGCGTGGTTGACGCGGATCATGCGTTTGACCTTTTCGTCCATCGGCAGGTCGCCAGGGAGCAATCCGTTGCGGTTGTCAGTCATGGGAAACCGCCTGTTTGCGGATTCGCCTCAGCAGGTAAAACAGCGTAAGCGCGGTGGCGGAAGCCGCCATCATGTTCCACGTCGCCATCGAAAGGCCAAAGAAATACGCCATCGGCTGGTCGCACGGCACAAGCTGCGCGTTCATGATCGCTGCACGCATTTCTTCCAGCGTCTGGTTGGGGTTGTCGTTATTGGTGCAGGCGGAAGGGCCTTTAATCCACCCCATCTCCACCCCGCTATGATAAGCGGCGATACCGGCATCCGCCACAAACAAAAACGCACATAAAAATGCTACTTTTTCCAGCTTCGGCTGCGCCATGACTTTCATGCCACCGATCAGCCCGATCATGGCAATCAGCGCATACGGCACGCGCTGGGCAATGCACAGCTCGCACGGGTGCAGGTTGAAGCCATACTGCCCCACCAGCGCCGCACCAAGAAAAAAAGCACTCACCGCGCTCGACGCATAGACCAGCGCCCGCACGGGATTCTTACTATAATATTGATATATATTCACAAAATACCTTTCGGTGGTTTGACCGCAGTATAAATGGAATATCGGCGTAATTCAAGCCTCTGGCTTACTTGACCATCACGGGTGAATGGGTTAAGAAGCGTATCGTCTGTTCTGGCCGCCGTTATGCTGGCTGGAATTTCCGAGTGATTGTGCCCCTGTGGTGGAACTGGTAGACGCGCCGGACTCAAAATCCGGTACCGCGAGGTGTGTCGGTTCGATTCCGACCGGGGGCACCAACACTAGGCTGATAGCCAGTTACAGAAGATTTTGATTAGAGAAAAACAGCCCCTATTTTTAAGATCATGGGGCACTGGCGGGGCACTAAAGGATAACAATTCCCCTCCCCTGACAACTCACATCAACAAACCATCTCTCATTTAAAGAAGCGTCAATTTAGGCTTTAGACGACATAAATTTTACACCAAGTGCCCCTAAATTGCCCCATGATGTAGTCTAATGAAATTTATATAATTGATGTACATTGATAATATACAAATATTCACCGGATTGTATATCCAGTGTTGATATTTGCCGCCATGTGTTGTAGCTTTTTGCCATCGAAACAACATAAAAGGCATCCGGTATGGCAAATATTGAAAAGCGCAAGAACAGTGACAGCACATTCAGCTACCGGGTTAAGGTACGCCTCAAAGGATTTCCAACACAGACCGCCAGTTTCGAGCGTTTGACCGATGCAAAGAAATGGGAACAGGCAACAGAAGCGGCGATCCGCGAAGGCCGTCATTTTAAAACGACAGAAGCAAAGAAACGTACCCTTGCCCAACTGATTGAACGCTATCAAAAGGACGTAATTCCCACCCGGTTTCCTGATGCTGGCGATCAGCAAATCCGCACCAGCCAGCTTAACTGGTGGAAAGATGAATTGGGAAGCTATTGCCTAGCTGACGTTACCCCTAGCATTATTGCAGAGAAACGGGATGCACTATTAAACACCAAAATCAAATCCGGTAAGAACCGCAGCCCCTCAACCGTGGTACGTTATATGGCGGCGCTATCCCATGCCTTTACCATTGCTGTCAAAGAATGGGGCTGGGTTGATGATAGCCCGATGCGGAAAGTATCTAAACCAAAAGAGCCGCGTGGCCGCGTCCGGTTCCTATCGGATGATGAACGCAAAACATTACTAGCAGCATGTCAGGATTCAAGGGAGCCGCTTTTATATCCGGTAGTGGTGCTGGCGCTGGCTACAGGAATGCGGCTGGGCGAAATTCTTGCCCTCACTTGGCCAGACGTAAATCTTGATAAGCAGTACATCATTCTGCACGAAACCAAAAATGGTGAGCGCCGCCGCGTTCCCTTAGCTGGTCTTGCACATAGGGAAATACAAAAACTCAGCAAGGTACGGCGCATTGATACCGACCTGTTATTCCCTCGTTCCGGCCAGAAAAATAAGGTTTTCAATTTACGCACCCCATGGGTAGCAGCGGTAGCAGCGGCGGAATTAAAAGATTTCCGGTTCCATGACCTGCGACACAGTACAGCCAGTTACTTAGCAATGGGTGGGGCATCACTGGCAGAGATTGCCGAGGTGCTAGGCCATAAGACACTGGCGATGGTGAAACGATACGCGCACCTGAGCGAAGCGCATACCAGCAAGGTTGTGGCGGCTATGAATGAAAGGATTTTTGGGTAATGCCTGAATACAATTTTAAACCCGATTATGCCAAGTGGTGGAAGAAAAAGAATATCGGCCATGATGATTTATGCTGGCTATTGCAAGGTGTTGACCCAGATCATGTAACCAAAGCCCGGAAGCTGGAAAACAAAGAAAAATCCGCCGAAGAAAATAGTTGGCTCTGGCAATTTAATCGACAACTCCCCCCGTTCCTTTCTAATGATTTCAGCAACTATAAGAAATTGCTATCCCCCTATAAAGATAAGCAGAAACTTATAAACCATGCCTATGATAGCTACTTAAAAATCCCCCCGGATTTCCTTGATTTCCTAGTCTCAATCAAGGTGATTAAAAAAGACGAAAAGCTAGAAAAATATAAAAATCATTCTTTATACACGCTTGATTATAACACTCTATCGCCACAGGATATTACTTCAGAAAATGAAGCCCTTTCCGTTTTATTAGGACTTCAATTTGAATATTTTGCTCAATTTATAGCACTAAACGAAAGGCAAACCAATGAACCCAAAGATTCCGATGGTTTTGCTGCTTACGCACGATTTAGCTCAGAAGAAAGATGGTTCTATTCTGAATACAGGCAATTTTTAGAAAAACAATATTATGACATCACAGCGGTACCATTAATTAATCATGTAGTGAATGCTGCTAAAGCACTTAATTTATGGAAGGGAAATTTTAACGACTACGTACAAAAATTGTATAATGAAGGCGTTATCTTTAAAGAAGATGTTTATGAGCAATTATTGCCGCACGGAATTACTGTAGATATTGCTCATGATAGCTGGGCACTAAAATTCTACAAATACTGGATTAGCCAAGGCGGCTGGACACTCAAAGAAGCCGTATCCCTGTTCAAGGGTTCTGACCCTAGAAAAAATCATCGTTCATTAATTGATGTTAGTCAGAATACGTGGATACTTAATTATGATTCGCATTGCCTTTCGTGGGATGAATTTGAAAACACAGTTGTACAGCTCGATGAGCGCCTAGCGCGGCATACCGCTATACAAGAAATCAGCCATTACGAAATGGGCAAAGACGTATTATACAAGCCAGCCGAAATCGTCGCATGGCTACAAAAACACACTGTATATTTGCCTCCTAAAGCCCTTCTAATGGCACTAGGGAATGATGTTCTTTCTCAGTATGAAGCAACCGAACAAAACAGAATTAACCAAAACGAGAATATTGCTGCATTGGTTGCTCCTTCACAAAGTCTGAAAGAAGTAGAATCAGAAATGTATCGAGATGCGGTAAAAATTTGGGGAAAATTTATAGAAACACACGGGAAGGAGCCAACAAGAGAACAAACTGCTATTGCTCTAGCCGCGAACGTGAAATATTCCGGATGGAAGCCGGGAAGTATCGTAAGATACCTTTCCGCTGAACGGCTGAATAAAAATTACTGCGAATACAAAAACAAAAAGGCACTGAAAGAATTGAGTGCTTAGGATTTCAGGAGGAAAAAAGGATTTTAAATCCGCTTGCTCCTGATTTTCTCCTGCTCCTTAAGAGAATAATCAGCAATACGCATGGTGCATGCTGAAAACTCTTAAACAGGAGCCAATATTGGCTATTTCAAGCTATCCGATAAAGACACCCGCATTGCCAAAACGCCTAAATTCCGGGACGTGCCTACCATAGAACAAATCCGGCATGTGATAGGTTCGATGCCGGTACTGAATGACATAGCCTTACGTAATCGCGCCCTTATTGCCTTTACTATCCTCACCGGCATGAGGGACAGCGCCATAGTCTCCCTGCGCCTGAAGCATATCGACTTACTGCAAAAACTGGTAAAACAAGACCCGGCGGAAGTGAATACCAAATTCAGCAAGCGTATTGATACATTCTTTTTCCCGATAGGCGATGACATAGCGCAAATCGTGATCGACTGGGTTAATTATCTGGTGAAAGATAAATTATACGGCTTCGATGCCCCTGTATTCCCCCGCACCCGGTGCACGCATGATCGTATGCGCTCTTTCATGGCGGACGGCATAGAACCAGTGGGGTGGAGTACCGCCAGCCCGGTACGCGACATCTTTAAAGCAGCATTTCCGGCGGCGGGATTACCATATTATAACCCGCATTCCTTCCGAAATACGCTGGTGCAGCTTGCTGAAAAATACTGTCATACGCCTGAACAATTTAAGGCATGGAGCCAGAACCTTGGCCATGAACATGTGCATACGACTTTTAACAGCTATGGGAGGATCGAACCCTACCGGCAGGGTCAGATTATTAACGGGATGATATTGCAGGATAAACCGCCGGAGGAAATGAGGCGGAAATTGTTAGCACTGGTTAGGGAATGGGGAGAGTAGATGGTTGTTTCCAAATTATCCTCCTGCTTTAAGATTATCACACAAAGCACTTTCCATAAATAAATGAGGGTGTAGTATGGCAATGTATGAAATTCCCCCGCACTAAAAAACTACTGTTTTGTAACAATAAAGGTGGCGTAGGCAAAACCACGCTGGCTTTTAATTGTGCTGCAGCCTTTGCCGACAGAGGCTATAAAACTGTTCTGATAGACCTTGATCCTCAATGCAACTCTACGATTCTGTCCTTAGGAAGAAATTTCTACGAGGATAATTTATTCGCTACAGAGAATATCTATACCGTAATACGCGGCGTGTTTGAAGGCGGTACAGACATTGACTTGAAAGCTAATTTCCTACCAGCGCCGCATAATAAGAATCTTTATGTAATGCCGGGAAGTCTCAAGCTTTCCATTATAGAAGATGTATTGGGTGGTGCGTTCACTCAAGCAATGAGCGGCAATAAATTAGGCTATTTTGTTACGAGTGCAATATATCGTTTCATGATCGAAAAAGGCATGCAGGAACAAGTGGATATTTTTGTAATAGATAGTTCGCCAAGTTTGGGTGCCCTAAATCGTGCAGTAGTGTTGGGAGCAGATTTCTTTGCCGTACCAATGATGCCGGATAGTTTTAGTGTACAAGGTATAGAAAATCTCGGCGAGGTTTTACATAAATGGAAAACGGACTGGCGTAACACTGCCAAAGCTGTACAGGGTGATACACCGGCAAAAAATGTACTACCCGGTGACCCGACATTCATAGGCTATATTGTAAATTCTTATAACGTGTATGGCCAGCAACCTATCAAAACTCATAGAGATTGGATGCAGGAAATCCCTGCAAAGGTGCATGAACACTTATCCCTTAAACATTCACGCAATGGTTTGGTTGAACAAAGTTGGAAAACCCCGCTTTCTAAAATACAGGATTATGGACAGCTTGCGCCGTTAAGCCAAGAAAAGAGCAAGGCAATATTTAATATTGAACCGCAGGAATTACGCGATAATCAGCAGGGAACCAAAGAAAATCTTGAAAAATCCCAGAAAGAATTTGGTGAGTTGGCGGATAAAATTTTATCTATTCTTGCCAGTCATTAGCTTAAATATCCACTCGTAACCGGGAGTAAGCTGATTGAGCCAACACCTCATACAACAATACCTTAACCAGCTAAAAGATTTGCGAAAGGTCTCAGGCTCGAATCGTGAATCGGTAGTGCGTGAGGCATTTAAAGATTTGCTCAAGGGCTGGGCGCGTTCTCTGGATTTGGTTTTTATACCCGAATATGAGATTAAAACACCAGCCAAGGAACGCCGCTATGTTGATGGCGCGTTGCTCTATTCGCTGCGTATCCCATTTGGTTTTTGGGAAGCAAAAGATGAAAATGATGATCTGGATACGGAAATCCAAAACAAGTTCAGGCGCGGCTATCCGCAGTCTAATATCATTTTTGAAGATTCCCAAAAAGCAATCCTAATTCAAAATAAACAAGAGATTGCACGTTGCGCTGTTGATGACGTTTCAAAACTAGAACAGCTGTTGCAGCAGTTTTTTGCGTATGAAAGACCGGAAATTGCAGCCTTCCGTAAAGCGGTTGAGCAATTCACGGTAGATTTACCAGCAGTTTTGAAATCGCTGCGTGAAATGATTGAAGAAGCTGAAAAAACCAATAAAGGCTTCAGCAAGGCAGCGTCAGAGTTCTTAAAACACATTAAAGACGCTATTAACCCGTCACTAACGGCAGCGGACGTTAGGGAAATGCTGATACAGCACATCCTGACAGAAGAGGTATTTGCCTCTGTATTCCCAAATTCGCCTTTCCATCAGGATAACAACGTTGCGCGTGAACTCTACAAACTCGAAAAGACATTTTTCACAGGCGACAGGAAGTTTCAATCCCTTAAGGCATTATCGCCTTACTATACCGCAATCAGAGCGGCAGCTTCGCAGATTGAACGCCATAATGAAAAGCAGACCTTCCTCAAAGTCATCTATGAGAACTTTTACAAGGTCTATAATGTCAAGGCTGCGGATCGCCTTGGGGTTGTCTATACCCCGAATGAAATTGTCCGTTTCATGATGGAAAGCACGGATTGGCTCTGCGAAAAGCATTTTGGGCGAAATTTGATTGATAAGGATGTGGACATTCTTGACCCTGCCACAGGCACAGGAACTTTCGTTTGCGAAATCCTTGAGCATTTTCGCGGGCAGCCTGAGAAACTCAAGCATAAATACTTAAACGAGCTACATGCGAATGAAGTCGCCATCCTGCCGTACTATGTCGCAAACCTGAATATTGAAGCGACCTATGCCGCCATTACAGGCAGCTATGAAGAATACCCTGGCCTATGTTTTGTGGACACGCTGGATAACACTTTTGCGCTTAGGAAGCATAAGGGGCATCAGGAAGATTTATTTGGTATCTCTGATGACAACATCAAGCGAATCCGCCAGCAAAACAGCAAGCGTATCAGCGTGATTATCGGCAATCCGCCTTATAATGCGAATCAGGCGAATGAAAACGAAAACAACAAAAACCGTGAATACCCTGAAATAGATAAGCGCATTAAAGAAACCTACATCAAAGCCAGCACTGCACAAAAAACCAAGCTGTACGATATGTATGCAAGGTTCTTCCGCTGGGCAAGTGATCGGCTGGATGAAAACGGGGTGTTGGCGCTTATTACAAACCGTAGCTTTATTGAAAGCCGTACCTTTGACGGATTCCGCAAGATGGTAGCGGAAGAATTTAATGAAATCCGTATGATTGACCTTGGTGGCGATGTACGCGCCAACCCCAAGCTATCCGGCACAAAGCATAATGTCTTTGGTATTCAAACGGGCGTTGCCATCAGCTTCATGGTAAAGAAGGCCAAAACGAAAGGGTGTAAAATTTATTATAACCGCCGCCCAGAGTTTGATACGGCAGAAGATAAGCTCGAATTTCTGCAAAATGCGAAACTACGCGACTTAACGTTTGATGAAATCCACGCTGACAAGAAGCATAACTGGGTAAATTTGACGGATAATGATTTTGAAACATTTTTGCCCATTGCCAGTAAAGAAACTAAAAACGCAAAGAAAGCATCTCAAGAAAAAGCGATATTCAAATTGTTTTCTTTAGGGGTTGTAACAAACCGCGATGAATGGGTTTATGACAATAGCGCAGAGTCTTTAGACAAGAAGGTGAATTTTTTAATTGATGCTTATAACGCTGACCTGAAAAAAC
The DNA here is from genome assembly GCA_025360605.1 of Alphaproteobacteria bacterium. Taxonomy (GTDB): domain Bacteria; phylum Pseudomonadota; class Alphaproteobacteria; order Rickettsiales; family SXRF01; genus JANYBV01. The sequence continues at coordinate 116,165 of JANYBV010000031.1, read as the reverse complement.
TTAAGCATGTGAAAAATAAAAAAGACATCTCAGAGCAGCTTGATGGTTCTATTAAGTGGACAAGGGCAGTTAAGAATGATTTGAAAAAAGGTGTTGTTTATCAATTTGATGGCGATTTAATAGTAGAATCATTATATAGGCCATACAGCAAGCGTCATCTGTATTTCAGTAAGCAATTAAACGAAATGCACTATCAAATGCCTGCAATTTTCCCTGAGGATATTGCATGGGATAATAGGCTGATTTGCTTTACTACAGGCGGCAGATTGCCATTCCACTCGTTCTCAACCTCTATAATTCCAAGTTTGACGGTTTTATCTTTAGATGCAAATCAATGCCTGCCTCGCTGGGTGTATATTGAAGGGCAAAAAATTGATAACATTACAGACTGGTCGCTTAAACAGTTCAAAGAACATTATCAGGATAAGAAACTCACTAAAGATGCAATTTTTAACTATGTTTATGGCATTTTGCATGACCCTATTTATCGTGAAAAATATGCTCTGAACCTAAAGCGCGAATTTCCGCATATTCCCTTTTATCCAGACTTTCATCAGTGGGCGGCATGGGGTAAACAACTGATGGATTTGCACATCGATTATGAGCAGGTAGCACCCTATAAGCTGCAAAAAGTCGAAGCGGCAGACAAAAAGGGCAATAAAATTGAAAAGCCTGAGTGTAAACTTAAAGCCGATAAGGATAACGGTTGTATCCTGCTCGATACCCAAACCAGCCTGATAGGTATTCCCAAAGCCGCATGGGATTATAAACTCGGCAACCGGTCTGCCCTTGAATGGATTTTAGATCAGTACAAAGAGAGCAAGCCTAAAGACCCAACCATTCGTGAAAAATTCAATAATTACCGTTTTTCGGATTATAAGGAACAGGTGATTGACCTGCTTATGCGCGTTACGACCGTAAGTGTGGAAACCATGAAAATAATTGAGCAGATAAAACAAGCTAAACGTAATTCATAGTTGAATATATTCAAAAATTGCAAATGAAACTTATTAAATTACCTCAAAAAATAGAAAAAACCCGCGTAGCAAAATGGTTGTTATTTTTCAATTTGCTATTTCTAGGAATAGCAATTTACCTTACACGGGGAAGAATCAATCTTCAAATAGGTGAAGTAGAAGTACATCCATTTGATTTAGCTGTGATTCTAATGGCTACCACTGGTGTTCTGTTAACATTCGTTACAATTTTTGTAGGTATGATAGCTGCATGGGGATATAATGCCATCATGGATATAGCAGGTAAATCTGCAACGGATGCAGCCCTTTCCAAATTTGAAATGGAAAAAGAGAATATAGTTAATGCTGTATTAAAAGTGTTAGATGATAGAAAAGCATTGAAAGAGGGGCTTGCCACTGCTGTTCCTGCAAATGAAACTGCTGAGGAAAATATGATAAAAAGCCTTATGTCTGGAGATGGAAAATGAATAGCAAAATCTCACCTCAAGAAATTATTGAAAAATATTCCCGAGAAGCTCCAGTAAATTTAGCAGGCATAGCAAATGAACTGGGAGTAACGCTTTTAGAAGAAAATCTTGGTACCCAAGTTGCTGGAATGATAAAAAAAGACCCTGAAAAAGGGGGGAAATCAGGTTTTGTTATTTACGTGAATAGCAGTGATAATCCCCGTAGACAGCGATTTACCATTGCTCATGAATTAGCACATTTTATGTTACATAGAGAGTTAATTGGAGATGGCATTCAAGAAGATGCCCTGTATAGAGGGGGCTTTACTGATGAAATAGAAAAACAAGCCAATCGGTTGGCTGCAAGTATTTTAATGCCGTTTAAGTTATTACAGAATATAGCACCGACAGCAGGCAATATTGGAGATTTAGCCAAAAAACTTGGGGTGTCTGAAGCGGCATTGAAAATCAGGTTAAGTAAGTAATCAATTCAACGATGTATTATTGGTGGTATATTTGGGGGTATCTACCATAATTTCATGGGGCACTGGCGGGGCACTCGATGCCGAAAAATGAGAAAAACTCTAAACCAGTGCCAATAAATGATTTCTTATAACCATCTGAATCACCTGCTGTTATTAGCTGTAGATTTTTGGCGTTAATTCAGTTTCCTAGTCTCAAAATCCGGTACCGCGAGGTGTGTCGGTTCGATTCCGACCGGGGCACCATTTGCAAAACCAGCTCCAAGGCCGGTTTTGGAAATGGTTCGTCTTGTCAGACGAGAACCGAAGGTTCGTAACATTTTCAGCAAGAAAATTTTGACATCGCTTGACGGTGCGAAGCCAGCAGGCGAGCATCATTCCGACCGAGTCGTATTTAGAGCCTAGTTTTTAAAAAGCGGTTCAAGTCCGCGTGGGAGCCTGAGTTGGCGCTGGTTTTAAGTTTCCGATACCCAATTAGCATGGATTCAGATAGAAATTAAGCAATTCAAATAGATGAGTGGTTCTAACAAGGGATGTTGCTAATGTGTCAGAAAATAAAGGAATGGAAAGCGAAAGCTGAAAGATATATCGCTCACAATGGATTTTACCTTTTATTAGTTATTGTATTGCTATGCCTGTCGTACTTATTAGTTGATGTCAAAAAATATGACCAACTACCAGCTACTTTCTTCAGTGCCATAACCGTCCTTTTTAGCTATTGGGCTTATAAGTTTTCCCAAGATAAATTCCGTCTCGATTTGTTCGATAAACGTTGGGAGGTTTATGAACACACTCTAGAGTTTTGTAGTTATGTTACTCAATACGCCTCATTAAATATGAAAGAAGAAAATAAAGAGCCGTTAATTGCTGCCATCAATGCTGCACACAACAGTTTCCGAGGAATAGGATGGCATAAGACACAAGCCTTATTTGGAGAAGAAATACATACTTTGTTTAAGAAATTGAATGAGAGTTATGGATGGTTATCTACATATAGTGAGAGGCCCTTAGATCCTCAAGAAAGTGCAGAATGGCCGCAGAAAAGACATGATAATTCGATGGTTATATGGAACACTATACAAACGCTTCCTGATGTTTTTAAACCGTATATATATTTTGGCGATCACAAGAACGCCAAGTGGTCAATACACGCTCCTGAAAAACGTCAATAACCCCCAAAATCCGGTTCGAACTTTCTCCACGCTTGTGCAGCATTTAGGAGCTAATTACACTCCCAACCTATGCCTAAAAACTGCCGTCACCACGGTAATACTGCCCGCCCACGCCACCGCCACCCAGATACTTTGCAGTCCAAAAAAATGGAACAGTAGCGTGCCGATGACACCGCCGGTGAGCAATCCCAGCCACAGCAACAGGTAAGGCACCCATGTCCATTTATGCCCGCCGAGCAGCACGCCCGCCAGATGCTGCCCAAGTTTCACCAGCGTTCCCGTCATATAGGTAAGGCCGACGACATCGCCGCCGCGTTGAAGCACGGCATTTTCTGCGCCCATGGCCAGCGTCATGAAGGTGATGGCAACGAGGCTGTGCCCCATTTCATAACTGAAAGCCGCGCCCGTGAGTAACGCGGTGACGCATGCCAACACACGCACAGCCGCCGCCCCTGTGTGAGAAAAATGGCGCACCAGCGTACCGATCATGGTGCCCATGACAAAGAGAATGAGGATGCCGCCGAGCAGCACGGCAACGCCCGTCTGCCCTTCGGCCAGATTCACCGCGAGGCGCGTGGAGTTACCGCTCATGAAAGAAATAAAATAGCCGCCGAGTTGTAAAAAACCGATGGCGTCGACGCAGCCCGCAAGACCGGACAGGCCAATCGCCAGAATATATACGCCCTTGTGTAATGTGTGCATGGTGCCGCTACGGATGGGTTACCGCATCACCATAGGCTAAACATGACAAATCTCAATCAATTCATCTATCGGTTTGGAAGGAACTACGTTACAATGCCACCTGACATAAACTAAAATATATCACCGGTGAACCCTATGAAATATTCCCTGTTGCCTCTAGTCTTGATGCTTGTGTGTAGCGATGTGGCCGCCGCCACCATTGCGCCTTTCGTCATTCCCAAGCCCACCCATAAATATTCCGCGCCATTGATTGCCAATCAGTTTCCCTTTGATGAAAACGAGATGAAAAAATTTGACCAAAGTGGCACGGCAAGCTTGGACGGTGAGGCATTTCTTGCCGGAGAAGCGGGTGCCAAAACGCCGCTTTCGGGAAAAACCATCTACCTGATACCCCAAACCAAATATACGCAAAACATGTACCTTCAGGAGCATTATTTTACGTCTTCGTACCCCAATGACTCGCGGATGGCCAAACATGTCCTCAAAACCACCTCGGATGCGGATGGTAAGTTTCACTTCACCGACCTTCCTGCGGGGGCTTATTTTCTTGAAATTTCCCTCCCGCAATCCGGCTTCAGGCGCCCGCAGAATAATACTCCAAGTGTTATTACACAAAGTGTTACGGTGGGTGAGGGCGAAAAAGCCGTTACCACCCTCTCCCATTAATTCCCTATCCGAATTGGCTATAAAACCGGATTTTTTTACCTCTTAAGGCGAAAATATGCTTTAAATCTGCGGTCATCGCACTATAACTATATTAATTTACAATTATTAACGAATATGAGGTGGCTGTGGGCTGGAACAAATAAAGGGGCGGAACTGTTAATTCCCGATAATACCGATGCGGACACCGCCCTGTCGCGCACGACGCATTTAGCCATTGGCGCGCATCAGGACGATCTGGAAATTGGTGTCATTCACGCAATCGGTGTGTGCTACGATACACCGGACAAGTGGTTCACTGGCGTCACGGTGACTAACGGCAGCGGCAGCCCACGCGCAGGAAAATATGCCGACTTTACCGACGAACAGATGATGGCAGTACGCAAACAGGAGCAGCGTGACGCGGCGATCATCGGAAAATATTCCGCCCAGTTCCAACTGGATTTCCCCAGCAAAGACATCAAAAGCGGCAAAGATGGTTCTAAAGCAAAAAAACACGACGAGCTGGCGCAGGAAATCTACCAGATACTCCTTAAAACACAGCCGGAAGTACTGTATGTCCATAACCCTTTCGACAAGCATGAAACGCACTCAGCGATCACCCGTGCCACCATTGAAGCGGTGCGGATGCTTCCGCCGGAACAACAGCCCAAGCAACTGCTGGGCTATGAAGTCTGGCGTGGGCTGGACTGGATGGCGGATGATAAAAAAATTATCCTCGATGTATCGGAATATATCCCGCTTCAGCAACAGCTGGTCGATTGCTTCGACTCGCAAACCACCGGCGGCAAAGATTACACCCGCGCCACGGTTGGGCGGCAAGCTGACCATGCAACGTTCCGCGAATCCCACTGCGTCGACACCGCAACCCATGCCAGCTACATGGTCAACATGACCTCACTGATGACCGACCACAACCTGACCCTCGAAAAATTCACCAGCGATTATACAAACGCTTTTGCCGAGACCATCCGCAAACGCAACGAGCAATATCAGCTACACGACATCAAACCAGGAACGCAAATGGCGCGTGCGGCGGCAAATCAGCTGTTTGAACAGATCAATCTTGCCCATCATTCCAGAACGTAAATGGCAGCCCTGCACTTGCTACGCCATAACATCTACATCGTCACGGGGCAGCATAACAGCCTGAGCGCGTGGCACATCGTGTTGGTGGATGCGCTGAAAACCACGCTATTTACTAAAGCCATCCATAGCGGGAACCTTGACGTAGCAAACTACGGAACCGTGCTGGAATCCGGCTGGGGCGGTTATCCCCCGCAAACCATTGTTGATGCCATCTGCGCGCGTTATAATCAGTCTTAAGCCATAAATAACCCGATTTTATCAATAGATTACCATAATTGATAATAAATCGTTAATGAATACCCCGTATACTATTAGTTTAGCTTTTAGAATCACCAACATACGTTATGGCATTCAAAACCGCTGGCATCCGAACAATAGGGCATCAACGCGATGGTTTTTCGCTGCTGCAAACCAGCATCATCCTGATGATGGCTGCCTTGGTGCTGGTCTCACTGGTACCAGGTGGCAGCGCAGGCGACGCCAACCAGAAAACCATTGATACGGTTGCACGCCTGAACAAGGTAGAAGACGGCATGCAGCGTTTCATGCAGTTGCAAGGCCGCCGCCCCTGCCCTGCCGATGGCCAGTATGACGTGAATAATACCAATTTTGGCCGCGAGGCAGGCAGCGTGGTCGCTAACTCCCCGTTGGGAAGTTGCGTAGGCGGTACGCCTGCGGCTCCGATGGGGGCTGATGCGGGTACGGGTCTTATTGTGGCAGGCACAATCCCCACTAAAACGCTCGGCCTGCCGGACGATTATGCGTTTGACGCGTGGGGACGGCGTTTCACCTATGAGGTGGATGTGCGCGCCACCGCCACGACCAGTTGTTTCTCTCTTAAAACAGGCGGACTTCAGGTCAAAACCAAAGACCCTACAGGTGTAGTGACCTACACCGATAACGTCATGTATGCCTATCTCAGCCATGGTCCCGGAGGCTACGGCGCGTGGCCGCCGCAGGGAAGCACTATAGCAAACCGCATCAACACCAGTATTTCCGATGCCGACAAACGCAATAATGCCGGTGTCAATGCCGCTTTCTTATATAACACCACCAATTTTACCAACACCCTGTATACTAAGGACCGGACGTCTTCGTTTGATGATCTCGTTTACTATCTGGAAAACTATAAAAACACCTGCTGTCTTGGCAATGCCTGCACCAATGCCGGAGGGTTTCAGGGACAGGGCACCACTACCAACGACACCACCGGCACGAAGGTTATCACCCTCGACCTCAACGGTGACGGCCTGACGGATACGGTGACATGCGCACCCAACGCCTCGCCGGGCGGATTAGCTGGTGCAGGATCCATATACATCGTGTTTGGCTCGAAAAATACATTTTATGGCACTGCACTTCCCTTCGCTTCACTAAACGGAACGAATGGTGTGCGTATCGACGGCGCCAATGCCGGCGACCATTTATGTTCCAGCTTGGCCACCGGCGATGTCAACGGCGATAACATCCACGACCTGATTGTAGGCACCTCCGCCTATGGCAGCAGCAAGGGAGCAGTCTACGTCATATTTGGTGGAATTGGTGCATGGCCCGCCAGTTGCAGCATCAGCGGACTGGCGGGAAGCAGCGGCGGTGGCAACTGCCTGAACGGATTCCGTATTGACGGCGAAACCGCAGGTGACCTGTTTGGAACGTCGGTGGCATCGCGCGACTTTAACGGCGATGATTATGACGATATTCTCATTGGCGCACCCGTTGCGAATACGACGGGCGCCGCCTATCTTATCTGCGGCGGCGGCGGCCCATGGCCTGCAACCGTTGCAGCCTCCGGCCTGACTGGCATCCCCGGATCCGTTCCCACCTGCGGTATTAAAATGAAACCGACATCAGGCGTTACAGAAAAATTCGGTGGCTCGGTCAGCATGGGTAATCTGAATGGAGATGTATACTCCGATGTAGTTGTCGGTGCCCCGTTTGCAACCGTTGGCGTGCAATGGGAAGCAGGCAAGGTGTATTCATTATGTGGTGGAACCGGTACCTACACCACCCCGATCGATATGAACGGCCTGCTAGGTAGCCCGGGTGCGGCAGGCACCTGCGGTGTTGTGTTTAACGGGGTAGATCACTTTCATCACGCCGGCACGGAAGTAGATGCCACTGGCGATGTCAACGGCGATGGCTATGCCGATCTTGCCATCGGCGCTCCCTATTCCAACGCCCTTGGCAGAGTAGATGCCGGTTCAACCTATGTTATATATGGAAAACCCACGGGGTTCCCTTCAACCTTTGACCTCAACACCGTCGATCACAGTTCCAATGGCTTCAGGATTGACGGGGTCGCAGGTGACACTTCTGGTGTCAGCGTCAATACTAAATGCGATGTCAACGGTGACGGCATCCGCGACATCATTATCGGCGCCCCCAAAGCCAGCCCCCTCGCCAGAACCAATGCGGGCGGCGTATATGTGGTATTCGGCTCCGCCACCGCACTTTCCACCATTGACGCCAACACGCTCGATGGCTACAGTGGTATCAAAATATACGGCGCCGTTGGCGGAGATGAAGCAGGAACATCGGTCGCTGCCGGTGACTTTTACAATTACGGGATATGCAATATTCTGGTCGGGGCGCCTAAAAAACAAATTGGTGCGAATCCGGCCGCCGGCTCCGTCTACACCATTATGGGTACGCATGACTGGCCACTCAGCCCCACTATCGACATGACCACCGTACAATAACAAGGCTTCGCTTTACAATGCCGCTCACATCCCGTAAAACCCCTTAGTCACTACTAAAGAGTTTTACGGCATGAATTTCCTTGCACCCATAGGGCGCGTTTTCATCGATTTTCTTGCAGCGACCGGCCGTCTTGCCTTGTTTGTCTGGGCAAGCGTCAGTGGCTTGTTGCGCCCGCCGTTTTATACCAAAATGCTTCTGAAACAGATCATCGAACTGGGCTATTATTCACTGCCCGTAGTAGGCATGACCGCGCTGTTCACCGGTGCTGCACTGGCACTGCAAACTTATTCGGGGTTTTCGCGCTTCAATGCGGAAAGTTCGGTGGCGATTGTGGTTGTTTTAGCGATTACGCGTGAGCTTGGCCCCGTCATGGCAGGCTTGATGGTCGCCGGACGTATTGGTGCGGCGTATGCCGCCGAAATCGGCACCATGCGGGTGACCGAGCAAATCGACGCACTGACCACCCTTTCGACTGACCCCTATAAATACCTTGTGCTGCCGCGCTTGCTGGCGGGTGTCACCATGCTGCCGATACTGGTACTGATCGGAGATATTCTGGGCGTGTTCGGTGGCTACCTTGTCTCCGTGCATAAGCTGCACTTCGCCCCAATGCCCTACCTGAAAAGCACAGCGCAATACCTGCAAAGTAAGGACGTGATGTCGGGTCTTATCAAGGCCTCCGTATTTGGTTTCATCATTACGCTGATGGGCTGCTACCATGGCTTCCATTCCAAGGGTGGCGCGCAGGGCGTGGGTGCAGCCACCACTCATGCCGTGGTCTCCGCCTCCATCCTGATCCTGTTGTCCAACTATGTTTTAACTGCTCTGTTGTTTGGCAAATGACCCCCAAAATCGAACTTCAAGGCGTGACAAAAGCCTTCGGTAAAAAAGTGGTGCTGGATGGCATTGACCTGAGCATCGCCACAGGCGAATCCATGGTAATTATCGGTGGGTCGGGCACCGGCAAGTCGGTCCTCATCAAATGTATCCTCGGCATCCTTACGCCTGATAAAGGCAGCATCAAAATCGACGGGCAGGAAGTCACCACCATGTCGCGTAAGGAACGTCAGGACGTCATGCATAAATTCGGCATGCTGTTTCAGGGCGGTGCATTGTTCGACAGCATCAGCGTGTGGGAAAATATTACGTTTGCGCTCTTACAGAACAAACAGATCACCAAGGCGAAAGCCCGCGATCTGGCCATTGAAAAACTAAAATCCGTAGGCCTTGGTTCCGATGTCGCCAACCTGTCGCCATCCGAATTGTCGGGCGGGATGCAAAAGCGGGTGGCGCTGGCGCGTGCCATTGCCGCCAATCCGGAGATTATTTTCTTCGATGAACCTACCACCGGCCTCGACCCCATCATGGCCGATGTGATTAACGAGCTGATCGTGAAATGCTCGAAAGAGTTAGGCGCTACCACCCTGTCCATCACCCACGATATGTCGAGTGTGCGTAAAATTGCGAACCGTGTCGCCATGCTGTTTGAGGGAAAACTGGTCTGGCAGGGCGATGTCTCAACGATTGACCACAGCAACAATCCTTATGTAGACCAGTTCGTCAATGGCCGCTCGGACGGTCCGATAAAAGCCGCCATCCGCTGATTACATAAAGAACAGATACCACACCAGCACCGCCGTCAGCCCTATCCACGCGAGAAATATCACATAGTCGCCGTGTTTGCCTACGTTATTGGAAGTGGAATGGAATTCGTCGTCATGTTCATGGCCCTCGCCGCCCACCTCCTCGTCGCCCAGCATATTGATCCTGACCCCATGGCGCATATGTTCTGTTGTCTCTGAGCTGTCGTGCGGAGGGAAATTGCCTTCTTGATTCGTCATAATGCTTTGTTCTTGTGTAGTGATTTAATAACAAGCCACATCATATTTCACTTTTATCGGCAGAGCAATCATGTGTATGCTGCCGCAATAATTACATGGCGGACACGCGGGTGTAGTTCAATGGTAGAACGGCAGCTTCCCAAGCTGCATACGAGGGTTCGATTCCCTTCACCCGCTCCAACCCCTTCCGATCTGGCAGTTAACTGAGGCAACGTATCTGAAAACAGGCACCGCATCTCCTCCCCATTACCGCCCCGAGCTTGACGGGCTTCGCGCTGTGGCGGTGTTGCTGGTGGTGTGTTACCACGCTGCCCCGAAGCTGGTGACGGGCGGATTCATTGGGGTCGATATCTTCTTCGTCATCTCTGGCTACCTGATTACGGGTATCATCATCAGCGGCATAGAGGCTGGGCAATTCTCGCTGAGGGATTTTTATATCCGCCGCTGCCGGCGCATACTTCCTGCATTGTTCACCATGCTAGCCGTGGTCTGGGCGCTGGGCTGGGCGGTATTATTGCCCGCCGAGTTTGAAGACCTCGGCAAGGAAATGCTGGCGGGTGTAACGTTTTTAGAGAACTTTCTGCTGCTCAACGAGGTCGGCTATTTCGATATCGAGGCAGGCCGCAAGCCACTGCTGCATTTATGGTCGCTGGCCATCGAGGAACAGTTTTATCTGTTCTGGCCGCTTATACTATTACTGGCGCACCGCCTGCGCATCAGGCTACCTGCTGTCTCATTCTCCCTGATGGTGGCCTCGTTTGCATTTGGCACCTATTATTTTAACGTCAACCCGTCGGGCGCATTTTATCTGCTGCCATCGCGGTTCTGGGAAATCCTCGGCGGTGCGTGCGTGTTCCACTGGCAACGCCGCCCTGCCGGAAGAGGGATATCGGCGAACGGCAAAGCCTTGGTGGCGGGTGCCATCATCTTTATTTTTGCCTTTTGGTTTTACGCGTTTTTATCCTTTGAGGAGGATGTATTTTACCCGCAATGGGCAGCATTTCCATGCCTTGCGGCCATGCTGCTGATCTCGGCGGGACAAGACGCATGGTTCAACCGCAAGCTATTATCCAGCACACCGTTGGTGGCCATTGGCCGCATCAGCTACCCGCTGTATCTGTGGCACTGGCCGTTATTAGCCATCGCACGCATCGTAGAAGACGAACAGCCCATCCCTGCCATCCGCGGTGGTGCGGTGGCACTGGCATGTATATTGGCATGGCTTACCTTCCTCTGGGTGGAAAGACCGGTGCGCCGCACCTCCTCTGCCTTTTCGCGTCCACGCTTTGCCTTCTTCAGTGCCTTGGCCGCCGCCTGCGTTGTCAGCGTACTCGGCAGCCATGCAGGTTTCTGGGGCACGCCGTGGGGGGCGAACACCCTTCAGTTTAACAGCATGGACAGTGCCAGCGTCCAAAACGTCCTCAACCGGACATGGGAAAAGCGCGAGCGGACGGATGCTGCCTGCATTGCATCGGCGTGGAATCCCTCGCACCTGCCGATCAACTATTGCCGGCTTACAGGTGATGCACCGCGCGTGGCAGTATTTGGCGACAGCCATGCCAACCACCTCGTCGCCGGACTGGCGGCGGCGAACCATCCGGATTTCAGCCCTGTGGTTGAAGTCAATTTTGGCTGCAATGCGCTGGAGCAGGGAGATGGAAACCGCGCACAACCTGTGGCGGGAAAGGTGAATGACTGCTCCATCTACCGCCAGTATTTTTTCAATAAGGTCAGCCACGACCCCACCATCCACAACGTCATCCTGTCGAGATTCTGGTATGGCGGCGATGCCATCGACCGGCTGGAATCGCTCACCGGAACGGAGGATGATGCAACACTCAACCCCACAGAACGCTTATACAAAAACCTGCTGCATACCATCGATGTACTGGAGCAATCCGGCAAGCAGGTATTTTATGTGATGGACGTTCCCAATCTCGGTTTCAGCCCGCTGCGCTGCCTGAATGTGCGCTGGTTTTCCATGACTTCGCGTAATCGTGTATTCTGCGCCCGACCGCGTGCGGAGGTGCTGGGAGAACAGGACACCATGCGCCGCATGCTGACGGTGCTGGCCAAACGTCATCCGAAAATGAAGGTTTTCGACCCGATTCCCGCACTGTGCGATGACGAGTATTGTTATGCCATCAGGGACGGAAAACTGCTCTACCGCGACGGCGACCATTTATCACTGGACGGAAGCAACCTTGTCGCGGGGGCGTTCCTTGAACGTATGGCTAAGCCTGAATAGATTTCAGGAAGGCTTTTTCTAGTGATTGTTCAGCATATTTAGCCTTGAATTCGGCGGGTGTACCGATGAAAAACAACCGGCCGTTATGGATGACGCCGATACGGTCACAGATTTCATCGATATCCGACAGAATGTGCGAGCTGAAGAAAATGGTTTTACCCTGCTTGCGGTTATCCAGCAGCACTTCCTTCAGTTTAATACGCGCACTCGGGTCAAGGCCGCTCATCGGTTCGTCGAGAATCAGCAACGACGAATCAATTAAAAACGCCCCGAGCAGGCCGAGCTTCTGCCCCATCCCCTTGGAATATGCCCCCACGCGCGTATCCAGCACGTTCGGATCAAGGTCAAGGCGCACCGCGTATTCCTTGGCGCGGGCGACATTGAGTTTTTTACCGTAGTATGACAGAGCGATATCCAGATATTCCGTGCCTTTAAGATAGCGCGATGGCTGAAATTTTTCCGGCAGGTAGGACAGGTTTTTGCGGGCGTTAAGATCGGTAGCCGGAATATCAAATAACTTCGCCTTGCCTTGCTCGGCATTAATCAGATCAAGCAATATCTTGATGAGCGTGGTTTTCCCCGCGCCGTTCAGGCCAATCAGCCCGAATATTTCTCCGGACACCAGCGAGAAGCTGATTTCCTCAAGCACCTTGCGGTTGGCATAGCTTTTATGAACAACTTCCACACTGAGAGGGGATGTAACCATAGCCTTATTCCAATCCTATTCTTTTGTATGTTTTATTCAGTCCCTTAACTCCTACATCATTTTTAATATCATCTGTAGTAATATTCTCAATTCTTTTTCCGTCATCTGTTTTTTTATCACCAACGATTTTTTTGCCGTCAGCATCGGTCGCATCATCGGCAACGCCCGTATCAGTCTTGAGCATAATCATCACTGGCCGCACCTTGCCTTCCAACACACGCATATTGTAGGAAGAAAATGTCTGGTTTGGCCTCAGAGTAAACCTGACCGTACCCAACACCGAATCCACTGCTGTTTCCGTATTGCGATTTTTTTCCCACGATTCCATAACACGTTCGAGTTTTTTAGGCTTCCATTCAAGCGATACGGTTTCATTATCCACCGCCAGTATTTTAAGCTCCTCAGATTCCGTATTTTTAACCGAAAAACGCTGGTTATTCACCAGCACAACCCAATCATCGTGGCCATGGAACACGAGGGAATTCAGGAAAAATTGCGGGTAGACATACATCTTCTCAACGGGCGGTGCATCGACTTTAGGTTCTGAATCCGTCAGTTGGTTAAGGAAGTCATTGGCCTTATTTTCCGCATCGCTGATTTTCACTTTTTTCGATTTTTCAAATGCGACAAATGCCGCCCTCATACGCTGCATTTCTTCCGGTGTAAAAAAAATACTCACCGGCAAAGGCTCCTTCTTTTTTACCTCCGGCACGGATGGCGTAACACCAGCGGCATTGGGCGCAGGCGCAGCAGCCGTCGCAGCGGCGGGTGATGTTGCCGCCTGTGCAAAAACAGGTTGCGCGTTACCTATAACCAGTAGCACCGCCACCACCTGAAACAGATGCCGCATTCCTGCCAATAGTGTAGCGAGGCTAATTTTTGGGTGCATTTGCCGCGGCCTTAGGGTCTGCTTTTGGATCCGCCTTAGGATCGGGTGGTGCATCAATCGAGTTAATACCAAACCATATAAACCGCATATCCGCTTTTACCATCGGGTACGCGCCTTTCTGGCTAATCGCCTGAAATACTTCCTCGGTAAAGGGTTTTTGCAGAATAACATTCAGTTTGATAACCTTGCTGATACCGGGGAGTTCCTCACGCAAGGCATCAATCAGCTGATAGATATTTTCATCTGAAGTAACCTCGAAACTGACACTTACATCACTGAAATTTACAGTGCTGTTCTTGCGTTTAAAAATAGCATCCTTCACGTCCTGCGCCGGCGATGCCGTCATACGCAGGCTTGCCAGTGCGTACTGGGTTTTGAACTGGTTAAATTTTTCAAGCACCTGCTGGCGGTTAATTGCAAGCCTGCCTTCGGCTTTCTTTTTGATCACTTCCTGATAGATGTCGATATTCTTTTTAATGTTGATAAATCGGCCCTTGAGGGTGTTCATTTCCAGATCAACCGCATCCACTTGCTTTTGCAACACCTGATTGCTCTCCTCATAATCGGAAAGCACCGAACTAATCAGGAAAATAACAGCACCCATCACCACCAGCACAATCGCGATAATGCTTGTTTCAACCAATACCTGCTTTTTCAGTTTTTCATATTTCATAGCAAGGCTCTGTCATTGTTCTTTAAACGTCAGCGTCACGTCCGGTGTTTCGGTATTAGCCGGTGTCGGCGGAGTGTTGGCGTTATCAAAGGTGATATTCAGATTGTCTGCTTCGGTGTATTTCGTTGGCAGCTTGCCAAAAGTAATGTCGTATCCCTTCAGCAGGTTTTTAAGGTCATCGATCAGTTTTTTGGAAAGCGCTTTAAAGGTTTCCACATCATTCACACCCGGAAACTGCAACGTGAAAACCACTGTCATCTTGGCAGGGAGAAGCGCATTACCGGCAGCGGTTTTATCATCCAGCGCCCAGTCCATATTTTTGATAATGATAGGTGGCTTAAGGATCGTCTGCACTTTGTTAAGGAAAGAAAAAGGCAACACCGTTTGTTTCAGCAGCAACTGGTACTGATCCATCAGATCACCGATATTTTCCACATCAAGTTCTGAATTTTTGATTTCATCGCGCAGTTCGGCCAGATTTTTCTGATGTACGCGTTTGGCGTGATCCAGATCTTCCGCATCCATGAATTTCACATAAATATCGGATGCAATACTACCCGCATAGCCAAGAACACCTATAAGCAGCAGCGCAGCTGCAATGCGCTGAAAACGAAATACGTTGAATAATTTATCGAACTTCTTGGATTCAGGGGTGCTAAGCGTGAGTACATGTTTGGTGCTAGTGGCAATGCTGGCCGCCAGAATCACATCGCCGAACTGGTCGGTAGGCTGTGTGGCACCTTCAATCCCCAGATACTGCGCCACTTCATAAGGCGTGAGGATATTGAACGTATTGGTTACGAACTTGTGCTGGTCCACCAGCGGCTTGATCGCGCTAGAGGCAATGATGTACACATCAAGTCCGGCATCCGCGCTGAACGTCAGGCGCTTCATGTATTCGATAGTACTTTGCATTTCCTGTTCGATGTTACCGGCAATCACCTCGGGAGTGGATTCGCCGATCGGCTGCGACATGCGGGTAAAGATAATGCGACCATCGCGCAACACCACCTGACGGAATCCGCCGACTTTGTTGTGACTGACGAAGAACTTCCATTTTGCTCCGGTGCCTTCCTTGGGAACCCCCATGGCGGCTTCGAGCTTTTTGATAACCGTTTCCGCTTCCACGGAGACGAGGTAAACACCCTGAAAACGGTTAGGTAGCAACAGCGCAAAATCCAGCCACATGGAAATCTGACGGCTCCGCTCGATGGAAACCATGAGGAAATTCCAGTCTTTCCTGCCTGATTTTTCGCGCCCGATCATGATGGCGCCCTTCAGGTCGGTGGCGGCAAAGTCACGCTGCAAGCGACGGTCGATGAGCTTTTTTACACTCATGGCGCTCACCGGTGGCAGGGTCTGCTGGGTGTAGGTCTGGTCCATGCTATCAAGCGCAAGGGATATCGGCGCTTTGGTGTCCAGACTCAGGTTTCCGCGCAGCTCCTCGAGATTTTGTTCGCTGGCATCGGGCACGAACTGGCGGCTGACCACGTTATTGTTTTTGATGTACAGCAGAATCGCGCCTTCATCGCCAATAAACAGTACGAAGCGCGAGCCTTTGAGGAATTTATGGCGTTTGCCCTTTTTTTTGGGGGATTTGACTTTGGCCGGTTTTGCTTCCTGCTCTTCGTCATCCATCCGTTTTCGTAAAGTCAGCGCCATGCACCAGACCCTACAATTTCATTTTGCTGAACGATTCGTAGAGCGGACCGAAGACGGCGGCAATAACCCAGAAAATAATAGCACCCATCACCACGGTCAATATAGGCTGGATGGCACCGACCATGGTGTCCACCGAATCATTGACTTCGCGGTTATAAAAAAAGTTCACGTTGATCAGCGCGTCTTTCATGTTACCGCTATCCTCACCCACCTTGAACATGCGCACAACGAGATTAGGAAACTGGTTAGACAGGCGCAAGCTGGAGGTCATGGAGTTACCTTCGCTGACGTTGGTGCGCACCAGTTCAACCGATTCTTTGAGCACGCGGTTATGAACCACTTCCTTCGCTCCACGAAGCGAATCCAGCACATCGATGCCGCTGTTGAACATCACGGAAAAGAAGTGGGTAAAGCGGGCAAGGTCGATTTTTCGCACCACCGGACCGATAAGCGGTAGCTTCAGAATGATGGAATCCACCTTATAGGCAAAGCGTTCCGAGGTGTTGTAGAGGATAATCGTTGTAATGATTAACCCCGCCGGCATCCCCAAAATAATAAACCAGTAATTCTGGAACGCGTACGATACCGCAATGAGCGCGCGCGTGTGGATAGGCAGGCTGAATCCCTGCGACAGAATAAAGTCCACCAGCTTGGGCACCACGAATAACATCATCACGCTGACTACGAGGCTGATTACCACGAGCAACACCAGCGGATAGCGCGTTGCTTTTTTAATTTTGCGGCGGATTTCCGCCGACCATTTCAGATGCTCGGCAAGATGATGAAACGCATCCGACATATTCCCCGTTTTTTCACCGGCCGCCACCAGCCCGACAAACACATCACTGAAAATACGCGGGAACGTGGCCAGCGCCTGCGAAAGCACGCTGCCGTTTTTCACCGCCTCATAGACACCGTTCATCACGTTGCGCAGCTTCGCCGAGTCACACGCCTCGCGTGAATCCATCAGCGCATCCATCAGCGGCACGCCGGCACGCTCGAGCTGTTCGAGATGCATACATAACACAATCAGATCTTTAACGCGGACACGCCCACGCTTGGACGCTTTTTTAACACGCGCGGTTTTTGCCTCGAGCATATCAAGGCCAAGCTGGCGGAGGCGGTCTTCCAGATCGAGTTCGTTATCGGCATATACCGATCCCTTGACCCGTCTTCCAGCCTCGTTAATCGCCGTATAGGTATATGATGGCATGGGTTACAACCTATCCGAAAGATCGATAGAGTGCATCAACTCTTTCAGGCTGGTCTCTCCCGCCAGTGTTCGCCGTATGCCGTCATGCTGCATGGTTACGAATCCGTGCGACAAAGCGTAGTCCATCAATGTCCGTCGCGTCGCATTGGTCGCGATCAGTTCGTCCATACCACGGTCGATACGCAGGATTTCAGCAATAGCGGTACGACCTTTATAACCTTTCTGGGCGCAGCGCGCACAACCATCCGCATCGTACAGCGTCGGCGGAGTGCGCGGATCCACACCAAGAATGTGGCATTCTTCATCGTCTGCCGTGTAGGGTTTTTTACAATGCATGCATAATTTACGCACCAGACGCTGAGCAAGACAGCCAATTAGCGAGCCTGCCAGCAAATGCGCCGGAACACCGATATCGCCCAGACGCGGAATAGCACCCAGCGCGTCGTTAGTGTGGAGTGTCGTGAATACTTGGTGACCGGTAAGCGCGGCACGCATCGCCATCAGCGCCGTACCTTCATCGCGTACCTCGCCGATGAAAATAATGTCAGGATCTTGACGCATCAGCGATTTGATACCGTTGGTAAAATCGAGCCCCGATCCCTCGCGCACGTTACTCTGGCGGATCAGCGGCAGCTGGTATTCCACCGGATCTTCCAGCGTCATGATGTTGGTGTCGATGCCGTTGATGTAGTTCAGCACCGAATAGAGCGTCGTTGTTTTACCGCTACCGGTTGGCCCCGTCACAATGATGATGCCTTCAGGACGCTTGAGCATTTTTTTGAGAATGGACACATTATGTTCGGAAAAACCCAACTGTTCCAGCGGCACAAGGGCAGCGCGGTCGAGCAAACGCATCACCACGTTCTCGCCGTGTACGGTCGGCTGCGTCGCCACACGGAAATCCACTTCGCGGCCTAGTACGGTAAAAGTGATACGTCCATCCTGCGGGTTACGCGTTTCGGCGATGTTCATACCCGACATAATTTTGACGCGCACCAGCATGGCATTCCAGTAGTCGCGGTGGAACGAGCGCACCTGCACCATGTGGCCGTCAATACGGTAGCGCAAACGCAGGAACGAGCCTTCCGGTTCGAAATGGATATCGGACGCACCGATCTTGATCGCATCCACCAGCAGCGCATTCACCAGACGTACCGTCGGGTTCACATACCCTTCCTGTTTGCCGTCCAGCTTGGTGTTTTCGCGGATACCGGTTTCGATTTCCCCTAAAATCCCGTCCACCGAGATTTCATAATCGTAATACTGGTCGATCAGCTCAAGGATTTCCGATTCGGTACAATAGGTCGGCACGATCTTGGTGTTACGCGGCATATGGCGGCGCACCTGATCAATCGCCAGCAAATTATATACGTCCGCCATCGCAAGCAGCAGCTTCTCGTTTTCATACGATACCGGAATCACGCGGTGGCGTGCGGCGATTTCTTTGGGAATTTTACGCACCACCGCCGAATCCAGCATGGTGGATTTCGGGTCAAATTTTTCTGCACCCGAGGATTCCGCCAGCACTTCGCCAAGTGCCGACTCGGTAATGAATCCCATTTCAACCAGCAACGCACCAATCAGTTTTTTGGTAGTTTTTTGTTCGGTCAGGGCAATACGCAGCTGGTCAGGAGAAATCAGGCCAAGTGTCAACAATTTTTCACCCAGACGCACCGGCTTTGGCGCTTCAGCCGCAGGGGCTTCGGCGGGTTGCGTCGTCAGGGCTCCGTTGGTAGCGGACCCGTTTGTTGCCGCCCCGTTCGCAGGCGCAGCCACAGCGTTTGCATTAGCGCCATCGGTGGTCAGCAAAGCTGCACCGGAATCGCTATCCCCTGCAGTCGTGGCGCTGGTGGTTGTGGACGGGCTATTTGGCATAGGTCAAATCAAAGGGTTACATGCACATACGTGTGCGCGTACTCTATATATAGCGAAAAATAATTGAAATTAGGTTAAGACGTTGATCGCTAAAAAAAAATTAATTATTGGGTTGCGTGTCGTCTTTGCTGCGGTGACGCGCCCCTTCCGGAACATGCACCGCTGTTTTACCACGTAAAAAAGGATCATTAACCAACGTTGCGGCGCAATTGCAACTGCTTCAGGCAGGCATCAATCCACTGGGCGGTCAGTTTTTCCTGCACGGAATTCTGTTTTAACCGTTCGTTCAAATGCTCAAACGACACCTCATCCAGTTTCTGATCCTGATTGAAGCAGGAATAAACATAATATTCCTTGCCTGTTTTCGGGTCGATATGCTTTTGCAGGCACTGTGCGCAGATTTCTTTCATCATGCACTGCATCGGCGAGTTGATGCTGCCGATGGCGACATGGTCGGGTTTCAGGTGCGGATGCAACACGCCGTGGCGGGCGAGTGCCACCGCCTGCATCATGCGGTCAGAGCCGATGGCGATGATATGATCAATGTTTTTAAGCGCAATCGGAGTCGTGCCGAGCGCGCCTTCACCGTAGGCCTTGATGGCTTCAACGATATTGCCCTGAAAGCTTTTATCCTGCGGGCGGTTCGGGGTAAACGTCGCATCGTCGCAACACCAGACGATAATGTCACCAGCCTGTTCGATGTCTTCGATTTTATAACGGTCGATGGCTTTTTTGTAACCGGCGAAATACAGTACTTTGCACCCATTCGCGCGCATCGCTTTACCAATGGAGAATAATACGGCATTACCCAGTCCACCGCCGACCAGCATCACATGTTCGTTCTTGGGGATATGCGTCGGCGTGCCGGTCGGCCCCATCAACACCACCGGTTCGCCTTTTTCCAGATAGGCGCACAGGTCGGATGAACCGCCCATTTCAAGCGCAATCACGGAAATAAGGCCTTTATCTTTATCTACCCATGCTCCCGTCATGGCGAGACCTTCCATCGCCAATGTCGTTGGTTTACCATGATGCGTCAGTTTCACTGCGTTGCTTTCAAAATTCTGCAAACGGTAGAACTGGCCAGGCTCGAATTGTTTGGCCGCCAGCGGTGCTTTAATGACCACTTCCACAATCGTCGGTGTCAGGCGGTTAACCGCATGCACACTCGCACGCAACTGCTGATTTACCTGCTGGATAAATTCAACGCCCTGCAATCGCGAATGTGGATTTTTCTTGGCAAGAACGCGTGACACCACCGGATATCCTTGTTTCGCGCTGCCCATGGCTTTCACCACGTTACCGGCAAATGACGGATGCAGATCGCCAAAGAAACTGACCGAGCAGGCGTTGTCCGCCAGCGACATCATCACCTGCACCGCCTTGGGTTTGGATACGCGCTCGGGTTTCACATGGTTGCCATCCTCATCCACGGCTTTGAAATATTTGCCGTCGAGGGCAAAATGCTGCGTGTCTTCACGCGCCAGAACGGTGTTCGGGTTCGTGCCCGCCGCCACCAGAATCGAGCGTGCCGGAATGGCCACGGTCTCGTTGGTTCCGGCCTTTTTCAGGGTGATGCTGCTGGCATAACCAAAGCGGTCGACATCGATATGCTCGGGCTCAAAAAGCTCGGAGAAGAAAATACCTTCTTCAAAGGCTTTTTCCACTTCCTCGTGGTTCAGGCGGTAGCTCGGCGCGTCGATCAGGCGTTTACGGTATACCAGCTTCACCCCGCCCCAGCTGTCGAGCAACGACCAGACATCAGGAGTTGGTTTTTTCTTTTCTGCGCGGATGGCTTCCGCATGCACGATGAATTCTTCGGCAATAATCGTGTCTTCTTCGCTCCAGCGTTCACGCACCGCTTTCACACCGCGTTCTGCCACCAGTGCTTCATAGCGGCTTAGGAATTTTTCCACCTGAAGCGGATAATACGCTAACGATTCCGTTGCCGTATCAATTGCCGTCAACCCGCCGCCAATGACCACCACCGGCAAACGTAATTGCAAATTGGCAATCGAATCTTTTTTGCCCGCGCCCGTCAGCTGCAACGCCATCAGAAAATCGGATGCCGTACGCACGCCGCGTGCAAGGCCGTTTTTAATGTCAATCACTGTCGGCTTACCTGCCCCCATGCACAGGGCAATATGGTCAAAACCGAGCGCATACGCGTTGTCATAAGTGAGGCTGGAGCCAAAACGCACGCCACCAATCATTGAAAACTGCGCGCGGCGCTCGAGCAGAAGGCGGATAATTTTCAGGTAATTCTTGTCCCAGCGCACGGTGATGCCATATTCGGCTACGCCGCCAAACCCAGCAAGGGTGCGCTCGTCCAGCTGTTCATAGAGTGTGGCAATATCTTTGATCGGTTCAAACGGCACACGCGCACCAAAACCATCCACACCCGATAGTGATGCCGCCACCGGTTCGATTTTTAACCCGTCGACACCAACCACCGTGTGGCCGTCATTGAGTAAATGGTGCGACAACGTATAGCCCGCAGGCCCCAAACCCGAGACCAGCACCTTGTATCCCGTATCGGCTTTGGGCACAGGACGTAAGAGATTCAGCGGGTTCCAGCGTGTCAGCAGCGAATAGATTTCAAAGCCGTAAGGCAGGTTCAATATGTCTTTCAGCGTATGCGTTTCTACCAGCGGAATATTCACCGGCTCCTGCTTCTGGTAGATGCAGGACTTCATGCAATCGTTACAGATGCGGTGCCCCGTACCCGCGCACATCGGGTTATCCACCGTCACCACCGCCAGCGCACCCAGCGGTACACCGGTGGATTTCAGCAGGTTCATTTCGGATATTTTTTCTTCCAGCGGACAACCGGCTTGCGGAATCTCCAGCGCATTGGTTTTGAATTCTCCGGTCTTTTCCTTGAGTCCCTTTGAACAGGAATCCTTGCCCTGATTATGGCAGAAAATGCAGTAATGGGCGTTATCCAACGCCTGCGACAGCGTGCCGCCATCGTCGGTCAGTTTGAAGCCGTCGCGGATGCGGTAATGCGATTTGGACAGGCGCAACACCTGCACGCCGTCACGCATTTCCGTGTCACACACCACAAGATTATTGGGATCGAGCTTTTTAGGTTGTTTAAACAAAATGCCTTTGCCGTGCTGTGCGCGTCCGGCTTCGGACAACAGCGCCCACGCCGCGTAGCGCGCGGCAATTTCAATCAGCGATTTATGCTCTTCTTCTTTTTCCAGCCAGCCCATCACCACTTTGGCAAACACCAGCTCAAAATGCGGGTCATCCACCGGAACAAGTGGCAGCATCCCTAATAATGCAGGCCCGCTGACGCGTTCCACTTCGTCCGCCGACAGGGCTTTGGCGGCGCGCCGCTGCACGAACAAACGTTTGCACGCATAGATCGGCGCAAGGGCATTATGGCGCTCGGCGAGTGTGCCAATCTCGGCAGTGATCCCAAACAACATGCCGACAAAATCTTCCACCTGCGGCGCAAGGTCGATGAGGAGTTGCGAGTGATCTTTGTCCGACAATGTCGATAGGTCGGCACGCGCCGCCATCAGGCGGTTATGCAATGCCACATCGGCTTTTTGCAGTTCACCGACAAATGCCGCATCAAGTTTAACAAGACCGTCACGCGAATAGAGTTCCGGAAACTGAATCCCAAATCCAAACTGTGTCATGCTTAAATCCCCGTACCTGCGTAATCACCCGAACCTTCAATCGCCATGTTCTTCACCGGATCGACGAGGTGATGTTCGACATAACGCACCAACGCATTCACACCGGCTTCAATGGTCATGGTATCGGTATCCACGATAAGATCGGGGGAGTGCGGTTCTTCATACGGTGCGCTGATACCGGTAAACTCGGCAAGCTTCCCTTCCCGCGCCTGTTTGTACAGCCCCTTGGTATCGCGCTTTTCGCAGGATTCCAGCGAAGCCTTGATGTAAATGCTGTGGAAATAATCCGGTGCAATCGCACGCGCATTGCGGCGGTCTTCGCGGTACGGCGAGATGAACGAGCTGATCACAATCGTGCCTGCCTGCGCAAATAGTGCCGCCACTTCGCTCACACGGCGGATATTTTCCTTGCGGTCTTCGGGAGAAAAACCAAGATCGCGGTTCAAACCTTTACGCACATTGTCACCATCAAGGCATACCACCTGATAACCCTTGTCGAATAAGCGCTTCTGCAGCTGCTTGGCGAGTGTGGATTTACCCGAACCGGAAAGCCCTGTAAACCACAGCACGCCGCCCATATGACCATTCACAATCGCGCGGTGTTCTGGGGTGACACCGAAATCCACGTCAAAGATATTTTTCGACTTCACCTGTTTGGATTGCGCCGAACGCTGGTCAAAGAACCCTTCGGTGCTGATAATGCCGCCACCAGCGACATCATAATCCTGCAGGATCACAAAACGCCCAAGCTGGCGGCTGATATTAAAGTCATCCACCGCCGCCACGCCACGCGTGCGGAAAATCACCTCCGCCACGTTGCCGCGCTCCACTTTATCAGCTTTCACATGCGCCAGCGTATCGGAATTGATGACATGCTCGATGGTCTTGACTTCTGCCATAATCTCGGCGGTGGCCAGTTTAATTTTGTAGCGCTTTTCCACTTCCAGCGGCTTATGCCCCAGCCAGAAAATACGCCCACGGAACATATTGGTGATCATGGGTGCTGCTTCGGCGTGGCTGGCCACATGCCCGCGCTCGACGAAAATCTGGTCTGTGAGGGTGATACCCACCGATTGTCCGGCCGACACGGTGGTGAGATTTTCTTTGTGCGGCCACGACTCAATGCTCGCCACCTTCACCTGCGTGTTGCTGGGGGAAAATAACAGCGTGTCGCCGACCGATAACGAACCGCTTTCAATGCGTCCGGCGATAATACGGCGTTCGTCAAATTTATAGATATCCTGCACAGGGAAACGTAACGGCAGGCTGGTGTCGGGTGCTGCTGCGTTGAACTGCTCCAGCATGGATACGAGGCTTGGGCCTTTATACCACGGCATGTGCGGCGAAACAGTGGAAATGCAATCGCCATCGCGGGCGGAAATAGGGATGAAGCAAAGCGGTTCTACACCAAGCTCCGCCAGATATTCACGGTAATCGCGTTCGATCTGCTGGAAGGCGGCCTGCTCAAATCCGACCATATCCATCTTGTTCACCAGCACAGCAATCTGGCGCACACCGAGCAGATGCAAGAGGTATCCATGGCGTTTGCTCTGTTCGCGGATACCTTCCTTGGCATCAATCAGCACCAGCGCCGCATCGGCCTGCGACGCGCCCGTAATCATGTTTTTGAGGAATTCCTTGTGCCCGGGGGCATCGATAATCACCACGTCACGGGTCGGTGTTTTCAGCCAGATTTGCGTGGTGTCGATGGTGATGCCCTGATCGCGCTCGGTTTGCAGCGCGTCCATGAGGAACGACCATTCAAACGGCATCCCGCGTTTTTTGCAGCTCGCCTGAATGGCTTCCATCTTGCCGTCGGGCAGTGAATTCGTATCGTGCAATAAACGCCCTACCAGCGTCGATTTTCCGTGATCGACATGACCGACGATCACCAGTTTCAGTTGATGTCTTTGTTCTTGGGTATCTGCCTGCCTTGCGACAGCAGCGGCGTGTGTTGCGTTGCTCATTGGTTCCTCACATATATCCGTCGGCGCGCAGGCGCTCGAAACTTGATTCATCCTCATCCGCACCCATCGGCCTGCCGGAACGTTCCGACACTTTGGTCACTCGCAATTCCGCGATAATTTCATCGAGTGTCGCGGCTTTACTTTCAATCGGCCACGTAATGCCTTTTTCGCCAAGGCTGCGGAAACGCATCGGTTTGCCGCCGAAATCGCGGCCTTCCAACATATGGTAAGGGCGGGCATAGTAAAGCGGCACAATGGCGATGTTTTCGCGCTTGATGTAATTCCAGATATCAAGCTCCGTCCAGTGCAGCAGCGGATGGACGCGCAAACTCGTGCCAGGTGCAAAATCGGTTTTAAACTGATCCCAGAATTCCGGCGGCTGGTCTTTAATGTCCCAGTTGCCTTCCTGACCACGCGGGGAGAACACGCGCTCTTTCGCGCGGGTGGCTTCCTCGTCGCGCCGTATTCCGGCAATAATCCCGACGAAGCCATATTTTTCGATGACTTCTTTCAGGCCGAGAGTTTTGCGTGAGGCAATGCGCGCCGCGTGCGGAAGGCTGGCATCGGTCGCTTCCACCGGCGGGCAGATATGGCTGATCAGGTTGACACCCCATTCTTTGGCGTAGCGGTCACGGAACGCATAGACCTCATCCATTTCCAGTTCGGTATCGCAGTGGATTAGCGGAAACGGCACCTGCCCGAAAAATGCCTTACGGGCAAGGTGGATCATTACGTTGGAATCCTTACCGAACGACCACAGCATGGCGAGCTTGTCAATCGCGTGGAAGGCCTCGCGGAAAATATAGATTGATTGTGCTTCCAGACGATCCAGATGATCCATTACACGCTCCAGTCAGTTACTTCGTCGGTCGACAGATGAATGCCGCACTCGACTTTTTGTTCGTTATCAATACCAATCGTATGCGCCCAGCGGCCCGCACGTTCGTCTTCTCCGGCTTTCACCGGAGCCGTACACGGGGCGCAGCCAATCGAGGGATATCCCTTCGCCACCAACGGGTGTTCCGGCAGATTGCGCGCCGCCACTTCCTGTTTCTGGCGTTCTTTGCTCCACAGCGCAATCGGATTAATCCGGAAAATGCCTTTATCATCCAGCTCAATGGTCTGCATTTCGGCGCGATCAGGCGTCTGGTAGCGCTTGCGTCCGGTGATCAGGGCCGTAATGCCCAACTGCTCAACCGCTTTATTAAGCGGCTCCACCTTACGCATCCAGCAGCAACGGTTGGGCTGGGTGCTCCATAAATCTCCGTTCGGATCAATGCGCGCAACCATATCAGGGTCAGGCTTCAACCAATGCACCTGTGTGAGGCCGAGCTTGGCGCTTAAGCTTTTGGCGTAGTCAAGCGTTTCGGGAAAATGTTTTTGCGTTTCTAAAAACAACACCGGTGTGGCCGGATTGACTTCGGCCACCAGCGATAGCATGAGTGCGGCATCTGCACCAAAGGACGAAATGAGGGCAATTTTACCAGCGAATTCATCCAAAATCATCGCGCGCAGTAGCGGCGTGGCATCGAGGCTGCCGTGATACATTTCCAAACGTGAAAGCGAAACCTGATTGCTCATGCGGCATCCTTTTTCTCAGGTTTCATGAGCGCCTTTTCGCAATTGCGGCAATCCAGCCAACCTTTTTGCTTCAGGAAATTTTCGCTGTTGTCGATCAGTTGCTGGAAGCTTAAGCCCTGCACTTTCCAGCTACGGCGAAGTTCGGCAATCTCGCGCGTGTAGTCTTCCCACTCCACGCCGAAACGCTTGGCTATATAATCGCGCACCTTGCGTGCCAGCGTCGGCGACGCACCGGAGGTCGACACGGCAATCACCAGATCGCCACGGCGGACATTGGCGGTGAAATAAAAATCGCACAGATCGTTCACGTCTTCGACATTCACCAGTTTCCCCGCAGCGCGCGCCCAGCCAACCATCGTTTCCGCCACGTCACGCCCCAATCCTGCCAGCATTATCACCGTAAAATCCGCAATGTCCTGCTGCACAGGCATGCGCTCAACAAGGCGGCCACCTGCGGCATGACGCAGGGCTTGCGAAGGTTTGTCACAAAAGACTTTCACTTTTGCCGCGTGCGCTTCATCCAGATAGGCGAGACGTTTCAGCGTCAGCTCTCCGTGTCCGGAAAGCAAAACGGGTATCGAGGTTAAGTCCAATGCAACAGGGAACATAGTATCCTACTTTGCCCAATCTAGTCCAGCCAGCTGCTCTACCGCCGCCTGCTTCACTTGCATAACGCCCACACGGTAACAAAAATTACCAAACCCTTCGCCATTCTTGCGCTGGGATTTCCACAGGGCAAACATCGGTTCGAGTGCTTGCGGCAGTGCCTCATACGGTACTTTATCGAATACTTTTTCGTTCAGGCGCGTGCCTTCAAAATCACCGCCAATATACAGTGCGTAATGATCGGGCATACGGCCAACGATGCCAATATCGCCGCCGTAAGGGCGCGAGCAGCCATTCGGGCATCCGGCAATACGAATCGCCAGATGATCGTCCAGCACTCCCTGTTTTGCCATAACCTTTTCAATATTTTCCATCAGCGGAAGTGTTATGCGCTCGGCTTCCGCCAACGCTTTGCCGCAAGTAGGATAAGACACGCAGGCCAGTACGTTGCGCGAGGCGGGCGAGATGTCTTCGCGCAGCACAATACCGTGCTTGCGCAACTGCTGTTCGATGGCCGTTTTTTCGGATGCTTCAATATCGCACAGGAGGATATTCTGGTCGGCGGTTAAACGCAGCTCCATGCCGTAATCCATGATGACTTCACGCAGTCCGCTGCGGATAGAAGCGCCTTCACGGTCTTCAATGCGCCCGCTGGAAATGGGAAGGCCCAAGAACCATTTGCCGTCACCCTGTTCGTGCCAGCCCGTATGTTCTTCCACCGCAAACGGAGCCATAGGCCGCGGGTCTTCCATTGTGCGCCCGAGATACCCTTCGAGCGTTTGCTTCGCCCATGCGATGCCTTTTTCCTGAATAACGTATTTCAGGCGCGCATGCTGGCGGTCACCGCGGTCGCCGTGGTCGCGCTGGAGTTTGATCACCGCTTCGGTCGCAGGAATCAGCAGCTCCGGTGGCACAAACATAATGGGTGAAGCAAGGCGCGGATAGGTCTTCGCAGAATTATGCTTCATGCCCATGCCGCCACCAAGAGCAAAATTATAGCCGTAATGCTCTTGCCCGTTGAACAATGACAGGATGGCGAGGTCGTGCGACAACACGTCGATGCAGTTATCTTCCGGCGTGATAATGCCGATTTTGAACTTACGCGGCATATACGTTGTACCGTACAACGGCTCAACATCCCCGCCCGTTACTGGCTCGGGATTGAACGGATAATCCGCCACCTGCTCGCCGTCCATCCACACTTCGTAATAGGAGCTGGTTTTGGGGGCGCAATGTTTGGCCAGCAAAAAACAATCGGCTTCCAGCTTAGCGTGGATATTATCTTTGATCGGCGCAGGGCACGTCATGATATTGCGTGTAATGTCGCCGCAACCGCCGAGCGTAGATAATAATAATGCGTTGATATCGTGAATCAGTGGCTGCATGCCAACTTTTTTGATGCAATGAAACTGGAATGTTTCGCGGGTGGTGATGCGTAGCGTGCCGTTGGCGTATTTATCGGCCAGCGCGTCAAGGGCGATGTATTGCGCAGCGCTCAGTCGACCACCCGGACATTTCATCCGCACCATGAATTCGAATTCTTTTTCCAGCCCTTGCTGTTTGCGTGCGGTGGCGGAATCGCGGTCATAGCCGAAATAGCTGCCGTGGAACTTGAGTAGCTCGTAGGTTTCATCGCTGACTTCCGGCGTGGAAAGATCCGCCAACTCCTGCACGATGTTGCCTTTCAGGTAGCCACTTTCGCGCTTGATCGTTTCAGCTTTGGATAGTTTAATAATGTCGGCCATTACTCAGGGTGTCCTGTCGCTATTGGGAAGGTTACGTAGGCATTATAGTACAGTCGGCATAATTTCAACAATAAAAAAGTAGTATTTTTTATATTACACAAAAATTTTATGTATTATTTGATGAATTGCCCTATATTCCAGAATAGGTTAGTCAACAGAGGACACGTCACACACAGGAATAAAGCCACCGCCAGTGCCGGCCCGAACGGGAAGACCGGACCCTTTTTAAGGATGCGCCAGAGCAGCCCCGTCACGATGCCGAAAATACCGGAAAAAAACAAAAAAGGAACGATAGGTTTTAAGCCAAGCCAGACCCCCGCCACGGCAAAAAATTTGACATCGCCAAACCCGAGGCCTTCCTTGTGGCGTAGATAGCGATACCCGTAATGCAGCGACAGGCCAATACCGGAAGCCAGCAGGAAACCATGCAACACATCCTCCGAAGGCGTGTGTATAGTCGCGTGATAGCCAAGCCCGAGCGGCAACAACACATAATGCAGCTGGTCAGGAATAATATAATGCTCAAGATCGACGACGATCATTATCATCAGCGCCACCCATAGCATC
This sequence comes from Alphaproteobacteria bacterium, assembly GCA_025360605.1. Lineage (GTDB taxonomy): Bacteria > Pseudomonadota > Alphaproteobacteria > Rickettsiales > SXRF01 > JANYBV01. The sequence goes on along the minus strand of JANYBV010000031.1, from coordinate 86,708 downwards.
GCCAGCAACGTACTTTGCAGGGTAAGCCCGTAATACAGGTAGAGCGCAACGAACATAGCGGCGGTAACGAGTTCGGTCAGCGGATAACGCGCCGATACGGGCGCTTTACAATGGCGGCATTTACCCTTATTGCACGCCCATGACAATACCGGCCACAGATCAAGAAATTTGAGTTTGGTTTCACATTTCGGGCAGCGTGACGGCTTGATAGCAATATCTTCACCCAGTGGCAAACGGTAGCTGGCAAGCGTGACAAAACTTCCGAACGTCAGGCCAACGCTGAAAACAAATAAAATATATAAAAGGGTTACGGTGTCCACACACCCGCTATAGCATCTTACAACGGCGCTTGCATCAGACTTTTGCTACCGGCGGTAATAGAAGAAAGCAGTGATATAGTATTCGGTAAAATTTTCTGCATGTAAAAGCGTGCCGTGGCGAGTTTTGCTTCGTAGAATTCCTTTTCGGAACCACTGATTTTTTCCAGCGCAACTGCCGCTTGGCGCGCCCACACATAGGCAAGTGCCACATGCGCGAACATGCGCTGGTATTCCACCGCACCACCCGCCGCATCGTCAGGGTTGCTGAGGCCGTTTAAGCCAATCCACATGGTCGCCTGCTGTAAATATTCCACATGCTTGGATAGCGGCTTGATAAATTCCCTCATCAAAGGATTGTCTTTATGCTGGGTGATAAACGCATCCACCGGATGGAAAAATGCACGCAAATAACGGCCCGTATTCTGCGGCAGTTTACGCCCGACCAGATCGAGTGCCTGCACGCCGTTGGTGCCTTCGTAAATCATAGTGATACGAGCATCGCGCACATATTGTTCGACACCGTATTCGGCAATATAACCGTATCCGCCAAATACCTGCACCGCGAGGTTGGCCGTATCAAACCCACCATCGGTGAGGTAGGATTTCACGACGGGGGTCAACAACTGGACAAAATCATCCGCTTCCTGACGCACCATCGCATCGGGATGACGGTGGGTAATATCAATCTTGAGTGCCATTTCCATGGCAAGCGCACGCGAACCTTCGGTAAATGCCTGCATGGTAAGCAGCATGCGGCGCACATCGGCATGCACAATAATCGGATCCGCCGGTTTATCGGGCATTTTAGTGCCGGTGATCGCGCGGCTTTGCAGGCGTTCTTTGGCGTAGGATAATGCATTCTGGTACGCCACTTCCCCGATGCCAAGCCCCTGCACGCCAACATACAAACGCGCGGCATTCATCATGGTGAACATCGCCTTCATACCCTTGTTGGGCGCACCCACCAGATAACCCACGGCATTGTCGTAATTCATTACGCAGGTCGGTGAGGCATGCAGCCCCATTTTATGTTCAATGCCTTCGCACCGCACCGCATTGCGTTTACCCACCACACCATTAGAATCCACCATGAACTTGGGAACTAAAAATAGACTAATGCCCTTAGTACCGCTCGGCGCATCCGGCAACCGCGCCAGCACGAGGTGGATAATGTTTTCAGTGAGTTCATGCTCACCCGATGAAATAAATATCTTGGTGCCGCTGACCGCAAATGAACCATCAGCATTCGGTTTAGCAGTGGTACGCACCAGCCCTAGATCGGTTCCCGCCTGCGGTTCGGTGAGGCACATCACACCTGACCATTCTCCCGTCACAATTTTAGGGAGGAAAGTTTTTTTCAAGTCATCATTGGCATGAAGTAAAATCGCGTTATAGGCACCATGCGACAACCCGGGGGTCATCCCTAACGCCAGATTGGACGAACAGACCATCTCCATCAATGGCATGTTGAGAACTTCCGGAAGCCCCTGCCCGCCATAATTCGGATCGCAGGTGAAAGCAGGCCAGCCACCTTCCACGTACAGTTTATAGGCTTCCTTGAAACCATCCGGCAGGATAACGCGGCCATCATCGTATGTCAGGCCCTGCTTGTCGCCCTTCTGGTTTAACGGGAACAACACCTCCTCGCACATCTGCGCGGCGGCTTCCAGCAATGGATTCATTAGCTCCGGCCCACTATCGCCAAAACCCGACAATTCCCTGAACTGCCCAATGTCCAAATAGTCATTGAGAATAAACTGAAAATCACGAATAGGTGCTTTATAACTTGGCATAGCTCATTATAGCTAAAATTACGCTAACAAAGGGTTAATAGCCCTTATTTCTTACGGTTATGCCGTATCGACGAAATCAGTGCCAGCGTGATAAATGTGGCCCCGATCAGTCCCGTTAGTATCTCTGGCACATGATGCACCATACTCACCAGCATAATTACCGCCAGCGAACCGATGCCGTAATGCGCACCGTGTTCAAGGAAACGGTACTGGTCCAGCGTGCCTTTACGCACCAGATAGACGGTGATGGAGCGCACGAACATCGCCCCCGCTCCCAACCCCAGCATAATAATCACCAGATCATTGCTCATGGCAAACGCCCCCACCACCCCATCCAGCGAAAAGGATGCATCAAGAAATTGAAGGTAGATAAACCCCATAAGACCGGAATAGCTGACCGTTTGTGATGCTCCGTGCCCACCACCAGAGGCGAGTGCGGTAATACCATTCACCAGCACGTAGGTCATAATACCTACCACACCGGCGCTGAGCGCATGCAGCTGCTGCGCTCCATCAAGGAAACCATCCACCCCAACCAGCAACGCCAATGCAATCAGCACCTCGACCGCTTCGAGCTTCCCCAACTGTGCCAACTGACTTTCAATGCGACCGAACCAATGGATATGCTTGGTTTCATCCATGATAAATTTCAAAAACACCATCATGAGAAACATCCCCCCAAACGCGCCTATCTGCACATGTGATTCCAACACATGACGGCTGTATTCCGCGGGGTTTTCAAGCGCAAGTTTAGTCACTTCCGTGAATCCAAGGCCGGTGGCAAAAGCGACAATCATGATTGGGAAAATAAAGCGCACGCCAAACACAGCAATCAGCATACCCCATGTCAGGAAACGATGCTGCCAAAGAGAATCCATTTTTTTAAGCACCATGGCATTCACCACAGCATTATCAAAAGAGAAGCTCACCTCCATCAACGTTAGCAACGCACAAATCAAAAGACCGGAACTTCCTGCCCAGCCAAAGGCAGCCGCAAAGGCGATAACCGTAACAATGATAGATGAAAGGAAATAACGCATGGGATACCGGACAATTATTAATCCAGCAGGGATATCATGTTTTTGGCCAGTTTAAACGCACTTTTTTAATCGTCGCTGGCAGCCCTTTTTGCGCCACCACGATCATGATTGGGAATGAGGGTGACCGTCTTGGCAATTGCACTTTTGACCATTTTTCTTGCATCCGAGGGCAGTTCCTTTCCATCACCTTCAAGTAAGACACCCAGACTTTCCACTGCCCTTTGCATAGCCACCACATCCCTTTCCTGCCCTCTGCTTCCAAGTATGGATCGAACCTCTTGTTCATAACTTGGATGCGCTGCTCCGGCCCCCGCATGGCCGTGATCTTTGATTTCAAAATATGATTTAAGCGCCCTGATGGTGGGTTCAATTGTTTCAGCGCGTTCAGGATGATCGATTGCAAGTTTCCTGAGGCGTGCAGCAAAATTGAGGTACAGCTCGCCGGATTTCACCACATCCAGAAACGCAAGCCCGTCTTCATCTTTTTGCGTCAGCGGATTACTGCGTATTTTAGTGACAACATCAGCTCCGTCTTCATGCTCCACCTGCTTTTCTTCGCCCGTCGTCTTAAGATAGAAATCTTTATCATCTACGGCAAAAATAGTGATTTCTTTTTCGTGTTCGGGCCCCATAACTAAGCTCTTAAAAGACTCATCCACCGTCAGTTTAATCGCTTCCGATGCTTTCATTTTCCCCTGAACACCATTAGCAACCAAACCATTAGGTTTTTCGATGTGTAAATCTTCCTTAATAGGATCTGCGGCAATCAATGCCTGAAAAAGCGATGCGCCGGAAGCGCCGCGCATTTTGAGTACCTGACCTTCGGGAGCAATGTTGTTCCGCTCCAGCCATTTCTGGTCTATGTCCTCTAAAAATCCTTTAATGGTCGTTGCCCTGCTAACAATCGATGTCAGTGTTCCACCCGATGTCTTGGGAAGGTGTTTTTTGCTGTCGCGCATTTTCACCACGGGCCTGCCAACAGTCGCCTGATCTTCCCTAATCTCAATATCTTTATTGATACGCCTCACAAGATCAGCTGCTTTGGTGAAAAGAGCAGAATAATACTCTGCATTTTCGGGGGAAACATCGGGAAGGTCTTTAGCCGTAATACCCAGTAATTTACGTGTGTCCGATCTTTCTAGTAACACAAGGAAAAGCCCTATCCCTCCCACGGTCTCCCCTGCAGACGATTCCGCCCGCAAAACAGGAAAATCCGCATTCTCACCAATGCAACGATCCGCAAACCATGTGTCCAGATTCATACGTGCCCATCTGAAATCCTTATTCACCTGAAAAGCGGCTTTGCGCAGCGATTTAACCGCTGCCTCATCAATGACAGGTTTATGCTTTTCAGGTTTTGGGAAATCCGTTTGCTCGACGGGATTTTCTGCCTCCATTTTTTGAATAATGGAAAACAGGCTTTTATGGAGCTGCTTGTAGAGCTGTTCATCCTGATAGGTGTAATGGAATTCAAATAAATCCGGTTTTTCCTTGACCAGATCAATGAATTTTTTCTCTTCGCCGACCGCTGGCGGAGGCATTCCAATGCCTTCAGGAAACAGAAAATTTGTTTTTGCTAAAAGGAATGAATAAGGCAGTACAATCCGTGCCTTTTCTTCATCAGGAACGTATTTGTTATATTCTTCCGCAAACAAAATAGCGGCTTTATAGAACTTGGTTTTATGGATTTTATCGTTTTTGATAGAGTCCGTCTGGTTGATAAAAATACGCATTACTGTGACTCTACATTGTCCGGAATGATTTGATTAACAAGTTTTAATCATATCAGCGCCTAAATGCAACGATATATCCATGCACGCACCAACGAAACAATAGTATCGCCTATCGTATTTTAACTATTAAAATTCAATAGATTGCTAGTTTCTAAGCGGCTTTCCGGTCTCCAGCATATGCTCGATACGCGCCAGTGACCCTTTGGTTTTGATCAATTCCAGAAACACTTCATGCTCCAGATCCAGCAACTGCTGCTCAGTCACGCTCTCGGAAATATCGGTATCGCCGCCAGAAAGCACCCGTGCCAGCCCCTTGCACACCACCACATCATGAGGCGTGGCCTTGCCCTTGGCGGCCATGTCATCCACCGCCATAAATAATGCCACCTTCGCCGAAGCCCCCGGTAAGCGGATAGTCTGCGGCGCAATCGGAACAAAGTTTTCCGCCATTTTCAGGCAACGCGCTTTCGCATCCGCCAGCACGCGCACGCGGTTCATGGTAATGCCATCACCTTCACGCAGTATTTTCAAGTCACGGGCTTCTTCAGCCGAGCCAGCCACTTTAGCAAGCGCAATCATTTCAAATACCTTACTGATCGCAGGCATCGCTCCACCCTGTTCACTCCCGACATAGCGCAGCAGCATTTCCTTACAACCGCCCCAACCCGGAATCAGGCCAACGCCCACTTCCACCAGCCCGGGATACGCTTCCACATGCGCCTGCACCGCGTGGCTGTGCAGCACGGTTTCGCAACCGCCACCCAGTGCCATGCCTGCAAGGGATGCTACCACCGGAAACGGCGCGTGCTTCAGCCCCATCATCGCATTCTGGCCACGGCGCACCATATCGCTGATCTGGTTCCACGCCGCGATATTCGCTGCCATCAGCATCAGGCCTAAGTTAGCACCAACGGAAAAATTATCCGCATCATTGCCGATGACCAGCCCTTTGAAATCTTTTTTCACCAATGGAATCAACTGTTCCATCATCCCCAGAATATCCATGTCGATGGAGTTCATTTTCGAGGTCAGCTCCAAACACGCCACCCCGTCACCAATATCCCACAGGCTCGCAGATGGATTCTTCACCACCGGCTTTTTCGTAAGCTTCGTATCGCCCAGCATCATTGAGCCGATGGGTGCGATGATCGGCCTGTAATCACCCGATACGTTAAACGCGGTACGCTGCGCACCATCGATTTTATACAGGGTTTTTCCGGCGGCTTTTTCAAGGATCGGCGGAATGGTTTTGCCTTCGGCTTTCAGCTTGCCGATGAACCAGTCGACACCCAGCCGGTCGATCATTTCAAAGGGGCCGTATTTCCAGTTATAGCCCATGCGCATGGCATCATCGATGCCGGTAATGTCGTCGCTGATAGCGGGCACAAGCGAGGCCGCGTAATACAGCGTGCCCGACAGCACCGCCCACGCATACTGCCCGCCCACATCCGGATGCGACACCAATGCCTGCAATCCCTTTTTAGCCGCCTCAATGCTGGCCAGTTCCACTTTGCCGCTTTGCGGATGATACTCGCCAGTTTTCAGGTCGATCACTTCCTTGATTTTCTTTTCGCCAATCTTGTTGATGCGGTAGAAACCGCCCTTGCCCTTGCGCCCCGTATAACCTTCGGCGATCATTTTTTTCACCAGTTCCGGTTCCTGATAGAGCTTTCGGAATGTATCGTCCGCCGGAAGTGTGGAAAGCATTTCTTTGGCAATCAGCGGCATCAGATCAATGCCAATCAGGTCAAACAATCCGAATATGCCTGTCTTGGGAATCCCTGCCGGTTTGCCCATCACGGCATCGGCCTGCTCCGGCGTTACGCCAAGACGGATGGCTTCCAGCAACCCCGTCATCATCCAGTACACACCGATGCGGTTAGCGATGAATCCGGGGGTATCTTTGCAATGCACGATGCCTTTGCCCAAATGCACATCCGCGAAGGTTTCAATCGCAGCGAACGCTTCGGCACTAGTTTTTTCGCCTTTGACCACTTCCAGCAAACGCATAAAACGCGGCGGGTTGAAAAAATGCGTGATCATGAAATCCTGCGCGAACGACGCGTCAAAACCTTTCGTCAGTTCATGAATCGGCAGGGTTGAGGTGTTGGATGACACCACGCATCCGGCTTTACGCACCGTGTTAATCGTGCGGTAGACTTGTTGTTTGACTTCCAGCTTTTCTAAAACGGCTTCAATAATCCAGTCGCAATCCTTGAGTAAGTCGAGATTGTCTTCCAGATTGCCACAGGTGACCAATTTAGCGCGGTTTTTATGGATGAATCCCGATGGTTTGCCTGCCAGTTGCTTTTCCACCGCCCCTTGCGTGAGCGCATTGCGGTTGGCGTCACCCGCCTTCACGATGTCTAAAAGCACCACAGGAATTCCGGCATTGGCCACATGCGCGGCAATGCCGCTGCCCATGACACCCGAACCTAAAACAGCAATTTTTTTAATGGTGGTCATGCGATTCATCTTTCAAGGTTAATCATACAATCCGAGGTTAGAAGGATGTAGGGAGTGTCGTAAAATGTCCATATGTTTTAGTTGGCGTTATTACGCCTCTACCTTCTGAACCTGCTCCATCCATGCCTGATAAAATTCCGCTTCTTCCTTTGTCATCTGGGCGGGTGGCATGTTTTCAGCCGGTGTTTCCCTCACTATTTCTGCCGCCTTGGCGACTGGCTCCACCGGAACAATACGTGCCATCAGCCTATTGCCCTTTTTAACGGTAAAGGATTCGCCGCCATAACACACGCGGTGCAGCAGCTCTGAAAAGGAGCGTGAGGCCTCGGTAGCCGTGATGATTTCCGGATCGTCCATAGGATTTTTCCCTTCATTCATAAAATCAGATTTTATGAATATCCTATTATCAGATAATACTTACCAACTACTTAATGGCTTCCAATACCGTGGCGATACCCTGCCCGCCACCGATACACTGGGTCGCCAGCGCGTAACGCTTGCCATGTTTTTGCAGTAATTGTGCGGCTTTGCCGGTAATCCTCGCACCTGACGCACCGAGCGGATGCCCCAGCGCAATCGCACCACCTTCTATATTGACCTTCGCTATATCCATTTTCAGCTCACTGATTACCGCCAGTGCCTGCACCGCGAAGGCTTCGTTGAGTTCGATGATATCCATATCGGTGATGGAAAGCCCCGCCCGCGCCAGCGCCTTGCGGCTGGCTTCAATTGGCCCGAGCCCCATCAGTTCCGGTGCCAGTCCGGCTACGGCGAAACTTTTAATGCGTGCTATTTTGGTGAGGCCATTTTTGTCGGCATACGCCTCGCTTGCCACCAGCACCGCTGCCGCACCATCCGTCATCGGGGACGAGGTAGCCGCCGTTACCATGCCATTCACATCAAAGGCCGGAGGCAACGCCGACATCACATCCGCCACCGTATCAGGACGGATGCAGCCATCCTTGCTGATGGTAAGATTGCGGTTGGTGACGGGAATAATTTCTCCGGAAAAATCGCCGCGCGCCGCCTTCCTGTGGCTTTCCACCGCGAAGGCTTCCTGATCCTTGCGCGAAATGGCGAATTTTTTACAGACATTTTCTGCCGTCAGCCCCATGGACATATACGCCGTCGGCATCGTTTCATAGAGCTTGGGATTGGGGGACGGGTTAAACCCCGCCATCGGAATACGCGTCATCGATTCCACGCCTGCACAGATAAACACCTCACCGGCACCACAGGCAATCTTGCCCGCCGCCATATGGATCGCTTCCATCGACGACCCGCAATAGCGGTTCACCGTCGCCCCACCTATGGTCAACGGCAACCCTGCCAGTAACACCACCATACGCGCCATGTTCAACCCTTGTTCGCCTTCCGGAAAGGCGCAGCCTACCAATGCGTCTTCAATATCCGCTACCTTTACGCCCGATTTCGCCACCAGCCCCTTCATCACCTGCGCGATAATGTCGTCAGGGCGGGTTTTGGCCAGTTCGCCTTTGTTGGCAGGAGTAAAGGCAGAGCGTGCATAGGCACAAATTACAGCGTTGGTCATGGAAATTCCTTTCGTGAGGAGGGCATTAATTCCCCTGATTATAATAAAAAACCCTTACTTTTTCATTAGTATTTGGCTTTTCGATCGGTATTTGCTAAAGCTGGCTGCCTATGCAGACTATTCACACTGATATCGTTATTATTGGCGCAGGCCCCGTCGGGCTTTTTGCCGTGTTTGAAGCGGGTATGCTGAAGATGCGCGCCCATGTCATCGACGCACTGGACATCATCGGCGGGCAATGCTCTGCGCTTTACCCTGAAAAGCCGATCTACGATATTCCGGCCTACCCTTTCATACTGGCAGCTGATTTGATTGGGAAATTAAAAGAACAGGCCGCGCCGTTCAACCCTACCTACCATCTGGGGCAACGCGTGGAATCCCTGACACGCCTAGCGTCCGGCGAATGGCAACTGGTTACCTCCAAAGGCACCACCCTCACCTGCAAGGCCATCGTCATCGCCGCGGGCTGCGGAGCCTTCGGCCCCAACCGTCCGCCGCTAGACAACCTTGAAGCCTATGAGGGCACGAGCGTGTTCTATCTCGTGAATAAGCGCGAAGATTTCCGTGGCAAAAAAGTCGTCATCGCCGGTGGTGGTGATTCCGCCGTCGACTGGGCGATTTCATTATCTGAACTCACCGAAAAGCTTTACGTCATCCACCGCCGCCCTAAATTCCGCTGCGCCCCTGAAAGTGCCGCAAGGCTGGATGCACTGGTTAAGGCAGGGAAAATCGAGCTGGTGATTCCGTACCAGCTCAGCCGCCTTGAAGGCAGCAAAGGCCAGCTTTCCTCCGTCATCGTCTCCACACTGGAAGGCGAGGAACGCGCCCTCGAAGCCGACATATTGCTACCTTTCTTCGGGCTGTCGATGGAACTCGGGCCGATTGCCGAGTGGGGCCTGAATTTAGACCATAACCATATCACCATCACCCCTGCCACCTGTGAAACCTCGGCGCAGGGCGTTTTTGCTATCGGCGATATCGCCACCTATGAAAACAAGTTGAAACTGATTCTCGCCGGATTTGCCGAAGCCGCACAGGCTGCCCACGCCGCCTATAAACTCGTCCATCCGAACGAAGCACTACATTTTGAATATTCCACCACCAGCGGTGTTCCCGCCCATAAATCCGAAAGTAACGTCGCATGAGCCACGCCACCTTGATTGACGGCAAAGCCTTTGCCGAACGACTCCGCGCCAGCATCGCCACCCGCGTTGCAAAGCTGAAAGCCGACAAAGGCATCACCCCCGGACTGGCCGTGGTGCTGGTGGGCAATAATCCGGCCAGCGAAGTATATGTAAAAAACAAAGCCAAACAGACCGTAGAAGTCGGCATGCAGTCGTTTGAATTCCGCATGCCCGAGACCACCACCGAGGCCGAATTACTCGCCAAAGTGGAAGAGCTGAATAACGACCCGAAGGTACACGGCATCCTCGTCCAGCTTCCGTTACCCAAACATTTGCATGAAAACCTGATCATCAACTCCATCAATCCGAACAAGGATGTGGACGGGTTCCACACCGTCAACGCCGGAAGGCTGGCGACGGGAACTCCTACTTTAGTGCCCTGCACGCCGCTGGGGTGCATGATGCTGCTGAAGGATTATTTCGGCAAAAAAAATCCAAGCAACAAACCGCTCTCCGGTTTGCATGCGGTTATTATCGGCCGCTCCAACATCGTCGGCAAACCGATTGCCCAGCTGTTGCTGAAAGAAGATTGCACGGTCACTATCGTCCACTCCAAAACCAAAGATATCGAAGCGTTGGTGAGTATGGGAGACATCGTGATTGCTGCCGTCGGGCAGGCGGAACTGGTCAAACACCACTGGCTGAAAAAAGGCGCGGTAGTGATCGATGTCGGCATCAACCGTATCGGCCAGCCGGACGGAAAAATGAAACTGGTCGGTGACGTCGATTTTCATGATTGCCTTACCACCGCTGCCGCCATCACCCCTGTTCCAGGCGGGGTCGGCCCCATGACCATCGCCTGTCTGCTGGAAAATACCCTTCAGGCAGCCAGCGCTACTTAGCCATCCGCTCGCGGTAAATCGCAACGTTACGGTTATGCTGCTCAAGCGTAGAGGCAAAATTATGCCCTCCATGCCCCGTCGCGACGAAATATAAATCCTCCGTATCCGAAGGATTCAGCACCGCTTCAATCGAGGCCTTGCCTGGGTTGCAGATCGGCGCGGGCGGCAAGCCGTCAATCGTATAGGTATTGTAAGGCGTTTCCGTATGTAAATCGGCGGACGTGAGGGAACGACCCAGCGGTGCGCCCATCGCCTGTTCCATGCCGTAAACAACCGTTGGATCAGATTGCAGTTTCATGCCCTTGCGCAGGCGGTTGACAAACACCGAAGCCACATGCGCGCGCTCGTTGGTCAGTCCGGTTTCCTTTTCCACCACGGAAGCAAGGATCAAGGCTTTTTGCGGTGTATCAAACGGCAGGTTCGACTGGCGCTTCGGCCACAGGTTGGTGAGCGTGGTTTGTATCGACTTTTGCATTTCGGCAATCAGGTCAGCGCGTTTGAACCCATACGTAAACTGGTAGGTTTCCGGCAACAGGCTGCCATCGGCCAAACCCGAAGGAATATCGCCTTCGAGTGCAGGTTCAGATTGCAATAGTTTGCTGATTTCGCGGATCGTCAGGCCTTCGGGAATGGTGATTTTATGCTGCACCACACGGCCGTTGGCAATCATCACGACAATCGATTTGGGAGTCATTTTCTCGGTGAAATGATATTCACCGGCCTTGAACTGGCGGGCTTCGCCCAGTGCCACGGCCATCGCCTTGAACAGCAGCGGCTTATCAATCACCCCCTGCTCCGCCAGCTCATCACTCATCGCCTGAAACCCTTTACCATGGGCAAACAGAATGGTTTTTGGCTGGGTAAGCGGGCCTTCGCCGCTATAATAGTCGAACGCGTAGATCGCCACGCACACAGCGCTCACAAGGCCAATCGAAGTGAGGAAAAGTAAAAAGCGGAAAAACCCGCGCATCAGACCCGCTTCAGAACAAGTGAAGCGTTAGTGCCGCCAAATCCGAAGGAATTCGAAAGCGCCATGTCAATTTTGCGCTCTTTTGCCACCAGTGGCACAAGGTCAACATCCCCACAACCGTCGGAAGGATCCTGCAGGTTGAGTGTCGGCGGAGCCACGTTATTCACGATAGCCAGCGCCGAGAAAATCGCTTCCACCGCACCGGCGGCACCGAGCAAATGGCCGATCGCCGATTTGGTAGAGGACATGGACAGTTTGTACACCGCGTCACCGAACAGGTTTTTTACTGCTTTGAGTTCCAGCTCATCGCCCATCGGGGTCGAGGTGCCATGCGCATTGATATAGTTAATATCGGACGGATTCACCTGCGCGCGCGCCAGTGCCGCTTTCATCGCACGGAACGCACCGTCATGCTCGGGAGCCGGAGCGGTGATATGGTAGGCATCACCGGACATTCCGTAGCCAACCACTTCCGCGTAAATTTTAGCGCCACGCTTCTTGGCGTGTTCATATTCTTCGAGTACCACAATACCTGCACCCTCACCCATCACGAAACCATCGCGGCCTTTATCCCATGGGCGGGAGGCTTCCTGCGGCCTGTCGTTATAACCGGTGGAAAGGGCGCGTGCCGCCGCAAAGCCGGCAAGGCCGATACGGCAGATGGTGGCCTCCGTACCACCGGCAATCATCACATCGGCATCATCAAACTGAATGATGCGCGAGGCATCGCCAATCGCGTGCGCGCCGGTAGAGCATGCCGTCACCACCGAGTGGTTGGGGCCTTTGAAACCATATTTGATAGACACCTGCCCCGAAGCGAGGTTGGAAAGGGCAGAAGGAATAAAGAACGGGCTGACACGTTTCGGGCCGCGCTCTTTCATAATGAGCACCGTTTCCTCGATCACGCGCAAGCCGCCAATGCCCGAACCAATCATTACGCCGGTGCGCAACATCGATTCTTCATCAGTAGGCTTCCAACCCGCATCTTCCACTGCCTGCGTGGCAGCACCCATTGCAAAATGGATAAAGTCATCCATCTTTTTCTGTTCTTTGGGCTCAATATAATTGTCGGGATTGAATTCGCCTTCGCCTGTTCCGCGTTTCACCTCTCCGGCAATACGGGCAGGCAGATCGGACACATCACACAGGGTCGTCGCGGAAATACCGGAGCGCGACGCGAGGATATTATCCCACGTCTGCTTTACGCCGCAACCAAGCGGCGTAATCAGACCAAGACCAGTAATGACAACACGTCTCATAGGGAAAATATCGCTCGAATTAAACGATTATCTTAGGCAGCTTTTGCGTGCTGCTGGATGTAATTGATCGCATCCTGAAGTGTGAGAATTTTTTCTGCGGCATCGTCAGGAATTTCGATATTGAATTCTTCTTCGAACGCCATAACGAGCTCAACGGTGTCCAGGCTATCAGCACCCAGATCATCGATGAAACTGGCTTCTGCAACCGCCTTAGCTTCATCTACACCGAGGTGTTCAACCACGATTTTCTTCACGCGTTCAGCAATATCACTCATGATGTTTATCCTTAAATAGTTTAAGCAAGTACACAGTCAATTGAAGTAGGACTGTTCAAAGTGGGGAGACAATAAAGACTCAAGCCAAAACGTCAAGTCAGAATATCTGCCCAAGTCAAACCAACCGTTACCGTCAAAAACTGCATATAGTACAGTAATGAGTGTTTGGCCAGAAAAATACGAACGTAAGAAACAAATGTGGGGATTGGGGATTAAAAACAGCCTCATAGAAAAGGGCTGATTAATAGATGCAAAGCAACCGTGTGCCAGCTGTTTGCTGGTAACTGCTTCGCTTCGACCTTACAAAAAACTAGTAGGCCACTTCCGCGTGCGGAAGCGAGACAGACCACATTTTTTCAAGGTTGTAATAACTGCGAACTTCCGGTTTGAATAGATGGATAATGATATTACCGGCATCTACTAGAACCCATTCACATCCTTCTTTTCCTTCTACCTTTACGGACTCGTATCCTGCATTTTTCAGGACATCGACCACGTAATCAGCCAAAGAACCGACATGGCGCAGCGAATTACCGTTCGCAATAATCATGCGATCGGCAAAATCGGATTTACCTTCAAGATTGATAGACACTATGTCTTCGGCTTTATGAGTGTCGAGGGATTTGAGGATGATTTGTTCGAGTTGAGTGAGCGATGGCTTCGGACGCGACGTTTTTGTATGTATGGTCGTTTCTCCTTTCGGGCGGCATGTTAAGCTTCAACCGCACCCTCATTATGCCTCAAGAACGCCTTTTCTCCAAGCTTTTTTCGTATTGCGGTGGAAGAAAGTGGGTCGCGCTTGAGATGGACGAAGACAATGCTGGGTGCATGGCCAAACCCATCTATCTGATTATTTTTCAATAAGAATTTACGCGCACGGATCATCGCTTTACTACGCAAAGACGTGTGCGAATAGGGCGTGCGGTCAAAAATAACGATGGGGATACTGCCCAGCAGTTGCTGCCAACGGCGCCAGCGGTGAAACTGGGCAAGATTATCCGCCCCGATCAGCCATACAAAGCGCGTTCCGCGGTAGCGGTTTTGGAGCAAACGGATGGTTTCATAACTATATCGGGTGTTATAGCGTTTCTCGATGTCCATAACGCGTATACGGCGGTAAGGCTTCGCCACCACTTTTGCCGATTGCAGGCGCTGCTCGTACGACGCAAGGCTTTCTTTGGATTTGAGCGGGTTACGCGGACTCACCAGCCACCATACCTCATCCAGCCCCAGTGACTTCAGCCCGTGGAGCGTGATGTGGAGGTGACCGCCATGCGCGGGATTAAACGATCCCCCAAGCAGCCCAATCGTGCGGTTTTTCGTATGTATCGGTTTCATCACTCGTAACAATTTCGCTTCTTTTTATAGGTTATTAGCGTGGGCTGCAACCCTAAGGAGTAAAAGTTATCGTATCAATAAGGGATTATTCGTATCCAGATAAACAAAACCCCGCATCCTTTGGGGAGTACGGGGTTTTGTCGCTCACTTAAGAGCGGGTTGAACGTGTTGGCTCAGATCATCCGAGCTTCAGGAAGAACACCGCGCATGCGATGTCTCCGTGGGCTTCCATCATGTCGTCGAGGCCTCCCTTGCGGCAGACCTCTTGAACACGATCCGGCATCAGCACCTTGTAGTCGCAGGGCCGGATGGTCGAGACGCTACAGGCCAGTTCCATCGTGGCTTCCCACGAGAAAAAGGCGCGGCAGCTAAAACCTCCGAACCGGACGATCGCGACGATTTTGCCGTCGGTGTCCAGCGACTTGCGAACCGCGCTGAGCGTGGTGAACTGAGGCAGAAGATCTTCCAGCATTTCGAACCGTGAACCGATGTCCATGACATCTCCCACAGCCCATCATCTTGTCGGATGAGGGCTTAAAACAGACCATGTCCGTAAATTGTCCTTCCTCATAAACATAAGGAAGCATGGCGTACGTCACGCAACAATTTAGAACAGCTCTGATTATAGCAAAAAACCCTTCCCCCGTAAACCCCTGGATCAAATGCAACAAAACAATAAATATCTGTTTTTATTTGTTTATTTCGCCTTCATATTCCCTTCACAAAACTTTCATAAGCCACTTTCACGGGGAATGGGCAAGGCCAGCGACATTAAACATTGTCTAAACCTTACGCCCTATGTATGGTATTAACCCCTGTCGACGGACTCTTTTTAACCCCCCCTACAAGGCTCGCGCTATGACCACTGCCAAAGCTCCTTTCAAAGTAACCGCCGGCCCTCTGCCCTCATCCCGCAAGGTCTATATCGCAGGCGAACGCTTCCCCGACATCCGTGTACCCATGCGCGAGATCGCCTTGTCGCAAGCGTCCGGCGAACCGTCACTGGCGGTGTATGACACCTCGGGGGCGTACAGCGATGCCAACGTCACCATCGACATTTACAAAGGCCTGCCGAAACTGCGTGACGCGTGGATCCGCGAGCGCGGTGACGTGGAAGAATATGACGCACGCTCCATCCGCCCCGAAGATAACGGCTACAAAGCGTCTGAACTGAAAAACGCCAAGCTGGTCGAAGCCTACCCGAACATCAACGCCCGCCCGTTGCGTGCGAAAAAAGGCGCGAACGTGTCGCAGATGCATTATGCAAAACAGGGCATCGTGACGAAAGAAATGGAATATATCGCCATCCGCGAAAACGATGGCCGCCGCGCCGCCGCTGCGAATGCTACCAAGCCCTATCAAAAGGGCGAATCGTTTGGCGCGAAACTGCCGAAGCTGATTACGCCGGAATTCGTGCGTGACGAAATTGCCCGCGGACGTGCCATCATCCCCAACAACATCAACCACCCCGAAACCGAACCGATGATTATCGGTCGTAATTTCTTGGTCAAAATCAATGCCAACATCGGCAACTCTGCTGTTACTTCGAGTGTTGCCGAAGAAGTGGAAAAAATGGTGTGGTCGGCGCGCTGGGGTGCGGATACGGTGATGGATTTATCGACCGGACGCAACATCCATAACATCCGCGAATGGATCATCCGCAACTCGCCGGTGCCGATCGGCACCGTGCCTATCTATCAGGCGCTGGAAAAAGTCGGCGGCGTGGCGGAAGATTTAACCTACGATATTTTCCGCGACACGCTGATCGAGCAATGCGAACAGGGCGTGGATTATTTCACCATCCATGCCGGAGTACGCCTGCGCTACATCCCGCTGACCGAACACCGCATGACCGGTATCGTCTCACGTGGCGGGTCCATCCTCGCCAAATGGTGCATGGCGCATCACAAGGAAAACTTCCTCTATACGAATTTCGAGGACATCTGCGAACTGCTGAAACAATACGATGTCGCCTTTAGCTTGGGTGACGGACTTCGTCCGGGCTCGCAGCACGATGCCAATGATGCCGCCCAGTTCGGCGAGCTCGAAACGCTCGGCGAACTGACGAAAATGGCGTGGCACCACGACGTGCAGACCATGATCGAAGGCCCCGGCCACGTGCCGATGCACCTGATTAAAGAGAATATGGAAAAGCAGCTCGAAGTGTGCGGCGAAGCACCGTTTTACACGCTTGGGCCACTCACCACCGACATCGCACCGGGCTATGACCACATCACGTCGGGCATCGGCGCGGCCATGATCGGCTGGTACGGCACGGCCATGCTGTGCTACGTCACCCCGAAAGAACATCTGGGCCTGCCCGACCGCGACGACGTGAAGGTTGGCGTGATAACGTACAAAATCGCCGCCCACGCTGCCGATCTGGCGAAGGGGCATCCGAGCGCGTATCTGCGTGATGATGCGCTCTCCAAAGCGCGCTTTGAATTCCGCTGGGCTGACCAGTTCAACCTGTCGCTCGACCCTGAAACGGCGCTAAAATTCCACGACGAAACCCTGCCCGCCGAAGGTGCGAAAGTGGCGCATTTTTGCTCCATGTGCGGCCCGAAATTCTGCTCGATGAAAATTTCGCAGGACGTGCGCGACTATGCGAAAAGCGAACGCGAAAAAGGCGCCGTCGAATACACCGCAACCACTCAAGAAGCTGCCGCCAAAATCGAAGAGGGCATGCAGGAAATGGCGGAGAAGTTCAAAGAAAGCGGCGGGGAGATTTACCAGAAGGTGGGGTAAGTAGTGGCAAAACGCTCCCCTGAAGAATTGCTTAACCTTTTAAAAGAGCAGGTTCTTTTTATAAAAAAAACCTGCTCACTTTATGATAATGGTGATGAAGCCGAAGCTAAAAGATTGACGCCTCACATTCACATTTTAGTACATGATGATAATAGAAATATTGTTTCCTTACTCACACAGATTGGAATTTTAAATAAACTAAAATTCTTTTCTCGGAGGCATCCTTACAGACCTACTAACTTACTTTCTGAAGCTCGACTATGCCAAATGTTACTATCATCAGAAGGTGGCAAATATATTCCTGCTCTCGATGAGGCCCCGTTAGGCTGGCAAGAATTATCTTTTAGTCGTTGGTGGAATGAGACTGTCATATTCATCAGAGGCAATGAACATCGCGAATTATCACGTAAGAATTTAATATGTATGATGCGTGACAAGGACGGTGGTGCTCATTTAGACAAGATAATTCCTGCATACTACTCAAAACTAAGCCAAGGAGAAAATATGGGTTGGCAGATATCAGCGGTTAATGGAAAATCATTTGTCCCAAACGTGCACTATGCTTCTGTACGACAAATAGCTCATGAAATAATAAAAACTCTTACTCCAATACTACAATCATAATATTATCTTCATACTCCGCAGAATGCCCGACCCCTCAAATAAACTATTGATTCCGGCACCCCACCCCATATAATAGTTAACGACACATCAACCGGATATTACAAGAAAGACGCTTCGGATTCATGCTGACTGAAACCATGCAACGTATCGTGCGCCACCAGATTGCCGCATGGCTTTCCCCGCGCCCAACCCTGCCCGAGAACCATCCCGACACACTCCTTGTCGGTTGCATCGATGCCCGCCTTAACCCAAAGAACGATATCGGTATTCCGGACGGCAACGCGCTCATTTACCGTACCATCGCTGCACTCGTGCCGCCGAATAATAACGGGAACAGCGACCTGAACTCCACCCTCGATTACGCGATCAATGTCAAAGGCATCAAGCACATCGCCATCATGGGACATACGCGCTGCGGCGGGCTTGAGGCCTGCCTGTGCCACGGCGACGAAAAACTGCCTGCGGTGCATAAACATCTGGAATCCATCCATCCCTCCCGCGATAAAATCGTAGCCGATACCACCAACCCCAGCCACATCACCTCGCTGGAAGATGAGTCAGTGCGCGAAAGTATCCGCCACCTGATGACGTATCCGGTGGTGCGCGAGGCGGTGGAAGCCGGAAAACTTGACCTGCATGGCTGGGTGATCGACACCGTCACCCGCGACCTGCGCGAGATGGATCAGGAAACCGGCCAGTTCAGCCCGATGAAAATCGTTGCGCCCACAACCGCCACTGATGAACACGCCCCTATCGACACCATCGCTGCGGTGCGTTCCTTCAAACGCCACTGCAATGACGAATGCGCCAACCCTTATGTCCATGCGCCGGAAATGCTGCTGGTGAGTGACCTTGATTCGCGCATCAACCCCGCTATCGATTTCGACATACCTTACGGTAAAGCATTGATTTACCGTGACCATTTAACCCCTAGCGCCCCCGTGTCCGACGGCAAGCAGGCCGCACTGGAATTCGCCATCAAAGCTAAGGGCGTGAAAGATATCGTGGTGATGGGGCATACCGACAACGATCTGTTTAAGGGGCATTCACAGGCAGAAAAACTGGCTTTGACCGAGGATCTTGTCCGTCAGCGTCTGGAAAAAATCAAGGCAATTCCCGTGGTGGCGGAGACATTGAATGATCCGCACGCCGGCCTGCACGTCCGCGGCTGGGTGATTGATACCAACCGCCGCATCTGCGAAATGAATGCCGATAGCCACCAGTTTGTCCCTATGCCCAAATCAACTGATTTATTACAATGGCTTGATAGGGTGATGGGCCGCGACAAACCCACTTTCGCCGGTGCCACTCCCTAGATAATTCATTTGAGAAAACTGTCCGAAAATGGCATACTACTATAGTACCCTGTGCATAAGTACAGGTGGGGTAGACGCTGCGACATTTAATTTGCTCTACCGCAAAATAGTACCGGATAAAAACCACCGGACAAAGTAACAGGCTGGAAAATAATGCTTAAGTATTTAATATTTGTTTCAAATTTAACCAATGTTTAATCTGAAGCGGGTATAATACTTATAATAATAAAAGAATTCGAATAGCATAACGGGGGAATTTCGATGGTAACTGGTTTTGACGATACCGCTGGCGCTATGCCCCCGATTAACGCGCAAACAATCGGAAGTCTCGGCGCACAAACCGATCTTCTTTCCCGCAAACTCGCCGCTGTCAAACTTGAAAGCACCCCGTCCGAACAGACTATGGCCGCTGTCGTCACTGCCGGTGGCATGAGAACATCACCCGAAGGCAACATGATCCGCAAAGACACCAAGGAACAGGTCGGCCCCAATGAATTACGCGTGGTTACGGAGAAGGTGAGTAAACAGAATAACGTTATCCAGCGCGATGACACTTCAATGGCCCTGTTACCCAACATGGGTTCCGTCAAAGGCACATTTATCGGATAGGAATTAACACGCAATGAGTACCACGGTTCACATTACACCGCCGCCCCTTTCCCCCCAGTCCATGGCGGATTTATTGTGTACTATCGTCATACTTTGCCGTGGTAAGGATAAATACAAACGTAATTTCTGGGCGTATCTATGCCTCAAGCCAAGCATGGCAGAATCGTTTAAAAAAGCCTATGACAGCGGCACGTTGAATCTGGTCGATTATGGCACTATTTTAGAAGCAGGCGAAGGCATCGATGTCCCCGAAGATGTCCGTATCATGATGCAGCGCGACTATGGCGTGCGTGATGATTACGAAGACCAGCTCCTCAAAGCTATCGACGACATGAAGCGTAAAAACGCTACCTGATATCACCCTCCTATTGATCATCACACAGTGAACGGCTAGGCTTCGGCCATGACCGACCCAACCATCGTTATTCTCACCGGCGCAGGCGTTTCCGCCGAGTCCGGCCTTGCCACCTTCCGTGACAATAACGGCCTGTGGTGCAACCACCGCGTCGAGGATGTGGCCACACCCGAAGCCTTTGTCCGCAATCCGTCACTGGTGCATGAGTTCTATAACCAGCGCCGCGCCCAACTCAAAGAAGCGCATCCCAACGCCGCCCATCTGGCGCTGGCGCAACTCGCCTCACAGTGGAACGGGCGCGTGTTTGTCGTCACGCAGAATGTCGATGATCTGCATGACCGCGCCGCCCTCATCCACAGCGGAGGGAAACTATGGCACATGCACGGCGAACTGCACAAAGCACGATGCAGCGCCAGCGATGAGGTGTTCGACTGGGACGTGGATATGACGGTGGATACGCCCTGCCCCTGCTGCCAGAAAGCAGGCCGCCTGCGCCCGCATATCGTATGGTTTGGGGAAATGCCGCTCTACATGGGCATGATCCAGCATGTGCTGGCCGAGTGCGACCTGTTTATCTCAATCGGCACGTCGGGCAATGTCTATCCGGCGGCGGGATTTGTCCGCGAGGCACGCATGAACCGTAAAGCCCACACGGTGGAAATTAACATGGAACCGTCGAGCGGGCATTCGCTGTTTCATGAAGGCATCTACGGCCCCGCCACCCAGACCGTTCCAGCGTATGTGGAACGGATTTTAGCGGGCGAGATTATTTAGCCAACCGCCGTACCACCCACCGTCAGACCATCAATCAACAATGTAGGCTGGCCAACCCCCACAGGCACGCTCTGCCCCGCTTTGCCGCAGGTGCCTACACCATCATCCAGACAGGAATCGTCACCCACGCCGCGCACTTTGGTTAAGCAGTCGGGGCCGTTGCCAATCAGGGTGGCACCCTTGACCGGCTGGGTTATTTTGCCGTTTTCGATCAGGTACGCTTCCGAGGCGGAAAATACGAATTTGCCCGAGGTGATATCCACCTGCCCGCCGCCTAAATGCGCCGCGTAAATCCCGTTTTTCACCGAGGCGATCATGTCCTCACGCTTGTCTTTGCCCGATAACATATAGGTGTTGGTCATGCGCGGCATCGGCTGCGAAGCGAAACTTTCGCGCCGGCCGTTGCCAGTGGCACGCATATTCATCAGGCGCGCATTCAAACGGTCCTGAATGTAGCCAGTCAGGATGCCGTCTTCGATCAGCACGGTGCGGCTTGAAGGCGTGCCTTCGTCATCAATGGAAATGGAGCCGCGGCGATCCGGCAGCGTGCCGTCATCCACCACCGTCACTCCTTTGGACGCCACCTGCTTGCCCATCAGGCCTGAAAAAGCCGAGGTGCCCTTGCGGTTGAAATCGCCTTCCAACCCGTGGCCAATGGCTTCATGCAACAAAACGCCGCACCAGCCCGACCCCAGCACCACCTGCATCTCCCCTGCAGGAGCCGGAACCGCTTCAAGGTTCACCAGTGCCTGCCGCAGCGCTTCATCGGCCAACTTGTGCCAATGCGCTTCACTAATATATTGCGCGTAACCCATGCGCCCGCCCGCTCCGGCGGAACCATTTTCCATGCGGCCATTATGCTCGACCAATACACTGACATTCAGGCGCACCAAAGGGCGGATATCACCTG
This sequence comes from Alphaproteobacteria bacterium, assembly GCA_025360605.1. Lineage (GTDB taxonomy): Bacteria > Pseudomonadota > Alphaproteobacteria > Rickettsiales > SXRF01 > JANYBV01. The sequence continues at coordinate 64,600 of JANYBV010000031.1, read as the reverse complement.
CGCTGCTGCCATCGGCTTTCATAATCTGCACCGCCTGCCACTGCCCGCTTAAGGAAGCGGACACCTGTTTGACCCGCGCATCCTTCGAGCGTACATAGGCATCGATTTTTTGCAGCAATTCGATTTTATGGGCGAATGCCACTTCACGTAACGGGTTAACATCGCCGTAGAGCTGGGTATTGGTGCCAAACGGCGGAGGAGTCAGTGCCTGAACACTGTCCTGACCATAACGCACGGCCCGTGCGGTGTCGGTAGCGCGTAGCAATGCCGCCTCGCTCAGTTCCGACGCATGGGCATACGCCGCCGCCTCGCCCAGCACCGAACGCAGGCCAAACCCCTGCGAGGTATTAAAACTGGCATTCTTAAGCTTTCCGTCATCAAGCAGCAGGCTTTCCGACTGGCAATACTCTAAAAACAGCTCGCCGTCATCCATTCCCGCCAGCGTTTCCGCGACCATCCGCTGCACGCGGTGCTTATCCATATGAGTGCGAACAAAAAACAACTCATCGAGCTGGTGAACATCGGTCATGGGGGAAACCTTTAACACATTGAAAAGCGGGTTAGGAAACTATCATACAAAAAATATTGCACTAGGCTCAAGGAAAGATTACAAAAACCACTTATTTAATGATAATGTCCAGCATCAAAAGCTATTATTAAGGTCACGAATGAAAAAACTTTTCCCGCTTGCCGCCTTTGTTTCTTTCGCTTCAGCCGCTTTCAATGCCTTCGCAGAATCTGCCGGTTACGAGGGTATGGCAAAACCCTACCAGCTGAATTTTCAGCCTCCCGTCACACCCGTTATGGAAAAACTCTATGACCTGCATTCAGTGTTGCTGATAGTCATTACCCTCATCACTGTGCTTGTGTTTATCGTGATGGCGTATATTTGCCTGCGCTTTAACCGTAAAGCCAATCCGGTCGCCAGCAAAACCACGCATAATACTAAACTGGAAATTATCTGGACCACCATCCCTATTTTGATTCTCGTGGCCATCGCCATTCCGTCGCTGCGCCTGCACTATTTCATGCAACGCCCTGTTGATACCACCCTCACCGTCAAAGTCGTCGGTTACCAGTGGTACTGGCACTATGACTATCCTGATAACGGTGGCTTCGGTTTCGACAGCTACATCCTCAAAGGTGCCGACCTGAAACCAACCGATCACCGCCAGCTTTCCGTGGATAACCGCCTCGTCGTGCCGGTAGATACGAAAGTACGCGTGCAGATCACCGGTGCGGACGTCATCCATTCATGGGCCGTGCCTGCCTTCGGTGTTAAAAAAGACGCCGTTCCGGGCCGCCTCAACGAAACATGGTTCGAAGCCACTAAAATCGGCACCTTCTACGGCCAGTGTTCGCAGCTTTGCGGCGTAGGACACGGGTTCATGCCTGTGGTGGTTGAAGTTGTCAGCAAAGACGATTTCAATGCGTGGGTGAACAAGAAAAAACAGGATGGTGGTATTGCCGGTGAACCTGCAGCTAAGGCACCCCCCTCAACCAAGGAAAAATCGGACGCATCACCGGCTAAATCCCCAAAAATGGACAAAGCAGCTGCCAAAAATGCCAAGCTTTCCACCAGCGCCGGCACCAAGGAAACAGCTAAAAAGACCAAAGCGCCTATTGAAAAAACTGATGACGATGCCGCCGATTCAGACGACACCAAATCTGAAAAATCCACCCCATCTGAAAAAGAATCCGAATAAATACACAGAATCGATATAGACTGAAGGATATCAACGTATGAGTAATAGCGCAGCTACCACTTCCCACCCACACGGCACTGATCACGCGCACGATCACACCCCACACGGCTGGAAACGCTGGTTGTATTCCACCAACCATAAAGACATCGGGGTTATGTACCTGTTTTTTGCTGGCACCGCTGGCATTATCGGAACCATTTTCTCTATCCTCATCCGTATCCAGCTTGCCCATTCCGGTGGTACGCTGTTTGGCGACAATTATCAGCTCTATAACGTCGTTGTTACCGCCCACGCGCTGGTGATGGTATTCTTTCTCGTCATGCCGGCACTGATCGGCGGCTTCGGTAACTTTGCTGTCCCGCTGATGATCGGCGCGCCCGACATGGCATTTCCGCGCATGAATAACATCAGCTTCTGGCTGCTTCCCCCTTCTTTCCTCCTGCTGCTGCTGTCGTCGATCACCGGCGAAGGCGCTGGCACCGGCTGGACGCTCTATCCGCCGCTGTCCACCATCGCATCCCATCCGGGCATGTCGGTTGACATGGCGATTTTCTCGCTTCACCTTGCGGGTATTTCCTCGATTCTCGGTGCGATCAACTTTATCGTCACCATCTTCAACATGCGCGCTCCTGGCATGACCCTGTTCAAAATGCCGCTGTACCCATGGGCGATTCTAATCACCGCATTCTTGCTGTTGCTGTCGCTGCCTGTACTGGCCGGTGCGATCACCATGCTACTCACCGACCGTAATTTCGGCACGCATTTCTTTGACCCTGCCGGCGGCGGCGACCCGCTCCTGTTTCAGCATCTGTTCTGGTTCTTCGGCCATCCGGAAGTATACATCCTGATTCTGCCTGGCTTCGGCATTATCAGCGAAGTGGTAGCCACCTTCTCGCGCAAACCGATCTTCGGTTATTTCGGCATGGTGTTCGCCATGTCGGCGATTGGTTTCCTCGGCTTTATTGTCTGGGCGCATCATATGTTCACCGTCGGCCTGTCCGCTGACACGATGGCGTATTACATGATCGCCACCATGATTATCGCCGTTCCAACGGGTATCAAAATCTTCTCGTGGCTGGGTACGATGTGGGGTGGTTCGATCACCTTTGAAACACCGATGCTGTTCACGCTGGGCTTCATCTTCCTGTTTGTGGTCGGTGGCGTGACCGGTATAGTTCTCGCAAACTCCGCTATGGATATCCCGCTGCATGACACCTACTACGTGATCGCGCATTTCCATTACGTGATGAGCCTTGGTGCCGTATTCGCTATCTTCACGGCATTCTATTACTGGATTGGTAAAATGTCTGGCCGCCAGTATCCCGAAGGCCTTGGAAAACTGCATTTCTGGCTGTTTTTCATTGGCACCAACCTTACCTTCTTCCCGCAACATTTCCTCGGACTGGCAGGTATGCCACGCCGTATCCCTGACTATCCTGAAGTGTATGCTGGCTGGAACTATGTATCGTCCATTGGCTCGTACATCGCCGGTTTCTCGGTACTGGTGTTCCTGCTCGTGGTATGGAAAACCCTGAAACATGGCAAGCCATGCGCCGTCAACCCATGGGGTGAAGGTGCGAAAACGCTGGAATGGACGCTGCCTTCGCCTCCACCGTTCCACACGTTTGAAACGCAACCCATCATTAAGTAACACTACCATCAACGGGTGACAGACCATGACTTCAACGGCCACGTTCGCATCATCGTCTGTCATCCCCGAGATATCTTCTGTCCGCGACTACATCACGCTGATGAAACCAGGGGTGATGTCGCTGGTGGTCTTCACCGGACTTGCCGGCATGTTGCTCGCCGAGTTCCAGACCGGTGTTTATCTGCACCCCTTACAACAGGTAATGACGCTGTTCTGTATCGCACTGGCATCGGGTGCGGGAGCTGCCATGAACATGTGGTATGACCGCGATATCGATGCCATCATGAAACGCACGCAAAAACGCCCCGTCCCCTGCGGACGCATCGCCCCCGATGACGCGCTGGCGTTTGGCCTGTTCCTCGCTGCCGCTTCGGTCATGTTGATGAGTCTGGCGCTCAACACTGTCGCCGCCGTACTGCTGGCCGGTGCCATTGCTTTTTACGTTATAATCTACACCATGTGGCTCAAGCGCAGCACCCCGCAAAACATCGTCATTGGCGGTGCCGCCGGTGCCTTCCCGCCGATGATCGGCTGGGCGGCCGTAACGGGTGATATTTCCCTTACATCGGTGATTCTCTTTGCCATTATTTTCCTGTGGACCCCTCCGCATTTCTGGGCGCTGGCGCTCTACCGTAACGGCGATTACGCCAAAGCCGGCGTGCCGATGATGCCCGTGGTCGCAGGTGCAAAATCCACCAAACGCCAGATGATATTCTACACATGGTTACTGCTGGCCACCACCCTGTCGCTCCCGCTGCTAAATATTGGCGGCCTTATTTATACCGCTAACGCTGCCATACTCGGTGCGGTGTTTCTCGCGCATGTGTATAAAACACAGGCTGACACCACCGACCGCTGGGCGAAGAAAACATTTGGCTTTTCCATTTATTATCTTTTTATGCTATTCACTGTCATGATGTTAGATGGATGGTGGGCGCAGCATGTTCGCTGAGCTTAGCACAACAAGGAGTCACTGATGGAAAAACACTTAAGTCCTGAAGCTACCCAGACGATGATGCAGGTGACGCAGAGCAGCATCTACCTGATGGGAGCCAGCTTTGTATTGGGCAGTCTTTTTACGTTGTTTTTGCTTCTTGTTCTGGATTTTGTCCGTCAGACCCGCGAAGAAAAAAAATAATTCCCCCATGCCGTTACCCCCCAGCGACCTCCATAAGGCCCAAAAGCGTAAAAACATGGCGTTGCTTGTGGTGCTGCTGGCACTCATGGTGCTTGTCTACTGCATCAGCATCATGCGGATGAAAGCCGGAGCATAACCCCAAGGCTTCAGGATTATACCCATGCCTAGCCCATCGAATAAAAACCTGTCGCTTGCCATCAACCTGCTGATGGTGGTGATTGGCATGCTGGCATTATCCTATGCCTCGGTGCCACTGTACCGCCTGTTCTGCAAGGTTACCGGCTACGGCGGAACCACACAGGAATCCGCGCACGCCCCCGACCATGTACTCGACCGCGAGATCACCGTGCGCTTCAATGCCGATACTGACCCCACCCTGCCGTGGGTGTTTAAGGCTGGGGTCCCGCAGATCAAAGTGAAAGTCGGGCAGCAAACCCTGACCCATTTCACCGCCGAAAATAAAAGCACCCACACCATTACCGGCCGCGCTATGTATAATGTCATCCCTTTTTCCGCTGGCAGTTATTTTGTTAAGATTGCCTGCTTCTGTTTTAAGGAGCAAACCCTCCAGCCGGCTCAAAAGGTTAACATGCCGGTACTGTTTTACATCGACCCGAGCATCGCCGATGATCCGGAAATGAAAAACATCTCAACAATTACATTGTCATATACGTTTTTTCCGGTAAAAACGGTAGGTAAATAACTTCCACGTACCAATCAGGAGCCGCTGTTCATGTCGAACCAAACCCATCCCTACCATCTCGTTAACCCAAGCCCATGGCCTGCCCTCGCCTCGCTCGCACTGTTCATGAGTACGCTTGGCAGCGCTATGTTCTTCCACCAGAAAACCGGTGGTGTGGTTCTGATGATGATCGGTATGCTGATCGTACTCTACACGATGTATGTCTGGTGGCGCGACGTGGTGCATGAAGCACGCGTTGATAAAGCGCACACCAGTGCTGTCAGCCGCGGCCTGCGCGCCGGTATGGCATTGTTTATCACATCGGAAGTGTTGTTTTTTATGGCGTTTTTCTGGGCATTTTTCAGCTCCAGCACCCTGCCTAAAGCACCGCTGTCGGATATCTGGGCAATGGCCGATGGCATCTGGCCACCGAAGGGCATCAAGCCTTTCGATGCCTTCCACCTTCCCTTTCTCAATACGCTGATTCTGCTGTTGTCCGGCACGACCGTCACATGGGCACACTATGCCGTATTGACCAATAACCGCAAGGAAACCATCACCGCACTATGGTACACGGTGATTCTTGGCTTCATCTTCACCTGCTGTCAGGCCTATGAATACACCCATGCGGCCTTTGGTTTCAAAGACGGCATCTATGCCTCAACCTTCTTCATGGCTACCGGATTCCATGGCTTCCACGTACTCGTGGGCACCATTTTCCTCGCCGTGTGCCTGTGCCGTGCGTATAAGGGCCATTTAGAGCCGAAACAGCATCTGGGCTTTGAATTCGCCGCATGGTACTGGCATTTCGTCGACGTGGTCTGGTTGTTCCTGTTCCTCTTCGTCTATTGCGATTTCGCCAACAAGCTGATGCCTGCATTTGAGGCCATCTTCACCGGCACCAACATCCTGATCGCTTTTGGCCTCTCACTGGTAGCGGCTGGTTATTTCGCCGTTCGCATCCTTGCTAAAGGCGGGCTGGTAAAGGCATCGCACTAGTGCGTATCGTTTCTGCAAAAACGGGAGCCGGACAACCGGTTCCCGTTTTTTTTATGCCGGATATTTCATGACCGCCCCCTCCATCGCCACCGTTGCGTTAAAAGGAATATGCCCTGCCTGCGGCAAAGGAAAGCTGTTCAAAAACCGTCTTGAGATTGCCGACTATTGCCACAGCTGTGGCCTTTCGTTCAATGCGCGTGAGCAAGGCGATGGTCCCGCATTTTTAGGGGTATTACTGATCGGGGCGCTTACTGCCATTGGTGCGGCCATTGTCGAAGTAAAATTCTCGCCACCCTTTTGGGTACACGGGATGATCTGGGTGCCGTTTGTGATTATTGGCTCGCTGATAAGCCTGCGCCTGCTCAAAGCGCTGATTATTGCCGTGCAGTACCAGTATCGTAAGGATGATTTTAATAAGGGATAGAAAGGCATCTGGCCCTGTTTGCCGGACGCACGATTAGCATTATTTACTACACACCGTTACATTACGTAGGAACATTTTCTTTGCGGGCGTTACGGTGGCAATGTACTGGTATTTGAGGCCTGAATCAGCGAAGATCCGCTCAATCCCTTCATTAAACGGAGGGGTAAGTACCCCGTCTTTCGTATGTTTAAGTGCCGTCCACGTGTCATAGAGCGGCGCAACGGAAGCAGGAAGCAATAAAGTGCCGGCGGCAATCACGTGCAACCATCCGAAGTTACGCTCCCGAAGCCAGCGTAACGCACCGTCCCCCGTAACCAGCAGAAGGAAAAAATACTCCACCATCGGCCCGCGCATGGTCAGGTCATACGCCACACCAAGATCGTATTGCGGTGCTAAAAGCAACACAACGTAACACACCAGCAAATTGCGCTGGTGCTTTTTTTTGTCGACAAATAGTAACACGATTGCAAATATCACGGCTAATTGCAGCACCGCGAAATACACGTAATAACGCAGGAATTTATCGCCGATCAGCATGGACCAGCCATGCACCACCGAAGCCGGATCGCGCGCGATATAGACGAAATACGTTCCCACCAGACATACGCTTACCAGATAAACAAAAAAGTGCCTAAGCACCGCCTTGAAGGGATTTACCGATAAAAAATCAATGACAACAAAAACGGCAAGGCCAATGGCCACCAGCGGTGACCAGCACGCTACCAGCGCCAGTAAAAACGCCCCGAACCGGACACGATCCTGCGTTTTTAGTTGTGGCCGGAACAACAGCAATCCCGCCAGCCACGCCGGAATTACATGCTGCGGAACCCAGTAAAACAGAATGATATTACTGCTGGTTTCCAGCGGGCTCCACCATGTCACATGTGTATCTTCCGGTGGCCATGCGTTATGCTTGAGGTAGTAGCCGAAAATATCCCAGCCACCGAATGCGATCAGAAAAAAACACAGCACACACCATTCTGCTATTGTCTGGCTGCGGCGGAAATATCCCCAGAAAATCAGTCCGAATCCGGCTGATGTCCATGCAAATACTGCCTGCGGAAGCCATGCCATTCCAATCAGGGAAGCCACCCACGCCGAAGGAGAAAAATAGACGAGGTGATAATCAAGCATCACGTCTTTGGCATCAAACTGGTAACCCACTGGCCAGTGGCAACGGGCAAGATCGTAGAAAATGGCACGATGCTCTAACCAGTCGCCATTGGTACGCAGCATGCTGATCCATGTCAGCAGCACCATAAAACCGAGGGTCAGCAGCGTAAGCCGTTTGGGGAATGCAGGTGCGCCGGAAGCATCAGGATAACGGCTTACCTGCCAGACCGCCCACATCGTCGCGCAGGACACAGGCACCGCAATCAGGGGGGTATACCAGCCCAGCAGGAAGAGTATAACCGGAGCCGCGAGATACCACCAGATTAACCGATGGTACAGAGCCATGACTTACGCTTTAGCTTTTTTTGGCTTCGGGTTGATTTTAGCGACCTTGTTTTCCTGTTCCGTAATGGATTCCAGTGCGGCAACGGCAGCCATATTCATGATTTCCGAAATCGTTGCAGTCATCTGAACAATCTGCGCCGGACGCTGCAAGCCAATGGTTACAGGGCCAATGGTGACACCATCACCCAGCTCCTGCAACAAGTGCGAGGCAATGTGCGCGGAGTGAAGGGCGGGCATGACCAGCACGTTAGCAGGGCCAGACAGGCGGCAGAACGGATACAGACTCATCATTTCCTTGTTGAGCGCCACACCGGCTGACATTTCACCATCATACTCGAAATCCACTTTCATGCCGTCAAGCACATGCACCGCATCACGGATACGGGCAGATTTTTCACGCATCGGATTACCGAAGGTGGAATACGAAAGCAATGCAACGCGTGGCTCATGCCCCATCTTGCGCGCCATATCGGCGGTTTTCACCGCGATGTGGGCGAGCTGTTCGGGGTCTGGCAATTCCTGCACCGTAGTATCGGCGAAGAACAGCGTTTTGCCTTTGGCAACAATGAGAGAAATACCGAAGAGGAATTCATCCGGCTTGGTGTCGATTACGCGGGTGATGTTTTCGAGGCTGACCGTGTAATTGCGGGTAACACCGGTGATAAGCGCATCACCGTGGCCAAGCGCCAACATGCACGAAGCAAAAATATTACGGTCGTTTTTCACCATACGTGCTACGTCGCGGTAGAGGTATCCCTGACGTGACAGGCGCGGATAGAGAAGATCGATATACTCGTCGACATGCGGGCTGACAGCGGCATTAGCGATTTCGATATTTTCGAAATTCACCACCGCCATTTTTTTCATCAAGGCCTGAATACGGTCAACACGTCCGACCAGAATAGGACTTCCGTAGCCGTTATCGCGCCACTGAACAGCCGCGCGGATAATTTTTTCTTCTTCGCCTTCAGCAAAAATCATACGCTGAGGATTAGCGCGCACCTTGTCAAAAATATGCTGCATCGAGTTAGCGGTCGGGTCACGGCGTGCGCCGAGTTCTTTTTTGTAAGCCGCAATGTCGATAATCGGCTTGCGTGCCACACCGGTACGCATCGCTGCCTGTGCCACCGCCACCGGAACCGTAGTCATCAGGCGCGGATCAAACGGTGCAGGAATGATGTATTCGGAACCGTATTCCATCTTGCGGCCGGAATAGGCTGCCGACACTTCTTCCGGCACTTCCTCACGCGCCAGCGCAGCAATGGCTTCCGCCGCCGCCACTTTCATTTCTTCATTGATCTGTGATGCGCGGCAATCTAATGCGCCACGGAAAATGTACGGAAAGCCCATCACGTTATTCACCTGATTGGCATAGTCCGAACGTCCGGTAGCAATGATCGCATCACTACGAACCGAGCGAACATCTTCCGGTGTAATTTCCGGATCAGGATTCGCCATGGCAAAAATGATTGGATTTTTAGCCATGGTGGCAATGATTTCTTTGCTCACGGCGTTTTTACCCGCCAGCCCCATGAACATGTCAGCGCCGTTCATAGCATCGGCCAGCGTGCGCTTGTCGGTTTTCACCGCATGCGCGCTTTTCCACTGGTTCATGCCTTCGGTGCGGCCTTCGTAAATAACGCCGGTTTTATCAACCAGAAGCGCATTTTCATGTTTGACACCCATGCGTTTGATGAGTTCCAGACAGGCGATGCCCGCAGAACCGGCACCCAGCACAACGACTTTAATATCCTTCAGTTTACGACCAGTCAGGTGCGCGGCGTTGATGAGGCCAGCGGCTACGATGATAGCGGTGCCATGCTGATCGTCATGGAATACAGGGATGTCCATGAGTTCGCGCAGGCGTTGTTCGATGATGAAACATTCTGGTGCGGCGATATCTTCTAAGTTGATGCCGCCCCATGACGGGCCAAGCAACTTCACGCAGTTGACGAATTCATCCACATCGGTGGTGTCTACTTCGATATCCACGCAATCAATATCGGCGAAACGCTTGAACAGGATGGCTTTGCCTTCCATCACCGGTTTGGAAGCCAGCGCACCAAGGTTACCTAACCCCAGCACCGCCGTACCATTGGAGATAACGGCGACAAAATTTCCACGCGACGTATAATCATATGCCAGCTCGGGATTTTTCTGAATAGCAAGGCAGGGAACCGCAACACCGGGGGAATAGCCCAGCGACAGGTCGCGCTGGGTCATCAGCGGCTTGGTCGGGAGAATGGACAACTTTCCAGGCTTACCTTCGGAGTGATAGGCAAGTGCTTCGGCATCGGTAATTGGTTCTTTTTCTGTGGTCATTTCTCTACCCTGCAAAAATTATAATGCCGCATCAAACCCCTTGTGCAATGCAACATAACATTATGATTTCATTGATGAAGGGTGTACTTCACACATAGCCACGCAGAATGCAAGAAAAAAGTAGAAAAAATTGCAGTATTTATCGCGCTGTAATCATTCGCAAAGCTGCGCCTATCCTGCCAAAGCACCCGTATCCGCTTGATAGCGGAAATTATTCTGGACGCATCCAGATATTACAAGGCAGCCTTAGTGGCGCCTGTGCTACCAAAGGACACATTTTGTATTTTTAGTACGGAAGCCAGTTCAAGGAACAATCCCTGCAACTCCGGCCCCTGAATCATTTGGACCTGATGGCGCATAAATGTTTGATCGTCCTCCGAGTCGGACCGACCGGCCAGCCGTGTGATCTCATCCGACAATTGCGTCAGCACCGCAGGAGCTTTTTGCAACACCACGGCTAGCGCGCCCACGGGGTAATGTTCAGGTTCCACATCTTTGATAACCATCAGTGCCTGATACAATTGCGCCGCATCAGCGTTGCCCTTTTCGGATATCTCGGACAAATGCATGCCAAGGGATTCGGGGTTCGTATGCCTGATCGGTTTAGCGGTATCGAAATAGATAATATCATCGACAATCTCAGCGGCTGTACGCTCAGATATAATGGGCTGAATGACCCCTTTGGGTTCTATGGTTTTCTTAACCGGCTTGCGTGATCTCTGGGGTTCATCGGTTTTTTTCTTAGGTGACATAAACAGGCTCCTGTCGTTTTTGCGTAGTCGTTCTTGCATGGTCGAGGGAAGCACTATAGTTTATTAAGCTATTTTTAATAATGAAGCTTTTATTACAGTTCGGCTTGCAGGTTTATGACTAGTTTAGCATCTGAAATATCGATTGAATTGCCACAAGAAACAACCGCTGCCATTGCCGATGCAACCCCTGCCATGCAGCAATATCTGCGGCTGAAAGCCACCCATCAGGAATGTATCCTGTTTTACCGCATGGGTGATTTTTATGAACTGTTCTTCGACGATGCCGTCAAAGCCTCGCAGATTCTTGATATCGCACTCACCAAACGTGGTAAACATGCCGGCGAGGATATCCCCATGTGCGGCGTGCCGGTGCATAGCCATGAAAGCTATCTTGAAAAACTGATTCTCTCCGGAGCCAAGGTGGCCATCTGTGAACAGATGGAAGATCCGGCAGAAGCCAAGAAACGCGGGGCAAAATCGGTCGTCCACCGCGATGTCGTCCGCATTGTCACCCCTGGTACCATCACCGAAGAAACCCTGCTCGATGCAAGGTCGTCCAATTATCTGGCGGGGTTGCTGGAAATGACCGGAGAACTTGCCCTTGCGTGGCTGGATATTTCCACCGGTGAATTCCGCGTGGCAGGCGTTTTAAAAGCCAATCTTACCGCCGAACTGTCGCGCATCCGCCCGCGCGAGCTTCTGGTTCCGGACGGGCTGCAACAGCTTCCCCAGCTAGAAGACTGGAAATCCGTCCTCACCCTCCAGCCGCCCAGTGTGTTCGACCTGCGCCGCAGCGAGCGCCGCCTGAAAGAATGCTACGGTGTCACCTCGCTCGACGTCTTCGGAGATTTCAGTAACGCCATGCTATCCATTTGCGGGGCATTGATCGACTACGTCATGCTGACGCAAAAAAACAACCTGCCGCGCCTTGATGCTCCCAGCATCCAGCGTTCCGGTGAATACATGCTCATCGATGCCGCCAGCAGCCGCAACCTCGAACTGATGCAAACTCTGTCGGGAAGCCGTCGTGGCAGCCTTTTTTCGGTCATCGATGAAACACTTACCTCGGCAGGCGCACGGCTCTTGTCCGGCTGGCTGGCCGCCCCTTCAGCGCAATTGGACGTCATCCGTGAACGTCAGGATAACGTCGCCTGTCTCTATCATGCCAACAGTTTGCGTGACACCATCCGCGCCCTCCTGAAAGAATGCAGCGACATTGAACGCGCCCTCTCCCGCCTATGCCTCAACCGTGGCGGGCCGAGGGATTTGCTCGCTATTTTAGCAGGTCTGGAAGCCGCCCATAAGGTACGAATCGCACTGGATAAACATGACCAGCCGGAACTATCGGCCGGACTGATAACCCTGCGTGAGCGCCTCGGCGGTCATGAAACACTCATCGCCACCCTCAAGGCTGCCATAAAACCCGATTGCGGCATCTTCGTCCGTGACGGCAATTTTATCGCCAGCGGGTACTCCGTTGAACTTGACGAGCTGGTGGCGCTGCGCGACGAAGGTAAACGCCTGATCGCCGCCCTTCAGCAAAAATATTGTGAGCAGACCGGAATCAGCATACTCAAAATCAGGTACAATAACGTCCTTGGTTATTACATCGAAATCACCCAGCCGCATCAGGCGAAAGTCACCACGGATTTTATCCACCGCCAGACGCTGGCCAACAATTTACGCTACACCACTGTAGAATTATCGGAACTCGAACGCAAAATCAGCGAAGCAGGCGACCGCGCACTGAAGATCGAGATGGAATTATTCCAAAATATAGTTGAAAATATACAGAATTCTCAAGCTACTATTATTGTAGCTGCCCGTGCGGTAGCCCTCATCGATGCCTATCAGGGACTGGCTGATTTAGCCCTCAAACGGCGTTATGTCCGCCCCCTGCTCGATCAGGGGCTGGCATTCGACATTAAAGGGGGGCGACATCCGGTGGTGGAGGCCAGTTTAGCCAAGCACAGCCAGACCCCCTTCATCGGTAATGATTGCAATCTCGAAACGACCCAGCGTTTGTGGCTACTTACCGGCCCTAACATGGCAGGTAAAAGTACGTTCCTGCGGCAAAATGCCCTGATCGCTATCCTCGCACAAATAGGGTCCTTTGTTCCAGCCGATTCCGCCCGCATTGGCATGGTGGACAAGCTGTTCTCGCGCGTGGGTGCGGCCGATGACCTTGCAAGGGGGCGTTCTACCTTCATGGTGGAAATGGTAGAAACCGCCACCATTTTGCATCAGGCCACCGAAAAGTCATTGGTTATCCTTGACGAGATCGGACGCGGAACTGCTACGTTTGACGGCCTTTCTATCGCTTGGGCGGTCATCGAACATCTGCATCATTCCATCCGCTGCCGATCACTTTTTGCCACACATTATCATGAGCTTACCAGCCTCACAGAGAATCTGGACGCGCTATCCTGCCACAGTATGAAGGTGAAAGAGTGGAAAGGTGAGCTGATTTTCCTCCATGAAGTCACCAACGGATCGGCCGACCGCTCCTATGGGATTCACGTCGCCAAGCTCGCCGGACTTCCACCCGCCGTCACCAAGCGCGCGGCTGAGATTTTACACCAGTTGGAACAGCAGCAGGTCGGGGCAAAACACCTGAGCGCATCCCTTCCTTTATTCTTTTACTCACAGGCAGCACCTGCCGCCAACCCGAAAGCGCAAGCGTTACTCACTGAAATACAATCCATAAAACCGGATGAACTCGCTCCCAAGGACGCATTGCAATTGCTGTATGCTCTCAAAGAAATGGCACAGGAATAATGCCATTACGCTTGCAATCACTGTAAAACAGGCCTAGATTTAACACCCTTAATTGGTGAAATATTGTAAAACACATTTTATGAAGCAGCCATCCATCCTCCTTATCATCAGCGGCTCGATCGCGGCGTATAAATCGCTCGACCTGATACGGCGTTTGCGGGAACAGCAGATCACCGTCCGCTGCATTATCACTAAAGGCGGTGAGCAGTTTGTTACCCCCCTGTCCGTCGCTGCAATCTCGGAAAACCAAGCCTATACCGACCTTTTTTCCCTCAAGGATGAAGTTGAAATGGGGCATATCCGCCTGTCGCGCGAAGCCGATCTTGTGGTGGTGGCTCCGGCATCGGCTGACCTGATCGCCAAAATGGCCAACGGCCTCGCTGACGACCTCGCCAGCGCGACATTACTCGCCAGCAACAAAACAGTGGTAGTAGCTCCGGCGATGAACACCCAGATGTGGAACCATCCGGCTACTCAACGTAATATCAAACAAATACAATCGGATGGTGCGGTTGTCATAGATCCGGCAGAGGGCATGCTGGCGTGCGGTGAAACCGGCGCGGGACGCATGGCGGACGTTGATAACATTGCCAAAATTATACTCAACCAATTGAATAAAAAACTAAAAATAGAAAAAATATTTAAAGCGCTGGTGACCAGCGGCCCCACCCATGAAGCCATCGATCCGGTACGCTATATCGGTAACCGTTCATCGGGCAAGCAGGGGCACGCCATCGCGGTTGCGCTCGCGCAACTAGGGGTGGATGTCACCCTCATTACGGGGCCGACGCAGCTTGTGGACCCCAAAGGTATCAAGGTGGTGCATATCACCTCAGCCGATGAGATGCTCAAAGCCTGCGATGCCACACTTCCGGTGCAGGTGGCCGTGTGTGCCGCCGCGATTGGCGATTGGCGCGCATCACAACCTTCAGCCCGTAAATTGAAAAAAACGCAAGGCAATGCCCTCCACGAACTTCAACTGATTGAAAATCCTGACATTTTAGCGCATATCGCCCAACACAAAACACTGCGCCCTGCCCTTGTCGTCGGTTTTGCGGCAGAAACAGAGGATACGGTGGCCAATGCTATCGCCAAACGCAAACGCAAAGGCTGCGACTGGATTCTGGCCAATGACGTGTCGGGCGATAAAGGTTTCAACGCCGACGACAATCAGGTGACCCTGATTTCTGCCAAAGGTACCGAGCCATGGCCGCTCATGGGCAAGGATGCCATCGCCGACAAATTAGCAATTCTTATTCAACAGTTTATGGGAAAGCACGTATGACAATGATTCCGGTTAAACTGATGCAGCTTCCGCATGGTACGTCGCTGCCACTGCCTGCCTATGCCACCGCCCTTTCGGCGGGCGTTGACCTGATGGCCGCCATTGACACGGATATCGTTTTACAACCACTGGAGCGCACCCTCATTCCCACCGGCATCGCCATCGCGCTACCCGAAGGCTATGAAGCGCAAATCCGGCCACGCTCGGGCCTCGCCCTTAAAAACGGTATTTCACTGGTTAATACCCCTGGTACCATTGATGCTGATTATCGTGGTGAAATCAAAGTGTTGCTTGTTAATCTCGGACAAGAACCCTTTACGGTGACTACCGGTATGCGCATCGCCCAGATGATCGTCGCTCCGGTATCGCGTGTGAGCTTTGAGCTGGCAGACTCTCTGGATGACACGGCACGTAGCCAGTCCGGCTTCGGCTCGACCGGAACCCATGCCAAAAAAGTGGTCGAGGCCTGAACGTGCTGACCCCTTCCAAAAAATTATTCTATGCCGTTGAAGCGGTTCTCTATATTGCCTATAACAGTATGCAAGGGCCGATCAGTGGCCGCGACATCGCCACCCGTCAGGGATTACCAGCGCGCTATCTTGAGCAGCTGATGCAAAGATTGGTACGTGGTGGCATCCTGCGTGGGGTACGCGGACCACACGGAGGCTATCTGCTCGCACGTGAACGCCGCCGCATCACCGTGGGCGACATTTGCGAAGTGCTGAGGGAAGACAAGGATGATCAGGACATGCAGGGCTACGGCGGAACCGCGCTTGGCGCACAAATCGTCCAGCCGGTGTGGGAAACCGCCCATAAACAGATGATGGATCACTTGAAACAAGTCAATCTGGCCGAATTATGCGACCGTGCGGCACTGAAGCACATTCGCAAAGAGTCAGAAGAAAAAATGGATTTCGCTATATAATTAAATACTTTGAAAGGAATAAACTATGACTGCCAACGCTATTAAAACCGCTCCTGTTGAACTGGATAAACCCGGCCGTGGCCGTATCTATGACAGCATTTTAGAAACCATCGGCAACACCCCGCTCATCCGCCTGCACCGTATGGCGAAAGACGCCGGATGTGTGGCTGATATTCTTGTCAAAGCTGAATTTTTCAACCCTCTCTCTTCCGTAAAAGACCGTATCGCGCTCTCTATGGTAGAAGCGGCGGAAGCGTCCGGTAAGTTACAGCCAGACACCGTACTGGTGGAATCAACCTCAGGCAACACTGGTATTGCACTGGCATTTGTATGCGCCGCCAAAGGCTATAAGCTGATTCTTACGATGCCGGAAAGCATGTCGATGGAGCGCCGTAAAATGTTAAAATTCCTAGGCGCGCAGCTCGAGCTGACCCCTGCTGCCAAAGGGATGCGCGGCGCCATTGAACGTGCGGAAGAAATACTCGCCAGCAATCCAAAAGCATTGATCTTACAACAATTTAAAAATACCGCCAATCCGGAAATCCACCGCCGCACCACGGCTGAGGAGATATGGACAGATACGGCTGGCAAGGTTGATGTATTTATCTCCGGAGTCGGCACCGGCGGCAGCATCACCGGCACAGCGCAGGTTCTTAAAAATCGCAAACCGAGCGTGAAAATCATTGCTGTTGAACCGGAAGATTCACCGATTCTTTCCGGTGGCAAACCCGGCCCGCACAAAATTCAGGGCATTGGTGCCGGTTTTATTCCCGACATCCTGCAACGCGACCTGATCGACGAAGTGATCACCATCGGTAACGAAACTGCGTTCGCCACCGCACGCAAAGTAGCCAAAACCGACGGGATTCCAGTTGGCATTTCCTCCGGCGCGACCATCGCGGCGGCTTTGGAAGTGGGCGCACGTCCGGAAATGAAAGGCAAAACCATCGTGGTGATCGCCGCTTCAGCTTCCGAGCGTTATATTTCCACGGATTTATTTGCAGAATAAGGTGCAACCCCAAAAAATAAATTCACCATTAAATACCAATGCGCTACGGCGATATGCCCGCCATATCGTTCTGCCAGACATCGGTGAGTCCGGCCAGCAGACGCTGCTGAACTCATCGGTTCTGGTCATTGGTGCCGGCGGATTGGGCAGTGGCGTGCTGGCCTATATGGCCGCCAGTGGCATCGGCCGCATTGGCATTGTTGAACCCGACCGCGTCGAACTCTCCAACCTGCAACGCCAGATTCTGTTTGAAACGGGCGATATCGGACGCAGTAAGTGCGATGCCGCCCGTGACCGCATCGAGGAAATAAACCCCGATTGCACTGTGGAATTATTCCAGACAGAATTTACCAAGGATAATGGGAAATCAATAAGTAATGGGTTTGACCTCGTGGTCGATGGCTGCGATAATTTTAGCACTCGTTTTACCATTAATGAGGTATGTTATCACGCTCGAATACCTCTTGTCTCGGCGGCGATCAGTGGATTCAGCGCCCAGCTTTCCACCTTTAAAGCCTATCTTGGCGCCCCCCACCCCTGTTACTGCTGTCTGGTTCCCCAGCTGCCCGAACAGGAAGTCAGTTGCGCACAGGAAGGCATTATCGGGCCACTGGCAGGCATGATGGGCAGCATGCAGGCACTCGAAGCCATCAAAGAGCTACTAGGCATCGGCACGTCCCTTTCCGGCTCGCTGGTCGCCATCGATGCCCTGACTATGGACATACGCCGGATTCAACTGCCACGCGACCCGCACTGCCCACTCTGTAGCTCCCCTGCATAATCGTCATTAGCGGCACGATTATTGCCTGATAACCCTCTGGTTATTCACGTAGAAAAAGGAGCCAGACCTATGACATACGTCCCTACCTTTCTCACCACACTATCTTCCGCTGGCAGTAACGCCTTGCAAAGTCAGGCAAAAGACGTGATTGATGAATTTTCCTCGGGCCATAGCGGCGACATTGCACGCCATTCCTTTGCATCAATGATGAAGTCCGCAAATATACCTGCAGATAGCGAATGGGGAAAAGTAGGCACGATTGCCCCGACGGCGGGAACCACGACAGACGATGCCGCCCAGCTGGAAAAATTCAGTGCGTTCAACCTTGCCTATGACGAAACGATTGGTTTGTCAGCAGAAGGATACGTCAAACGTGCTGGCGGCTATCTATCTGAAGATCAAGGAGTTGCCGCAGCGGCGGCAGGGGCGGAATTTAAAACTCTGTTTGAACAAACCATGCAACAACAAGGCTTCAATGTTGGCTCTGATTACACACTAACCACAGATACGCAGGGCACATTGCTGATCAAAGGCACGAAAGACGATGCTAAAATTAATGCCTACCTCAAGGATAAAACCGATATCGAACAGTCGTATGCACGCGTTATGGCTAGTTTTGATATGCAGCAGATGGGACAGGAATCAACTATTACCAACGATGCCTACACACGCGCCTACATGACGGGGAACCTTGCCCTGATTGCGCATGTGGTCGACCAAATCATAGCAGCCAATTATAAAAACACCTCCCTGTCCATCCATAACGGCCATATTACACCGCTTTTTGATGGCAAAACCTCTGAAGAACGCCTGACCATGCTGAAGGATATGTTCAAACATATCGGGTGAAAACGCGGGATATTTTCCCATGAAGCCCCTTGCAAGAAAAGGCGGGGCGGTTTAGTGATGGAGGTATGTTATTAAGACGTATCCCGACGCTACTCATTACAGTACTGATCATTACCATGCAAGCAGGTGCAGTGCAGGCGGCCAATAGCTCTGGCCTGCCTGTGCCGCGCTTTGCCACGCTCAAAAATGACGAGGTGAATGTACGCACCGGCCCCGGCACGCGCTACCCCATTCAGTGGATTTACCGCCGCGCCGGAATGCCTATAGAAGTCATTGAAGAATATGATCTTTGGCGTAAAATCCGCGACATTGAGGGAACCACTGGCTGGGTGCATAAAACCATGTTGGACGGCAAACGCTCCATTATGATTAAGGGTAAACAGCCGGTGATCCTACGTATGGAACCGGAAGCCGATGCGCGGCCACTACTCAAAACCGAACCCATGGTTACCGCCCGCCTGATGGAATGCCAGCCGGACTGGTGCCGCATTCAGGTGTCAGGGCGCAAAGGCTGGATGGAAAAGAAATATCTCTGGGGCGTATATCCTAATGATGTGTTTGAGTAAAAACACATGAAAAACAAGCCCATTATGCTCGATGAGTTCAAGGAAAGACGTAAAAAAATACGTGATGTAAACAAAGAATTACATTCACGTATGAGTAAGCTTGACCGCTTTGCCCTTGCCATCACTGACCGTGTCGGGACGATTGGCTTTTTCCTCCTTATTTTCGTCTGGACCGTGTTGTGGCTGGGTTGGAACCTGCTGGCTCCTCCCCGCCTGCAATTTGACCCGCCGATGGGCTTTGTATTCTGGCTTTTTATATCAAACCTTATCCAGATCATGCTGATGCCTCTGATCATGGTCGGGCAGAATATTCAGGGTAAGCATGCCGATGCGCGCGCAGAAAACGATCTGGATCTCAACATCAAGGCCGAAGAGGAAATTGAGGTCATTTTGCACCATCTGGAATACCAAAATACGCTTCTTGCTGCGATGATGGAAAAGCTAGGGCTAGAAGTGGAAGACGTACTAGCAGCAGTAAAGTCCTAGAAATAGGCAGATTTTCTGCCCTTCCGGCAGCTTTTGCAATGAACTGTCATTCACCGAAAGTAAATACTTGCAAAGCGGATTAAAATGCCTATCATCCGGTTCCTTGAAATTGATTACCCAACAATTTCATGTGATGAAGCGGGCGTAACTCAGGGGAAGAGTGCAACCTTGCCAAGGTTGATGTCGAGGGTTCGAATCCCTTCGCCCGCTCCAATCTCTCCCCCACCTGTTTGACCTACTCCAGCTTCGTGCAATCGAAGCCGTATTTATCCTTCATCATGGCTATCACCTTGTCGCTGGGCACTGAGCCAAAGCCACTGGCAACAATAATGCCATAGTCCTTGATTGCAAAAATACCTTCTTTGATTTGCTTGAGCATTTTCAGTTTTTGCGGAGTACACATAATAAAGTAATAGCACTCGCGGTTTTTACCATCACGCGTCGCCACCCAATGGATACAGGAAATTCCCGAACGAATCACCCTATCACTGAACGATGGGTTGTGATCGGCCGGTTGCATGGCTTATTTCCTTAGTTCACGATCCACCGGAAGTGACCTGAGAGCGGTGGCGGCAGCATTGCCCAAACCGTCTGGCACTAACGCAGTTTCACAGATTTTGATTGCCGCTTCATACGCCTCAAGCTTATCCGTTTCTTTTAAGCGTATCCGACGTTTATGTTCACGCGCACCACTAAAATCCGTGTCTTTCTCGGGTTCCATAACCGCAATCACCGCTTCGGTTCTGGCTTTGGCTTCACCGAAAGCTTCCAGCATCTGCAGTTGTTGTTCGGAAGAAAAACGGTCGATTTTATTTTCCAGTTCTTCCGCAGTGGTAATTGCAACGCCTTTCGCTTTGCGCTGCATCTCGCCCCAATGCGTGGTCTCCAGCCCGATCATCACCGCATCACGAACATCCGCCCCATCGTCGATATAGATTTTCTGGGCTTTCGTACCAATAAACAGGGCCTGTTTTGCGTCACCCGTCAGACGGATATCATCAATATCCGAGTTGCTGAAATCGGCACGTGCCGCCATCCCTATTTCAACGTGACCAAGCTTTGCTTCAGAGATTTTGTGATCGCTTAAATCCACATGCCTAAGGTCAAAATACACCGCTGGTGTATCACCAGTTTCAGCCTCGAAACCCGTGGCTGACATCCGCACACCACGCAGATCCTTATCGGCTATTCGCTCATCTGGACGAATGATAGGAAGAAAATCGTCATCTTTGAGAACACGGTCGCTCTGCCATTTGCTGTCATTAAGACGCTCAACCCGTTCATCAATTTCGTCTTTGGTTACCATAGCCTGAGCCATACCATCCCCCGTATCCTATTCCCTGAACTTTTTTTGAGACCTTTATCGTAGCAGGCCTTCATTGATATTGTATTAACCAGACGTTAAAACCAATTGCCTGCCTATGCAATAAAAAATCGATGAATCAACTGATTATAAAATCTATGGTGCATTATTCCTGAAGTTCCGGAAGTACGTATTTGCAAAAATATTTCATATTTTCCCCGAAAACGATTCGATTGTGTCAGAAACGTTAATTTAAAAAACAATTCCGCCATGGAAAACCGGCTTTTTTTGACGTATATAGAAAAATAAAATATTGATTTATAATAATAAAATAATATAAAAATATATTTTTATTCCCACACAACGCTCCTACCCAAAGCGGCTATTTTCACAAAACATTCACAAATAATCTCAAATGAATGGGTTAGAATGGTCGAGTGTAATAATAACGTCATAGATATTTCAATAGGCACCCATGCCAACCGAGCAAGAGATAAAACAAGGTGTAAGAGATAGCGCTAAGCTAGAAGTAGCGAAGAAGCTTAAGGTTTTAATTAAGCAAAATCTTGCCAAGATTCGGGAAATAGATCGCAACTTCAAAGAGCCAAACAGTAAGCAACTTCTTGCGATGGCAGATGAAGCCATAGGACATAATCGTCAAATTTCGCTGAGTATGTCTGATGGCAAAAACATGCCCATCACGCTGGAAGAGCTTGCTAGCAGCATGGATGAAGACGAAAAGAAAAAATTCGTCGAACAGTTTGGTGGCTTACCTAACGAATTGGTGCCCACGCTTGACGAACTCGATGAAGTGGGCAACATCGCCGCCCGCTCGGTCAAAAAGGCCACCGGCCCAATCACCGTTATGGGTACCAGCTTATTCACCCTGATCACCTCGTTCTTTGAAGCCATCGGCGATTTGTTCTCGGGCAAAATCGGGTTTGGTGATTTCTTTGGCCGCGTCAAGGAAATTGCGGCAGAGCGCACCGGTGAGGCAGCAGGGGGTAATCTGAGAGAGGGCCTGAACCAGTTGAGGGAACAAAGCATTGCCAATGGGAAACCTATGAAATGGTTGACCCCTGGTGCAATCGAATCTGCGGTTGATGGTGTTAAGGAGAAGGCACTGGTCGCTGCGGGCGTGAAACCCGAAGGCCCTAAAGACAAGGACGTTTTGGATAAGCTCGATACCGGACAGGTGTATACGCGGGTTGTTTCAGAAAAAGCACAAGCCGATATCATGAGCAGCGTGCAAACACAGTTGAGCAAGGTGGTAACCGCAACTGTGGGCGCAGAACCTTCCGGCTCTTTCATCGATACTGCCCGTGCAATGGCGGGTTTTAAGGCCTCTCCACAAGATGCAAAAAAAATCACCGATACCGTGGCCAATGCGGTCGCTATGACGGTGGCTAATCCGAATTACAAATATGATGGCAATGACCCTGTGCTGCTTGATAAGCTGAAAGATGGAAAGCCCCTCAGCACATTGACTCAACCTGAACTCAGCAAATTGCTGCAGGAAGAAACCCAAAAAGCCCTTGTAACCGCAAACAACAAAAGTGGGTTTTTCTCCTTTAAAATGAGCGATGACCACATTAAGGCCATCGTCGGCCAGATGGATGGGTATGTCAAAACCAATTACACCATGCTCGGTGATGCCAATAAAGCCGCTAGGAGTTCTCCGAACGCTCCGGCTCCTGCTCCGGTCATTGCCGATAAACCTGTGGTTTCCGCTGACGTGAGCACCAAGCTGCAAGCAGCCATTGACGGTAGCTTTGATACCAAGATGGCGTACACAGACCCAGATACCAAAGCCGCCGTTGCAAGCACCATGCGTGATCAGTTTGTTGCTAAATTGAATCAATTTGGTGCCAAGCAGAAACCTCCCGTTAAAATTGAAGCGAACGATCCTTATGTCGAACGGGCAAAGGCAAAATTTGCTGAGATGGCAACGCAGGTGATAGCTGCAAACCCGCGCTTGATGGAAGCCGGTCAGGAAAAAGACCTTTCCAAAGCCATTCTCACAAAAATGCTTGATGATTCGAAGTTCCTTGAAGAATCACGGGCAATGCTGAAAAAAGTGGGGGCGCCGGTAGCAGAATATCCTACCCCTACATTGGTCACTGCCCTTAGCACCGGCTTCACCGAATTGTTCAAAAAACCGGAAATGCGCAAGCTTATCGTGGGTGATGGCATCATCACGCAGGCAATGATTGATGCCGATAAAAAAGCACAGTCAGGTGCAGCAGCTCCTTCAACCGGAGCGGCGGCACCAGATGTTCCTGTCGGCCCTTCAGGCCCTGCGGGTCCTGCTGGTGGTCCTGCTGGCCCTGCGGGCGGTCCGACCGGATCACCACCACCATCGTCCAATGACGTATCGTCACCGGACAATATTTTATATGCCGCCTATGAGCAGACCCAGAAAGGGTTACTGGCGCAGTTTGGTGACCAGACAGGATCAACTCCTACCCAACCTGTCCTGACCCCTGAAGGCAAAATATTCGAGGCTATGACTGGCCTTAAAGGTGACAAGAAAAAAGACAAACTGAAGGAATTGGCTACAGCAATTATCGGTAGCGGTGTCATCACTCCCGATGCCACTGGCAGCGGAGTGTTTACGTTTGATGGCGCTACGTTAGCCCTGAAGGATCCGAACATGGATCCTGTAGCGGCATTTGAAGCCGCCAAAAAACAGATCGCCGACCGCCTGAACAAAGGGCTGGCTCCCGATAGCAAAGAAGCCCAGATGAACAATGCACTTGCCGAAGGCGTGGCATTACAGATGGTGGATCAGACACTGCCTCCTGATAAAAAATTGCTGGATGACAAGGGCAAAGTAAAAGATCCTGCAAAGGCCGATCAATTCACCAAAGCACAGACGGCAGTAGCACAAAAATTCATCGCCGATAAGATTGAAACAGGCCTGAATGACCCGACCACACGTGGCATGGCATCACTGACTATGGGCGTACAAAAAGACAGACTCAAACTCATTGCCGACAAAGCAGCGGAAGGCATTGCTCCTCTGGTCGTTAAAGGTGCTAAACCTCCTACCGAAGAGGAAATCCGTAAGGCAGTGGATGACAAGCTGAAAGACGTGGTTCCTGATGCCGGAACACGCCAATCATTAGCCGACGGTATGGCCAAAGCTTTCACTGATGAAATGTCTGGCAAACCGGTGGATGAAGCAGCAAAAGCCCAGAAAGCACGCGAAAACATGGCGCTGGCCAAAGTGATGGCAAAGAAACAAGCGCATGATGGTATTGAAAGCTTTAAAGACTGGGCGAAAGATCTTGCCGCCCATGGCCGCCTCGCACCTGAAAAAATCCCTACCAGATTTGGCAAATGGCTCGGCAGGCATGCTAAACCGTTGGCCGATGATTTTATGGATGTGACCGATCACGTCGTGTCTCCTGAAAAAAGAGCCGCAAAGGTCGATCAGTGGACAGCAGCCAATGTCCGGCAGGATGTGCTGGAGAAAACCATTGCCGATGCCATCGTCGATTGCGCCGACCCTAAATGGCAATATGGTACGGAGAAAAAGAGCTTCGCCGACCTGAGTGAAGA
This sequence comes from Alphaproteobacteria bacterium, assembly GCA_025360605.1. Classification (GTDB taxonomy): domain Bacteria; phylum Pseudomonadota; class Alphaproteobacteria; order Rickettsiales; family SXRF01; genus JANYBV01. The sequence continues at coordinate 39,922 of JANYBV010000031.1, read as the reverse complement.
TGAGAAAAAGAATGTTGTCAGGGGTGCCGTTAAAGATGCGGTGCGAAGGGACTTTGATCAGATATTCCCTAATCAGCCCAATATCGGCGGCATGTCCATCCCTATACCTCCGGGGATTAAAGACAAAATCAGCAATGAAGTGGGTAATGGCACCGGCGATAGCATGAAATTTGCCGCCGCCCCGACTACAATGCCGAACCTCAGCTTCGCCTCGTTGTCCTCCCTGCCTTCACAATCCTTCACCACGGGCAAGCCACTTGCCCAAAGTGGTGGTGTTGTCATGGGATAAGCCCCTCTTCCCGCGTCAAAATATGTTGTTTTCTGCACTTCAGCCGCATCATTTACCTAACATTTAACTGGATTATGAGTTAAAATGGACAGGGGGAAGTGTCTATGGATCCGGTTTTCTTAAATAAAATCCTTCTAACAATGAATCAGGAAACCAAGTGGTTTATTGAGGCGATTGTCATATCCGCGTTATTCTTCCATATCCGCTTCACGCCTGAAAATGTCAATAAAGCTCCCTCGTTCCTCACCACACTAGGTATTTTGGGAACGTTCGTCGGTATCGCCATTGGGTTGCTGGATTTCGATCCTAATGACGTGCAAAAAAGCGTCCCCACCCTCATTGACGGCATCAAAACTGCGGTATGGGCATCAGCCTGCGGCATCGGTTGTGCGCTCACGATTAAACTACGCGATATCCTGCGTATCAAAAGTGTATCCGCAAAAAAATCCTCCGGTGCTACCATCAATGATCTCGCCAGCAGCCTGAAAGCCATCGAACATTCGATGGCACAGGTAGAACAGGCACTGACAGGCAGCGGCGACAATTCGGTCTATGGCCAGATCCGTTTATCACGTCAGGATTCCAACGAAAATTTCGCCGTTCTGGGACGCTCAATGGATCATTTCTATGAAAACATCGCCGAGGCTAACTCACGCGCACTCGTGAAAGCCCTTAACGAAGTCATCCATGATTTCAACAACCAATTGAACGAGCAGTTCGGCGAGAATTTCAAACTGCTGAATGTCGGTCTGGAAAAAATGCTATTGTGGCAACAGAACTACGCCCAGCAGATCACCCAGATGATCGACCAGCAAGGCACCACCACCCGCAGCATGGCGGTGGCCACCGAGCGTTATCAGGTGCTGGTGCAAAACGCCGAGGTATTCAACACGATAGCCCAGAGCCTCACCGCATTGCTGGGTGGACTGGAAACCCAGCGCACGCAGATGGAAGGCGGCTTGCGCAGCCTTGCCTCGCTCGTCAACACGGCGGCCACCGGCCTGCCCGAGATCGAACATAAAATTGTGGAAATGACCCGCCAGATTTCCGATGGCATGCGCACCAGCAATGAAGAGTTCAACCTAAACGTCAAACGCCAGATTGAAAACACCAAGGAACAGGTGCTGGTGCTGGATAACGCGCTGTCGGAAGAACTCACCAAATCCTTGGATAGCCTTGGCCGTCAGCTCGCCGCGCTGTCACAGAAATTCGTCGCCGACTATGCCCCCATCACCGAGAAGTTACAGTCTGTACTCAAACTGGCAGGCTAACCTATGTCAGACGAGGAAGATCCTTTCTCACCTAACCAGACTAATCAGGAAGACCAGTGGATCAGCTTAAGCGACCTGATGACAGGGTTGATGATGATCTTCATGCTGATTGCCATTGCCTTCATGATGAAGGTGGAGGTGCAGCAGTTTAAAACCAAGCAGGTGGCGGTGCTGTACGATCAGGTGCGTCTGGAATTATACTCGGAGCTGATGCGCGAATTCAAAAACGATCTGCCGGTATGGGGCGCAGAGCTGACGCAAGATCTGGTCTTCCGTTTTAAGGACCCCGAAATCCTTTTCAATACCGGTAAGGATGAGCTGAAGCCGAAATTTCAGGACATTCTGCATAATTTTTTCCCGCGCTATACACGTATCATCACTGCGCCCAAATATGATGGCCAGATTCAGGAAGTGCGTATCGAAGGACACACATCGAGCTTCTGGGCTGCCAACACCGCGCCCGAAGAAGCCTATTTTAAAAATATGGAACTATCACAGTCGCGCACCCGCAGCACACTACGTTTCGTGCTTGGGTTACCGGAAGTGCAATCGCAAACCGACTGGTTACATAAACACGTCACAGCCAACGGTCTTTCCTCATCGCACCTGATTGTGAACAAGGACGGAACCGAAGATCCAGTGCGTTCGCAGCGCGTTGAATTTCATATCCGCACCGATGCCGAAGGATGGATAGCCACTATTCTGGAGACGCTGAAAAAATGAAGCTCCCCGATTTTTCTACCTTTGCACCACTGAATGAAAACCGCGAGCAGATGAAGGCGGAGCTGCCAAACGATTTATCCTTTGTTACCATTGACGACCGTCTGAGCAATGCCGATCTCGAACGGAAGGATAGCCCCAAACCAGCTCCGGTACTGGAATCAAAACAACACGAAGCGCCACCTCAGGAAGTGCCGACGGATGCTCCGACGTCTGCCATACCATTTTTTATACCCGCACCGCAGAGTGTATTTACCAAAGAAAATACTAACACACCCATGAGCCTCGGCAGGTTATTGCTTATTGTTCAACTGGCGATCTTATTCAATGCATGTCTGGTGGCAGCGGTATTCCATGTGTTTGGTGCGCCGTGGGAAAAATATCAACCCGTGCAGAGTGTGGCGTTACAACCAGCCGTTTTGTCCAAACCACAGCAAAAAGTGATGCCGCACAACGTCCAGCCCACAGAACCCTTTTACCGACGCAACGAATATATTGATAAATTTGGTGTACGCCACACGGTAGTTGAACAACTACCGTATCAACCCAAGCCAAGGCCGAACACCCCAAAACCAGCACCACCACCCAATGTCTTCAGATAATTTCGGCAGGTTAAGCCCACGGAGAATTATGACGGTGGGCAATGCGTATTTTCGTACCATCGACCGGTTTTACTGTAAATTCACCGCTTTTAAGAACTTTATCAATCAGTGGCTGGTCGCGATCACCTTCAAACCATATCAGCGTTTCAACTTTTCCTACATCCTGAGGCTGCAGGGAAACGATCCACGTATTCCAGTATTCTTTAAACTGGTACGGGTAGAGCGCCAGAATACTGTGTGACACGCGGGTGGCAAGTTCGCCGGAGGATTGCTCTTTTTTCAGTTCATACGCACTGAAATCCCTATAAAGCTGCGCGTTATAGGTTAAAGGCTGCAATAACCAGCGGTGTGACGCACTGTCAATAAATCCGGCGCGGATGTTACTTACACCACACAGCAACACCACCGCCTGAATAAGGATATAGCGGCGATAGAGTGCCACAGGCTTCGTGTACGCAATGATGCACGGCCACACCAGCATGAGCGCAAATACAAATGGCTTATAACTTCCCAATTGTGCCGACATCTCATTTTTAGCAAAAAACATCGCGATGCCGTAGGGCAAAAACGCGACAGCACCAACGATCAGTTGCCAATCCCTACAACATAGCCCCAGAAAAACCAGCATCAGGATGGGCAGCCAGATCCCTCTTGCATAATGGAAAATATACTCAAAGCGGTCATAAATGATTTGAGGGCTTAGATGGGCGAACGGGTGTGCGCTATCATAATACTGATCCTGAAACAGGTCATAAAACGGGAAATAGTTCTTCTGAACATAGCTAGTTACTATTGCCCACGTAAAGCTGATAGCGCAAATGCGTATCCCCCATAACAGCCTCTCCCTAGCCAGCACCGCATCGGTACGGCTGGCCTCCCAATATTGCAGTCCGGCGAGTAATGCTACCGGAACGATAATCATCATTCCGAGATCTTCACGCACCATATTGTTAAGCGTAAACCATAACACCGCAAGACTGTAATTACGCATTTGCCACGAACGGAACGCAAGTATCATAAATAAAGGCGACATATAGTCACTGCGCATTTCCCATGCACCGTCATACATAATCTGCCCGCAGAAGAATAAAATCATCCCCAGCGCCGCAAGCAATGGACCAAAACGGCGGGGCAGAAACGGTAATATGACGATATATACCGCATAGACCATCGCCGCATACACCAGCGAATACACCAACGCATAAAAATCTATGCGATCCCCTGTCCACAGATGACTGAACAGGCTGGGAATGTAGTTGATGGTAGAGGCATGCGTGGAATAGATACTACCGGCAAAGGCAGGCCCCATATCAAGCCGGATACCGCTGCGCCAGATCACGGTCGCAAATTCAGCGGAGTCGAAGAAGGTCGAGCCATACTGATAGGCGTTATTCATAGTCGTGTTATAAACGGCAAGCGACACTAAAAACGCGATGAACAAACCAGGGCCGAATCTATACGATTTTTTGCGAAATGCCGTAAAATCGTGGCTTTTAATCCTATCCCATAAATTCATGTGAGGTCCTTCTAAAGTGTCGCACGTAAGCGGAATAAATCGCCTAGGGATTTGATGCAACCTTTAATCAGTGCCTTGCTGACAATAGCCGTGCCGCTGACGCGCTGGCGGTGGGTCACAGGAATATGTAGCAAAGGTTGTTTGTGACGGGCGGCCAGAATAGAAAGGCAAATATTCGGGGCAAATGCCCCCTTCGGTACCATGGGTAATAACTGTTTTAAAAACTCCCGCTCCATGAGGCGATAGGGCACATTGCTGTCTTTAAGGCGGATAGAAAAAAGCGTCATAACCAGAAAAACAGCGGTTTTCGAAAGCCACAAACGGTACACCGAGTCATGACGCACCTGACGGAATCCCAGAATAAATTTAGACTCGTGCCGCCTGTCCCACAGCTTACTAAAATCAGTTGCTTCAAACTGGTCGTCCGAATCGGTCTGAAAAATGTAGGCTGTATCCATCTCCACGGCGAGCTTATAGCCATTCATGACGGTATTTCCATGCCCCTGATTCACCTGATGATGCACTATGAGTCTGCTGTATTTTCCGGCGAGCGTATCCAGCAGGTTGCCCGTGGTATCACGCGAACCGTCATTAATTACCACAAGACGGTAGGAATCACCGAATAACCGGTCCAGCTCGCGGGTCCAATCAGCGACCACCCGATCAATATTTCCTTCTTCGTTGTAGGCTGGCATCACTGCCACACAGGAAAGGGGCATAAAAAACATAGACAGATTGGGCATGAAAGCCACAGGAAATGAAAATCATGTGTATGTAAAGTTATACGCTGCTGCAGGTCAACAAAATAGTAACTCGCGGCGTATCATTTCCACTATTAGCCATTACTTGCCAAATATATTAATGGGTTATTTTATATTGATTTTTACTGACTGCCGTATGGTTTCGGTAATATTTTATTAACAACTGTCTGTTAGTTTTGGCAACAATTACGGTTGTACCAAACCTTCTGCGCAAAGGATGACACCTCATGGCAATGCCTAAAAACAGCACCGGCAGCGAGCAAGCTTATTCATGGAAATCCCAGTTCACCTTTAAAAACGTCACATGGTGGGTGTTACTGGTAACTGCGGTGCTGGTGGTACCTTCCATCGCATTCACGTTTACCACCATGGTGCATATCACCGGTGGAAGTGAGGTTATTATTTTTATTGTTTCGTGCTGGGTGTGCGTATTTTTAGGTCTTAAACTGATGAATGAACCACGTATCAATTCCATTATGTTTGAAAATATCACTATTTCAGACCCTACCAAACAGCGCTGCTCCAGCATGATTACCATGGTAGAAAGCGAAATATCCAAATGGAAAAAGCGTTATGAAAAATGCGAAGCTATTTTCATGAATTTATCCAAGCAACCGGCATGGACCTATATTGATGAAGTGGTAACCATCCTTTCCACCATTAAGGTAACGGTCGAACAAAATGCCAGCGTCAACCTGAGCGATGTCAAGGAACTGCGCAAATGGATTGAAAGTGCCAAAGCAAGCGTCATTGAAGGCTACCTGCACTCCCTTGAAGCTGGGTATGGCTATGCCAAAGCCGAGTATGCACAGCAGGGCAAAAATATTGATGAGGCTTTTCCGGAACTCGGCCATGGCAACATCGACAGCTTTATCAAAGCACCTCTGTTTGCCACCACCTATGCCCGTGAATTGTGGAATGCGTTGGAAAAAGAACATACGCTTATCAGCAATCTTGCCACGGCAAAACCTCCATTCTCCAGAGCAGCGTAATAGCTAGTTAAAGCGGAACCGCACCGAACAGGATGCATCGCTGCCACCCGTAGCTGGTACGCGATTGTAGATGGCCGCCTGATCGGTAGCGTTCGCACCGTTGGAAAGACAGTTAGCAAGAGTGGAGCCTGCCTGCCAGGTAGCGTTAATATTAACTGCTGTAATCCCTTTAGCCGTTACGCTCCCGCCATTGGGCGTGCCGTCATCCAGTTTAACGTCAATATTATAGGCCTGTACGGGAGTAATACCGGCATTTCCATACAGGTAGGCTGCCGGTGTAGATACCTGAGAAATAGGAAGTAACTGATAGTAGTTATATCCGGAGGCGGAATACGCAATAAAATACTGCCTTGGGGTGAGTTTGGATGGCGGCAGGGATTTTGTAACATCCGTATTATTGGCCGTCACAAGACCTGTGTTTGCTAAAATTGTACCGTTAGCAAGCGTGCCGTACGATCCGTCAATTAAATTAGCATCGGATAAATGTTGCCAGAATACGAGTGTTTCGCCGGAAGGATCAGTAATCCCTGCGGCTCCACCTTCAATCAACCCGCTACCATCACCCTCTCCCGCACCCAGTGCCGTAGTCAGTGTAAACAATCCAAATGCGGATGCATAGGATTGCAAAATGTCCCCAGGGAGTGAGTTGTATTTAACGCGGAAGCTGTTTACAGCGGAGTTGTATTTTTCTACCTGCGAGATGGTGGAGCGCAATTCAGCGGCCTTTACCATGTCGATGCCGACAAGAACACCGCCAACCACGAGCCCTATGATCACTAATACGATCGATAGTTCGACCAGCGTAAAACCTGCATTATTTTTGTCGTCGTGGGCTTTTTTTGTCATATCCTACCCTTAAGCTCAGTATACTCCTTTTACCGCAGAATTGAAATATCTTTGAATCAAAGGCATTAAATGGCTATTTTCAGATGATAAACAACAATTTATTAAGAAATCATCAAGCTTTCGCATATTGCCTCCCTAAATACGCTTTTCTCCGCCGATTATTAGAAAAAGACTAACTTTTCTATGGTATGCTGGGGCTTAGAGTTTAAAAACAGCAATTCCTGATCCTTTTCATTATGTATAACGTCTATGACGTGCTGCACGTACAGCCAAGGCTGCACAAGAAGCTTAAAAAGCCTCAGGAAACGCTGGCGAAGGCGCTGCTGGCTTCAGGGAAGTTGCGCCTTGATGCCGACAATGAAAGTAACTTCACCCGCTTCCTGATGCCTAAAGAGCGCATCAACCTGACCTTCAGTTTTCGCGAAATGAGTGATCCTGTATTGCTGGCGCAATCACGCCAGCGCCTGATGAAAGTGCTTCTGGAACGCCATAGTGAGCAAGATGCCAACACCATCGCCAATGATTATATAGAACGTATCCACGCCAACTTGAAAAAACTTCGCCCTGTATCTGCTAAAGTGGAAATCATGATGGCACGCGCACTGGTCAGCTGCAATGCGCTGCCGGTCATCCGCCTTATCCATCTTGAAAAAGCAGAAATCTATATCTCCTATGGGCACACCGTCAGCGATGTGATGGATATTGCAACATGGCAGGAAGTGGGTGAAAGCAACGGGCTGCAATCGTTCGGGCGCGGAGAAAATGCCGTATATGTCTCCTGCGGCGGTCATCCGTTTCTGGAAGGTGATGAACGTAACCATAGCGGCGACGGCTTTCCGGCACTCGCACGCTTTATTGTCATTGCCGGTCAGGAAACTGGCCATAACGGCGATATGATCCGTGATGACAAAGGCCAGTGGGCAGGCCGTTATTCCGCCATCGACTGGAGCCGCGCCCCCAGTGAAAAAGCAGGAAAAGGCAGGCGCAAAGATGTTAAACGGGCGGAACATCTCTACCAGCTGAGCCAGCGACTAGGGCTGAACGCCATTGTTGAATGGGAACGCCACCTGAAATTTTATCATGAAAACAAACTGCACAACTGGCGCTCGCGTTTGACGTGGCTGAAAAGCCGAATCGCATGGTCTGTCTTTAAGCTGCTAATGCGTGCCAAGGGTGCGAAGGGCGTGCTGACAATCCACAAGGACCGTTATCCGGCAACATTACTGTCACTTTTTTTCCGCGATATGCTCTTCAATCTGACACCGCAGGCAGATGCCTACACACGCTCGGATCCGCTCGCACAGGAAACAATTATCGTGATCGAAGCGGTCGCACGCGTCCCGCAGCAGGTAGTGAAGTGGGGCCACGAAGCGGTGCAATCCATGATACCTTCATTATATAAGCTGTACTACGGGACAATCGTTCCTGCGTGCGACAAGGCTTGCCAGCTCTATAAATAGCGTTTAAACGCCCAGCGAGATATGTGCGCCGTTATCAAGGATGATTTCCTCGATATCCATGGCATGCTCATCTTCTTCCACCTTTTTACCCACCAGCGTCACCTTATCGCCCTTTTTAAGGTCTTTGAGGCGTTCTTTAGCGGATTCATCGACAGCAAGGAACATCACCGATTTACCATCGTCCAATATCAGGTGAGTCTGGCCAAGGGACACCACCGTGCCTTGGGTCAGTGACGCGTTGGATGCAGGAGGCTGGCAACCTGCCAAAAGGGCGGCAACTCCTGCCATTACTAACCATTGCAGTACAATTCTACCCATATGTTCAACTCTCGATAATGTTACTAGGCACAAAAATCATAGCATTTCTGCCATTAAGGCTACGCCTATAAAACAGGAAGATCAATGGATTAAATAGATTTTTGAAAGATTGGCACAAAGCTTGCTGCTTGTTAACCAATAGATTAATAAAAATACAAAAAATGTTAACAGGAGGATACCATGAGCAGCTTTGATAACAATGATTTTGCGGCAACATACTTAGTAGTCCCACGCGCCACATGTGAAAATTGGGAATATTTACCCACGATGTTTACCAACAAAATTAATGCGGGTAATTACTGGTATGTCTCCCCCGAGTCCGATTTATTCCAGTTCGGCGTATTGAATTCGTCCATGTATATGGCATGGATTAAATGTGTGGCGGGCCGCGTGAATTGCTATGACCGCTCCCATCACAGTCCTACCATCAAAAACTTTCCATGGCCAATTGCCCATACGCTGGGTCATATCAGCGCTATTGAGGAACGGGCGCTCACCGTGCTGAAAGTACGCGCTCAGTATCCCGCCGCCACCCTTTCCGAACTCTATAACCCGATGACCATGCCTGCGGCCCTGCACGATGCGCATAAAGCGCTCGACAAGGCAGTGGACGATGCGTATGGCCAGTACCGCTTCACCTCGGATGACAGCCGCGTGGGCTTTTTGCTGAGCCTGCAACACAAATTATCGATGCTTCTGATCAATATGTACGACGATACACCGGAAATGACAGAAGCAAGCGATTATAAAACCCCCGCCTTCAACCATTACACCACCAATGGTACCGCTGCGGGTTCCGCCTTTTAACAGTATCTCCCCGACTGTTCCCGATAGCAGCGTTTTTGGGTACCGCCCCAATCGCTATCCAAAAACGCCGCTATCGGGAAACTTTTTTGATGCATCACTTCCCGAGCATCCTTTATCTTTCCTCCCAACGATAAAATCCCTCCAACACCCATTTCCTGACTCAAAAACAATACAACCATCTGTTTTAAAACATTTTAAATCGTTTTTTGCAAGTGGCATTTAGCACAAATGCCACTTATCCACAGGCTATTTTGACAGTTTGGTTTCCGCTTTGTTACAGTTGCGTTACAACCACGTTACAGCTCGATGAATAATAGGGTTTGCCTGCTTATAGCGTTTGATAGCCCCCCCCGTTTTCGATAGTATTAAATTGTAAGAACGCAAACACGGCATACATAAAAGAGTTACGATTATGGGTGATGAAAACAAAGGATCGACGAACGAAGCAGGCAAGTTATTCAAGGATGCCGCAGGAGTCTCAAAAGGCCTTTTGGCATCTCTCGGATTAGATAACGTTGACCCCACCAAATTCATTTCAAGTGCAGCCGGTGAAGTAGGCAAGATGGCCAATCAGGCAGTCGAGCTTGCTAAGAATGGAATGCAGGAAATGGGCGGCCTTGCAAAAACCGGCGATCAGCTGGCTCTCAATACGACCCCTCAGGGCATTGTCCCTGAAGCCAAGGAAACCGGCAGAAGTTAATTATTTAACCCATTGATACGCAATGGTTAAATAATTTTACCCCACCATTTTGCCCCTATTACTTCCCTGACTCCCCTTTCTTAAATCTAAATTAACTTATTGTTTTTACATTTACATTTGGCACATTTTCATTATAGTTATAATGAGGATAGTGTGTTGTAAGAGGTTTGGTCAATTTTTGGACTTGAGACGACATGTCGACAAAATGGAGCGCAGAAGTTTTAAATAATGGTGCCGTCGACTTTGACGATCTCTTCAAAGATCAGTTCGCTATCATTTTGCTGCGCGGAAAAAATGCCTTCAATGATTTCGTTTATTGCTATGTCAAGGTAAGCATTAAACAAATGAAAGAACTCAACACCGTATTAAAAGGCGACCAGAAATTCAACGTCTCCGATTACGGCACTGTCATTGCCGCAGGCAAGGGCGAACCACCTCCGGATATTAAAGCAGAAATTGCCGTTGCCTTCCCCGGATTTGTTGAAAACTCCGGTACCATCCACCGAGGCGCAAACGCACCACTTGAGAATATGGAAAAAAAGAACTGGGACGAATATTAGTTGCCATAGGCTTTCCTTCTCTTATTATTTGCCCCCTCAGCAACGTTTTCTTCTGAAGCAGAAATGTCCCTCCCCTTCCCCAACATTGATCCTGTGGCCGTGCATATCGGTCCTATACCCTATCTGGGCGCGCTGGCCGTCCGCTGGTATTCGCTGGCCTATATCGCAGGCATTTTGCTCGGCTGGTGGTACATCGCCAAGGAACATGCGCGTAAGCCCATCCACAACCTTAATGAAAAAGCGCTGGAAGATATGGTCACATGGGCAGTGGTCGGCATCATCGGCGGTGGCCGCTTGGGCTATGTGCTGTTCTACAAACCAGACTATTATATAGAGCATCCCGACCAGATACTGCATTTATGGGAAGGTGGTATGTCGTTCCATGGCGGCCTGATCGGAGTCATCACTGCCTTCTTGCTCTTTTGCCGCAAGCACCAGATCCGTTTTTTTGAACTGATTGACGTGATCGCCTGCGCCACGCCGTTCGGATTATTCTTTGGCCGCCTCGCCAATTTCATCAATGGTGAACTCTATGGACGCGCCAGCGATGTGTCATGGGCAATGGTATTTCCGCGTGGCGGTGACCTGTCACGCCATCCCAGCCAGCTCTACGAAGCGGGGCTTGAAGGCATCGTATTATTTTCGGTGCTGCATTACCTCTTGAAATACACCTCGGCGCGTGACAAGGCCGGCATGCTGGGCGGCACCTTCATCGCCGGATACGCTATTGCACGCATGATCGTGGAATGTTTCCGCGAACCGGACGAGTTTTTAGGGTTTTTCATGGGATTTGTTACCATGGGGCAAATATTGTCCTTGCCCATGCTGGCCTATGGGCTGTATCTGGTTTTCCGTCGTCCACCTCAACCACTAGCGAAGCGCCAAACCACGTGACTGTCGAGCAATTAATCAAAGACCGCATCAAAGAGCAAGGCCCGATGTCCATCTCGGAATATATGGCGCTTGCGCTGGCCCATCCCGAAGACGGATATTACATCCGCCGCGATCCGTTCGGCGTGCAGGGTGATTTCACCACCGCACCGGAAATCAGCCAGATTTTCGGCGAGCTTATTGGTGCATGGCTGGTAACACAGTGGGTGATAATGGGCAAACCACAAGCCGCTCTGGCTGAAATAGGACCGGGCCGTGGCACCTTGATGGCCGATATCCTGCGCGCTACCGCCAATGTCAAAGGCTTCCATGAAGCCATCAGTGTTCACCTGATGGAAATTTCAACCACGCTGCGCCAAAAACAATGGAACTCACTCGCAGGCAAACATCCTGATATCCTCTGGCATACCGGTTTTGCAGAAATACCCGCCAAGCCGTTGCTGCTGGTAGCGAATGAATTTTTTGATGCACTACCGATCCGCCAGTTCCTCCATAGCGAAACGGGCTGGCAGGAACGCTGCATTGCGCTGGCTTCCAATGACTCGCTGGAGTTCGTCTTTAATGAAGCGACACCGCCGGAACTCCTTAAGGATGAGCCGGTGTCCGACCGTCTGTACGAATATTGCGATGCCGCCAACAAGCTGATGGAAGTGGTAAGCAACCGTATCAATAGTTACGGCGGCACAGCACTCGTCATTGATTACGGCTACTATGAACGCTCGCACGGCAACACCCTGCAATCGGTGCGCCAGCATGAGTCCCACGATGTGCTGGTGGAACCCGGAACCGCCGATATCACCGCCCATGTCGATTTTTATAACCTCACCCACGCCGCTGCCGAAGGGGGCTGCGTGATTTATGGCCCCGTTACACAGGGTGAACTATTGGGCCGCCTCGGCGCCAAGGAGCGCACCATCGCCTTATGTGAAAAAGCCTCAGCCAAGCAAAAGAAGCTGCTGTTATCGGGTCTTGCCCGCCTGACGGCCGCTGACCAGATGGGCGAGCTGTTCAAGGCACTGTGCATTACCCACCCGAGCATGCCCAAACCAGAAGGTTTTTAGGCCGGAAGGTTTCTAAAGCGCAGACATTTAACTTTTCATCCCGCTACCTACACGTTATATTGACGGCATGACACATCCGTTAAAAATTGAAGATTCATTACTTTCGCCCTTCACTTGCCCGATGCTGCAGGAAGCTAAGGGTGTACGCCATGGCTTCTTTGGCCGTAATGGCGGCGTAAGCACGGGGCTGTATGACTCCCTTAATTGCGGCTTCGGCTCGGGGGATGACACGGTGCTGGTCGCCGAAAACCGCGCTATCGTCGCCGATACGCTTCGGGTGAATGCCGCCACGCTCTGCACCGCTTACCAGATTCACAGCGCCAAGGCCGTGATTATCACCAAGCCGTGGCACTGGTCGCACGCACCCGAAGCCGATGCACTGGTCACCAGTGAACCCGGAATTGCCATTGGCGTATTAACCGCCGATTGCGTGCCTGTCCTTTTCGCTGACAGCACCCACCACGTGATCGCTGCCGCCCACGCCGGATGGAAGGGTGCCTTCAACGGCATCATTGAATCCACGCTGGAAGCTATGCAGTCGTTAGGCGCGGCCCTCCCCAACATTATCGCCACGGTCGGCCCTGCTATCGGCCAAGGCTCGTACGAGGTGGGAGCGGAATTTTATGAACGCTTCGTCGTGAGCGAAAGCGCCAATACGATTTATTTTGTACCTTCCGCGCGAACCAACCATTACATGTTTGACCTCAAGGCCTATGTCAAAGACCGCCTGCGCAACGCCGGTGTCCAGCAGGTCAACATGCTGTCGCACGATACCTGCCAGCAAGAAGAGGATTTTTTCAGCTTCCGCCGCGCGACACTCCATCAGGAGCCGGTCTACGGCCGCCAGATTTCAGCAATTTCACTCGATATATAAGGAACAGTATGACGTTGATACCATTTGACGACCGCGATGGTTTTATCTGGATGGATGGAAAAATAATCCCGTGGCGCGATGCCAAGGTGCATGTGCTGACCCACGGCCTGCATTATGGCTCCTGCGTGTTTGAGGGTGAACGTGCCTATGAGGGCAAGGTGTTCAAGCTACGCGAACATTCGCAGCGCCTGATCAAATCCGGTAAACTTCTTGGTTTCAAAATTCCCTACTCGCTGGAAGAAATTGAAAAAGCTACGCTTGATATCATTGAAAAACAGAAAATCCATAACGGCTATATCCGCCCTGTGGCATGGCGCGGCAGCGAAATGATGGCCGTGTCGGCACAGAAAACCACCATCCACCTCGCGATTGCCACATGGGAATGGCCAAGCTATTTCGGCAAGGAAGCCAAAGAGCGTGGCCTGAAGCTGCAAATCTCCAAATGGGCGCGCCCTGCCCCTAACATGGCGCCTACCGCCAGCAAAGCAGCGGGGCTGTACATGATCTGCACCCTGTCCAAGCATGCTGCCGAGGATGCCGGATTCGACGATGCGCTGATGCTGGATTACCGTGGCTTTATCGCCGAAGCCACCGGTGCGAATATGTTTTTCGTCATGAACGGGGAATTACACACCCCGACACCGGACTGCTTCCTCGACGGCATTACCCGCCGCACGGTCATGGAACTGGCCCGTAAACGCGGCCTGAAGGTTGTGGAGCGCCATATCCAGCTGGAAGAGCTTGCCAAGGCCTCAGAGGCCTTTCTGGCGGGTACGGCAGCGGAAGTCACCCCGATCGGCGTGATCGGCGAACATACATTCGCTGTAGGCCCTGTGACAAAGCAGTTAATGGAAGATTACAGCGCCCGCATCCTGCAGCCGAGCTAAAGCCGGCAATTCCTAGATATGGTCGTCGCCGGTGTAGATATTGCCAATCAGCAAGCCGTCATGCACATGTTCCCATCCCGCACCGGTAGCCGCTGCCTGCGGGCCAGTAGGAACGCCGTTAGCGCATGCCGAGAGGCTGGTGAGTGCCAGAAGCGATAAGGCAATCAGGGCTGTTTTCCTGATCCGTGAGTGGGTAGCGTGGTGCATGGTCGTAAACTCCTTGGATGTCAATCTATAGCGGTAGATATAGCCAGAAGCGTGCCACGCGTTAAAATGGCTCTCAGAGCCAGCCTCAGAGACTTATGCCTAAAAAATATGCATAGATTTTAACCAAACGGCCGATTGCCTGCCTAATTTTTAGGCAGAATTTTTGTCGGTCTCTTCGGTCATATGCTTCAGCCCGAGGCGGAGATAGGTATAGCCCGTGACCAGCGTTAACAGGGCCGCCATCCACAGCAGCGCCCGACCGAAAAACACCAGATGCATCCACGCCGGACCACCATTGCCCAGCAGCAGGAACCCGATAGCAATCATCTGGGCGGCGGTTTTGATTTTAGCCAGTTTTGATACCGGCATGCCGACGCGGATTTCCGCCAGAAACTCGCGCAATCCCGACACCAGAATTTCACGACAGACAATGGCAATAGACGGCAACAGGTCCGCCCTCTCCACATCCACCAACAACATCAGCACGGTTGCCACCAGCAATTTATCAGCAATCGGGTCGAGGAACTGACCAAGCTTGGAATGGGCATTCCAGCGGCGTGCCAGATAGCCGTCAAACCAGTCGCTTATCCCCGCAATGGCAAATAACAAGGTCGACAGATAGTAGGACCATTCCCCTTTGATAAAAAAGGTGAAGGTAATGGCAGGTATCACCGCAATCCGAAGATAGGTAAGGTAATTGGGCAGATTCTTGCGCCACCCCTGCGGCAAGGCGCGAACAGGGGGTGAGGTGGAATCAGTTCTCAATACCGGATCCGTCATTCAAACACCCGTACGTTTTTGGGCCGGACAAAAACCTGATCGCCCTTACGTATTTCCAGCGAATCCGTAATGGTCTTAGGGATTTCCGCTTGCAGGATCAGGCCGTTTTTGCGTTGCAATTCCAGCTTGGCCAGCGCTCCCGCTGGATTGATATGGGTGACTTCCACCGGAATATATTCATGCTGGTCGTCAGGGATTTTGGTGACAAACATTTCATGCGGGCGGGCAAACACACGCACAGGAATCCCGCGTTCGGCTAATAAGGTACGCATCTGGCTGCGGCTCATTTTGCTGCTCTGACGCACAGCCACTGCATCCCCCGGCAAGGGTAGGCTGGGAACCACCTTGCGCAGCGCGCCGATCAGCTCGGGATAGCGAGACAGCCAGTGCTGCCGCCCCGTCACTACCGGTGCAATGTCGGGAGTAGTGGATTCCCACAAATCATCTTCCGCCAGATGGATGCCGCCACTCTCGTCTTTCCAACCGATGAACTCGTTATAGTTGCCAAGAAAGTCATAGACGAAGCCGTTGGCAGGTTTGTGGTAGACATCTTCGGGTGTTCCCACCTGTTCAATGCGGCCATTATTCATCACCACCACGCGGTCGGAGACTTCCATCGCCTCTTCCTGATCGTGGGTTACGAAAATACTGGTGATATGCATGTCGTCATGCAGGCGGCGCAGCCAGCGGCGCAGTTCTTTACGCACCTTCGCATCGAGCGCACCGAACGGTTCATCCAGCAGCAGCAATTTAGGTTCTACCGCCAGCGAACGCGCCAACGCCACACGCTGCCTTTGCCCGCCGGAAAGCTGCGAGGGATAGCGGTCATAAAACGTATCCAGATGTACGAGCTTGAGCAGCGCCATCACACGATCAGAAATTTCCGAAGGCGACGGGCGCAGATGTTTCGGACGCACGCGCAAACCAAACGCCACGTTGTTAAACACCGTCATGTGCTTGAACAAAGCATAATGCTGGAACACGAAGCCGACATTGCGCTCTTTCACGTGCAGGCTGCTGGCTTCCTTGTCATCGATCAGCACCGAGCCGGAATCAGCATATTCAAGCCCTGCAATAATGCGCAGCAGCGTGGTTTTGCCGGAACCTGAAGGGCCAAGCAGCGCCACCAGCTCGCCGTCATTGACCTTGAGGTTCACGTCTTTGATGGCGGAAAAGCTGCCAAACTGTTTCAGGATATTACGAACTTCAATGCCCATTCATCACTCGCTATTCTTTGTTTTTTGCACGTATTTCCGAAGCAAACCTAAATTCGATAAAGCTCTTCAGTAACAATGTCACCAGCGCCAGTATCGTCAGAATCGATGCAACCGCAAATGCCGCCACAAAATTATACTCGTTATACAGGATTTCCACATGAAGAGGAATAGTGTTGGTTTTGCCACGGATATGCCCCGACACCACCGACACCGCCCCGAATTCCCCCATCGCACGCGCGTTACACAGCAATACGCCGTAGAACAACGCCCATTTGATATTCGGCAGCGTGATGGAATAAAATGTGCGCCAGCCGCCCGCCCCAAGCATCACCGATGCCTCTTCTTCTTCCGTTCCCTGTTCTTCCATGAGAGGAATTAGTTCACGCGCCACGAACGGAAACGTGACAAATATGGTAGCAATCACAAGGCCGGGAACGGCAAATACAATCTCGATATTATGGTCAGACAGCCATTCGCCAATCGCCCCGTGTGCACCAAACAACAGTATATAAATGACACCGGAAATCACCGGTGATACCGAAAAAGGCAGGTCAATAAAAGTGAGCAACAAACGCTTACCGGTGAATTCAAATTTGGCAATCGCCCACGACGCCGCAAGGCCAAATACTACATTCAAGGGCACAGCAATCGCCGCCACCAGCAGGGTTAAACGAACAGCTGAAATAGCCTGCGTGGTGGTAAGCGCATCACGGTAGGCAGCGAAGCCCTGACGGAACGCTTCGACAAACACAACCGCCATCGGCAACAACACCAGTACCGCCATAAATCCAAGGCCGGTAACCATCAGCAAGGCTTGCACCCACATCGGTTCAGAAATCGGCGAACGGTGTTTCGCGCTCATATCTTAGCCCTGTCTTTACCGGCCCAATGCTGCAGCCAGTTGATGAGGAACAACAGCACGAACGAAATCACCAGCATGACGCAGGCGACCGCCGTTGCCCCCGCATAGTCATATTGCTCTAGCTTGATCACAATAATCAGTGGTACAATTTCCGACATCTTCGGAATGTTACCGGCAATGAAAATCACCGAACCGTATTCGCCGAGTCCGCGCGCAAACGCCATGGCAAATCCCGTCAGCAAGGCAGGCAGAATACTGGGAAGGATAACTTTATAAAAGGTCTGCCAGCGCGTCGCGCCAAGGCTTAAGGAGGCTTCTTCGAGTTCTTTTTCGGCATCCTGCAAAATCGGTTCAACGGTGCGGACAATAAATGGCAGGCCGACAAACAGCAGCGCGATCAGAATCCCCAGCGGTGTAAACGCCACCTTGACTCCCAGCGGCGCAAGGAACTGCCCGATCCAGCCATCGGGCGCATATAACGCCGTGAGTGCAATGCCCGCCACCGCCGTAGGCAATGCGAACGGCAAATCCACCATGGCATCAATGATTTTTTTACCCGCAAAGCGATAGCGTGCAAGAATCCACGCAATGATCAATCCGAAAAAACTATTGATAAGCGCAGCCAGAAACGACAGGCCAAAACTGATCTTATACGCATGCATCACGCGGTCGCTGGTCACCGTATCCCAGAATTCACCCAAGGTCAGGCTGGAGGCTTTGAAGAAAAGGCCCGACAACGGAATCACCACCACCAGCAGGAGATAGGCAATCGTAAAGGCCAGCGTCACGCCAAACCCCGGAATGACGCTTGGTTCTTTCAGCCTGCGCAGCCGTTCCATTACTAAAGATGCCAAAATCTATCCTTAAATTTGGTAGTTATTGTGATGCCTGTAACCCAAACCAACCTACTTAGCACTTCTTGTTCAAGAAATAAATGCTCAAAACTGCTCGGTCGGGGAAAATCTCTGAAGAAGTCTAGGCTGCGTCCCTCGGTGACTCGCAGACATCATCAATGCTCAAGCTGACGCTGCGCTTGCCGTTCCACTCCTGAAGCCGCAGTTGCCCCGCCACATCCAGTGTTTTACCGCGCGTGGACAACAACACATTACCGAGCGGCGTGCCCACCACACGAAAGGCAATCGCCGACAGCCGCGCATTGCTCAGACGGTCGATCAACAAGGTTTTGACATGATGCTCGCCGACAATTTCCGGCCGCAAATTTACCACGTGCTGCACCGCTACGCGGATGGAAGGATTGCCCTGACCGAACGGGCCGATCCGATCTAACTGCTCAATCAGCTCGGGCGTTGCTCCGGCGATGCTGATCAGCCCGTCCAGCGTCAGCGAACGGGTGGATGTGACACCCGCCGCGCGCTGCATCAGGAACGCCGCAAGGTCACTGATTTTATCTTCGGCCACGGTAAACCCCGCCGCCATCGCATGCCCGCCGCCACCGATTAAATGGCCCGTCGCATGGGCGGCAATCACCGCCGCGCCAAAATCAAAACCCGATACCGAACGCGCCGAAGCCTTGCCAATTCCGTCATTCACCGCCACCACCGCCACCGGTTTGTGGAAACGTTCTTTCAACCGCCCTGCGACAATACCAATCACCCCCGGATGCCAGCCCTTGCCCGCCACCACCAGCAACGGCGCACTGTCAGGCATAGACTCGGCCTGTGCCTGCGCTTCTTCCAGCACCATCGCCTCGATGGCCTTGCGCTCGGCGTTGTGTTGTTCCAGTTCACGCGCCAGTGACAAGGCTTCGGCTTCATCATCACAGGTAAGCAGCCGCACCCCCAGATTCGCTTTTCCGACACGCCCACCGGCATTGATACGCGGCCCGACGACAAATCCGCAGGCATATACCCCCGGAATGCCGCTTACCGCCGCCAGATCCAGCACCGTGCGTAATCCGGTATTCTGCCGTGTGGCAAGGATTTTCAGCCCCTGCGCCACGAAGGCGCGGTTGACCCCTGTCAGCGGTACCACATCGCACACCGTGCCCAGCGCGACAAGATCGAGCCACTGGCGCAAGTCCGGCTCTGGCTTTTGGTTAAAATACCCGCTGGCACGTAAGGTACGGTTCACCGCTACAATGAGCAAAAACGCCACGCCCACAGCCGCCATCTGCCCGTGCGGCGAGGTTTCGTCCAGCCGGTTGGGGTTCACGATGGCATACGCCTTGGGGCGGCGCGCCTCACCGATATGGTGATCGACCACAATCACATCCAGCCCCGCATCATGGGCAGCCTGCAATGGTTCAAATGCCATCGTCCCGCAATCCACAGTAATCACGAGCGTCGCCCCCGAACGCTGCAACCCCAGCAACGCAGGCGTGTTGGGGCCGTACCCTTCCGTTATGCGGTCGGGAATATGCACCAGTGTTTTACCGCCCAGCGCGTGCAGGTAACGCAGCAGCAACGCTGAAGATGTCGCACCGTCCACGTCATAATCGCCAAACACCGCAATGGTTTCACCGCTGGACACCGCACTGGCAATACGCTCGGCGGCCACGTCCATATCCAGCAAATGGGAAGGGTCGGGCATCAACGCCTTTAAACTCGGCGATAAAAAAACGGGTGCTTCATCCATTCCGATACCTCTGGAAACGAGGATACGCGCCAAAATATCGGGGATATCACACGCCCGCGACAATGCGGCCACCAACCCATCATCGGCCTGACGCACAATCCAGTCGCGTCCCGTTGCCGATAAGGCTGAATAATTATTATTTTCAATTGCTTGAAGCATTTTAACCAAGAGTTTGTTTTACAATTCGAAATGAAATGCTACAACGGTGCCTGCGATAAAAACAGCATTATAAAAAATACCTGCATGGCACGTTACCTGACACCGAGTATCGACTATATCCGCAAGCTCTACGCGGCACAAGATTCATTGCTGACCAGCATTGATGAAAGCCTGCTGCGCCTGAATATCCCTATGCATATCGGCGCGGAGGAAGGCAAGCTCCTGCAAATGCTGATCACCCTGCACCGTGCGGAAAAGATCGTTGAAATCGGCACACTGGCAGGTTATTCCACTTTATGGATGGCGCGCGCCCTGCCGAAAGGCGGGCATATCTATACCATCAACAAAGACCCGCAGCACATCGTCATGGCCAAGCATTTCTTCGACCAGTCGGACGTGCGTGATTCCATCACCATGCTGGAAGGCGACGCCCATGCGGTATTGCCGCAACTGGCTGGTGAGGCTCCGTTCGACATGATTTTCATCGATGCTGATAAAATCAGCTATAATGACTATCTGGACTGGGCAGAGGCGAATATCCGCCCATTTGGCCTGATTGTCGCCGATAATACCCTGCTGCACGGCACGATGGGACTGGACCTTCCCCCGCAGAATATCTCGCCTACTTCGTGGCACAACATGCGCCGCTTCAACGAGCGCCTCGCTGACACCCAGAAATACTTCACTACCATGATCGCCACACAGGAAGGCCTGACCGTGGCGATTAAGCTGTTTTAATCATCACCCACCCGTTTTGGGCCTGACCAGATGGGTATGGAGTGGTTCCGCTATGCTGCATAGCACCATTGGCTGCTCCTCCCGACAAGCCCGCCTATTTATTGAAAAGTGGCCATAGCTCTCGCTTTTCAAGCCTTTTGAAAGGATTTACTCCATAGGGAGTGTGTAGGCGGGCGATGCCAGATGCGATACAAAAGACACACCGTGAATTTATTTTATTTACCTGCATCCTGCCATCTTGTTCGAATCACAATTATAGCTTATGGGTCAGGTATCTATACTATGATACGAAGCTATACGGTAAACGGTTATTTTCCCTTGAAATAATCCTATCTTTATGGTTTTAAGCTATTTGGTGTATATTTCGAACGGATTATTTACCAAATATTTATTTATAGGCTATACAAGGGGAAAATTACAACATGACCAATATTTAATGTTGTTATAATCCTGATGTAATAGTAAGTGGCATAGTGTAAACTTCGCAGCGGAATTTGGGCCGCAAAAGAATTAAGAATTAAATTATTATATTATTGAAAGGAAGAACTATGAATAAACTCTCTCTCGTTGCAGTATTCGCTACCCTGAGCTTGGCAGTTCCTGCACTTGCACAGACCCCAAGCGATATCCGCAATGGCCGTACCGGCGCTTCAACCGCTTCGTCTTCAGAAGTAAAACTGGATCACCACGATAAGGGTGCTAAAGGCGCTGAAGCTGGTGATATGGGCAAAGAAGGCACCGATAAGCACCATGGCAAAAAGCACCATGGCAAAAAACATCATGGTGGCAAAAAGCACCACGGTGGCAAAAAGCACCATGGCAAAAAGCACCATGATGCAGCTGCAACCGAAGAAAAAGGCGCTAAGTAATTAGCCTCCTTTAACTAGGAAACAAAAACGGCCAGAGATTTTTTCTCTGGCCGTTTTTTTATGCGCAGAAGGCTGGGTTTAAACGCCCAGTACATCCATAATTTCATCCAGTTCCGTGACAACCTTGTAATAGGTCGCATTCACCGGTTTGGCGAAGCCGATTTCAATGATATTCTTCATCAGGGCAATCAACGGATCCCAGTAGCCGTGGTAATTGAATATCACTACAGGCTTTTCATGCAATTGCAGCTGTTTCCATGTCAAAATCTCGAACATCTCGTCCATGGTGCCGAAGCCACCCGGAAATACGATAAACGCATCCGAACGCTCGAACATGCCCATTTTGCGCTCATGCATGGTATCAACGATAATGATTTCCGAGAGCGACTGGTGTTCGTTTTCGATATTGCGTAAACTGACGGGGAATACGCCTGTCACCTGTCCGCCATGTTCCATGGTGCCATTCGCCACCGCGCCCATCACACCACAGTCGCCGCCGCCATATACGAGCCTGATGCCGCGTTGCGCGAGCATTTCTCCAAAGGTAGCACCAATATCAAGGAATTTACGGGGAATATTATTAGATGCGCCGCAAAAGACGCATACGGATTTAATTTCTTTCATCAGACATCCTGCTTTATTTTTTCTACTTCTTCACTACTCTCTGCTACATCTCTATATTATGCTTGCGAAGCCATAGCGTAAATGGATATTTTACATTGAAATACCACTATATTTTGCCCTAAAACCGTTTTTTCTAACTGTTTTTTAACTTTTTGATTGCATGCTATGTCATCCCCTAAAACCATCCTGATTACCGGTGCCAGCAGCGGACTAGGTCTCGCGCTAGCCCTGCACTACGCCAAAGCAGGAGTGACCCTGCATTTGCAAGGACGGCATCAGGCGCGATTAGACGCCGTATGTAACGATTGCAGAGCGCGCGGAGCCACCGTGCATGGCAGCAAGGGAGATGTCACCGATGCGGCAGCAATGGAGGCATGGCTGAAAGAAGCCGATGCACTATCGCCTCTCGATCTGGTCATCGCCAACGCCGGTATATCCGCCGGCACCGGCCAAAACGGCGAAAGCAACCAGCAGGTACGGCGCATTTTCGCCACCAATATTGACGGTGTCATCAACACCGTACAGCCTTTGATTCCTGCTATGATTGCGCGGCAATCCGGCCAGATTGCCATCGTGAGTTCGCTCGCGGGCATCCGCGCCCTGCCTAGCTGTCCGGCCTATAGCGCCAGCAAAGCCTGCGTGCGTTATTACGGCGAATCGTTGCGTGGCTGGCTAGGTGCAAAAGGAGTTAAGGTTAGCGTGATCTGCCCGGGCTACATCACCACCCCGATGACAAAAGTGAATCCATTCCCGATGCCGTTTATTATGAGTGCTGAAAAAGCCGCACGCATTATTGCCGATAAGCTGGCGAAAAACCGCGCCCGCATTGCGTTTCCGCTGCCTTTATACCTGCCATTGTGGCTGTTGTCGTGCCTGTCGGTGCGCATCACCGACCCGCTCTTTTCCCGCTTTCCGGCAAAGCCGGATTCAGCCGCCTGAACGCACTAACGGCAACTGCATCACTTCCGATAAGGCTTCCATCACATGGTGGCTGGCATGGTATAGCGAGGGTTTTCCGAGGTCAGACGGAATCAGCTCGTCGGGATAATAGGCATGGATGATGCGCTCAAGTGCGGTGATCAGCTCTTCGTCCGCAATCACCCGCTTGCGCTGCGTGAGAGCTGCTAACTGCGGTGTATTCATCGGCACGCGTAACCGCAGACACGCAGGACCACCACCGTTACGCATGCTCTGGCGCAGATCGACATAACGCACCTCGCTGATAGGATTGCTGCTATCAGCACGTATATGTTCCATCATCTCCGCCGCCTCGCCGTCAAACAACAGCTTCACCTCAATCGGCGCAATCACCGCCATGCTGCCATCCGGTTTGGTAACAATCTGGCTGTTGAATAAATAACATTGCACGGCTTCTTCCATGGTCAACTCTTCTTCACTGATCACAACCACGGATAACTCTTTGCCCTGATGCGTTTCGCGGTACGATTTAGCAATCCGCTCAATATCACGCATGCCCTGATCATAGGCCTGTTCATGCACCATAAGTAGGTTTTCGTTGCTCACGGCAATCACATCATTATGGAATACGCCGCTATGAATCGCCTCGCGGTTCTGGCGGATGAAACCCGCCGCGCCGTCAAACAATTTATGCTGCCGCGCAATCGCCTGTGAGGCCGAGAGCGTCTGCCTTCCAGCCGTTTTATCGTTCGTGATATCGGTCGCACCATAAACGAATAGGTTTAACCCTGCCTGCGAATGCGAAGGACATAGGCGCATATGGTTGGCCGCCCCTTCGTCCAGCAGCCCCATCACCGCCGACAAAGGCGGGTGGACGACGGTATCGGGGATATCCTCAAAAATACTTTTAAGCATATGGTAGGTATCTTCCGCTTCAATGCGGCGGTGCAGGTTGGTAAACAGGTTGGCGGCAGTGATATGCATATTACCGTCGCTGCTGTCGATAGAAGGCGTGACCGTGGCGGCATTGGCCGTCCACATGGATGACGCGGCACTGGCCTTATCCAGCAGCGCCGGAGCCGAAACCGCCGCCTGCGCGATCACCGCCTCGTCCTCGCCGCTGAAATGCTGGCGCAGCAATGGCATGTGCGGGCGCAGTTGCGGGGGTAAAATGCCGGCCACGACACCCAGAGATTTAAGGAGCCGCACCAGCTCAAGCGCTTGCAAGGCAGCCAGCTTTGGGTTAGAAACGGAGCCACGATTCAGTGTCGATGCTTTATTGTCCGCCGACAAACCGCCGTAATGGTGTGTAGGGCCGGGAAGGCCTACAAAGACGACTTCTGTAATGCTATCATCGGACATACGGCCATGAACCAGAAATTATTACGCGACCTATTCAATCACGATTTTAGCGAACTCGCAAATGATGCGCAATTCCATGCGCTTTTTTTTACCCGCATTCTCGGCGCCCATGAATTACGCCTGATCTGTGACAGTATTTGCGCCCAGAGCGTCACGCTGGGCGGTAAAACCATCCCCGCCGCACACCTGATCAAGGGCAAAAACGCAGGCGCACCCTATGCCATCATCGCGCAGTTGCACGGCAATGAACCGGCAGGCCTTGCGGGCATATTGCTGGCCATGGCGTTGTCCGAAGCGGGAAAACTGGAGCGCGATATCGTTGCGGTCATAGGTAATCCACTGGCGGCAGGCCAGTATTTCGAGGCGTATGAAAAAAATCCGCATGCGCGTCAGGAAACGCGTGATGCCTATCGCTGCGGCCTTAGTCCCGAAGGGACGCTCTACCCCGACATGAACCGTATTCCGGTTGATTTTCTAACGCGTGAACCGAATGACCACCACACCAGACGCGCACAGGAGCTCTATACCATCTGCCAGCATATCGAAGGCATCCTCGATATTCATTCCGCTCGTGGAAACATGCTGTGCATTACCGATCACAAACACGATAGCGAGCTGAAAGACTCCCCGATCCGCAACCTGCTCACCGGACTGGCCGAAGCCATTTCAGCGCACGCCTCAGCCACGGTCACGGTCAAGACCCTCAAGACCATCGTAAGTCCGCTACCCAACATCCAGTCGCAGGTCGGTATCGAAGCGGGCCGCCATGAAGCACCGGAAGCCCCTTACAATGCGGCATCCTTCACCTTATCGTGGCTGCACACGCTTGGCCTCACCACCATCGCACCCACCTTCACACGCGAAAACGGGCAGTTCAACGGCTACCATGTGCGCCCGCGCATCACCTATGCCGACCTGAATTACGGCACGACATTACGCGCCCACGATCAGGTATTCATGGCCAAATCCTGCCACGCACTTGCTTCGGTACCCGAACGTTCGGAACTTGTCGTCGTCAAGCAATCGGAAGACATTTACGCCATCCAGAGCGTCGCTGATTTTACGCGCAAACCCGCCGGTACGATGGAATATGCCATCTACCAGTATGACGAAATGGAAGCGATTGCGAAAGATCAGGTGGTCGCCGTGGCGGTTCCTTCCGGCACCGTATTTACCGCACCGTTTGCGTTTTCCGGTATCTTCGTCAGCAAGTCGGCAGCGCTTTATGATAAGGACCCGAGCGTCGGCCCATGGCCGGTGCATGCCGACCATATCAGTGCTATCAAATTCTGCTACCCGTGCGATGTGGCACCCCTCACACTGAGTTTTTCAGCGAAGAACTAGTCCTGATTCATCACGATGTCTTTATTCTGGGCAATGCGCGAGTAATGGGTGTGGCGCGTAAACGCCGCCAGCGGATCCACAGCATTCAGGATTTCTCCTTCGCCGGATGCTTTATTGCCGCCAAATCCCATGTCAAATGCCGGTGTTCCCGTACCTTTGGGGGAATTGATGACGCTGTGCCCCGCCTGATTATGCGCGGCAAAAAAATCTACTTCTTGCTGGCTCTGCGTGTAAATGCCATTCACCAACCCCGCGTTGGCGGGCTGGTTTACCAGTGTGATCGCTTCGGTAATGTCACCTTTATAAGGAGTAATAAACAGCAGCGGTGCGAAAGTTTCTTCGTCCATCACCGCCGAATGTTTAGGCATTAGCGCCAGCGCCGGTTCAATATAATAGGCATCAGGGAATTCATCGGCTTTCAGGCGCTTGCCCATGACAATGCTTCCGCCCTCATTCACCGCCTGCTGCTTGGCTGCTTCAAAGCGTTTAAACGCATCCGCGTTAATCAGGGCGTTATAGCCAAACTCGTCCCAGTTAAACTGGCTGATTTTCTGGGTTAAAAAGGTCACCACCTGATCGTAGATCGAGGTATGAACAATCAGCCTGCGCGTGTTGGTGCAACGCTGGCCGGTCGTACCTAAAAACGAATTTAGCAGCGCCGATAAGGCCCATTCGAGATGTTCCTTCGACAGCTTGTGTGACATAATGATGCCGTTATTGCCGCCCAGCTCCAGAATAGGCTGAATGGCATTGTTTTTCTTTTTCAACAGCAAGGCTTTAATTCCTTCGCCCATCGCCACACTGCCGGTGGCGCTGACCATATCCACCGCTTCGCTAGACACCAGATGCGCTCCCACCTCGCGTCCGCCGATAAGCACCTGCAACAAATCTTTATATTCCCCAAAGGCCTTATCAAAAATGGCCTTATATATAATGGCAGTTAACGGTGTTTTTTCTGATGGTTTCCACACCACGCCGTTGGCGGCCAGCAGTGCCGGAGCCACTGTCCAGTTGGCCACCACCAGCGGAAAATTAAATGACGTGATCAGCCCGACCACCCCCACAGGGGGGCGCTCTTTGCAGCGCAGCATAGGCGGCAATTCCGCTAAGGTAGTGTTCTTGATGGTTTTCAGCAGCACATCCGCCGAGGAATCGACCTCCCCGCCCGCTTCTTTAGGCGTTTTTCCGCCTTCGAGTTGGATACATTCCGCCAGCTGTTCACGGTATTGGCGTATATGGGCAGAAAGCGCTTCCATCCTCACTATCCGCTGGCTGCGTGGTTGCACAGCCCACAAGATTTGTGCAGCCTTCACCCGTTGCACTTTATCGGCGACGCTAGCCGTTGTGTCGCACGGCCATTCCACCAGATGAACTCCGTCGGAAGGAGCCGTAACGACCAGCCCGCCCGATCCCGTGGGAACGGAAATACTCAACTGGTTAAAAATGCGGCTTATCGTTGACTGATGCGGGTTTCCCATAGTTTATCACTCTTTTACAAGGTGTGTTGATGCCGCCAAGTGTAACCCTTTTGGCAGGCGTTATACAACCCTCTCTTACACGGCGCATGCGATGGATAATAAAATGAGGGCAGGCGCGATATTGCCTAAATTTTTAACTACAATTTAACTAAATTCATCCTATAATTCAGTAAGAAAAACTTGAACTGCCTGAAGTTTTCTGTTGCACTTAGGCAGATCAAACGTAAGAATAGAACTAGAAGATTATTTGGGAATACGTGGCCGTTTGGCCTCCTGAGATAATCTGACAATGGAATGTTTCGTCATGGCTAATAAAAAAATACGCAGTCAGTCAGTCCTCCTCCCCGGCAAACAGTGGTTTTACCGCGCGTCTGTGGTGTTGATGGTGACCTGCGCTATGGCTCTGATGGTCATGAGCAAAACCAACAACCCTGCCGTCACCAAATTACGCACTCATGTCATGGATGCGGTGACGCCACTTCTTAGCGTAGCTTCGCGCCCAATGGATACCTTCCACAACTTTGGTACATGGCTGGGTGAAATGTCACGCCTGCGTGAAGAAAACGTCGCGCTGAAAAATGAAAATGTTGAACTACTGAAGTGGCAGGCACAAGCAAAGGCACTGGAAGCAGAAAATAAATCGCTTCATGCGTTGCTCAATGTCGTTCCTTCCCAAAAAAGCAGTTATATTACTGTCCGTGTCGTCTCCGATCTGGGGGGGCCTTATATTCATTCTGCGCTGATCAACGGCGGCAGTGACAGTGGAATCAGGAAAGATCAGGCCGCCATCAGCGACAATGGCCTTCTGGGCCGCGTGGTGGATGTCGGTGATTCCAGCGCACGCATTCTGCTGTTGAATGACATCAATTCACGTGTTCCGGTGGTTGCCGAGCTCTCCCATGAAAAAAGCATTCTGGTGGGCAATAACAGTGATACGCCTACGCTTTCTTACATCGGTGGCGAAAGCAAAATCAAACTCGGTGAGCGCGTTATTACCTCCGGTGACGGCGGCATATTCCCTGAAGGCATTCCGGTCGGCGTGGTTACCAGCGTGAATAAAGGCTCCGTTAAAGTACAGCCTTATGTGGATGCAACGCGCGTAGAATATGTCAGCGTTGTGAATTACTCCT
Source organism: Alphaproteobacteria bacterium (assembly GCA_025360605.1). Lineage (GTDB taxonomy): Bacteria > Pseudomonadota > Alphaproteobacteria > Rickettsiales > SXRF01 > JANYBV01. The sequence continues at coordinate 11,084 of JANYBV010000031.1, read as the reverse complement.
TTTAATGCTGCAGCCTTCCAAACGTTTTGAGCTGATATTTCTTTCAGCACTACCTGCCATCATCACCACTATGCTTGCTATCTTTTTCCTTGCAGCAAAGCACATCAGCGGGCTGAACCATTTCATGCCTATTTTACCGATTATCCCCGTATTTTACTGGGGTATGACACATGCACGTGAAATGCCGTACTGGTTTGTTTTTGCGCTTGGTATCGTGCTTGATTCCATCATGGGAACTCCGCTTGGCTTATCCTCGCTGCTATATATTTTTTTCCTGATATTGCTTCATGCACAACGCAAATACATCCATAAAGAAGGCTTCATGATTAAATGGGGCTATTTTGCCGCACTGCTTGCAGTGCTTTCCAGCATGAACTGGATTGCACTCACCATCTTCAACTCGCGCTCGGAAACGCTTTTCCCCGGATTTATGCAGTGGTTTTTCACTGTCTGCTGCTATCCATTTATGCATAAGGGCTTTGACAGCCTCTACGAATATATTGCTTCCCGCCGCTGGCACATTTTACACGGAGTGTAAGATCACGGATGACAGATGAAAGATGACGGAGTATTCCTGATACTCCTGAAACCTGAAACTGACCATGCCAAAAGAAAACGAAAAACAACGAATATTTACGCGGCGTGCCGTTATTTTTGGCGGGCTTCAGGCTGCTGCCTTTTCAACGCTGGCAGGCAGGCTCTATTACCTGCAATTCATCAAGGCTAGTGAGTATGCCACGCTTTCGGAAAACAACCGCATCAAACTGCAACTGATCGCTCCTGAACGCGGTGCAATTCTGGACCGTTACGGCGTTCCCATGGCGACGAACGAAAAAAATTACCGCGTGTTTATCGACTACAGCACGTTGTCTCAGGCAACATTCCGCGCCACCATTGAGAAGCTACACGCCTTGGTTCCCCTGAGTGAAAAGAAGATTGCTGCACTAACAAAGACCCGCGTGTCCTCAGCCTCTATGCCGGAAATGCTAAAAGAACATCTGACATGGGAAGAAGTATCTCTCATCGAATTACACATGCTGGAATTATCCGGCGTATATATCGATGTCGGCCAGATCCGCCACTATCCGTTCGTTGACCGTGCTGCCCATCTGGTTGGTTATGTCGGTGCGGTTGCAGAAGGCGAAGTCATCGATGACGAACCGCTATTGCGCCTGCCTGATTTCAAGATAGGAAAAAACGGCGTGGAAAAATTACTGGAAGAACGCCTGCGCGGTACCGCCGGAATACGCCAGCTCGAAGTAAACGTACACGGGGTTCCGGTGCGTGAAATCGGCAAAAAACCTAGCGTTACCGGTGAAGCCATACGCCTGACCATTGATGGTCGTTTGCAGGATTACACCGCCTCGCTTGTAAAAGACGAGAGCGCTGCCGTAGTCGTCATGGAAGTGGATACCGGCAATATTCTAGCATTGGTTTCTATTCCCGGATTTGATCCCGACAGCTTCAGCAAAGGTATCTCCAGCGACTACTGGAAAACACTCAGCACCGATAAAAAAGGCCCGCTGCTGAACAAGGCACTCAGCGGCATGTATCCCCCCGGTTCCACCTTCAAGCTGATGGTGGGATTAGCGGGGCTGAATTCCGGAACCATCACACCTTCGTCCACCGTGTATTGCCCGGGGCAGTTTTTTCTCGGCGACCATAAGTTCAACTGCTGGAAAGAAGGCGGCCACGGCACCGTCAATTTTCATGAAGCAGTCGCGCAATCCTGTGACACATTCTTCTACACCGTCGGTGAACGTCTTGGCATCGAAGCCTACGCCAAAGTGGCTCGCCACTTCGGTTTGGGCGAATTACACAATCTCGGACTTGCCGGTGAAAGATCAGGTATCATACCGGATCCCGATTGGAAAATGCAGCGCTACAAACAACGCTGGAGCGGCGGCGACACCATCAACTGCGCCATTGGTCAGGGGTATGTGCTGACAACCCCGTTGCAACTCGCCATCATGACCGCACGCATGGTGAGCGGTGGCTACGCAGTGAAGCCGCGCCTGTTTATTCCACACGGCTCAGAAGCCCCCGTTTTTGAACCGCTCGATATCAAACCCGAAACCCTCGCTTTTGCGCGTGATGCCATGAGCGCAGTGTGCAATACACCTACCGGTACAGCCTACGGAAAACGTATTATGGAGCCCCGCTTCGCCATGGGCGGCAAGACAGGCACCTCGCAGGTGCGTAAAATTCTCCAGCGCGGCGTGAAGCAAGATACGCTGCCGTGGGAATACCGTCACCACGCCTTATTCATCGGATTTGCACCGGTCGACAATCCCAAATATGCCTGCTGCGTCACCATTGAACATGGCGGCGGCGGTGCCGCCACCGCAGCTCCGGTCGCCCGCGACGTGTTGCTTAAAATTCAGCAGATCGACGAGGAAGATCGCAACAAAAAGGCCTGATACCCAGCAATGACAGGCCTTTGCACGACTGTCGTGTTGACAGGTTTTGCGGCAATGCGTATAACCATTCCATTGAAAAACAGGCACACATCAGGTGGGGTTTATGAAATCATCATTGGCAACGGCCACAGTCATACCGCAGGAAAAACCGGTTCTCCAGCTCAGCCAGATTATGGCCGCTCCCGCCAAACGTGATCCCTACCCTTACATCATGGCATCAGGATGTTTGTCACCGGATATAGCCCCTGCTTTAAACGCTGATTTTCCCGATATCAAAAAAAATGGCTACCTGCCGCTCAGCCTTTTGAAGCGCAAAGGCATGTTTGATGCACTGCTGCGCGACCTTGAAGGACCCGAAATTGCCGCCCTGCTGAGTGATAAACTCGGGCTGGAACTGCGTGACAAACCGCGCATGATCACCGTGCGCAAATGGTCAGCAGGCAATGATGGCCGCATCCATAATGATGGCGAAGCAAAAATATGCACCTCGTTGATTTACCTTAATGAAACATGGCCCGAAGGCGATGCCGGACGCCTGCGCGTCCTGCGTAGCGAGAAAAGTTTCGACGATACGGCCGCCGAAGTTCCACCCATATTCGGAACGTTTTTTGCCTTCGCCCGCACCGAAAATTCATGGCATGGGCACAAGCCTTTTACCGGTGAACGCCGCGTGATCCAGACCACGTGGTTACGCAGCTGGGATGACTTCGAACGGAAAGAAAAACGTGGACGTTTTGCCTTTATGTTGAAGCGCCTGCTCTCTTCCTCCTATTAATTAATAAAAATAATTCATATTTTACAGCGCGTTGAATTGTGACAATTACGCAAGACGCTTTGTGACGATTATGTTAAACTTGTAAAAGTGGCGAATTAGGGATTTTGCCATGAAAACCATTATGATATGTTGAGTTCTGGCAGAATGATTTGGCCCATTTCTGACCAGCAAAAATACCTATAAAAAAATACGCTTAAAAAACGGCCATAGCAGGATACGAATGACGATAAACCCCAAAGGTCTCAGTACCAATCCGGGCATAATCAACGGGCCGCTGTACAAAGCGGCACGCTTAACCACGCAATACGTCAACGTTCCACCAAGCTTCCACCGCCTGCGTAACGCCATTGGCCTGACACTGGGATTATTTCTGGGACGCAAAGCCATGGACGTGCTGGTGGGCCAGACCCCTGACGGAACCAAGGTAGATCCGATGGATTTGCCGATGCCACTGCGCAGCATCTGCGGTGTGTTACCTTACGATCATTTTTCCGATGATCCGAAAGACCGCTGGATGAAAGTGTTCGACCGCTTTGTCCCCGCCGTCACCGGCGGCATCGGTGCCTGCATGGGCAGCGCATCCTTTTTCCAGACAAGCTTTTTAAAACCTGTAGAAGCCAAAATGGCCGCGCCTGCGAAAGAATTCTTCCTTGCCGATGCAGAGCGGCAAGCATTGTACCATCAGGCGAAACCATGGAGCGTGATGACAGGTACATCGGCGCTGTTTGGTTCTGCCAGCGGGTTCGGCCTGTTTCCGTCTGTTTCCCATTACGGCGCGGATCTCGGAACATTATTCGTCATGCGCGCCGAGCGTGCGGCGGCTCCTTTGGGAGCGCTGGTCAATTCGCATACGCATATGCCATTCCGCCCGACCAAACTCATCAACAATATGATCGAGTATGTCGCGGGCAATCCGACGGCGAATCCGGCGCAGCTGAATGAATACGCCAATGGCATTTTAAAAACATGGTTCCGCGGCGTAAAGGACGAACAGATTCAGGGGTTCGTGGACATCGTCAAAAAAGAGCGCGCTCAATTCCTCAAGGAAGGCAGACTTCCGGAAGAGGCCGCCGCCAAACTCAAAGAATCCATGAAGAAAATGCTCGGTGATGCGGGCCTTGAAAAAACATTTATCAAACTCGGTCTGGACCCGCGCGAAGTCGCCTTCGGCGATCAGGGTTTTATTTCGATTATTTCCAAAACTATCGGTGACACATTAGGGCTTGGCGTTTCCAAAAAAACAGAAAAAACATGGCAACTGGTGAAAGAAGGCCTTGAACTGCGCAATCCTGAATTGGCAAAGAAGGCCTTTGATGCAAGCGCCCACCAGTATGCTCCCAGCGCGTTGCAAAAGGGTGCTGCTTTCGGTGCGATAGGTGCCAGCGCAGCCGGAATGGTTGCCATCAGTACTGCCAAGGATGCCGATGTGGGCGATCTTAATACGCGCCCTAAAGCCGGCACCGAATTATCCAAGGAACTCGCCTCTGCCGATCCTGCAGCGGATATGGCAGCCAACGCAGCAACCGCTGGTGCAGCGAATGCAGAAGGCACACCGGAACATCTGCTGTCGCCCACTTTTGGTTCACGGATTACGCCGGAATCCATAGCGGGTGCGCAACATCATATCCTGCATTCCAAAAAGCAGCACGGCATAGTGAATGGCAAAGTGCTGGATGCGGCGGAAGGCGTCACGGACATGTTCAACGTGATCAACGGCGTTACCTCCCACCGGCTCTATTGTGCCGCAGGCCTGAGCGCCGGAAGCTGGCTGGGCGAAGAAGTCATGAAAGCGCTCACGGGTGTCAATTTCTTCGGGGTGGCCGTCAAAAAAGAAGATGTGCTGAAGCCACTGCAAAAAGTGTATAAGTCCCTTGCGTTCAACCCCCACAGCGATCTTCCCAAAGACAAATGGATGCAGATCATGCGCTGGGGTGTTCCTACCGCCCTTGGTGGTATGGCAGTTGTGGCGGCGAGCGGATTATTTTTCAAAGACAAAGAGAAAGAATTCCGTAACCCGAAATACCTTGACGATGCGGAAGAAGCGGCAACGTTCGCACAAGCCAAACCGTGGTCTTACCTGTCTGCCGTAACGGCATTGTTCGGGGGTTCGTCCGGTTTCGCATGGATTCCAGGCATCAACTACATGACTAACCTTGGTACGCGCTACACCATGGCATCGGGCCGCAAGGTGTCATTGCCAGCGGTGGGTGCGGGCTGGTCCAACAACAGCACCCTGTTTCCTTTTGGCCCGCCAGGCATGCTGGATTTGCTGATCAAGGAATCGGTCAACAATAAGAGCGCCAACCCTGAGCTGCTGGAAACCTACGCCGTTGGCGTATTGAAACCATGGTTTGACAATGTCACCCCTGAACAGGTTGAAGCCTTCGTTATGAAGGTGCATGAAGTGCGCGACCAGTTCTTTAAAGAAGGTGGTGTGCCGGAAGACCTTAAAACACAACTGAAAGACGAGCTGAAAGCGCATCTGCATGGCGCCGGTCTCGAACATACCCTACAAGAAATTGGCCTTGACCCCCTCAAGGCACAAATCGGTGCCAACGGGTTTTCCGGAAAAATTGCCGACTCGCTGGGATCGAAGAAATCGGTTGAACAAATCAAGAGTAAATACACGCAGAGCTACCTCAAACGCCTCCACGATCAGCGGCAAAATGCCGCACAAAATCCCCATACCCATCCCACGCGCACCGAATAGGGCATCTGCCTATCCCTACACAATATTGTAGTAATAATTGCAATCACCCCCTATAGGATGTAGGCTAAAATGACTCTTTATGAGCCAAAATGGATTAACCCATTGTATTAACTTTATGTTAAGCAATGGGCGGTATTGTAAGGCTTGAGAAATAAGGAAATGTCGTTATGACAACAAGAAAAAATGCCGGTTTTACACTGTTGGAATTATCAATCGTGCTGGTCATTATTGGCCTGATCATCGGTGGTATTTTAGTCGGTCAGGACATGATCAAAGCAGCAGAGGTGCGTGCCACCGTTGGACAGATTGAAAAATACAACTCTGCCGTCAATACGTTCCGCAGTAAATATAACGCCATTCCGGGGGATATCCCTCAGCAGTCCGCAGCTAATTATGGCTTCTTGCAACTCACCGTCTCTCCGACTATTGGCGAAGGCGATGGCAATGGATTACTCGAAGGCGGCGGTGCCGGCCTTACTGAACCCGCTGGTGAAACCCTCTTATTCTGGCGGCATCTCTCAGAAGCCAATCTGGTGGATGGCTCGCTCGGTCAAATCGGGAATTCGGCTATTATCGCTTCATCCGGTGTGGTAACGGGTACTGTGACGAATGTATCGACATCCGTTCCCCCATCAAAAATAAACCTGACCAATTATCTCGTGGTATATGCGGCTTCCGGCTTTAATTACTACCAGCTCATGCCCGTTGCCAGCGTAACAACCACTCCGGCCTATACCTTCAATACCACAGGCGTTACGCCTATTCAGGCCAATAACATGGATAATAAGTTGGATGACGGCCTGCCCAACACAGGTATTGTGGTAGCCCGCTACCTGACCGGTGTAAACGTCACACCGACATGGGCGGCCACCAGCACCAATAACGACTGTATGATGAATGGCTCCAGCGCAACCGACCCAACCGATACCTACAATCTGAACAAGGATACGGGCGGCAATGATCCTTCCTGCTCGGTGCGCTTCCGCTTCAACTAATCTTTAGGGTCATAGTAGGCTTTGACGGGTTTGCGTATCGCCCGCAAATGCATCGTACGCAGCTCTTTTTGTATATCGGGTGGTTCTGTGCCGCTAGGTAATACCGCCTCAGGAATCGTCCCCCCGATGATAACAACATTGCGATCCGGTTCATTGAACTGGTCCAGTATCAGCACGTTGGCTCCGGACGCCTTCTTCAGACTGGCCGCCACATTATCTGCCAGCATATCGAGGTCATGCTCAACAATAGCATTCACCACAATAACACCTTTATCGTTCATACGGGAGAGCATCAGCTCGAAAAATTCCACGGTGCGTAAATGTTCAGGAATCAGCCCGCAGTCAAACACATCCAGTGCAATCGCATCAAAGCGCTCGGACGTATTTTCAAGATACGTCCTTGCATCGTCCACAACACACGTCACGGAAGGCGGCAACCAGAAATACTGTTTCGCAAGTTCAAACGACAGCGGATTGATATCCACCGTTGTCACCTGACATCCACCATCGGCCAGCATGGTTGATATATTGCCCCCCGCACAGCCCAGCACCAGCACGTTCCGCGCCTTGGATTGCAGTACAATGCCCATCATCGCATGTACATAGGCGATCAGGCTGTGACCTTTAGTATCGCAGCGGCTGTGAAAACAGGAATCCTGATAGTAGGTGCGCGATTTTTCGTTCGGCGATTCATAGATTTTAATGCGCCCAAACGGCGTTTCCATCTCTTCAAGTACAATAACAGGGTTTTTCATGGACGAGGCTACATCATCGTTATCACCGCTTATGCTGTACCCTATCTGCGTAACAAAAGCATATACAATCTCAACGCTAGGTGCGGGTGACGGCATTCTCGGCTTTGCGGTAATGCGGCGAAACAAAGGCCTCAACGAAATCATGGTGGTGTTTTTTACTAATCCCCAACACCTTCGCCAGCGCGAGCGCCTCTTCACCGTCCATGTAAATCAGTCCATTCCCCTCGGTTAACACACTCCTGTTCAGCGTGTATGCATCCGTTCCTGCTTCTGCTGCAAGCTCGGGGCGGGTTAATCCCGTCTGGTCATACATGCGCAGCAGGGCGGTAGTGCGTATGGTAGGTAAGTCTATATCGTCTTTTTGCAGCATCACTTCCGTTAAGAGCTGGTCAGGGGTTTTACTCATATCCACCCCTTGCGCCATCGCCATAAACCTGTGTTGCTCCTGTTGGGTTAGCTCATAGTTTGCTGCAAGCCAATCAGCGATCTTACGGCTGGATTCGTGCGTAAGATATGCTTTACCCAGAACCGCGTTGCTGATCTTCGCAAGACCCAGCTCTTCGGCAAATTCCGCCTGATTCAAGCCTTTGCGTTCATGCATCCGGCGGATAATGTCGCCGATATCATTCGTACTGTGAGAGTCGGCACGCACGTATTCCCCTTTGATACTCGCCTCCATCATTTTGCGCGGATGCGGGCAATTGCATAATACATCAATACAGTCGGCACGTTTTTCGGGTGTAAGTTTAGTCAGAATTTTTTTGTCAATAAGAGGCTTCATGTGTTTTTCAACCACCTGCATAATCGACTCGGCAAAAGCTTCGTCGATAGCCCCGCCCTTCTGCATTCTGTTACCGGAACGTGCCTTTCTGACACGCCTTTCATTGACGTTCAGCTCTTCTGCAATCTGGGCAATGCTGGCAGGAACCATCCCGTTTTCACCGATCAGGCTGGTGAAAAAACTGCCCCCCTGATTACCGGCTTTTGCGGCATCCGCAAGCACCACGTCGATATCGAACTGGCGACCCGTGAAGAGTGATAACAGTTCGATTTTTTGTTTCTGTACCTCCTTATAGGATCCTTCCAGCACCTCGCTAAATAACGTAACAAGGTCTATGGCAACACTCATATTCCTGATGGCCTGCCCCTGCCGCCACATGTTCAGTTGCGCGCCCGCGCTGGCATCGCCATCTATTTTCTTTTGTCCATCACTGAGCGCTTCTTTAATGCGTTCGAACGGCATACCGCTCGCGTCACACAACGCAGACAATAACGGGCCGTGGTCCTTTTTTTTCTTTGCCGAAAGTATGGCCTCTTTGATCCCTTCTTTACCGATAATCAACTCACCTTCTGTAATAGGCCAGACAAACCGATGGCCGTGAATTGCCTGCCAGAGCATTTTCTCATGCTTGGCCATGATCTGGTTGTTTTCCGGCGTGCAGCCAAACGCACGGCACATCACCGCAACATTTTCCCGCGAAGGATTGCTACGACCACTCGACCATCCGGAAAGCACCGTATCGGTAAACGTATCTTTGAGTTCCGCTGCGGATTCATCCGCTGTTTTGGATTGTGCATTCAGCGTGCGGATATGCTCGCAGAACTTTACCTGACTCATATCATCCCATGTCGGCAATACATGCTCAAACAGGAAGGTTATAAAATTTTCGTGAGTACTGTGGCAATTTTCCAGCATCTCGGCAAATGAAGGTTTGCTCAAATCTCCTTTAGGATTGCGGGAGCGGTATTCCAGTATGATCCGCTCCTCATTGAGCATTACAAGAGCGGCTTTCAATGCGCGGGCAAATTTTTTCGTATCCCGATCTTCATGACCAGTACCATGATCAATATTATCTTCATAGAGATCCAGAAGGAGCGGCTGGATTTTGCCTTTGATAATGGATTCCTGCTGGCGCACCCATTCTCCGGAACATCCAAATTCCTCGCCCACCTCATCGAGTGTTTTTTCATCGATACTGCGCACCAGATAATATTTGAGTTCATCCCGATATTCCCTAAGCAACGGGCGCAACCGTTTCACAATTACATCAGTAAGATCGCTTTCTTCCGCACCGGCAGTGGGCGCGTCACCGTCGTATATGGGCTCTATCGTAAAATCGTCTTTGCCATGCGTCCCCTGCTGCTCAAACGACTGGGTATAGACCTGCCCGTGGCGTTTCTGCCTCGTTAAAAAGGTGGAGGAGCGGCTTGATTCCTTTTGTATAATGTCGAACAGATAGGAGGAAAATTTGACCTTCTCGCCTTCATTATGTTCAGATTGACGCTCGGGATCAAAATTATTAAGGGCGTTATGCACCAGCACAAACAACGCATCCCAGTTCATCTCGTGAATAGCTTTTTTGAGAGGATTACGGATGCGGTCAGCATACTGCCTCGGGCCACCCCACACATGGCTGGCCATAAACTCTGCCTGCGTGTAGATCGCAGCCGTGTATTCTTCCATTTTAACGGTGTCAGCCCGCGACCGCGCATCGGCATACAACACATACAGGGAATTTACATCGTGTTCGCTATCCATACGGTGCTATCGGCCATTTCAAACATGAATCCCAAGGAGTGCATTCCCATGAGGCAGGGAGTAATTATTAATAGAAATTATCATATTTTTCAAGGAGAAAAGGTAACGAATCTCCCCTGAATCCTCTGTTGAATCATGGGTACTATGGTATGCCTTGAGCTATGGAAGCCCTTCTATTATTTAATTTTTGTTAACACGGATAGTGTATGGTAGAGTAAGGCATATGCACCCAATAGTTGTAAATCCGGAGAATACACATGGCTGGGGATGATAACAAAAAAATAGAATCCAGTGCAGCGCTTGCAAAGGTTATCGCCGATGCACAAGAGGAAATCATCGTAAAACTGGGCACTACCCCAAAGCTTGTCGAACGGTTCACACGCGAGCAGATGGTTGCGGAAATGATCGGACGCGCACAGAGCAGAATTATACGCCGCCTGCAAACGCCTGATGTCGCAGAGGATGAAAAGAAGAAATTGCTGGAGACATTATTTGAACTCAACGATGGCGTGCGTAAACCTTACGAAGATTACCTCAAAACCAAATCCGGCACTTCAGAATATCATGGCCCCTTTAGCGCATCGGTGAAAGCGCTTGGCACGGCCTATGACGATGCGGCAAGGAAAGTACTGAAACCGGAATCACCCGACGCGGATCATCTGGATGCAGATACACCTGCACCTGAAATACCGCGTAAAGCAGAGCCACAAAGGCAACCGTCAGAGACTATCCGCCCGCCAAAGGGAATGTTTGAAGTGGCTATAGTTTAGCGGACAGTGTGCTTGAGCGATACTGAAGGAGCTAAGAGCCAATGCCTGAGAATATAAATACCAAGAAGAAATTGACGTTTTATTCATCTGAGTTCAAGTCGTCTGCGATAAAGCTGGCGT
>JANYBV010000025.1 GCA_025360605.1 Alphaproteobacteria bacterium | reverse complement strand
GTGGTGATCCTGGTGGTGATCCTGGTGGTGATCCTGGTGGTGATCCTGGTGGTGATCCTGGTGGTGATCCTGGTGGTGATCCTGGTGGTGATCCTGGTGGTGATCCTGGTGGCGATCCCGGTGGTGACCCTGGAGGCGAATGAGGCGGTGAAGCGGGTGGTGACCCTGGTGGCGAATGAGGCGGTGAAGCGGGCGGTGATGGTGGTGCCGGCGGCGCAGGTGGTACAGGCGGTACAGGTGGCGCGGGTGGTGCGGGTGAACGTGGTGGTGATTTAGGTGGTGATTCAGGTGGTGATTCAGGAGCGGATTCTACCACAGGAGGTGATGGTGGCGCTGATTCTGGAGCGGATTCTGCTACAGGAACAACTACCTGCATGGCATTGGCATCGGCTATCAGCAGATCATCCAGAGAAAAGAATTCTTTGAAAATCTGGCCGATTGGCATCGTATTAAGCCCATACTGGGCTTTGTTCAGTAAATTAGGTTCATATCCCTTGGTTTCCAAGGCATTATAAGGCTTGATTTCTGTGAGTTCTGTTTGGCTGGATGCCGTCGACAAATAGGAGGTCAGCAAAAAGACTGACCAATTCCGGTTAAGCGCCTTCAATTTATTGTTTTTATTACGCTTTTGTTTCATTTTTTAGGGTATAGCCAAGAGGTTCGCCGTTCGAGCACAGAAAATTCACCGCAATTTGTATCAAATCATCACCAATTTTATTTTAGTGTATTTTGGGGTGCTAAGGCAAGCGAGTTTTATCTCTTGACCGCAGTTCAATGCGACAAAGTTTTGAATCGTGACGTTGAAAGTTAATAATGAGTAAACAGATGATTACAGTATGGAAAGAATCGTGTGTGCTGCGATGTCGCTGGGCATTTTTCCATTAGATGGAATAAGCATTTCAAGGGCAATTTTTTCCTTGCTTTTTTGATTTTTCTGGCGTGCTTGGTCGCTGAGTAATTCAGCGCATGCGGTTGCGATCATCACCGGATCGCAAAGCTCTTGTAGCAGCTCCGGAATCACTTCTTCCCCCAACAAGATGTTGATTAAATTTGCATTTTTTATCAGTAATTTTCGACGCAGATAGTAAGCTGATAAAGGATGTACACGGTAAGTAACGATCATGGGGACATTGGCCATTGCTACTTCAAGTGCAACGGTGCCGGACTTGACGATGGCGATCTGGCTGGCGGCGATGGCGTTTCGCTTGTCCTCGTCGTTCGATGTTACGACAGCGCGGAAAGGGCATCCGGCAAAAAACGGGGTAATAAATGGTATAATATTCGGTGGCACAGCCACCACCATGGCAAGTTGCGGATATTGGGTTGCCAGTAACGCTATGGCTTTACCAAAAATGGGCATGTGGCGCTCCACTTCACCCTTACGGCTGCCAGGGAGCATGCAGAAGAGGGGAGAGTCATTAGGGATATCAAATTTTTTCCGGAATGCTGCGCCATCGCCTGTGCTTGTTTCAACAACGGCAGGATGGCCAACCCACGTGCATGCGAGGCCTGCTTTTTCGAAATAAGGAGGTTCAAACGGGAGTAGCACCAGCATATGATCATACAGCTTCGCGCACAGCTCTGCGCGCTCGGGTTTATAGACCCATACGGTAGGGGCAACATAGTGGACAAATTTGCAGCGGAGTTTAGTTTTGTCCTCACGCAGGCGCTCGACCACACGGAAGCAAAAACCAGGGGAATCAATGGTGATAACGACGTCGGGATTCTTGGCGATCACATCATCGACCGTGTGTCGGATACGGGCAGAAATATTGAATAAATAGGGTAAAATTTCGACGGCGCCGAGCATAGAAAGTTCATAAAAAGGGAAGAGGCTTTCCAGCCCCTGTTCAGTCATTTTGGGGCCGCCGACACCATAAAAAACCACCTTGCCATCAGTCTGAATTTTGAGGCTGCGCATGAGGTGTGCGCCGATCAAGTCGCCTGAGGCTTCACCAGCAACGAGATAGACACGAAGTATGCCCGTGGTTTCTGTTGCTACCTTACGTGGCTGCATAGTCGACTCCTACTACAAATAATCCCAGTTCATCGGCCTTGGCGATCACTGCTTTTTTATCCAGAATAAGGCTGGCGTTAGCCTGTATGGCAATGCCTGAAAATCCGCAGGCCGCAACCCTTTCCACGGTTGCAGGGCCAATAGTGGGAAGGTCAGCACGTTCTTCCTGTCCGGGCTTGCGCGCCTTCACAAGTACGCCGCCTTTAGCTTCCCGTTTGAGCCATTGGCAACGTTGTATCAGTGCGTCGGTACCTTCCGCGGCTTCTACTCCCAGCACGTATCCATGCTCGACAATGACTGCTTGTCCGACGTCGAGTTTACCAAGGGCCATAGCCACTTTGATGCCCATTGCAATATCGGCTTGTGCGCGGATGTCGGGTGCTATGTGTCCGAGTTGTCCCAAGGGCGTAACCAGATCTTGCAGTACCTGATTGGAGCCCACGACAGTGAAGCCTTCATCTTCTAAAAAGGCAATTACACTGCGCAGCATAGCATCGTCACCGGAAAGAAATGCTGCTCCCATGCGTGCCAGTAATTTGGTGCCTGTCATATCGGGGCGTAGCGAGCCAATGCTGGGGCGCTGTACCCTGCCGGCCAGCACTAATTCCGTGGCACCAGCCTCTCTGAGATGGGAAATGGCCTCACCTACGGCACCAAGCCTGACAACCGCATGCGGAGCGTCTTTTAAAGCAATCAGGTCAGCGAAATCCTGCAATGCGAGTACAAAAAAACATCGTCCGCTGGACTGGCATGCTTCAATTAATTGCAAAGGAAGGCGGCCACTGCCAGCGATGATGCCAAGCGTGGGTAAGGCGTTACTCATGCTGCCTGCGGGGTGTCCTGACGGGCGCATGTTTTAGGCACGCATAGCGAGCGCGAGCCCTTATCGTCCACGAAGGAAAGAATCTGCATCACCTCAGGAAATGCACTGTAATGTTCACGCGTTTTGCCAGCGCGTTCAACCAGTGTGCCTTCTTCCTGTTCAAACAGCATTTTGTAGGCATTACGCAGGGCGTGGATGGTGTCGCGGTCAAATCCTCCGCGCTTTAGCCCGACCAGATTCAGGCCAGCCAGATTGGCGCGTTCACCCATTACTGAGCCAAATGGAATGACATCATGTTCAACACCTGACATGCCACCGATGATGGCGTGTATGCCAATGCGGACAAATTGATGCACTGCAGCAAGTCCGCCGATAATGGCAAAGTCACCTACTTCGACATGGCCACCAAGCGTGGCGTTGTTGGCCATGATGACACGGTTGCCGACGCGGCAGTCATGCGCCACATGTGCGCCCACCATAAACAGGCAGTTATTGCCCACAGAGGTCAGCAAGCCCCCACCTTCCGTACCTGGGTTCATGGTCACTTGCTCACGGATGACGTTATTGTCGCCGATGACGAGTTTTGAGGCTTCGCCTTTGAATTTTAAATCCTGTGGCGGATGCCCGAGCGAGGAGAAGGGGTAGATGGTGCAATTCTTGCCGATGGTCGTGTTCCCGCTGACCGAGATATGCGATACCAGTCTGGTCCCAGCGCCAATGACGACATTGCTATCAACCACGCAGTAAGGTCCGATGAACGCATCGGGAGCGATGATGGCGGCAGGGGCGACAATCGCTGTAGGGTGGACATTTTGCATTATATTTACCTTATCCGTTTGTTAGTAGGCGGACCATCATGGGTATGCATGTTATCCAGTGCTGTTTTCGCAGCCAATTTTTTGAGAAATCCTACCAGATTTTTATCAACTGCCTCGAGTATAGAGGTAAAACCCAACTGTTCAATAATTGGATGATGGGAATTATTTTTTGTCTTATCAAGGGCATCCGTCGTATAATAATCATCCAGTGCCTGCGAAATTTTCTGGGCTACTTCCGGTGTCATGAAACTAACGTTACAATCACCTGCCGCAGCAAATGTTTCAACTTTATCTCGTCCGCCTATATCCAGCCATGTTAAAATTCCAATCGAATGGCCAATCAAATGCTGATGGATACGCGCATTCTGGGTAGTATCAATTCCCCATTCGTCAAGCTGTGCTTCCACAGCTTGACGCGCGGCGGCTTTAGGAGCGTCGGAGGGGGACATATCGCGCTCAATCCACAATCATGGCACAAATGACGGCATCGGCCACCTTTACACCATCGACGGTGGCAACGCAGGCAAATTTCCATACGTTTCTGCGGCTTTGCTGCTTATCGACACGGATGTGCAGACTATCTCCAGGGATGACGGGTTTACGAAAACGCGCCTCGTCGATTGACATGAAATAGACCAGTTTGCCTTCAGCTTCCTTGCCTAGCGTATGTACGACTAATATCGCAGAAGTTTGCGCCATCGCTTCGATAATCAGCACACCTGGCATCACCGGTTTTCCTGGGAAATGACCAATGAAATGCTGTTCGTTGATGCTGACATTTTTTACGCCAACGGCATATTCACCATCTACCATCTCGATAATTTTATCAATCATCAGGAATGGGTAGCGATGCGGGATCATCTCCATGATGCGTTCAACGGATACCACTGGTTCTTTAGTTCCCGACTTGCCTCCAGCTTGATCTTGTTTATTGTCCATATTAATTACCTTACTCATCGATCAACTCTCTTTTTTATTCAATTTTGCTATTGCAACTGTCTGCCTGTGCCAATCTTTAATCGGCATGGCCGGAGAGCCACCATAGGATTCACCCACGGGTATATCGTTCATCACGCCAGACTGCGCGGCAACCTTAGCCTTTGTACCAATATGAATGTGGCCGGCCAAGCCTACCTGACCACCAATCATTACTCCATCACCGACATGCGTGCTACCGGCAATACCACATTGTGCAGCGATAATCACGTATTTACCAATCTGCACATTATGGGCTATTTGCACGAGGTTATCAATCTTGCTGAAATTGCCAATGATGGTATCTGGTCCCGCACCACGGTCTATGCAAGTACCAGAGCCAATTTCTACGTCATCGCCGATAATAACGCGCCCCATTTGAGGAACCTTCAAAATCCCTACAGGCGAGGGGGCAAACCCGAACCCGTCCTGCCCGATATGTACCCCGCGGTGGATGATCACGCGGTTGCCGATTAGGGTATGACTTAGGGCACATAACGCGCCGATGCGCGTGTTGCTACCGATTTCTACGCCATGGTCGATTACGGTGTTCGCTCCAATCCAGCTTCCATCTCCCAATACAACCTTTTCCCCGATAACTGCCCCTGCATCAATCCGGACATTCTTCCCTATCGTAGCGCTTTTGGCGACATGCGCTGAAGGGGAGATGACGGCGGCAATGGCTGTTTCGGGGTAGAAATGGTGTGTGGCCAGCGCATAGGCATAATAGGGCGTGTCAGTAACCAGCAGGATCATCCCTTCAGGTGCGCGTGCGGCAAATTTTTGGCGGACAAAACACGCCCCTGCCTTACTGCTCGCAAACAGGTCAATATATTTGACGTTGTCGAGGAAGCTTATGTCTTTGCCGCCTGCTTTATCCAGTGCTGCCACATTATTAAAGGTGAGCGTTTTATCAATAGCTCCCCCGGCAGGTGTGGACAGTACCGCACCGGTCAGCGATGCGATCGCTTGTAATTCAACCGGTGCGGCAATGGGAAAAAAGCGGCTGTCAACCATGGTACTACGACTGATGTGGTGCCCCGATGTTAGCGGATACTACTTGCCTTTTTTGCTTTTTTTATCGGAGCTTCCCTTTTCGGAGTCACTTTTATCCGAGGTTTCAGCGCTGGTGTCGCTGGCGGGTGCTGGTGCAGTAGCTGCCGGCTCCGCATCAAATTTCACGTCCAGCTTAGGAAGTTTCTGGTTAAGGCGCGTCAGAGCGTCGGTGGTGATATCCAGTTTGGGATCATAATAGAGTGTCTGGGAAGATGGCAAAGCGATGGCAAATCCTTTTTCTTTCGCCATGTCAGCAATGATATCAGTGACGGCTTTCTGGATATCATTCAGTGCATGTTCAAATGCGTTATCAAGAAGTGCTTTTTTCGACTGCGCTTCTTTCTGTGCATCCGTTGCTTTTTTACCGAAGGCACGGGCTTTTTCATCAAATGCGGTTTTAGACAGAACACTGCGTTGCTTTCCTAGTTCCTGCTCTTCTTTCTGGAGCTGTTCCTGTTTTTTGGAAATCTCGGACTGAAAACCTTTGGATTTTTCTTCCAACTGCTGGCGGACATTCTGGGCAGCGGTGGAATCACGCATGATCTGTTGGATATTGACAATGGCGGTGCTTACAGCTGCTGGTGCATCGGCAGCATTTACGGGCAGTGCGTAGGTGAGGGCGATTGCGGCAACGGCACAATACAAATAATTCTTTTTCATACAATCAAGATTCCTTTCAGGCAATTTTCGTTGAGATAATAATGGTGTTTAGAACCGCGTACCAAAGCTAAAGCGGAACGTTTCGGTCCGGTCAGGTGCTTCCTTCTTCAGGGCGTGCGCAAAGTCAACGCGGATAGGTCCAAACGGTGACGACCACAACACACCCGCACCCGCCGAGATACGAATAGAATTCGTATCAAATACGTTAGTGCCCTTGTCATCAGAGTTCCACAAGCTGCCTACATCGCTGAAGACCGCACCGGACACGCCGAGTTCTTCAGGAAGGCCGAGCGGGAATTTAACCTCTGCCGTGCCGGAGTAATATTCATTGCCGCCAAGCGCATCACGGGTAGTGATATCGCGTGGGCCCACACCGGCGTTCTGGAATCCGCGGAGATCATCTCCGCCTAAGAAGAAGCGTTCATTGATGCGGATAGCGTTATTGCCGAAGCCATAAATATAGCCACCGGAACCTAACAAACCTGCGGTCCATTTAGCCGCGATTGGATAATAATAGCTACCTTTGGCTTCATGTTTCAAATAACGTGAATCCCCGCCAACACCGGCCACTTCTTGGGAAATGCTGACGAAATATCCTTTTGTCGGGCTGAATTTATTATCGCGTTCATCATACGCCAGAGACTGGCCGACAGCGGAAGTCACGTTGGTTCCGGACTGCCCCTGAATATAAGCAGATGCGGTTGTAGGAACCTCGGAAATAGTGTTTTTATGAATGGTATAGTAGAAGGAGTGCTGAAGCTTTTCCTGCAACGCGTAGCTCATGCGCAGGTTTACACCCTGTACGTCGCTGACGTACGAACTCTCACGGGTAAAGTCTTCATAGGTACGGTAGACATCGAAACCGGCTGAGAGTTCGCGGTCAAGAAAATAGGGTTCGGTAAAGCCAAGTTCAGCGGCCCTGCGGCGCGCTGCGAGTGTAAAGTTGGTGCGTAAATCCTGACCTTGTCCCAGCAAGTTATGTTCGCTCACGCCAAAGTTGGCCAACACACCGTCGGTGGTCGAGTACCCCGCACCGAGATTGATTTCGCCAGTGGATTTTTCTTTTACATCCACGTTTACAACGGTTTTATCAGGCGCGCTTCCGGGCTCATTTTTAACCTGTACTTTTTCAAAAAAACCAAGGTTATTGATGCGCTGTTCGCTGCGCTGGAGTAGGGCGTTGTTGTAAGGGTCGCCTTCTTTAAGGCGGAATTCACGACGCACCACATCATCCAGTGTGCGGACGTTTCCGGTTACATTAATACGTTCCACATACACGCGCGGACCGGGTTTGATGACATAGGTCAGGGTTGCGATTTTCTTTTCTTTATCGCGTTCCAGTTTTGGCTGGATGTCCACGAACGCATAGCCGTGATTTCCAAGCTCTTTGATAAGTGTGTCTACGGAAGATTCTACCTTGCTCGCATCGTAGCTATCACCTTTTTGGGTGGAGATAAGAGAATCAAGGTCGAGCTTTTCTTTGCCTTGGATTTCATTCACTACCTTGACTTCGCCGAAGGTGTATTGCGGGCCTTCTTCAACTACAAAGGTCAGATAAAATGCATCATGTTTTTCGGATAGCTCGGCATTGGCAGACTTTACCTGAAAGTCAGCATAGCCTTCATTAGTGTAAAAACGGCGCAGCAATTCTTGGTCGAACTGGAGGCGGTCAGGATCATATTTATCATTATCGGATAAAAATTTATACCAGCGTGTTTCTTCTGTGCGGATGGCTTTACGCAGCGTTTCCGTATCATAATGCTCATTACCGATAAAGCGGATCTTGTCGACTTTGGCTATGGGGCCTTCGGTAACTTCATACACCAGATTGACGCGGTTCTGGTCCTGCTTAATGATTTTGGGCTCAACAGCTGCGTTATAACGCCCGCTGCGGCGGTAGATGTCGAGGATGCGCTTTACATCGGTCTGCACCTTGTCGCGAGAGTAAATAGAACGTGGCTTCAGCTCTATTTCCTTTTCAAGATCGCTGGCTTCAATGCGATCATTACCCTCGAAAATGACCTTGCTGATAACGGGGTTTTCAATGACGTTGACGACGAGTGTATTGCCCTGACGAAGTAATTTGACGTCGGCAAAAAATCCGGTGGCAAAGAGGTTTTTAAGGCCGTTACTGATTTCGACCGTGCTGAAATTATCACCAACTTTAAGGCCGAGATAGGTAATAACAGTGCCGCTTTCGATGCGCTGGAGGCCTTCGACCTTAATGGCACCAATTTTTCCGCCGGAAGGAATGTCGGAACCTGCGGTGGTATCGGGAGCGGAATCAGCAGAGGTTTGGGCCCATAGCGGTGAGCTGATTCCTCCTGAAAGTAACAGCCCCCATACGGCTACGGATAAGATCGAACGGCTTTGTATCATAATCCAGTCATCTGCCCATTATTCACAATGTCATTGTATAATTACGTTAGTAGTCATGAGGCAAAAATAGTTTTAAATCAAGCGTAATTAATGGGCTATCCATCGGGTTAATACGGTTATTTTTTTGCCTGAAAACCGCATTTTTATAAATAATACTCACCAGTCTACCTGTAAACCCTAACGATATATTAATTGTAATGTGCCATAATTAACCTTTAAGTAAGGAAATTCCTGTGTTCATGTGATGCAATTAGAGCAAAGTTTGCATATATGCCTGTTGCTGATGGTGAGTGTTATATTACTTACGCTGCCGCAGCTGGCCTTTGCGTCAACGGTGACCAAGGCTTCGCCGATGAGCAATGCCCTGTGCATTGCTGCCGAATGGATCACAGGTGATAGTGCCCGCGCACGGGCCACGATTGCTGTGTCGGCGTTTGGTATCGGGGCCCTGTTAGGCAAGGTGTCATGGGGGATGGCAATGATGGTAGGTGTCGGAATTTCCGTGGTATTTGGCGCTACGGCACTGGTCAGGCTACTAGGTGGTACGCTGAGTGCTGTTGGTGGTGTGGGGACGACCAATTGCACCTGATCGCCGGCTTATGGGGGGTGTTAATGGTATTTTCAGGAAAATCTGGAATAATGCCTTTATGGGTCAGCAAGATAAACGATATGCCAGTGTAAAAAATCCAACGATCAGTGCGGTGGTGCACCAGTTATTTTGCCTGCCGACCGAGGAATTAGCACGTGAAAAACTAGAGTTGATCCGGTCGCATTTTATTATTTCCACACGTCAGTTACAGAATAATGCCACGCCGTCCATTCATCTGTGGATCAAGGGATTCGAGGTGCCGGCAGAAGAAGAAACCAAAGGTATTATTGGCAATTTTGCCCTGATTTCCTATAAAAAAAGCGAAGATACTTCCGTGACCAAATGGCAGTTATATGCCATGAAACTGGAATCCCCTGCCAACACGCATCCGCAGCGCGCACAAATCAAGCGCGATAATCCAAACTGGGGACATCCGGTGTTGCGTAGTATCCGCAAAGGCAAGCATTACAAAACACTGGAAGAGGCGCAGGCAGAACTGAATTTACTGCACGAGCATTTCCCGCGCGTTACCATTCCCAACATGGGGAAGCTGTTTATTATGATTTACTGCTCTGATCGCCCTGCGAAAGAACGGATGGTAAAACACATTCTAAAAATCAAGCTCCAGCCAGATGCAAGCTATCTTATTGAATGCAAAGAAAATATGCCGAAAGAGTTGCGGCAGGCGGCTGCGAATAAAGGAAAGAAACTTCCGGTAGCAGATAAGGAAACGCAGGAAAATAAAGGATATTTTACTGCCAAGGTGGCGCTTGGCCGTCATGTTAAAGGCAAACCAAAGCCTGGTGCCAAGCCAAAGCCCGATGTCGACCCTAAAGATGCTCAGGCTTGAAGCCTGTTTAGTATTCATCTATAATCCGCGCATCCCTAGCTTTTGACATCATCAAAAAGCCACACTCGGAGCAATCCGAGTTCCCGATTTTCCCCACGGAGTTTCCCATGTTTTGGGTGTGCGCCGCGTTCTTCCTGTATGGTGTGTGGAATGTTCTTCTGACACTATGGTACGGGTTGAAAACGCTCATCGGTGGTAAGAAAAAGTATCCCAAAGACCACCCCATCCGCGATAAACGGCAGGAGGCGGCACTGGCGATACTGGTATCGTGGACGATTGCTGCGTATTTTTATTACGTCAATTTTTTTCGCTAACGCAGCATCTGTCCCAAGCAAAGAAAGACCACCTCCCCAATCGGGGAATCAAGGTGGTCTTTTGCGTTTAACGCTCTCCTGAAGTATGTGTCAGAGTAATTTTTGCAGATCGTTGAGGATGGTAAACGACATCAATGCAAACAGGATAACAAAACCTACCCTGAAACCATAATCCTGCACTTTTTGCGCCATTGGCCTGCCGCTCATGGCTTCAGCGGCATAGTATGCAAGGTGGCCGCCATCGAGTACCGGAATAGGAAACAGGTTCACCAGCCCGAGATTGGCAGACAGCATGGCAATCAGCCACAATGCCGTATGAAAATCTTTGCCCGTTGCCTGACCGGAAAGCTGGGCAATGCCTACAGGGCCTTTCAAATCGCCCGCGCCACGTTTTCCTGTGACCATTTGCCCGATCACGCGCAGTGTCGACTCGCAGATCATATAGGTACGGTGAACGGATTCGTCGAGCGCTTTAAAAAAGCCAACATCATGATATTTGATATCGGTGCTTTTGATGCCTATGACAGGGTGCTTGATTTTATTGCCAAGACCATCATCGTCTTCCACTTCCTTAGGAGTCAGCACAACGGAAAATTCCTTGTCCTTGCGCTGCACCAGCAGTGTTACCGGCGTGCCGAGGTTGGTCGCCACCAGATAGGGAATGTCGTTAAAGCTATTCACCTTATCCTCGTTAATCTTGAGAATGCGGTCACCCGAAACCAGTCCTGCGACAGCAGCCGGTGAATCAGGCATCACTTCCCCAACCAGTGGTTCGGCGGAGGGGAGTCCAACGGTCATAATAAAATAAGTAAAAATGACGATGGTGAGGATAAAATTTGCGACAGGGCCTGCGGCGACAATCGCCGCTTTTTTGTGGAGTGGTTTAAAATGGAAGGTTAGGTTTTTATCAGCCTCGCTCATTTGTTCAAGGGCATCCGCATCGGCGGTGCTGGCGGCCGAGGCATCACCGAACATCTTCACATACCCGCCGAAAGGCAGCATAGCGATTTTCCAGCGCGTGCCGGATTTGTCGTTCCACCCGATGAGTTCTTTTCCAAAACCGAGGGAAAATGCCGTGATTTTTACGCCGCACCATTTGGCTACGATGTAATGGCCAAATTCATGACTGAACACAATGACACTAATGACGATAAAGAACGACCACATGCTATGGAAAAAATGCAACACAAAGTCCATTTATTGTATCTCCGCGGTTCGACGTGCTTGCTGGTCGCAGGCGAGAACGTCTTCAAGTGTTGAAAAAGGAGTGTTGGTGACGCTAGCTAACGTCTGTTCAATCACCCTGACGATATCAAGGAAACCGATGTCACCTTTAAGAAAACGGTGAACGGCAATTTCGTTGGCGGCATTCAGCACGGTGGGTGCACAACCGCCTGCCACCAATGCCTCGCGGGCAAGCCGTAGCGCCGGAAAACGTCCGGTATCGGGAGCAGCAAATTCAAGCTGGCCGAGAGCAGCGAGGTCGAGTCTTTTCACCGGTGTAAGCATGCGTGCAGGCCATGCCAGCGCGTGGGCAATCGGAGCGCCCATGTCGGGTGTACTCAGTTGTGCCAGCACCGAACCGTCAATAATGGTGACGAGGCAGTGGATAATGGATTGCGGGTGGATCAGCACTTTGAGTTGCTCGGCGGTAAACGGGAACAAATGGAATGCTTCGATCAGTTCAATGCCCTTGTTCATGAGCGTAGCCGAATCGACCGAGATTTTCGCACCCATATTCCAGTTGGGATGTTTGATGGCCTGTTGTGGCGTGACATCACGCATCTGTTCGGTCGTCCACGTGCGGAACGGCCCACCGGACGCGGTGATGGTGACATCTTCTACCGATTCCATATCGACCTTATCGAGCAACTGAAAAATAGCGCTGTGTTCGGAGTCAACCGGAATGAGTGTGGCATTATGGCGTGCCACTTCTTTCATCACCAGTTCACCGGCACATACCAAACATTCTTTATTGGCGAGTGCCACGGTTGTTCCGGTGCGGATGGCCGACAGGGTTGGTTTCAGGCCTGCCGCACCGACAATGGCCGACATGACAATATCGGTCGGGATGGCGGCGGCTTCCGTAACGGCATGTTCTCCGGCGGCTACTTCAATACCAAGGCCGCTGAGATTTTCTTTCAGTTCATTATATAGGGACGCATCGGCAATCACGGCAAGTTTCGGGCGGTAGCGTTTAGCCTGTTCGGTAAGCAATGCCACATTGTTGCCCGCAGTCAGCGCAAGAATCTGGAAATTATCCGCACCGGCATCAATCATCTTCAGGGTGTTTTGTCCGATGGTTCCGGTGGAGCCGAGTATCGTTACCGATTTTTTGCGCGTAGCGGGTACGCCGGAAGGCTTTACTGCCATAGTGATGGAAGTCACGCTCATGACGCGCTCCCGTAAAGCGATAAGAGCAATGCAAAGAGTGGCAAGGTGAATACTAACCCGTCGACGCGGTCAAGTAATCCGCCGTGCCCCGGAATCAGCGTGCCGCTGTCTTTCGCACCCACGCGGCGCTTGAGCCATGATTCGAATAAATCACCGGCTTGTGAAATGACCGCCAGCACCACGCCCAGATCCATGGCGGCAATCCAAGACGGCGGGTAGGGGGTGAAGTTCGAGCAAATGCCGCCGACAATGGCAGCTGCTACCATACCACCACCCAGTCCCGCCCATGTTTTGTTGGGGCTGATGACCGGAGCGAGTTTAGGCCCGCCGATACGACGTCCGGCAAAAAAAGCACCGATATCCGTCGCCCATACCACCAAAAGAGCATACAGCACCAATGCTGCGCCGCCATGCGGGTGATCAGCGAACTGTAATTCCCGCAACCAGACCAGCGAGGCGGATGGCACGGCAACATAGGCAACGCCCGCCGCTTTGCAGTAATAGGGATCTTTAGCGGTGAGTGCGTCCCACTCACGAATCATCTGCAATGCGGCGGCTACGACCAGCAGGATAAAAACCCATCCACCCAGCCATAATGCCCCGAGCATCATCACTGCCATCACTACGCCCGAAATCACGCGTGTGCGCAGGCCAGCCCAGCTTGATGCCGCCTGTTTTAGTGTCTCGGAAGTGTCCATAACGGCATGAATATCGGAAAGGGGGTTGGGTGTTAGTAATCAGAGTCTGTTGAGAGCATCCAGCACTTCTTTTACATGGCCATCGACTTTGACCTTGCGCCAGATGTTGCGGATAATGCCGTTTTTATCGACAAGGAAGGTAGCGCGTTCGATGCCCATGTACGTTTTGCCGTACATGCTTTTTTCAACCCACACGCCATAATCCTCGCACATGGTTCCTTCTACATCGGATGCGAGCGGGAAGGGAAGGCAGAATTTTTCCTTGAATTTATCGTGGCTTTTTACCGAGTCTTTCGATACGCCGATCACGACGGCACCGGCTTTGGTGAAGGCATCGATATAATCGCGGAAATCTTTTGCTTCGATGGTGCAACCGGGGGTATCGTCCTTGGGGTAAAAATAAATCACCTTGGCTTTGCCCTTGAGGCTTTCGCTGGTGATTTCTTCATGACTGGCAAAGGCGACGGCAAAGTCAGGGGCTTTATCACCAATGGAAAGCTCGGTCAGTTTCGTCTGGGCTGCACTTTTACTCATAGGTCCTCCACACGGTTAGATTTTGAGGTAACCAATATAGTGTTCAAACACGGTTTGTTCAACATGTATCAGGTGGGCTTTGACGCTTTCAAAATCCGGCTCTCCGGCGGATTGCGCCAGCAGTTTTTTGAGTCCCTGCGGGGCGCTCGCCTCATCCAGCGATCCATTGGAACATAATCTCAACATATTGAATAATATAGTTAAAAAATGATATGAGGTGATTAGTGAATCACAGGCCCCAGCATCTATCCTGCCTTCACGCAATAACCACAGCAATATAGATTCAGCACTTCCCGAATGCGATCCTTGCGTGTTCGGGGCGTGGAGCAACATAAGGTACTGGGCTATAAAATCAATCTCCATCAGCCCGCCGCGCACGTATTTAATGTCCCATATATTGGCCGTTGCGTGATTTTTTTCAATGCGCTGGCGCATGTCGTCGACATCGCCCCTGAGCTTATCGGTATCACGTGGTTTATTGATCTGTTGCCGGATAAAGTCATTGAGCAGTGACTTTACGCGTGGCTCGCCGATGATGACGCGGGCCTTGGTGAACGCCATGTATTCAAAGGTCCATGCCAGCTCGTCAAAATAATGCTGGATAGCCTTGGTGCTGACGGCCAGCAATCCCTGTGCGCCCGAGGGCCGAAGGCGTGTATCCACCTCATAGAGTCTGCCGGCTTTTCCCATGGCGGTCAGCGCACCGACATAGCGTTGGGCGAGGCGGTTGAAATACACGCTGGGGCTGAGTTCTTTGTCACCGTCGGATAATTTCTCAAAATCGGGAGCCTCATAGACAAACACCAGATCAATATCGGAACTGAAGGTCAGCTCGCCGCTGCCGAGTTTACCAAGTCCGATAACGGCGAAGTGGCTGTCACTGATGGCACCGTAGGTTTTAATAAATTCGTCCTGTACGATAGTAAATGTCTTTTGGATAGTCAGTTCGGCCAGTCGCGACAGGAAGCTGCTGGCGGTTTGTGCGGTGATCATGCCGCGTAGCAGTTGTACACCCGCCTGAAATTGTTTTTCGTTACGGAAATAGCGGATACGCTCAATGTAGGTTTCAACGTCACTCAAATCTTTGAGATACTCGTTGAGCTGACTGAAAAGAACGGCTTGTGATGGAAGGGCTTCATAAAAATCATCATAGAGTACGGCATCGAGTAGTTCAGGGCTTTTGCTTAATGAATCTGCCAGTGTCGGCGCACTGCCCATGATATCGGCGACCAGCCCGAGCAACTGCGGGTTGGCATTAAACAGCGAGAAGAGCTGCACGCCCGAAGGCAGGTTGGTGAGGAATTCGTTGAATTTGAGAAAAGCGGTGTCGGGATTCGCGGTTTCGCTGAGACGTTTTAAGAGTAGTGGCATCATTTCGGTGAGCAGTTCGCGGGCGCGTTTGGTACGCGTGGCGCGCTTCGATCCGTGATGCCACCCCATGACAATTTCTGACACAGTTTCCGGATGCTGATACCCCATTCGCGTCAGTGTGTCGAGAGTATCGGGATCGTGGCTGACTCCGGTAAATACAAGATTTCCTTCATCCCCGAGGACGTTGTCTTCCTCGCTTTTGAACGATGAGGAATAAATCTCATGCACGCAGCGAAGCAAAGGCATCAGCTCGCGTTCGAAGCTTTCCGTGTCCTTATATCCCATGAAGCAGGCGATGTGGGCGATGCCTTCTGCTGTTTGCGGCAGGCTGTGGGTTTGCGCGTCATCGACCATTTGCAGCCGATGCTCGAGTATGCGGAAATAATTATAGGCTTTTTGCAGCAACTGTTCTTTGGATTCGTCAATCAGTCCGTATTCGCTGAGTTTTACCAATGTATCGCAAGTGGCACGGCTACGCAGCACCGGCTCGCGTCCGCCCCAGATGAGTTGGTGGATCTGGGCAAAAAATTCAATCTCGCGGATACCACCCTGACCGAGTTTGATATTATGTCCGGCCAGCTGGATGTCTTTATTCAGGCGGCTGTCCATCTGGCGTTTAATGGAGTGGATGTCGATGATGGAAGCGAAATCGAGGTTACGCCGCCACATGAACGGGGCGAGACCTTTTAAGAAGCGTTCACCGGCGGCGATATCGCCTGCTACAGGCCGCGCTTTAATCATGGCGGCGCGTTCCCAGTTTTGCCCCACGCTTTCATAGTAGTAGTATGCGGCTTCGGTGCTGATGGCGGGCGGGGTGGAGGCGGGGTCGGGGCGCAGGCGCAGATCGGTGCGGAATACATAACCTTGCGGGGTGCGCTCCTGCATGAGTGTAACGATGTCATGGCATAAGCGCGTCATGAATTTGGGTTCGCTTAAGCGCCCTTTATATGTCATGCGTTCAGGTTCGAAAAAAACGATCAGATCGATATCGCTGGAATAGTTCAGTTCGCGCCCGCCGAGTTTACCCATACCCAGCACAATAATACCGCTGTCCAGTGAGGGCGAATGCAGGTCTTTCAATTCAATTTCCCCGCGTTTATGTGCCATCATCAACAGTTTATCCAGTGCCAGCGTGAGGGTGCGTTCGGCAATCAGCGATAGTGCCTGTGTTACCATCGGCAGCGTCCACCATTTCGCAAGGTCGGCAAGCGCGATCATGAGGGCGGCTTTACCCTTGGCAACACGCAAATGCTTCATTAACTCACTGTAGTCATTGGACTCAGGCAGGTCGTAATCCAGTTCTGCCAGTAGTTTGTCCCATGCCTTATCTATTCCCGATGCGGTCACCTCACGCAGCGTTTGCGGATAGAGCAGTAACAGGCGGGAAAGATAAGGTGAATTGCCAAAAACCGACGCCAGTAGCGCATGGGCGGGATGTTGTGGTGTGGAAACGCTGCGCATCCATGCCGCTAGCTCTGTGTCTTCGGTGTGTACGGCAGACTCTTCCCAACGTTGCAACCCGAGTTGCACGTCTTTTTGCCGGAAAGGTTCTGGTAACATGCCAGCATTGAGTTGGAAGGAGGGTGATTCCATTAGCGTGTGGTATGAAATAAGTGTTATGCTTCGGTAGAATATAGGCGTTGGCAATCCTAATCGCCAGCATTTATACAGCCATTACCTTCAGTGCTACGCAATGATCAGCACACTTGCCAAGGGGGGGATTATGGCGTTTAATATTTCGGTTTTGTACGGACACTAGAAACCACCTGTTTCACACTCTATTTTGATGAATTTTCGTAGCCTGCGTAGATCAGTAATTAAACTTGTATTCGGCATCTTTATCGGATTGGCGATTGCGGGGCTGAGCGCGTTCAACATTTTGCTGGCATGGGTGGCCACGGGGCCGCGCTCATTAGATGTGTTGTCTCCTTATATCGAGTTGATGTTCGAGCCACCCGATCATAAATACTCGGTGAGCGTAGGCAGCACATGGCTCATCTGGGATGGTTGGAAACACCCGATTGACATCCGCATTCGTAACATCAAAATATTTACCAACCAGCGCCACACCTATTCACGCCTGCCGGAAATTTCACTTGGTATTGATTTATTCGGATTGGTGCGCGGCCAGATGTTGCCTACATCGCTCACCATTACCCATCCGGTGATCAGCCTGTACCAGAACGAAGACCACTCTATCAGCTACGGCCTTGAGCCGGAAGAATCCTCTGCTGATGCTAATGCGGATAAACCGGCTGATGCAGCGGAAACACCTGCCGTTCCGTTCGCGGCGATCATGGCACCTTTCATCAATCCTGATAATGCCGGCAATCTGCGCGCACTTCGCCTCGTCTCTATTGTTAATGCCGACGTGACCATCAGCAACAAGCAAAAAGGCGTATTTTTCAAAACGAATGGTGCGGATTTTGCGTTCCGGCGTAACCGTCACGGGTTACAGGCGATTGCCACTACCCGAATTTCCTATGATAACTACCAGTCATTGCTTTCGGCAGAATTCACTAAAAAAAATGACAGCTCCATAGTTGAAGGCGAAATTACCGTCAGTAAGCTCATGCCTGGAACGCTCGCCGATCTGTTTGCTGAAAACAGCCTGCTGGGAACGATGAAATTTCCGCTGACCGGCAAGGCTAATATCGTCGCAGACATGGATGGAGATCTTCAGAAAATGACCTTTATTGCCGAAGGTGGCGAAGGTTCGCTGGAGACGGATAAGCTGGACGGTTCATTGCCGGTTAAAAAATTTCATGTCGAAGGTAATCTTGGCCATGATGCCAACACCAAGGTCAGTACTATCGATATCACTCGATTGAATATGGATTTGGGTGGAACATTACTGGATGGCCAAGGTACGGTGGTGCTGGACAAAAATGATCCGCAGGTGCATGCCAGCGTGGTTGCCAAGCATATTACGGCGGGTGATATCCATCTTTTCTGGCCACCTAGCCTTGCGCCCATATCGCGCGAATGGGTGACCGCCAATATCACTGAAGGCACGGTGCCAGAGGCCAAAGCCGAGATTAATATTGCGTCAGGAGACCTTGCAAAACCGACATTGCCGAAAGAAGATGTGGACGCCACAATTATGCTGGAAGGAGCAACCATTCATTATCTGCCCGAGCATCCGGCAATCACTGCGGTGAACGGTAAAGTGCATGTGGACGGATTGAGCCTTGAGGCCACGATTGATTCCGCCAGCTATATGCAGAATACCAAACTTTCCAATGGCAAGGTGCTGATTGCCGATCTCAATCCGGATAATCCCTATATCAAGATCAGCCTTGCTGCGGAAAGCACCGCCAAGGATGTTATCCACTTGCTCGAATTGCCGCCACTGAAACATGCACAACGCCTGAACCTTCTGGCCGATCAGGCTGAAGGCAAAGTAAAAGGCAGCGCCGTGCTTGGCTTTAAATTTTTTGCCGAGCATAAAGACAAGCAACATAGCGATAGCACGCCGGATGTGGATTTCGATATCAAGGCAGAACTTGCCGGCGTATCGCAGGCGGGTTTCATGAAAAAATTCGATGGTAAGGGCATTGATGGTTCGCTGGCGATTGACAACAATGCTCTGGAATTTAAGGGTACTGGGAACATCAATGGTGCCAGCGTATCGGACGCAGATGTTAAATACCTGTTTACGCCTGACAAAGGGTACGACACCTTTATTGATGCCACTGCCACGGCGCCGGTTGAAGTGTTGCCGCGCTTTGGCTATCCGGCGTTTGAGTTTTTAAAAGGATCAATCGGTGTTAAAGCCAGCCTGAAAGAAGGGAAGGCGGCAGAATATACGCAGGCTACGCTGGATCTTACCAATGCTGCTATTTCTTTGCCTAACCTGCACATCCAGAAACCAAACAAGCAAGCAGCTACTCTTACGCTTACTGCCGAGAAAAAAGACGATGTCGCCACCATTTCCGCTTTTAATTTTACCAGCACCAACATGCAGGCCAAAGGTTCGGCCGAGCTTGCCAAGGATATGTCGGGTATCCGCCGTGTCAGCATGGAACATTTGCAACTTGGCAGCACGAATCTTGAACAGTTTCTCTATGAACGCACGGATACGGGACATATTATCGAAGCGCGCGGCAATGCTATTGATCTAAGCAGTTGGTTTGGCAACAAGGACAGCAAAGAAGAGAGTACTTTTTCGTTTGAGCATTTCCCATCGCTGGCATTTAAAACCGATGTGGCGCGCGTCATGTTCGGCGAGGGAAGGGAGCTGTTGGCGGTTAAAGGCGCTGTTAATTGTGATGCGGAGCTTTGTGAAAGCGCCAATATTTCTGGAACTACGCTTGACAAAAAACCGTTCAATTTCCGTATTCTTCGCAATCCTAAAGGCCGGCGGCAGCTGTCGCTTCATGCCGAAAGTGCGGGTGCTTTTGTTAAGGCACTCAATATATTTGACGGCATGGAAGGTGGCGATCTTACCATTACCGGTAACTATTCAGATGCTAACGGCAATAAACCACGTTCGTTGCGTGGCCGCATGGATATCAACGAACATACGGTTAAGAATGCGTCGGTGCTTGCAAAAATTCTTTCGCTGGCATCACTCACCGGTTTCTTTGACACATTGCAGGGTAATGGTATTCACTTTATGCGCCTCAGCGCTCCGTTTACCCTCAGTAATGATGTGCTGACACTGGAGAATGCCAAAACTCACGGCGATGCCATAGGTTTAACGGCAGAGGGAACCGTCACCTTCCCGAAAGTAGCATTGGATATTCAGGGCACACTGGTTCCATCCTATTCCCTCAACAATGTGTTGGGGAATGTACCATTGATTGGCAAGGTGTTTACCGGCGGTGATGGGCAGGGGGTATTTGCTGCGCGCTACTCCATCAAGGGCACGCAGAACAATCCGGATGTGTCGGTGAACCCGTTGTCGATCCTCACCCCCGGATTTCTGCGCGGCTTGTTTGATGTGTTGGATAAACCCAGAAAAGACGATGACGATGAGCAATAATCTCTAATATTCCAGCGTCGTCCTTACTGTAAAGATAGCTAGGGTTACGCAGCTTCTTTCGACAGGCTGAGGATGATGTCAGCAAATTCGCTTAAGTATACCGAGCCTTTGACCGTACGCTGGATCAGGACGTTACGTTTGTCCTGTTTGTCGCGGATACGTTTCACCAGCTTGCCTTTTTCCAAAGCATCAATAGCGCGGCAGATAGCAGGCTTCGAAATCATCAGGTCATCCGCGAGGCTTTTGATGCTGTGTGGCGGCGGCATGAGATAGACGTTGAGCAGGATCGCTGTCTGGCGTGCCGAAAGGTCGATAGGCATTTGCTTCAGAGCGGTCGATGTGACGCCATGCCAGAACGACAATGCGCGGATAATTTTTGATGAGCCTACTACTTTTTCTTCTTTAACTTGTACCATAACGATCCTTTACTAATGCATAGAGTGCCCGTACTGCCATTGCTTCCCCGCCTTGGGGCCGCCCTGGTTTTGTACCCACGTTCCACGCCATCATGTCAATGTGAAGCCATGGGGTGGTTTTACTAACAAATTCTTGTAAATACAAGGCCGCAAGAATAGCGCCGCCATAAGCGCTATCGGGGTCGTTGCTTAAATCTGCATTTGCTGTATCTAATTGTTTTCTATAATTTTTCCATAGTGGCAAGCGCCATAGCGGATCGTTTTCGCGGGCGGAATGGTCTGTTAAGGCGTGTGCCAGCTGGTCGTCATTCGTAAAAAAAGCGGGAATTTCGGTGCCCAGTGCCGCCCGCGCTGCACCAGTCAGGGTGGCGCAGTCAATTAGCAGGTCAGGCTTTTCAGAATCCCCCTCGAACAACGCGTCGCACAGGATGAGGCGGCCTTCGGCGTCGGTGTTGCCTATTTCAACCGTGATGCCTTTACGGGTGGGGACAATATCGAGCGGGCGCATGGCGTTACCGGCAATGGCGTTTTCCACAATCGGCAACAGCACGCGCAACTGTACTGGTAGTTTCAATTCGATAATGGTCTTGGCAAGAGCAAGCACACACGCGGCACCGCCCATGTCTTTTTTCATCATTTTCATATTGCCGGTGGATTTAATATCCAGCCCGCCGGAATCAAAACACACACCTTTGCCAACGAGCGTTAATTTCGGTGCGCCTTTTTTCGCAAAACAGATATCAACAAAATGCGGTGGCACAGTCGCCGCTTTACCTACCGCATACACCATCGGATAATTTGCTTTTAGTAGCGCTTCACCTTTAATCACAGTCACTTTGGCTTTGTTAGTGCTTGCCCAGTCGATTGCTTCCTGTGCCAGCGCCTGCGGGTTCATGTCGTTAGCGGGGGTATTGATCAGGTCACGTGCCCAGAACATGCTGGTACCGAGAGATTTTACATAGGCCGTGTCACAGCCTTTAGGAACAACCAGCACCGGCAACGCGGAGGTGTTTTTTTTGTAACGGGTAAAACGGTATCCGGCGAGTGCCCAGCCTAGCGTTAGTTGTGTGGCCTGATCCGCGCTCAGTGTCCCTTCAAGATGGTAGGTTTTAGCAGGCAATGCAGTGGTGAGGTGGGCAATGCTCCATGTGTCGGGCGTTTCGCCGATGCCGCACGCCACAGCAGCTATTGTGCCATTTTTATCGGGCAGTAAACAGAAGCTTCCGGCATCCCCTTTGAATTTATTCGCCTCCAGCCAGTGTTTTGTCTGTGCCGGTTGCGACTTCAGCCACGCGGCAAGTTGGGCCGTGCGCAGCAGATAAATAGGAATAGTTGCTGCTTTGGGTTTGGTAGTGGTGATGGGGAGTGTGTACATCATCTCCTGAATATATTCCTGTTGCGAAATGATTCAAGAAAAAATTATCGTCACGCCGAATCACGTAGCTTTGCAACCGTTAGTATATATCAGGCATTTGCTTTGATTTTGCCGCCGGAATGGGGTTTGCTATTTTTGGCTTCCAGCAAGGTGGTGATACCCGGCAAGGTTTTGCCTTCGAGGTATTCTAGGAACGCACCGCCTGCGGTTGACAGGTAGCTGAACGAACCACCAAGGCCGGCGATGGCAAGAGCGGCAACTGTATCGCCACCACCGGCAATACTTTTAATCGTTCCGCTGGTGGTAAGGCGGGCGATTTCACGCGCGACCATCATGGTTGACACATCGAACGGGCGCGTTTCAAACAAGCCCATCGGGCCATTCCATATCACGGTTTTAGAGGTGGCGAGGCAGTCGGAAATGGCGCGGATAGTTTCGTTGCCTATATCAAGTGCCATCTGGTCGGCGGGAATATGCTCAATGCCTACACAGGCGTTGCTTGTAGCGTCCGGTTGACCTACCACCACATCCACCGGCAGGATGATGTTGCATTTCTTTTTCTTGGCAGTTTCCAGAATGCGTTTGGCTGTCGCTTTCAGGTTGGTTTCTACCAGTGATTTGCCCACCGAATGGCCTTGGCTTAGCAAAAATGTATTCGCCATTGCCCCGCCAATCACCACGTTATCGACTTTCGCCACGAGGTTTTCCAGCAGTTCCAGTTTGGTCGATATTTTCGAACCGCCGACAATAGCGGTGATTGGTTTTTTTGCATTCGAGAAAATACTGTAGATGGATGCCAGCTCTTCTTCCATCAGCCTTCCGGCTGCAATTGGGAGATAAGCAGCGATACCGGTGATCGAGGCATGGGCACGGTGCGAGGCAGAGAACGCATCGTTGATAAAGACATCACCAAGGCTTGCCAGCTCGCGTGCGAAGTTGGCATCACCAGCTTCTTCTTCCGGATGGAAGCGCAAATTTTCCAACAGCACGATTTCGCCAGCCTTAAGCTTAGCCACCGCATCACGTGCAGCAGGGCCGATGCAATCAACACCGAACTGGATTTCTTTACCGTCCATCGCTTCCGATACCGCATCCACCAGCGGTGCTAACGACATGGAGGGAACGAATTTGCCTTTCGGGCGGTCAAAATGCGACAGCAGGACAATGCGGCATTTCTTCTTCATCAGATACTCTAGTGTCGGCAGCAAACGCACGATGCGGTTATTATTAGTTACCTTGCCGCCTTGCATCGGTACGTTCAAATCGGTACGCACCAGTACCGTTTTACCCGCCAGATCAACATCCTCAAGCCGTGGAAATTTCATGACATGAATAACCTTGCCACATCAAGCATACGGTTGGAAAATGCCCATTCGTTATCATACCAGCTGGCCACGCGCACGAGGCGCTTGCCCATCACATAGGTACCAGCAAGGTCAACGATGCTGCTTAAAGTAGTATGCGTGTAATCAATTGACACTAAGGGTTCCGCTGATACGCCGAGCACACCTTTGAGGGTCCCCGTCGATGCTTTTTGCAGCGCTGCGTTGATTTCTTCCGCAGTGGTATCGCGCCCCGCCGTAATGGTCAGATCGATCAGCGATACGTTCGGGGTAGGAACGCGAATCGAGGTGCCATCCAGCTTGCCTTTAAGCTCGGGCAAAATCAGGCCGATGGTTTTGGCAGCACCGGTGGAAGTCGGAATCATCGACAACGCCGCCGAGCGCGCGCGCCGCAAATCCTTGTGGCTGTTATCGACGAGATTCTGGTCGCCCGTATACGAATGGATAGTGGTCATGAAGCCCGCTTCGATGCCCACGAGGTCGTTCAGCACTTTAACAACAGGGGCTAACCCGTTGGTGGTGCAGGAGCCTACCGAGATAACCTGATGGTCTTTATGCAGCGCGGCGTTATTTACGCCGTACACAATCGTGGCATCCACGCCATCCGCCGGAGCGGATATTACCACTTTTTTGGCACCCGATTCCAGATGCTGCGCTGCGTCGGCTTTCTTGTTAAATTTACCTGTGCATTCAAACACCACATCGACACCAAGCTGTCCCCACGGGATTTGTTTCGGGTCTTTCTGGTGGAATACTTTGATGGTCTTGCCGTTAATATTAAGGTTCTCGCCTTCGACAGAAACTTCGCCGTAAAAACGTCCATGCACCGAATCATATTTGAGAAGGTGCGCGTGGGTTGCAACAGCGGCAGGGCCGTTAACGGCGATCAGTTCTAAATCTTTGCTTTCGGATTCATAGAGCGCGCGCAACACGCAACGGCCAATGCGCCCGAGTCCATTAATACCAACTTTAATCGTCATGGGTTCAATCTATTCTCAACCGATTTAACAATATGTTCAGCGGTAATGCCGAAATGTTTGTACAGCTCCGGTGCCGGAGCCGAAGCGCCAAAGCCCTTCATGCCGATGAATACACCGTTTTCACCGATGTAACGTTCCCAGCCGAATGACAGTGCGGCTTCGACCGCGACCTTCAAGGTGTTCTTACCCAGCACGCTGTCTTTGTAGGTCTGCGGTTGTGCATCAAACAGTTCCATGCAGGGCATGGATACGACATCCGCTGCGATATTTTTTTCCGCCAGTTTCTTCTGCGCTTCGACCGCGATGGATACTTCCGAACCGGTAGCCATGATCGTTACCTTTGCAGCACTCTTGGCAGGCGAGATGATGTAGCCACCTCGCGCGCACAGATTGTCAGGTGTATACTCGGTTCGCAGGCTCGGCGTATTCTGGCGTGCCAGCGAAAGCACCGAAGGAGTCGTGGTTTGCGTCAGTGCTAATGCCCAGCACTCGGCGGTTTCCATAGCATCGCAAGGGCGGAACACATTCAGGTTAGGGATGATACGAAGCGCGGCCAAGTGTTCTACCGGCTGGTGGGTCGGGCCGTCTTCTCCGAGGCCGATGGAGTCATGCGTCATGACATAGATCACGCGCTGCTGCATGAGTGCTGACAGGCGGATAGCCGGACGGCAATAATCGGTGAATACCAAGAACGTGCCACCGTACGGAATAAAACCACCATGCAGGGCGAGGCCGTTCATGATGGCGCCCATCGCGTGTTCGCGCACACCGTAATAGAGGTAGCTGCCGGAAAAGTCGGTGGCCGACACTGGCTTCATGGCTTTGGTTTTGGTGTAGTTCGATCCGGTTAAATCTGCGGAACCGCCGAGCAATTCGGGAATGACAGGGACCAATGCTTCCAGCACGTTTTCAGATGATTTGCGGGTGGCTTCGGTCGGTTTGGATTCCGCCAATTTCTTTTTGAAATTTTGGAGCGTGTCGTTCCAAGCCGCAGGAAGTTCGCGTTGCATCAGGCGTTCAAATTCAGCGCGCTTGCCCGCATCAGCGGCAGCATAGGTGTTAGTCCATTGGGTGTAATCGCCAGCTCCGCGCTTACCGGCATCACGCCAGCTGGCGAGGATATCCGAAGGAATTTCAAAAGCACCATGTGCCCAACCCAGCTTTGCTTTTGCGCCTTCGATTTCCGCTTTACCCAGTGGTGAACCGTGGCATTTTTCACTGCCCGCTTTAGTAGGTGCGCCAAAACCAATGGTGGTGCGGCAGGCGATCATTGATGGGCGGTCACTCTTTTGTACGTTCGCAAGGGCTTTGCGGATGGCGTTATGGTCGTGGCCGTCAATGGCCTGCACATTCCAGCCGCATGCTTCAAAGCGCTTCAGCGTATCTTCGGAGGTGGTCAGGCTGGTAGGGCCGTCGATGCTGATTTTATTGTCATCCCACAACAGCACCAGCTTGCCGAGTTTTAGATGTCCCGCGAGCGATATCGCTTCTTGTGAAATACCTTCCATCAGGCAGCCGTCACCGGCGATAACATAGGTCTTGTGGTCGACCAGCGTATCACCAAAACGCGCGGCAAGTAGGCGCTCGGCCAGTGCCATGCCTACACCGTTAGCCACACCCTGACCCAGCGGGCCGGTGGTAGTTTCGATACCGGACGCATGACCGAATTCCGGATGACCAGCGGTTTTAGCGCCCCACTGGCGGAAGTGTTTGATTTCATCCAGCGTCATATCCTCATAGCCGGTGAGGTAGAGCAGGGCGTATTGCAGCATCGAGCCATGACCGGCGGACAGTATAAAGCGGTCGCGGTTGGGCCAGAGCGGATGTTGAGGATCAAAGCGCAGAAATTCGGAAAATAAAACGGTGGCCACATCGGCCATGCCCATCGGCATCCCCGGATGTCCGGAATTGGCCTGTTCAACCGCATCCATGGATAGGGCGCGTATCGCGTTCGCCATGTCAAATTCATTCACCTTGGGTTTGACGGATGGGTTTGCTTTTGCTGAGGTCATGGGTTGCTGCATAAGGACTGTTTTTCCAAAAAATCACACTTTAACTTTGTTGATGCCATGCTATGCTCGCCGGAAGTACGCTGAATAAGTTACGATCAATCTGGTTGCCACGCGTGGTCTTATTGAATATGTATCAAGCATACGATAATGAACTTCTCAACCAAAAAGAATCCAAAAGTGTGGATTCTGGGCGGTCAGACTTAAAAAAGTAGATATTTCGACGATGACCGACACCCCCACGCACCCTCTGTACGTTGCAACCAGGCGGCTGGTGAAGGCGCTTGACCGGCTGGAAGGCAATCTGAAGCAGATGGCGGCTCAGCACGATGGGGGAGAAGATCAGCAGGAAAAA
Source organism: Alphaproteobacteria bacterium (assembly GCA_025360605.1). GTDB lineage: Bacteria > Pseudomonadota > Alphaproteobacteria > Rickettsiales > SXRF01 > JANYBV01. Next base: position 14,639 of record JANYBV010000025.1, on the reverse strand, counting down.
ATCATCTATTTTGAGCATGAAAACCACGCCCTCAAGCAAGAGCGCGAAAAGCTTAACAGCTCGATTGCCCATCTCCAGCGCCAGTATAACGAGTTGCACAGGGTGGCCTCCACGATTTACGGCAAATTGGACGATTCCATCAAGCGCCTGACGCAAATTATTGAAGAATAATAGGTAAGGGTTCTATGACACTCCATTACACACCCATATACGCATCGATTCTGGGGTTGCATTTCATGGTGCTGTGCTTTTTTGTTATCCGTATCCGCCGCCGCGAGCGCATTGCCTTTTCCGATGGTGGTAGGGAAGACCTCAACCGTGCTGTACGCACGCATGCGAATTTTGCTGAATATGTGCCATTACTGCTGATTCTGCTGGCGTTTTATGAAAACGGTGGCGGGAGTGTATTGCTTATCAACCTGTTGGGCGTCAGCATCTGGGCGGGGCGGGTCTTACATGCCTATGGCTTGTTATATGAAGAGCCTAAACACCAGACCTATGGCAGCCGCAGCCGTGGCATGGTGCTGACATTTGTTTCGCTTGTCATCTTGTCCGTTGTCAATCTGGCGCAGGCGGTGTTTTGAGCGAAAAATCATTTTTGCCAATAGATTAGCCTTTTTTGCCCTCGCAGCACCAAACCAAGGGTGGATCACGGTTTGCGGGCGGTTTTTGGCATTAATTCAATCGTAAACAAAAGGTTATTTTTTATCATAAATTTTATCTATAAAATACCGATATAATATAGGTGTTTCCTAAATAAATCCGGAACTGAAACGATTTATTTACGCTGTTGCGATATCCTGAACATATCAGACAGTGGAGGATCGTCATGAAGAAGTTCCAGCATCTACGCCAAGCCCTGAAGTTTATAGTGGCTTTTTCGCTCGCCGGTGTGTTAAGCGGCTGCGATCAGCCTATTCCCGGAATGTACTATAAATCCACGGTAAGCGCTCCTCCCACCGCATCCATTACACAGGCCTATCAGGATATTGCCGATGAAATGTGGGCCGACACCAAAGAAATTGTCGCTATGGACCGTTACCGACATGGTATCCGTCCGGCGCTGGATAAAACGCCGGTGCAGTATGCGCAGGCCGATACGCTTGGTAACGTGACGTTCGACCGTTACCAGTCGCTCTATTTCAAAGTATATAGCGTCGAGGTAATCGACCAGTATAAGGCGCCGATCTCGATGGATTACCGTGAGCATCTGCCGGTGGATACATCGGATGCGGTCCATAGCTGGGCCAACCGCCTCCGTCCGACCGGTGGTTTGAATAAATTGCAGGTGGTGATTAAGGACGCGCCTATCCAGAATGCCAGCCTGAACGGCAACAAACACTATGATGCAAGGCTTGCGATTGAAATGCGCATCTGTAGCCGCGATGGCACGGTACTGGCGAGTGTGTCCAGTATTTCAGCCCAGCAAGCTATGGATGTCAACGGTGCGGCCGGTGCGGATATGCACAAGGCAGCACTCAATAGCATGCTATCGCGCCTGATTGATACCATCAATGGCGACCTTGAAAGTAAAATGGCCCATAACTTCAGCCCTTATATAGATCACGCCAAAGCGGGCTAATAACTACGCATACAAAAATGGCCTGAGGGATCCATTCGATCTCTCAGGCCATTATATTTTTAGGCCATTGTATTTTTTAGAACCAATGACGCAATTAAGCGACGAGGGATGGTTCTTTGGTTTTTTCCACTTTGGCTGTTTTAAATGCCAGCTTAGGAGCGGGGGTATTCATCGAAACGCCCGACACCTGAAGATTGGCACTGCTGAGCGCATCACCGATATGGTCCGGCAGTCCGAGATCAGCACGCATCTTACTGTTTCTGGCAGCGGTTGCTCTTTCAACTTCGGCAACCAGCTTATCGAGCGTCTCATCGTTGAACATCGACATATCGCCTGATTTTTCGAAGATGGGCGGCTTTTCAACGGGAACAGGCGGCTTATCGCCGACGGGTGGGTTTTCACCGATAATAGGAGGTTTTTCAGCGCCTTCTTTTTTCTCAGTGCCTTCTTTTTTCAAGGCTTCCGTTTTCAAGTCTTCCGCAGCTCTGCGCGCCGCCGATTCACCATGAAGAATATACCTTAATTTAACCGCTTTGACGCATCCGGCGAGATACTCATCCGATTCTTCAGAAGGGACTGTTTCCTGACCGAAAATTTCCTTAGAAAGCATCTTCTGAGGTACAGGATCCAGTTTTCTGATGCTGCCTAATCCGAAGGATAATGCCATTGCGTAGCGGTATTCCGAACCGGAAATGGTGTAGTAACTGTTCGGATCTTCTTTGGGAAAGAATTCCTTTTTTACGCCATTAAAGCGCAGGATTTTCACTGTATCTTTGGGTCCGTAGTTAGTGAAGAGCGCAACATTATTTCTATGTTCATCCCAATCCCATGCTTTTATGGAGAGCAAACCATTCGCGATTGTCTTCGCTTTTTCATTTCTTTCTTTTTTTTGATCATCGGTCAGATTTTCTGGCGCGGGCCTGTTTTTTTCTAAAACCGGATCATAGTTCACTTTTTTATCCGCTTTTTTATCCGTTGGCTTATCCGCTGGTTTTTTTTCTTCTGGCTTATCACCCATAGAACCCTCCAAATTAACTATTTGTTAGCTATTGGATAAGGCTTATAGCCGACTAAGAGGCATTAGTCAATCACGGTTTTGTTCTTATAAATTAACGATTATTGGCTTTTTTGAGGGGCTTACTGCCGGTTGGGACTAGCAGGCCTTTGTGGAACATTGACCCCAAGACCGCCTGTTGGGAACGTAATAGTGGTAGGTGCTGTATCGAGCTTTATGACAGGGGCAACCGTAGCCGGTGGAGGGGGAGGCGGGGTACCTGTGCTGGTGGGAACCGCGGGGGAAGTCACAGGTGCAGTGTTGACAGGCGAATTGCTGATGGGAGCCAGTTTTGGCGTGGCCGTAGGAACTAATGCTTCTGTGGGGGATTGAGGGGAGCGGGTTATTGGCAACTCGTCTAAACCTTCGTTTAAAAATGCCAGCATGCTGGTCTTATCCAGCATATTGGGTTCATTTATGGTCTGTGCCGGAATGATAGCTTTTACGGTAGGAGTATCGCTAATGGTAGGTGTGGTTGCTGCGGCGGCGGGATTTCCGGTGGCAGGTGCCGGTGTGTTGGGGGCTGGTTTCATCGCGGAAGCCGAAGCGGTAGCAGGTTTGACGGTAGGGGTATCGCTAATCACAGGCGCGGCCGCCGTCATCACTGGTGGATTAACTGAGTTCACAACAGGAACGGGTGGTGTTTTTGCTTTAGGCGGCGGCAAAATAGCTGGTGGCTGCAACGTCGGGGCATCAGCTATAACGGGTGCAGGTGTTCCTGCTACCGCTGTGGCAGCAGGTTTTTGTGTGGCAAGAAAACCATCGGCGATGGCCTTTTCGTTGTTGGCATCTACACGGGGCATATTCAGTAGCACCTCAGGAGTTTTTCCATCTGCGGTGATTATCGGAGCAACAGGGGCCTTTTTTTCTTTTGCATCCGCTATTTGGGGGGCTTCTAATTCAGCCAGATCATTGCCCTGAAGGATTTTTTCAAGCTCTGTTGTCAGTTTTTTTCTATCTTGAGAGCTCATGGGCGTTCCGGTTTCTTGCAGCGCACTGACCTGATCCAGTATCGCTATGTCACGATTGACCCTTTCCGTAATTTTGTTCAGTGCTTCGGTCTTGGAGGTGGTAACATATACGACCCCGTCAGGCGACATATTCGATAACGTACTGTAGGAAGCATTCGTAGCAAATAAAGTACCGAGCGATGATGTTTTTTCTTCCGTCTTTTTGGCAGGCGCGCGACCGAGTAATGCGTCATAGGTTGATAAACTATTCGAATCTTTGTCCACCCCACTGAGCGTTATTGGTTCACGGATCATATCTTTGAAATTAGCTAAGCGTTCAGCACCTTTCTGGACATCGGCAGCATTTTGTGGTCCCAATGGATTATCATACAATTTGCGGTTCAATGATTGCTGCTGGGAGAAGTTCAATACAGCTTTTTTTTCTTCTGCCTTCGTTATGATGAAGGCTTCTTGTAATTCCCAACCTTTGACGGTGCGTGTGCCGATGGTGTTGCCTTGCTTATCGAAGACATGCACCTGATAATCCTGTTCCGGATCGATATCCTTAAGGTACTTACGCTCTTCCGGCGACAAGTGTTCTTCGATGCCTTGATATAAGTTTTTGATATCGGCATCCAGAAATCTACTTTCCATGATGCGCTGGTAGGTGGTTTCGCGCTCTTCCTGTTCCAGTCTGTCGATCGCGCTATTGGCACTCATGATAGCAGCGGCAATGGCAAGCTGGGCAGCGGCTGACCCCCCCGCCAAGGCAGCCATCCCCTGAATTTGCCCTTTTATCTTTTTAGCGTCACTGGGCTTTTGCGCGCCAACAAGTCCGGCTGCCATGGACTGGATATCAGAAAGTATACCGGACTTGCTCTCAAAGTTCCGGAGTTCTTTCTTGTCGGTATTACGTTGGTTGTTACTACTACCCATGGTATTCAAACCCTTAGACCAGCCATTACCCTCAAATTATGGCGGCAAAAGGTTAACAATTATAAGGAATTATGTGACAAAAATGTTAAATAAGTTAATTTGAAATCATTACTCATAGGTAAAAGAATGAAATTTTGTTGATATATAGCAGCATATTAACAATAAACCAAAAATTCGGCAGTAAAAATTATATGAAAAAATTAACCAATCTTATTGCCAATAGCCATTAATTAATGGCCTCACAGGGCAGGGGAGGTAACGGAGGGTGACGCCTATTGATTCAGTAATTCCAATAGCGTGCTTGCCAGTTGCTGGATTCGAAACGGTTTGGAAATAAGTACCGCCCCATGATCGAGCATTCCATTGTGAAGAATGGTGTTTTCTGTATATCCGGAATTAAATACGATTTTAATAGCAGGGTATTTTTCCACAGCCAGTTTGGCTAGCTCGGGGCCATTGATTTTACCCGGAAGCATAACATCGGTGAGTAGTAAGCTGATATCATCTCTGGTTTCCAGAATTTTATAGGCATCATCGCCGTTTATAGCACTGATTACTGTGTAGCCAAGATTCTCGACGATGGATGAGGTGAGTTTGAGAACATTTTTATTGTCCTCGACCACCAGTACGGTTTTCTGTTTGGGATCACGCGACAGGATGCGTACCTGTTCTTTACTGGTATCGGGTGTAACATGCCCCTCGACTTTAGGCAGGTATATTTTTACCGAAGTTCCTTGCGTTGCTTCGCTGGAAAGTTTGATATGCCCGGAACTTTGTTTAACAAATCCATACACCATGCTTAAGCCCAGTCCTGTGCCGAGTCCTGTTCCTTTGGTAGTGAAAAAAGGTTCAAAGGCTTTTTCCAGTACCTCTTTGGTCATTCCCGATCCGGTATCACTGACTTTGATCATCACATAATCACCGGCCACGACATCAATATTGCTATCGGCGTAGTCCCTGTTGAGGTAAATGTTTTTGGTTTCAAAAATCAACTTTCCGCCGTCAGTCATGGCATCCCTTGCATTGATAGCGAGATTAAGCAGAGTGTTTTCGAGCATGGAAGGATCGACATGCACATTTCCGGCCTCGGTATCCAGCTTGAGAACTATCTCGATGCGCTCATTGAGAGTACGTTGGACCATCTGTGAAAAATGTGTCAGCAGATCATTCAGTGATATGGTTTTGGGCTGCAAGCTTTGCTTGCGGCCGAAAGCCAGAAGTTGCCTTGTAAGCACGGCGCCATGCTCGGTGGCTTCAATAGCTGGGGTGATATGATCCTGTAACGGACTGTTTTCTTCTGTTTTTTCTTTCAGGAAATCCAGATTGCCGAGAATGACGGCCAGCAAATTATTGAAATCATGGGCGATACCGGATGTTAGTTGACCGAGCGCTTCCATTTTTTGAGATTGCCGCAACTGTTCGCGTGCTTTTTCTGCTTCGCGTCTTTCTGAAATATCGCGGATAATTCCCACATAGGCATGTTCAACATTCTGGTTGGTTTGCCCCACGGCCAGCTCCATGGGAAACACACTGCCGTCTTTGCGCTGGCCACTAACTTCACGGCCTATACCAATAATTTTTGCTTTTCCGGTTTTTTCATAATTTTCGAGGTAGCTGTCATGTTCACGGCGATAAGGCAATGGCATTAGCATACGGATATTTTGTCCGATCACTTCTTCCGCCTTATAACCGAAAAGCTCAAAACATGCTTTGTTATAAGATTGAATCTGCCCTTTGGCATTAATGGTTATCACCCCGTCGACAATGGTATCCAGTACCGTGTTAACAAGGCTGGATAATCGCTTTTCGCTTTCCTGCAAACGCTGTTCGGCGAGTATTTTGTCGGTGATATCATGGGTTACTTTACAAAAACCGTGAAGTTTACCCTGTGGGTCAATAATTGGATTAATAATAACATGCGCCAGAAAGCTCGACCCATCCTTGCGCAATCTATATGCCGTTTCTTCATAATACCCATGGATAATGGATTTGACCAAGTTTTGCTGTGGCTTTCCTTTGGCGTTTTCTTCTGCCGTATGCAAAAAAGAATAGTGTTTGCCGATAATCTCCTGAAGGCTGTATCCTCTGAACGGCCCGCTGATGGAATTGCAGTGGGTGATAATTCCATTCACATCTAATGAAAGCATCGCGTAATCACTTACACGATCGGAGATCTGGCCACCAAAATGTTCACGATCTGTAAAGCGATTCGAGGATTTAGGCTCAGAACTCATAATTTGATATTTCTGATCTCGGATAGCATTGTTTTTTCTGCGCTTGGCAGCGAATATTGTATTTCCTGAAGCGCAAGCCGGAGTTCATGGACTCTAAATGGCTTGGCAAGCGCGATATCTATGTTTAGTCCGAGCCCATCGCCAAACTTTGCCGCCATCTCGCGGAAATACTCATCGCCGCTTAGGATAATGACACGCACCTTGCTGCCGCGTCCGTGGAGAAACTGGATGACTTCGAACCCATCCATCCCGGGCATGATAATGTCGAGCACCAGAATATCGGGTTTGAATTCTTCAAACATAGGAATGAAGGATAGATTATTATGTGAAATTCGCGTTTCGAATCCAGCCTCGAAGGCGACCCGACGGACGAGATCGGCGATTTTTTCATCGTCTTCTATGATCATTAGCTTGTTTTCAAACATAGTTCCTCATCAATAGGTTTGGTTACTATATACTACGCAACTATTGATTGCAAATATAAATAGTAATAAGCCTTAAAATGGGAATGTAAGGGGCTTGTATAGGCACGGATATTGCTTATGGTTAACTAATATACATAGAGTGGAGGGTCCTGTGCGCAAATTACAATTACAATTCAAAAGGCCATTACTGTTGGTTGCAGGGATAGCGGGCGGCGTTGCCGTGGTCACCATGGCGCTTGGATATGGGGCATTCCTGAATCTCGAGGGGCTATTGATTGTCGTGGGGGGCAGTATCGCGAATGCTTTTTTAAGCTACCAACGGCAGGATGTGACGAGGGCGTTTGATACTATCAGAGACATGTTAAAAAAAACCGAGTCCGCTATGCAGCACCTCCATCTTGATATTATGCAGATGATTATGTGGTCGTACGTGGTGCAGCAGAAGGATCTCGTAGGGTTAGAGAAAGAGAGTGCCAGAAAAACCCATGACCCGCTGATGCGTTATGGTCTGGATCTTGTGTTAAGTGGGTACACCGCTGACAATGTTCGTATGATGATGCACACCGCTGCCGAGGCGGAATTCGAGCGTCGCTGCACACCGGTGACTGTATTGCGAAATATGGCGGCAACGGCTCCGGCGTTTGGCATGGTAGGTACGCTGGTGGGAATGGTAGTGCTGCTCAAAAATGCTGGCAGCGATCTGGCGGGTATTGAAGGTGGACTTGGGGTTGCAATGCTTTCAACGCTCTACGGTATTCTGGTGGCGCGGCTTATTTGCCTTCCGGCGGCCGATAAATTACTGCAACGGGAAGAAAAGCTGCATTTCCGTCATTATATGATCAGCGAGGGGCTGGCTATGCTGGCAGAAAAGAAGCGCCCGTTCTTTATGCAGGACCGCCTCAATAGTTTCCTTGAGCCTTCCAAACATCTTGATCTAAGCGATTACATGCATTCAGCGTTTGTGAAACGCTATGCGGTGGCGGCTTAGTATGAACAAGGGCATGTTTCCAAAGTCGTCCCGCGTGCGTCATACCAAAGGCCAGATCGACCATGTGGATGCGTGGCTGATGAGCTACGCCGATCTTATTACACTGTTATTCATGTTGTTTGTCATTTTTATTTCGGTGTCGGTATCCAGACAGAACCATTCACCCAGCGTTACCATGGGCGAGCCTGAACATCCGGTAGGCCAGCATAAATCCGGAACACTGGAACTCGGAACGCCGTTCGATGAAGCCTACCGCATACTCAATGGTTTTGTGATGAGCCATCACGAAGACCAAAGCATTGCGCTGGAAAAAAATAAACGTGGCATTGCGCTGGATATTTCTGCTATCGAGTTTTTTGATGCAGGTTCTGCTGAGATTCCGTTAGCGCAGCTTCCAAAGCTAAAGGCCTTAGCCAAAGTGCTGAAGGCGCAGATGCCGGAAGATGCCACTATTGAGGTGGAAGGACATACGGATGGTGATGTTACCACCCGCGACGGTGAAATCGTCAGTGGCTGGAAATTGGCGGCATTACGTTCTGCACGTATCGTCGAGTTGTTGCAAGAAGCAGGTATCCCTATGTCATCCCTGCGTGCCACCAGCTATGCCGGAGCAAGGCCGTTGGTTCCGAATCAGGATGCAGCGGGGAATCGTATTCTTGAAAACAACCAGCGCAACCAGCGCATGGTGATCCGTATGGAAAGTGCTAGTTAAACCGGAAGCGCACTGAGCATGATGTATCCGATCCGCCGTTATAGAGCTGGAGATTGTAGGTGTCAGTAGCGCTACCGGTGCCAATCGTACAGGTATTGGGTGCAGATGCGGCGTTGACGCTGGGCGAGGTGTTTACGCCACTGGTGCCGCGTGCTACCACCACGCCCGTGGAGGGCTGGCCGTCATCGAGTTTAGTATCCATATTGGCCACCTGTATGGGCGTAAGTCCGGTTGTGCCGAAGCTATAAGCACCTGTGGCGGCGGTGATGCCGTTGATGGGCATGAGCTGGTAGTAGTTATACCCTGCCGCTGAATACACGACAAAATATTGCACCGGTGTGATTTTAGAAACAGGCAGCGATTGTGCTACAGCGGTCACGTTACCTGTGAGTAAACCGCTGCTGGCAATGATGGCGCTATTATTGATGGTTCCAAGGGATCCGTCGATGAGGCTGGCATCCGACAGGTGTCGCCAGAAAGCAAGAGTTTCACCGACAGCAAAGGTTGCCCCCGTTGCACCACCTTCAATTAATCCATTCCCATCGCCTTGACCGGTAGCGGGGCTTGACGTGAGTTGTAAAAATCCGAAATTGGCGGCACTACTTTGCATCATATCTCCCGGGATGGAAGCATATTTACTACGGAAGGTGTTGACGGCAGTGTTGTATTTTTCGACCTGAGCAATCGTTGCCCTGATTTCGGCTGCCTTGATTAAATCCTGTCCGACCAGAATCCCTCCCACAATAAGGCCGATAATAACCAGCACTATCGCAAGCTCGAGTAGCGTAAAGCCTTGCTGCTGGGAGTGTTTTTCTTTCATAATTCAAACATCTGGTTACGTAACTATTATACGCTTTTTAATGTAATAAAGAAAGAAATTATTCTTATATATCAATATATAATACATAAAGTAAGGGAGGCATTTGACTCAAATGCTTCCTATCTGTCGCTTAAGACAGAAGATGATCGGTACAATTGTTGCGTATTACGATTTGAGAAATGGAGATGATATTGAAATCAGATGGATTTCTCTATAAAACGCAGAGCCTGACGCACCTGATACGGTAGGTGCATCAGGTTTGAAACAGGCGTGTTTTGAGGATAAAGATGGTATATACGTTAGAAATGCATCTCGTATTCGAGCAGGAAGCGTGCAGCGCCTTGGGACGCGGCATCGCTGATACCTGCATATAACGCGGCTTGATAGCGGATTTTTCCAAACAGGCGTCCATAGGCAGATGGCCCTATATAATGTTCCTGTTTGTTGTAATTACCAAGTGTGCGGCCCTTGCCAAAATCACTTTGCAGTTCAATGCCGGGTTGCAGATATTCCCCAAGGCGGTAGCGGCTATTAGCGATCAGGCTATAGGAGGGGCCACCCGTACCTTCAGAATAGTGACCGATGGTTTTTTCTGCACCGATATTAGCGGTATGGGTGAAGTCGCCGACATCTTTTTGCAATAGTAACTTGGCTTCGATGGAATCAGGTTCGTGGCTCTGGGTGGATATATGATAGGCAGCCAGCAGACCGCTATCGACCCAGTGTTCACCCTGTTCGCCAAACTGGAACACACTTTCGAATTCGGTGGCTTCCATCTTGAGGCTTTCGGAGGGGTTCTTGGCAAAGCTGCCTGATACAATAGCCTTCCAGTGATCGGTGACCCCGTATTCAAACTCCACTTGCTGACCTTGCACATTGTTTTTATCGGCATGCGAATCAAACGTACGGTTACCTACATATTCCACAGACGCTTCACCTTTGGTCACGATAGGCTCATAGACATGGTCTACAGCCGATGCACTAGACGGTTTCACAAGTGCAAACAGTGCTAGCACTGATGCGGCAGCCACTGTGCGCAGGTTCCGCTTGTGGCCATGCAGCATTAATATACACAGCAATAGCAAGGTTCCCAGATAACCGATCAGCTGAATGGCAGTAGGAGTGGCGGTGTAGCCAATCAGGCTATGCAGGGTTTTTCCGGTGATACCTTCTTCGGACAGCAACCATGACGTATCCCATAACGGTGTGGACAGGCCGGAGAAATATCCTGCTGCTGATAGATAGCCAGCGGATTGTGACATGAGCCCCGCCACCAAAAGAACCAAAACCCAGCTAGTAACTTTGAGCGCATGGCGCGCAGGTATTTTCAATAATCCATAATAAAGCATGACACCGACCGTAACACCCAGCACAAGGCCAGCGATAGTGCCACTGACAATCGATGAACCGTTTTGTCCCGACAACAACATGCCGTAAATAAACATCACTATTTCGGAGCCCTCGCGCAGCATGGACAGGCCAATAATTAGGGAGAGTGAGTATAGAGGCAAGGTGCCGGCCGTTACATCTTGCCCTACCTGTTTGAGGTGAGCGCTCATTTCTCGAGCATGCTTGCGCATCCATAATACCGTCCAGCCAATCATGAGTGCTGCAACCAGTAATATAGCGGCGTTGAATAACTCCTGACCGATACCGGATACCGCGTTGGAGATGGTTTGTGTAAACAGTGCCACCAGTCCGGCACCGCATACACCCGAGGCAAAGCCTCCGATAATCCATGGGAAGCGGTTTGGCAGATTACGGGTTGCGGCCAGTACCACGCCGAGGATCATGGCGATCTCGATGGTTTCTCGGAAGATAATGAGAGCGGTGGAAAGCATGTTTTTTATACCCAATAATTATTTAACGGTGATGTAGCCTTTGGAATCCTGATTAAAATCGTCATTGTAACGATAGGTTCCTGCTTTAAGCTGGCTAAAGAAAATATCAACTTTTCCATGTGGCTGGACAATTTTCTCACGGTTCAGATGAACGCTTTCAAATTCGATAGGGGAGAGGTCTTCGTTTTTAACGGTGATTTTAATTTTACGGTCAGCCGGTACCACCAGCTCAAGCGGTGAGAATTCACGATTCTTCATCACGATTTCAAAATTCTGTGTTTCATCGTTCGCGGCTTGTTCCTCGGCCAGAGCGCCAAGGGGGGCGAGCAGGGAGAGTACGAACAGCAGGGCGAGTGGGCGTTGGTATGTCATAGAATCCTTCAGATGGTTATTGTGTCTATAGTATGCAGCAATTGATAATCATTCGCAATTGATAATGGTTCTCATTTGTAAAATCAAGCACTATTTTACTAAAACAGCTATCTGTGGGGCTATCTGGGCGCTTTGTCGTCGCACCGCATGGGTCAGCCCGTGCGTGGTTTTTTCCCAAAAATGAGGTTTTACAATAAGTTGCCATAAGGCTTTATAGCTGGCGATGGAATGCATGACCAAATAGAGCGGAAATGCCAGCGCCGCCAGCGCCATGGGGCCGCGGTGCGTGTGGTAACGCCAGACGCATAAGCCGGTGTAATACCAGTGGCTGACTATATTAAAGGCGAGGTTGGCAAGGGTGAGCCAGATCAGCGCTTTCGGGAATGGGGCATGATCCAGAATACTGACATGCCCTAACCACAATAGTGCCACCACCCATAAAATGGGTGCGGTGAGAAATGTGAAGGTGGAAAGCCCGATGAAGCATTGAAATCCGATGAAACTTTTCCAGCCCAGTGTATTCCACAAGGTGACGGGGTGGCGCATATGCACCAGCCACGTCTGCATATAGCCTTTGATCCAGCGTGAACGCTGGCGTATCCACGCGCCGTATTCATTGGGTGCTTCTTCCATGGTATAAGAGTCGATCATGGCCGTGCGGAATCCGCGTGCCGACAGGCGCGTACCAAGGTCGGCATCCTCGGTGACATTATATGGGTCCCATTCACCGAGTAGTTGCAGACGTTCGAGTGCGATGTGGTTGCTGGTGCCGCCGAGTGGGATAGGAATACCAAGCCGCTGCAGCCCGCCCAGTATAACGTTAAATAGCATGGAATATTCCAGCGCAAAAAAGCGCGTCAGCAGATTGTCGTTCGCATTATAATAGTTCAGGCGCGCCTGCAGGCACACTACATCGGACGGCAAGGTGCGAAACGCATACACCGCTTTTTTTAGTTGCGTAGGTTCGGGACGGTCGTCGGCATCGAATATGGTGATGAACTCGCCGCGCGCAAAACGTAGTGCGTAGTTGCAGGCTTTGGGTTTGGTGCGTGGCTCGCCTGCGGGAACGCGGATGATGTCGAATTTATAACGCGGTTTAAGTTCGTAAGCTTTATCGAGTGTTTCGGTGTCGTCAGCTTCCAGCACCAGCTTGATATCCAGTTTCGATGCCGGATAATCCATCCCATGCATGGATTTCAGCATACCTGGAAGGCTGGCGGCTTCCTTATACATCGGGATCAGGATGGTATAGGTGGGCAGGTCTTTCAACCCGATATCGTCATTCTGTGGTTGAGTGGCATTACGGCTTCCGGTGACAAATACAAAATGTTTAAACAGCATGGTGATGGCATACGTGGCGTGGCAGAAAAAAAGCGAGGCCATCAGCAAGCCCAGCGGATTGAATAGCGCGCCTGCCAGCAACAGAATACACAGCGCTACCAGCCAGTGTTTTTGTGGCGTGGATAAGGTGCGGTATGCTGACGCATCCGGAAGATTGTTGCGCAGTGACAAGCGGCTTTCTTCTTCAATCAGCGTACTGAAATGCTGTTCGACAACGTACTTGATATCGAACGGCGAAGTGATGACGATGCGCGTGTGTTCACCAAACCATTCGCGGATATAGATCATAGTGTCTAATGTGACTTCACTAGCAGCAACTACGACAGTATCGGCTTCACGCCGCCATGGTATCAGGCGCAATTGCAGGTAGGCTTGTGCATCGGCGGCATTCAGCAATGTTGCATCGGGTGGTTCTTTGAGCAGGTTGATAAAAGGCAGGCCATACGATTCAGCGACTGCTTTATACAGGCCGTAATATCCGAGCATGCCTTCGCTGATCAGTATATCGCCCAGCCGCGTACCGTCACGTTGCTGAATGCGCAGCGCATGCCGGAGTATCAGGCCGCGTGTGGTGAGGATGGTTCCCAGTGGTGTCCGCAGCTCTACTGAAACGGGGGCGCGTAGGACTACAGGTGCTTCCATAATGCCAGCAGCACTCCTTTCCCGCGTCCGGCATTCTTGCCGTCGATATCCGTGAATCCACCACACTGCAATGAGGTGGCATCCGTGAGTGCGTACACAGCCGAAAGCTGGAACCGCACAAGGTTATAATCATCCCCCGATGATTGTGTGAAATTTGAATGACGCGGAGTAGTGGTGCGGTAGGTCACGAAAGCCTGCGGCATTATCATCCATGCGCTGCTGACGTGAAAACCGCTAGTGGCTGCGATTTTGATCTGGTCTTTGGCAGCGCCCAGACGATAGCGGTACTGTGTGTCGAGATTGATAAAATGGGGTAGTTGAAACGCTGAAAAGCCGTAACCTGTGGATAATCCTAGTGCGATATCCCCATGTGAGGCGCCTAACTTGGGGGTATCTTGTCCTGAAGACTGAAAGCTAGGTAACTTGATAAGCGGCTCCACCGAAGCGACAAAACCATTGCTTTCGAGCAGGCGCTTACGGATAAAAAATTCACTGTCGCCCAATCCCCAGTTGGAGTCGGCGCGGCTTGAGCCTTGTGTGCTTTGTGATACGCGTTGCAAGGATAGGTTGCTGCCGAACGTGAGATCATCACGGTAGCCATATTGAAGTGGCTATAGTTTAGCGGACAGTGTGCTTGAGCGATACTGAAGGAGCTAAGAGCCAATGCCTGAGAATATAAATACCAAGAAGAAATTGACGTTTTATTCATCTGAGTTCAAGTCGTCTGCGATAAAGCTGGCGT
>JANYBV010000023.1 GCA_025360605.1 Alphaproteobacteria bacterium | reverse complement strand
ACACCGCCCGTCACACCATGGGAGTTGGTTCTACCTTAAGTCGCCCTCAAAAGCGCCCACGGTAGGGTCAATGACTGGGGTGAAGTCGTAACAAGGTAGCCGTAGGGGAACCTGCGGCTGGATTACCTCCTTTCTAAGGATCTTTGTTTATTCGCATCCATGGAATTATTCTATGGCTCTGACGTTAAACAGATCATTATACACGACACCTCGTCACCTGTGCCTAAATGCTCACACACAACCAGTTATTAAAAAAGCCTCAGAGTAATTTCTGAGGCTTTTTTGTATAACGATGAATGTACTGAAAGGTAAAAACCATGGCCGATGAAACAGCAGATAATAAAGCGAAAGTGGCAAAGATCATAGATGCGTATGTCGCGCATATCGACGCACAGCAAAAGCTCCCCCCTGATCCGGAAGATGCCAAAAAAAGATTTTTACCTTTTCGCGTAAAAGAAATGAATCTCAGGACGATACGTAAGGATCTTGAGGTGTTGCTAGAGGGTAATGAAAAAATATTTCTGGATCAGGTTGCAGCGGAAGTGCGTATGCACCGTAAAATCGACAGCGTAATTTCAGCTTACGACCCGATGGTGCACCCGCAGGATTTGCGTTTTGAGCGTCCGATGAATGATGCACAGTATGTGGTGATTCGCCGCGCGGAACAGGAACGTGAAAATGCACTTGGGCCATTGGATAAAGTGCTGGCGCGTGATTCCGAAATGCGGATCAAAAAAAATAACGATGCTGTTGCTGCAGTTCAGGCGGCGGATGCACTGAAATCCGTTGGAAAAGGATTACGTCAGGACGTGTCATCAGGTGCGGGTATCGGTGGGGCGGTATTTAAAGCCCTGAATGATATGGGAACCGCACGCCTGCAGATCAGTGATGAGAACGGCGCCGGTGCTGGTATCATTGCATATAATGTGGCGCGCGATGCACTCAATTTTGCTGGTGCAGAAGAATTCAAGGCACAGGTGAAAGCTGAGGCAGAAGCCAAGGCAAAAAAAGAAGCCCCTCCATTACCGGAAGCGAAAGACAAAGAAGGTGTCAAAGGCGTACAGCGCGGCGCGTTTCCCGTTGCGCTGGATGAAACGGTATTGGCGAGTATGGATCAGTTTGCACAATCCGTATTGCCGGAATCCGGCGAGTCGCCGTTGACGTTTTCTAAAATGAAAATCAAAACAGGCCGCGGCGCGGCGTAACAATGCACTTTTACGATGATACGATTGCCGCCTTTTAACCCCAATGACCCCAAGCTCTTACGTGCGCTGAAACAGCTGTGCGTTTTTTATCTGCTGGTGGGGTTGGTGGGGATGGGCCTGTGGTTTCAGTACGGGCTGGGGAATTTCGGTTCACGTGATTTTCTAAAATTCTGTTCGGCGACACGGCTGGCACAGGAAGGTCAGGCTGCGCTTGCCTATGATTCCGCGCAACTCACCCACGCCAGCCGCCTGATCGACCCCGATAGTTATGTGGCCTATCACTGGCCGTATCCGCCGACGGCGTTTGTGTTATATGCGCCGTTAGCGTGGGTTCCCTGCAATCTGGCATGGCTGTTATACATCGTAGCCAGCACGGGGTTTTTACTGGCTGTGTTGCGGCGCATACTGGATACGCCGCTGGTGCGATGGGTGGCGCTTGCCTCTCCGGCTGTGGCCTTCAATGCGTGGAACGGCCAGAACGGTGCGCTGAATGCGGCACTGATGGCGACAGCATTGCTCTGCATGAATACACGCCCGCTATGTTCCGGCCTCAGTTTTGCGGCACTAAGCTGTAAACCGCATCTGGTGCCGTTATTATGTATTGCGCAGTTTTTTCAATCGAAGAAAGCGCTCTTGTATAGCCTGCTGATGGCGGCGACATTATGTGGCCTGACGACGTTGTTGTTCGGTATTTCGATATGGCAAATCTGGCGGCAGTCGTTGCCGTTTGCAGATCTGACGGGAGGTGGAGCCGATGTGATGACCATTCTCGACCGCATGGGCAGTTTGTTTGCATCGGCCCGCCTGATGGGTTTTGGTGTGAGCGCAAGCTGGGGATTGCAACTGGCACTTACGGTATCTGCTACGGTTATGGTGGTGCGGTTATGGCGGCGGCGCGATGTTGCGTTTGATATCAAGGCGTCAGCACTTCCCATCGCCAGCCTGCTGGTGTCTCCGTATGTATTCTATTACGATTATGTATTGATTCTGCCCGCGCTCGCGTTCTGGATGCGCCACATCACAACACATGGAAGCAGACACGGCGAGTTGCATCTAATGGCGCTGGTGTGGGCGCTGCCGGTCTGGCTCGGGGTAGGTACGCACCTGCATATGGTTCCGTTTCCATCGCTGGTTTTATGGGGGGCTTTGTATTATTTGGCGCGGCGTGAGCGCAAACCAGTCAGTAAAAATTAGTTAACACATTGAATTAAAATAATATAATTTCCAAGTGATATCCTTTGCGATGTCATGAAAACGTCATGGTTAATTTCAAGTCGATGTGGCAGAATAAAATCATCCTACTTTCAGACTCTTTTTGGTAACGCAGGCCATGGAATTTATTGTCAAAACCATGTTTCCCGACGCAAGGCTCCTGACCTCGAAAGAGGCACCGGGGATTATTGGCTGCGTGGAAGATATTGCCAAAAAAGCGGGCTGTTCCGCTCCGCCGGTCTATCTCTATCCTTCGGGCGCGATGAACGCGGCGATTTATCCGGCCGGTCAGTCGATGATTATTTTTCAAGGCGCGCTGGATAAAACCGGCAGCAAGCTGGTGGGTAAACCGTCGGCGCAACTCGAAGGCATCATCGCCCACGAGATGGGGCACTGGAGTAATGCTTTTCGCCATTTCGGCCCTATGCTGGCGGTCATTGGTGGATCCACTCTTATTGCCTCGGCGGCGGTGTATATGTATGACCGCGCCCACATGAAACAAAAGCAGGCCAAAGAAGAAGGTAAATCCATTACGCTGGATAAAGGTTTCAGTGAAACCGTGGACGAGATGAAGCACCAGAGTTTCTGGAAAAATTTTAAAGACTATTACGCTTATAACACCACGCCTGCGTACAATATCCTCGGTGCGTCCGACATGCAGCCGGGGAGCTGGGGTGAATATATGAAACGGCAGGTGATGGGGATTGGTGCAACTGCGGCGGGTCTGGCGGTATCGCTGCCTGCGTGCCGGCAGTTTGCGCTGCGCAATGAATTTGAGGCGGATGCCTTTGCCGCGCGCATCACGGGCAATCCCGAAGGCTATATCGAAATGCTCAACACATTACATAACAAGGTGGAAGGTGCTGCCCGCCACACGGCCAAACGTCTTGGCAATACTGAAGCTGCCCCAAAAGTTACCAAGTCAGCGATGGACTGGTTTAAACATATCATGCAGGAAACTGTGATGGCGCACCCGTCATGGGAAGAACGCATTGCGGCGATACGCAAAATCGCCCCCACCATCACCCGCATTCATCCATAGTTTTTCAGGCCTAATTTTTTGGGCCTAATTTTTCAGGCGCTGGCCAGCAGCTGTTCGCCGGACGTGCGCGGGGTCACCTGCCATGCTTTGCCGGCCGGAAAGGTGAAGCTGTAGCGGATGGGTACGCCGTTATCGATTTCATACTGTTTGATCTGATCGGGAGTCATGCCTTCGATAATCATGGTCAGGGCACGCAGGGAATTGCCATGGGCGGCGATCAGCACCTTCTCGCCTTTTTTCAGGCGTGGCAGTAATTCATTATCCCAGAACGGGCGCACGCGCTTGACCACATCGCTGAGCGCTTCGGTGCCTTTGCCGGACGGCGGCATGGCGATGACTTTCTGGTCAGCGGGGCCATTGCCGTTCGGGTGGGCAGGGTGGGTGGCATCCATCGGTGGCGGTGGCTCGTCAAACGAGCGGCGGTATTTAAAAAAATCAACATCCCCGAAGGTTTCTTTCGCTTTGGTTTTATCCATGCCGGTTAGCTTTCCGTAGTGGCGTTCCAGCAGCGCCTCATTCTGGATGATGGGATGATTGCCTATGCCCATCACGTCCAGCATTTCCTTTGCGGTGTCGATGGCGCGCTTGAGGGTGGAGGCGTAAACAGTATCGGGTGTGAAGCCGCTTTTTTTGAGAAGCATACCTGCGGACTTTGCCTGCTGCCTGCCGGTATCGGTGAGCGGGGTGTTGACCCATCCGGCAAATACGTTATTCAGGTTGGCCTGACTCTGGCCGTGGCGCACGATCACCAATTGTCCCATGGTAGTTCCTTGTGTGGTAAAGGGTTATAATGCGGCGCATTCAACCAATGCGACACCGCAAAGTCAATACATAGCCTGCCACGGGGATGATGAACGTCTTGAGGTGACAATCTAACAAATTGAACTATATTGCTATTTTATGGAATAGGAACTTTGCCCGATCATTAATAAAACTGTCATACTTGCCGGTGGCAATTTACGCTAAGATAACAGCATCCAACACGGCAACCAGAGACGAATATGGCCCAGCTTTTTACCTTCCAGAAAGAACCTGATAAAACGATCACCATGCAGGCCATTTTCCAGATGGAGCAGCAGGCATGGCAGCAAACCCAGCAGGGTAAAGAGCCAACGCTGAAAGACGTGACGCGCGAATACGACAAGCTGACTTCCGCACAAGCGCTGGTCAGCTATGCTACGAAGGCTAGAGGCGAGGGCAGAATCAGTGAAGTGCCTGCGGACAATGAAGTGCTGTCGATGGACGAATCCAAAAAGCTTGGTGCCGCCATTTTGGAAGTGGAAGCAGTCCTCCAGAAAAAGAAAATCATTCACCCTAACATTGCGGTCGTAGGTGACGATGACGAAACCTACTATCTCGAGCCGAAAGAATTTTCCGGTTGGATGCAGGCGAACGCCGCGCAAGGCGAAGTAATTCCGGTGGATGAATGGAAAAGGGAAAATAGCATTGGCCTTACCTCGCATGGCAAACGCATTGATAATGGTGCAGATGAAAGCATCTATATCGAAATTCAGGATGGTGAACGCCGTGTGGTTGGCAATGGCAAGGTAACCGAGCCGCTGGTGGGGTATTACGGCGGTGTGGTAGGCACCAAGATGGATAGCGATCAGGATCTGCTCGATATTTTTCTTTCGCGTGGTGCATATGACCAGATGGCGGCGGGGGAAACCTATCAGGGGCCGGTATTTGTCATGCAGCAGCAACGCAAGGATGATGCCGAGATGAAAGTAGGTTTCGCCGAGAGTGCAGACGAGTTCAAGCGCGTGATGACAAGTACATGGAAAGATCCCAAAGAATTTGAAGCCAAAAATCAGGGGCCTTATATCGAGCTGACGTATGCGCAATACGAGGAAATGAAAGCCGCCCTTAAAGATAATCCGAAGCTGACCATTGACGAATTTTCCAAAACAGTGGGCGTGAAAATTCAAAAATTTAAAGCGGTAGAAGAGGAAAGTCAGGAAGTGGCTGCGCCAAATGATGAAATGGCCGAAGCCATGCGCCGTGGGGCCAGTTCCGATGAAAATGCTGAACCGCGCTTGCCCGCGCCGCCGACTGCTGCGAAAGCAAAGGGTGGAAGGCGACAACCCGCACGCAGGTAGTAAGCCGCTATGGACGACCGTATACTCCTCATTCGCACGGGTGGCACTATCGATTCGGTGGCCTATGACGACCCTTACAACCCACCCAAATACGTCAGCACACTCAAAGGCGAAGATAGTCTGATCAAAGATACCGTTGCTCTGCTTCCAAACCATGAAAATGTTGATCATTTTAGCTGGTTGCAATGGCCGGAAGATCCCTCTGGTAAGGCAGAAGAACGCTTTGTGAAAGACAGCCAGAAATTTACCGAAGACGATATTCACGAACTTGCGACAATTATTAAAGAAGATACCACACACCGGCATTTTGTTATTACTCACGGTACGGATGCTATGGCCCTTAATGCCATGTTATTACAAAAAGAAATGGCGGGTACGGACAAGGTGGTGGCGTTTACGGGGGCGATGGTGCCTCTATCCATGGAAGACAAGCACCATAGCGACGGTATTGATGGTTTGAAGTTTACAATTGCCAATCTTGCGAACCAGCCAGCGGGTGTGTATCTGGCCGGACGCGATACACACAGCCAGCGTCTGGCCTTTTTTGACCCCGCCAAATTTGAAAAAGACCACGAAGCCAGCAAGGGCAAAGCCGGCAAGGATGGCTTGCAATTTACCCTGAAAGCCCGTGAATAAGCCGGTTAGGGGAGGTGGGGTATGGGCATAAAAGCTAAATATATAGCAATTACAATATATTAATAAAATTCATATCCGTATTCCCCCGCTGCAATAGGTGCTACGGACGGTGTGGGGATTGCTGTTAAAAAAGCTTAGCCTTCCTAATAGCTTTTTAACGATTTCTGTGCTAATTTGGCCGCCTGAACCCAGAGAAAAAGGGAGTATGTTATGCGTAGCAGTGCACTTAAAAAACAGGAATTTTTTGAAGAAGTGGTTGAAGTGGTTGCTCCTAAGTCATGGGATGTGCGCCGCCAGCATATTGCACAGGAAGCAGAAGCTGCGGCACAGCTTTCAGGTAATCAGGGAAGCCCTGACTTTGAAGAGTTCCTTTCAAAGTATAGCATGAACCGCGTGTCGGATTTCGCCTAGCCCGTTTTCTACCTACGATCATTTTTTGCGCCAAGCAAAGCCGCAGTTTCTGTGGGGGCTTTTGGTATGCAAGCAAAAGATCATTTCGAGACACAAAAATATTTTTGTGTCTGATGCAAAAAAATCCCTTTCCCTGTAGCTGAAGTTACATCTTATTAAGCATTGAAAGCTACTATAAAGCTATCTTCGGTATTCACCTCATCGCATTGATTTAAGAGTTGATGGAGCGTTCGCGCATGGTCGGTCGTGTATGATAAATTTGCTCTTTTTAAGCTTGGGAAACAGCATGCTCTACTATGTGCTGGTCGTACCCATGCTGTTTATTGCGGGCTGGGTATCTTCACATTGTTTTCCGGTGAGTAGTATGTCGTATGTGGCGTTCAGCGTTGCTATGTTTTTTATTCAAATTCTGGCTGTCATTGGTGCGCTCCAGTGGTTGGCTGTCTATCACATGATCTAAATCCAGCAGGATATCTATGAAAATACCAATGCGATATATATTTACTACAGGATTATGGATGTTTTCATCTACGCTGGCATGGGCGCAAGAACCACTTAAAATTCTTACCATTGAAGCCGATGACTGGTGTCCGGTGAATTGCCCGCCCAATCAACACCCGTTAGGCATTGGCGTTGATCTTGTCAAAAAAGTCTTCGAACCTCTGGGCTACACTATCAACTATGTGATTGTTCCATTGGACAGGGCGTTGAAGGATGTGCGCGAAGGCAAAATAGATGCGGTGATTGGTGCGAGTGCCAGTGATGATCCAACGCTTGTGTTTCCTCAGCATTCAATCGTTCCTATTTCAGATGATTTTTATGTACTCAAGGGTAACCCTTGGCGGTATCAGGGAGCCTATACACTCAAAGGTAAGCGTATTGGCGTTATCACTAATTATGGCTATGGAGATGTCGTAAAAAAATACATTGAGGCCAATAAAAATGAACGTGATGTAATAATATATGCTTCAGGTGATGAGGCAGTTAAAAAGAATATCACCAATTTGCTGGATGGTAAAACACAGGTATTGGTAGAAAGTAAGCTGGTGATGGATTACTGGCTTCCCAAGCTGAACCTTCAGGACAAAGTTGATTTGGCAGGCGGTGTGCCGCAAGACAGCGTATATGTTGCATTTTCTCCGGCATTACCTGCATCCAAGGAGCATAAGCGTGAGTATGATGACGCGATCAATAAGCTGGTATCAACACACGAGCTTGGAACAATGTACCGCGCTTACGGCATTAACCCACCCTAAGCTTTTACTTCAATAATTTGGCGAGCTCAGGAAAGCCGTTATCCTCGGCAATGATAGAGGGCGTTTTGCCGTCTTTATTGGCGGCGTAGCGGTCTGCGCCTTTGGCCAGCAGTACTTTCGCGGCTTCAATGCCATTATTTTGTGCTGCTAGCAACAACGGGGTGTTTCTGGCAATATCCGTAGCGGTGAGGTCGCCTCCCTGATTGAGCAAAAGTGTCAACGCCTGCGCCTGATTGTTCCATGCGGCCCAGTGTAGTGGTGTTTGTTTGCTGTCATTGGTAATATTTACGTTCGCCCCTCGGCGGATAAGTGCATCCATTAATGCAACATAACCATTGCTGGCAGCGATGTGAAGGGGTGCTTGCCCTTCGGGAATGCGGTGGTTGACGGAAGCAAGTTTGCCGTTACCTGCGGGTAGTCGTGCAGGATCACCTGCATAAGTCGCAAGAATAATCTGGGCATATTCCATATAGTGCTGGTCGTCATTGGTATGGGTGCGCTGCAATAAAAAATGCAATGAATCAATCAAGCCGCGGCTGGCGGCATAATCAAAGGCATTATTGCCCTGACGATCTTTGAATTCAGGGTTAGCTCCTGCAGCCAGCAGTCGGTTGCTGATATCATCAAAACCATTCCAGCTGGCGTACATAAGCGGGGTGCGTCGGTATGCATCACGGCTATCCACTTTAACATGCTGCGAAAGTTTGCGTTCGACGATATTTTTATCCCCTTTTGCGGCGGCCTGAATCAGGGGCATATCATCCGGTGCCATATCTTCGACCGCTGGAGAGTTACCGCGCTGTTTATGTGAGCCGAGGAGTGAGTTCTGATCTTGAGGAGTTATCTGGTTGATAGGAGGCTGTTGGCCGGCAGTTCTGGCGTCGCTTCTGGCATCGGTGCTGGTTTTCAGGGTTTGCCCAAGGCTGCCTGAGCCCGTGACGCTGCTGTAGATAGAACGCGGTGCAGCAGTTTCGCCGCTGGTGGCGGAGACTGCGTCTGAAGGCACATATTGCAGCTTATAAAACATGGTACCCGCCCATGCCGCTGCGCCCAGTATAATCAACCTGTGAAATTTCATGGACAGTAAATTGCACGATTTTTTGATAGGTTTCAATGGTTGTGTTGTTTGTTTTGTCGACTATTGTTAAACTCTGTACAAAATATGGCTAATCAACAGTTACTAAATGGGAGTGTCTGATGCGTTGGGTGGACATACGGGAAATAGCAATACGTCTGGAAGAACTCTATCCCGAAACGGATAATATAAATGTGCGTTTTACGGATTTGCGCTCATGGGTCAGCAGTTTGCCTGAGTTCAAGGATAATCCGGATGGTTGCAACGAAAAAATCCTTGAAGCGATTCAGATGGCGTGGATTGATGAACGCGGGTGAGGTGCCTTGCGTACTCTGCCAGCGCGAATCATCTGGTGAGCCTGCCACGCTGGAAATTGCCGCATCGCTTGCCCGCCAATGCCGCAGCGGAGACTGTATCTTGCTCAACGGCGATCTCGGCGCAGGCAAAACAGCGTTTGCCCGTGGCTTCATTCAGGCGCTAAACCCCGAGAACGTTGAGATTACCAGTCCTACCTTCACGTTGGTGCAAACCTATCCCGCCCGTAGCGGTGATATGATCTGGCATTTTGACCTCTACCGGTTGAAAAACGCGCAGGAGCTGGTAGAAATCGGACTGGACGAAGCGTTACAATCGGGTATTACCCTAATGGAATGGCCGCAGTTGGCGAGTGAGTATGTGCCCGCGCAGTCGCTGGTTGTTACGATTATCGCAGGGGAGAACCCACAACACAGGCAATTGAGTTTTTCGGGATTGCCCTCTGTGTGGAAAGACCGCTTAAGCAAGTTATAAGGATTAAAAAATATGACAAAAACCCCGCCAGCCACTGGACAAATTGCTCCGGCAAGGCTTGAAAAAATCACCGGCTTTCTTTCCGGCACGCAATTTAGCGATGCGCAGTTGCATCCGTTAGCGGGAGATGCGTCATTCCGGCGTTACATTCGCGTATCCAAAGGCACTGACAGCGCCATGTTGATGGACGCACCGCCCGAGAAAGAAAATGTCCGCCCGTTTATTGCGGTGGCTGAGTTTTTATACCAGCAGGGATTTAGCGCGCCGTTTATCCATGCGCGCCATGAACAGGAAGGCTTCTTGCTGCTGGAAGACCTCGGTGATGATTCGTTTTCTTCGGTGCTACGAAAAGATCCTGCGCAGGAAAAAGAACTCTATTCGGCAGCCATTGACGTGTTGGCGTACTGGCACCGTCGGGAGATCGGGTTTTCCAAGCCGGAGCTATTGCCTTTACCTCAGTATAACGAAGAACTGCTCATGCGCGAAGTGCAGCTTTTGACCGAATGGTTTTTACCGCAGGCGGTTGGCACAGAAAAAGCGGCGGCATTGTCGGGTGAATATATATCGCTATGGCAATCCATTCTGGCGAAAGCGAATCTGTCGACCAGCGTGTGGGTACACCGCGATTACCATGCTGATAACCTGATGTGGCTTCCGCAGCGTAACGAACATAAGCGCGTTGGGCTGCTGGATTTTCAGGACGGCGTATATGGTGACGGGGCGTATGATCTGGTGTCGTTGCTGGAAGATGCACGGCGTGATGTGCCACCGGCACTTGCCAGCGCCATGCTGGATCGTTATATCTCCGGCGTTGGCTGCGAGCGTGAGCATTTCCTCACCTCCTATGCGGTGCTGGGTGCGCAGCGTAACTGTAAAATTGTCGGTATTTTCTCACGCCTTGCCGTTCGTGACGGCAAATCGTCGTATCTGAATTTCCTGCCGCGCGTATGGCAACATCTGGAGAATGACCTGAAACATCCGTTACTGGCTCCGCTGAAACAGTGGATGGATAAGCATATTCCGGCCGATAAGCGCGGCGTGATTGCGGTATCTGCTGACTCCAAAAGACTGACGGCCTGAATGACCGTGCATCCTGACAAGGCAATGGTGTTGGCGGCGGGGCTTGGTACACGCATGCGCCCGCTTACCGATACGCTGCCCAAGCCACTGATCACTGTGGCGGGGGTTGCGCTGATTGACCATGCGCTGAACTGGTTGCAGGCATCGGGCATTCATGACGTGGTGGTCAACAGCTTTTACAAATATGAGTTACTGGAAGCACATCTTTCTAACCGCACGGCACCCGCCATTCATATCTCGCGTGAGGAAGTGTTGCTGGAAACGGGTGGTGGTATCAAAAAGGCGCTACCCATGCTGGGTGCAACGCCATTTTTTTCGCTGAATAGTGATACCATTTGCCGTGATGGTACAACTCCGGCACTTGCCCGCATGGCGGCTCACTGGGATGATGCGACCATGGATGCGTTGTTGCTGGTGCATCCGGTGAGCAAGGCGATTGGCTACGACGGCAAGGGGGATTTTTTTATGGACGGTGAAGGCAATCTGCGTCGCCGGAAGCCTGAGGAAAATGCTCCCTATGTATTTACAGGGGGCCAACTGGTGCATCCGCGCCTTTTCAATGGATCTCCCGAAGGGGCATTCTCGATGAACGTACTCTATAACCGCGGACAGGGAAGTGATGGCACGCTGCAGCGCGTCAAAGGTATCCTGCATGACGGAAACTGGCTGCATATTGGCACGCCGCTTGAGCGCAACAGCGCCGAAAACTGGTTTTCAAGCTTCTAGAACATTTTACATTTACTCCTGCACGTTGTCAGGCTTCGCCTCATCTTTCTCGTGCGTGAGTAAAGCGAAAACTCTCCAACAATCCGCCGCACAATACGTCCGACCGCAACCACGATGGGCGCGTTAGCATTGACGTGCCGTTGTGGGCTTATTCCTCACCCGCTTTACGTGGGAAGAACATGGACGATTCGACGGCCTGAGAACAATTGCCCCACTTTGGTCCGCAGAAGAACAGCTGCATCTGTTGGCCTGTCAGGTTACCGCTGAACTTGAAGTTAGGCGACCAGTGTGGTGGTGGGTCATAGCCTTTGTTCACGCAATGCGCCCACAAGTCACCATCTACCTTATCGCTGCGATCCTGATAAATGGCGCTTGGTGAATCCGGATCACCCCACCACCAGTTATAGGTAGTTGGCAGATCGAAGGATGAATAGGTTGTATTGCCATCAAAGGTTGGGGTGCCGGAACATTGCCTTACGTCATAAATGCGGCGGTAAATTTTAGCGCTTTGCCACAGGCTGCCGCCGAGTACACAGACATGGTAGTCGCTGTCAAGGCATGCAGGTTGGCACTGGCTCGACATACATGTGCCAGAGTCAAGATTATCATCTGCTGAGTTGGCACAGATGTCGCTGCCATAAGCGCCGGTACTATAATAATCCGGTCCATCATTCCCTCTTTTTGTCAGGACACGCATGGTGGTGTTACACACTTCCTGACGGTTTGCTTCCGGAACTTCGGTTTTGTAAATACGGCGCTCAGGTCCCATACCCAACATGATACTGCTGCCGGTGGAGGTTGGATATTTGCCCTGATCCCAGAATTCTACGTCAACGAATTGCAGTGATTCATAGCCTTCCAGTTGCGCGTTTGTAATGAAAGCGATCTGTGGCGGTTTATCAGGGATATTGAACACGATGATATCACCCGATTTAGCGTTATCCAGACCGTATTTATCATTCGCCGGATCATCCTTGATCAACACAGCGCCGTCGGCAGGGCCAAACAGGTCAGGGAAGCTGGTGCTTTCCCACGCAGTCACATATCCGCGCCATCCAAGCGACCATGCCCAAGGCCTTGGAACAATCTTCTTGCTTGCATCACCTCGGCTGGTATATCCGCTGCCTGCTTTGGCAAGCACGAAGTTGTCTGCACTGCCAAGTTTGAACGATTTTTCATAACGGGCAAGACAGAAATTATTATCTTTGCGGATTGACCACATTGCATGTGCATACAATTCGGGTAATCCACCAATACGTCCCATTTCAGCACTACGCTCATGGATATCCAGCCTTGTCCACACGCCCGGATCTCCGCCATAACCATAATCGTCCGAGCTGCCAGAGTAGTATGCTTCATCCTGCGCGTCTTTCACGTCCTTTTTAGTAATTTCTTCACGGCCGATACCGATCAGCGTATCAAAACCACCCAGAGTATTGATGAAGTCACCACCGTGACGAAGATTTCCGGCCGCAACACCCGTATCCCACCAGCGCATGTACGGCATGTGGTAGCCTAAGAAGCACTCATCCCCACAATAATCACTTTCTTCACTATAGGATTCGAAATAGTGACTGAACATATATTCTTGCGGTTCGGTATTATTACCTGTGCTGCAGTTATTCAGCTCTTCGGTACCTTTCATGGATAGGTGAAGCGCTGGTTTGCCACCTGGGAATGTATCGCTACTTGCATCATAACCGTTGTAATCCATCACCAGATGGTCTGACGGTTCGTGTGTCACCGGATTGGTGGCGGGGTTGTCTTTACAGTCTAGGCGCGCCTGACGCAGGCCTTCTTTGGTACGGAGTTTGACGAAGTTAGCAGGTACTACGTCTTTAACAATAATATGGCAGCACTGCTGGATACTTAGTTTCACCGGACATTCGGCGTAGGTGTCGTTTTCAAAGAAACGCGTTTTACATGGTGGGTTGAATCCTGACCCATCTGCATGTGCCGGATCAGGGTACTTACCGGTTTCAATCCATAACTCAATGAACTTATTTAAGTTAAAATTAATGCGCTGCATAATACAGCTGTTAAAGGCCTGCGCACGGAAAGACAGGATATCAACCGGCACTATGGCGCACTCAACCGGATATTCGTTGCGTTCTTTCCAATCTTTGTGGTGATCGCCGGAACCTGGGCATTCACCTACACCATTCCAGTCAGTGTAGCCAAAATAGGTTTTGCTGGCGTTACACTGGGTAGGATCCTGAATGCAAATAGAGGTTGAATCGGAGTAGCCGCGGTCTGTACCCACAATATCATTGCGCGGAATAAAGGGATTTTCTGCTGGAACGGTAATTTTTTCAACGTTCGGGCAATAGTATTCCGTGATTGGCGGCAGCATGGACTGATAATCCGGCGGCAGCGGGAAATGCGGTTTAGGACAGCTATCGTAATAGCTGTCGTAATAACTGTTATAATATTCATCATTAGTGTAACTGCCATATCCGCACGATGGTCCATTAGGTTTGCTACCAGGATGTTTAGGTGGTGCTTCACTCGGCGGTGGTAATAAGCCGGTTTTACCTACAGGCCCAATTTTGTCTTCTCGGCAAGGCAAGCTGACTTTCGGGAATTTATATTTAAACATATCCCTGTATTCTGGTTTGATAGTGTATTGCGGATAGGCCGCTAATCTGCCGTTCTTTATATCTAAAAACGCCTTATCCCATTCATGCTGTACGATTTCGTAAGATTCTTTCTTGCCATCTGCCAACAGGAATTCATCTTCGTTGTGTGTATCGAGCGCTTTACCTGAATCTCCGCTGCTGTAGCCACCGCCGCTTCCACCATATCCGTTGAGCGCATCGTTAAAGTCATACCGGCGCACAGGCGAATAGCCGACTTTTTTATCATGGTCGGTATATTTTTTGTCACCGAATTCAATCTTACGGGCATCCTCACCATTAACTAGTGGTTGGCAGTTATTGAGGAACGAGCGCTCCGGATCGATTTTTGATAACGGATCATCAGTACCGATACCCGGTCGTTCCATGGTAAACCATGGGCTGTTGTCATGGCTCAGTACAAAGTACTTATAACACCAATTTGCCTGAAAACGTCTGAACTCAAAACGTTCAGGTATGGTGTGACGTAAGAATTCCGGTTGCTTGAAATAATCCAGTGCACTGCCAGGGCAGCTTGAAATACCATCCATAAAGAAGGATTCATTTTTATAGTAGTTGGTTGCCCCATAAATGTCTTTTGCCCGTGCATTGACCAAGCCTGCATCATGGGTTTCGGTATCATCCATATTCATATAGAAGGCGAATGCCAGATTCGGATCGCCACTGTGAGTAGGAACCAGAGGGGTGTCGCGCATAGGCATACACTGGCTGCCCGTAGGTTTTGCTCCCAGCACTACGCCTGTATATCTTTGGTCATACAACGAAGGTGGTCGATTGGATGAGCTGTAATAGCTGACAATATCATTGATGGAGTTAATGTCGCTGCCGCTGTAGCTGGTATCATCAATTTCTTTTTTGAGTTCACTGCTGTGTATATCAAAAGCGGTCTTTGGCAGATCGGCACCCGCTACGCAAATATCGCGATAGCGCGTATCCATGATCATGGCAGGGAAATAAGGTAGTGGCGGAATTCTAGAGGTGTAGCTGTAATCATATTCCGGCGAATAAGGCTTTTCATAATAATCGTAATATTCGCTGTCATAATGGCAATCATAATACGAGTCGTAATAGCTGTCGTAATACGAGTCATAATAGCTGTCGTAATAGCTGTCATAATAGCTGTCGTAATAGCTATCGTAATACGACTCGGGGTACGACTCTGGATATGATTCTGGGTACGACTCAGGGTACGACTCAGGGTACGATTCCGGTGAGGATTCCGGTGACGACTCAGGTGAGGATTCCGGTGACGACTCAGGTGAGGATTCCGGTGACGACTCAGGTGAGGATTCCGGTGACGACTCAGGTGAAGATTCCGGTGACGACTCAGGTGAGGATTCCGGTGACGACTCAGGCGATGATTCAGGCGAAGATTCAGGCGAAGATTCCGGCGATGATTCCGGATTAGACTCAGGCGAGGACTCAGGATTTGATTCCGGCGATGACTCAGGGTTGGACTCAGGATTCGATTCCGGTGACGATTCGGGATTCGATTCAGGATTCGATTCAGGATTCGATTCAGGGTTCGATTCAGGGTTCGATTCGGGATTCGATTCAGGATTCGATTCAGGGTTCGATTCAGGGTTCGATTCAGGGTTCGATTCAGGGTTCGATTCAGGATTCGTTTCGGGATTCGATTCAGGATTCGTTTCGGGATTCGATTCAGGATTTGTTTCAGGATTCGTTTCGGGATTTGTTTCAGGATTCGTTTCAGGCGACGTTTCAGGCGATGAGGTTGGACAAGGTACGCAGTTACCCGTCCCATCATCAACCGTACCTACAGCACAGGCTTGTTTTGCATAAGCCGTGGAAATCAAAATATTTCTCAATTGTGTGATCTCACCCCACAGCACGTCAGCTGTAGATGAAGTGTCTTTGGGTAGATCTCCGGCACCAGGCAAATACGGATACGTATTCATTGCCACCGTAGCTGTTGATAATTGCAGACATGGTGATTCCGGATTTGATTCAGGTGGTGGTGGCGGTGGCGATGGTGGCGTGGATTCCGGTGTTGATTCCGCCGGCGGTGACGGCGGCGATGTTGGCGGTGGTGATGTAGGAGAAGAAGTTGGACATGGAACACACGTTCCTGATCCATCATCAACCGTACCAACAGCGCAGGCTTTTGCGTAAGCCGTGGAAATCAGAATATTCCGTAATTGGGTTATCTCACCCCACAACGCATTTCCTACGGAAGTGCTTCCATTAGCCAGATTTCCGGCATCGGGCAGGTATGGATACACATTCATCGCAGTGGTGGCGATCGTCGGGCATGGCGATTCGGATACTGGCGGCGGCGATGTTGGTGGCGATGTTGGCGGCGATGTTGGCGGCGATACAGGGGTTGACTCAGGCGTAGATTCTGCCGGCGGCGATGTTGGCGGCGATGTCGGCGGCGATGTCGGTGGCGAAACCGGTGGTGATGGCGCTGGTCCGGGCGGTGACGGCGGCGATGTTGGTGACGTTGGCGGCGATACCGGTGGTGACGTTGGTGGTGATTCCGCTGGTGATTCCGCTGGTGGTGAATGTGGCGAATGCGGCGGTGATCCCGGCGGCGAATGCGGCGGCGATGCTGGCGGCGAAGCGGGTGGTGGTGGTGCCGGTGGTGGTGGTGCCGGTGGTGGTGGTGCTGGTGGTGGTGGTGCCGGTGGTGGTGGTGCCGGTGGTGGTGGTGCCGGTGGTGGTGGTGCCGGTGGTGGTGGTGCCGGTGGTGGTGGTGCTGGTGGTGGTGGTGCCGGTGGTGGTGGTGCCGGTGGTGGTGGTGCC
>JANYBV010000014.1 GCA_025360605.1 Alphaproteobacteria bacterium | reverse complement strand
GGCCATTTTCGGTCACCGTACTCGCCCGCACGATGAAAGTGATACAGGCTGGTCAGGTGCGGCACGGGGCTGGCATTGATCGGTGCTCGCGGCAATCGGGCATAAACAGGCCGGTCACTCGCGCCCTTGGGGCTTGCGTCCCGTTTCTGCCGTTGGAGGTAGAAGGGATTGATATCGAAAGGTTGATTTTTCAGAGTGGAAACTTGTGTTTTGATGTGATTGTTCATGGTGCTCTCCTAAATGTGTGCATCGAGAATGACGACGTTATGGCCGGGGTATCGGGTGAGAATCTCTCTCGCCTCGGATTCCCAGTGCTCATTTTCGGTGAGCAGGATTCCCCACCAGCCCATTCTTCCGTGCTCGTGCCACTCGCTGTCGGGAGTGACGATCGCGTGCGGGATGACATTGCGTTCGAGAGCCTGTTCGGTCGTGGCCGTGTTATCGGCCAACCGTTCTCCGGCGGTCTTGGCGTTGGTGATCCAGCCATCCCAACGGCCACCAATGACCCACCAGTCCCATTTGCTTTCGGGGTTGTAGGTCGAGATTGGCTCGCCCTCTGCGTTAAACTTCGTGTGTAACCGGATGTACTCGCGATAACGTTCTTCGGGCGTGGTTACACGAAGCTCGTCCAGTAGCTTTTGGCACTTGTCGAGGTTGTATCCAGGGTCACTACGCTGGGTGATCTTTTCCAGTCGGTAGATGTCGTTTCCGATCTCGGCCCTGGCCTTTTCGATGGAGTAGCAAACATACGGCTTAACGTCGCAGCTTTCGTCGAATGGTTCCATCATGGACTCGATATAGCCTGTGATGAAGTCTTCGGTAGGCGGGATGATGATGCCGACGGTGAAATGAGTCATATGTAGCCTCCTTACGCAGCGTTGCTGAAGTGAAGGCGGCGTTCGGCAAACTCGCGTTCGAGTTCTTCGTAGACCGCATCGAACTCTGGCTCGCATCCGGCTGACAAGTCGTCGAGGATTTGGCTGAGTTCGAGAGTCGAGAGAGGTGATTCGAGGTGGTGACGCATGGGATGAATCCTTTCAGTTGGGGGCGGGCACTCCGGCCCGCCCTGATTGATGGTTAGCTACGATTTTCGGGTTTTCTGAGGACGATGCGTCCGCTGAGCGGGACGCAGTGGAGCTGGACGGTGAAGCCGCCGTCGCGGTTGCTCCAGGCGACCCCGACGCGGTCCCAGAAGCTCGCGTCGTCCTTGCCATCCCGAACTTGCCAGGCAATCAGGCTTGGGCGGCGGTCGCGGACTGCCTTGTCACCGTCATCGGTTCTTGTGTTCTCAGTCATAGTCTTTCTCCTTTGTCTTTGTTGAGGCCGCACCCATTGCGGCCTTTCTGGGAGCGCCAATACAGAGGCCATGACGGGCTTTAGTCCCACGGCCGCATCGTGCGGCCCGTGTCCGTTGCAATGAGAAAAACGGAAGCTTCACGCCTCTTGAAAAACATCTTTTGTGAAAGCCGTTTTTCTCGTTGCGACGGGCGTCGGCGTCTGTATGTCTAGCGAAGGAAAGGACCGCCCATGGGTTAGGCTGAATCTTCAAGAAAAGGAGAAGGGCGTTTGCCCTTGAAACACGGAATCCGTGAAGGTGCCCAAGGCAGGACCGATTTCCGCCGTGAAAATGCGATTGTCAGGTTGAGGTTGCGATGGCACAGGATGGGGGGTGGGGGTATGCGTGGGGCGACTGCGAATCAGCACAGACCCAGGCGAACTTCCAGACTCACTTGGACCGGCTTTGCGTTCAGCGATCGTTAACAACAGGTTCGGAGGAAACCATCAATCAGGGCGGGCTGGATTACCTGCAATTCAACAAGGTCGTCATTCGCCCATACGGAAACCCCACACTGAGGCTGTTGAAGTCTTCAAGCGTGTGCGAGTAGGGACGGGTAGGGAGAACAAGGATGGACAATGAGAGGGCTTGCATTCTGACGAAAAATGGCCGAGCATTCTGGCTCGGAGCTTGGACAGCATGGCACCCCTGAGATCGTCGCCGGAAAGATCGCTCAAACTGGCTCTGAGTGCGAATCTCCGAGACATTTGAGGGTAAAAGTGATACTATTAACAATTTCAATGTTATGATCCACTTATATGTATGACATTCCAGAAACAGGATTCTTACGTTTGACTCAAGTACTTAGCGTCATCCCGATTGGCAAAACCTGCTGGTGGGAGGGGGTTAGATCAGGACGGTTCCCAAAGCCAGTGAAATTATCAGCTCGATGCACGGCGTGGCGGGCTGAAGATATTCGGGAATTAATAAAGGGTCTGTCGGATCAATTGACGGTGAATTAGCGATTAGACGGTAGGGGTATAAAATCGGGGCTTAAAAACGCTATGCTTCTGATATGGTATTCTTTGCATCTTATTCACGCACAAATCAATCAGATCACTTTGGTAGTTTAGTAAAGTTAGTGGTGATTTTTTCACACATTTTATTTATAGTAAAATGAGAGATCAGTGAGATTTTAAAAGCCTTACAAACATGTAGGAGGGGCGCTTCGGCGGTCATATGCATTTACATCATCACCTGCCATTATCCAAACGTATCACCAACACTCTTGCCGTTACTTCGGCTATTGCCGTTCTCGCCGCATCCGCCGTTTTTAATGCCCCGTCCGGCGCATCAAACCTGTGGTCTGCTTATGTTTGGGGTAATTCTGCAGTGACGGTTAACACGCCGGAGGCTTCCGTCAATGTGAAGGCAGAAGAAGAGATGAGGAAATTCAACCTGATATGGTATTACCTCGCCAGAGTCGATCAGTCATTGGGCTACCATCAACAGCAATATACCACCAACCGTAGCTTCCTGATGGCGTGCCACGGATTCGATGATTACATTTCCTCGCTTCACCATATGATCTATTCCGCGCACGCATTAGATATACAAACACTGAATAGTATCTATCCGGAATTAGGTAACAGATTCCAGAATTTCTATATCAAAGGGGCTAACCTGATGCTGAATGCGTGCATCAATGGCTCGGAAAAACAATATGTTGAATCCAGAATTGTCAGTGATAGCTGGTTCAAATGGTATGAAAGCAATGGGAAATCGATCGAAGCCAGCCTTAAAATAGCGTTGAAATAGCACTACGTTAGTGTTGTTTGGCTTGGTTGGTTTTTTCAATAAAGTCGGTGATGTCTTCGAGTGTGGGCGCTTTATTGCGAAATCCTTGCGCCAGTGACAGCACAATACCGATATGCCCGACCTCGTGATAAATCTTCGCCTCTACCGGATTATCCAATTCACGCATCTTCTGGGAGAGGTTTAGCGTGTTTTTGGCACTCACTTCGTCATCCTGCTCGGCGGTGAGCAGTAAAATAGGGGGGGTGTGCTTACGCGCAAAATTGATAGGCTGGGTGTCGGCACCGTTGGCCTTGCTGAAAATGGCTATAATTTTAGGGTCGGTAAACGGCAGGAAATCATAAGGCCCTGAAATGCCGATCGCGCCTTTAATCCACTTGGTGCTTCCACCCACTGCTTTGAGATAGCTTTCATTAAGTGCAAGCATGACGGACATATACCCACCGGCGGAATGTCCCGATACATATATATGTGATGGATCGCCACCATATTGACCGATATTTTTATGCACCCACGCCACGCTCTGCGCTGCGTCGTTCATGAAATCGGGAAAATAGATTTCAGGATACAAGCGGTAATTGACCACCACCACCGTATACCCCTTGGAGGTAAATGCCTGACCGACGAACTTATAAAGTTCCTTATAGCCTTTCTGCCATGAACCACCGTAAAAAAACACGACGACACTGTTATGTGCATCATGCTTTTCTGGTTCATATATGTCGAGTATCTGGCGTGGATTATCGCCGTAGGCAATATCTTTATGTACACTGTAGCCGCCATTGGGAATGATGACATTGAACAGATCGGCCTTCGTACAACCGCTCAGCGCAACAACAGCGGTCAAAAGCGAAACAATGGTTTTTAACGGCCTCATGAACGCGGTGCCTAGAATATAGATTTTGTGTTCATCGGCTCGGAACCGCCGTAAATGCGCATGAATATCTGCACGGTTTCTTTGACGTGCGCTTCTTTATCTTCTTTCGGCGGAATTGGCTTGATCGCAAGGATCATACGCAAATAGTAGCGGCCTTTTAAAATAGCGATGAAATACGACGCAGCACTGAGCGTGTCGGGGATATGGAGCTGACCGCGTTTATTTTGCTGTTCAAGAAAATTAGACAGCAACAATATCAGGTTTTGCGTACCTGCTTCGTAATAACGCTCGGCAAGGTGGTGATGCTGATACACTTCGGCAATCACCAGCCGTGTGGCTGCCAGCACGTCTTTGCTGGTGATCATATCAAGGATGACCAGACCAATTTCATACAACAATTCTTCAATCGGTTTAGTCGAGGCTTCCAGCTGCGCAACGGAGGGCGCTTGTTTTTCACATAAAGAAGCTACCATCTTGGTAAAAAGCGTATCTTTATTTTGGTAGTGGGAATAAACCGTTTGCTTGGTTACACGTGCCAGATCAGCAATTGCATCCATGGATGTATTCGTATATCCATTTTTCAGAAACAGTTTAGTCGCCGCCTTCAGGATGGCTTCGTGTTTCATTTCATCTTTGGAACGTCGCGATGCAGTTTTCTTTTTCATATGATTTTATTCATACCCATCAGTATAATATTAGACTTACAAGTTTAGTCTGGACTTATAGTTATGCTAATGATAATATGGCTTAAAGTCCAGCATTATTTAAAGGTTTTAAATAAACACTCATGAGCAAAATAGCAATCATCGGCACAGGCATTTCAGGTATGGGGACGGCTTGGTTGCTGAATAACCACCATGACATCACCGTGTATGAAAAATCCGCTGATATCGGCGGTCACTCAAGAACACGTGTCATTCAGCATGGCGACCGCTCCATTCCTGTGGATACGGGGTTTATCGTGTTTAATCACCAGAACTACCCGAATTTATGCGCTCTGTTCCGCCATCTCGATGTGCCCACGGAAAAAAGCGATATGACCTTCAGTTTAACCGCCAATGGCGGTGCGTTCGAGTGGGGTGCCGCCAACCTCAATGCGGTGTTCGGCCAGCGCAGCAATCTGGTCAATCCTAAATACTGGCGCTTTATCGCGGACATTATCCGCTTTAACACGCTGGCGTATAAAACCGCGCAACAAAACCCCGAGCTGACGCTACAGGGGTTACTGAAAAAATTAAAACTCGGGCAATGGTTCTGCCAGTATTATATTTTGCCCATCGGCGGGGCGATCTGGAGCTGCCCGCTCGAGGTAATACTATCGTTTCCCGCGTTC
Source organism: Alphaproteobacteria bacterium (assembly GCA_025360605.1). Classification (GTDB taxonomy): domain Bacteria; phylum Pseudomonadota; class Alphaproteobacteria; order Rickettsiales; family SXRF01; genus JANYBV01. The sequence goes on along the minus strand of JANYBV010000014.1, from coordinate 72,538 downwards.
ACCTTTGTCGCATTTTTTAAAGCGCATGGGTTGCTTTCCATTGTCGGCCAGCCACAATGGCACACCGTTACCGGCGGAAGCATCGAATATGTGAAACGCCTTACCACATCGTTCAGGGATAAAATCCGCACTAATAGTGAAGTAGTTGACGTTCAGCGCAGTGGCGGTAAAGTCACCGTGACGGACATTCACGGGGATAAACAGGAGTATGACCATGTGGTGCTGGCATGTCACGGCGATCAGGCGCTGGCCGTGTTAAAGGACGCAACCCCTCAGGAGCGCAGCGTGCTTGGCGCTTTTAAATACCAGCGTAATGTCGCGTTTTTACATAAAGACGACAGTATTATGCCCAAACGCAAGGCCTGCTGGGCAAGCTGGGTGTACCACTATGAGGACACCGATAAACGTGATGTGATTCCGGTGACGTACTGGATGAACCTGTTGCAGAATATTGACAAAAAATACCCCACGTTCGTCACACTCAATCCCATCCATCCTATTCCCAAAGAACACATCTTTGACGAACATGTTTTTTATCATCCCGTCTATTCACAGGATGCCATAACCTCGCAGGAGCATATTGTCTCGCTTCAGGGCAAGCAAAACACATGGTTCTGCGGCGCGCACCTGCGCAATGGATTCCATGAGGATGGTCTTGCCAGCGCAGTCAACGTGGCTAAAGGTTTGGGAGTAGAAATTCCATGGCGATAGATAACGGCCTGCTGATAGCTAAAGTGGCACATGCCCGCAAGCGCCCAAAGCACAACGCTTTTAATTATGGGGTGTATTATCTTTGCTTCGCGCTTGATGAAATGCAGCAAATGAAAAATACTGTTTTATCACTCAACAAATGGAATATTTTTAGCTTCCATGAGCGGGATTACGGCGCACAGGACGGAAAGCCACTCGATAGCTGGATCAGGAATATTCTGAAAGAATGGAACATCCCACAAGCCGATGGGCGCATTATTTTACTGACGCTGCCACGTGTACTGGGATATGCCTTCAATCCGGTCAGCTTCTGGTTCTGCCTTGATAAAGAAGGCAATCTGCGTGCGGTACTGTCAGAAGTTAGCAACACCTTTCGCGACCGCCACTGCTATCTGTCATTCCATGACGACCGTCGAACCATTGTACAGGATGACCATATCCGCGCTGAAAAAGTAATGCATGTATCGCCTTTTGTAGCCGTCAGCGGTCATTATATGTTCCGTTTTTTTTATAAAGAGGATAAGGTCGGCGTCTGGATCGATCACCATGATGAGGAGGGGCTCCTGATTACGACTTCCGTTGTGGGCAAGCGCAAGCCACTCACCCCGTCTAATCTGATTTATTGTTTTTTCCGCTATCCGCTGGTAACTGTCAAAGTCATTAGCCTAATCCATTTTCAGGCGTTAAAGTTGTGGCTCAAAGGGATACGCTACCGTACCCGCCCAACCCCGCCAACTACGGAGGTCTCACGATGAATATTATACCGCTGTCTTTAGTCTCTAAGCGCTTTCTGGGTACTCTGGAGCGTTTGCAATATGGTTCGCTGACACTGGTGGAACCGGATGGAACCACCCACAATTTTAAATCCCCGAATGAAGGGCCGGCGGCAACATGGACGCTGCATACGTGGGAAGTGCTGCGAAACGCCATGACACGCGGCGATATTGCCTTGGGTGAGGATTATATCGCCGGAAAATGGGAAACGGATTCCATTGAAGCACTCTTTTCCGTATTCCTGATGAATATGGACGTACTGGAAGGCGATTATGCCCACGGCAACTGGATAAGCCGTATGGGGTTCAACCTGTATAATCGCTTTATGCGCCGCAACAGCAAGAACGGCAGCCGCCAGAATATTGAAGCGCATTATGATGTCGGCAATGATTTCTACAAGCTATGGCTGGACGAAACCATGACGTATTCCTCCGCCCTCTACAAAGACGGTAATACCGACCTGATCACCGCACAGCGCGCCAAATATGGCCGTATGCTTGATCGCGTCAATGGCGCGGATTCCGTGCTGGAAATCGGTTGCGGATGGGGCGGGTTTGCCGAAGAAGCCCTGAAACAGTCACGCAAGGTCACAGGCCTTACGATCTCGCCGTCACAACACGCCTACGCAACAGAACGCCTCGACGGCAAAGCCGACATCCGCCTGCAGGATTACCGCGATACGGAAGGGCTGTTTGATTCCATCGTCTCCATCGAAATGTTTGAAGCGGTGGGTGAACGTTACTGGCCGGTATATTTCAAAACCATCGGCGAACGCCTGAAGCGCGGCGGTAAGGCCGTTATCCAGACCATCACCATCGGTGATGAATTCTTTGAAGGCTACCGCACCCGCAGCGATTTTATCCGCCATTATGTGTTTCCGGGGGGTATGCTGCCATCCGCGAAGAAATTCGTTGAAGAGGCGGCCAAATCCGGCCTGAAATGCCTTGATCTGTATTCCTTCGGTCAGGATTACGCACAAACCCTGCGCGAATGGCTGACACAGTTTGATGCCAAGCGCGAGGATATCCTTTCCATGGGTTATTCCGAAGCGTTCATCCGCAACTGGCGTTTCTACCTCGGTATTTGTGCCGCCAGCTTTGCAGTTAACCGTACCAGTGTTGTTCAGGTGGAGCTTACCCATGCGTAAATTTATTCTTTTTCTTGCTTTCTTTTTGGCCTCTGCACCTGCGTTTGCCGACGATTCCAAACCGCATGCCATTGATTCTGTCATCAAGGCACAAGCGCCTTACGGGCAGGGGAAGCTCAGCAAACTGTTTATCAAAATCTATGATGCGACATTGTGGACGGATGCCAAAGAATGGTCGATGGATTCCCTGTTTGCGCTTAACATCAAATATGACGTTGAGATTGATAATGATGATCTTGCTGACCGCAGCATCGAGGAAATGCAGCATGTTGCCGAAATTCCCAAGGATAAAATCGAACCCTACAGGGCCGAGTTGACCAAGGTGTTTCCCAATGTGAAAAAAGGCGACACCATCACCGCGCTCTTTGACCCCAAAAAAGGCATCACCTTTTTCCATAATGATAAAGCCAAAAGCACTATCAAAGACCTTGATCTGGCCAAACGTTTTATCTCTATCTGGTTTGCCCCGAACACCACCGAACCAAAGCTAAGACTGGCACTTCTAGGGAATCATGGCTGACGCGGATTTACGCAAAAAAACGCTGCTGCGCTATGGCATACTTGGCCTGCCGCTTGCTTTTGCGGGTCTTCCTATCTATGTGCATGTGCCAAAATTTTACGCCGAACAGCACCATGTCGACCTCGCGGTATTAGGCAGTATATTACTGTTCATCCGGTTGTTTGATGCCGTTCTCGACCCCATTATCGGCATGCTGAGCGACCGCTTTTTCGGTTACGTCAAACGCACCATGGCGCTGGCTGCACCCGTGCTGGTAATTGGCTACATCGCCCTGTTCAATCCGCCCGATTGGGTGGCTGCACATCCAGTCGGCTGGCTGATCGTCTGCCTTACGGTGGTGTATGTGAGTTTCAGCACGTTGATGATTAATTACTATACACTCGGTGTTGGCATGGCCTCCACCACGCACGACCACACCCGCATCGCCGCTTTCCGCGAGGGGAGCATGCTGTGCGGTGTGCTTCTGGCCTCGCTGATTCCGCCCTTGCTGCTGCAACATTATGCGGTGAAGGAATCCTATTTTATCTTCAGCCTTATTCTTGCCCCACTGATGATACTGGGCGTGTGGATTTGCCTGTCGGCAGCACGGGTGAAGGCACACACCAGCACAGAACCTGCGGTGTCCTTCCTACAATTGCTGGCAAGCAGTGACGTGCGATGGGTGTTGTTTATAGGGTTCTGTAACGCCATTCCCACCGCCATCACCTCGACGTTATTTATGTTTTTTACCGCTGACATTCTGCATGAAGAAGCCTATAGCGGCCCCATGCTCGCCATTTATTTCCTGAGTGCCGCGGCCGGAATGCCGCTATGGACGCGCCTGAGCGTCCGCTTCGGTAAAAAGCGCAGCTTGCTGTGCGCCATGGCTGTGGCGATTATCTGTTTTGTCTGGGCGTGGGGGCTACATGCAGGCGACCTCGTGCCGTTCATCATCATCTGCATTCTGTCCGGCCTGACGCTGGGTGCGGATTCCATGCTGCTACCATCCATGCTGGCGGACACGCTGGAAGATAAGCAGGGCGCCACCGCCACCGGATTTGGCCTGTGGAACCTGACCAGCAAACTCACCATGGCCTTTGCAGCAGGCATTGCCCTGCCTGTACTGTCTTACGGTGGCTATAAGCCCGCAGCCGACAACGGCCCCGATGCACTGGCACAACTGTCGCTGTGCTATGCGTTATTGCCATGTTTATTTAAAGCTATTGCCGTTATAATGTTGCACATAAGCCCACTTGATAAAATCCAAAGGAGAACTGTATGAAGCCTAAATCCATCCTCACCGGACTCTTGATGTTGCTTACCGGTTGCGCCTCGGGTGCAAAAATTGATGATTACGCTGGCCGCACACCTGCAATTGATATCCGCCACTATCTCAACGGTGATGTTGAGGCGTGGGGAGTGATCATGAACCGCTCAGGCATGGTGACAGACCAGTTCCATGTGACCATGAAAGGCAAATGGAACGGCAATGAAGGTACGCTGGAAGAGAAATTCCTCTATACAGATGGCCGCAAAGACGAGCGCGTCTGGACAGTACATTTCACCGACGACAACCACTTCACCGCCAAGGCACATGACGTGATCGGCGAAGCCAAGGGCGCGCAGTTCGGCAATGCCGTCAATATGAACTACATCCTTCGCGTTCCGGTCAAAGACAGCACCTACGACCTGTCGATGGACGACTGGATGTATCTCATGGACGAACATACGCTCATCAACCACACCACCATGCACAAGTTCGGCTTTAAGGTGGGTGAACTATTCCTGACCTTCAAGAAAAAATAATGAATAATTTTTTAGGTAAAAAAATCTGGCTGGTAGGTGCCAGTGAAGGTATCGGCGAAGAGTTGGCAAAACTTTTCGCGAGCGCAGGTGCGCAGGTGTGCATCAGCGCAAGAAGTGTCGATAAAATTTCTGCACTGGTAGCCGCATTGCCCGGAGCGGGCAACATCGCCATGCCGCTGGATGTCACCAAGGAAGACACCGTGCGTCAGGCGTGGAAGGATTTGTCCGGACGCTGGGGAGGTATAGACATTATCATCTATAATGCCGGAAGCTACGACCCGCTGAGCTGTCGCGATTTCAACCTCGCTAAAGCCGAGGCCATGCTGGATGTCAATTTCCGCGGAGCTTTACGCGTGTTGGACTGTGTGATTCCCAGTATGGTGGCACGCAAGAGTGGCCATATAGTGATGGTAGCAAGCGTGGCCGGATATCGCGGGTTGCCCAAAGCCCTTGGCTACGGCGCAAGCAAAGCAGCGCTGTTGCATTTAACCGAAAATATGCGCATTGATCTGGCAGATTCAGGCATCAAGGTGCAGGTGGTGAGTCCGGGTTTTGTGAAAACGCGCCTGACGGATAAAAATGAGTTCAAAATGCCGTGTATCATTACCGCCGATGTGGCAGCGAAAGAAATTGTCAAAGGCATGGCAGAGAATGGGTTTGATATCAATTTTCCCAAACGCTTCACCTACATCCTGAAGACGTTACGGATGCTGCCTTACTGGCTGTATTTCAAAATAGCTAACACGTTGTAAAAATTACGCCACTTCCAGTTACGGCGGTTGTGTCAGCTTTTCCAGCTCGTTCGCAAGCGCCAGATACACCGAGTCCTGATTGCCTTTTCTGGCCATAGAAAGGGATTGGCTAAACGCCTTGCGCGCTTCGGAAGGAGCAACGCCATACGCAAAAACATCAGGAGATGTCTCATTGACATTCTGAATGATTTCATCACGGCTGTTGCTGGAGTGCGTGATCACCGGCACTCCGGCTATGCGCGCCACGTTGATAATAAATAACCCACCCACTTTTTTATACCGCACATTATTATTCTCGTCATCTGCGGGCATATTCATATCGGTAATGACCACGTCATATTTGCCGTTATAGATTTCACGCGCAGCAATACCCGCTGGTGTGAGCGTGGGGTCGGAGACAATCCGATCTTTTGTCGGATTATTATGAACAGGTGTCAATTGCACTTTTTTCAAAAGTTCAACGGCTGAATCACTCAGTACATCTGGATTATCTGCGACAAATTCAGCGATGGCCTCAGGTGTAAGAATACGCGTAATGAAGGCAATTTTTTCAACATCATCATCGATGTAAAGAACCTTAAACGGTTCTCCACCGAAAGATTTAGGCTCGTCCATGCTAAGAATTCCTTATGTAACTAAGGTTATATTTTTATACTTTACGTGAAATCACAAATTCTGCTAACGCACGCAGGTTGTCGGCTTTTTTATCAAATACATCGAGGTGTGAGATTGCCTGCTTGGTTAGGATTTTGGCGTGTTCACGCGCACGCTCCACACCCATCACCGACACTAGTGTCGCTTTTCCGGCAATCTTGTCTTTGCGAACGCTTTTGCCTGTTTCCGTACGCGTACCTTCCACGTCGAGCAGATCGTCGGTGATCTGGAATGCAAGGCCCATGTCATGCGCATACGCGCGCAACAGCTTGCGCATCATGCCCGGAGCTTTGCCCAAAATAGCACCCGCTTCGCACGACACGGCAAAAAGCTCACCTGTTTTCAGGCGTTGCAGGCGGATAATTTCTTCCAGCGAAAGCTGCTTGTTTTCAGCTTCAAGATCCATCATCTGACCGCCGACCATACCCCAGCACCCAGAAGCAACCGCAAGGTTGCTAATCAGTTCGCAGCGCACCGCCGGATCAGCGTGTACCCTGCTGCTGGCGAGAACCTGAAACGCGTAGGTCAGCAGGCCATCACCCGCTAAAATAGCCGCGGCTTCGCCAAAGGCTTTATGGCAGGTTGGTTTGCCGCGACGCAGATCATCATTATCCATCGCTGGCAAATCGTCATGAATCAGGGAGTAGGTGTGAATGAACTCAATGGCGGAAGCCGCTTCCACCGCCGATTCCCACGCCACACCGAATAAACCGGCTGAACATACCGTAAGGAATGGGCGCAGGCGCTTGCCACCTGAAAGCGTTGAATAACGCATTGCATCCAGAATAAGTTCAACACCGCGCACATGATTCACATCGGCCGTAGCTTCCACTTTAGACGACATGGAAATCACCGTGTTGCTGTTGCTTTCGGGAGCGCTCAGCAGTTGTCCCATGCGTACATTGAGTGATTCAGAAACAGACGCTATTGCATCTTGGAGGCTATCGTGGGCAGACAGGGGCTTGTTCATATCTATTTTGCATCAAAAGGTTGAAGTGAGAATGTATCTTCTTGTCCGTTAGTTTGTGTCTTAAGGATGCTTTCCACCTTAAGGCGTGCGGTTTTAAGCTTGTCGAGGCAGAATTCTTTGAGTTCTGTACCACGCACATATTCCGTTATGGATCCCTCAAGATCGCCAGCGCCGCTTTCAAGCTTGCGTACAATGGCCTCAAGTTCTTTTAATGCCTGTTCAAACGGCATCTCACTATTGGCGAGGGCAGTATTTTCCTGAGCTTTTGCCATATCAAACCACGATTCACATAAGGTGTTACAAACAGACGGCAATTGTAGGCAAGATAAGGGCAGGGGGCAAGCATTTAGTGCTAAAAACCACGCCTCGTTGAATGACGAACCCGTCTTGATTTTTCAGGATGTTCAACCTCATTCGGTTTAACAACAAAAACACCCACCACATTCTCCTCCAATACCGGATCCGACAACTCAAGCTCCTGACGAGAATAGTAGGATGTTTTTACTTCAGACATACTAGAATTCACCTTCTAATATTCTGGAACCGAATACTTCGCGGAAACGTTCGATACTTCCTTTAACGACAATTTCGTTATGGCGGGCAGACCGCAGGTTAGCCACCACCGGATCCACCAGAATGAAGCCGTTTTTCTTAAGGCTATGTTTTACTTTTTCAATTCTTGCAATAGGTGGCTTGATGGATTCAAAAAATTTAGGGTGCATGGGGGTCATTGAATCATCAGGTTTTTCTACCTTTATTTCAACATACGCAGTTATAAGTTGGTCAACTGACATACAGGGTCCCGTAACAATGATGCGCCTTAATGTTTGAGCGCTTTTATTAATTCTTCTGTTACTTTTTTCGCATCACCAAAGAGCATCATGGTGTTTTCGTTATAGAAAAGGTCATTTTCTATTCCTGCGTACCCTGCTGCCATACTTCTTTTAATAAAAAGGATGGTCTTTGCATTTTCAACGTCCAGCACCGGCATACCGTATATCGGGCTTTGCGGGTTGTTTTTAGCCGCAGGGTTCGTAACGTCGTTAGCACCGATAACAAATGCCACGTCCGTTGTCGAGAAATCATTGTTAATTTCTTCTAACTCGACCACGCTGTCATAGGGTACATTGGCCTCTGCCAGCAATACGTTCATGTGCCCCGGCATACGGCCTGCCACTGGATGGATAGCAAAACGTACTGTAATACCTTCTTTTTCCAGCTCAACCTGCAATTCACGAACGGCATGCTGTGCCTGCGCGACCGCCATCCCGTACCCTGGAACGATAATAACCGAGCTGGCATTTTTGAGCATAAAAGCAGCATCTTCGGCACTGCCGTTCTTGATCGGGCGGTCATTAACCGCTGCCGCGGGGCCGGAATCCGCAGAAACCGCGCCAAACCCACCAAAAATGACGTTAATGATGGAGCGGTTCATGGCTTTGCACATGATGTAGGATAAAATAGCACCGCTGGATCCTACCAGCGCACCGGTAATGATGAGCAGGGGGTTACCAAGCGTGAAGCCGATGCCTGAAGCCGCCCAGCCAGAATACGAGTTGAGCATGGACACCACCACCGGCATATCCGCCCCACCAATCGGAATGATGAGCAAAAAGCCAATGGCGAGCGCGAGGAGGGTCATGACCACAAACATGGTGCGCGATTCACTGGCGCAGAAAATCACCAGCAACAAAGCGATAGAAATACCCACCAGCATATTGAGTTTATTCTGGTCGGCAAAACGGATGGGTTTGCCCGACATGATGCCCTGCAATTTGGCAAAAGCGATCAGCGAGCCGGAGAAGGTAATAGCGCCAATCACAGAGCCGAGGCTCATTTCAATCAAACGCCCGACATGCAGGCTGCCGCTGTTGCCGATGCCGTAACTTTCCGGTGACCACAACGCAGCAAACGCCACCATCACTGCCGATAACCCGACAAGCGAATGGAACGCTGCCACCAGTTGCGGCATAGCCGTCATCTGGATTTTACGGGCAATCACCGCGCCAATAATGCCACCAATCATAATGCCGAATAATATCAGCGCATAATTGCTGATGGAGGGCATAAAGAAGGTAGTCAGCACGCCCAGCAACATCCCGATGATGCCGTACACATTGCCGCGACGTGCAGTTTCCGGCGATGACAATCCCTTCAGCGCCAGAATGAACAGGATGGACGAGATCAGGTAGAGTATGTAGGCGGTATCGCTCATTTTTTCTCCGTGGTGCAACTGTTTGCCGAACATTTGCTGCGGCATAACTTGCATACAATGCCCAGCACAAGCCCCGCGCCGATACCTTCGGCAAGGCCTGCGGCAAACCATTTTTGCCCCAGTTCAGCGGTGATCGGCATCCAGAAATAGCTGCTGCCCATCATCGTTCCCATCAACACACCGAGTGCCACACCGAAACAAAGCCCATGGGCAATCGGGCATTTCTTCTGGCATTCGGTGGTGCAATTTGCACACTGCGCTTTTCGCGTTTTACAATACAGCGCCGTAATACTCAGCGACATCAACACCACGCGCAGCAGGCACATGCCGCCACCCGTCACCGCCTTCATGTCTTCATCGGTGCGCCACAGTGAAGGCGTGGTTTTATACAATTCCATCAGCCATTTCACATGAATCAGATATTCCGCTACCATAAAGAAAATCGCCACAGGAAGTGCGGCGAGAAGCAATTTTACAAAACAATGTACGGGGCATGGTTTTTCTGCGTTCATGATGGTTCTCCTGATTTACGGGTGTTATTTTTTTTCTGGAACATGGCTAACATGCGCTGCGTCACGATAAAACCACCGAAAATATTGATAGAGGCCAATACAACGGCCACGAATCCGGCATAGTGCGAAACATCAAATCCTTGGCCCGATCCTTCAGGCCCAAGCGCGATAATCGCACCAACGATAATGATGCCGGAAATAGCATTCGTCACCGCCATGAGGGGGGTATGCAGTGCAGGGGTCACGCGCCAGACAACATAATAACCGACAAAACACGCCAGCACAAAGACCGTGATGCCGAATACAAACGGATCCACGCCGTTGCTGTGAATTTGCAGGTTCGCCGCATTTAAATCCTCGGCCAGTTCGGTGGCTTGTTGGGCGAGAGCTTCTGCCTTGTGCGTTATCGCTTCGCTATCAAACATACGTGTCCCTATGATTTGAAATTTTTATGCACTAGTTCGCCGTCGCGCGTCAGCAATGTTCCAACGACCAGCTCGTCTTCCCAGTTCACCTGAAACGCGCCTTCTTTCGACAACAGCAAGGTGGTTACAAAATTATAGACGTTTTTAGCATAAAGCTGGCTTGCATCCACCGCTACGCGGCTTGGCATATTGCTATAACCAATAATGGTGACCCCGTGTTTAACTACCACCTTATCGAGTTCCGTCAGCGGGCAATTACCACCGGAAGCCGCCGCAAGGTCAACGATCACCGAACCTTGTTTCATGTCTTTCACCATCGCTTCGGTAATAAGCACCGGAGCGGGTTTACCCGGAATCAGCGCCGTTGAAATGACGAGATCTTGTTTTTTTAACGTGTCGGCAATGAGCTGCGCTTGTTTTTGCTTATACTCATCACTCATTTCTTTAGCATACCCCCCTGCGGCATCACCGGATTCACTCGCAGGAACTTCGATAAATTTGGCACCAAGGCTTTCAACCTGTTCTTTGGCAACCGTCCGCACGTCAAATGCCGATACGACTGCGCCGAGACGTTTGGCCGTTGCAATTGCCTGCAACCCTGCCACACCCGCGCCCAATATGAGCGCCTTGGCGGGAACGACCGTTCCGGCCGCCGTCATCATCATCGGCACCACTTTGCCGAAAGTGGCAACGGCATCAATTACCGCGCGGTAGCCTGCGAGATTACTCTGTGAAGATAACACGTCCATGGACTGTGCACGCGAGGTACGCGGCAATAATTCAAGGGAAAAGGCGGAGAGTTTTTTAACTTTATAAGCAGCAATGGCATCTTTCTGGACATACGGGTCCAGCATACCCACCAGTGATGCGCCCTCAGGCATCAGCATCAGCTCGTCTTTTTCAGGAGCCTGTACTTTCAGGATGATGGAAGCTTCATGCGTGCAAGAGCTGGATTCATAGGCGATGGTGGCACCGGCGTTATGAAACGCCTCATCGGGAATAGAAGCGCCTTTTCCGGCTTCCGATTCAACGGACACCTGAATGCCAAGGCTTATGTATTTTTTGATAATATCGGGAGTAGCGGCAACGCGCAGCTCACCCTCTTTCCGTTCTTTGAGTACAGCGATTTTCATGGAGCAATCACTTTGAATTAAAGTAGAGCAGTTCTAGCTTATTTCAAAGTCAGGGGAAAGAGGAAAATAGAACAGAAAATCAGGTCATCATCGACATGCCTTCAGCACCACGCCCCATAGATGGGAGAGGTGAAGGCGAGAGTGAACCGAGGTCAGCAAAAGACATAGGCTGTACGTCACTTACCAGTTGCTGCAAGGTTTCCACTAAACCCGGAGAAACTTTGTCGAAACGAATGCTGCCCAACCCCAGACCCGCTTCTCCGAGAATAGCTTCTGCACCAACGCCGCCTCTGGTGTCGGGTACCCCCTGAACCATCATCGCATCAGTGACTGCAGCGCGGCCTTTAAGAATCGCTTCACTTCCCACCTTCGCAATCCAACTCATGCCGGAAACCCTGCCAAGACCGGCCACCATGGCATCGGCGGCCTTAAATATCACCTCTTCCAGACTCTTGGCAGGCGCGCTCCTGTCGGTTTTTGCGCTCTGCAACATATTGTTGAAGTTGGCATTAGCGTCCGTAGTACCGCCAGTGTTGGGAGGAATGGTAGACATAACAACCTACTATAATTCAGTTATATATTTTACAGCATAATCATTAAAAAATCTCGTTACAAAACAATGACATTTTTAGCATATAAAACAATATATTAATATAGAGCCCTTTTAATTGGGACGACTCATTTGGTGGGGGCTATCCAGTGAAAAGGGTGGAATATCAATGTGGAAGTGGTCGCCATCTTCGGCAGACATTTCATATTTCCCGACCATAAAACCTGATGCTGTCCGCAGCGCGGCACCACTGGTGTAATGGTAATTATCCCCTGCATGCAACACCGGTTGCTCCCCCACCACGCCTGAACCACTTACTTCCTGCACTCCGCCATTCGCATCGGTAATATGCCAGTAGCGGTTGAGAAGCTGGACGGTGCGTTCCCCCATATTTTCGAGATAAATACTATACGCCCACACAAAGTGGTGCATATCCGGATTGGATTGCTCCTCCAGATAAATCGGCACCACCGTCACTTTGATTTCGTTCGTCGTTCGCGTGTACATAACTTACTGTGTAAAGAGGGATGCCTCGGAGGTCAACCGCAACATGAATTCGATGCACGCGCGAATCTGCGACACCTCGATAAATTCATTTGGCTTGTGCGCCTGTTCAATGTTGCCCGGACCACAGATGATAGCGGGAATACCGTGATCGTTGAACACGCCCGCCTCGGTGCCGAAGGACACAGCCAGTTCACGGTTCGTCAACGCCGAACGCATGACGCTCTGGCAAAAACCATTGGCGGAAGAGGGTAGTGTAACACCGCTCATGTGCGACATGGGTCGGTTGACGATATCGCTTTGCGCAAAGGTCTGGCGCATCTCGCCCAGCAGTGCTTCGCACCGCGCATTGTGACGCTCGATAATGATTTCGTAATGTTCTTCCGGAAGCGGGCGGATTTCCCACTGGAATTTACATTCTTTCGGAATGATATTGCGCGCCGTCCCCCCATGCACCGTTCCCACATGCACCGTGGAGTGAGGGGGATTAAAACGCTCGTCGCGCATACCTTTGACCGACAAGATTTTAGCTTCTCCTGCCAGCGCATGAATCAGTTCACACGCCACCTGCACAGCATTAACTCCCATGTGCGGCTGGCTGGAATGCCCCTCAAGGCCGCTCACTGTGGTTTCAAACGACACCACGCCTTTATGCGCGGTCACCACCTGCATCATCGTTGGTTCACCGATGAGGGCGAAAGAGGGTGTAGGGATATTTTTAACGGCGTATTCGAGAAGATGGGGTACGCCGATGCAGCCCACTTCCTCGTCATAGGAAAATACGAACCAGATCGGCTTAGTCAGTTTCATCGCCTGAAAATGCGGCACGAACGCCATGCAGATGGCGATGAAGGATTTCATATCGGACGTGCCACGGCCAAATAATTTGCCGTCGCGCTCGGTCACGACAAACGGATCGCTGAGCCATTCCTGCCCGTCAATGGGTACTACGTCGGTATGCCCCGAAAGCATAATGCCGGCAGGTGCGTTTGGGCCAATGCGCGCTAAGAGGTTGCTCTTTTTTCCGTCCGGCGAGGGCACACGCGTACACACTACGTTGCGCTGCTGCAAATACTGTTCGATAAAGTCAATAATCGGCAGATTAGAATTGCGGCTTACGCTGTCGAACGCCACTAATTTCGCAAGCAACTGCCGCGATTGCGCTAAAAGCTCGTCAACATTTGAAGGATTGCTCACATGACTACCGTGGAGACGTGTTGAAGTGCGCCACTTTCAGCAGACTGAAAAATTCCTGCCGTGTGCGGTGATCGCTTTTAAACAAGCCATGGAGCTGGCTGGTCTGCATAACGGTTCCGTGTTTCTGCACGCCCCTTGTGGTCATGCACATATGGGTGGCTTCCACCACCACAGCCACGCCGCGTGGTTTAAGCACCTCATTCAAGGTCGATGCAATCTGGGCGGTGAGTTTTTCCTGAATCTGCAACCGCTTGGCATAGACATCGACCAGACGCGCCAGTTTACTTATACCAACGACCTTATCCCCCGGAATATAGGCAACATGGGCGCGGCCACTGAACGGCACCATATGGTGTTCGCAATAGGAATTAAAATTGATGTCGCGCAGGACGATCATTTCGTCATAACCTTCGACATCCTTGAATGTCCGGCTTAAAATCTCTTTCGGTTCCTGCTCGTAGCCTTTAAAAAATTCCAGATAGGATTTGGTCACGCGCTTGGGTGTGTCACGCAACCCTTCGCGGTCTGAATCATCTCCCGCCCAGCGAATCAGCGTGCGTACGGCATCCTCAGCTTCGGCCTGCGTTGGTTTTGCTGGTTTTTTCTTTAACGCTTTTTTTATTGTTTTGGTCGATCTATTGGATGTCATAAAGTTCTGGCCTTTCATTGCAGACACACACTATATAATTAAACCTAGGATTAACTCAACACCTTCTGAACCGTACCCATGCTTAAAGCCTCCATACCATTTGTTGATCTGCGCGGCAGGAATCCTATCGACCTGTTGCGGAACTACCCTGACAAGGCGCTTGAACTGATCAAAGCCAGCAAACGCATCTATGGTGGCCTTTCACAGGCGGCTAGTCTGGTGATGCTGCCTTTTGCCGATAAGCGCTCGCACGCGTGGCTTGAGCGCACCCAAAATCCTTATTTATATGAAATTGAGTCCTTTTCCGAAATTTTAGCTACCACAGGTGTATACGCCCTTAACTTAAGCTACGAATGGGGCTGCACCAGCGGCGTATTCCGCACCGGCCCAAGCGTTTCGATGCTGCGTGTTCTCGACTGGCCGTTCCCGCAGTTGGGAAGGCATATTATGGTTGTGCTGCAAAACGGTAAGGCTGGAGATTTTTTTAACCTCACATGGCCTGCCGTATCAGGCGTATTCACTGGTATGGCCCCCGGACGCTTCGCCGCCACCGTGAATTTAGCACCGATGCGTAAACATGGTTATGGCCTTGTCGGCGACTGGCTAAAAAACCGCGCACTGGTAGATGCCCAAACAGCATTGCCGCCACCGCATCTGTTGCGTCAGGTATTCGAACAAGCTGAAAATTACGAGGCGGCGAAAAAAATGCTTTCGGAAACGCGCCTTGCCGTTCCTGCTGTCTTTATTCTTTCGGGAACCAACGAGGGTGAGGGCTGCATCATCGAACGCCTCGAGAACACTTCCGAAATTATTGAGCTATCGGCCAGCCAGCAGCTCACCGCCAGCAACCACTTCAACAGCAGCCTGTCTATGGTGGGTATGGGCTGGCGCTCACGCCAACCCGACAGTGAAGGGCGATTTAAGCAAAGTTGCTCCATTCACGGCCACGACCTGACCAATCATTTTGAATGGCTGCGCTCGCCCATCATCAACCAGTATACAAGGCTGTGCGTGGTCATGGATGCCTCAACGCGCAGGCTCGTGGCGCAGGGGTTCGAGGGCATGCTGCAGGTAACCGATGTGTTCAACCTTCCGGATCAGCCGCATGAGCAACTCAAAGCCGTCTGATGGAAAATACGCTACCGAAGCACGCAGGTTGATAAAAGCCTTTGGGCATTCCATTGACGGATTTAAGGCCATCGCCAAGCATCCGGCATTCCAGATTGAACTTATTGTTGCATCCATCGCCATTCCGCTGGGGTTTTTTGCCGGACACAACGGTGTAGAGCGTGCATTGCTCATCGGCAGTATTTTACTGGTGCTGATCGTCGAATCATTAAATACGGGTATTGAAAGAGCCATCGACCGCATTTCTCAGGAATGGCATCCGTTATCGAAACTTGCCAAAGACGTTGGCAGTTGCGCAGTATTACTTAGCATTATCAATGCCGCCATGGTCTGGTTTTTCATTGTGATGACATAGGATATGCATACGCATGAATAGCATTCAGCTTAAAAATCTCAAATACGGATTGTTCCTGAAGCGTCGTTTCCTGCCTGTGTTTCTGGCGACGTTCCTTGGCGGCTTTAACGATAATATGCTTCGCTCCGGTCTTACGGTGATGATGGCGTATTCCGCCAGTAAAAATATACAGCTTCCGGCAAGTCCCGAAGTTATGGTGACGATTGCTTCAGCGTTGCTGATGATTCCGCTGATATTATTTTCGTCGATTGCCGGACCACTGGCCGACAAATACGAAAAATCGAAGCTGGTGGTTTATACCAAAATAGCGGAACTTGGTATTATGGCCTCGGCGTTTTACGGCTTTTCCACCCACAACGTCTTTTTGCTGATGTTCTTGTTGTTCATCAGCGGCACGCACACCTGCTTCTACGGCCCGATTAAATTCAGCATCCTACCCGACCATCTCGACCACAAGGAATTACTGGCGGCAAACGGCTTTATGGCAGGTGCAAGTTACCTTGCCATTCTGTTTGGCCTCATTTCCGGAGGATTGCTGGAAGAATACCCCAACAACACGATTGGCTACGCCCTGATAGGGGTATCATTGGTTGGGTTTATCGCCAGCCTGTTTATTCCAAAAACCACCACTTTCCATCCGGAAACCCACATTGATTTTAATCTCTGGCGCGGCACAAAGGAAATTTACAGCCACGCCAACCGCGACCCCCGAATCATATACGCGGTGATGGCGTTGTCGTGGTTTCTGCTGATTGCTTCGGTGTTCATGTCGCAGTTTGCCAATTATGCTCAGGCTGTCATCCACGCCAATAATGAAGTCTACATCCTGTTCCTTGCGATATTCTCGGTGGGTATTGTCACGGGTTCTTTGCTATGCGACCTGCTGCTTAAGGGGGAA
Organism: Alphaproteobacteria bacterium; assembly: GCA_025360605.1. Classification (GTDB taxonomy): domain Bacteria; phylum Pseudomonadota; class Alphaproteobacteria; order Rickettsiales; family SXRF01; genus JANYBV01. The sequence goes on along the minus strand of JANYBV010000014.1, from coordinate 55,659 downwards.
ATTTCCGTAAAACTAACCCCCTTCGCAGGATTGGGGATTTCGCTTTTCACTTACCTGATGGTTGTGACCACACCAGTTCCTGTGCATAGTGGCCTGCTGGACGCCACAGAATTTCTAAACGTGCCGTCACACTGGCTGGTGCTGGGGTGCATGCTGATGGTGGCGCTATGCGGCGGTATCTACATTGTGCCGCTCTATGCATCGCTGCAGGCAAATACCCTTGCCCAGTTCCGCTCGCGGGTGATGGCGGCAAGTAATATGAATGATGCCATTTTTATGACGGTCGCTGCGCTTGTCTCCACTATCCTGCTGTGGCTGCATTTTGGTATTCTCGATCTGTTTTTGATTATTGCCACCCTTAATATCGGTGTTATCTGCTATGCTCGTAAATATTTTACTTAGACCTTTAGTCCAGTTTTGTTTAAGGCTCTGCTTCCGCATTGAAGTGACCGGAACCGAGCATATCGAAGCAGCTGGCGAACGCGTGGTCATTATTGCCAACCACCTGTCCTTCCTTGACCCGTTGCTCCTTGCCGCTTACATGCCTGATGCCAAACCTGCCTTCGCTATTAATGTGTATCAGGCGGAAAAATGGTATTTTCGCTGGCTGGATACGTTTGCAACCCTGTATCGCCTCGACCCGATGAAGCCGTTATCCATGAAGCGCCTGATTCAGGATTTGCGGCCAGAAACGCAGACGAGCCCAAAAAAACCTGCCACCCGCGTAGTCATTTTTCCGGAAGGCCGCATCTCGACCAGTGGCGGCCTCATGAAAATATACGAAGGCACCGGCATGGTGTTGGAAAAAACCGGTGCTACGCTAGTGGCCGCACGTATTGACGGTGCGGATTATTCCAAAATGTCACGCCTCGGCCACAAACTCCGTTTACGCTGGTTTCCTAAAATTCGCCTTACCTTCATGCCTCCGGTTCCTTTTGAAAAAGATGTACCGGTAAAGGCCGCCACCATCTATAAAATCATGACAGAGGCCGCATTTGAAACGTCAGGTTACCGGCAATCCTTCCTTGAGGCCTCACTAAAGGCCTATCGCTGGCACGGCGGCAAACATGCTATCGCCAGCGATATTAACCGCATCAGCATAAGTTATCGCCAGCTATTCACCCGCGCTTTTATCCTTGGAAATAAACTGCGCCAGCCGCTTAAGGGACAACATTACGTCGGGCTGATGCTACCGAATGCGCTGGGCGCTATGGTAACGTTTTTATCGCTGCACATGTTAGCCAAAGTGCCGTGCATGCTCAACTACACCTCCGGTAAACTCGCCATTCATCACACTTGCCGGATTGCCACGGTGAAAATCATCCTCACCTCGCGCGAGTTTATTGAAAAAGCGAAACTCGAAGACGTAATCGAACATCTTCAGGCTGATTTTACCATTATGTATCTGGAAGACATTCGTCCGACCATCACTCTGGCCGATAAGCTGGCTGGCCTGTGGCAATCATTTGTCCCGCGCAAATACCTCTCGTATAGCCTATCCATCACCAAACCGGATGATTCGGCCGTGGTGATCTATACCTCCGGCTCAGAGGGAACCCCCAAGGGGGTTGCGCTTTCGCACGCCAATATCCTCAGCAATGTGGGGCAGGTATTTGCGATCCTCGATATCACCCCAGCTGATAAACTTTTCAACGCTATGCCTGTGTTCCATTGTTTTGGCCTGAGTATCGGCTTACTACTGCCAGTAGTGCGAGGGATCAAAACATTCCTTTACCCTTCGCCATTGCATTACCGGATTATCCCTGAACTATTGTATGACACCGATTCGACGGTCATGCTGGGTACGGACACGTTCTACAGGGGATATGCCCATTACGCGCACGCCTGTGACTTCAATAATGTGCGCCTTGCGGTAGCGGGAGCCGAAAAACTCAAGGAACCTACACGGCGTATGCTTAGCGATCAATTCCGCCTGAATATTCTCGAAGGCTATGGGGTGACGGAAACATCACCCGTGCTGGCCGTTAATACACCGATGTTCAATAAAATTGGCACAGTAGGCAAAGCAATGCCCGCCGTAGAATGCCGATTAGAAAAAATAGCAGGAATGGATGTTGGCGGCCGTCTATGGGTCAAAGGCCCCAACGTCATGCTTGGGTATCTCAAAGCCGATCAACCTGGAATTATCCAAAAGCAGGATGAATGGTACGATACGGGAGATATCGTGGATATTGACGAGGAGGGGTATATTACCATTCTTGGCCGCGCCAAACGCTTCGCCAAAATAGCCGGTGAAATGGTGTCACTGATGATTATTGAAGAACTGGCCGCCGGACTATCGGGGGAGAAAACCCACGCCGCTATTGCTATACCTGACGAACGCAAAGGCGAGCAAATAGTGTTGTTTACCGAATCACGTGAACTCACCAAAGATGATTTGCTGGCACATGCCAAAAAAACCGGAGTAGCGGATATATGTCTGGCGCGTCACCTCATCTTCTTGGAAACCATACCCAGACTGGGTAACGGCAAGGTCGACTACGTCACCTTATCAAAAGAATATAAGGCGGACTGATCAGCGGAATCCGGGAGGGGGTCCAGAAGGACGGCTTGCGTCTATTTCCTGCTTTGTTTTCAGGCGGGCAGGGAATCCCCACTGGCGAGAAATTTCTTCACAACGCACGTGCATATCATCCATTTTACCGACATTATGTTCATGGCGCATGCGATTGCTTGGCATGCCATTCAGCTGCGAGTAAATGCGCAACTGGGCGGAAGAAATAATGTTGTCGTAAAACGATGTAGGCATGTGATAATCAACCACCAGTTTTCTTTGCAATACTTCTGCTGCATCCTTGTGGCTTTGGATTGAAATCGTCAATTCTTCCGAACCAAGCTCAGAGCTTTGCCTTACCTGCATCACATACGCCCAATACTGGAACGCACAGGTGTGGAACGCCACGTCATACGCAATGTTTTTAAGTTCCTGCTTGCGAAGCTGGTCCCTTTCTTCTTTTAAGCGCTGCGCCTTTTCAGTTTCCTGATGCGCCGTTTCAATTTCTGCGGCCAGCTCTTCAGGAGTCTTTGCAGGCAATGCTGGTGTGGCCACAGAAGTTGCTGCTTCAGCAAACATAGGGAATGTTGCATTTTCACCATTAGCAGGCAGAGGCGGGGTATCAAGCTGAGTATCGGCACCATTTTTGATAATAGCGTCGAATTCTTTCTGCTGGTCAGGAGTCAGGGGATCAGGCTCTTTGCCGATCTGGGCCAGCACCTGATTGTGTTGCTCCATCGCCTGCATCTCCAGCTTCTTTTCATCAATCTCCTCAGGTTCCTGAACACCATTATCCGTCACACTAGCTTCCGGTGTTTTAGCTGCCAATTTGGCCGCCGACTCAATTTTTTCCTGAGTAGCCGCTGCTGATTTTTTATCTGTAATCGCCACCAGCTCAGCCGTTTTAGGTTCCGTTGCTGCTGGAGGTGCTTTCTCCGTTTCTTTGGTAGCAGGTGAAGTTGCAACCGCCGGAGAAGTAGCCGTCACGGTGGCCGGCGTTGTTGCTGCAGCAGGCGAGGTAGCCGTCGCAGGTGCAGTTGCTACCTGTTGCAGGGCTTTTTCGATATTTGCAGCTTTCTGTACGTTATCGCTTTTTTGCTGCTGCTTCTTCAGCATCATTTCTTTCCTGATCTCATTAACGCGGACATTTTTATTCTGTGCAAAATCATCCAGTGCAAACACCACATCCTGATGTCCGGCTTTGGTTGCCACCGTACGTACCGTATCACCATTGGCATCAAACGCCAGACTGTCTATCTTGTAGGCCAAGAGTAAATTCACGACTTCAACGTTACCGGCCCTGGCTGCATAGAAAAGAGCGTTCTGCCCTTTGGAATCAGCGGCGTTGATGTTAGCGTGTAGCTCGATCAGTGTTTTGATGACATTAAGCGCCTCAGGATCACTGCGCACCGCCGCAACCGCGATAATAGGAACACCGTCAGCGTTCGGCTGGTTGGGGGACGCCCCCTTATCCACGAGTAACCGGATATCGTCAGCGCGACCAAAGCTTGCGCGGTAGACTATTTCGGCACGAATAGCCTCTTCAACGCCATACCCCGCCGTGGGTATACCCACCACGCTCAGAGGGCCAAAACAGAGGAGTATTGCCAGTATTGGATATTTAGAACATCTTGACATAGAACTTTTAAGCACCATATGCACTATTCGAGGAAAACCATCATAGCACAACTACTGGGGAATTATGACTGAAAAAAACGAACAAAAGCTTAAATTTTCTGCAGAAATCAGTAAGGTTTTGCAATTGATGATCCATTCCTTATACACCAATAAGGACATTTTTCTACGCGAACTTATCTCCAACGCCTCCGATGCCTGCGATAAATTGCGCTACGAAGCGGTTACAAACCCAGCGCTGGCAAGCCTCGACAGCGATTATAAAATCGCTATTTCCTTTAATAAGGAGCAAAAAACGCTGACCATCAGCGATAATGGCATCGGTATGGGCCGTGAAGATCTTATTAATAATTTGGGAACCATTGCCAAATCCGGCACTCAGGAATTTTTATCCAAACTAGCCGAAAAAGAAACCACCAACGACTGGCCATTAATAGGGCAATTCGGGGTGGGCTTTTATTCCTCTTTTATGATTGCCGACAAGGTCAGCGTGGTATCGTGCCGCGCCGGACAAAACGACTGCTGGTCATGGGAATCCGATGGTTCAGGGGAATTCACCGTAGCACCCGTTGCCCCTTCCGCCGATACGCTGCAAAGAGGCACTCGCATTACCCTCGACATCAAGGCAGGGCAGGAAGTCTATCTGGACAAGTTCCGCCTGCGCCATATCATCCAGACCTATTCCGACCATATATCGTTCCCCATCACCGTTACGGACGAAGAGGGGCACACCGAAACCGTCAACACCGCTTCGGCCTTGTGGATGCGCTCCAAAAGCGATATCACGCCGGAACAGTATAAAGAGTTCTACCACCATGTGTCCCACTCGCCCGACGAGCCATGGCTGACGCTGCATAACAAGGCAGAAGGCAAGCTAGAATATACCAACTTACTGTTCATTCCTTCATCCAAACCGTTCGATTTATTCCATCCTGACCGCAAACGCCGTATCAAACTCTATGTGAAACGTGTGTTCATCACCGAGGAAAATGTCGATCTGGTGCCGCATTACCTGCGCTTCCTGCGCGGTATTGTCGATTCGCAGGATTTACCGCTGAACATCAGCCGTGAGACGTTGCAGGACAATCCGTTGCTTTCCAAAATCAAGGATTCTCTAGTAAAACGCGTGTTATCAGAGCTGAAGAAGAAAGGCGAGACTGACGAAGAGGCTTACAAATTATTCTGGAAAAACTTTGGCCCCGTGCTTAAAGAAGGACTGTGCGAAGCCACCACGCCGCGCGAGCAAATCCTTGAAGCCTGCCGCTTTGCGTCCACCGCCAGCGGGGCAGAGGGCATCACCAGCCTCGACGGGTACATCAGCCGAATGAAGGAAGGGCAAGACCAGATTTACTACCTGACCGGCGACCGCATCGAAACGTTGCTTTCCAGCCCGCAGCTGGAGGGTTTTGCAAAACGCGGCATCGAGGTGTTGCTCTTCAGCGACCATGTTGACGATTTCTGGGTCAATGTCGTATTTGATTATAAGGGCAAGAAGTTTAAGTCTGTCACCCGCGCTGACATTGATCTTGGCGCTGTTAAAGAAGAAGACAAAGCGGAAGAAAAGCAGCATAAGGAGGAGATGGATTCACAGGCGGCTGACTTGTGCCAGTGCATGAAAAAAATCCTCGGCGACAAAATCAAGGATGTCCGCACTACCAATAAACTCACCAGCAGCGCTGTGTGTCTTGCGGTAGAAGAAGGTGCGATGGATATCCGTCTCGAGCGTTTCCTCATCGAACAGAAGCAGCTCAACACGGCTTCTGCCAAAATTCTGGAAATCAACCCCGAACATTCCATCATCCGCTCGTTGGTTAGTAAACTGACTAAATCAGGTTCTTCATCGGAAATTGAGGATGTTACATGGATGCTATTTGATCAGGCGCGGATACTCGAAGGTGAGGAAATCATTGATCCGGCAGCGTTTACACGGCGCTTACAGGGATTGGTGGAGAAAAGCCTCGCAGCCTAGACTCATCAAGGGTTTTAAGCATTTTGTTGCATTGTGCAAGCGTTGGGCGTATAAGAGTCGGCTGTTAATATTTAACCCAGTTATCATTCCAGCTTGCCCATGAGTGACGAAGATACCATAAGCGATGCGTCGGAACGGCTGATACTCGATAGCCTGAAAGACGAGGTGGCACTGTTGACCTCTTACTCGACAGACACCATCTATCGCCTCCGCTACGATACCATGCAATATGATTACATCAGCGCCTCTGTAGAGCGCTTGTTGGGCTATACGCAGGCAGAAATCAAACAGATGAGCATCCGCTCTCTTATATTAGAGACACGCATCGTCAGCAATGCGCTGAAACCCGTCGATTCGTTTGACCATCTGGAAGAAGAGCGCAAAAGCGGCCATCTCCATAAATGGCAGGCCGACTATCTGATGCTGACGAAAGATAACCGCAAAATCTGGGTGTCGGATATTTCCTACCCTTGGTTTGCCACCTCCGGCGATAAAAAAGGCACCATTATTGGTTCTGTGGGTTCCTTGCGTGATATCACCGAACGCGTCGAAGCTGAAACGCTGGCGAAAGAAGAAATAGCGCGCATGGCCAATACGGATATGCTTACAGGCCTTGCCTCGCGCCGCCTGTTCTTCATCCGCCTCGAAGATGAACTGAAGCGCATCAAGCGCAATCACGAAGATTTATCGGTCATGCTGATCGACATGGACTACTTCAAGAACATCAATAATAACTACGGCCAGCAGGTGGGCGATAAAGTATTGCAGGCCGTTGCCCGCATCATAACGACCTGTATGCGTGAAACCGACACCGCCGCACGCGTCGATGGCGGCAGCTTCGCCGTGATATTGCCGGAAACACCGGCCAGCGGTGCGTTCTGGGTCGCTGAACGTATCCGTTCCAGCGTGGCAAAAGAAACATTCGCATTAGGCGAAGAAAACCATTTATTCGGCTGCACCGTGTCTATCGGCATCGCATCGGCACAATTCGACCAGAATCTGGATGCCAATTCGCTCTATAAAATCGCCGACCAGAGGCTTTATATCGCCAAACATACGGGCCGGAATCAGGTCTCGATGGACGAATTAATGGAAATGCACTGATTTTATCAGGCTAAATGCGTTCTTTATTTTATGTAAAAATTTCTTATCCGGCGAGATAGATAAAATACAATCTAAATGCATTATATTTTTCAGCTCGTAATCTTTACTTTACGGTGCATAAAACTGTTCCATTCTTGGAATTCAACACCCTCTAAATGCGCCACATAATCACTAACTGCCCCCATTACCTTGGGGAACTGTCTTTCACATATAATTAACAGCCCACATAAGTTTAAATCATTATTAACTAAAATTTTATACAAAGTTAATCTAAAACCAATTGATTTTTAACAATAAAAATTCTTTTTGTTGTTGTTATGCTCGTTAATTTTTGCTAACATGTTTTTAGCTGATTAGTTCAGCGATTTGGGTAAAAAATTTTCAGGAGTTATTTTATGAAACACATGATGCATTTCCTTAAAGACGAAAATGGTGCAACCGCAATCGAATATGGTTTGATTGCCGCTCTTATCTCTGTTGTAGCCATTGGCGCAATCACCACTGTAGGTTCAAAACTGAACATCGTATTTACCACTGTTGGTACAGCACTCGCTCGCTAATCGCTTCTCGATGCCGCTTAAATTTTAAGCCTTATCACTGAGCCATACCCGTTCTCCTTGGAGAACGGGTATAAGCTCGTTTTACATGGAAAAAAAGTTATGAAAACATTAAAACATTTTATCAACGACGAAACCGGCGCAACCGCTATTGAATATGGTCTTATCGCTGCGCTTATTTCTGTTGTTGCCATTGCTTCCATCCGGACTGTTGGTAGCAAGCTCAACATCACCTTTACCACCGTCGGCACCAAATTACGCTAATTTTTGGCCTAGAAATCCGGCATTAATGGTAAATGCGCTTCGTATGCGGAGAGCATTTGCGGTTAATAATATTTAGCGTGTAGGTTGGGTAGGAAAAGAAGTGCATGAATAGATTTAAATATTTTTTGCGCGATGAAAACGGTGCCGCAGCGATCGAATACGGGCTTATAGTAGCCATGATCTCGATGGCGACGATCAGCGCAATGAAAACGCTGGGTTCTGCACTCAATACCATGTTTACGACTGTTGGCAGCAGCGTACGCTAGCAGCGCATTTGCCTGCACTCATCCTTGATGGATGGTGTGGGCCCATTCAGCAAAAGGCATCCATAACTCCCTTTTGGCACTTGTTCCCACAATCATTCCCACATGTCCTGCGCCCGGATGGATCACCTGTGAACCGCGCATACTATTTCTCAGCGTTATCGCACAATCAAACGGTACCACATGATCATTCTTGGGAATGGCAAACAGCGATGGCAGACGTATTGCCGCTGGATCAATGGTTTTCCCGCCCACCTTCCATTTCTGCTTCATCAGGCTGTTATTCTGCGCCCATCCCAGCAGGCAGTCTTTAGCCACGTTCGCCGTCATAGGAACACCGTCATTCACCCAGCGTTCCAGCGCAATGAAATCCTTTGCCGCACGGCTTTCGGGTTGCAGGTTGGAAAATTTTCGGAATTTCTGCTCAAAAATCCACGGATCGGTGAGATAAAACAGGGAATGAATCACATCCGCCGGCAACTCCTGCTGGCTTTCGATCATCGCCTCGATACTGCCCATCCAGTGCTGGTCGATGATAAACGGTGAAAACTCCTTGCAGTAAAAATCCCACGGTGTGGCAAATAATGCCAGTCCGGCAAGGAGTTTGGGGCGCAGCCGTGCCGCTGCCAGTGCCAGAATCCCCCCCATGCAATAGCCTGCGAGCGTGATTTTTTGCTGGGCCGCCGTATGGATAAAATCAATAGCCGGATTTAAAATCTCGGTGACGTAATCACCACAGCCAAATTCACGCTCAAAATCCCCCGGTTTTCCCCAGTCCAACACGAGGGGATAGACATCCTGATCCGCTAAAAACCGCAGCAGGCTACGCTCTTCCTCAAGATCGAGAATGTAATAGCGGTTAATCAGGGAAGGGATGAACAACACCACCGGCTGGTTCGCGCTTGCTTTTGCGTGTACACCATAGTCGAGCAGGCGTGCATTGCCCTTTTGCCAGATGACAGGCGCTTCTTTTATCGTGCGCTGATACGGGGATTCAACGTAGCGGTAAATACCGGAAAGCAGGCTACTGGCGCGGTTTTTTGCTTCTTCCTGCAGTGCTGCTTCGAACTCCTTTGCCTGCTTTGCTGTCGCGTTTAGCAGGGGATTTTTTAAGCCTATGTTCAAGGGTGGCAATGCGCTTTTCGCACATTGCAAGGCGAAAGGCCAGCTCAGCCACGACCCCATGGTCAGCAGAAGCTGAATGGGCAGTGTTGGAAGAGGAGGTGCGTTGATTGTCATGTCCGGACGGGTTCTGGGTTGACTGGAACATCTCTAACATAGCCTGAATAAACTGTTTGTCACTAATGACCGCAGAAATCTGCTTCTGCCAGAGATCCATAAATTCTTTAGCCATCAATTGGTAGGGGGTGGTTTGCATCGTTCCGTGCCGCATCAGATTTAAAGTTAATAATCGTTGTAAAATACAACATTCAATGTTAATAATCTATTATTAAGTATAGATTATTTCATCTTATTGCTGTGCAGCAAACACTCTTGGATAAAGGTTAGGCTCTCTATGAATACCGCTTCGTCAGAAAAAGAATCCAGCAAAGAAGCCGTCGTCATTAAAAAATACGCGAACCGCCGCCTGTATGACACCGGCACCAGCGCCTACATCACGTTGGAAGATTTATGTACCCGCGTGAAGGACGGCAAAGAATTCGTGGTCGTGGACGCAAAGTCGGGGCAGGACCTCACACGGCAGGTGCTGACGCAGATCATTCTGGAGCAGGAAATAAAAGGCTTTCAGGTACTGCCTACCAGCTTCCTGCGCAACGTCATTGGCTTCTACGATGATAAAATGAAGGGTGTTTTACAGCATTATCTCGAAGGCAGCATGAAGTCCTTCATGAGCAATCAGGAAAATATGCAGAGTATGCTAGGGAAAGCAGTGGATGGTATGACACCGTTCAATCAACTCGAGGAAATTACGCGACAAAATGTGGCGATGTTTGAGAAGGCGTTGCAGATGTTCAACCCGTTCGGGGCGATGTTCGGAGCAAAGGAAGAAACGTCGGATTCAGGCAAGAACAAGAAAAGCTAGGCAGTCACAGTAACTGGATTACTTGCCGCCACGTCCACCCATATCGGTTTCGTTTTTAGCAAGCAATACGCTCAGCGGCAAACCGGTGCCCGAAATATCAGATGCTGCACTTGCCACCATCTTCGTCAGAGGCACCTCCGTTTTAGCAAGGTCTACACGCTCACCTTTTACTATCGAAGTTTGTTTAAAACCTTGCAAATTTATTGGATTCAAACCCAATTCGCTCGGATTCATTAAAGTTGCAACCATAAAAACTCCTACCATTTAAAAAATACGTTTATTCATTAAATTCATACTAGCGCATTTATCTGGCTAATGGGATTACATTTTAATGAATAGTATGTCACTCAATTTATTACAGTTTTGTTACAAGGCGAAAAAGCCGTTACTGAGCGCCCAGCTCTTTTTTAACACGTTCAATTTCTTTTGAAATAACAGCGCCTTCATCAACTTCGCGAAAGAAATCACGGATAGGCACATTAAACATGCCCGATACCTTTTTGATGATGTCATTCGGTGGAATAACCCCTTCACCGGAGACGACAATCTCGCCAAACCCATCTTTTTCGAACAGGTTGATATCAAATGTTTTGCTGGAAATGCGTTTTTTCAGCTCATCCTGCCTGCTGGGTTTAACCGCCACAAAGCACCAGAAAGGCTTGGAATCCACCATTTTTCCGTAGGTCAGCATCACCATTCGTGCCACGTGATCGGGAGTGATATCAGGGATTTTGCTGGTCATGCTAACTATTCACAGTGGTTTTTCAGGCTTCAAATGCAGATTAGGCCATAACGGTTAAATAATCGTTATGGCCCAATCAGTAAGTCAAATCAAGCAAGGAAATTATCGGCCTTGTTGTGCCGCCATGGCTGCCGCAGGTTCATGACCGGACGCTTTCATACGCGCCATCATAACCGTTTGCATCTTGCGCATATCCTCGCGGATAGCGAAGGATTCCTTGGCTTCATGGTGGCTCTGCGCATGGCGCTCGGCGTTTTCGTTCTGGCCGTTATCAGAGAGGAGATACGATAACCCCGTGAGGGACATGGCCGCACCTGCGATGATACGCAGAGTAGGTCCTATACCCTCTATCAGGCTTTTCAGACCATCCGTAGATCCAGGGGTTGAACTCAAGCTACTGATAATACCTGACACCGTACCCGGAGCGATCAGCTCAATACCAGCCACTACGGCGGCTCCCGCCAGAATGCCCTTTACCAGCCCCCCCCAATTGAAGGATTTTCCACCTTGTTCATCGTCACTCATACACACCTCTTAAAAGAAAAAATTTATTTTTTTCAACAGCTAATACAATAATAGCTAAACTATAGCATTTTATCAAAGAGTTGTGTGTTGCAGTTTGATGAAGATTATGGTGTAGCACGATTTTCCGGCAATCAGGGCTCACCCAGCGCTTCGTTAATTTCAGGCATAGCCTGCCTGACGTCTTCTTCCACGTTCTTTTTGAATTTTTCAGGATCCGTCTGGTACATCTCGGCCACTTTGAGCGTTATATCATCCGGCGGGGACTTGCCTTCACCGCAGATGATAATCTCGCCGTACGGTTCAAACTGGGTGAGGTCGATCTTGCCTTCTTTCTGGTCGGACAGAAAAATAGCATATTTATTGGACCGCACGGCAACAAATGCCCAAAAGGGCCCGCCATTGGCGAGAATCCCATAAATAAGGGCAATAGTGCGCTTCAGTTCTTCAAACGGGTTCGGTGAATTCATGCATGACCTGAATTTTTTTGATTACTATCCGGTAATGAGGTTTGCAGCAAGTTTTTCATGACATACTGCAAAATACCACCGTTTTTGTAGTATTCCAGCTCATCCAGCGTGTCGATGCGGCAAAGCAGCGGCACCATCTGGGTGGAGCCGTCCTTACGTGTAACCACCATTTCCACCTTCATTCCGGGTTTAATACCGGCGGCAAGGCCTTTGATCGTCACGGTTTCGTCGCCCAACAGATTAAGCGACTTGCGGTTCACATCGCCGATGAAGGTGAGTGGCAGCACGCCCATGCCCACGAGGTTCGAGCGGTGGATACGTTCAAAGCTTTCAGAAATTACCGCTTCCACGCCGAGCAACTTAGTGCCTTTGGCCGCCCAGTCACGCGAAGAACCGGTGCCATATTCCTTGCCAGCAAACACCACCAGTTTCGTGCCAGCAGCTTTATATTTCATGGCCGCATCGTAGATGCTCATTTGTTCACCCGAAGGGATGAATGTGGTCAGGCCGCCTTCAACGCCCGCTAGCATTTCGTTTTTAATGCGGATGTTGGCGAACGTGCCGCGCATCATCACTTCATGGTTGCCGCGGCGTGCGCCGTAGGAATTGAAATCCGTTGGCGTGACACCATTTTCCACCAGATATTTTGCCGCAGGACTGTTCTTGGAGATATTGCCTGCCGGTGAAATATGATCGGTGGTAATGGAATCACCCAAAATAGCAAGAATGCGCGCACCCACCACGTCACGGGTGTTGTCGCTGGCACCTTTGGTCATGCCCTCGAAATACGGAGGATTTTGCACATAGGTGCTCTTGTTATTCCAGTTGTAGGTTTTGCCTTTGCCGATCGCGATGTCCTGCCATGCTTTTTCTCCGGCAAACACGTCCTTGTATTTCGCGCCGTACATTTCAGCGGTCACGCATTCCATCACCACTTTGGCAACTTCATCATTGCTTGGCCAGACGTCCTTCAGGTATACGGGTTTGCCGTCTTTTCCGGTGCCCAGCGCATCTTTGGTGATGTCGAGGTTCATGGTTCCGGCAATAGAATAGGCAACCACCAGAGGCGGCGATGCGAGGTAGTTGGCTTTCACCAGCGCATGCACGCGGCCTTCAAAGTTGCGGTTGCCCGACAACACCGAAGCCACCACTAAACCGTTATCCTTGATCGCCTGTTCAATTTCGTCCTTCAGCGGGCCGGAGTTGCCGATGCAGGTGGTGCAGCCATAGCCCACCAGCTCATACCCCATCGCATCCATGTCTTTTTGCAGGCCGGATTTATTCAGATATTCCGTCACCACCTTGGAACCAGGGGCGAGGGAGGTTTTCACCCACGGTTTCGGCTGGAGGCCCTTTGCCAGTGCCTTGCGCGCCACTAACCCTGCGGCCATCATTACATATGGATTAGAGGTATTCGTGCAGCTGGTGATCGCGGCAATCACGACATCGCCGTGGCCCATCGTGTAGTTGCCCACGTTGACGCGCTGGTCCGCTTTGATTTTTTTATCCTTGTCGAGTTCCGGTAGCGACTGCGAAAACGAGGTGTGTGCAGCAGACAACAAAACCTTATCCTGCGGACGTTTTGGGCCGGCAAGGCAAGGTTCAACCGTGCCGATGTCCAGCTCGAGCGTGTCAGTGAAAACAGGTTCCTGATAGTTTTTATCACGCCACATGCCCTGCGCCTTCGCATATTCCTCGACGAGAATAACGCGCTGCGGTTCACGAGCAGTGAGTTTCAGATAGTTGATGGTTTCAGCATCGATCGGGAAGATGCCGCAGGTCGCGCCATATTCCGGTGCCATGTTGGCAATGGTAGCGCGGTTAGCAAGCGGCAGGTCATCAAGGCCAGCGCCATAGAATTCAACAAATTTTCCAACGACACCTTTTTTGCGCAGCATCTGGGTGATGGTAAGAACGAGGTCGGTAGCAGTGGCACCCTCTCTAAGTTTGCCAACTAACTTAAACCCGACAACCTCTGGAATCAGCATGGAAACTGGCTGTCCGAGCATCGCCGCTTCGGCTTCAATGCCACCCACACCCCAACCGAGAACGCCGAGGCCATTGATCATAGTAGTATGACTATCGGTGCCCACCAGTGTATCAGGATAGGCCACATCGCCGTCGAGCCACACGCCCTGCGCGAGGTATTCGAGATTCACCTGATGGCAGATACCGGTTCCGGGGGGAACTACACGGAAATTGTTGAAGGCATTTTGCCCCCAGCGCAGAAATTCATAGCGCTCATGGTTACGCTGCATTTCCAGCGCAACGTTGTCCGTTGCGGAATTCGCGCTGCCGTAATGGTCTACCATTACCGAATGGTCAATAACCAGATCGACAGGCGAGAGCGGATTGATCGCTTCGGCATTGCCGCCGAGGCGCTGCATGGCATCACGCATGGCCGCCAGATCGACCACCGCCGGAACGCCGGTGAAATCCTGCATTAGCACGCGGGCAGGGCGGAACGCAATTTCACGGTCGGACTTTTTTGTCTTCAGCCAACCGGAAAACGCCTGTATATCATCGCTGCTGACGCTGACATCATCTTCATAGCGCAGCAGGTTTTCGAGAAGGATCTTGAGCGAGTAAGGAAGGCGGCTTAAATCACCGAGCTGTTTGTACGCAGTAGGGAGGCTGTAATATTCATAGGCCTTGCTACCCGCTTTTAATGTGGATTTGCTACCGAATGAATTCTTGCTCTTGTGTTTCAACGGAATCTCCTTATCAATACAACTATGACTTTAATCAATAACTATATATTGTTAGAGATCAATAGTTAAATGTTAGTTACTTTAAACGCACCGAGTTATGTTTGCCTGTGAAAATATTGCCTGCGAGCGCGGGAATTCCACCATCTTCAGCGAATTGGGTTTTTGTTTGCAACCCGAATCTTTGTTGCTGCTTAAAGGCCCCAACGGCTCCGGAAAAACAAGCCTGCTGCGGATTCTGGCGGGTTTGATGCCGTCTGCGCGCGGCGAAATGTTCTGGAATGATGCACCGGTTATGGGCAATGACGACTTTAAGAAAGAATTAATGTATATCGGCCACAAGAGCGGCGTAAAAACCAACTGCACCGTTTACGAAAATTTAGCGTTTTGGGCGCAATTGCACGATACCGAGATGCTTATTCCGGCGGCGCTCAAGTTTTTTGATTTAACACACTTCAAAGATACACCGGCGGCACATCTGTCGGCGGGATGGCAGCGGCGCGTGGCGCTGGCGCGTTTGATTGTCGCCCCGTGCAAGCTCTGGATGCTTGATGAACCCACGAATTTCCTTGATGAGGATGCCGTTATCCTGACTGCCAGCCTGATCGAAACACGCGTAAAACAAGGCGGTATCGTTATCGTGGCTTCGCACATCATGAACTCCGCCATCGCTGCCCACACCTTATATATGGGGGATTTCCGCGTATGAACCCGTTTACGCTCGTCCTCAAACAAACCGTGCAGCTGGCTTTCCGCAAAGGCGGTGGTGCGTTCGGGACGATGGCGTTTTACATCATCACCGTCACACTGTTCACCTTCGCGCTTGGCCCGCAAAGCATGAATGAACACGCCAGCGCCGTCATGTGCGTAGCTTTGTTATTATCGTGCGTAACAACATTGCCACTATTTTATGAGGGCGATTTTGAAGACGGCACGCTGGAGCAATATTTATTGCAGCCTGTCTTGCTGGAGCTGCTGGTGCTGGCCAAAATTATCGGCCAGTGGATTGCCAACATTGTCCCCATCATCATCGCCACACCACTGCTGTCGGCGATGGCGAATCTGGATTACGCGCAAACGCTTCATGTATTGTGCATGCTGCTGCTGGTGTCGCCCTCCATTGTCGCACTTAGCTCGATTGCCGCCTCGCTCACGCTGGATAGCAAGCGCGGCGGATTGCTGCAGGCGCTGGTGATGATGCCGCTTACTATACCGCTGCTGATTTTCGCCGGATCGTCGGGTGAGCAGGGGGCTGTGCTGTTTTTATGGGGTATGCTACTGGCGACGCTGCCCGTATCATGTTACGTCAGTGCGATGCTCATCCGCATTGCGCAGGACTAAAAATCAAGGAACGTAAAACGGTCACGCAGGAAAGGGGCATACGTCACCGCCGCTTTCACATTTTCGTCATTCCACCCAAGCATTTCCGGCAGGTGCGGAGCCTCGGCAGCATTCAAAATTCCCAGAATAGTTTTTGAAGATAACATGACCGGTTCCAACCTCTGCGCCACCGCATTCCAGTCCGGTTTAAACGCAGGCTTTATTCTATCCGCTTTCACGCGGCAGGCTTCCGCCGCTTCCTTGGTGGTTTTATCGCCGAATAAGGCCTTCATTGTGTCAGCGGGAAATGCTTTAGGGTGAAGGTTAGGCGATTGCCGCAACAGCATTTCCTGACGCTGCGCCATCATCAACGTGGTTACGCCAATTTCTTCGCCGTGGAGCATAGGGAGCGACTCCGCTGCGGAAGGCTGGCGAGCCATTAGCATCTCATGTGCGTGTGCGATCATGTGTTCGCCCTGACTAGCCGGATAACTGCCGCCCGCAAGGGTCATACCCAATCCGGAGAGCAGGCACATTTTCATCAGCAGCCCTATCGTTTCCGCATCGCGTTTGGCAATGCCGCGCGCGCTGTCAAACAACACCGGCTCCACCTCCTGTAAAAGGCGGAAGGGCGTTTCGTCATAGGCGGTGCCAAGCACCAGATGCGACATCAGCCAGTCGGCCTGCGCTGTCGGGCGTGCCAGCGCATCACCCAGTCCACTTTTACTCATACGCAGCGGAGCGGCGGTAATCACTTCAAGATCACAGAAAACGGCCTGTGGCATGCGTGCGGGTAGTGTTTTTTTATAGCCATCAACGGTGAGCGAGGCGTTGGCGGATAAATACCCGTTCATGGAAGCCGCCGTTGGAAACACGATGTATGGTTTTCCGGCCGTAAAAGCGACATACTTGCACAGGTCGTTGATGGTGCCACTGCCCACGGCGATCAGCGCATCGCAACGGCTGGTTTCGCGGGCAATCCATTCCGCCGTCGGCATGTCCGCCACCGGAGATGGCGTAAGGAAAACAAAGCGCGTATCAAAACGGCTTTTGAGCGCACGGAACACCTGCGCGCCAAGTGCAATCTCTGTGTTGGAATCCGCAACCACCGCAAGGCTGAGGCCGGAGAAAAGCTGCGCCACCAGATCGTCCACATCGTGGCGGAGTGACTTCTGGCTCACCAGCAGCGGCAGGGGCAAAGACTGGTCGCCAAGACTTTTATGCAACAGTCCGTTTGTCTCTTTACTAAACATTTACAATTACAGTTGTTAATTTTAAAACCGTCGCTATGCTACGCCCGTTGGATGAGTTCCGCACCAAAAAACGCTTTTACTTTATTAATTTTATCAAACCACTATTAAGGACAAAATATATGAAACGTTTCCTTGCTCTTATGCTCGTAGCATTCGCTTTTGTTATTACCTCTGTTGCTCCTGTATCGCACGCAGTTGCATCGCCAGTAGGCGATCCTGGTGCTGGCAAGCCAGAAACCGCTATCGATGAGCAGATGAAAGGCAGCAAGGACACCGCTGACAACGAAAAGTCCGAAGCCAAAGAAAAAAAGGGTAAAGGCAAAAAGCATAAAGCCAAAAAAGAAGGCAAAGCTAAAAAGCACAAAGGCAAAAAAAAAGCAGACGCGGAAGCAAAGGAAGACGCGCCAGCTAAGGAAGAAGGCAAATAGTTTGTAAGCTGGCTCTAAGCCACTTATTCTACTGCTAAAGGATAAAGCCCCGGGACAATTCTCGGGGCTTTATTTTTGCCGCCAGTTCTGTTAGAGATCGCTATATGAAAAACATAGTCACCCTACTTTTACTGTTGTTTGCCCTGACCAGCACTGCTGCGGCGCAGGAAAATGCCAAGAATCAATCTTTCGCCATTTGGCTATCGGATTTTAAACGTGACGCTGTATCGCAAGGCATTTCCCAAAACACTCTGGATGATGCGTTCGCTGAAACCCAGCCGCTGGAGCGCGTTCTCGTACTTGATCGTAAACAGCCTGAATCCACACTAACGCTGGACGAATACCTCGAAAATGTCGTCAGCGACAAACGCATCAGCGACGGACGCAAGTTTTATGCAGCCAATAAAAGTCTGCTTGCAAAAATCAGCGCCGAATATGGTGTGCAGGCACGTTTTATCGTAGCGCTGTGGGGTATCGAAACCAATTATGGCAGTAACACCGGCGGTTTTTCTACCATCGACTCATTAGCAACCCTTGCTTTTGACGGCAGGCGCAGCGAATTTTTCCGCGATGAATTGCTCAATGCGCTGAAGGTGTTGCAAAGCGAACATATGAGTGCGGGAGACATGAGGGGGTCATGGGCGGGGGCGTTGGGTCAGTGCCAGTTTATGCCGAGTAGCTTCCTGAAATATGCGGTTGATTATGACCATGATGGCAAACATGATATCTGGCACACACAATCCGACGTGTTCGCTTCCATCGCTAATTACTTGAGTTCTGTAGGCTGGAACGGCAACGCCAGCTGGGGTGGCCGTGTGAAACTTCCCAAAAAATTCGACAAAACACTCACTGATATAAAAACCGAAAAAACGTTGCAGGAATGGCACAAGCTCGGCGTGCGTAAACTCAGTGGCAAAGCGCTGCCTTCCGATAGCATGAAGGCTTCCGTGATTATGGTAGGTGAGGGAGCGGATGCTGTGCCCTACATCATCTATAGTAACTATAAAGTACTGCTCCAGTGGAACCGCTCGCGCTATTTCGCCACTGCGGTTGGCACACTCGCTGACGCTATCGGCAAATGATCGCTCTTAGAGAGTCTGGCCGCCACATTTTATTACTTGTTATTCTTCTGTTTGGTGTGGTGGGCGTTGTGTCCACCTACACACGCATGAGCATGACCGATGACGAGGGATTCCACACCGATTTTGGCATGGAATGGTGGAAGGAAGGAACTTACACCAAACAACCACTGCACCCGCCGCTGGCGAGGGTGGCGGATGCATCGTTGCTGTATGTTACTGATGTGCTTTACCACGGTAAGGGGTGGGATGGCGTGGATAAGCGTGATGCGTATATAGACAAGCTCATTCTCGCGCGCCTCGGGGTGCTTCCGTTTTATATTCTGTCGTGTTTTATGGTGTTCCGCTGGGCGCGTGAGTTATACGGGGAAATTCCCGCGTTATTTTCCCTTGCACTCTATGTGTCGCTCTCCACCGTCACCGCACACGCAAGCCTTGCCACCACCGACATGGTGTATGTCACCATGTTGTTATGGGCACTGCGGTGTAGCATCCGGTGGCTAACCCAGCCGGACAGGAAACGTAGCATTTTATTAGGGGTTAGTGTCGGGCTGATGGTGGGAAGTAAATTTTCTGCGCTGGTACATTATCCCGCCGCCATGCTCATGATCGTTGGTGCAAACGCCGTGCATAATATCCGGCAGTCCAAACCCGCGTTTTCTTTTAACCGATTTTATATATTAAACGGTCTGCGTTACTGCTTTCTTTATTTCGGCTTCACACTGTTGCTGGTCTATCGCTTTCAGCCTGAAGCACTGTTTCAGGGCATCCATGATATAAATAAACTTAACAACATCAGCTTTGGCGTCTGGTTTTACGGGCCGTTCAAAGAAGGTGGCGCATGGGATTTCTTTCCCGTTGTGTTCTTCTATAAAACGCCGCTACCGTTCTTGCTGGCTCTCATCATCAGCCATTATCAGCTCTGTCGTGACAAAATATCCAAAAACCGCCTGCCGCGTTTATATCCGCTCCTTGCAGCCTGCGGCATTATGCTCATCAGCATGACCAGCCATATCAATCTCGGTGTGCGGCATGTGCTGGCAATGTATCCCTTGTTAGCCATTCCCAGCGGTTATGTGCTTTACAGCCTGTGGCAGCAGAACGTGCATACCCGCATCATCTCGGCACTATTGCTGGTCTGGCAATGCGCAAGCTTTGCCAATGCCTATCCCGAACATATCGCCTATTTCAACGTGCTGGCAGGTGATGCGCCTGAACATATCACGCTCGACAGTGATTTCGACTGGGGACAGGACATGTTTCTGCTCGATGAGGCGCTGATCGAAAACGGCGTTGATGAAGCTTATATGTGTGCGCGGCACGACACGTTCCGCAATGCCGCCATCGTGGTACATGCGAAGATTTTACCGTGTCCCCAAGAGCAGGCCGCCGGCTGGTATGCGGTGGGACGCGCCTATATGCTGCTAAATAATAATATTGCTTGGCTGAAAAGCTATGAGGCGTTACAAATTGGAAATAGCACCATGAATTTATATCACGTTCCGGCAAAAGAAAAATGAACCCAACCTTAAGAATACTTGCAAAAGCACTCAAATTCTATTGGCTCCCGCTCATCATTACCCTCGCCGGTTGCCAGTCGCACCCCTCTATTCCCGGAATGAAACTCGGAAAGCCTTATGTGGTGGATGGAAAGACCTACTATCCTGAATATGACCCGAGCTATGACAAAATTGGTATGGCCTCATGGTATGGCCCCGGATTCCACGGCAAATACACCGCCAGCGGAGAAATCTACAACCAGAACGACCTCACCGCCGCCAATCCCACGCTTCCGATGCCATCACTGGTTCGCGTGACCAACCTGACAAACGGTAAAAGCCTGATTGTGCGAGTGAATGACCGTGGCCCATTCAAGAGCAACCGCATTATCGATCTGTCCAAAAAAGCAGCTCATGAGCTGGGCGTCACCAGCACAGCAGAAGTGCGCGTCCAGTTCCTGAAAAAAGAAACCGAGGAGCTGATTGCGTCTACTCAGACTAAAAACCCAAAACTGGACATGACATCGTATAATGCCAGCATCGCCAATGAAAAAGACTCATCGATCATTCAATCTACCGAACCCAACGATCAGGTTGTGGAATCCACTGTTTCCACCAGCCACACCGGACAAAACATCAATAGCGCGGCTCCCATTGTTACCGTTCAGTCTGATGACATTGAAGCGCCCAAAGGCGAGGATGAAACGGCATCAAAGCATAAGAAAATATCTGCTAACGCCGTGGAGCTGACCATGCCGCCGCAACTGGGTGTCATCCCTACCAAACGAATTGAACCAAGGGAGGCACACGAAGTAAAAATCAGCGGCATGTCTGATATGCATGCCAACGTAAATGCCGCAGAAAAACCTGTGGAAACCAAAAAAACGGCGGTAGCAAGCAAAGCAAAAGTCGCTTTAGGTGGTGATGTACCATCGACATTTTATATTCAGGCCGGATCGTTCGCCTCTGAGGAGAATGCCCACAAGCTGTCTGCCAAAATTGAAACCATTGCAAAAACCGAGATCGGTAAAGTCGAAATGGGCGCCAAAGTCTGGTGGCGTGTTCGCCTCGGGCCTTTCAGCAATAAAAATGAATCCACCGAGGCCCTCAACCGAGTTCACGAAGCGGGGGTTAATGATGCCCGTATTGTTCATCAATAAATTAGCAGGAGTAAGAAGAAGTGAAGCGTAATCCGTTACCATTGGTTTTCAACAAATCCCTGTTCAGGCTTGCTGTATGTGTGTTCTGTGTAACGTCACTTTTGACGGCTAACAGTAATGCGGCACTGGCGATTGAAACCGATGCGAAGCACGCCTTCATGATTGATCTGAATACACACTCTGTGTTGCTCAATAAAAGTGGCGACGATGCAATGCCACCATCATCGATGAGCAAACTGATGACGATTTATGTCTTGTTTTCACGCCTTGCCGAAGGCCGCGTGAAGCTTGACAGCAAATTCACCGTAAGTGAAAAAGCATGGCGCACCCAAGGCTCTAAAACCTTCGTTGGTATTGGCAGCGAAATGGCGGTGGAAGACCTGATTCACGGCATCACTATCCAATCCGGAAATGACGCGTGTATCGTGGTGGCTGAGGGTTTAAGCGGAACTGAAGATGCCTTCGTCAATGAAATGAACAGAGTGGCAAAAACCATCGGGCTTGAACACAGCCATTTTGTCAACGCTACAGGTTTGCCAGATGACAACCATATTATGACAGCACGGGACCTCGCAACGCTGGCGGAACATCTGTTCAACGATTTCCCGCAGTATTATCACTACTTTTCAGTTCGCGAATACACCTACAACAATATCACCCAGCAAAACCGTAACCGGTTGCTGGGCAGCAATATCGGCGTAGACGGCTTAAAAACCGGCCACACCGATGCAGGCGGATATGGCATCACTTTATCGGCAAGCCAGAATAACCGCCGCCTGATTCTGGTTATCAATGGCTTGGAAAGCGATAATGCCCGTGTTGAAGAAGGTGAAAAATTGTTGCGCTGGGGCTTCCGTGAATTTGAAAATAAAACCCTGCTACAGAAGGGTCAGAAAGTAGCTGATGGTGATGTCTGGTTTGGCAAACAGCCTAATGTGCCGCTGGTTGCAGACAAAGACGTAGTGGTAACACTGTTGGCCAACTCCAAGAATGATATCAAATTCCTTCTCAAATATACCGGACCGATTGCCGCTCCTATTTCACAAGGTACACATGTCGCTGACCTGATAATCAAAATTCCAGGCAGTGAAGACCAGACCATCCCACTTAACGCTGGTGAAGACGTTGCCAAACTCTCGGGATTTGGCCGCATGTCAGCCGTGGCGGGATATTATCTGCATCCGCCGAAGTAATGACCGGTACATTCATCACATTTGAAGGAGGGGAGGGATCGGGAAAATCAACCCAATTATCCTTTCTTTACAATGAAATTAAGTCAAATAACTTACCCTGCGTTAAAACGCGAGAGCCAGGGGGTTCCGAAGGGGCTGAATCCATCCGTGGATTACTCTTAAATGGCAGCGCCGATAAATGGGATCCCATAGCCGAAACGCTTCTTTTTTATGCCGCACGGCTTGACCATGTGGAAAGACTAATCAAACCCGCCCTCACGGACGGAACCATCGTACTGTGCGACCGCTTCGCAGATTCAACCCGCGTGTATCAGGGGATAGGCAAGGGGCTCAGCGAGGACTATATCCTCAGCCTCCACCAGCTGACACTGGGACATTTTAAACCGGATTTGACATTGATTCTGGATATTGATCCGGAAGTAGGTATCAAACGCACATTATCACGATCGGGCGCTGAAACACGATTTGAATCGATGGATATGGATTTTCATCACGCCGTGCGCGCCGGATTTTTGTCCATAGCACGCAATGAGCCGGAGCGTTGTGTGGTGATTGATGCCTCGCAATCCATCGAAGACGTAAAAAAGAGTGTACTGAACGCCTTCAAGCAGCGCATTGGCCAGCATATTAAATTGAATCTTGATTGTTTCTAATATTAAATAGCTGCAGGATTTTATAACCCGCCATTACATTCGCTATTTTTTATAGAGGCTTCAAATGCAAGATTTTCCTGATGATAATTCGTCCACTGAAATGGATCCGGCGAGCGCAGAGGCGCTTCGTAGCCTTGAAGAGGTGATTCAACCAAACCCAGCGAATTTCCGCTTTGTCGCACGGATTTACGCCGATCAGATTTCACTCATCCGGCGCACGTTCAACGAAGTGAACAGCGCGCTGTCGCAGGCACAGGGAACAGCTACGATGCTGTTTGATTTTTCCAACGATCCGCTCAATCAGCTTACACTCGATGATACACTCATTGAGCTGCAAAGCCGTATCATTGATCTTCTTGTCCTGTCTGCTTTCGGGCAGATTATACCGGTAGACGAATTTCAGGATTATGCGAAATCACTGGTTCCCCTCTATACAACATATGATTTTGTCGGTGCCTTAAAAAATTCAGCCCTCAGAAATGCGGCATTAAGTGAACTGGAGCAGGAATGGCTGGGGGGCACCAATTTTTCCCACGTTCAGCAATTTTTCCGTGCATGTACTGCATCCGTAGTCGCGGCAGCAGAATATTGCACCATCAGCATTGATCCGCTCCCTGAATTTTAAACTCCTATGAATGCCTTAACTCCCAAAACCAACAGCGAGCTTTTTGGGCATTCCGAATACGAAGCTGTACTGATGGAAGGGCTTCGGCAGGGGCAACTGGCGCACGGCTGGATCATCAGCGGACCACGCGGCATCGGCAAGGCCACACTGGCTTACCGCTTCGCCCGCACGTTGTTGTCAGGAAAGCCACCCGAAGAAATAAGTCCGGAAGATCCGGTATTCCTGCGGGTAGCCGCCGGCTCACACGCCGACCTGCTCATTGTTGAACCTCAATATGATGCCAAAAAAGAGGAATTCGCCCGCGAAATAAACATCGAGCAGGCGCGCGAAATCGCCGGATTTTTATCGCTGACACCGGGCGAGGGACGCTGGCGCGTCGTGATCATCGATTCCGTCGATGCCTTAAACACCAATAGCGCCAATGCCATCCTGAAAATCCTTGAAGAACCACCGGCGCAAGCCATTTTACTGCTTATTTCCCATAATCCGGGCCGCCTGCTGCCCACCATACGCTCGCGCTGCCGTAACCTTACTCTCCAGTCGTTGCAGGAAAAAGATTTCCGCAAAGCAATCCTGCGGGCTTCCCCCGAGCTGGATAGCAGCTCCATTACCGCATTAGGTGAGTTAACTAACTATTCAGCTGGGTTGGCGCTTCAATTTCAGGAATTATCAGCTATTACACTTTATAATCAAATTCTTAATCTTCTTTCTACCTTGCCTGCGCTGGACCATGCCAAACTACATACGCTAGCCGACAAGGCCACCTCGGGACAAACCCATGCCAACTGGCAGTTGCTAACCTGCCTCCTGCTAGCCCTGTGCGAGCGTTCGGTGCGGCATTCCGGCGGCGTGGTGGTGATCCCCGTATCCGAACAGGAGAGGGTGGTCTTCGGGAAAATGCAGCAGATGCACCCGCCGGAGGTATGGGCGGCTAAATGGCAGGAAATATCGGATCAATTTTCCTTGGCAGAGCGCGTTCATCTCGACTACAAGCAATGTATTATTGTGTTTTTTCATTCCCTCACCAGCAGGGAAGAATTTAAAATCGGAAGTGTTGCCGCCTGATGCCCCAGAATTACTTTATCACGACCCCCATTTATTATGTCAATGACCGCCCGCATATAGGGCACGCCTACACCTCGGTCGCCTGCGACGTGCTTGCCCGCTTCATGCGCCTTTCCGGTCACCGTGTCCATTTCCTGACCGGAACCGATGAACATGGCCAGAAAGTGGAAAAATCCGCATTTCAGGCCAGTGTATCCCCGCAGGCGCTGGCGGATGCCAATTCGCAGCATTTCCGCGACCTCACCGGTCTCATGAACATCAGTAATGATGATTTCATCCGCACCACCGAGCCGCGCCATATTGCATCGGCGCAGGCATTATGGAAAAAAATGCTCGATAACGGTCATATATATCTGGGCAGTTATTCCGGCTGGTATTCCGTCCGCGATGAAGCCTATTATCAGGAAGCCGAGCTGGTGAACGGTAAGGCTCCCACCGGAGCGGATGTCGAATGGGTAGAAGAACCGAGTTATTTTTTCAGGTTATCGGCGTTTCAGGATAAATTACTTGACCTTTACAACACAAGCGCCGGATTCATAGGGCCTTCTTCCCGCCGGAACGAAATTCTTAGCTTCGTCAAAGGCGGCCTGCACGATTTATCTATTTCACGCACGACCTTCTCGTGGGGCATTCCGGTGCCTAATGACACCAAGCATATCATGTATGTCTGGCTGGACGCTCTGGCCAACTATATCTCGGCGCTCGGATATCCTGACACCCAGACCCCCCTGTACAAGGATTTCTGGCCTGCCAGCCTCCATATGGTGGGCAAGGACATCATCCGTTTCCATACGGTCTACTGGCCGGCCTTCCTGATGGCGGCCGAACTGCCGTTGCCTGAGCGCGTCTTCGCCCATGGGTGGTGGACCATCGAAGGCGAGAAGATGTCAAAATCACTTGGAAATGCCATTGCACCCAAAGCGTTAGTCGATGAATTCGGACTGGACCAGACCCGCTTTTTCCTGATGCGCGAGGTACCTTTTGGTAGCGATGGCAATTTCTCCCGCGACCGGATGATTGCCGTCGTAAATAGTGAATTAGCTAATAATATCGGTAACTTGGTGCAAAGAACCCTGAGCATGATAAATAAGAACTGCGAGGGGGTTTTACCGGGGGAAGCGGCGCGCGCCAAGAGCAATGACTCCGTTGCCGTCGATAGCGATAAGCTGTCTGCATTTATTGAACGCTGCGAGTTTGATAAGTATATTAGTGAAGTTGTCAGATATTCCTCGGAAGCTAATGAATATATTGATAAAAAAGCACCTTGGTCATTAAAGAAACAAGGGCTGGTGGAAGAGATGGGAAATGTTTTGTATGATTTGGCTGAAAGCATAAGAAAAATAGCCATTATATTACAGCCAATTATTCCACAATCCTCATCTAAAATATTAGATCAGCTGGCGGTGGCGGAAAACAAGCGATCATTTCAGCATTTATTGCCGGAATTCTCACTTATCCCCGGCACACCACTTCCGCCCCCTCAACCAGTGTTTCCGCGCTTTATGGAGAAGGCGGCCTGATGCAATCGTTCCGCTTACGCACAATGTTATCAACAAGGGTAATCCATGCTGGTTGATAGCCATTGCCACCTCAATTTTCCTGACTTTCGTGAAGACCTCGATGACGTGGTCAAAAGGGCGCGCGATAATGGAGTAGGGGTCATGCAGACCATCTGCACAGAAATGGCTGAATTTGATGAGGTTTATGGCATTACCGAGCGCTACAAAGACATTTATTGTTCCGTGGGCGTACATCCCAATGATTCCGGAGCCGCCGATGTGGTCAGCGCCGAGGAGTTGCTAGCTAAAACCTCACTCCCCAACGTCATTGGCATCGGCGAAACCGGACTTGATTACCACTATGAACGCAGCGACAAGGACACCCAGAAAAAAAGCTTCAGGGAGCATATAAAGGCGAGCAGGGAGTCCGGACTGCCGGTGATCATCCATAGCAGGGATGCCGACGAGGATACGGTTGAAATCTTGAAACAAGAAATGTCAGAAGGTTATTTTAAAGGCCTCATTCATTGCTTTACTTCATCAAAGTATCTTGCTGATGAATCAATAAAACTTGGTTTATACATTTCCTTGTCCGGCATCATTTCCTTTAAAAATGCCACCTCCATCCGCGAAGCCGTCATGGATGTCCCGATGGACCGGTTGCTGGTCGAAACCGATGCGCCTTATCTCGCACCGATCCCGCACAGGGGAAAACGTAATGAGCCTTCTTTTGTCAAACACACCAATAAGATACTGGCTGAATTAAAACAAATGCCCGAAGAATTTTGTGCAACCATCACAACCAAAAACTTTTTTACACTGTTTGACAAGGCTAAGCCCCCCGAGGAATGGTCATGCGCATAACCGTGCTGGGTTGCGGAAATTCGACCGGAGTGCCCAGTATTGGCTGTAGCTGTGATGTATGCCTGTCGGATAAC
The DNA here is from genome assembly GCA_025360605.1 of Alphaproteobacteria bacterium. Taxonomy (GTDB): domain Bacteria; phylum Pseudomonadota; class Alphaproteobacteria; order Rickettsiales; family SXRF01; genus JANYBV01. The sequence continues at coordinate 28,154 of JANYBV010000014.1, read as the reverse complement.
CCCAAAAACAAGCGTAGCCGTGTTTCCGTGCTGGTGGAGGAACAGGGGGTAAATCTGCTGATTGACTCTTCCCCCGATTTACGCCAGCAAGCCTTACAAAACAATGTATTGCGTGTAGATGCGGTGTTGTATACGCACGCCCATGCCGACCACACAATGGGCATTGATGACCTGCGGGCCTTCAACTATTTATCCGGAAAAACCCTGCCAGCTTACGGTAATACCTCAACTATGGATACTTTAGTGGCTAGATTTCCTTATATTTTTGCCCATAAGACCGATAAAATATTCTACGGCGCGTCACTTTCCGCCCATTCCATCACCGACGCTCCTATATCAGGCTTTGAAATCAACGGAATATCAATCACTTCCTTTGACCAGATCCACTCAAAAATTAAAACATTGGGGTATCGCATTGATAAATTTGCGTATTCTACCGACGTTAATATTCTTCCGGAGACGGCTTTCGAAGCGCTGGCGGGGGTGGAGGTATGGGTTGTAGATTGCCTCAGATATACAGAAGCTTATAGCCATTCGCATCTCGAGCAGACACTGGGCTGGATTGACCGCATCAAGCCAAGACTGGCAATTTTGACACACATGGCTCACGAATTCGAATATGATAGATTATCCAACGAATTACCCACTGGTGTAGTCGCCGGATATGATGGTATGGTAATAGAATTGTAAGGGGTTTGGGTTATGATCAAGAATATGTTGCGCCTGATGATTTTCTTTGGAGCTACCCTGATGTCTCCTTTTATAGTGCATGCCGAACCTAATGCATCTAACCAAAGTGCCTATGATTTCAGCTTTGAAACGCTGGACGGCAAGGCTTTGCCGCTGTCGGAGTTTAAGGGCAAGGTCATACTGGTGGTCAATACCGCCTCTAAATGTGGTTTTACCCCGCAATATAAGGGGCTTGAAGAACTCTATACTAAATATAAGGACAAGGGGCTGGTGATCGTGGGCGTTCCATCCAATGATTTTGGGCAACAGGAGCCGGGAACATCCTCTGAAATCAAAAAATTCTGCACGCTCAATTACGGTGTTACATTCCCGATGACCACGAAACAAGTAGTAACGGGCGACGATGCCAATCCTTTCTATAAGTGGGTATATTCGGTGCTTGGCTTCGGTTCCGCACCCAAGTGGAATTTCCACAAGTACCTTATCGATACGAACGGTAAGGCGGTTGATTATTATAGCTCGATTACAACCCCTGACTCTGACAAACTAGCGGCAGCCATTGAAAAGCTGCTTCCCAAGAAAGAATAAGCTATCATCATGGACTTTAACCGTTATATAAATTTTCCATAATATATATTATACGATAAATATGACATACCAGTTTGACGATATTTTGAAGGCAATGTGCAGCGAGGTCACCCCCGCGCACGCGAATGATTTCCAGAAAATCTATGTGCTGGATACAGCTATTCAAGCAAAGGCAGCGTATGATGTTCTGGTGTCGTTTGGATTTGAAGCCAAGGTCTACCATACGCCGGATAAGCCATCGAAGCTCTACATCACCAATCCGAAATATTCGCCAGAACAATTAGGCGACATACTCGCTTCTGCTTTCGCCTATGCGACCGCCTTAAAAAAAATCATGACCACTCTTGATGAATTGTGCCTTAGCGATATACCTGTGGCTAAAACTAATGGCTTTACGCTAGCCTTTGTTAATGCACAGCCAAGCGGCAAGCAAATAATGATTCAACTGAGCCAGACCGTTAGCAGCACACACGATGCCCCTGCCATTCCCGCTCCTGTGCGTAACGATCCCGCTCCTGCAACCGTAACTGCAGCACCCGCCGCCCCGCAAGGTTCGGTAAAAATCGCAAGCTCTCAGGCCAGAGTAGTGAAAAAAGTCCGTAAATCCAAAAACGACGATGACGATTTTATTGCGGGCCCTGCGGTCGGCCGTGGTCTGTACCCAAGCAAAATATTGCCTGAAGGAGGAACTAAAAAACAATCATTTAAACAACGTATGCTATTGCGTATGTTCGGAAATTTTGCCCCCAGCAGCTATGCCACACTGCTATGGCTAGTCATTGCTGGCGTTATGTTTTCATTTTTTGTTTTTGCTAAGGGATACTTTTGCTATGACTTCGTAGTCAAGAAAAGCACGAAATGGTACTGTCAGGATCCCGGGCAGGTTTCTGCTGAAGAGGCAAGAAGGCAAAAACAGCAAGAGGAACAGAAAAAACTTGGTCTCCAACCCACCGACCCACAATAACCCCCTCTTCTCTATGCGCTCCAGCGATACGGCAGGCATGAAGGGTGACATCATCATCCCCGGTGACAAGTCGATTTCGCACCGCGCACTGATGCTTTCCTCGCAGGCGTTGGGAACAACCACGATTTCCGGCCTTCTGGAAGGCGATGACGTATTGAATACTGCTAGAGCGCTGCGCTTGCTCGGCGTGAACATCAAACAAAAACCCCATCACATCTGGGAAGTACAAGGTGTGGGCATTGGCGGCCTCAGCGAAAGCGACAGCGTGCTGGACATGGGCAATTCCGGCACCAGCACCCGCCTTTTAATGGGCCTGCTCACCCCTTACCCGTTTACCAGCTTTTTTACCGGCGATGACAGCTTGCGCTCGCGGCCTATGGCGCGCGTTTCCACTCCACTGGCTATGATGGGAGCCAAAATAGTCGCCCGCACCGGCCACAAACTCCCCCTTGCCCTCACCGGCTCTAGTGATTGCATGCCGATTGAATACCGCCTTCCGGTTGCTTCCGCGCAGGTTAAATCCGCCATCTTACTGGCGGGTCTTAACAGCCCCGGAATCACCAAGGTGATTGAACCACAACCCACCCGCGATCATACGGAAAATATGCTGCGCTATCTGGGATATAAAGTAGTGTCAACAGCAATGGATGATGGTGCGGTCTGCGTTGCCCTTCCGGGGTATCAGAAAATCCCCCCCCGCGACAGAAATCTCACGGTTCCCGGAGACCCCTCTTCGGCCGCTTTTTTGATGGTTGCAGCACTTATTTGCCCACATTCAAGTCTTTTTCTACGCAACATCTGCGTCAATCCGCTACGCACCGGCCTAATGACCACGCTTATGGAAATGGGCGCCAACATCGAGTTTCGCAACGAGCGTGAGGTAGCAGGTGAAAAAGTTGCTGATATTCTGGTGGTTAGCAGTCAATTAAAAGGCGTTACCGTACCTGCCGCACGCGCCCCAAGCATGATTGATGAATACCCCATACTGGCGGTAGCTGCGGCTTTTGCTGAAGGAGTCACCGTGATGCACGGTCTTTCCGAGCTGCGCGTGAAAGAAAGCGACCGCCTGAGCGCTATTATTGAATCGCTTGATGCGTGCGGGGTGGAAGCCCATGCGGAAGGTGACACACTGCATGTTAAGGGAAGCCAAGGAAAACCAAGGGGTGGAGCGACCATCGCCACGCATTTTGATCACCGTATCGCGATGTCGTTTCTGGTGTTTGGCATGGCAAGCGCACAGCCGGTGACGGTTGACGATGCCACATCCATTCAAACCAGCTTCCCTAATTTTGTCCATCTTTTCAATGGACTGGGTGCCAATATTCGTGATTTACGTCCTTTGCTTCCCGCCGCAAACCACCAGCCGCTGGTCATTGCCATCGACGGCCCCGCCGCTTCCGGAAAAGGTACGCTTGCTAGGCGGTTGGCAGAGTATTTTAACCTTGAATATATGGATACCGGCAGCCTCTACCGCGCCGTGGGCATGAAAATCGTATATGCCGGAAAAGAACCGACCGATGCAACTGCAGCAGAAGAAGCCGCCCGCAGCATTGACGTGGAAGACCTCGCCAACCCAAGACTGCGTCAGGAACGTATCGGGCAGGCAGCTTCCGTCGTTTCCGCGTTTCCACAGGTGCGTCAGGCGCTGCTGGAGTTCCAGCGCGATTTTGCCGGCTCTGGCAGAGGAGCTGTGCTGGACGGGCGTGACATCGGTACGGTGGTGTGTCCCGATGCCGACTTTAAATTTTTCATTACCGCTACGCTTTACGCCCGCGCCAAACGCCGCCACAGGGAGCTGCAAGGCCAAGGAATTGAGGTTATTTTTGAATCCGTGCTGGATGATTTGCGCGAGCGCGATGAGCGTGACGAAAAGCGCTCGGTAGCGCCGTTAAAACCCAGTGAGGATGCGTTTATTATCGACAGCTCAGCGCATGATGCCGACGGTGTGTTTGAAACGGTGCGTGAAGTAATCCTGCGGAAATATCCGGCGCTGGCAGCTTAGTCAGTCGCGTCAGGCCGACGGCCAAGCGCAGGCAGCTTTGCTATGATCGCTGCTGTCTGTGCCGAATCAAAATCATGGCTGGCATCAGTCTTCGCCACATCCGTTCCATCCAGAAGCTTTCTAAGGATATTCAGCGCCTTCACCGCCATCATATCCGGCCCTGTCATCAAATTATCCAGAACCGCTTTGCCTTCAACCAGCTTAAATTGTGGCGTCACCTCATCGATCTTATCCCCAAGTAAGACCTTCAATTTTTCGAGAGCTTGTTTGGTAGAAGCTGAAAATTGATATCTGTGATCATTCGTTTCATCCACAATACCATAATTGATATCAATCTTGTTGAGGCCTTTATAACTTTCAATAGCAGGCATTTATTCCTCCCGTAACGATTCTAAGAACGTAACATATACCATAAAGGTTAATATTAATATATGACTTGCTTGCGTTTGCACCGCAACATAAAAATTGCTGAAAAATAAATTTTTGTGCCTTTACAGTGGAATAATATACTTTTTTGTCATCTCCCCTCCTTTTCCACCCCTTAAAAACCGCTTGATTTCCACGCAGTTCCAAGTACAAATGTGCCCCTATTTAACTATAGACCGGCTCCGCTCAGCGCGGCTACCCGTGAAAATTTATTTTATATCATATGCTTAACCAGAAATGCCGCTGACATTTCGTATCAAGACCCGTCATATACGGCACTGCCGGATGACGGTTAGGAAGTTTATTTATGGCTCAAGCAGCACAGGCATTAAGTATGGATATTGAAGATTTTGGCGCATTATTTGAAGAATCGATCCAATCGGGCGGCGGACAAGAAGGTTCCGTCATCACCGGTATCGTTATCGCCGTTGAAAAAGACGTGGTTATCATCGACGTTGGTTTGAAATCAGAAGGCCGCGTACCCGTGCGCGAATTCATGGTTGGCGGCGTTTCTCCCGAGCTGAAACCCGGTGATGAAGTCGAAGTTTATCTGGAAAAAATTGAAAACAAAAACGGCGAAGCCGTTCTCAGCCGCGAAAAAGCACTGCGTGAAGAAGCGTGGATCAAACTCGAAAAAGCGTGTGCTAACCAGCAGCGCGTTGACGGTGTTATCTTCGGCCGCGTTAAAGGTGGTTTCACTGTGGATATTCAGGGTGCTGTGGCGTTCCTTCCGGGTTCACAGGTGGACATCCGCCCTATCCGCGACGTAACCCCGCTGATGCACATTTCCCAGCCGTTCCAGATTCTGAAAATGGACCGCAAACGTGGCAACATCGTTGTGTCCCGCCGTGCCGTTCTTGAAGAATCACGCGTTGAACAACGCAATGAGCTTCTGGCCAAAATCTCCGAAGGTCAGGTGCTTGAAGGTATGGTCAAGAACATCACCGATTACGGTGCGTTCATCGACATGGGCGGCATCGACGGCCTCCTCCACGTTACCGATATTTCATGGCGCCGTATAAGCCACCCATCCGAAGTTCTGTCCCTCGGCCAGAATGTAAAGGTGATGGTAACCAAGTTCGATCAGGCCACCAAGCGCGTGTCGCTCGGCATGAAACAGCTGGAAACCAACCCTTGGCAGGGTGCTGACGTTAAATACCCAGTGAGCACCAAGCTCTCCGGCAAAATCACCAACATCACCGATTACGGTGCGTTTGTTGAACTCGAACCCGGCATCGAAGGCCTCGTTCACGTATCCGAAATCTCGTGGATCAAAAAGAACGTTCACCCATCGAAACTGGTTTCTGTATCGCAGGAAGTCAACGTTGTTGTTCTCGATATCGACGCTTCCAAACACCGCATCAGCCTCGGCATGAAGCAGTGTGAAGAAAACCCATGGGCGATCTACTCCGCTAAAGTCAACGTGGGCGACTTCATCGAAGGCGAAATCCGCAACATCACCGATTTCGGTCTGTTCGTTGGCCTTGAAGGCGACATTGACGGTCTGATTCATCACTCTGACCTCAGCTGGTCAGAATCCGGTGACGTAGCGATCAAAAACTACAAAAAAGGCGAACGCATCAAAGCAAAGATCCTCGCGATCGATGTTGAAAAAGAACGCATCAGCCTTGGTGTAAAACAGCTCGAAAACGATCCGCATGAGAACGAACTTACCGGCATCGAAAAAGGCTCAACCATTACCTGCACCGTCACCGAAGTCCGTGACGACGGCATCATGGTGAAACTCACCGACAACGTAACCACCTTCGTAAAGAAAAACGAATTGGCGCGTGAGCGTCAGGAACAGCACGCTGACCGCTTCGCTGTCGGTGACCGCGTTGACGCACGTGTGGTTACGGTTGATAAAGCCACCCGCAAGGTGACTGTTTCTATCAAAGCACTCGAAGTTGAAGAACACAAAAAAGCCATCACCGAGTACGGTTCCGTCGATAGCGGCGCGTCACTTGGCGACATTCTCGGCGCAGCTTTGAACGAAGCGGCTGAAGAAGGCAAATCGAAGAAGAAAAAAGTCTAAGCGTTAGAAGTGGGCGATAAGGGGGCAGAGCGATCTGTTCTCTTGCCGCCCACAACTACCATTATCATTCCCCTCTCTATCACTAACCGTTTATCAATACTGGCTCCATCAGGAACCAATCTGTTGACTTAAATAACCTATTCACTTAGATTGCCTACCTCATCTTTAAACGCGTTATTTTATTTTCCCCATGGCAATCAACGCAGATACCCTCCTCGATCGGCTCTATCTTAAATCCCAGATCACCAAGTGGCGGGTGATTGCGGTCATGCTGGCGGTATTGGTGATGATTGTCTCGGCAGAGCGTTTCAATACCCACTCTCCTATTGAAAAAGATTTCGTCGCACGCCTGACGCTGGATGGCATCATCACCGATGACCAGAAACTCTACACCCTTATCGATGACCTTGCGGACAACACGAAAGCCAAGGCAGTTATCCTGTGGCTGGATACCCCCGGGGGCAGTGCGGTTGCCGGTGAAGAAGTGTTTTTGCGCCTGCGCGAATTATCCAAGAAAAAGCCTATCGTGGCAGTCATGCGGTCTTTAAGCGCCTCGGCCGGATACATGATTGCGCTGGGCGCTGACCATATAATAGCACGCGAGGGCACGATTACCGGCTCTATCGGCGTTATCATCGAATCGGCCGAAATCACGGAACTGGCGGAAAAAATCGGGATCAAACCCATTATTATCAAATCCTCGCCGCTCAAAGGCTCTCCCTCTCCGTTTGAGAAGACAACTCCGGAATCTCAGCATGTAATTCAAGAAGTTATCAATGATTTCTACAACCGTTTTGTCGATATTGTAGCCGAGCGCCGCCAGCTTCCGCGTGAAAAAGTCGTTTTATTAGCCGACGGACGTGTCTATAGCGGAAAAAGTGCATTCCAGAACAAATTGATAGATGCCATCGGTGGCGAAGACGATGCCATGAAGTGGCTGGTCGCCCAAAAGAATATTAGACAAGGCCTTGATATAAAAGATATTTCATCTAAAGATGATTCGGGCTGGCTGGAAAGCATGTCCCAAAGTATTTCAGGAAAATTTTTTGAAAAGAGCAGCTTAATGCTTGACGGCATGACTGCGATCTGGCATCCTAATACGCATTAACCGTCTAAGTTATAGTGATATTTTTTCTTAAGGACACCCCCTATGACCAAATCAGAACTTGTTTTACGTCTCTCCAAGAAATACCCACACCTCTATCAGCGCGACATCGAAACGCTGGTCAGCACTATCTTTGATGATATTTCTGAAACGCTCGTTGAAGGTGGTCGTGTCGAACTTCGTGGCTTCGGTGCCTTCTCCATCCGCAAGCGTGAAGCACGTAAAGCACGCAATCCTAAAAATGGTCAGGAAGTGCGTATCGGTGAACGTTTCGCGATTTATTTCCGCACCGGCAAAGAGCTGCGCGAACGCATCAACAAACCCCCTGTAATGACGACGCACACCCAGCACGGCTAATGCTTTGCTTCAGGAAACAAGGCGTAAATTACGGTTTTTCCTACTTACTTTATTCAGCATAGCATTTCTTTGCTTTGCCGTGCTGAACAGGCAGTTTGTGCATGTCAGCCTGTTTCCGCTGCCCTATTCCGCTGAAATGCCGATGTTTGTGTTTGCGGTGCTGTGTTTTGCGCTCGGCCTCATTATCGGCAGTGGTTTTGTCGGCACCAAAGCATCCCGACTGAACCGCATGCTGAAGAAAGAACACAAGCATGTGATGGCCCTGCAAAATGAAATCAGTGCCCTGCATATAGAAAAAGGTAATCTGTTACCTTCTGCCCTCCCTGAATAATTACGGTTATGCCAGTATCAGTCAAAATATGCGGATTGAACGATCCCCACGCTGTGCAGGCCATCATCGATGTGAAGGCCGATTATGCCGGTTTTGTCTATTTCCCCGCCTCACCCCGACATCTCACACTCACGCACGCTGCAACGCTGAAAGCCATGCTGCCAGAGCGCATCCGCTCCGTTAGCGTCGTGGTGGATCCCGATGATGCGTTGCTTGATGAAATTTACAGCAAACTCAAGCCGGATTATATCCAGCTACACGGCAAAGAAACTCCCGAACGGCTCAATGCCATTCGCAACCGCTTTTCCGGTATCAAGCTCATCAAAGCCCTCAGCATAAAAAATGCCGCTGATATCAAACAGGCCAATCTCTATGACACTTGCGCCGACATGCTGATGTTCGATGCAAAGCCGCCTGAAGCTCCAAACACACTTCCGGGGGGGAATGGGCTCACCTTTGACTGGAACCTACTCAGCGGCCACCATTTCACCCTGCCGTGGATGCTTTCGGGTGGGCTAACCCCTGATAATGTCGCGCAGGCCATACGGCTCACAGGGGCAAAAATGGTTGACGTATCCTCTGGCGTGGAGCAAAAAGCAGGTATAAAAGATCCTGCATTAATTCAAGCATTTGTGAAAGCAGCAAAAAATGTCTAATCATGCGAAAGCGAATCTTGCAGGCCCCGATGAACACGGCCATTTTGGCATTTACGGCGGACGTTACGTTGCCGAAACGCTGATGCCGCTGATTCTGGAAGTGGAGCAGGCGTATGAAAGATCTAAGGCTGAGCCTGCGTTCCAGAAGGAAATCGATTATTATTTCAAGCATTATGTAGGCCGCCCAAGCCCGCTGTATTTTGCCTCGCGCATGACCGAATATTGCCAAAACATGGCCAACGGCAAAGCGGGCGCTAAAATCTACTTCAAACGCGACGAGCTGAACCACACTGGCGCGCACAAAATCAACAATTGCATCGGACAGGTGTTGCTCGCCAGAAGACTGGGCAAAAAACGCATTATCGCTGAAACCGGCGCTGGGCAGCATGGGGTCGCCACCGCCACGGTGTGCGCCCTCTTTGGCCTGCAATGCGTTATTTACATGGGCGCAAAGGACATTGAACGCCAGTCACCGAACGTATTTCGCATGAAGTTACTCGGCGCGGAAGTGATTCCGGTGCAATCCGGCTCCAAAACACTCAAAGACGCGATGAACGAAGCGTTGCGCGACTGGGTGACGAATGTCGATAATACCTTCTATTTAATAGGCACCGCCGCCGGCCCACACCCCTACCCCGCTATGGTACGTGACTTTCAGTCCATCATCGGCCGCGAGGTGCGCGAGCAATTACACGAAGCCGAAGGCCGCCTGCCCGATACGCTGGTAGCGGCGATTGGCGGCGGTTCTAACGCGATTGGCCTGTTCCATCCATTTATTGCAGACCCCACCGTTCGTATGATCGGCGTGGAAGCGTCCGGACACGGACTTGAATCCGGCCAGCACGCCGCTTCGATCGCCAAAGGCCAGCCTGGGGTATTGCATGGCAGCCGCACCTATCTGTTGCAGGACACCGAGGGGCAGATCATTGATGCACACTCTATTTCCGCCGGACTCGATTATCCTGGTATCGGCCCCGAGCATGCGTGGCTGCACGATACGGGACGTGTGAGTTATGTCTCCGCCACCGACGACGAAGCGCTGCATGCGTTCCAGCTCATCTCCAAGTTAGAAGGGATCATCCCTGCCCTTGAACCTGCCCACGCGCTGGCACATGTGCTGAAAATCGCCCCTACCTTGCCGAAAGATCATCTGCTGGTGGTCAATATGTGCGGGCGCGGCGACAAGGATATTTTTACCGTCGCCAAAGCGCTGGGAGTAAGCCTATGAGCGAACGGATTGAACAACGCTTTGCACGCATTAAAACCGAAAACCGCGCCGCACTGATTCCGTTCATCATGGGGTGCGACCCCGATGCCAAAACCACCACCGCGTTGCTGGATACGCTGGCATCCTCAGGTGCTGACCTGATTGAAATCGGCATGCCGTTTTCCGATCCGATGGCCGATGGCCCTGTCATTCAGGCGGCAGGACTCCGAGCGTTGCGCTCAGGTGCAACGATTAAGGGTATTTTGGACATTGTCAGCGGCTTCAGAAAAACCAATGCAGATACCCCCCTCATCCTAATGGGATACTTCAACCCGGTATACCGCTATGGTATGGAAAAATTCTGCCGTGATGCGATTTCCGCAGGCGTTGACGGGCTGATTTTGGTCGATCTTCCGCCGGAAGAAGAAGATGAAATGCGTCCGTTTTTAAGCGCCAGCGGCCTGAAGCTCATCCGCCTGATTGCCCCAACCAGTGGCGATGACAGGCTGAAAGTGCTTTCTAAATCCGCCAGTGGGTTTGTTTATTACATTTCCATCACCGGCATCACCGGAGCCAAAACAGCCAATGTCGCCTCGCTGCAAGACAAGATCAGCCATCTGCGCCAGTTTACCAAGCTTCCGGTTGTTGTTGGTTTTGGTATCAAAACTGCACAACAGGTGCGTGAGTTCGCGCCTTTTTCCGATGCGGTGGTGGTGGGTTCGGCACTGGTGGAAATCATCAGCAAAGAAAAAAATACGGAAGCCTGCGTGCAGGCCGCGAAGCGCTTTATGACTGAACTGGCAGCAGGTCTGAAACGCTGAAGTAATCGGTAAAAATCCTCGCCTTGTTCAACCGCTCAAGCGCTTCTTCGCGCGTGTGAATGATTTTAGGCAGATTATACATCACCAGCGCCGCATCACCAAAGATCGGCGCGCCCGGATCGGATTTATTTGTCAGCCCGTAATGCACGCCCGCCAGAATCACCGCCATCACCAGCTCAACGTCCGCATCACTGCCCGCCACGCGGTGTTCAATGCGTTTTTTGTCGTGTTCTGTGTCTGGCAGACGTATGGCCACCGTGCGGTTATTGCCGCCCCAACTGACGGTGACGGGGGCATTGCTTTTGGCGGTAAAACGGTCATAGGAGTTGTCGCTGGGCGCAAAGACAATCATGCAGGGATTAAGCCACGTCATCAGCCCGCCGATACTGAATTGCAGCGTACCACTGATGGTTTCATCATCTTTATAAAATACGTTCTTGCCTTTGCTATCGCTCAGGTGGAGGTTGATGTGTAATCCGCTGCCAGGTTGGTCGGCAAAAGGTTTGGCTGCAAAGTCTGCAACAAAGCCGTGGTCTTTAGCGGCAGTGCCAATAATGTCCTTGAGAAGTTTGGTGTCGAACGCTGTCTTTGCACCATCGCTGCAGGGTTTCAGCGCCACTTCAAACTGATCTTTGCCCTTTTCTTTATCGGTTTTGAAAATATCGACACTACGCTCGGCACTCTGCGAACTTACATCCGCCCAAAATCGTGGCAACGCTTCGGATGCTTCCGCACCATGCAAATAAAACTCGATCTCAGAACCTGTGACCGCCGTCAGAGAAAAATCATCGGCAATCCGCTGCAACTGTTTTTGAATCAGTGCAGCGCTCATAACCGGAAAATCAGGCAGCGAGGATGGAATCGATCCACTCAACCAGTTTGCTCTTGGGTAGGGAGCCAACTTTGGTCGATACCGCCTGACCATTTTTGAAAATAATCAGGGTTGGGATACCGCGAACGCCGTATTTCTGCGGGGTTCCGGGATTTTTGTCGATGTTGACTTTGGCGATGGTGATTTTACCGGCGCGTTCGCTGGCTATTTCATCCAAAACAGGGCCGATCTGGCGGCAAGGACCGCACCATTCCGCCCAGAAATCCACTAAAAAGGTGCCGGTGGCTTTCAACACTTTTTCTTCAAATTCACTATCGTCAATGTGCAGTGTCATACAATCCTCATTCAATTCTGATGTTTGGTACCCACTATATGTAGGAACTCAATAAGGCTTCGTCAAGCGGTGTTATGGAAGCATTGTACGTCCATAACAAAGCGCACCGGATGTTTTTTTCAGGGTATATTTTTTTCAACAAGTGTCGATATAGCGCCATTTGCTTAAGGTAAGAGGCTGGAATCGCCGATGAATCCTTAGGCGTTAGCCGGTTGCTTTTATAGTCGATAATCCATACATCTTTATCCGTAATACAAAGCCGGTCAATTTGCCCTGAAATCGTGACAACTTGCCCATTAACGGTGACATTGCCAGTAATCGGTACTTCGGTTAAGGCGCCTGCCTCAAACAGGTGCGAAAATTTTGGATCATGAATCACCTGCAACACCTCATCCACACATTCCGCAATCACGGCATCCGACAGGCAGTGGCGATATCCGCTTGTTATCGCCGCAATCACCTGCGGACGGTCTTGCACGCTCACCTGCGGCAGGTATTGCAACAACATATGGATACAATTACCACGCATGAAAATATTCGCGTCCGCCCCCGACAATGGCGACGCTGACGGCGGCTCATCACCCGATTGCCGCGAAGGAACTAGTGGTTGGGAAGGAACCGGATCAGCAGGAACCGGCAAATTCAGAAAGGTAAAATCCTGTCGGGATTTGATACTATCCCCCCCCACCCTATCTGTACTGGTAAAATTTTTAGAAACTGAAGGCAAAGTGCCAACGCGTAATCCCTGTCCTGTACCCGTATCAAACGGCGTGGCGAGTGGGCGTAACCCCGCTTCAACATGATGATACCATGATTGTTCACTCAGTTTTTTATCACCACTGAAACCGGCAATATAGAGGCAATCCTCGGCACGCGTTAGCGCAACATACAGCAACCGGCGGAATTCCCCCTGCATACTTTGTTTAAGATCCTCAGCGAGAACTGCGCTAAACTCATCGCGTGATTTGGCTGAAGCGGGCCAGAAAGGCAATGACCCGTGGGGGGTATTATACCATAACAGCGTATCCTTTGATTGTGGCGCATCCACCGTATCAGGTAAAATGACGATAGGAGCCTGTAACCCCTTTGCCCCATGTACGGTCATGATGCGGATGCAGCCTTTGGCCTTTTCCATATCGCGTTTTATTTCGCTGTCACTGGCAGCCAGCCAGCTTAAAAAGCCCTGCATGGAAGCGGTGTGCGAGCGCTCAAAAAGCAGCGCCTGTCCTAAAAACTCATCAAGCGCGTCATTATATTCTTCCCCCATCCGCCCGAGAAAACGTTTCCTTGCACCAAGACTGTCGAGAACATAACTGAACAATTCATAAGGCGAAATGAAATCCACCTTGGCGCGAAGGGCGCTCAATAATTGATACGCACGCGCAACATAGGTATTTTCACCGGCAACATCGCGCAACTGTGTCCATAATGTGTTTTTCCCGCGTGTGCTGCATAATTGTAATAATATGTCTTCACTGATAGAAAAAATAGGGCTTTTTAGAAGTGCGGCCAGCGTCAGGTCGTCTTCCGGAAGCAACAAACATTGCCCCAGTGCAATCAGATCCATCACGGCCAGATTGTCGCCTAGCTTCATGCGGTCGTGACCCGCCACGGGTACATTATTTCGCTTGAGCGCACGCACCAGATAATCCACCAGAACCGAGCGTTTCCGGATCAAAATCATGATATCTCCTGCATTCACTGGCCGCCCTTGCGATTCCAGCATCAGCCCGTCTTTCAGCCAACCGGCAATAGTATCAGCGATCCGGCGGGCAAGTACCGTCTTTGCCGATACCACCACCTCGTTGTTTTCTTTTTTAATGGCTTCCGATAACGGCCATAATTCCACCAACCCTTCATACCCGCCGCGTGTAGGGGTATGTTTCAGTATATCATTTGAAAACATAAGCCCTGCCTTGGCGGCATCGTTGGCAAAAATGCTATCAATGGCTTCCAATACCTTTGTTGTAGAGCGGTACGAATCCCTGAGCTGAATTTTATGAAAAGGTTTTGCCACATCCTTAATGCGTGCAGAAAACACCAGCTCTTTTTCGCCCAAAGCTTTGGGAGCTGCGCCCTGAAAGCTGTAAATGGATTGTTTTTCATCCCCGACGACAAATAAAGAACGGTCTTGTTCTCTGCTTCCTAAGCCGGAGAAAAATTCTTCGGTGAGCGCTTCAACGATTTCCCATTGCTCAGGGCTTGTGTCCTGCGCCTCATCGACCAGAATATGGTCGATACCCCCATCGAGTTTAAACAATACCCACGGCGCAATATCCGGTTTTTGCAACAGATCACGCGCTGTTAAAATTAAATCATCGTAATCCATGAGCGCGTGGTTGCTTTTGAGTTTTTCATACAGGCTCAGCAGTGCATCGGCAATACACAGGACATGTCTGGTTCTCTTCGCTGTTTCCAGCGCGCGGCATGCCATAACATACCCAAAGATGCGTTCCTGCTCATGCGCCATCAGGTCCATATCCGCCTGATGGGTGAGCGTTTTTTTATTATAAAGACTATCGCGTTTGGTGCCATCTTTGGTGATATGCAGTTTGATATATGCGTCAAGCGCATCAGCACCGGTGCAATTATTTTCAAGCCACGCGGCAAGCGCTTTGCCTGTCGTTTGATCTTTGGGTGCCTCACTCAACAAAATACGCGAACAGACTTCACGGAGTTTTTTTTTCGTATCCCCGTCATAGGATAAATGCTGGACTAATAAGGTATCCTTACTAGCTTCTTTAGGTGTTTTGAGCAGCTGATACACCATATCTTCCGCCCGCTGCATGCCATCGCTCGTAAAAAAAAGCGAGCGGATGCGACGTTTGTTTTTAATTACCTCACTCATCAGACTATGAAACGATGATTCACTCAGCATGGAAGCAATCGCATTTAGACTTTCCTGCAGGCGCGGATCTTCGGTTTGTGCACGGTTAAAAAGACGCAGACGTGCTTCCTTGAGCAGCTCCTGCTCACTGCGCGAATCAATCAGCGTGAAGTGCGGGCTTACCCCTGCTTCAATCGGAAAACGCCGCAGCAACGACTGACAAAAACTGTGAATCGTCTGGATGCGTACACCATCGGGGGCTTCCAGCACTTTGGCAAATAGACTGCGGGCAAATACCAACTGATGTTTGGCGGGCGTTTGCGAGAGTAATTTTTCCAGCTCTTGCAATAAATGGGCATCATCGGCCATTACCCAATCACCCAGTTTTTCTAAAATACGCGTCGACATTTCTGCCGCTGCTGCATTGGTATAGGTAAGACACAGCAGTTTAGACGGATCAATGCCGCTGAGTAAAAGCGCCAGCACGCGGTTCGTCAGCAAACTGGTCTTACCAGCGCCGGCATTGGCAGAAACAAATACCGAAGCGGCAGGGTCAAAAGCGTGTTTTGCATTATATGCGGCTGTTTTTATTGACATTATTTAATTTCACTCATTTCGTTCTGTCACAAAATTTTCATTAAAATGTAAGGAAATCTGGGGTATAATAAGAGAATGAAAGGTACTTATGTCCGATAAAAGAACCGATATATACACTGACACCAGCGCACCGAACGTCGTGTTCATGCCAGGGATCTTCAATGAAACCATGCAGCTTCTGAACGACGCGCACGAATATTTCTTTCTCTTTGGCGACGACGACCAGAAACGCATCGCCCCCGACCTTAAAACGTTATATTCCTGCGAAATGTCACGCATCACGTTACGCCTCTCTTCTATCATGGCGTGGATTATGGTTCAGCGTGCGGTGTTTTCGAATAAAATTCCTGCCGAAGAAGCTGCCGACCGCTACGGCCTCGATTTTCAGGACGTGTGCATGGTGGACAACCGCATGCTGCACGGCGTGCTGCCCAGCTATGTGTGCTACCTGCTCGACCGCTCGTATGAGCTGTATGAGCGCGTATACCGTCTGGACGGGCAGATTAAACAGGTTCACTAAACATCCCCCCACTCTTGCCGCCGCGTTAAATGCGCGTAGTCATTATATTTCTCATTCTGGTCGGATGAGAATGCGGGTGGCGCATAGGATTCACTCTCCTGATCAAATTTTCGGATTAAACCCTCCAGCCGTATCTGTGCTGCTGCTATATGTTTTATATCCGCATCCATAATTTGCGCACTTTCCGCACGGCCTGAGAGTTTCCAGTATTGCAGCCCTTGAATAACAGGAGATACCGGCAGGGGTTTCTTTAGCTGGCCGTTCACTGTAATCAGTGCTTCCAGCATGAGTTGATTTTTTTCGCCATGCTCGATATCCGCTTTGCTCGGAATGCTTCCGGTTTTATAATCCACCAGCGTAATAGTGCCGTCATTGCTTACCTCAAGGCGGTCGATGCGCGTCGTCAGGGTGAAGGGTTTGCCATCAATCTCGAAATTCCATTGCCCTTCAATTTCCGCCAATATCTCTTTAATCTGCCCCCGCCGCTTACGTTCTTGCTCAATTAGCCATACCGCTATCGCTTCAAAACGCGGCCACCACAGGCTGGCAACGGCGGGAAAAATCATCTTCGGGGCAAACGCATCGCGGCCACATTCAATGAGCGTTGCAATTGGGTCATCGGGCAAAGCCGACGGCCACAACGCTACAAATTTTTCCATCGCTTCATGCACCATTTCACCGAAATCGGCAGCATCGGGATCCTGATCCAGCTCGTCGATTTTTTTTACGTTGAGAATATATTTTGCATATACCCAGTAGGGGTCTGACAGATAGCGGTCAATGGCCGTCACCCGCAACTTGCGCGGACGCAAGGCAACCACAGGTTTAGGTTGCGGCCTTGATAAATCAGGCAATACATCCGGTTTATCAAGCTGGCGCTTCGCCTCTTCATAATAGGAATTCACATTCATAGAATCGTACAATGCCTTGTCAATTCCGCCCACCAACGTTTCCAGCCGCACCAGCCAGCGTGAGGGAATCGTTGGGGTACCATCCACTTTCTGTGAACGCGTGAGTAATATTTCGCCAGACGCACACATCAGATAAACATCATGCGCGCTTTGCCCGATGGCGCGCTGTACAGGAGGAAGCTTAAATGCATGGCGCATTGGGCGGCTCATCCACGGGTCAATCTCCGAAGGTGCTGGCCACGTTCCTTCATTAAGGCCACCGAGAATCAGCATGTCGAAATGCTGCAACCGCGCTTCCATCGGGCTGAGTATATGCAGACGCGGATGCATCCCAAAACGCGGGTAATAGCTGTGGCCTGCCAGCAGCACTTCAAAAAGCCCCGCGTAATTCGCCGGATCAATCTCACCCAATATATCCGCGCTGGCTAACAGCTCGGACAATAATGCACTCAGCGCATTGCCCGAATCCCCTGCCCACAGGCGCTGTGAGCCTGAATCCGTATCGGTGGTCGCCAGCCATTCACAACAGGTAATATGTGCTTCCAGCAAGGTGCGTAGCGCCACCTTTTCTTTGTTGAAGCAATCAAATAGCGGCTTCAGATTTACATTCAGGCTGGCGAGCAGCTCCCTGATCTTGCTATCGGTGCAGGCATCATGCAATGGCTGCAAACCAGGGGCGCGGCGCAATCCACGCAGAACATTGATTTCCAGCGTGCGCGAGAGTACGCGGCATTCGGAGGTGTTTTTTCCGGCGGCAGCTAACGGATGACGCAGCAATGCCAGCAATGCCGAAGGCGCTGCCTTGCCAGTGACCATCTCAATCAACAGGCGCATCAATGACCCCGTGGGGGTATCGGAAACGGCATGCCCCGCCGAATCGTCGATCTCCACACCGAAGCGCTGCATCTGGCTTACTACCATCCGCGCCAGCGTGCGGTCAGGTGTAACGAGTGCCGCTGTTTTGGCGGGAGTATTGAGTGTTTTGCGGAGTGCCACGGCAATCATGCGCGCTTCGTCATGCAATGTCTCGGCAACCAGCAACCCTACATTGTTCAGGCCTTGCTCTAAAGGCAACTGCAACCCCGCCCAGCCCGAGGTCGCTTCCGGCGATTGAAAAATAGCACGCAGGCACTGAACCCGCGCCGGTTCTTCGCTTTCAGCCCATAACGAATGCACCTGCGAGCGGTCACATTCCATGGTTTCCAGCAAGTGTTTGAGCGCAAACTGCGGATGCGTTTCGATCAGGCAATCCCACTCGCGCTTGGGCATAGCAGTATCCAGCGCAGGGAGGATAACTTTGCCCTGCGGCAGACGCGCAATGGTCGACAGCAACGTGGCGGTGGCAGGGCTTGACCCCGTGGAACCCGCCGCAATAATGGGGTAGGACGGGGGGTGTTTTTGCCACGCCTTCGCGGTGGCGTTCAGCAGGCGGTTACGGTGTTCAATGGGGTCTAGTACGCCCTGCTCATCCAGCTTCTTCGGCCATTCATGCGAAATGATTTTCAGGAAGTCGAGTGTCTGCTGCCAGTGTTTCTGAAGCTCGTCGGGCACGAGTTCGGACAAGCGGTCGAAGCTTACGCCAAACCGTGCCACCTCGTCCATAAAACGTGCCAGCTGACGCGCCAGCTCGGCCGCCTGCTCGATATTAAAAACACGCCCCGACACCGCCTCGGATTGTTTGTTCTTAAATTCCATCACCAACTGGGTGAGCAGAAATTCACGGCGGATAGACGAAATGGCGGGTGGAATATCCGCCCTGTCGGGGTCATAATGGATGGTAATCCCCTCCTCCACATCGCCCAGAGGCTGGATGCGCGGCAACAGCAGCGGCTTTCCGCCTGTGATTTCCAAAAACGCCTCGCGCAGCGCCCGACAGGCGCGCCGGTTGGGCAATAACACCAGAATTTTGGTTAATTCTGCGGCATCTTTGCCATAAGTATCCAGAATCCAGCCCGCCAGATGGGGAATAAAGGGTTTATCGGCCGGAATTGTATAGGAATTCATGGTATGTTAATCTCTGAAATATATATTTGCTTAGTTTATATACACTCAGGGACCAAATGCCAACACCGACCGAAATATTACATGATCTGCTGACTACCGAATTACACTTAATCTGGGCAGCGCATAAGGCCGTTGGTCTTTCAGGGTTCATGTCACTTTACACCAACCCCGATCAGGTGCCTTTCCGCGCCAAAATGGCGGGAGAGCTATTCTGGTTCGGCCCCGATGACGTGGAAGCCGCCGCCCAGAAAGTCATCAGCCTTTACAATGAAGGCGTGTTGCCCAACTCGCCGATGATGCTCAATCCGGTGGTGCACGGGAAAAATGAAGACGGAACCTATACGCCGATTGGCTCCGGCATTATCTGGTGTACGTCGTGGTGCCTTGGTATCGACATGCTCAACGACGAATCCACCGAACGCATCTGGGAAAAAGGTGTGCTGGCCAGCCCCTATCACCGTGGAGCGAGCGACCGTGCCGGCTTAAAAATGATCGGGTTCTGCGACTCCGTCCAGACACTCACTGAAGATGGCAAGTCCGTAACCGGCTGCAAAGAACTCTACGATCTCGCCAACATCCAGTGCGACCAGTACTGGCATTACTATCTTTTGTCAGGCATCTCCTACCTCAGCAATAACGGGATGTTCCTGCATCCGGATGTCTATGGCCTGCTGCCCAAGAGCGCTGCCAAGGACGCTGAATCCATCGAAAAAATCGTTCATTCCAACGCCATCAGCGCGCAAAACGTACTTGAAGCAGCGTTCTGCTGGAATTCCTACGAACGCTACCACTCGCTGTATAAAAAATTCGGCACTCATCCCGACGACGTAGAAACCAACCTGCGGTTCTTCAATCTTGTCGCCCGTGACGTGCAACTGTTCGACGCAACCGGCCCGATGCGTAAAGATGCAGATGCCATGTTCGAATTCATCGTGCCCGGCCTTATCCCGCGCGGAAGCGTCACACTGCTGGCCGCCACCGGCGGTACGGGTAAAAGCTCGCTGGCGCACCAGCTCTGCATTCTGTCGTCCATCGACTACGAACTCGGTGAGGAAGCCCCGCACTGGCTGGGACAGCGCCTCGCCATCGAAAAATGTAAAGGCATCTGCGTCTACTTCTCGGGGGAAGACGGCCCGCCAATTATCAACGCCCGCGCCCAGATTTTTGACCCCGAAGGCCGCGCCAAACGCCTGATGTTCCAACGCACCGACTTCGGCGAAGGCGTCAGTTTTTCTCAACATATGAGACGGTTACACAAGATTCCTAACGTACCGATTATGGTCATCGACCCTGCCCGTAAATACTTAACCGGTGACGAAGACGACGCCGGTGTGGTGAGCGAGTTTTTTGAAGCTATCGAAGAATTCGCTATCACCAAAGGCGCTGCCGTGGTGGTCGTGCATCACCTTAAAAAAGGCGCAAACCCTACCAGCGCCCATGAAGTACTCGACATGCTGCGCGGTTCGCAGGTGTTTATCGACCGTCCCCGCGTGGTCATCGGCATGTTCCGCGACGGGCCCTATACCATCGCCGGCCTTGCCAAAAACAACATCCCGCCGAATATGGGCATGGTGACGGAAGAGCGCGTGTTCGCCCGCGATCCAAAACGCCTCGGCCTGTTGTGGCTACCCGGTCATGAGGGCATTCGCAACCCGAACCTGACCGAAGACGAATTGCAGCAAATAGCAACCCTCGCGCAGCTTGAAGGGCGCACCTGACCGGTCCAAGCTGCCCTAAATTCAAATATATTGATTAATTTCAATATATTAAACTTATAATAATTGTTTACTATTAACCGCTATACTCAGAGTTATGGATCCGAACAAACAAAAGGACTTGGTCAAAGCCGCGGCAGTGGCGCCGCACGATGACTTGCCGAGGCTGGTATATGCGGATTTACTAGAAGAAACGGGTGAACCTGTGCATGTGGCGCGGTCGTATTTCATCCGCGCGCAATGCGAACTCGAAAGCCTCGAACCGACACAGTGCGACAGGATAGCCGAACTGAAGCAGCTGGCCAAAAACCTGCAAGCCGAATTTGGCCAGCAGTGGGAAGATGAATTTGAGCAGATTGTGCCGGACGAAGGGCTCAATCACCTGATGCCGAGTTTTAGAAGGGGGTTTATCGACAATCTTGCATGCACGCCAAGGAGCTGGGAACGTTTCGGGCAGGAGACATGCGAAGCATGGCCGGTGACGAGCATTACTATAGAAGGCGATATGCGCCGATTCTTACAGGTGAGCGCCCCTAATCGGATGGAGCGCACGGGACGGCTGGAACGTGTTGCGATTGCTTCTTCCGATGATTTTTACGAAGAGCCGGAATCTACCCAGCGCAATGCTAACAATGTACGCGCGCTGCTGGACGCACTCGCAGTAAGCGAACTATCGCCACTGCCTAATCTGAAAGAGCTTTCGCTAAACAACCTGCATATCGGCAACGATGAGGCCATAGAGCTGGCCGGACGTAAAGCGATCAGCAAACTTAAAGTGTTGGAGATCGAATATAACAGGCTTACTAATGCCGGATTCGCCGCGATTTTGAATTCCCCTAACCTGTCGCATATGCAAGCATTGGTGGCTAATCATAGCGGTATTGACGATGCGGCGCTCGCACAGCTGGCCGACTCTGCACATATGAAGCATCTGAATGTTTTGCAGGTAAATTATAGCCGTGTGGGCGATGAGGGCGTGGTCAGGCTTGCCGCCTCGCCTAACGCGGATCACCTTATGGAGCTGGATGTGGCCGCAACGGCGATGGGCACAGAGGGTGTTAGGGCAATCGCGCAATCGGCGCATATGGGCAATCTTAGAGAATTGCGCCTCAGCGTGCGTGGTATCGCAAGCGAGGTGGCGCAGGAACTGGTCAACTCCGAGCATATGGCAAAGCTTGAAATTCTGGACTGGAACTCGTCAGGTATGGGTAGTGAAGCGGCGGTGGCACTCGCAAACTCCGCGCGCATGTCTAACCTTAAAGAGCTGCATTTACGATACGGTGAGATAGGGAATGATGGCGCGCAGGCGATTGCCGCCTCCCCGCATTTGCGCGGTTTGCAGCGGCTGGTAATTGATAATAATGGACTTAGTGATAGCGGCGTCATGGCTTTTGTCGATTGCGCGCTGCCTGATTTACAATATCTGAATCTCGGCGGCAGCAACACTTCAGCGCAAACCCAAGTCGCACTAGGACTGGCGATGAGAACTCCCGGAAATGCCCTTTTCGGGATGGAATTTGTCCCAAGGTTAGGCATGCTCGCCACACGTAGTCCCGAAAAAACTCGTGAAGCCGCCGCTTTATATGAACAAAGGCTAGCGGGAACCCTGCCACCCCCTCCTGCCGAACCGCGCGATCCGCCGCCCCACCTCAGCCGCCGCGACCGCCACGGAAATCCCGTGCCCGCCGGCGGCGGGCTACCCAATATGGGCGGTTAAAACGGATGAATTCCGGCTCCGGATGTATATTAATAAGGTATAACAATTGATTAATTAAAATAACAAACCCTCCGAGGGTACATTCCATGCCTATTTTCCTTGACTTGCAGCCCCCAAACATGTAGAAATGATCTTCGAGTTTGGTAATTACTCTTCGCATTCATTCACCGTCGGCTTAGCAATAGGCGTGACGGCTGCATCTTCGGATGTAGGTAAGCACTTCCTTTAAGGCTGTTCTTTCCTGACGTGTGGCAAAGAGTTTCCGGTCACAATTCTCATATGTGGCCATACTACGAAGCTCTATGTCAGACCCTCCCGCGGGGGATTCGTTTTTTGTGGGAGATCTGGTTTTTGTGTTACATTGTTTAGGAGATTTTATGGCTACTGGTATCGTTAAATGGTTCAATCCAACCAAAGGTTACGGCTTCATTCAACCTGATCAGGGTGGAAGCGATGTGTTCGTTCACATCAGCGCTCTGGAACGTGCGGGTCTGTCGACCCTCAACGAAGGACAGCGTGTGAGCTATGAACTTGCCACCAACAAAGGCAAGACCTCGGCTGCGAACCTGAAACTGGTTGCTGCTTAATACTAATTGATACGAAGAGGCAGGTGGCGGTGTATACGCCATTTACGGGCGCAAAAAGTCCACCTGCTTTTTCCGACTTCCATTGATTTTTGGTTGTCATTCCGCCCTCAATCCTTGCGTATTGGGTCTTTACCTGTTTTACGCTGTAGTTTTGCGGTCGGGCTCTTTGCATAAAAGCCTTCACCGAATGCTTTTACGCAGCATGTTATGCCCTGTTTCCTGCTTATTACTATAAGTTTAGGGGCACGAGATAACATGTCGGGGCTGCAATGATTCTCTGCAAGACACACTATGTGTAGTGTACAATCGAAGCTGGCTCCTCAGGCCGCTGGTATTGGTCAGATGTCTGACCGGTACGCGGGATGCTTTCTTTTGGGTATCCTGTCGCTGTTTCAGCTAAAGCGTAATCGGATAATGGAAATGGATGGCGTTTAGTCAGGGAAATCCCTGTGACTTAGCCAGATCCCTGCCCGTGATCCCAATAAAATAGGATATAAAAACTCATGACTACTTTTGAACAATTCAACCTGCCACCTGCACTTTCAACCGCGCTGGCAGCTATGAACTACACCACCCCAACCCCGATCCAGCTGCAAGCCATTCCACTTGGCCTTGAAGGCAAAGACGTTCTGGGTTCTGCCCAGACCGGAACCGGTAAAACTGCTGCATTCTCGATTCCATTGGTTTCCAAGATCATGTTATCGCCACGCGGTTCCGCACTCGTGCTGACCCCAACGCGTGAACTGGCCTCGCAGGTAATGGAAGTGATTACCCAGCTGCTCGGCAAGCGCAGCTTTATCCAGTCTGTTCTCCTCATCGGTGGCGATTCGATGACCAAGCAATGTGCTAAACTGCGCATGCGCCCACGTATCATCGTTGGCACCCCCGGCCGTATCAACGACCATCTGGAACGCGGCAACCTGATTTTGCACGATACCAGCTTCCTCGTACTCGATGAAACCGACCGTATGTTAGACATGGGCTTCGGCATCCAGATCGATAAAATCGTGAAGTTCCTGCCTAAAGAACGCCAGACCCTAATGTTCTCGGCAACACTTCCGGCGGAAATCGTGAAAATGTCGGCCAAGTACCTCAAATCCCCTGAACGTATTGCTGTGGGTTCAACCACGCAGGCAATGCCAGCCATCACGCAAGAAGTGATTCAGGTGAGCGAAGTTGCGAAGTATGATGAACTGGTAACACAGCTCAACAAACGCGAAGGCTCGATCATCATGTTTGTAAAAACCAAACGTGGTGCCGACAAAATGACGGAGCGCCTCAATAAAATCGGCTTCAAAACCGACACGCTGCATGGTGATCTTCACCAGCGCAAACGTGAGCGCGTTATTCAGGCATTCCGCGATATGAAGTTCCGCATCCTCGTGGCAACCGACATCGCAGCGCGCGGCCTCGATATCCCGCATATCGAACACGTCATCAACTATGATCTCCCACAATGCCCAGAAGATTACATCCACCGCATCGGCCGCACCGGCCGTAACGGTTCTGTAGGTTCTGCAGTATGCCTGATCTCGCCGGAAGATGGCCTGAAATGGCGCGACATCCACAAATTGCTCTACCCAAATGAACCAGCTCCGCACATGCCTTACAGCCCATCGCCAAAACGTGGCGGCGGCGGTTATAAAGGCAAATCCGGCGGCGGCTATAAGGGCAAGCCAAACAACGGCGGCCAGAAATCCGGCGAAAGAAGCTATGGTGACAAAAAACCAGGTGGCAACGGCGGCAACAACCGCTTTAAACGCTTTGGTGGCAAACGCACACCATCGTCGGCTGCAGCCTAACGCATAAAACGCAAAGAAAACCCCGCCGGTTTCCGGTGGGGTTTTTTTGTGCGCAGCGTTTGGAACAGGGCAAAAAAAAACGGCCTTCCCTTTCGGGGGGCCGTCTTTTTTTCCGGTTTTTCTCCGGAGAGTGCTTTCGCACGTATTGCTTACGTCATCACTTCTTGGCCGGAGTGAACCGGAAATCTTCCAAGAAATCCTTCCACGCCGGTGCGTTGATCTTCACCTTGACCGGAGCATCAGACTTGTACTTCAGGCTCAGGCGGTTCACCGTTTCCGGTTTGCCGCCATCGATCGACACTTGCAGGTCACGACTCAACATCACCTGACCGATAGCCGGACGAACCAGACCACCGTTGTAGACCAATACCAGCTTGCCATCACGTTCCTCGAACTCCATCGTGCGACCGATGTTGCCGTTGAGCGTTCCAGGCTTGCCGTGAACGGGGCCAGACGCCATCTTGATGACGACTTCCTCATCGCCACCGAGCTGCACGAACAGGTCCACCTGACCATACTTCTCACGCGGGGCAGGACACAGCTTCGAGTCCTTCTTGTACACGGATTTCTCCGGCAACTCGAACTCGATCAGGACGTTGCTGACCTTCTTCTCCTGCGCCTTGACGGACACCGGACAGAGGGCGAGCACCACGACCATCAGACCGAACAGGCTGAACCGAACCATGAGATGAGCCTCGTAGAAACTATTGTCAAACACCGCCAGCACCGTGCCGGAGATGAAATGACCAAATCTAAAGAGCCTTGCGACTCTGGGGAACCCGACAGTGAGGACGTTGAAACCGCCTCACACGAAAAATCACTTGTTGAAAAACAAATGAAACGAACGGCACATATTAACATTAATTAACTATTTGTCAAGTTTTCCACCCAAAAAATGCAATAAACATCTATTTATCAATATATAAAGACCTTCAAGGCAATAAAAAACCCGACGGGCACAGGCCGGTCGGGTTTTTTGCGCGTGGTGAGCGATCGAATTATGAGGACGTATTGTATATCTTCTCATCCAACAACATCATGTATCGCTGCATCTCTTCTTTAAACAGCAGGTTTTGCTTTTTAAGATCGGTGATCATCTTAAAATTGGGCATCGGGCGAGCCGACTCCTCAGCGATCCGTTGTTTAATAAAGGTACGTTTTTCAGCGAGTGAATCAATATGGGCTTGGATAGACATAGTACAACCAATCCTTTCAAAAATAGAGAAACAAACCTAGTTCATCGACCGTATAAATTTGGCCGACGAAACTTCAGTATAGAAAACAGTTGACTTCCTGTTCAATGATTATATGTGTCAAGGTTTTTTTATTTTCAAAAAAATATTTTGTGATTGACAGCTTGTAGACAAAAAAAGACGACCTATATAGTAATGATAACTATAGCATTTCCGCAAACCAACCATGAAAAGAGAGCCCCATGACCGCCACAAAAAATGATATAAATGCTGTTAAACGTAAGAAAATAGCCAATTACCTCAACCAGTTACTGAGTGATGCAATTGACCTGAAATCACAAACCAAGCAGGCGCACTGGAATGTTAAGGGCGCCAATTTCATCGCGCTGCACGAACTGTTCGACACCATCGCCACGGAAGTGGAAGATGCGGTCGACCTGATCGCCGAACGTGTGGTTCAGCTGGGTGAAACCGCACTGGGCACGGCGCGCGTGGCCGCCAAGCAGTCGCGTCTGAAAGAATACCCCCTCGCTATCAGCGATTCGCAAAAACATGTGGATGCCCTATCCACCGCCATTGCCACCTTTAATGCTGCCGCACGCAAGGGCATCGACGATACCGGCGCGCTGGGCGATGCCGTAACGGCCGATATGCTGACGCAGATCACGCGCGGGCTGGACAAACAGCTGTGGTTTGTAGAATCCCACCTTGAGGAACAACTAAAGCAGGCGCAGAAAAAAGCGGGGTAAGCTCGGCTTTAGCTAAAAAACATCATCCATGTCCCGATACGGCGCAGTTTTCTGCGCCCGTCAAGCACATCTTAACTACAAGATGCGGCGCATTTTAACTATACCTTAAAATATATCAGCTAGATTACGGGTAAGCATTCGTTTTCACCCCGCTAATTCTGGATTTTCATTTATGGCAGTCGACAAGGGTATGCACATTCTGGTGGTTGATGATTACAACACCATGCGCCGCATTATCAGAAATCTCCTCAAGCAATTGGGCTTTGATAACGTCGACGAAGCCGCCGATGGCGCAGAAGCATATAAAAAACTTAATGAGAAAGCATTTAACCTCGTCATTTCCGACTGGAACATGGAACCTATGACCGGCCTTGAGCTGCTCAAACAGGTACGCGCCAGCGACAAACTAAAAAACATGCCATTCATCATGGTAACCGCCGAAAGCAAACCTGAAAACGTGATCGCTGCCAAACAAGCCGGTGTGAGCAATTATATCGTTAAGCCATTCAACGCTGAAACACTCAAAGTCAAGATGAGCAGCGTCATAGGGGAGTTCTGATCATGAGTGACATGCAAATTACACTGGGGCGCACACTGCTGAAAAGCCTTGTGGTGCTTCGCCAGCAAAAAGGTGATATTTCGCTCGAAGACGTAGGCAAAATCTTTGTCGAAATGGCCTCGTCCATAAACCCGACCCTGTCAGCGGCTGATCATTTTCTGCATGATGAGATACATCGCCTCGCTAAACATATTACAGAAGCCAAGAGAGAAATTTTTTCCATATCGCAGAATTCTAAATCCGAAATGGTGATCGTCGATGCCTCGCAGCATCTCGACGAGGTGATCAAGGCGACTGAACATGCAAGTAACTCTATCATGGATGCTGCCGATATCATTCAGCACAATGTGGCGGGTGTGGGCGGTGACAAAGAAACCAAGATTATGGAAGCCACCAACCAGATTTATGAAGCCTGCAACTTTCAGGATATTACCGGCCAGCGTATTACCAAAGTGGTAAAGCTGCTTGCGAACATTGAAGAACGTATCAGCAAACTCAATGCACTATTCGGTAAGGCAAACGGCGGAGCAGATAAGGTTGTGCCGATGACACGCGTGGCCGACGACAGGGATTTGCTCAACGGTCCTCAGCTAGCCGCCGACGCCTCTTCGCAGGCAGAGATCGA
>JANYBV010000013.1 GCA_025360605.1 Alphaproteobacteria bacterium | reverse complement strand
CCCCAGCCAATTCCGCCGAAAACAGGGAATTTACGCCAGTTAGGAAGGAAATGGCACCGAAGGCCAAGGCTTGCCCTAACATGCGGCATGTGAAGCGCGGGCACGGAATGACGGTGCTTTGTCCGCCAAGGTGGTTAAGTTCGGCGCAAACCGGAATCAGCAAGAATGAGAAAAACGCTAGGGTGTTCATGGTTTTGCCAATTCAGAAAGCTGGGCGCGAAGCGCGATCTTATCCTTTAATCGGGCTTGCTGCGCTTCTGGCAATTTTGTCGTGTCAATGCCCATAGCTTCCCATGTGTCTTCCATTGCCCGCGACAAGAATGAATCGTGGATAGATAAGGCAAACAGCGCCCTTATTTTTTGTTCTTCCGGGGTGAAAACACGGGGCTGGGCAATTAATTTTTCGCCGTCGTGAATATCGTTTATGGTGTGTTCGTCGGTGCGTTCGACACGGTAATTTTCTGGGCATTTCCATTTGTGCCCGTCGTCCAGTTCGATAACATTTTCAACCACGTTCGTTTCGTTATTTATCAGTGCGTAGCGCATTATGTGTACTCCCTTACAAAACAACCCCCGGCGGCACCGATTGGCGTACCCGCGCCAGCCGCGCCTATAGTGAAAGAAATAGCGCCCGGCTGGGAACTATAACGCTTATATGAATAACCGCCAGAACCGGCGCAAATCTGGGCACCGCCGCTATTGCCAGAACCGCCACCCGGAGCGTCACCGGGCTTATTATTTGCGCCTTGTCCACCTTGCCCGCCGCGTGGCGAGTTGCCGCCGTTACCGCCAAGGCTGGAAGCGTTGGTTGAACCGCCAGCGCCCCCGGGTATATTCACGTCACCACCGGAAGCAGCGCCGCCCGCCGCGGTGCCCCCACAAGGTTGACCGCCGACACAGCTTAAAACGTCAAAGGTGGACGTGCCGCCGACACCAGTTTGACCACCGCCAGCGCCCCACAATTCGACTTCGATGGAATTGCAATTCGCGCCCGGCGACCATGTGCTTGAACTGGCAAAATACGTTGACCGTAAAAACCTGCCCGCCGACGATTGCACAAGGGCTTGACCGCTTGCCAAGCAATATCCTACGCAACGCCAGTTTCCCGAGCCTTCATATTTCCAATAAAAAGTATCGCCCGCGACGGTCGTGTAATTCGCCGCGCCGGGCATAATAAGGGATGAAGCGTTATGCGTGAGGATAAGCGCGCCGGTAAAGCGAGTTACATAAATCGGATTCGCTGTTACCGCGGACGAACCAAGCCCGGTTATTGTCGTGGTGCCGGTGATATTTACCAGATTGCCGTTTGAACTGCCTACGTCCGTCGTGGTGGCGCTGGCAATCGTGGTTTCTGTCGCAAATAATGAAACCGCTTGCCCATTGGCGCGCTGGTAATCAAGCACCTGCCAGTTGCCGGAACCCAGATAAAGCGCCGTCATATTGTCAAGCGCTTGTGTTTTTATGTTCGCCGCGCCCGGCAATTCTAAGCTTGAGCCGTTATGCGTAAGGGTAAGGGAGCCGGAAAAAGTCACGGTGTAAATCGGCGAATCGGTGGTGGCGCTACTGCCCAGCCCGGTTATTGTCGTGGTGCCGGAAACCAGAACGTTATTGCTTTTTGTGGTTCCTAAATCGGTGGTGGTTGCGCTGGCCAGAGTAACTTGGCTTGCGCCCGGAATACCGATCCCCGATAAATCGCGCTCGTCGTAAATCAAGGAATTGGTGATTGCGGTGGTTGCGCTGGTTAGCAGAATTTGCGCGATAGGAGCAACGCCAGCGGTAAGCGCTGGCACTGCTGGGGTGACGCCCGGGGTGCCGGTAATGACGGAAGCGACGCCGGTAATGCGGTCAACCACAACGCGGTCAATACGCGAATTGCTGCCCGGCGCGGTGATTACCCCGGTGCGCTGCATGAATCGCAGGGGTGCGTTTGTCTGGGGTGAAACGGCAAGGCCGGAAGCGGCTTGGGATAATGTGACGGTGCTGCCCGCAATTGTCGCCGTGGTGTTCGCAGGAATACCGGGTCCGGAAACAAGCATGGTGCCGGATATGCCCGCCGTGCTGCCGGTGATTGCCACACTGGTCGAAGCATTGGTGACGGTGCCGGTGGTATCCGCGCCGACTTCCGTTAAGGTTGTGCCTGTGAAAACGTGGCCGGGGTCAAGGTAAGCGCGCATATCCGGGGTGGAATTGGCGTGGGGCGCAAAGGCATCGGCAAGGCGCATAAGCACCGCCATATCGCCGTCGATATTGCCTTTATACGTCGTCGGATCTTGCGAATTTGCGCCGGTGGAAAACGGTTTGGCAAAGGTGGCGACTGGGTTTTGCATAAAGAAATCCTTTTATTGTCCTGTTGCTGAATAGTTTACAGTGCCGCCGACCGAAGTGCCAGCATTGTTGAAAACGTTAATAACGCACTGGGTCGGGGTTATCGCCGTGGCTTCACCATACAGGCTCGCACCAGCGATTACCGTAACATAGACATACGGTGCGGCGTGGAACTGTTGCGGGAAAGTGACTGTTGTGCCGCCCGCCGCTATGGTGGCAACGGAATTTTCCACGTTCGACGGGTTATCAATCGTGGGTGTGAAATCGGAAATATACGATACATTCCCGGCGGTAATTCCGGTGTAAGAAAGCTTCGACCGTAAATAACGGAATGTCAAAAACCCGATAATCCAGTTAATGAATACGCCTAAATCGCTACCAGCCGAAAGCCATGTATCAATCAACATGCCAACGGCTGGCGCGCCAGTTTGGCCGTAACCTAAACCTGTGCCTATTGTAGAATAAACGCGGGTATTTGAATCGTAACCCGTGTCGATTGTTTGCGGGATATAATACGCGCTGCTTACGGGGTCGGGCACGAACTGGTTAAACTCTTCGCCAGCCGCATATTGATCGACGGTTTTGGTTCCCAGCGGTGTTAAAACGCCAGTGTAATGCTTATAGAAGCCGGACAATGTTCCCAACCAATCGCGCTCTGAGACTATCTGCGAAATCACCTGATTAATATTGGTGATCGTCAATCGCACAAGGGATTCGATGGCGCTTAAATTGTCGGCTATGTCATGCGCCCTTATCGAAAATTCCCATGTGCCCGGCGGAACGCTGGCGTTTGTCATTTCCGTGCCGCGGTGCGCTTGCGTCAACACCAGCTTAGACGACCATAGCGAACGGATAGGGCCGTAAGCAATATCGTAACCTTTTAAGCCGCCTTCATAGGGTAAATCCGTCCAGTTGAAGGCGACGACGTTGCCCTGTTGCTGGGCTTGAAAATTCTGCACCTGTTTCGGCACCGGTGGGCCGGTCAAAACATGCGTATAGGCGCTAACACCGGCAAGCGATTGTTGCCCGCCGCCGAACACGTTAAAGGAAAGCATTTTTATATAAAGCGTTTGACCTATTTGCGATTTGTTAAATGCATAGGCAAAAATACCGCCGTCCATGCGGGCGAACTGCGCGGCGGTGCTATGCGCTGAAATAGGCGAACCGTATTGCCCGCGGCGCAAATATGTCAAATCGTAGTGATTCGCGCTGGTAAGGGTGGCGGTTTGATAGCTGATATATTCGCCGTCAACATAGCAAAGCGTGTGGTTTGCATCGGCGTCGGCTTGCGTCCCGCTGTTTAAATTGCCCGACGATAGCGACAAATCAATGTGGAGCGTGTTTGTAATGTCTGGGTCGGCACCACTAGCCAAAGAACCGTTTAAGGTGCCCTGCCGGGCTTTCCCCGTCACGCGGCCCGCAATCTTATAGCTGTTGCCGTCGGTGGAAACCCAGATATCCGTCCCGCCCCAGTTAGCGCCGCCGGAACAGGCGATATTTACTTCCAGCCCGCCAGTTTGTGCGATTTGCACGGGCGGTTCAAAAATGACGGGGGTGTTGGCGTTGCCGGGGGAGCCGTTATAATCTGCGGTGTAACCGCTTCCCGTTTGGAAGGTGTATGCGGGCGCGCTGGCGGAACCGCTTAAATATTCTTCCGCCGTCATAGCGAAATTGCCGTCCTGATCTTCGTCAATCGTGAGAATCCTCACGAATTGCTTATTAAGCCATAACGTGCCGTCTTCGCGTTTACAGGTAAGCGTTATCAAGTCCATAGGGTCAAGCAGGACGTAACGGTGATCTAGGGTGAAGCTGTAAATATTTCGCACGGCTTCGCGCTGCAATTGCAGTTGCGCCGATAGACGCCCGGCGTTCAAATCTGCGAAATAATGCGTGGTGATCGTGTTTTCGCGCAAGCCATAGGCGTCGATTAGCGCCTGATCTTTCGCGCCGACAACGGCGGGGTTATATTGATTATTGCGGTCAAGGCACTCTAATTGAATCGAATTATAGGCGTCGGCGTTGCTGCTACGGTTTAGCATTACCGGGTCGTTGCCGGGGGCGAATACAAAATCGTCATCGCCAACGTCATATTGTGCGGTGCTTGGCGCTGTATAGGTAAAGCCGTTCGCGGTAATGGATTGATCGCCATAAGGCACAACCGACAAAACGCCGCTTGAAAATACCGGCGCGCTATTCGTGGCAATCATCAAATCTTTAATCATTGACGAACACGGGGTTTGCGACGTGTAAACCGGCGAAACCCATAGGCCGTTCGCAATGCAATATGCCTGATATGTCGTAAGCGCCGCCAGCTTTGCCGAAGGGAACCCCGCGCCGCTTTTGGCGTCGGTAAGCAGGAAATTCGCCACCAGCGAAGGGTCGGCGTCCACCTTGCCAGAAATCGACGCGGAATAGCGCGCACCGATTTCGATGTTATGGTTAGGAATTTGCGGGCTATTGCCCATTTGATAGGCAGGATTGTCGATATGCGCCAAACCGTGATAATTCAACGCTTGGCTGGGGTGATTCGTGGTTAAATATCCCCATGGGCTTTGTGCATAATCGCCCAGAAACAGAGAGTAACCCAGCGTCGAAAGGCTGGTGATTTGCTTATTCACATACACGTTGCCGACGCTCAAAATGGGGCCGTCGCATAGCCCGAACTGGAAGGCCGCTTGATAGGTGTATTGCACCGAGCCGCCGCCGCCCTTGCCGCCGCCACCACCACCGACACCGCCTTTGCCACCGCTTCCGGCGCTTGACGCTTGCGCGATTGCCAGAAAATCGCCGTACCAAATCAGGTTAGGCGCGACTTTGTTGGTGCCGAAAACCAGCGGAATCGGCAAGCCCTGCGTTGACGATTGCAGTTGAAGCCCAGCCGCGGCAATGGGCATCGTCTTCGTGTGTCCGCCACCTAAAAGCCCCGCTAAAAATCCCATTATGTCGCCCAAAAACTAAAAAATTTACGTTCCCGCGGTTTGCCCCTGTCGGCGGTGTTTTCGCCAACGTGGGTTAGCCATGCTGCCAGTTCCGCGTCTTCCTGCGTTACCATGCAACCGGCTTGCGCGTGAATGATTATAGGCCATTGCACCACCAGCGCGCCATGACTGAAACACCTGCCGACTTTCCACAAGGCAATATCGCCGGGCTGGGGCGGGCCTTCGATTTCCTTGGCGTATTTCAACAGCCCTTCCATGTACCTTTCGGCGTCGCGGTGGTGCATCCAGTCTTGCGGATAAAACGGCACTTCGATTTTCGGCACCAGCTTCGCTTCGGTGAAAATTTCCGCCAGCAATGTCAGGCAATCCGCGCCCGCGCCCTTTACGCGCCCCATGTGCCGGTAAGGTGTGCGCTCCCACGACCGGGCAATTTTGACGACGCGCTGGCGTTCAATCCACTCTTCGGTTGCTTCCTGCATAATTACACCCCCGTTGAATTTTCTGGGATATTCGGGAAGCCCCGGAAATTCGCCAGATTTGAAAATTTGCCGCTGCATGTGCTTTGCGCGTGATCGCAGCCCGGGAAAATATTAAACGTGTCGCCGTTTGCTGGCGCGTTCGGGAAGGGTGGTTGCACCGAAATCGTGCCCGGCGAACCGTTGATATAGGTTTTTATGGCCCGCGAAAGTCCGCTGTTTGCGCCGCTGGTGAAGGTGATTTTGCCAAGGTCGAAATATCCGGTGGCGTTGGCAATCGTCGCGTTTATCAAGCTGGCGGTGCTGCCGGTCAATGCCGTGCCCGCCACCAAAAACGTCGCAGAATTTAACGTGCAAGCGGAATCGTATAGCGTGTTCATACACCCGGCTTGATAGATATTCCGCGGCAACGCCTGATTAAGCAGGTCAAGGTATGAATTGACGGTGAAATTGGTGGCGCTGCGGCCCGCGGAAAGCGGCGCGACACGCCCGGCGAACATGACTAAAACGCCCGTCGGCAATATGGTCGGTGTCCATGCCTGTTTAGGCCAATACGCATGATAAAAGGTAACGTCGGCGCTGTCGAAAACGCCCTGCTTTATGGCATCAAGCCATTTCTGACTATTCAACGTGCCGCCGTTCGGCATAACGTCAAATTGCATGGTGTCCACTTCGACGCCAATGCGCCACTTTAT
>JANYBV010000044.1 GCA_025360605.1 Alphaproteobacteria bacterium | reverse complement strand
GGTGGAGGCGTTCGGCGGAAAGACGTTCCTGGACCTGCGCCTCGCCGAGAACGCCTCGGCCAGCGCGCGCGCGGGGCGCCCGGTGCCGCTCTGGCTCATGACCAGCGACGCGACCGACGAGCCGATCCGCGCCGCGCTCGCCGCCGCGATGGCGCCGGACCACGTCGCGACGTTCACGCAGGATCTCGGCCTCCGCCTCACCGGCTCGGGGCGTCTCTTCCGCGACGAGGAGGGGGAGCCGAGCACCTACGCGACCGGCCACGGAGATCTGATCGACGCCGTTCGCAGGTCGGGCCTGCTCCGCGCCTTCCGCGAGGCGGGCGGCAAGTACGTATGGATCGCTTTATCCGGTGGAAGCATTTTTTCTCTACGCAGGACGAATCTGATGAAGAGGATGACTGGGCGTGACAAATGTGCAGAATTTCTATTGGGACGCCTGTGTATTTATTTCATTCTTGAATAAAGAACGTGATCAATATGGCGACACTATCGATGATATTGAGCAATACCTCCGCGAAGCCAAGGAATTGAAGCATAGAATATATTGCTCTACCATCACCATCGCAGAGGTAATTCCTAGGCACCTTACTCTCACTCAATATGGGAAATTTACCGAATTTTTGAAAGATTACTCAGCTTGTATAATACAGATTGGCGCAGATCCGATAGTGATGGAGATTGCGGCAGAGCTTAAATCTCTGCGTTACAAATTAGTGGGTGGTGATAGTACGCGGAAATTATTGACCCCTGATGCTATCCATCTGGCATCCGCACTTATGCTAAAGGATGCTTACAATGTTGAACTAGACGTGTTTCACACTTTTGATGACGGTAAGGCTAGGGGCCCGGAAGGAAAGGGTATGCCGCTTTTGTCATTCGAAAGGTGGTGTGATGGAATTCAAACAAATCCATTAGCCCGACGAATAATAGAAATGAATCGTCAAAAGCCTAACCATCCGGCTCCCAGAATGGTATGAAGAAATCGAGTAATTTAGAAACTCAAAAAGAGAAGTTTATCGAAATGGCCCGTGAACTTGGCTGCGATGAATCGCAGGATGCACTCGATAAGGCTTTTAGCAAGATTATATCGCCGAAGCCTGCAAGTGAGCTGAAAAAGCCAAGGGGCAAGAAATGAAACCAGTCTATATTCTTGGAGGCATTATATTTCTTTTGGTTGGTGTCGGCTTAGGAGTTGGTGGGATGTATTATTACAGCCATCAGTTTACGGATGTACCTCAAGATAATCATTATTCGCAACTGGATTACCGTGCCATAGACTCTAAAGGCTTGTCTCGCCTATCTCTGGAATCGATTTTCGATGGATGTACCAAGAGCTGCTCTGATGATAACAGTACTAAATGCGAGCAGTTGTGCAGTTGTACCGTAAACGACATTGCACGTCACATGACAAAAGAAGAAATTGATAATCTCCTCCTTTCTTTTACGCTAAATCAGCCCCCGGTTCAGAAAGTACAGCTAGGCCTGAGTCATGCTATGGATACCTGCAAAAAATATGCTAACTAAATGGGTACGTGAACTATAACATCCCCCTTTTAAGGGACTTTCCCATGCAATTCGCAAACTTGCCGCAACGCCTGATTCCGAGCCTTACCAGCGCCAGCATGGCTGTGCCGGGCAGGGCCGCGCGCCGTTTCTGGTTCGATGCGGTGGCGTTTCTTATGGTGTCGGCGTTTCTGGTGCTGGTTTCATGGGGCATGACGGAGATGTCGGCGCCGATCGGGGAGCTGAAAATCAGCCCCATTAGCCTTGCCATCGGGAATTTGCCGGAATATGCGCTGCGCACGACGCTGCGCATGCTGATTGCGGTGCTGGCTTCGCTGGTGTTTACGCTGGTGTATGCGACGCTTGCGGCTAAAAGCCGCAAGGCGGGGCAGATCATGATTCCGCTGCTGGATATTTTGCAGTCGGTGCCGGTGCTGGGGTTTATTTCCTTTACCATTGCGGGATTCCTGGCGCTGTTTCCGGGCAATATTTTAGGCGTTGAGTGTGCTGCGATTTTTGCGATTTTTACGTCGCAGGCCTGGAACATGACGTTCAGCCTGTACCAGTCGCTGCAGTCCATTCCGTATGACATGGACGAGGCGGCGGTGGTGTTCAAGCTTTCGGGCTGGCAGAAATTTTGGAAGATGGAGCTTCCCTACGCCATGCCGGGATTGGTGTGGAACATGATGGTTTCCATGTCGGGCGGGTGGTTTTTCGTGGTGGCGTCGGAGGCGATTACGGTGGGGGAGCATCAGGTTTCGCTGCCGGGCATTGGTTCGTATATCGCGCTGGCCATTGCACAGCAAAACATGGGCGCGATTGGCTGGGCGATTGGGACGATGGTGGTGGTGATTTTCCTGTATGACCAGTTTTTGTTCCGGCCGCTGGTGGCATGGGCGGATAAGTTCCGCTATGAAATGACCGCGAGCCAGAATGCACCGAAAAGCTGGGTGCTGGTGTTGTTTTCCAAGAGCAGGCTGGGGCGCAAAATCTTTGCCCCGGTGCGGATGCTGAACCATTTTGTATTGCGTATCCGTTTGTTTGCGCCCTCGGCGAAGACGATGCATATGAGCAGCAGGCAGGCAAAGTTCCTGGATTATATATGGTCCATTATGGTTGCGGGCATTGGGTTTGCGGCGGGGTGGCATATGCTGATGTTTTTGCAGGCCTCGGTGACGTTTGACGATATGGTTGAGGTGTTCTGCCTTTCGGGACTTACGCTGGTGCGGGTGGTGGTGCTGATTATTATTGCGTCGCTGGTGTGGGTTCCGCTGGGGGTTTATATCGGGCTTCGGCCACGCGTGGCGCGGGTGGTGCAGCCGTTGGCGCAGTTTTTGTCGGCGTTTCCGGCGAACCTGTTATTCCCGCTGGCGGTGATGCTGATCAGCCGCTATTCGCTGAACCCCAACATCTGGCTTAGCCCGCTGATGATTTTGGGGACGCAGTGGTACATTCTTTTTAACATCATCGCGGGTGCTGCAACCTTTCCCAATGACTTGAAAGAAGCGGCGGAGAATTTGAAAATTACGGGGTGGCTGTGGTGGCGCAAGGTGATGCTGCCGGGGATTTTCCCGTATTACCTCACAGGGGCGCTGACCGCTTCGGGTGGGGCGTGGAATGCGAGCATTGTGGCAGAAGCGGTGAGCTGGGGTAGCCAGAGCTATACGGCTA
>JANYBV010000029.1 GCA_025360605.1 Alphaproteobacteria bacterium | reverse complement strand
AATATATTGAAGTGTTCTATAATCGCGTCCGTATCCATTCCGCTAACGGCTATTTGTCGCCAGTCGAATTTGAAACGACAATACTACATCAACCAAAAGCTGCTTAACAGAGACTGTCTACAAAACTGTTGCCACATCAATGCTGGCATTAGTGGTTCGGCAGTTTATCTGGAGCGTACGAGCATACACTCCTCGACAGGCAACTATTTAGATGCGAACCAGAGCTATAATCGTGGCTATGGCCTTTCTGCCAGCGCCGGATATCAGTTATTATCAGGGGTTCGTGCTGAACTCGAAATCACCGAGCGTGAAAGCCGCGTTAAAAAGGACCTGTATGTCACTGGTGTCATTCCAACCGGTTCGTACACCGCACAAACATCAACGGCTTTTATGGCCAACAGCTATCTAGACCTGCATAACGGCACCAAATTCACCCCGT
The DNA here is from genome assembly GCA_025360605.1 of Alphaproteobacteria bacterium. Taxonomy (GTDB): domain Bacteria; phylum Pseudomonadota; class Alphaproteobacteria; order Rickettsiales; family SXRF01; genus JANYBV01. The sequence goes on along the minus strand of JANYBV010000029.1, from coordinate 16,755 downwards.
ATTTTGGCGGCGGTGTCGGTCTTGCCTTGGTCAAAAATCCTGATTTTTACATCGATCCCGTGACTCATGGCTCCACCGGAAAAATCATGAGCTGGGTTCCGGCCTATCAGTTCATGGCAGGTGTCAGCTATCACATCGATACCCATATCGCCCCGTTTGAAGTCAATATGGGCTACCGCTACTTTACCACCAGCGACGTAAAAAACGACTATAAGGGGACCACCCCAAGTAATTTCACCTCCAACAACACCACCCAGAATTTTGAATTGGGTGGAAGAGTGTATTTCTGAGTGACTTAGCAGTTGCCAGCAGGCCGCTTCCGGTATAGATTTCTGCCTCTTTAAACACTCCTTGGCAGTTTTATGATCCCACGTTATTCCCGTCCCGAAATGGCCTCCCTATGGTCTGATGACACACGCTACCAGATCTGGTTCGAGATCGAAGCCCATGCCTGCGATGCACTGGCAGAGCTTAAAGTAATACCTGAGCAAGCAGCCAAAACCATCTGGAAAAAAGGCAAATTCGATGCCAAGCGCATTGACGAAATCGAACGCACCACCAAGCACGATGTCATCGCATTTTTGACCAACGTGGCGGAGTATGTCGGCCCCGAAGCGCGCTTTCTGCATCAGGGTATGACCAGCTCGGACGTACTCGACACCTGCCTTGCGGTGCAACTCGCCCGCGCATCCGACATCCTTATCAAGGATATGGAAGCACTTCTTAAAGCAATATATAAACGCGCTATCGAGCATAAATTCACCCCCACGGTCGGCCGCAGCCACGGTATTCATGCCGAACCGGTGACCTTTGGTCTGAAGCTGGCTGGCTACTACGCCGAGTTCGAGCGCTGCAAAGAGCGACTGATCAATGCGCGTGCGGAAATCGCCACCTGCGCCATTTCCGGAGCAGTGGGCACGTTTGCCAACATCGACCCGTTCGTGGAATCCTATGTGGCTAAAAAAATGGGCCTGAGTGTTGAACCTGTCTCCACCCAGATTATCCCGCGCGACCGCCACGCCATGTTTTTTGCTACGCTTGGTGTGGTTGCCAGCTCGCTGGAGCGTCTGGCCGTTGAAATCCGCCATCTGCAACGCACCGAAGTTTTGGAAGCCGAGGAATATTTTGCCCCTGGCCAAAAAGGCAGCTCGGCCATGCCGCATAAACGCAATCCTGTGTTGTCGGAAAACGTCACCGGCCTTGCAAGACTTGTGCGCGGCTATGTTACCCCTGCCCTTGAGAACGTAGCACTGTGGCATGAACGTGACATTTCGCATTCGTCGGTCGAGCGCATGATCGCCCCCGATGCCACGGTCACCCTTGATTTTGCTATCAACCGCATGACCAATATCATCGACAAGCTGGTGATCTACCCCGAGCGTATGCAGAAAAACCTCGACCGCCTTGGCGGGCTGGTGTTTTCACAGCGTGTGCTGTTGGGGTTGACGCAGGCGGGTTTAAGCCGCGAGGATTCTTACCGCCTTGTGCAAAAACACGCGATGAAAGTCTGGGAAAAGGGCAAGGATTTCCTCACCGAACTTTCCGCCGACAAAGAAATCACGCAAAAGATTTCTGCCGCCAAACTCAAGGCATTGTTTGACGTGAAATACCATACCAAACACGTTGACACCATTTTCAAGCGCGTTTTCGGCTGATATGGGCTTTACGCTCCATCCGCAACTTGCCGCCGATACGTTTGTGGTGGGTGATCTTCCGCTGTGCCGCGTGCTGCTGATGAACAACCGGCATTTCCCATGGCTCATCCTTGTGCCCATGCGTGAAGCCAAACGCGAATTATTTGATCTTTCCACCGAAGATTATCCACTCGCCATGTCGGAAGTCCGCTCTGTAAGCGAGCAATTTTGTACACTTACAAGCGCCGATAAAATCAACGTGGCAGCGCTTGGCAATATGGTGCCACAGCTCCATATCCATATTATCGCCCGCTATACGCGCGATGCCGCGTGGCCAAGCCCCGTGTGGAATGCTCCCGTCACAGCAGAACCGTATCCGCAAACGCTGCGTGAGCAATGGCTGGAAAAACTTTCTGCTGCCTTAATTTCCGGCGCTTAGGCCAACATTACAAAAATGTAATACAGACTACATCCTCCCTTCACGCGAGGAGTGGTTAGATGTGTCTACGCCCAACGTTATGGGCTTTAGTTAAAACCTAATAAAACTTATTTTAAAGGATTAAACATATGAACAAGACCCTCGCTCTTATCGCTGCTCTCGGCCTCGTTGTTTCCGCTCCAGCTTTCGCTGCTCCAGAAGGCACCGATACTGCAAAGCCAGCTGTTGAAGGCAAAGAAGTTGTTAAAGAAACCACCAAAGAAACCACCAAAGCAACCAAAGAAGTAGCTAAAGAAGCTAAAGCTGAAAAAGCTGCTAAAGAAGCTAAGCCAGCTGCTGGCAAAGAAGTTGCACCAGCTGCTGAAAAAGACGCGAAATAATTTCGCATCTTCATTAGTTGAAGGAAAACGCGCGGAGCTTTGGTTCCGCGCGTTTTTTTATGGGCTACGCCCTCCCGAAAAACTTCAACCCATTGATTTATAATTACAGATAGCATGTAGACGGTAGGCAGCCTATATAGTATAATGCTATAGGAACTGCGGCAGAGTTATTATCATGGCATCATCCCCATCCCTACTGATCGTCAACGACAACGATAGCAACATAGAGAATATCTATAAGCCGTTTATCCGTGACGTTGCCCCTGACCTACACATAACAACCGCATTCGACGCTGATGAGGCCTTACAAAAAGTTTCTCAAAAGCCTGATATACTCTTGCTGGATGTCACTATTCCACGCTCCATCCACGACAACGATGTGACGGCAGACGGACAATATATCCACAGTCAGGAAGTCGCCGAAGCATTTTTAAAAGAAAATCCCAATGGCCAAATTCTTCTGGTTTCAAGCTACGCCAAAAAGCACTTGGGCGAATATCCCGAAGGCACCAAAGCAATTGATATAAATAACCTGATTCACTCACTACAGGAACACATCCTTGCGGCAATGCACAGGCCAGCCGCCATTATAGAGGAGCTTCCGGCTAAAACGCATACAGAACCCTCTGAAAAACATATCAGCCGCGTAGCAGAAATCCGCCGCAGCGGCTGGCACACCGCCAGTAAGGAAGGTTGTGACGATGCGTGGACGGTCAAAACCGGCAGCACAGCTCAGCATGTAAAAACCCAGAATAACTTAAAAGCGTAGAGCCGACGCTGTAAGCCCCTGATCTCCTGCCCCGCCGCCTGCTCAACTCAATAAAACGCCTTTAAAAAAGCTCCCATGCTCAGTTTTTGCTTGCATTTTCACTTCCCAATCCCTAATCCGTAGTCCCTACCCTTTGTGGCTCGGTAGCTCAGTGGTAGAGCAGGGGAATCATAATCCCTTGGTCGGGGGTTCAAATCCCTCTCGAGCCACCATATAAATCAATATGTTGCATGAATATTGATTATGGTATTTTCTTCTGGGGTTAGGCAGGGGTTAGGCTGCAAGCCTTTTCGATGGCTTATAATCACAGTTACAAATCATTCGCCGGTACCTTTATTCTGTAGCCTTCTACTCGTAGCTTCCCATATTGACGCCTGGGGGGCATACCTCCGCCCTGAAAACGATCCTACCCCTCCGGGGGGTGGTGAATGCTCTCTCCGCTGACACCTGCACCCCCTCCGACTAATTTGCGATAATTTCAAAAGTTAGGTATGCGACAGAGCGTTTGCGCGAGTCAGGCTGAATCGCACGAGTGTACAAAATCGGAATATGCACATTAAAATTGTCTGTCTGGGCCGATACAGGTTTCTAGTACGCTACCCCTTCGTCCCACAGCTTTTCCCAGTTCTCAATAAATGCCGTCGCCAGTTTCTTGTTGTTCTTGATGACGATCACGTTTTCGGCGTTGCGGCGCTCGGCGCTGGCGGTATAGTTGAAACTGCCGGTTTCGACTGTTTTGCCGTCAATGACGATAAATTTATTGTGCATGATGGCGTAATGACTATTGACGCGGATGGGAATACCGGCGTCCTGCATGTCCTCGATGGCGCGGTAGTGTCGGCTGCCTTGTCCCTTATCCAGCAATACCCTAACTTCCACCCCGCGCTGGCGGGCGCCGATCAGCGCGTCGGCAATCTTATAGGACGTGAATGAATAGGCTGCAACGTCGATACTGACCTTCGCATGGTCGATGGTACGCTCTATCAGCTCAACGGCGTCCGGCGAAGGTGAAAAGGCTGCCTGCGTCGATTGCCGGGCATGTGCCTGCTCCTGGTATGGCAGGGATAATAGGAAGCAGAGCAAGAAGACAGCGGAAGGGTGTTTATGAAGCATGTTACCCGTTACTGAGCTGGCGTTTCGGAATGCTTTGGCTTCCATTCACGGGATAAGCGTTGGCCTTCTGCGATTTGTTCTGGTGTCATCGTTTGTTCGAGACTGTCACGGATTGATAGGGTATCAAGAAACCCCTGTGCTGCCGCTAGATTCAGCCACATATAGGCCAAGACAAAATCTTTTGGTACACCCGCGCCCATAAAATATGCCCCTCCCATTTTTGCTTGCGCCATAGCATCGCCTTGGTTAGCAGCCCTACGCCACCACTCTACCGCCTTAGCGTCATCCTTATCAATGCTCCAGCCATTACTATATGCATTGCCGAGAACAACTTGTGCACCAGCTTGCCCTTGCTCGGCAGCCATACGCGACCATTTCACTGCCTCAGCGTAGTCTCTCGGAACACCTTCACCAATGGCATAGAAGGTAATATAGTCATAGGCAGCACCCTTTCGCTTGGTTAAGGTGCTATCCAACATAGTGATGTTTGTTCTATGTCAAATTGACATGAATGGGAGAGAACATTTTTGTCATTTATTCTCTATATGTATCAGTGCATTGCATGTGGCGTACAAACACTTCTGCTATAGGACTAGAAGACGAATGAAGGGCATCTTTAAGGCGCCTTGTATATGATTGTCGAAAGTCCTTGGAATTAAGCAATGCCGTTATTAAGTTACGGGTATTTTCCGTCCGTGTAAGATTATTCCCACCGGATGGGCGCACTTTTAAGAAATTGGCCACCTGTTGATCGACAGTTTTAGCACATTCTGCAATTATTCCACCATCAGCATCATCTTTTTTGCGCCTTCCGGTGTGACCTGATCGTATTGTTGGTAAATATCCCTGCGTTATGAAGTAATCCATTATTAGGGAGCGCTTAATATAATCAATGGGGCGACCTGCTTTAGAAGCATCCGCACCTAACGCATAACCAACTAAAATAAACAGTGACGGTGTGATGCCATAATCAACCAGTATATCCAAAACCTCTTGTTTTTCCTTCTTCGTAAGGGACTTTTTCTTCTGCCGGGTAATTCGCCGCAGCACTTTTAGTGCACGTAATTCGGCTCGTTGCCATTGCGCCACTAGCTCAGGAATATTTCCGGTTGTAGAATCATCAAACAGCGCTTTATTCAGATATGCTGCAACTTTAGAGTTAGCCACTTACTTTGCTCCCCTGAATGGAACCACTTGCGCTGTTGGTGTCATGCCCGCCGCACCAAATATGGCGGATACGGCTTTATTTCGTGCCGCTGTTACAGGATCGAGTTGCAGGCGCGAATAAACAGCGGTTGCAGAGGGAGATTTATGGTTTAGCTGCCGACCTATAATGACGGTGCTGGCACCCGTACCGGCCATCCAACTGCCGAGCGTCCGCCGTAGGTCATGAATGCGAAGGTCACTTAAGCCTACCGAATTTATCTCCAGTTTCAGCTTTTCAGCTCTTTTACGATATTCCAATATAGCCTTTTCAAATCCATGATGAGTATCCTGCTTCGCCTGTTGCATCTTTTCAGCCGTCCATTTTTCCGCATCTGCGATTATACTGATAAGCTGATAGACCTCTGCCCTTGCCAATATGCGCTCCCACCCCTTGCGCGGCTCAACAATGTGCCCGGTATCACTGGTGCTAGGAAACACCCATTTGCTGGCCATTTTGGCTAACTTCGCCTCGTTTTCCGTTGCATCATCGCCCTCTGCCCTTGCTTTGTACTCCTTAATCTTGGCTTTACGGTTTTCCAGTATCCGCATGATTACGCCATGCCCGTCATCTAACGATATAACCTGCGGCGTACCGTTCTTTGTTTCCGGTATGCGCCATTCCTTGCGCTCGAAGCTGATTTCATCCCAGCGCATAGCCATGAGATTGGAGCGCCGGACGCCGGTTAGCAGCAACAGCATAAAATAATCCTGCAACAGTTCGTTTTGTTCCTGCGCCATAGCCTCAAAGAATACCGGCAATTCGTCCGACTGAATAAAACGGTCGCGGGATTTCTCAGGAAACTTGCGGATACCTTGGGCAGGATTAGGATTATCCCACATTCCCCATTCTGCTGCCCGCCCGAATATGCTGCTGATAAGCGCCAGAACGCGGTTTGCCGTTGTCGGGTGTTCCTTGCCGATACGGGAATGAAGGTGTGCTATATCCACCTTGGTAATGCGCGATAGCTTCTTACTGGCAAGATTGGAGCGGGTTTCGCAGTAGCGCTTGAATTTCTCTTCGTCCTCGTTCCATGTTCTTTTACGCGGTTTAGACCAGCGCTCCATATAAATATCGAAGAGTTCACGGAGAGTAATTTCTGCTTTCCCGGCGCGTATGACTTCGTTCGGGTTCTTCTTTTCAGCAATGGCGGCGTTGATAACCTGCGCTTTCTCCCTCGCCTTCTCTATGCTCATATGCGGATAGCGCCCAAGCGTGACCCGCTCAGGCTTGCCGTCCACAGACACCCAGCGAAAGACGTTGAATGTTTTGACGCCGCTGCTGGTGACACGAATCTGCAAACCATCTGTTTTGCTATCATGATAGGTAACGCGCTTACCCTGTGCCGGTATGGGAAGGGAATCAAGCGCTGCCTTGGTGAAATTGATAGTACGATTGGACATACGGATTATCCTCTGGGGTTAGGCCGGGGTTAGGAAAGTGGTGAATTTAGGATGATTTCCAATGAGTCACGTTGAACATGACACTCTTATAACATTATGGAATAATAAGGTAAAACGATTTGTGTTGATTTCAGTAGAGGATATGATACACGGAATCATAATCCCTTGGTCGGGGGTTCAAATCCCTCTCGAGCCACCAATTTCTTTATAAAATAACCATTTGTAAATAAAAGAAATAGTTCGGTATAGGCAGGACACATCCACTTTTTTGACGCATCGGTTGCTTTTTGGGCTGCAAATAGTTAAAAACGCCAGTGAGAAACCAGCAACACGGATCAAAACCAATGCTGACTGCGAGGGATTGCGCCCATCTGAACGCCGATGACTGGGCTGGTATTGCTGCCAAAATCCTCAAACTCAAAAAAGACGAAAAACTTCTTCTGTCTGTATCGGACGAGCATATGGGCGGCGTAACCTCGTGCATGCCGGATGCGAAGCCAGTGATTGATGGTTTTGCAAAGCATTCCCAGATTATGTTGCTCAACGGTGATGATTTTGAATACGAGTCCCCCATCGCTTTCATCGAAAAAATGCCTGAAATGAAAGAGCGCTTCGGTCATCTCGGCGCAGCGGCCTATCGTGAGGCTCTCGTTACTGAAGCGGAAGCCGTGCTGCACCAGAAGGTCGCCGAAGATATAGAAACACTAAGAGCATTGATTACCGAAAATCCTGACCGGAAGATTATGAAGGTCATCGGCAATCACGAAAATTTTGAGGCCTTCCGAAACGCGCTGACCGATCTTGCTGCACAATACCCCAATTTCCAGTGGACACCGGAAGTTGCCATCATTTCCATGCCCGGTGGCAGTAAGGAAACACGCGACAGACTGCTGGCAACACACGGTGACCTTCAGATGGATGATCTGTGGTTTGTTGAAGACGGCGGCACCGACAAGGAACGTAAATGCTACAACCATAGAGAAATGGCAGAAAAAGTGGTCAACATTGCCACCAAATCATGGGCTCCCAGCGCCGAGAAGCAAGAAAAAGGACAAGGCATTGTCAACTGGTGGCGCAAACCCAACGCCACCGCCAAAACCCTGTATGCCGAACTATTATTCCGCGCACAGGAAGGTGATTTTCATCACGCAATTAAGAAAACTGAGCTGGACAGGGACAGCCTGTCGACGACCGAAACAAAACTCAAAAAAAGAAAAAAGAAATTCGAATCATTTCAGGAAGAATTAGATGAACGCGAAGGCGTGGATGAGTCCCAAAAGAAAGAAGAAGCGCTCGTATATGAACGCGCGATTGAAAAAATCGATGAACAGCTTGGAGTGATTGAAAAACGGCTTAAGGCATTAGACAATAGATCAACCGTTCTTTTCCCTCACGCCATAAAACCCCTGCACACAGTGCTTCATTATACCAAACTAGGGGAAAAAGAACCCCACCTGTTCACCAGTAAAAGCCTTGCGCGCGTAAGCCACGTCAACTATGGCCACACCCATGTATCGGCCGAGGGCGTGGAGATCAACGGACTGGATAACAAAAAAATTATTGTCAGCAATAATGCCAGTGTCACCGGTGCCGTCATAAAAAAGAAGCTGGACGATAAGGGAAAGCCGCTCACATCCGTTGGTGCCTACGATGATTTGGCCGATATGGGTAATCTTGGCGTCCTGCTATATCGCGTCAAAGATGGAAAAATCACTGAAATCACCAGCATGGGGCGGCTTATCACCGAAAACCTCCACGCGGTAAAACATCTCATCAGCGAAATCCCTAAAACACCTAAGGAAAAAAAACCTCCCACCGACGATGCTCTGCCCCGTGTGGCCGCCATTACACCGGAAAGCATTATCCGTAAAAAAGAAGGACAAAGCGAAGACGGCCATGGAACACCTCCGTGACAATCGCGACGTATCCCCTTTAATTCCCATCATAATTGTGATAAAAGCAGGCACCAATCAACTGCACATCGAAATAAACTGATTTTTGTATGTTTTCTGTCACAACCAATACCACATGGTTCCGGCGCATCGGCCTTTGGGTGCTGCTATGTCAGCTCAACGTGTTTATTTTTTGTTTTCCACCCTTCCAGACGGGTATCTGGGTGCAGACAGAACCAACCGTGCTGGCATTATTCATCAGTTGCACCCTTAGCGCTTTGTGGCTTGCGGTTGGCACTGCCAGACGCTGGCTGAACGTCCGCCCCGACCTCTCCAGTTTATTGGTTTGCCTGCTGGTGTGGGTTGCGTGGCAATGCCTGATGACGGCGGGGGCGCAGATGCCGTGGCGCTCATGGTTCGGCCCGCCACAAACAGGGGACGGAACTGCCATGTCCATCGCCACATTGCTAATGGCACTGATGGCGCTGGCACTATGGGAGATTGTAGACTGCCGCCGCGCGATTTTGATGACAGCAGGTGCAAGCGTATTAGTGCAGTGCGGGTTACATCTTTATTATCAACCAGTAGCAGGCAATATTTACATGCCCGACCGCTGGATTCCCGCGCAATGGCCGGACTATCTGCCCTTCATCGGAGGCAACCTCTGGGTGGCAGCATGGATTGGCGGCGGCATCAAAACCCATAAACACTTCGGATTGCTTGCCATTGCCATGGTGGTGCTGCTGGTAGATTCTCACAATCTCACTGCCCAAATCTTTTTTACACTTGCGCTACTGATAATTACCACCGCACGCTTTTCCTATCTTGCCCCTCACCTGCAACACTATTTTCTACCCAATCCCACATGGAGACGCGTGATGATGGTGGCGTGCTTTATACCGTTCATTACCGTGATGATCAGCCCATGGGTTCCTGCCTTGGGTAGTGACGAACATCCTTCGGGGACATTTTCGGTATTTTCACGAATCAATGACGGGCTGGGCGCACGCATGATCATGAACCGTGTTTCTGTCGCCACGTTGCAGCATGACCCCAAGCGCTGGCTGATCGGCAACGGCTGGGGAACCTATACCGACGATCTTTTTAAATACGGGCTGGTAGACGGTGTCTATACCTATAAAAACGCCCAACGCGCTCCCAACTGGTTTTTAGTGGAAGGAACCTCCCACCACTCCCACAATCAGGCGGTAGAAGCCCTTCTTTCCTTAGGGCTTATCGGGATACTGTTGTGGTATGCCATCCCCATGCTGGCCATCCGGGCGTTGCCGGACACGCTTTTCTGGAGCTGTGCGCCGGTAATCGTAGCACTTACAGGGGTTGCCCATTTCTGGTTCCCGCTGCCACAATGCTTTCCTTATCAGGCGTTGTATACGGCGGCCTTACTCAGCGTATGTGTTTCCCCAAAATGGCAGACTCCGGCGCTCATGCGTGCGTGTTACACACCGTTGCTGGCAGCATTGGCACTAATCATGGCCACCAGCGGCTACTGGCATTACCGTGCCATGATACATGCCGACCAACTACATAGCGCATTACTAAGCGGTTCATATAAGGATTACAGTGAAGACTGGGTGGCCGAAGACCTGCGCTATGGCGCAGACCGCTGGGCCACCTCGGCACGGTTTTATGCCACGCAGGCCTCTAATAAATCCGCCAAACACGAGTTAAACGATAATGTCCTCGGCTGGTATACCTACCTGATGCATGTCGCGCGCAAGGCCTCACAGGACCCAAACATCGGCGCACGCGCCTCGAACATAGAGCTGTTCATGAGTTATTACCTGTTTGGCGGGTTTGATGACCCCATATTCGATGGCCTGCGCCACGAAGCAACCGGTTCCTTTGAAAATGCCGTCATCCACCTGATGGATAAAGCGCCGCTGAGGGATGATTACACCACGTTTTTCCTGCTCAATCTGGCTGGTTTTACGCACAACGACATCGCCCGTCAGCAACAGATACTCTACCGTATGCTAGCCATCGCTCCCCAGCACCGCGGCGCGTTGTGGCTACTCGGACGCCAGCTTATGGCATCGCCCGACAAAGCCGATATGGGGCGTAAAATGGTACAAAAAGCGCTGGTTACCCATGCGGAAAAAGTCTTTCCTATACCTGACGGACAACTGAAGCCGGCACAACGGGAATTGGGATTATAGACTAAGCGGTCGCGTGGTTAACTATCATCTGGACATGCGTACACACTTCCAGTAAAAAAATGCGATGAATTGGTTATTTGGAATCGACACACTGCTTGCTTTTGCTGGGTTTTTTGGCGCTTTTTATGCTTGCTATAAAAACGGCCCGATGTCGCTATGGATCCCGTTGGCATATTTTTCCCTAAGTGGTGTGCTTCAGGCATTTTCCACCACCATTGCCAACCAGTGTAACCTGCCTGACAATCAGGTTGCGACGTTGCTTGGTTACCTGCATTTTTCCTTCCAGCCTTTCTTTATCAACGCTGTTGCGTTGCATTTCATCGATAAACGTGTAGCAGGCAGGCTGGATCTGTATGTGTATACGCTGTGCTTTACTGCCCTGACCATCATGTTGATTCAGGTGTACCCATTTGCGTGGGGAGGCCACTGCGAGGCTGGCAGCGTCATGTGTGGCGAACAGCTCTGCACTGTACAAGACGGCTGGCATCTCTCGTGGATGCTGCCGATCACACAGATACACGAAGATATTCCATGGTATTTTATAGCCACTTTTATTACACCGCTTATCTATGGTTCATGGCGCTTCCTGTTGCTATACACACTAACCTGTCCGCTGCTGGCGCTGCTGGTGACCCATAACAATCTCAATGAATGGCCGGTAGTAAGCGCCCAGCTGACGATTCCTTTCCTTCTGGTGATGACCTATCTGGGAAGTGTCCAAAACGTCATGGTAACGAAACGCTGGGTTGGCTGGCGTTCACTGGAAGCGGGGTACTGATATGTGCTGGAGTGGAGAAGCATCAGCTGCACTGGCAACCGCAGGCTTTATCAGCACCGGTTATGCTGCCTATAAAAAAGAATCCAGAATGCTGTGGTTGGCGCTTGGGTATTTCTCCCTGATGGAAGCGCTGCAGGCGTTCACCTACAATGTGATCGACCAGTGCGCCCTTCCCTCCAATCAGGTGGCGACCTTTCTAGGCTATCTCCACATTTGTTTTCAGCCGTTCTTTGCCAATTCGGTGGCGCTGTATTTCATCGATAAGCGCATCGCGCGGAAGGTTGCGCCTGTGGCATATTCTTTTTGTTTTCTGGCTGCCATCATGATGCTTGTGAAGGTTTATCCGTTCCAGTGGGCAGGGCATTGTTTACCCGGAGTACGGCCAATGTGCGGCGAGATCATGTGTGCGTTTCACGGCAACTGGCACATTGCGTGGACTGTGCCGGTACGCGATATCAGTGATAAATTTTCATGGTATTTCCTTGTTGCCTTCATCATGCCTACCATCTACGGCTCTTGGCGATGGACGTTCTACCACCTGATGACCGGCCCTGTGCTGGCACGCCTTACCACCAGCAATCTCAATGAATGGCCGGCGGTGTGGTGCCTGTTTTCCATCGATCTGCTGATCGTCATCATCAATACGCGCATACGCAACTACATGCATGTACGCAGCTGGTTTCTGTGGCGCTTATTCTCCAAAGAAAAGCCAGCTGAAGCGCCAGCCTACCCTCTGCCGCTGAAAGAGCAACCCGCCCAAGTATAACACTAAGGAAATAACAGCATGGCAGATATTTTCGATGATTTATTTCTGCACTTACTCACCATGATGCTTATCTCTTTTAAGCTGGTTCAGTTCGTTGACTGGTCATGGTGGATAGTATGTGCCCCCAGTATTATTGGCCTTCTTTTATATCTTTTTTCGTATTTAACGAGCGAGTAAAACGGCTCCATCCCTGACTAAGTCAGTTTGCTGATAAGTCACTTGCAAATCTGTGTAAAACGCTTTAACTTGTAATAATTAGTTAACTGACCAACAGATGTAACCACATGACTACTATAAATAAAAGAGATCGCCTTATCGAATCAGCGGCATTGTTGTTTCACCATAACGGGCTGAATGCCACGTCGTTGGCGGACATTGCCAAGCATGCGGATATCCCCATTGGCAACGTCTATTACTACTTCAAAACCAAAGAAGAGCTGGCTATGGCAGCGGTTGCCAAGCGCAAGGAACAGTTCAGCGCCGGATACGCACTTCTGGAAGAACATATCGACGACCCGCGCCTGCGCCTGATTGAATCGGTCTATTATTTTGAAAAAGTCCGTGACGAATACACCAAATACGGTTGTCCGATTGGCAAGATCATTGTGGATGCCGATGTCGAAAAAGACCATGTTGTACAGATGGCCGCACAGGTATTTGCCGAATTTATTGCATGGGCAGAACGCCAGTTCCGCCAGCTCGGCCACAGCACCGATGCACGCCGCTACGCCACCTTTATCATGGCAGGGGTACAAGGCGCTGCAATCATGGCAAAAGCCACCCGTAACCCTGAGGTCATTTCCAATGAAATCCAGCGTCTCGTAAGCTGGATCGAAAACCTGCCAAACCGTAAAATACAGCTTGGCAAGGTGGCGATGAAAGACATGTCCACGGAAGCTGCATAATCCCATGAATATAACACTGAAAAGAATGGTGATGGCGGTTGTTGCGTGCGCGTTCCTCAGCGGTTGTTCATGCAAAGAGTGGGGCTATTGCCCACATTTGTTTCCCAACGCCGAGCGCCTGACAGATAACTAAGCCTTCCATACACACCATTGATAATATTACCCTGATCTGCTAGGCACATGGCATGCATTACGCCTGTGTGTTTCCCCATGTTTGAACTACAATCCGATTCGTCATCGCGGCTTGGAAAGCTGTACCGTACCGGTGGACTGCTGCTCGTATCCCTCCAGTTTGCCTTGTTTGCATTATGCCTTCCACCTTTTCAGATGGGGTTATGGTACCAGAGCGAACCGGTCATGGTGGGCATTTTTATGTTTGCAGTCGCCAATGCGCTCTGGTTGTGTGCAGGACTTGTCAGTAAAGAGCTGTGGTATGCGCCGTCGCACCCGTTATGGCTGGTGCTGGGGTTATCAATCGGCTGGCAATGTCTGGTGTCACTGCATGCCACCTCGTTCTGGCGTATGTGGTTTGGGCCGCCGGAAATCGGCGAAGGCATGGGTCGTTTCATCGCGCTGTGCCTGTTATGTCTGGCCATGGCGCCGCTGTGGCGCGTGGTACATTACCGCCGCGTGATTCTGGGGATTTCTTTTGCAGCTATTTTAGTGCAGACGCTGCTGCAAGCCTCTAATCCGACAACGGCGGAATTCAACACCCCGATGGGCACTTTTGTTCCGGCGCGCTTTGGCGAATACCTCGCCTTTATGGCGGGAAGCGTCTGGATCGCAGCACTATGCGGCGGTGCTGTGCGCGTGCCTTTCCGGTACGGGCTACTGGTCGTATTCATGGTGCTGGTCGTGGGGGTATCGCAGAACAAATCCGCCATGATCGTGTTTCCGATCGCACTAGCGACCAGCGGTTTTGTGGCTTGTGCGATGCGTTTTCCTGTATACCAGCATTTTTTGAAAATCAGCCATTACTGGCGGATGACCGCCATTGTGGCGTGTTTTATTCCCTTGCTTTGGGTATGGTTTTGCGTGGCGTATGGCGGCACACTGGGAACGAATCCCAACGACCCACTATTTTCCAAAGATAGCGGACTTGGCTCGCGGGTGGCGCTGAATCAGGTGGTGTTTTCGACGCTGCAACATGAGCCTTCCCGCTGGCTGATCGGTGACGGCTGGGGGCGCTTCACTGATGATATTTTTAAATATGCACTGATTGACGGGGCATATTTTTATCATGACGGCAAGATATCTCCCAACTGGACTCCACTACAAGGCGATGCCTACCATAGCCATAGCCAGCCGATGGAAGTACTGTTGTCACTGGGACTGGGCGGGTTGCTGCTGTGGTTTGCCATACCGGTGGTGCTATTGCTAAAGCTGCGCGAGGATCATTTCTGGAATACAGCCCCCATGCTGGTGGCGATGGTTGTGTTATATTATTTCTGGTTCGAACTGCCGCAATGCCTTGCGTTTGACGCGTTGCTGCTGGTGTCGATGTGTACTGCTTCTCATGAAGAAAAGCGCCTTCACCCAAACCGTTGGTACATACCCGCCATTGCCGTTTTGGGGCTTGTAATGGCCGTGAGCAGCTATTTGCAGCTACAAACCATGCGTTTCAGCGACAAGCTATCGGATAAGGAGTTCCATAAACCGAATGATGTGATCACACTTAACTCCGTGGTTGCGAATATCGTGCATGGCGGCGACCACCTGCATAATATGGTCATCACCTTCGCCGATGAGTTGCAAGGGCAAAAAACCATCACCGACGACCAGCGCTATTTTTATACGCTGCTGATGAATGCCGCCGGTATTGCAGCACAGTCGCCTTCCGCAGGGGCGCGGCTGGTGTCAACGGAATTATGGATGCAATATAAATTGCTGATCGATTTTGGAAAATTCCCGTCTTTCGCCGAGCTGGGGCATCAGGCGGTGTTGTCGATCACCGATTCGATGATGCAGGTGCTACGGGCCGCACCGCTTCGCGACGATTACGCCACCTTCTATCTTTTGAACTTTGATGCCATCACTCACGGCGATAAAAGCAGGCAGGAGGAAATTCTACGCCAGATGCTGTCCATCACCCCCAATCACCGCGCCGCTTTATGGGTACTGGGAAAATTGCTGCAATCACAGGAAAGCCGCAAAGACGAAGGCGTGCGCCTTATGCAACGCGCTGCATCACTCGGTGTGGATAAGGTCTATCCGGTGACAGAGAATGAACTAAAAGAATATCTGCCGCCGAAGCGCTGAAAACACGTCAGGCTGCTACGAGTGCCTTATGACGGCGGCGGCCAATGCCAAAGATACCCATGATCGCCGACAGGAACATGGGAAGTGCTGCCGGAAGTGGTTGCTGCGATACGCGCACGTTGTCGAACTCAAAGGCGATGCCGCTGCTGTAGGCCATAACACGATTGAACCATTGCGGTGAGGTGAAGTTGGCATATACGGTACCGAAAGCACCCTGATTGCCTGCCTGCAGGTTTGCCGCAGCAATGATGGATGCGCCCATAATAGTATCGAGAATGGTGTTGCCCTGAAAGAACACGAGTTTGTTATACGTGTCTACCGAACCCCACTGCAGGCCAAAATAATGCGCCTTGATACTCAGTGAGAAATCGGCACTGCCGTTAGTGTTAAGCGAGACATACTTTGTAGTATCCTGATAAGGAGCGGCATAGGTCGGGGCGCTTCCCTGAACGACGTGACCATTGGTGATAGTCATGCTGCTCCAAATGGAAGGCAAGGAATAGGTGCCATTGCCGCTTCCTAGCGTAAGGCCTTCAAATTTTTCCAGATGACTGCCTGCGACCACAGGGCCAAAATTAAAAGATACTATCGATGCATTGGCCTGAGTGCTTACGCATACCAGTGCAGCAGCTGCTAAAATGGATGGTTTGAACATGGTCATCGTATATACTCCGATATTAATTTATTTTTTGAATACGTCGGGCAATGTATTAATGGAAATAAACTAATAAGTAAAGAAATATTAATATATGCACTGAGCAATAAGCGACTATGTGCCCAAAAATAAAAATAATACTTATATATCAATGATAGAAATATTTCGCCGGCAGTAAAAAACTGCATCCGCCAATATACTTAATGGTGCCCAGGAAGGGACTCAATATATCGGCATAAACAACTGAATTAAAAGCATATTTAATCGACCAAGAGAAACATGTACCCCACTTTTATACCCCTAGTGGTGGCCCTAGCTTCGGCATGATGTCAGTCGAGCTGAGTTCGATTCGATAGTTCGTTGATTAAGTCTCGAATATCT
>JANYBV010000028.1 GCA_025360605.1 Alphaproteobacteria bacterium | reverse complement strand
GGCGTCCATAATCTGGTTATATTGCTTCTTCGCGTCGTCGATCGCCTGACTGACTTTTACCTGCTCCTGCATCAGCGCGGCAAGCTTGTCGAAAGGTTCACCTATTTTAGCCACAGGCGCTGCTGGCTTTGCCGCTGCCGCTGGAGCTGATGGAGCCGCTGGTGCTGCCGGTGCTGCTGGAGCCGCTGGTGCTGCTGGAGCCGCTGGAGCCACTGCTGCTGGAGCTGGTGCCGCTGCTGCTGGTGCTGCTGGCGCTGCGGGAGTTGCTGGCGCTGCCTGTGCTGGAGCCGCTGGAGCTGCTGGTGTTGCTGGAGCTGCTGGTGTTGTTGTCTCTGGCATAGCGGCCTCTACAGGCGCGCTGCGATCTGGCTCCTGCGCAACGGGAAGCTTTTGCTCCTCAGGTTTCTTTTCGCCACCTTCAGGTTTTTTCGCTGTTAGTTCTTTCAACTTTTCTTTGGCTAGTTTTTTAGCTTCTTCCTTAGCCTTTTCCACTAATTTTTCTTTTGCCTCTGCCTCTTTTGCACGTTTTTCAAGCTCTGTCTCCGGCTTTTTGTTATCAGCATCTTTATCTTTGTCAGTAGCCGTTGCCACTGGCTTTAATACGGGCGGCTTTTTGGGTTCTACAGGCGCGGCCACCAACGGCTGCGGCTTTGGCTGTACAGGTGCAGCCTGAACGGGTTTTTGCTGCACAGGAGCAGTAGGTGTTTTAAATTTAGGGGCGGCGGCGGGGGATTTAGGAGCCATATATCAACCTATATGATTTGTTTTTACACTATACGTCTATGTTAACAGTGCATTGTTACAATTATGTGTCCAATTCTTAAGATTATAGCCAAATAAGATTAAGGTTTTATGACGATACGGGGATGAAAAACTTTATCATATCGTTGAAAAACAATTGGATATAATTTATGAAACAATGGATTCATCTGTCTTTATAAGTAAACCATCGCTGCCATATAGACCTTCAATGCACCACTCAATGACGTTGGGTGGCATTGGGTGGCATTTTGGTACCATCCCACCACCATCCAGAGGGTATACAACATACCCCTTCATATATAATACACTGTAAAACAACTAAAAATCTATGCGCCTTGCCTTTTGCCATGGGATACCATATACAGGTACCCCACCCCTTGCTAAGGAGACCTCTTTCATGAAACATAATGAAAAGCATAACGACAAGCACGGTGACAAAAACAATGAAAAACACAGTGAAAAGCTGACCGAAAAACAACTCGCCAAGCTAAAAAAACGTGAGGAATATAACCATATCGATCACAGCGACGAGATTAAACGCCTCAACCGTATCGTCGGCCAGATTGAGGGTATCCGCAAAATGCTCGAGGAACAGCGCAAGATGGAAGATGTACTGATGCAGTGCAAAGCCATCCACTCCGCGTTAAAATCGATTGAAACACGGATTTTGAAGGCGCATCTCGAAGTGGCGCTCGACGAGATCGTAAAAATCGAAAAGAAAAAGAACCGCGCTGAAAAAGTGGCGCAGCTGGAAGAGCTGTTCAAGCACGCCAGTTAGCCCTACCGGCACAGGCTTAAGGACGGGTCAGTCAGCTTTGAATCAATGCCGGCACAGTCCAGCAATGAATGAAAAATATGGTCGTGGCTTACCGGTTTATGCCGGTAGGATTGCAATGCCGCCCAGCGCTGTGGATTGTTTTGGATATAGGTATCGGAGGCCCAAACGATCATGGGCACCTGCCAGTTATTTACTTCCTCGGGGTGGCCATGCAGGAATTTGCCGTTTTCTCCTAATGATTCACCGTGATCGGACGTGTACAGCATGATGGCGTTTGTGTGTTGCAAGCGCGAAATAACCTGATTCAGCATCCAATCGGTATAGACGATTGAATTATCATAACTGTTAATCAGCGTATCGATGCTGGAAGCGCAATCATCAAACATATCCGTCGTTTTATAGCGAAATTTCTGGTTAGACTTTACCTCGGAATTCGTAATGATAAACATGCGTTGCGCAAGGCTGAGATTGTGTTCTTTGCAATTTGCCGGAAATCTCTCGAACTCTTTCGGATAACGTGCCGCATACTGAATATGGCTGCCATTGGTATGTAAAACCACAAAATGATTGGTAGTGGTGCCAAGAGCCTGATCGAGGTACGGCAATAACTGGCCGTCATACGGAGAACGACCGCCATCAGCCGCATACAATATGACTTTTTTCTGCGCCTCGCTGCTGATGTACGATACCGGCACGCTCAGTGAAAAATCTCCCTGAGAACCAAACCATGCTGTGTCAAAATGCAGCGCGTTAAACACGCTGATAACCGAAGTTTCTGTTTCAGCCGGAATCCAGTTTGTTGCGGTAGCGCGCGTCAGTAAACACGGTACAGACGTATGGGTCATCACCCCACAGGAGGTGGCATGGGTAAAGCTGACAAGGTTATTCACCTTTGCCAGCAAAGGATTGGTATCCCGTTTATACCCGTTCAGGGAAAAATGATCGGCGCGTGCCGACTCCCCTATCACCAGCACTATGGATAGCGGTTGTGTGGCATTTTCTGTAAACACTCCGGCATCATCGCCGATGTTTTTTCTACTTTTAATCGCTTGATCCAGCTCACGCGTATACTGATAGTAACCGTAGGTAGCGGCCACCACATTATAAGGCGTAGACTTACCTACTATCGGCCACGCGAAATAGCCTGTTGCCCCCACCGCCCCCATCAGTAAGGCAAGGACGAGCAATCCACGGGATCGCATGGGGGAAAAATCACGGGAGGGTTTAATTACGAACCAGCCGGTTGCCGCCAGCAACAGACTTGGAATCAGGTGAAATAAAATAGCAGTAATATTGAAAGCACCGACATCTTTTGGCGTAGCCTGAAAAAAAACGGTCAGGGTATCGCGGTCAATCTCAACCCCATAATTAGTGAGAAAATAATCTGCCAGTCCGGATGATAAACAAAGTACCGCCCATACTACTTTCCACAGCCACTGGTGAAGGCTAAGCAGACAAAGCAAACAGTTGGTGAACAGGATATATGTCAGAGATTCTGGGGACAATATACCCCATGTGGTCATATGACTTTTATATGCTCCGGCGATGAAGAGCATAAAAAATCCAATGCCCAACATATTCACAAAAACAAGATGCCACTTCAGGGAGTATTTCAGTCCGGAATTCACGTCAGCTATCTTCCGTCTTCCTGCTGAACTGCTGCTGCGCGATTTCATCCATCTCGATGGTAAGCATCCGTTCCTGCGCCGCCTTGAGTTTGAATTTTGCGTTTTCCAGTGCAATTTCAAATTTCTTGAGTTCGGAAAACGCATCGCGGATTTCGTTATTCAGCGTCTCTATCTGCTTATCCAGCTTGGCCACTTCGCGCGCGATATCGAGCTGGCGGTTTTTGATACGGTTAGAAAACCCGCCAAAAAACTGCCCAAGCTCCGGTGTCTTGCTGGCGGTTTTTATTTCCGATGCCAGTTCTTCGTCCAGCCGCGCGGAGGCCTGCAACAATTGAATCTTCTGGTTTTCCAGCGCTGCCATCTTGCGACGTAGTTCGTCGAGTGTCCGCTTGTGCAGCTTGATCAGGGTATTTAGCCCTTTCATTTAACCGTCCGCCATTCCTTGATGCCAAGCAGTGCGGCCAGCTCATCATACCCCGAATCCAGATCGGTTTTTTCATCCTTGCGCTGGCGCAGGAAATTTTCCAGCTGCGGATAATACTGAATCGCCTGATCTACTTCAGGGCTGCTGCCCTTACGGTATGCGCCGAGGCGGATCATTTCAGCCATGTCCTCATACACCGACATCAGATTTCGCGCCACCTGCACGAGCGCGTTTTCCTGCTCGGTATTGCAATCGGGCATGGTACGCGACACGCTTTTGAGGATATTCACGGCAGGGTATCGCCCGCGCTGGGCGATGGCACGGTCGAGGATAATATGCCCGTCAAGGATCCCCCGCACGGTATCGGAGATAGGTTCGTTGGTGTCATCACCTTCCACCAGTACGGTGAATAAGCCAGTGATACTTCCCTGCCCCACCTTCCCCGGACCAGCACGTTCCAGCAGCTTGGGCAGCTCGGCAAACACAGTGGGGGTATAGCCCTTACTGGTAGGTGGCTCACCTGCGGATAAACCAATCTCGCGCTGCGCCATGGCAAACCGCGTCACGCTGTCCATAAGGCACAGCACATCCTTGCCCTGATCCCTAAAATATTCAGCTACCGACATCGTGAGATAAGCCGCCTGACGGCGTAAGAGCGCATACTCGCTGGAGGTAGCCACAATAATAACCGAACGCTTCAGGCCTTCTTCCTGCAAATCATCTTCGATAAATTCCTGTAATTCACGCGAACGTTCGCCGATCAGACCGATCACGTTGACATCTGCCTGCGAGTTACGCGCCAGCATGGACATAACAATAGACTTACCCACGCCACTTCCAGCGAAAATACCCATACGCTGGCCACGGCAGCAGGTTAGGAAGGTGTTTAAGCTGCGGACTCCCATATTCATCTTGCCGCGTACACGGGCGCGATCGTGCGCGGCGGGCGGGCTATTACGCAAGCGGTAAGGAATGTTACCATGCGGTAATGGCCCCTTACCATCCACCGGCTCGCCCATCGCGTTAATCACGCGGCCCAGCCAGCCTTGATCGGGGTGGCACACCGAGGCGTTTTCCTCGACAATCACCGAGGCCCCCGGACCGATGCCTTCGATGCTGCCAAAAGGCATCAGTAACGCTTTATTTTGGTTAAACCCGACCACCTCGGCAAGAACTGCCGAGCTAGCGGATAGCATGCCTTTTTGACCTACGATTCTGCAACGTGAACCTATGCTTAACAACCGTTCAATGCCAGAACACTCAATGAGCATGCCCATAACGGCGGTCACTTTGCCCATGACAGTAACTTCCTGTAAAGTGGTTATTTCCTCAACCCTCATCGGAAGCTCCCCCCTTCTTTACTATTTGACATAGGTTACCTGTTCACCTACAAACGACTATAGATATTTTATTAAATTATTACACATAAAGATTGTTTAAATATTTTTTTTATGGTTAACTTAAAATTAATTTATTAATGCTTTGGATAGACGCACTTACTTGTAACTGGTTAAATACTTTTTAAATACTATTTGGGGGAGAATACATTATGCGCGTATTGTTGGTAGAAGATGATTCCTCGACTGCGAAGGCCATCGAACTATCGCTCGCATCTGAAGGCATCATCTGCGATACCACTCAGCTCGGCGAAGAAGGACTCGAAATCGGTAAATTATACGATTACGATATTATCATCCTTGACCTGATGCTCCCTGATATTGATGGATACGAAGTGCTGCGCCGCTTCCGCGCTGCCCGCGTTACCACCCCTATCTTAATCCTGTCCGGCCTGTCCGGCCCTGACCAGAAGATCAAAGGCCTTGGGTATGGCGCAGACGACTACCTGACCAAGCCATTCAACAAAGGTGAGCTGATTGCCCGTATTCAGGCGATTGTCCGCCGTTCGAAAGGGCATTCTGAATCTATCATCCGCACCGGCAAGCTGGCTGTCAACCTTGATACCCGCTCGATCGAAGTGGATAGCAAGCCATTGCACTTAACCAGCAAAGAATATTCGATTCTCGAGTTGCTTTCGCTGCGTAAGGGCACCACGCTGACCAAGGAAATGTTCCTCAACCACCTCTATGGTGGCATTGACGAACCGGAACTGAAAATCATCGACGTGTTCGTCTGCAAGCTCCGCAAGAAGCTCGCTCAGGCTGCCAATGGTGATAACTACATTGAAACCGTCTGGGGCCGCGGCTATGTGCTGAAGGATCCGGAAGTGACCGATGGTTCCATCGAAAAGGCGCATGCTGACGAAGTAGCATAAGCTTACTAAACAGGTATAATACGGCAGATAGTTCATCTATCTGCCGTATTTTTTTGTGGGAGAGTGTGTGGAACAGAAGCGAATCATTATTGGCATCAGCGGCGCATCCGGCGCCGTGTATGGCATTGAGCTTCTCAAGGCGCTGAAAAGCGCGGGCGTGCAGACACATCTCGTCATTTCTAAAACCGCACAGATCACCATCGCCCACGAAACCGATTATTCCATCCCGCAGGTGCAGGCGCTCGCCGCCCATACCCACAGCGCAGCGGACCTTTCCGCCAGCATCGCAAGCGGCTCGTTCAAAACACTGGGTATGATTGTCGCGCCCTGCTCCATGCGCACGCTCGCCGAAATCGCCACCGCCAACACCACCACACTATTAACCCGCGCCGCTGATGTAGTATTAAAAGAACGCCGCCGCCTTGTGCTTATGGTGCGTGAAACCCCGCTGCATTCGGCGCACCTGCGCAACATGCTGGCCGTGTCCGACATGGGGGGCATCATCGCTCCGCCGGTTCCGGCGTTTTACAGCAAACCCACCAGCCTTGATGAAATGATTGCCCACACGGTCGGGCGCGTACTGGACCTGTTTGACCTGCCGCACGCGCTGGTCAAACGCTGGGACGGCGTTCCAGTCGATTGAAATTTTTGATTTTTTGCCGCCATTACCACTGAATCCTTAATTTTTTATAAATGAGTAGGCAGCAGCCTCATTTTTTGTTATAATGTTCCAGTTTTAAAAAATTTGACAGCGTCAGTGGAAACACCTCAGACGCAGGTTAGTCGACTGTAAAAAATGCCATATTTGGCCATAACGATAGGTTAGTGTAGCTATGAACGAAGATTTATTGCTCGTAAAACAACTGGATTCCCTCCGCGTCGAACACCGTCATGTGGACGAACAGGAGAAAGACCCTAAACTGGATGAGTTCACCCGCAAGCGTATTAAGAAGATCAAGCTTGCCCTGCGTGACAAAATCCGTGAGCTGGAGCTGATGCTCTACCCGAACCTCACCGCGTAATTTAACGACGTTTCAAGCCGTCGTTTTTCTTGAAAATGGTGCAGACCTGCTCTACACCACTAGCACCATTATATCAGGAGAAAACACGTGGCTTCCAACCCAAAACCATTCCGTATTGGCCTTGTGCAGATGCGCATGAGCAACAATGTTGCCGATAACATCGCCAAAGCCTGCACTATGCTTGAGCAAGCCGCCGCACAAGGCGTGGAAGTGGCCTGCCTGCCCGAGTTGTTCAATAACGAATATTTCTGCCAGAAACTTGACCAGTCCTATTTCAATCTCGCCGAACCGCTGGACGGCCCCACCGTTCAGGCCGTGGCCAAAGTGGCGAAAAAAACCGGCATGGTAGTCGTTGCTTCGATTTATGAAAAAGCCGCGCAGGGGTTGTTTTACAATACCGCCGTCATCATCGATGCCGATGGCAGCACGGTCGGCCATTACCGCAAGATGCACATACCCCATGACCCCTTGTTCGAGGAAAAATATTATTTCGCGCAAGGCGACCTCGGTTTCAAAGCTTTTGACACGCACGCGGGCAAAATCGGCACGCTGGTATGCTGGGACCAGTGGTACCCCGAGGGCGCACGCCTGACCGCCATGCTCGGCGCACAGGTATTGTTTTACCCCACCGCCATCGGCTGGCACCCTGCCGAAAAAGCCGAGTTTGGTGAAGCGCAGGTATCGGCATGGGAAACCATCCAGCGTTCGCACTCCATTGCCAACGGGGTCTATGTTGCCGCTGTCAACCGCGTCGGCCATGAAGTCATCACCGGCGACGGCATTGAATTTTTTGGCCACTCTTTCATCAGCGATCCGTTTGGCCGCATACTCGCCATGGGTAGCCATGATAAAGAAGAAATCCTCACCGCCACCGTCGATCCGGCACTCATTGAATATACCCGCCGCAACTGGCCTTTCTTCCGCGACCGCCGCGTTGATGCGTACAGCGCTATCACCAAACGGTTTGGGTCATAGCCATGAGAATGCCCGCCGAGTGGGAACCGCAAACCGCCACCGTACTTGCATGGCCGCATAACCGCGAGGACTGGCCGGGTAAGTTCGAGCCCATCCCGTGGGTGTATGCCGAGATCATTTCGCTGCTGACGCAGCACCAGCGCGTGCGCCTTCTGGTACGCAACGAAAGTGATATGAAAAAAGCTAAAGCAGCGTGTGAGAAGACCGGTGCAATCCTTTCAAAAATCGATTTTTATACCATTCTGACCAACCGTATATGGATGCGCGAGTCCGGCCCCATTTTCGTGAAGGATGCCAAGGGTAAAAAAGCCTTGCTGGACTGGCGTTTTAACGCGTGGGCCAAATACCCCAACCACAAGCTGGACGATAAAGTACCCGAACTGATAAACGGGCATTATAAACTGGAACGCATCCAGCCGATGCATAAAGGCAAGCGCGTCGTACTCGAAGGCGGGTCGATTGATGTCAATGGCAAGGGGCTGCTGCTCACCACCGAAGAGTGCCTGCTGAGTTCCATTCAGGAACGCAACAAGGGGTTCACCCGCGAGGATTACGAAACCGTGTTCGCCAAATATCTGGGCATCGAACAGGTCATCTGGCTGGGCAACGGCATCGCCGGTGACGACACGCATGGCCACGTCGATGATTTAGCCCGCTTCACCGATGCCACCACCGTAGTAACCGTAGTCGAAAAAAATAAAAAAGATGCCAACTACGCCTTGCTGCAAGACAACCTCAAACGCCTGAAAAAAATCCGCGACACCAAGGGAAAGCAGCTGACCGTGGTGGAACTGCCGATGCCAAAACCAGTCTATTTTGAAGGGCAACTCCTTCCGGCCTCCTATGCCAATTTCCTGATTGCCAATAACGTGGTGCTGGTGCCAACCTTTAACGATGCCGCCGACCGCATTGCCCTGAACATTCTGGCGGAACTGTTTCCCAAGCGCGAAGTCATCGGCATTCACTGCCGTGATTTTGTCTGGGGGCTGGGCACCATCCACTGCATGAGCCAACAGGAACCGGCATGAAGCTGCTTTCGCCGCGACAACTGACACATTGTGTATGGCGCGCGCTCATCGACACCATTTACCATGACGGCATCGAACATGCTGGTTACCTCGCCTTCCTCGGACTACTCGCCTTGTTTCCATTTTTAGTATTCACCTTTGCGCTCGCAGGGGTACTGGGTCAGGGGGCGGCCGGCACCGAATTCATCACGTGGGTGCTGCACGCCCTGCCCAAAAACCTGACGGCTGCGCTGCAACCGCGCGTGGTCGAGATTGTCTCCGGCCCGCCGCAGGGATTACTCACCGTATCTATTCTCGGGGCCATCTGGACGGCCTCATCCGCTGTGGAAGGGTTACGCACCATCCTCAACCGCGCCTACCATGTGCAAACCCCGCCCGCCTACTGGCTGCGCCGCTCCCTTAGCATTGCCCAGTTGCTGGTGTTCACCTTTGTCGTTATTTCATCGATGCTGCTGGTGGTAACCGTACCGATTATCCTGCATTCGCTTGAGGGCTGGCTCGGCATCCACCTCATCCCTGAAAACCGCGACTATCTCAGCCGCCTCGTCTTTTTCATCTCGGTGGGGTTGTTATTCCTCGCCGTTTGCGCGATTTACTACACCATCCCCAACATCAAGCAGGGTATCCTCTCCGTAGCTCCGGGGGCGGTGCTGGTGGTGTTGCTGTGGATAGGCGCGGCGTTCTCCCTCACCGGTTACCTGTCGCATTTCGATCAGGTGAACCTGATTTACGGCAGCTTGGGCGGCATCATAGCAGCGCTCGTGTTTTTCTATATCTGCAACATGATTTTTATTTTCGGCGCCGAATTCAATTACCAGATCGTACACACGCTGGGCTTGCGGATTATCCAGAAAGAAGCAACGAAAAACGACGCCGAAGACACCCCGCTCAGCTAGACGGGAACTACTTTTCCGTTAAGCAGCAAAAACAGAAAGCCAAAAGCAATCGCCACGCCGTACGGGACCGGTTCGTCATCACGCAGCAGGCGCGGCAGCGGTGGGGATCCTTCTTTGCGAGGGATAAAGGGCATCGCCTTACGCATCATCAGCACGCCGAGCGAAAACGCCCCGCCGATGATCGCCACCAAAAACAGGAAATCCGGAAGGTTCTGTAAACCTACCCATAATGCACACGCCGTCATCAGCTTGATGTCGCCACCGCCCATCCATTTCATGGCAAAAACGATATAGCCCACCACCAGCACCAGCAGCATACCCACCACCGCCATTTTCCAGTCCACTGCCGAGTGGCTCATCGCCACAGCAATGGGATACGTCGCCAGCATCAGCCCCACCAGCCAGTTAGGAATAATGTAGCGGCTGATATCGTACCAAAGCACGGCCAACATACTGAAAACTAGGTAAATCGAAATGACTGACATGGCGTTTTTTCTCCTTACGAAACCATAGCAACTAGTAGTGAATTGGCAATCTTTTTCGAGTATAATGAAATTATGGTGTATGTGTTCACAGGATTATTTTTTAGTATTGCCCTGCTCTATGCAGCGATGGTGATATTTTTATACCGCATGCAGCGCCACCTGATTTACCATCCGCAAAAACCGATCCTGCCTCCGGCGCAGTACGGGCTAGGGGAATTCAGCGAGCATTTCATTAAAACCCCCGACAACGAAACCTTACAGCTGTGGTACCGCGAGGCGTATGAGGGTTTTCCCACCATCGTGTATTTTCACGGCAACGCCACCAACATGTCCACGCGTGCCGCCATCTATAAAAGCCTGAGCCAGTTGGGCTTTGGTGTACTGGCTCTCAGCTACCGCGGCTACGGTAAAAGCACCGGCGCTCCCAGCGAAACCGGACTTTATAACGACGCACGCACCGCACTGGCGTTTTTGCTGCAACAAAAACATATCCCGCTGTGGCGCGTCATCGTGTACGGGGAATCGCTGGGCACAGGGGTTGCCGTTCAGATAGCCACGGAATTTGATATTGCCTCACTTATATTGCAAGCGCCCTATACCTCGGTGGCAGCACGCGCCGCCGAAATTTATTACTACGCGCCCGTCAACTGGCTTATCAAGGACAGTTACAATTCCCTCGCCAAAATCGCCCATATCAAAGGCCCCCTGCTTCTCTTCCACGGTGAAAAAGACGCAACCATTCCTATCGCTCATGCCAAAACACTTTTTGATGCGGCAATATGCGTCAAAGAAGCCGTATTTTTTCCCGCTGTCGGGCATAATGATTTTGACAGTTCGGTCATTTCAGAGCATGTTTTAAACTTCACTCGCACTCAAAACATTTTATAACGTACACATGCCTGAGTCCAAACAACAGACTCTCTACGGTTGGGGGCACGCGCCGCTGGCGGAGTGCCGGACGTGGCGGCCTGAGAAGCAACGCGAGCTCGCCCATTTCATAAATCAGGAAGGCCCCGTCCTCGCGCGTGGCTTGGGGCGGTCGTACGGCGATTCCTCTTTGCAGCCCAACGGTGTCATTTTAACCGAGCGCCTCAACCATTTGATCGACTTCGACAGCAACCGTGGCATGGTGCGCGTGCAAGCCGGTGTCACCCTCAAGGAACTGATGGACATCACCATCCCGCGCGGCTGGATTCCCGCTGCCATTCCGGGCACGTGCCATGTGACGCTGGGCGGGGCATTTGCCTGCAACGTGCATGGCAAAAACCAGTACCGCGAGGGCGATTTTGCCGAACATGTGCAGTCCATACGGCTGCTGTTGCCCAGCGGCGAGAGTGTCGATTGCTCTACCACCCATAACCGTGAAATTTTCTGGACGACCGCCGGTGGCATGGGCATGACGGGCATCATCGAAGAGCTGACGCTGAAACTTAAACCTATCAGCTCGTCATCCTTAAGCTCCACCACCTACAGCGTCGAAACACTGGAAGACATGGTCGGCGCATTTGAGGAATACCGCGACAGCAGCGACTATATGGTCGGCTGGATCGACCACATGGCACGCGGCGAAGACATTGGCCGCGGCATTTTCGAAGCCGCCACCCATATCGACACAGAAAGCGGCGGCGCACCGCTTTCTGCCTACAAACCGCAGAAAAAAGGACTGAATGTGCCGTTTTTCCTGCCTTCCTTTGTACTCAACCGCTATTCGATGGCGATTTACAACAAGCTGCGCTTCCGTAAATATTCCGCGTGGCGCAAAACGGAAACCAGCGGTTTCGGCCAGTTTTTCCATCCGCTCGACCGCATCGGCAACTGGAACCGGTTATATGGCAAGCGTGGCTTCTTCCAGTATCAGTGTATGTTCCCCGATTCACCCGATGTTGTGGCACAGATGCTCACGTTCCTGTCCGCCCTGCACAGCAAAAACCTGTTTTCCTTCCTCGCCGTCATCAAATACCACCGCCGCAGCAAAGGTCTGCTGACTTTTTCGCAAGCCGGATACAGCATTGCGCTGGATTTCCCGAACACCGCGCGCGTGCAGGCAGTGCTGCCACAGCTCAACCGCTGGGTGGCTGATAATGGCGGGCGCGTCTACCTCGCCAAGGACGCTATCTTAAGTGCCGAACATTTCCGCATCATGTACGGCAAAGCTGCCACCGACTGGGAAAGCGTCATCAACCAGATCGACCCGAACGCCAAATTCACCTCACTCATGTCTGATCGGCTGGAATGGAAACGCAGAGAATAATCAAGGGGCTGTATACCCGCCTGAGCGCCAGCCTCGCCCGCTCCGATTCCGGTATACGGTTGTTTATTTTTCATTCCGCGTGGATTTGGTTTGCCTATTTTGTATTGCTCAATGCGTGGGTGTCGGAAGACGCGTATATCACCCTGCGCGTCCTCGATAATTTTTTCAATGGCTACGGGTTGCGCTGGAACATCAACGAGCGCGTGCAGGTCTACACCCACCCGCTGTGGCTGCTGCTGCATATTCCAATGAATGTGCTGCTTTCCAACCTGTTTCTCACCAACGTGTTCTTGTCGTTGTTCGCCACCACAGGGGCGGTACTGGTCACGCTGGGCAGCGCGCGAAAGCACATAGTGCTGACGCTGGCCTGTTTTTTCCTGCCGCTGATGGCTTCACGCGCCTTCCGCGACTATACCAGCTCCGGCCTTGAAAACCCGCTGAGCTATTTGCTGTTCAGTGTGTTCGGCTACCTCCTGCTCAGGAAACAGGCGCATCCCAAATTCTGGTTATACCTGTCGCTGACGGTGGCGTTGTCGCTGTTAAACCGTCTGGATATGGTGATTTTCTATGCACCGCCGCTTTTGTTGCTGGCCATCAACAGCTGGCGCAGGATTAACTGGAAGCAAGCCATCCTTGGTGCCACCCCGCTCATCGCATGGTTTATCTTTGCATTTATCTATTACGGATTTTTATTTCCCAACACCAAATATGCCAAGCTCGGCACCGGCATTGCCACCGCCCGCTACATCGAACATGGGATGATCTACGCCAAGTTCACCCTCATCACCGACACCGCCACCGGCCTTGAGATACTCTCATCCCTTGCCTTCATCATCATCGCCCTCATCAAAAAACCTACCTCGTGGCGCTCGCCCCTGCTGCTCCCCGCCAGCATCGCCCTCGGGCTGTACTGGTATGTGCTGTACCTGATTTATGTCGGCGGCGACTACATGGTCGGACGCTTCTGGGCGTATCCCGCCTTTGTATCAGTGTGGCTGCTGTACATTTTTCTTCCGGAAAAAAAGCAACTCTATACCGTCACGACCATCATCGCGGTGCTACTGGTCACGGGTTCTCCTTTGCCCACCTCACGGGCGCTGCGCGAGTACTGCCCGTTTGCCTGTACCATGAATCCCAGCCCGATGATTGATGCCAAGTCCATGTTCAACGGCAACCAGCTATTTCCTAAACTCACCCCCCTCACCGTCAACACCGATGCCCACCACAAATTTGTCGGCTGGGCGACCAATCTGGTAAAAAAAGCCCCTGGCCATGTCGAAAAAGCACACTTTATCGGCATGCTCGGCTATTATGCTGGTGCCGGCAATATCCTGATTGACGAGCTGGCACTGAGCGACCCGTTGCTGGCGCGGATGCCGGTGATACAGGACGGCGGTTTTTTCATCGGCCATTTCAAACGCCCTATTCCACGCGGTTATCTGGAGGCGGTCAAAACCGGCGACACCGACAAAATGGATCCGTCACTGGCACGTTACTACGAAAAGCTGAGGATTATTACCTCGGGCGACTTAACTGATATCAACCGGCTTAAAACCATTATTGCATTTAACATGGGTATATATGAGCACTGGAAAAACGAATACATCTTCTGCACCATTTGGTAGCACCGTCCTTGTGGTGGGGGCCACCTCTTCACTGGCGCAGGCTATCTGCCATGTGCTGGCACGCGAGGGTTGCGGGCTGATTGTGTCAGGGCGCGACGAGAAGGAAGTCGATCTGCTCGGGCGCGACCTCGTCACCCGCTATAACGTCCCGTGCATGGTGATGGTCTCCGATTTTGTCGATGAATATTTCACCGCCGAATCTTTTATCCAGCGTGCCGGCGATTTCGACCACATTATCATCGCCACCGGCACCATGGGCAGCAGCGAACCACTCAGCCTGCCCGACATCGCCTTCACCAGCCACATCAACTACACCCTGCCCGCACAAATCGCCACGCTGGCGGCCATCAAACTCGCCGAGAAAAAACAAGGCAGCGTCGTCATCATTTCATCCGTCGCAGGTGACCGTGGGCGGCAAAGCAACTACGCCTACGGCAGTGCCAAAGCGGCACTCACGGCGTTCGCTTCGGGCCTGCGCAATTACTTTTATAAAAAAGGTGTGCATGTGATGACGGTGAAACCGGGCTTCATCGACACACCGATGACGTGGGGTATGGAAAGCCCTTTAATAGCCAGCCGCGAATATGTGGCGCAAAAAATCGTGAAAGCCATGCACAAGAAAAAAGACGTGGTCTATGTGCCGTTTTTCTGGAAATACATCATGCTTATCATCATGCACATACCGGAAAGAATCTTTAAGAGGTTGAAGCTCTAAAACGGCAAGCGTGCTTTGAGCGCTGCGCCCAGCGTGCCGTCATCGAGGTAATCCAGTTCGCCGCCCATAGGAATGCCCTGTGCAAGGCGCGAGATGCTGACATTGCAGCCTTCCAAGCGCGTGGTCAGGTAATGGGCGGTGGTCTGGCCTTCGAGCGTGGCGTTGGTGGCGAGAATAATTTCCTTCACCGTGTCCTTGGCCGCACGCGTTATCAGCGACTCGATATTCAGCTGCGCAGGCCCACGATCATCCATCGCCGACAGCGTGCCACCGAGCACATGGTACTGGCCTTTATATAGGTTGCAGCGCTCAATCGCCCACAAATCCGCCAGATCCTCGACCACGCAGATCGAGGAACCATCGCGGCGGGTGTCGCTGCAAATGCTGCATATATCATGGGTATCGAGATTGCCGCATACCGAACAGGTGCGGATGGTGGTGAGCGCACGCTGCATCACCGCAGCGAGTGGCTCCATCAGCGGTTGTTTCTGGCGGATCAGGTGCAGCACCACACGGCGCGCCGAGCGCGGCCCAAGCCCCGGAAGTTTGGAAAACAACCGTATCAGCTCATCAATATCGGAATGGGTCATTATAATGAATCAAAACGGCAGTTTGAATCCGGGCGGCAGGTTTAAACCACTGGTCATGCTGGACATGTTGTCGCTGAACGCCGCATCCACCTTGGCGCGCGCGTCGTTATACGCCGCCACAAGCAGGTCTTCTAGCACTTCTTTTTCCTCGACCTTCATCAGGCTGTCGTCAATCTCTACCTTCAGCATCATGTTCTTACCGTTGATGCGGATGCGTACCATGCCGCCGCCGGCGCTGCCGTCCATTTCCTCGGCTTCCAGCCGTGCCTGCATTTCCTGCATTTTTTGCTGCATGTCCTGCGCCTGCTTCATCATTTTCTGTAAATTCATCGTCTTCTCCCGAATATTGGTCTAGCTATTGTTGACACCCGTCAGTTTTGCGCCCGGAAACTGCTCCAAAACGCTGGAAACCAGCGGATGAGCGGATGCATTCTGTAATTGTTTTTCTTTACGCGCGATTTCCACTTCATGCAAGCTCGGATTGCCCTGTTCCTGCGATGCTATCACCTTCCATGGCTGGTTTGTCCACTTCGTCAGTGCATTAGCAATCTGCACGGTAAAATCGCGTGGCAGACTATTATTGAGCTGCAACTCGATCGCTCCTTGCGCAAAGCTCACCAGCCGCACCTCGTGAACCAGTTGGGTATGTTTCAGCGGTTCGCGGTTCTGGACAAACAACGCCACAGCCGCTTCAAAACTATCCACCTGCACTGGTGCGACAGGCGCTGGCGCACTCACAACCGATTCTTCTTTGGCAACAGGCTCTCTGGCAACGGGTGCAGATGCAACCGGTTCCTTGGCGGTGGGCGCAGGATTCACAATAGGTCGGGCGGGCGGGGACTCCTGCGCTAAACGAATAGCATCCGCAGGGGTAGGCAACTGCGCGGCATAGGCGATACGTACCATCAACATTTCGAGCGCCGCCAGCGGCGTTGGTGCCATGCGCACCTCGGTAATGCCCTTCAGCAGCATCTGCCACAGGCGGGTAATGACGGGCATACTGAGCTTTTCGGCCATCTGTTTGGCCGCCGTGCGTTCATGTTCGGAAATAGTGACATCATTCAGCGCCTGCGGGGCAACTTTCACCCGCGTCACCAGATGCGTGACCTGCAAGGCATCCTGCACCATCATCAGCGGGTCAGAACCGCCCTCATACTGCTTGCGCACTTCCACCAGCGCATCGGCGACATTGCCCTGAAACAGGGTTTCGAGTAAGCGAAACGTGGCGGTATTATCCGCCGCACCGATCATCTGGCGCACGGCTGCGGTCGTGATTTTTCCATTTTCCTGCGTGCTGCGGGCAATCGCCTGATCCAGCAGCGACAGTGAATCACGCACCGAGCCTTCGGCGGCCACGGCAATCAGCGTCAGTGCTTCGTCTTCGGCTTCAATGGATTCCTGTCTGGAAATATTCGCCAGATGCGCGGCGAGTGCCTCTTGGCTAACACGCTTTAAATCGAAACGCTGGCAACGCGACAGGATGGTGACGGGAATTTTGCGCGCCTCGGTGGTCGCGAAGATGAATTTGACGTGCGGCGGTGGCTCTTCCAGCGTTTTGAGCAGCGCGTTAAACGCGCTGTTGGAGAGCATGTGCACTTCGTCGATGATATATATTTTATAGCGTGCCGAGGTCGGCAGGTAGCGCACCGAGTCGATCAGCTCACGCACATCATCCACGCCGGTGTGGCTGGCAGCATCCATTTCCAGCACGTCCATGTGGCGGCCTTCCAGTATCATGGTGCAGTTACTGCATACCCCGCACGGGCTGATGGTGGCACCGCCGTTGCCGTCCGGTCCCACGCAGTTGAGCGCCCGCGCGATGATGCGCGCAGTGGTGGTTTTGCCGACACCGCGTATACCGGTGAGCAAAAAGGCATGGGCGATACGGCCTGTTTTAATGGCGTTGGAAATAGTCTGCACCAGCACTTCCTGCCCGATCAGGTGATCGAATGTGGCAGGGCGGTATTTGCGGGCGAGAACGCGGTATTCCATGAATGTACAAAGACAACGGGTTGTATGTATAAAACGCTAGGCCAAGACAACAAGCGAAGTTTTCAAGAACCGTACTGGAGCGTACATTCAAGTACGTGAAGCACGGAAGTGCAGGAAACAAAGCATTTGTCCGGCTTAGTAATTTCAGGGACTGGTGGCGACCCGAAGTGGCACCGCTACGGCTGCTTCCTTTCGGACCTGACCGGGTTTACGGCTACTCCGCCCGCCACCAGCCTTGCCGGATTATGGGATAACTGCGCAGCGGGTGCAAGGGGAAATGTATCAGCGGCCACAAGTGGGCAGCGCAGGCATTTATCCTATTATTATAGCCTGATTTTTTAAACGAAGCGTGGTTATCATTGCTACCGTTTGGCAGGAGGCTTCGGGTGTGTGACCCCTGCCCGTAATGAAACTTCCAGATACCGTTCGGTAACTGCTACGGAACGCCTGAACACTTCCAGCGCCTGTTCGCGTATCACATTACCCTTATCGTCTACAGCATGTTCGTCTTCCAGAATATCCGCCCATTTATGAACCATGCGAGCAGTCGCGTTGGCCGAAAGCGTATGCAACCTGAAGTGGTAAGGCTTCACGCCGTTTTCTTGGGTATCATGAAATACGAAGTCGCTGATCGACTGCGCATACTGGCGCGGGTTGCCGTGAATGATAGCGCCCAGCCGGTCTGCAAGATTTTCGCGCTTCTGGTTGGGTGGGGTCAGGTGATATTCAACAGAACTTTCGGGTGAACAATCGCCTCGGGCAATATGCGCCAACTCATGCGCCATCACGGCTTTAAACTGCTCCGGTTCTCTAGAAAAATACTCTTTGGTATACTCATTAATCTCGATGAACTCCTTGTTCGTAACTCCGACGGAAAGCCGGTTTCTGCTTCCGGCAAATAGGTAGGAAGCAGCCGTGTGTACCAGTAATTTAGGTGTCCGTTTCAGCAGGCCGCTGGCGCGCGCCATCTTGCCGATGACTTTTTGCATGCCTTTGAGCGCAGCATCACCTGACCTTTCTGCTTCCATAATCGCCCCCGAACGGATGCCCGCACGCAAGGCTTTGAACTGGTCGTGTTCATCTTTTACGATGATCTCCACATACCCATCAGGATCAGAAATATACTCCCGCCATTCCTGATCCTGTTTCTTTTTCCACTTTGGATTTTGGGGATCAGGACATTCCTTTTGTTTTTCCTTCTGTGTAGCCCACGCCTCATCCTGCCAGCGCCTGCCTGAAGATTTTTGTTTGTAAATATCCTCCACCTCTCTGCCCCTACCTTGTATGAGTTTCGATGGGTGGCTCATACGGGCGCGGATGGTGGAGCCCGAAGCGCAGGGATTCTTTTAAAATACCTTCCGTTAAATCGCGGGAGTCCTTAAAGACGTCCAGTGCAGATTCTTTAATGATGTTGCCTTCGGCGTTTGTTGCGCCTTTACTTTCAAGAATATCCGCCCATTTTTTCAACATGCGGGCATTACCGTTTGCCGACAGGTATTTGCGCTTATACTCATGCGGTTCGATCTTATGATCTTTCATTAGTTGGAATGAAAAATCCTTTGATAATTTGGCATATTCCTTAGGATTTCCGAATATAATGGCCGCTTTACGATCCGCCAGCACTTCCATTTTCTGGTTTTCCGGCTTTGTCTCATTAGCTATCATGCCGTCAACACTGCAATCACCGTTGTTGATATGTGCCAACTCATGCGCCATAGCGGCTTTAAACTGATCCATATGCTTGCGGAAATAATGGAAACCGTCTTCATTGAGATCGATGAATTCAGGGAGCTGGGTCGACACGCTGGCATAACTTTTTTGTGCATGTGCATGCCGCGATTTATGCGAATGCAGCAGCAGCTTGGGCGGCGCGTCAAAATCACCATACGCTTTCACCAATTCATTAATCACAATCTGCATCTGCATTAAATCGGTATTGGTGGAATCGAAGGCTACGGTGACGTGATGTGCGCGTATATCTTCGCCTACTACCGCCCTTAATTGTTCCTGATCCTCCACCACAAATTTCCGGAAGCCGTCAGTATCTTCCCTGTTGCGCCTGCTATATTCCTCCCATTTGGGAATGCCGTCATCATTTACAGCTTCAGGCTCTTCCTTCTTAGGTTTTTCCCTACGCTTGGCCTCAATCCCCGCCCACGAAGATTCAGCCCTGATGTCAACCTCAGGCTCCGGTGTGATTTGCCGCGAAAAAAAATTACGGATCCTGCCTGAAAAAAAATTCCACCCGAGCATGCATTTCCCGTTTAATTATTAAGGGGATATGATAGTTTACTATCTTAACATCTTCAAATTAAGATTTGTTTACGACTAGTTAATTTATTGGAATACATACATAAATCGAATTATTTGAGACGACATGGCCACCCGACTTTCTGTTAAAAATACCAATGAAGATCAAGAACGTAACCCGTTAGCTTTACTGGCAGGTTCGCTGCTGGCGCTCGCCACCTTCTACCTGCTGCTCAGCCTGATGACCTATAATCAGGCTGACCCCTCGCTCAACCGCGCCACGGACAACATTGCCAGCAACGCGGGGGGATATTTCGGCGCGCTCATTTCCGATCTGTCCTTACAGCTGATGGGGCTGGCGAGTTTGTTGCTGGTGGTGATTCCGGCGGCGTGGAGCCTGAAGATTATCCGTGGCCAGCCGATCACGTTCCTGTGGCTGCGTTTTTCCCTGCTGATTGTGTCGCTGGTGCTGGTGTCGTCGGTGCTGTCGCTGATCGAACCGCCGCTATCATGGCCGATTGGCAGCGGATTTGGCGGCTCCATCGGCACGGTGATCCACGATGTGTTCTACAAATCCTTCAAAAGCCGACTGTTCATCGGTGTCGTCAGCGCTGCCAGCCTAATCACCGTATGCCTTGCATTTGGCATGAGCTGGCTGGAGTGGAAAACCGTTGCGCAGTATCTGCGTGTGGGCTTCTTATTTGTCAGCGGGCTGATTCTTTCCGCTCTTCCACACCGCTCTAAAAACGAAGAAGACGAAGAGGATGATGACGAGGTGCAGCCTTGGCACCAGCGCCTGCGTGCTTCTGTTGCCGAGCGTTTCAGCTTCCTGCGCCGTGTCAGCGAAGATGATGAATATGAGGAAGAAGAATACGAAGAGGATGACGATGGCAAACCTGCCATGAAGCAGCAGCCACGCGTCAGCAAAAAAGAAAAATCCATTACCAAGGCCACACCGAGCGCTCCCAAGGCGCAGGTGACGATGGCGCTCGCTCCGGGTGATTACGAATTGCCTCCTATCAGACTTCTCACTCCGGTTCCCAAAGGCCGCAAGCCTAACCAGAACGAAACCGCACTCACCCAGAATGCAAAACTTCTGGAAAGCGTGTTGCAGGATTTCGGGGTCAACGGCGACATCGTGGAAATCCGCCCAGGCCCCGTGGTCACGCTGTATGAGCTTGAACCCGCCGCCGGCACCAAATCCTCACGCGTGATTGGTCTGGCCGACGATATCGCCCGCTCGATGAGCGCTATTTCCGCCCGCATCGCCGTTATTCCGGGACGCAACGCCATTGGTATCGAGCTGCCAAACGCCACGCGTGAAACCGTCTATTTCCGCGAGATGCTGGAAAATTCCGCTTTTGAATCCAACGAGTCCAAACTTCCTCTCGCCCTTGGCAAGGACATTGGCGGCAACCCGATCATCGTCGATCTGTCGCGCATGCCGCATCTGTTGGTGGCGGGCACCACCGGTTCGGGTAAGTCGGTTGCTATCAACACAATGATCTGCTCGCTGGTCTACCGCCTCACGCCCGATGAATGCAAATTCATCATGATCGACCCGAAGATGCTTGAACTCTCCGTCTATGACGGCATTCCACATTTGCTTTCTCCCGTCGTCACCGAACCCGGAAAGGCCGTGGTCGCGTTGAAATGGACGGTGAAAGAAATGGAAAACCGCTACCGCCTGATGAGCAATCTCAGCGTGCGTAATATCGAGGGCTACAACAAGAAAATCCGTGAGGCCAAATCCAAGGGCAATACGCTGTCGCGTCAGGTGCAGACCGGATTCAATCCCGACACCGGCGAGCCAATTATCGAGGAAGTGCCACTGGATATGAACGAGCTGCCATTCATCGTGGTGGTGGTCGATGAAATGGCCGACCTGATGATCGTAGCAGGCAAGGAAATTGAAGGATCCATCCAGCGCCTCGCGCAGATGGCGCGCGCTGCTGGCATCCACATTATCATGGCCACGCAGCGCCCGTCGGTTGACGTCATTACCGGTGTTATCAAAGCCAACTTCCCGACCCGCATTTCCTTTCAGGTGACCAGCCGCATCGACAGCCGCACCATTCTGGGCGAGCAGGGCGCGGAACAACTCCTCGGCCAAGGCGACATGCTGTACATGGCAGGAGGCGGACGCATCACGCGTGTGCATGGCCCGTTCGTGTCTGACAAGGAAGTGGAACA
Source organism: Alphaproteobacteria bacterium (assembly GCA_025360605.1). Lineage (GTDB taxonomy): Bacteria > Pseudomonadota > Alphaproteobacteria > Rickettsiales > SXRF01 > JANYBV01. The sequence goes on along the minus strand of JANYBV010000028.1, from coordinate 143,496 downwards.
AATTGTCGCCCATCTGAAATTGCAGGGCGAACCTTCGTATGTGGACGATGTCACCCGCGATGAGGAAGCCGAAGGCGAACTAGGCTTCGATGATGGCGAGAAGGACGAGATGTACGATCAGGCCGTTTCCATCGTTGCACGCGACCGCAAAGCCTCTACCAGCTATATCCAGCGCTGCCTGAAAATCGGCTATAACCGCGCTGCATCCATTATCGAGCGCATGGAGCGTGAGGGCATCGTCGGCCCCGCCAACCATGTCGGCAAACGCGAAGTGCTGGTGAAGGAAGATTCGTAACGATGAAAAAAATACTCACAACGATTTTACTGTTGTCTGCCATGTGCATTCCGCAAGCTAGCTTTGCCAACGCCCCTGCATCCACGTTTTTACCTACCGCTGAGATCGCTAAAAACAAATCAACCATCGACCGCCTGCAACAGTATTTAAGCGGCCTGACCACCATCATTTCCGATTTCACCCAGACCGCACCGGACGGCACTCTCACCAGTGGGAAATTTTTCCTCGAGCGCCCGGGGAAAATGCGCTGGCAGTATAATCCGCCCACCCCGATACTCATGGTGTCGAACGGTTCCGAGCTGGTCTATTACGACTATGAGCTGGAACAATCCAGCCACATCCCGCTCGACCAGACGCTGATCGGATTTCTCGCGCAGGAACATATCCGCTTTGACAAAATGGTTGGCATCGTCGAACTGTCCGTGCAGACGGGCGCCATCCGTATCACGCTGGCGCAGCGCGAAAAACCGGATGATGGCGAGCTGATGCTAGAGTTTTCGGATTCACCGCTTCTGCTTCGCAACATGGTGATTCGCGATGCCACAAAGCAGGTTACCACCGTGTCGCTGAACAATGCCCGATTTGGCCTGAAAATGGACTCAGAATTATTTGTTTTCCGCGAACCGGGAAAAAAGAAGAAAATTCATTAAGTGGCTAAAATACAACTGAAAAATTAAGTGGCGGCGAGAAATATATTTCAACTGTCATTGAAACTTCATACACCCGCCCCATATACTGTGCTATAACTAATCTACGGTATTAAAAACGACGTTCATGAAAGGCAGTTTACCACTATGGATTCACCTAAAAACGACGCAAACCCAAACGATGAAATCTACTCGATGTTGATGGATTCGGCGACGATTGCTTACGTGCGTCCGGTGATGACCGAGAATGGTAAAAATTATGCTGTCTGCACCGCCGATGGAACGCAGCTCGCACTGTTTGCCACGCAGGATGCTGCCTACTTCGCTGCCAAGCAACACGATCTCGAGCCCACCCTAATCCACTAATTCGCGTAGTGTTTTGCGGATAGATTTCTAGAACCTCGCAATCGTCCGACGGAAAGACGCGCGTATGAGTTTCACTTCCATCGTTGACATGAATTTAATGGCCGCCAGCCTTGCATCATCACGTGCGCCTGTTCCCAAAACTGCACCTGCCACCTATACCATAGAATCTCACCCCATTGATGAGCCTTTGCCTGCGCTTGGCGATAACAAAGCGGGTGTTGATGAAAAAGCCTATGATTATATCACCACAGGTTCAAAGGATCCGGACAGAAAAATATATCTCATCCGTGATAAGGATAAGAATGTCGTTGGTGCCTTTGTAAACAGTAGCGACCGGTACGTTACTTACGCGCTTGGTTCGGGTGTAAACGTTGCACTTACTAATGAAAAAATATTGGTCTCCGGTGCCAAGGGAGATGAAGGGATCACTCTGGATAAAGTTAAACTCAAAGCACTTCAGGTCCTTGGGCCGAACAAAGGCAATGCCGAGCTCGACCTGAGCGGCAAAACCGATGGGGCTGATATTGTCCGTATCAATAAGCTCAGGGGCAATATGACGCTGGCGTACGGCGAAAATACCAAAGGCACCAAGTTAGAAATCCAGACATCCGATACCCCGTCGAACATCACCATCAAATCGCCACAGGCAATGCTGGCTGGCTCTACCGTCAATGATGTCACCCCTGTTTCTGTTGATGCAAATGGCATCATGGCCGGTTCGGCTCAGGGCGATTTTACGTTTGGTATGGATAACAGGGTAGAAATCAATCCGCTTTTTCTTGCCCAAGCGGCGGTCAACACATTGAAGCTGAGTGCATTGGATATTTCGATTGAAACCACCACCCCAAAAGGCAAAGGCACGATAGAATTATATAAAGAAGGTGTGCCGCAAAAAGACAAGGATGGGTTTCAAAAAACGTTTGATGCTTTAAAGGCCAAAGCTCCCGTTAAAGAAAAGGGCATGGACCGCGAGTAAGTCCGGTTCATAACTTCGTAAACATCCGGATCAGTGACATCGCGAAGAAAATCACCAATAACCATTTCATTTTTACAAACCGGTTATAGCTGTGTGGCAGATGGTCGCGGACAGCGGTGCGCACATCTACTGCCGTAATCTCCTGCATCGCCGGTCCACCGCTACCGAATACCTCTTTGTATTTGGCCAGTTTTGACAACGGGATGCGCTTATCATACCAGCGCACAGGAATCAGGTGGATATCGCTGCCCTTATCGCCCACCGCGTAATGATAATGCCCCGTCACCTCGGCGATCACAACCTCTCTGGCATGTTCCAGCGGCACGGCGATAATATCTTCAATCTGCAAATTGCTAAATCGCTGCCAGAAGCGTTCCAGCCTACGGTTAATCGATTCCGGCGGTTCATCCGGATGCAATATACCCAGTAATTTACGCGCCTCGGCTTGGTTGGTGACGTGTGTCAGATCCGGCAGGCCTTCAAACGGTAGCACCAGATCGGTACGCTCACATATTCTAGCTTCCTCATCCGCGCTGAGTGTCTGATGCAACAACCACATGCTCATACTCTATACCTCGCCGGATCGGTTTTACCGGTATCGCTGAATCCTTTGAGCCGCAGGCTGCACGCGTCGCAATGGCCGCAGGCCGCGCCGCTGGCATCGGGGTCATAGCAGCTGGTGGTGATACTGTAATCCACGCCGAGTGCGAGGCCTTTTTCAATAATCTGCGCCTTGGTCAGCGCAATCAGCGGCGTGTGGATAGTGATACGCTGGCTGCCTTCCACGCCGTAGGCGGTGGCGAGGTTGGCCGTCTGCTCGAACGAGCGGATGAACGCCTCGCGGCAATCGGGATAGCCGCTGTAATCGAGCGCGTTCACACCGATAAAAATATCATAGGCTTTCAGCACCTCCGCCCATGCGAGTGCAAAGGATAAAAACACCGTGTTGCGCGCAGGCACATACGTCACCGGAATCCCGTGCGACATCGCTTCGGCGTTGCGATCTTTGGGCACAGCAATGGCATCTTCGGTGAGCGCCGAACCGCCAAAGCCACCGAGATCGATGGTAAAAATACGGTGTTCTTTGACGTTTGCTTTTTTAGCGATTTTTACCGCTGCCAGCAATTCGTGCGAATGGCGCTGGCCGTAGTTGAACGACATGGCATAGACATCAAAACCCTGCACCTGAGCCATGGCTAGGGTAGTGGTGGAATCGAGTCCCCCAGAAAGGAGAAGTACGACTTTTTTCGTCATTCGATGCCTAGTAATTTATGCGTCTGTATCGACATGATGTAGCCTTCTTTGATGGCCAGTTCGGTGACGTAGTTGAGGTTTTCGGCATTAAGCCACATGTCATATTCATCCATCGGCTGGACATAAACAGGAATGCGGTAAGCAGTTTGCCCGACCTCAGGGACAAAGCTGTAATTTTCATCGTGCGGTGTCACGATAAATTTGAATGCCTGAATGAGCGGCAATAAATCCTCGCGGATAGGAAAATAGCCGTTGCCGCTATTTTTGGGTGAACACACAATCGAGACTTCTTCGGGCAACGGGCGAAACAACGTACCGTTCGTTTCAATCTGCACATGGAAACCTTCCGCCAGCAACTGCTCGCACAACGGCACGATATTCTGACGCATCGGTTCGCCGCCAGTGATGACCACGAGATGGCGTATGCGCCTGTCTTCCTTGTTCACCGACAGCTCGCGCACATCCTGCATCAGCTGCGAAAGCGCAACGGGGGTATAATCCTCAAAATTCGTATCGCAGAAATAGCAGTTCAGGTTGCACCCGCCCAAACGGATAAACACCGACGGCTGGCCGACAAAAGGCCCTTCCCCTTGCAAGGTCGGGAAAATCTTTTTCACCTGAAGCAGGCTTCCATCCCCTGTTTCCGGCGGGCGTATCGGGTTTTGTCCACGCATATAGGTTTGTATATTGCACCACTTGAGCGATTAGATTATCTTGTACCCCTCTGTTAATAACCGTTTTTTAGTTAAAATCACATGAAAAAGAAGCAAAAAACCTCCATGCCCGATGCAAAAGACTGGCAATTAGCCACTAAAATGGTGCGTGGCGGCCGCCTGCAGAGCCCATTCGGCGAGACATCCGAGGCCCTTTTTCTTAACTCTTCCTACACCTACGACACCGCTGAAGAGGGCGAAGGCCGCTTTGATGGCTCCATCGAGGGGTTTAAATACGGGCGTTATTCCCACCCCAACCTCGCCATGCTGGAGGAGCGTTTACGCCTGATGGAAGGTGCGGAGGGCTGTATCGCCGCCGCCTCGGGTATGGCCGCCGTATTTGCCAGCCTGATGTGCCAGTTGAAGGCGGGTGACCATGTTGCAGCTTCAAGTGTCCTGTTTTCATCATGCCATTACATCATCACGCAAATCCTGCCGCGCTTCGGCATCACCTATACGCTGGTGGAAAGTGGCGACATGGCCGCATGGGCAAAAGCCATCACCAAGAAAACCAAATGCGTGTTCATGGAAACCCCTGCCAACCCGACGCTGGAGCTGGTGGACATCGCCGCCATTGCCAAGCTATGCAAAAAAACCGGCACCTGCCTGATTGTCGATAACGTATTCGCCACGCCGCTGCTGCAACACCCACTGAAACTCGGCGCAGATGTGGTGGTGTATTCCACCACCAAGCATATCGACGGTCAGGGGCGTACGCTCGGCGGCGCCATCCTCGGCAGCCGTACATTCATTGACGATGTCGCCCTGCCCTTCATCCGCCATACGGGGCCGCACATGAGCCCGTTCACCGCATGGGTACTGCTGAAAAGCTTGGAAACCTTGCCGCTGCGCGTCGCCAAACATTGCGACAACGCTGAAGTTCTGGCGGATCTGTTGTCCAAAAACCCGAAAGTCACCCGCCTAATCTATCCTGGGCTAAAATCCCATCCGCAATACGCCATTGCCAAAAAGCAGATGTCGCGCGGCGGGCCGATGATTGCCTTCGAACTGAAGGGCGGCAAAAAAGCTGCGTTCGCGTTTATGAATGCGCTTCAGGTGGTTGATATTTCCAACAACCTCGGCAACGCCAAAAGCCTGATCACCCATCCGGCTTCCACCACCCACGCCAGCATCGGCGCGCCTGAGCGCAAAAAATGCGGCATCTCGGACGGGCTGCTTCGCCTGTCGGTGGGGATTGAGGATGTGGTAGATTTGAAAAAAGATATCACTGCCGCGCTTGCCGCTGTTTAACCCCTTCCCGACCAGCCTGTTTTAGCGTCTTTGAAAATTGAGGTAGGTCGGCACGCGCCCCGCTTCCAGCGCCTTTTGTTCGTAGCGGGTGGAAATCCAGTCAACGGGTGGGTTCAGCCAGTCCTCAGGCTTTTGCGCCTGCCAGACAAAATCGGGATGCGACAGCAGCCGCTCCAGCATCCAGATGCCATAATCATAATCATCGGTGGCGAGCCGCAGCTGCGCTCCGCTTTTCATCACGCGCGCCAGCGTGGAAAGGAATGCGGTGGATACCAAACGGCGCTTATGGTGACGGGTTTTCGGCCACGGGTCGGGATAGAGAATAAACGCGCGCGCAAGCGAGGCATCGGGCAGGCGTGCAATCACCGTGCGTACATCGTCCTGATAGATGCGGATGTTGTCGAGAGCGTGGTCGTCGATATGTTTGAGAAGTCCGGCGATGCCGTTGATATACGGCTCGCAACCAATGATACCAACGTTAGGATGCAGTGATGCCTGATGGGCGAGGTGTTCGCCGCCGCCAAATCCAATCTCCAGCCACACTTCCTTTGCGCCAAACAGCGCGGAAGGAGTAAGTGTGCCTTCCTCCGGCAATTCGAGCGTCAGTGTGGGAAGCAGCGTATCGAAGAGGCCCTGCTTGGTGGTGCGCAACCTCCGGCCGCGCCTGCGGCCGAAGGATTGCAACAACGTGGTCTCGGGCATGGGCTGGTTAGCCGATGGCGGATTTCAACTCAGTTTTTTTTTGACTGATCTTGAAATAGTCCTGAAGCATTTCTACCATGTCCAGCTTTTCCCAGCTGAAGCCACCGGTCGCATCCGGCTCGCGGCCAAAATGGCCGTAGGCAGCGGTGCGGGCGTAGATCGGCTTGTTGAGCTGGAGATGCTCGCGGATACCGCGCGGGGTCAGGTTGACTTTTTCCTGCAACAGGCGTTCAAGCTGTGCTTCATCGACCTTACCGGTTCCGGCAGTGCTGACATAGAACGAGATCGGTTTGGATACGCCAATCGCATAGGACAACTGAATGGTGCAGCGTTCGGCAAGACCAGCCGCCACCACGTTTTTCGCAAGGTAACGCGCCATGTAGGCCGCCGAGCGGTCTACCTTGGTCGGGTCTTTGCCGGAGAATGCGCCACCGCCGTGTGGTGCCGCACCGCCGTACGTGTCGACGATGATCTTACGGCCGGTCAGGCCGCAATCGCCGTCAGGGCCGCCGATGACAAAGTTGCCGGTTGGGTTAACATAGAGTTCGCTGTCGTCGCACATCCAGCTTGGGTCAGGAAGGGATGCCAGTACATACGGACGCACAATTTCGCGCACCTGTTTTTGCGTCAGGCCTTCGGCGTGCTGGGTGGACACAACAATCGAGGTCGCTTTCACCGGCATTCCGTCTTCATATAATAAGGACACCTGACTTTTCGCATCCGGCCCCAAACCTTTAGCCGCACCGCTGTGTCGGGCGCGCGCAAGATTCTGCAAAATACGGTGCGAAAGGTGAATAGGAGCAGGCATCAGCGAAGCGGTTTCGGTGCAGGCAAAACCAAACATAATGCCCTGATCGCCAGCGCCTTCATCCTTTTCACCACTTGCATCAACGCCCATGGCAATATCAGCGGACTGACTGTGCAGATGGACATACACATCAAGGTTGTCGGCATGGAAGCCTTCCTGCAGATAACCGATTTCACGCACCTTATCGCGGGCGATGGTTTCAATCTGCGCTTTGGTAATGGATTCGCTTCCGCGTGTTTCACCGGCGATCACAATCGTGTTCGTGGTTGCAAGGCATTCCACTGCGGCACGCGCGTAGGGATTTTCGGCTAAAAACGCGTCCACTACAGCATCGGAAATCTGGTCGCACACTTTATCAGGATGGCCTTCAGCGACCGACTCACTGGTAAAAACGTAACTACTTCTTCCGGAATAAAAACGATCAGACACTAGATTCCCTTTCTAAAAATACTCACACATATGCTAGGGGATTTTGCTGATATCGGGATGGGCGCACGCGGCAACTCCATCCTGATAGCTTAGACCGTTTTTTTATAGATGGCGGCAAGCAACCAAAATCCCCACCTTTTAACAACGCTGAAATTACAGGATCAGAGCCTTAAGTCAAGCTGAGCTTGATTTGCTAGCTAATCTCAGTCAAGGACGGTGTGATTATCAGCGATAGCCCTGACCAGATCCGAAAGGCGCTTGCGAACATTTTGTTCACCGATGCGCTTGAAGGCTTTCATCATTTCCAGCGACTCGCGGTCCGAGACTTTTTTATAATTATGATCAAAGGCTACGCCTTCTTCCGCCATGCCCACTGTTTCATGGATAGAGGGTGTCGATGATTCCAGCCCATCAAAGAAATAGGCTACCGGAATCTGCATAAACTGGGCAAACTCATAGAGGCGCACCGCGTTCATCGCATTGCTGCCTTTTTCGTATTTCTGAACCTGCTGAAAGGTAATTCCGACTGCTTTGGCAATGGCTTCCTGACTTAAGCCCATCATGGTGCGACGCAAACGCAGACGTTTACCTACATGTGCATCAATATCCGGTTTTGACATTTATTCAGTCCTTAATAATTCAATTGCCTCAAAATGATACACTCTCTTCAAAAGAGCAATTCAAAAAGATTCACGCTTATTAATACTTACCCAAAGAAAATGCAATCATTAAGAGAAGTATTAATAATTTTTATGCTGCAACCGTTGATTTACCAGCAAAAACAATGCAAAAGCCACCAACAAAGGCATCAAAAGTATCTTCAACTTGTTGTAAGGCGTGTTTTCGGATTGTGCAAGCGGCAGCTTTACATCCATATAGCCCTTTGTACCCAGCGGCATAGAAGCAATCACCTGCCCAAAACTATCAATGACGGCGGATATCCCTGTATTGGCAACACGAACCATTGGCACACCCTGCTCCACCGCCCGCATCCGCGCCATATTGAAATGCTGGTAAGGCCCTGTGCTGCTACCAAACCACGCGTCATTGGTGACACTCAGCAGCATTTGTGGCCTGATATCGTCCGGCAGCGGCAGCTCGGGGAAAATAACCTCGTAGCAGATCAGCGGCAACAGTGGCGGCAAGTCAGGTAGCTCAACCAACCGCCCGCCTGTCCCCACCGAAAAATCCATATCCCCCACCGGTGTCAGCCATTCCTTCGGAAACAGATAGCGGAAGGGCAAAAATTCTCCGAACGGAACGAGATGTATCTTATCATAGGAGCCAACAATATTTCCCTCATGATCGAGCGCCATAATGCTGTTCCATATCTGCCAGTTTTCTTCGCTGCCTTCCGAGCGCAGTGTTCCGGTGATCAGTATTTTTCCGGCGGGGATAACATCGCCCAGCCTCTTGGTAATCGGCGCACCCTTGCTGATGGCAAACGGCACAGCGGTTTCCGGCCAGATGATATGCGTCACCTTATCGAGCCCGTCCTGACGCGTGAGGGCGATATGCTCCCTCAATCCCTGAATCTGTAATTGCGGATCCCATTTATGCGGCTGTGAAATATTGGCCTGCACCAGACGCATCAACACATTTTTGGCGAAACGCTGTTCTTCGGGAAGGCTGTTCACCTGATGTAACCGCCCCGCCCCCCAGAACGTGCCAAAAATAAAGAGCGACCATAAAGCCACAATATATATCCAGCCACGCTTCTTCGCACCCAGCGCCACCGGCGATGTGCCAAGCAGCAGCGCAAACCATGTCATGCCGTAAATCCCGACAATAGAGGCCATCTGCAAACTGGCATCGGCGAATCCAAAACTATAGCCCGTCAGGTTCCACGGAAATCCGGTGAATAAATGGCCACGCGCATAATCCACCAGCGTCCACACGATGGTAAACATCACGATTTTACTTAAGCCGCGAATACGGATCCATGAAGTGAGCCAGCAGGCAACACCGGAATAAATGGCGATAATCCCCGTCAACCCGAATAAGGTGGGCGGAATCAGCCAGCCGAACTTCTCCGGATCGGTGAGCAGTGCAATGCAAAACCAGTACAGGCCGGTCATGTAAAACCCCCAGCCCCACCACCAGCCGTCTAAAAACATGCGACGCCTTGACGGAGCCGCGTCCAGCAACCACAGCAGTCCACTGAACGATGGCAGCAACAGGGGGAAAAAGAAAAACGGTGCAAGCGTCAGGGTCGCAAATACCCCCAGCACAAATGCGGTGAGGTTACGTCGCCATCCGGACAACGCACCAATCGACCGCGCCAGCGGCACCACAGAAAACGTGATCACTTTGCCTGCGCCATCAGAATGCGCACCTTGCGGATACGCCGTGGGTCGGCATCCAGCACTTCAAAACGTATACCGGAATCGTGATTTACAATTTCACCCTTGCTCGGCACATGCCCAAGCTGACAGAAAATAAGCCCGCCGAGCGTATCAAACTCGCCCTCGTTATCTACATGAACCAGATTCAGGCCCAGCTGGCGTTCCAGATTTTCAATCGGTACGCGGGCACTCACATCGAAGGTGTGGTCGTTCACGCGGATGATGCGGAATTCCAGATCCTCGTCACCGTCATGCTCATCATGGATGTCGCCAACGATTTCCTCAAATAAATCTTCCATCGTCACGAGCCCATCTGTGCCACCGTATTCATCCACCACCATCGCCATGTGACTTCCGGCCTGACGCATACGGATCAGCAAATCAATAATGCGCATGGAGGGCGGTACAAATAATAAAGGACGCATCAGGCTTTTAATATTGAAGATCACTTCCCCCGAAAGCAGCGAGAGTAAATCCTTCACATGGACAAAGCCAAGCACCTTATCGAGTGTTTTATCATAGACAGGGATGCGCGTATGCGCCATTTCGACAATATGCTGTTTAAGTTCCGGCCATGTGATGTCGCTGGGAACGGCAGCAATGTCCGCACGCGGAGTCATAATTTCATTGACCTTGATATCGCCGAAGCCAAGCACATTGTGCAGCATCAGCTTTTCTTCTGGCGCAAGGCGTTCTTCCGCCTGCTCCTCGTGTTCCTCGATGGCTTCTTCGAGCGCTTCTTTTAAGGAAGAATCCCTTGGGCGCAGCGCATTGCGCAGCCATGAACGCACACTATCCAGCAGGGAATCACGCTCTGTTTCAGACGAAGCTTGGGTGCTTTTAAGCAGCGACGGCTCATCATTGCGGTCCATGGCCCTGCTTGCAGACGAACGTGGTATTGGGTTTGAAGCGTATTTCATAATGTCAGGGTTGGAACTATACCATGTTTGCAACTAATTCTACAAGTATGGATTGCAAAGCCCTAGTTTTTCAAGCACTTCCACTTCAAGTTTTTCCATTTTTTTCGCATCTTTATCCTCTTCATGGTCATAACCCAGCAGATGCAGCGTACCATGCACCAGAAGGTGCAGCGCGTGATTGCGGAATGTTTTGTGCTGCGCTTCAGCTTCACGTTCGACCGTTTCCAACGCCAGCACCACATCGCCCAGCTCAAAACTATTCACGCCTTTGCTGACGCGCTTGGCCTGCGATTCCATCCGCTCAATACTGGGAAAGGATAGTACGTTGGTGGGCTTATCGAACCCGCGATAGGTTTTGTTCAGCTCGCGAATAAACGCATCGTCCGCAAGCACGACTGCCATCTCCCACTGGCAGGCAATGGAAGCGATCTTGCTGGACGCAAGCGCCTCGGCACACGCCATACGCACCGTTTTGCAATAAGGCTTAAGTAATGTTTTCCAGCGCGGGCAGCGCAGTTGAACGGAAACGTCTAGATCCACACATCATCCGTTTATGTGGCTGGGTTGTTTTTCTTTTTCCGGTCCCATTCGTCATAGGCCTGAACGATTTTGGCCGCCAGATTATGGCGCACCACATCGCCCTCGCCAAAGCGCACGCAGCCAATGCCCTCAATGCCTTCAACCTTGCGCACCGCATCGCCCAGTCCGGATTTCACGTCCTTAGGCAAATCGGTCTGGGTAAGATCGCCGGTGATGACCATGCGCGAACCTTGCCCCATGCGGGTAAGGAACATTTTCATCTGGGTAGGTGTGGTGTTCTGCGCTTCATCGAGAATAACGAATGAATTGGAAAAAGTACGGCCACGCATAAACGCCAGCGGCGCTACTTCGATTTCACCGTTTTCCATGTGGCGGGTGAGTTTCTCACCGGGCATCATATCAAACAGCGCGTCATAGAGCGGACGCAGGTACGGATCGACTTTTTCTTTCAGATCCCCCGGAAGGAACCCAAGCTTTTCGCCCGCTTCCACCGCCGGACGCGACAGGATAATTTTTTCCACGCGCTGGGAGTTGAACATAGCCACCGCCATCGCCACCGCAATGTAGGTTTTACCCGTTCCTGCGGGCCCAAGGGCAAAACAGATTTCGTTGGAACCCAGCATCTGGATGTAGTTCGCTTGCGTCGGGGAATAGGGCTTGATGGTTTTGCGAAGGGTTTTGATCACTAGTTCCTGCGTACCAAACAGCGTGCGTTCATCGCTCACATCATGGTGTCCGAGCATGCGTATCGCCGCGTCAATCTGCGCGGGTCCAATTTCAGCCCCTTTTTTCAGGTCGTCATAGAGCGCTTCCAGCACCGCCTTGCTTGTTTCGATATTATGTTTTTCACCCGTCAGAGCCAACACGTTACCGCGTGACGAAGCGGTGACGCTCAGCTTCTTTTCAATACGGGCGAGATGAACATCGTCCTGACCAAAGAGCATCGGCAGCAGCGCGTTATCCTGAAAAACCATGTTAAGCGTTGCCTGATTGGTGTTTGCTACTTCATGGTGCCCGTTGTTCGCGTTTTTAACGTTTTTCTCTTTCACTAGCTGGCCTTTCTATGATGAACCGTAGGATTAATAATTTCCGCTGAAACACTATTGAGAGTCGAACCTATAATACGCACATCCACTAACTTACCGCGATAGTTTTCTGCGTCCTGCACATGCAGCGATTGCATATAGGGCGTTTTTCCGAGCAGTTGCCCGTCAAATTTTCCGTCACGGTCAAGCAGCACCGTCATGGTCATGCCGATGCAGGATGCATTATACGTCGTCTGCTGGTGACGCAGGAGGGATTGCAGCCGCTGCAAACGCTCATCTTTGAGTTCTTCCGGCACCTGCTGGTCATCCATAGCCGCCGGAGTACCCGGACGCGGGCTGTATTTAAATGAATAGGCTTGCGCATACTGCACCTGCTCCACCATCTTCATGGTTTCGTCAAACTCCTTATCGGTTTCACCCGGAAAACCGACGATGAAATCCGACGAGAAGGCAATGTCGGGGCGCACCTTGCGCAGACGTTCAATAATGTCGATATAGAACGAGGCCTCGTGCTTGCGGTTCATACGCTTCAGCACCGTATCCGAACCGGACTGCACCGGCAGATGCAAAAACGGCATCAGCTTGGGTTCGCTGCCGTGGATGGCAATCAGATCGTCGCTCATGTCCTTGGGATGCGAGGTCATGTAGCGTATGCGCTCAAGGCCGTTGATGCGTGCAAGCCTGTCAATCAGATCCGCCAGCGAGGCAGTGGTGCCGTCGGTGTTGTCACCGTGATAGGCATTGACGTTCTGGCCAAGGAGCGTGATTTCCATAGTGCCCTGATCGACCATGCGCCGTGCTTCCTGTTCCACCGTATCCATTTTGCGCGAATATTCCGCACCGCGCGTGTAAGGCACCACGCAGAAACTACAGAATTTATCGCAGCCTTCCTGAATGGACAGAAATGCCGACACACCCTGACTGGTCGTCGATTCCGGCAGCAGGTCAAATTTTTGTACGGTCGGGAAATCCAGCTCCACCACACCGCCTTTTTCGCGGATGGCACGCGTTACCATTTCCGGCAACTGGTGGTAGCTTTGCGGCCCGAGAACGATATCCACATACGGCGCACGGCGGATGATTTCCTCGCCTTCCGCCTGTCCCACGCAGCCACCGACCGCAATCAGCATCTGTTCGCCCTTGGCGGATTTTTTTATTTTCTCCTGCCGGATGCGGCCAAGTTCCGAATAGACTTTGTCTTCCGCTTTTTCGCGGATGTGGCAGGTGTTGAGAATCACCAGATCCGCATCCTCGTAGGTGTTGGAGGCCTTATACCCCATCGGCGCAAGACAGTCGTTCATGCGCACGGAGTCATAGACGTTCATCTGACAACCGTAGGTTTTAATATAGAGTTTTTTCGTCAAGTGGATCGGCCTGATCAGATAATTGCGTTAATCTTGCTGGCGACGATAAAATCGTTTTCGTGAAGGCTCTTGATCGCATGCGTCGTAAGCATACAATCCACATAACCCCAGCCAAAGGAAATATCGGGATGGTGTCCTTCGTACTCCGCCACCTCGCCTACTTTATTGACGAAAGCAAGCGCCTGTTTGAAATTTTTAAAGCTGAAGCGGCGTTGAATCGCCTTGCCTTCGGAGGTCACGCTCCAACCGGGAACCTGCACCAGCATAGCCCGCACCTGATCAGACGACAGGCCGGACACACCACCTTCACAGGGGACGCATTTTTTCTCGCCTAACGCACATATAGTGCTGTCTTTCATTGTGTCTTGCTCCGTAAGCGGTTACATATGCGGTAGTGTTACCCTCTAACCCAGCTTACGTCAATCATGCCGCCAATGACAGAGATTTCTCCCCCGTGTATCCTCGCTATCGATGCCTCTACCGGCCCCTGCTCGGCGGCGGTCTGGAGCGAGAACCGGATAAGCGCTTATATTGAAAATACTAAACCCGTCATGCAATCAGCCAGCCTGATCCCCATGGTGGAGGATGCAATCGCACAAAGTGGCATTATTTACAATGATTTAACCCATATCGTCGCCACCACCGGTCCCGGAAGCTTCACCGGAATCCGCGTCGGATTGGCCAGCGCACAAGGCATTGCCATGGCCGCGGGCAAAACGGCATCGGGCTTTACCACACTGGGCGTACTCGCCTACGCTGCCTTGCAACAATCGGCACACCCCATTCTTGCCATACTCAATGCCGGTAAGGGCGAATGTTATTACCAGTATTTTGGTGCGGGGCCACAGCTTCATGCCTTATCCGAACCAACCGTGGGAAGCCTTGAAAGCGCGCTGGCACTGGCTTTGCAAGGGCCCGTTACCGTCGCCGGTAACATCATGGTGGATGCCGCAGGATTCACCCATTGCGGCATTATGTTCCCGCGTGCCGATGCCATGGCGGAAATGGCGGCACGCTCTTTTGGCACCTCCCACGCCCTGAGACCCTTTTATATACGCGCTCCGGATGCTAAACTTCCTAAAGATACTTTAACATCTAACCTCCTATAAAAAATAGAAATCACGCGCAGATTTATATTTGCAAGCGTGCTGGTTTTGCTATGATGGTGGTGAGTTAAAATAAGGCGGAGACAGGGCTATGTTCATGGGATTTTTACAACGTGTAAAACGTATCGCCCCCATCATGATCATGATCATCGGTAGCGGCGCTGTCATCGGCTGCAAATCCGAACACGCACCACCTCCCCTGCCGGACATGACGTTTACGCGCTACCAGCCTATCTATCTGGATGTCGCCAATGTCGATATTATCGACGAGTACAAATCCCCGCAGCAGGATCCGAATGTCGAACACCTGCTGTCAATCTCGCCGTCCGAGGCCATGCATATCTGGGTAAAGGACCGCCTGAAAGGTGCCGGCGCCAACAAATCGCTGCAAATTGTCATCAAGGATGCCAGCATCATCCGCCACCGCGCCGAAACACAGGATGCATTGCTTGGCCCCGCCCCTAACCGCCGCTATGATGCGCGCCTCGATATTGATCTGCGTATCTACGGAACGGATGCCATGTCCGAAGCCAACATCAATGTCATCGCCACCCAGACGATTACTCTAAGCGACAGCGCCAGTCTCGATGAGCGCAACCGCATCTTTTACCGCATGGTGTATGACCTGATGGAATCGGCGAATGCTGAACTCGAAAAACAGACCTTCACCTATTTCCATAAATACATCCTCTATGCGCAAACGCCCTGACCGTTGCCTGCAATGAATATCTACCTGCCTATAGCCGAGATGTCGGTGAATGTGTTTTTGCTTCTTGGCCTCGGAGGCATTACCGGCATCCTGTCCGGCTTGTTTGGCGTGGGCGGCGGGTTCCTGATGACACCGCTCCTGATATTTATCGGCGTGCCGCCTGCCGTTTCCGTATCCACCGTCGCGAACCAGATTATCGCCTCGTCCGCATCGGGGTTTCTTGCCCACTGGCGGCGCGGCAATGTCGATTTTAAAATCGGCCTCTACCTCCTCGCCGGTGGCATGGGCGGTTCGACACTCGGCGTAGCCCTGTTTCGCTGGCTGAAACAAATCGGCTACATCGATCTTTTTATCTCCGTCATCTATGTCATGTTTCTGGGCATTATCGGTGCGATGATGGCAGGCGAAAGCATCCGCACGATTTTGAAAGTAGCGAAAAAAGTATCGCATAATGACAAGCCCCCGCTCGCCACGCGCCTGCCCTTCAAGGTGGACTTCCCTAAATCCAAACTGCATATCAGTATGATTATGCCGATTCTGATTGGATTTTTTGTCGGGGTGATGGTGTCGCTCATGGGCATCGGCGGTGGCTTCTTCCTCATTCCCGCCATGATTTACCTGCTGGGCATGCCCACCGCCGTGGTGATAGGCACATCCCTGTTCCAGATTATTTTTATCACCGCCAACGTCACCTTCCTGCAAGCAATCACCACACAAACGGTCGATATCATGCTGGCCTTCATTCTGCTGAGCGGCTCGGTCATCGGCGCGCAATTCGGCAGCCGGTTAGGTGCGAAGTTGCCTGCCGAATATCTGCGTGCATTGCTGGCAGCACTGGTGCTTGGGGTGGCCATCAAACTGGCGTTTGGCCTGTTTACCCCGCCTTCGGACATTTACAGCGTGAGTTTCATCAATGATTAGACTGGCACTGCTTTTCATCGTTTCATTGCTGCTGCCATTACCGGCGCTGGCGGCAGCACCATTGCTGGCGGATTTATCCAACTACCGCATCGATATTGATGCCGGTTTCAACGGCACCCGCATCTTCCTGTTCGGGGCCCGCAATGATATCGGTGATATCGTGGTGGTAGTGCGCGGCCCGAGCAAAGACTATATCGTCCGGAAGAAAGAAGAGATCGCAGGCATCTGGATCAACCGCGAACGCATGAAGTTTTTCAACGTGCCGGATTTTTATGCCATCGCCACCAGCAAACCGCTCGCAGACATGGATTCTTCCTTGCTGTTTAAACAGCTCGGCATCGGACAGGACAATCTGCTGACTTCTCCGGCTGATCCAAAATCCAGAGCGAATTTCGACCAGTTTAATGATGCGTTTTTACGCTACCAGCTGGAACGCAAGCTGTATATGAAGCAACCGGAAATGGTGAACTTCATGGGGGAAACACTGTTCAAGACAGTAATAGAATTTCCCGATAACATTCCCCCCGGTAATTACACCGCTGAAATTTACCTGCTGAGCAACAACGAGGTCGTGGGCATGCAATCCACCCCGATCACAGTTGTTAAAAGCGGGGTAGACGCATTTTTATACATGTATGCCCACCAGCATCCGGCGCTCTATGGCATCAGTGCCATTGTCATTGCGCTATTTGTCGGCTGGTTTGGCGGACGTGCCTTCCAAAAAGCTTAATCACATAGGATATTGTTTATGCAACCCTCCCTTTCATCCGTTAGCCCGCTGGAAAAATCGAAATACCTCGTGGGTATCGACCAGCATGACGAATCCAAAGTAGCGCTGCGCCTTGCCTGCATGAAAGCGAATGCCCGTGGTTCGCAGGTGATTATGGTGCATGTGATTACACCCGCCGATTTCCAGACACTGGGCGCTATCGCCGACCGCATGCGTGAAGAACGCAAACGCGAAGGACAGCAACTTCTCAGCGAACTGGCGGAAGAAGCCTACTCTACCTACGGTATCCGGCCACAAACGGTGTTGCGCGAAGGCCCCACCGGCGACGAAATTTTGGAAGCCGCACTGGTGGATGCGGATGTCAGCATGATTGTGATCGGCATTGCCGAACATGGAACGGGACGCGGCAAGCTGGCTTCATGGCTGGCCACGCAGCTGGGTAACAAACTGCTCATCCCGCTGCTGATGGTGCCTGGCAACCTCACCGATCAGCAGTTGCATAGCCTGATCTGACGCGTTATGGTGGCGGATATGCACGCTGTTGACAAAAAATTACTGGAAATCCTCGTATGCCCTCTAACCAAGGGCACGCTGCGTTATGATGCAGACAAACAGGAACTGGTCAGCGACAAGGCCAAGCTGGCCTACCCGATCAGGGACGGTATTCCGATTATGCTGGTGGAAGAAGCCCGCAGCCTTGAAGACAAGGCCTAGCCAATATCATTGAGCGGCGATTGCAACGGTGGGATGTTACCGCCGTTCTTGTCAATCACGTTACTGGCGACATTTCGTTTATCCGCATCGTAGTGCAATGCCCATGCACCCTTCATCGCGCCTTTACCTTGCTCAATTAAAGTGCTGGCGTTGCGGTCCTTCATTGCGGCACCCCGTGGCGGTGCAGATGGGAGATCAGATCCTGAACGGCATCTGCATATACAATGAGCGCATGTTTCTGGCTGTTGTCGTCATGCTGGCGGAATCCGTCCAGCACGTTTAGGTATTGTTCTTCTACTACCCTCATTTTATGCAATAGGCCTTTATCAACATCGGTTCCGTTCTGAAGCTTCTCTGTAAGCTTTTTCATTTCTTTTTCAACAGACTTTTGAAAACCCAGAATGTCATTGAGCGACGCGCGCGCCACGCGTTCGTTTTTTTCATGACTTATGGCTTTCGAAAAGCCTGTGGTATTATTGTCTACTGACATAGCTGAATACGAGCCTTGCAAAGGTTATCTCCTCACTCACGCACTCACATTATTACAGTATAACAATATTACAAAGAAGTTAATTTTTTATTTTAATAACCACCTTATTTATTAATGATATTAATTAATTGGTTTATTTTCTTTAACTATTTTGGGCAAATCCCCTACCAGCCCCATCGCATGGCGCATCAGGAATTTTTTCAGCGGCGGCATGGAAGCCACTGCCCACAGTCCCAGCCCGCGCACAAGGCGGACAGGAAGGATATTCACGCCAAAAAGCCGGTTAAGCCCATCCGTTACCGCCAGCATGGTTACGTTGTCAAACCTGCGCCAGCGCTGATAGCCAAATAATACATCTTCCGTCCCCACATCCAGCCCCAGACGGAAGCGGTCGATGATCAGTTCGGATAGTACGCCAACATCACGAAACCCGAGATTTACCCCCTGCCCCGCAATGGGATGGATGGCATGGGCGGCATCCCCGATCAACGCAAGGCGGTGGCCGATATAGCTGTTGGCATGCATCAATGACAGCGGGTAAGAAAAACGCGGGCCTACTACGGTAATTTTTCCCAGATAATCACCGACCCTCTCCTGAATTTCCTGAGAAAATTCCTCAGCATTCAGCTCGAGATAGATCGATACCCTATCCTGCGGCTCTACCCATACCAATGAGGAGCGGTTCGCGCACATCGGCAACACCGCAAAAGGTCCTGCCGGTAAAAAACGCTCCTGCGCAAGTCCGTTATGTGGCTTCTCATGGGAAATGGTGCAGACAATGGCCGTCTGCTGATAATGCCAGTGCAGGGTTTTAATTGCCGCCATCTCGCGTATCGCCGAGTGTTTACCATCGGAAGCCACCAGCAAACGCGCACGCATTGCAACACCATCGTGTAAGCGCAGGGTGACCGATGCCTCGTCGCGTTCCATTGACAGCGGCGACTGATTTTCTACCAGCGTCAGGTTAGGCAAGAGCGCCGCTGCTTGCTGCAATGCAACACGCGTATGGCGGTTTTCAACAATAAAACCCAGCGGGGCGTTGCCCACATCCTTATGATCATAGTGAAGGAAAAAAGGCATACCACCATCCGACACGCGTATATCAAGGATCGGTTCGGCATGCGCTGCCATCCCCGCCCACACCCCGATACCATCTAAAATACATTTGGAGCCATAGGCAATGGCACTGACACGGCCATCAAACTCAGGCAGCAACTGATCACCCAGCGTCGTTTTGTCGACTATCGCCACCTGCATGCCAGCCCGCGCCAGCGCAATGGCAAGACTCATGCCCACCATACCTGCGCCATTAATGATAACGTCAAACTGCTGTAGATTACTATGTTTCATAACCGCTTCACAAATATGTGATTATTTAACTAATATTTAAATTTTTACTGGCATTCCTATCCTCAGTTCAAGCCTCGGCAACGCACGTCATTGGTTTGGTTAATCGCCGGATGGCGTGGGTGAGTCTTGGGCTGGAGAGCAATAGTATATGTTTTTTGAGGTCAACATGCTATACTATTGTCGTTGAGAACGTCGTTCACTGACAAGGAGTACGCCCATGGATAATAACTCACAGGATCATTCCAGCAAAAATCACGTTATCGGCGTCTTTTGGTGGGCCACTCTGGCGATCGCCGTTCTGGCTGTGCCTGCGTTTGGCATCGCAGTATCCTATATTTTTCCTTTCAGGGGATTGGGCGGTTTAATCATCTTTGTTCTGGCATGCTGGCTGTGCACCTACCTTGGTATGCGACTGATGTCCAATCCAAAAATGTCAGAAAGAATCGGACTGCATAAAAAATAATTCGCCGTTTTTTGTTGCGCTGCACCAATTTTTTGTCACCCAAAATCCTCTGAAACCTAGGCTCAGCAAGGCTTTCGTTGCATTTACCAAATTTTAATGTTATCATCTAATCATGATGAGGAATCGATTAGTAGTCGCCGCTGCGCTGCTGATTTCCTTAACAGTTAGCGCCAATGCGGCCGAGATGCCTGAGCACAAAATACGAAACGCTCAAAAGCTTATTGCAACCCTCGATCAGGTTGGCATCAATAACAAGGAACTCCGCGATTTTATCACCGATACCGACTCCCATATCGATAAAAATGGCTTCATTTCACTACAGGAAAGTAACGTTATGGCCGGTAAATTATCGTTGTACTGCGATACCAAAGGGTTGCCGACCACACGTAAATTTGAATTACGCTACGCCCCCACTGATGCCCCTCATGTGAACGTGATTGCACACACGAACATGGTAGAAGTTCGTTATCATCTTGAATTTTGATTCTTCTCCCTTATTGTAGCTCCCTGATTACAACCTAGATTTACCTCGTCCGCGGAGCTTTTTATGACGGAGCAAACACTTGTCCCCCCTATTCCTGCACCCACCACCGGAATTTATGCTGCAATGCGGCAAATAATGGTGGACAAACTGTACGGCGGGTTTGCACTTATTTTTGGGTTGGTCTGCCTGAGCGTGGTGGGTATTTCCCTGTGGATGCATATGCGCATCGGTCTCAATAATGACCATCTGGTACTCATGGACGAGGTGCGTAAACTACTATCGGGCGGTATCCCCTATGTCGATTACACCGAGGTCAGCCCGCCGCTGATTCACCTTCTCTATATCGTGCCGTACCTGATCGCAAAGCTTACCGATATCCCGCTCTACATTACACTTTACAGCTGTACTTATGCCGCCATAGCGCTGAGCCTTTTTCTATGCTGGAAAATCCTCCGTTACAGTACCATTTCACTCAACAGCTGCATCATCGCCTCAAGTGCCATCGCCGTTGCACTGATCGGCGTATCCTTTGTCCATCAGGTCTTTGCCGACCGTGACCATCTGGTGATGGTCATGGCCGCACCATGGTTCATACTTTATTCCCCACGTGTCAAACGTGAATACGTCCCCAAAGACCTGCGGATGATCACCGCTGCGCTGGCAGCCGTGGCGTTTGCCATCAAACCGTATTTTTATGTTTTTTATATGGTGACAGTGGCTTCTGCACTTATACGCACCCCCGTGCGTGTGTTGCTGCGTGAACGTGAACAGCATATCATCTGGGGTTTTGCACTGGCGTATGTGGCACTTATCTTTTTATGCTTTCAGCAATACCCTTTTACCATCCTGCCCGCAGGCCTGAAAACCTATGCTGCTATCGGGTGGGACCGGAGTGCTAAATGGGATGCGGTTGAGCATGAGCTATTAAGAAAGTACGCACTGTTACCTCTCGCCGCTACCATGACCATTCTCTGTACATTTCCACAATTTCTGAATCTCACCATCGCCTATCTCTATGGCCTTCTTCTGGCTGCTCTTGTATCCTATGTGCTTAATTATGGCTGGTATTACACCCAGTATCCGTTTATCGGCATTGCACTGGTGTTGGGTGTCGTAAGTACTGCCACTGTACTGCAGGCTTTTGCTCTCATCTCCTCATCCATAATACGATGGTTTTGCAGAGGTGTGGTACTGTGCGGAGCCATAGCCCAGCTCTATCTTTTTTACTGGCTGCCGATTGCTGCACGCGCTACCGAAGACAGCATGCTATGGAGAACACGCGGCCATACATTAGTAACGTTTGAAATGCCACCGGCAGCTGCCGAGCGAATCAGCAAACATCTGGATCTCCATCCGCGTTTTATGTTTTTTACCGTCGATCTGTGGAGCGTCAATCTTTTAAAGGACGGAACCCCACGTGAAAATGTCGGACGTTTTGACATACTCTGGCCATTGCCCGGCATCCTTAAGCTGCGCGAAAAAGATGATGAGCAAGGCAGTTACGATACGCTATCGGAATGGCTCATTGACAGCGTATCATCCGATATCGAGCGCCATAAACCCGACCTCATCATTAATGATGTAAGCCCGACAAAACGCGTCCTGCCATGGAAGTACAATATGCTGAACTTTTTCAATACTAGCCAGCGCTTCATCGATGCCATGGAAGGGTATGAGTTGGTGGACCGCTTTGACTACTGCCAGCAGTCCATCGCAATGGCGTGTTCCTTTGATGTCTATTACCGCAAATAAGACAACCGCTCCAGAATCTCCAGCATATGCGGTGGCGGCGGCGCGGAAATAAGAATCGGCTCTTTTTTTGGATAGAGCGGAATAGCGATGGAACGCGCATGCAGGCACATCATCCCGCGTCTGGCAACATCACCGCCATAAATACTGTCGCCGATAATCGGTAAACCGATAGCAGCACAGTGAACACGCAGCTGGTGAGTTCGGCCGGTTTTGGGCTCCAGCTCCAGCCAGCTCATGCCATCTATCGTTCCCTTGACCCTGTAATGCGTCAACGCCGATACCGCACCTTTGGTCTGCGCGTCATCGGCCACTTTCATCCACCAGCGCTTGCCGCTTTCGCTTTGTTTCACCAACGGCAGATCGATGACACCTTCGGCGTTCTCGGGCACACCCGACACAATCGCCCAGTAGGTTTTCTGTATCTGGTTAGAAGCAAACAGCTTGCCGAGACGATGCAACGCCTGCCGGTGGCGGCCCAGCACAAGGCAGCCACTGGTGTCACGGTCTAAACGGTGCGCCAGCGCTGGCAGGCGCGGCAAGCCAAAACGCAATGCTTCAAAATGCTGTTCAAGGGTATCACCGCCGCCTGTACCCTTATGGACAGGAATGCCCGCTGGCTTATCAAGCACCAGCATCAGCGCATCGCGGTATAATAACAGGGAATTAATATCGTGGATGGTCATGGCCGCCTTGTAATGGCAATGGGCGGAATTTCCAACCTATTTTACGATCAAAGGAAAAATACGCACAGGCATAACGTTAACTAATTAACGTTATATTACCCGTTTATGCCCTGCACTCAGCGCAGCACAGCAAGTCTTCGGAACTCATCTGCACAGGAACATTCGGTGGGGCATAGTTAAACTGCATACGCTCGGTCATTTCAAAGCGGGGCACTACCACGCAGCCACTCAACAGTGTTAAGCTGGCGAAAATCAAACAGAACCTGATACCCATAACAGCCATCCCTTCTCGATACTTACCATTACATGGTACGGTACCGGAATGAATTTCACGTTAACTAATTAATAAAAATTGGTAAATAATAGGAACATTTTTATGGTGTTACCTTGTATCCGCGCAGTATCAGGTGCAAGAACCGGATACCTCTTACACAGCTCAGAGATATGTGTACTATTTAAGGGTGGCGATACGCATAAATCTTATTTAATGAACTAATTCAATATATTAAATAAGATTACTCTATTAATGCCTACCTGCTATACTGTAAGCCTGTTCAAAATCAGGATCCGCACTATGTCCGACGAGCCCAGTACCGCCACCAAAAAAATCAAACGCCTTAAGAAAACCCCTGTTTTTTCACAGGATGAAACCGCCGGCCTCATCACATTGATGCAGGAGTCGTTGGTGCATAGGCAGTTTTCGGATTACGCGGATAACCTTAGGGCACATATCGCAACGCTGGTTCGCGATATTGCCGATGCCTACAACACGGAAAACGCCCCTTACCGCGATATCGAGGCCGCGAAGCAGGTATTTATCACCAACGTCAATAATGACAATATTATGATTCAACGCAAAAGCCGTGTCATCGCCAACGAAATTGGTGAGGATATGGCCGATCGGGCACGCGGGCGCTAACTATACCGCTAGAGCATTCCTAGGCGATGCCGGCGGCTTCTTCGACAATATACAGCGGACGCTTTTTGGATTCACGGTAAATGCGCCCCAGATATTCGCCGATGATTCCAAGACAGATCAGCTGCACACCACCCATGCACAACACTGCCGCCATCAGCGACGCATAACCGGGGGTATCTACCCCATGCACAACAGTGCGCCAGAGCAACCATCCCGCATAGCTGAATGCCAGTGTGGAAATAAGAACCCCGAGATAGGTGGTGAAACGTAACGGCAAGGTGGTGAATGAAAAAATACCATCTTTGGCCAAACGCCACAATTTGCTGATGCTTTGCTTCGGTTCGCCTACCGCACGCGGCGCACGGTCGAAATACACCTGCGTCGTGGAAAACCCGACCCATGCGAATAAGCCCTTCATGAAACGTGTGCGCTCGGGCAATAACCGCAACACCTCGATTACCTGCTGGTCCATCAGGCGGAAATCACCGGTATTGCTGGGAATATTGATCGCTGTCACTTTAGTCATCAGCCGGTAAAACGCCCACGCCGTGCCGCGCTTGAACATCCCTTCGCCGAGGCGGTGTTTGCGTGTCGCCAACACCACTTTAAAACCCTGCCTCCACTGCTCCACCATCTGCGGAATCAGCTCCGGCGGATCCTGCAAATCGGCATCGAAAGGAATGACGGCTTGCCCGTAGGCGTAATTCAGTCCGGCCGTGAGTGCCGCTTCCTTGCCAAAATTACGCGACAGGGAAATCATTTTGATGCGCGGCTCGCGTTCATGCCACGCCTTTAACTGGGCAAGCGTATTATCCTTGCTGCCATCATTAATGCAGATGATATCCCAGTGTTGCGTGAGCGAAGCCAACACCGGCAGCAGCTTGTCAAAAAGCAACTGCATTCCCGCTTCCTCGTTGTACATAGGAATGACAATACTCAGTAATGGCGGCGGAGCTGAAGTCATGATGATGGACGTTCGTTTCGTTCTATTTTTCAGGCGGTTTCTGTCATGGTAACGTTTAGCAAAAAATTGTGAACAAAGCATTAAACATAACACTAGACCGGAGCGCTTCGGGGTAGTAAAAATGTGGGAATAATAAAAAATAGCCTTTGTGGGAGGATGATCGGATATGCCTGAAATTATGATTTTTCAAAAGGGTGGCGTTGTTATGTACGGGCTGGCGATGCTTTCGGTGTATGCCGTTGCCGTCGTCATTTTCAAAGTCCTCCAATTCCGCAAGGCCAACGTCTTTGATCATAGCTTCATCGAACCGGCGCTCCGTGAAATCAAACAGGGTGACCGCACTCGCGCCACCAAAACACTCGCTGGCACCAAAGGTCCTATCGCCCGCATCATGCGCATAACCTTTGAATGCGTCGCTAACCGCGAAATGTCGCAAAAAAGCAAAGAAGCGGAAATCATGCGCGTCGGCTCCAGCGACCTGCGCTACCTCGAATCGCACCTGCGTGGTCTGGAAATGACCGCCAGCGTCGCTCCGCTCATGGGCCTGCTCGGCACCGTGATCGGTATGATCGGGTCGTTCTCCAAACTCAGCCTGTCGGGTACACGCGTTGACCCCACCATTCTCGCCGGCGGCATCTGGGAAGCGTTGCTCACCACCGCAGGTGGTCTGGCCGTTGCTATCCCTGCCCTCGCCGCCCATTACCTGCTGGACGGTGTGATTGAAAAAATCCGCGCCACCATGAAAGACGTTTCGGTGCAGATTCTTGCGCTTGAAGACGAGTTCCGCCGTAACGAACGTGCATTGGCTATCGAAGAGTCACGCCGCGCCGAACAGCAAAAGCGTGTTACCGAAGAAAACGAGCGCAAAATGCGCGAAGATGAAGATCGCAAAAAACGTGACGAAGCAGAAGAATGGGCTGAAACCCAGCGTCGCAACAGCCCCCAGAAAACATCGACCCTGCATTTGCTTTCACCTAAATACACCAACGCCACCTGATCCGTAAGCTTGGAGCCTGATGATGGAGTTTGAACGCACTAGACGCCGCCGAGTCAAGAATCTGCAGCTCACGCCGATGATTGATATCATGTTCATCCTCATCATCTTCTTTATGCTCACCACCACCTTTATGCGCATTGAATCGCTGGAGCTGAACCTGCCTTCCGTCAGCAATAAAGCCGCCGATAAAAGTGAGGTGGTACATCTGTTCATTCAGGCCAATGGCGATATGCTACTGGGCACCCGCAAGCTCGATTCCGACGAGCTGAATGAATCTATGAAACGTATGTTCGACAAGGATGCCAACACCAAGGTGATGCTGCTGACCGCCGAGGGCGTGTCCATGCAGCAGCTAGTCGGCATCATGGACAAGATTTCGCTGGCGGGTGGCAAGAGCCTGTTCGTCCGCAAGTGGGAAGCGGCTCCGGCTGCTGCCCGCGAGCCCGCCAAACCCGTTATTATCCAATAGGTGCGAGTATGATGGAATTTGAGCGGATACCACGGAAAAAAATTGAAATCAGCCTGATTCCGCTGATCGACGTGTCGATGTTTCTGCTCATTTTCTTTATGGTGGCTGGCTCGATTGAAAAATTCGAAATCATTCCTGTAGACCCGCCGGTAGCACAGAGTGGCAAGTTGATGGATGAAGGACATGTGGTGATTCTGCTTGGACGCCATGAGGAAATCATCGTCGGTGACGACATCGTGCCGATGGAAGAAATGCAAAAAATGCTGGCTCCCGATTTGCAGGCCAACCCCAATAAAGTGGTGACCATCAAAGCGGACGCTACCGTATCGGCTAACCGCATGATCGAGGTGATGGATGCTATTAAAGCCGCCGGTGGTAAAAACCTCTCGGTGGTAACCCAATCGAAGGCGCAGCTGCATGTGGAATAAAGAGCTGGCTGGAAAATTCACTACCGCACTCACATCATTAAAACGCCATATACCGCAATTGCGCACTGCGGGTACAGCAAATACGCCCAAAGCAACCGAATATCTCGATGATAAATATTTTACCCTGACGCTGGCTGCTGCGGTGGCCATTCACATGATCGGTGTGTATGCGTGGCATCTGATGCCGACGACGGAAGTCATCGACATTCCCGTGCGGGCGCTTTCGATTAAGCTGGGGGACGGCGAACCACTGACGGCAGAGGAACAAAAACCCCTACAACCGGAAAGTGACAATAAAAATACCGTTGAAAGCGCTATCAATAAAGTGGCCCATGATGCCGCTCCTGAGCAACAGGAACGCACCAAATCCGTCATGACCACGATGGAAAAAGCTATCACCGCCGATAAGGACAGCGCGTCCAAGGCATTTGAAAAAGCCATGTCTGTTCCCAACCCTGATGCCGCTAACGCCGTGGCAGAATCGGCTCGCAAACTCTCGACCATTGCCAAACAATTTGTACGCACGAATGCGATGCAAGCGCCAAGCGCCAAAGGCAACGGTGCTATTCTTGGCAATAGCAGCGCCAAAGAAGCCGAAATGATGTCGCGCTATGAACAACTTATATCGCTGTGGATTGAAAAATTCAAAAAATATCCCGATGAAGCGCGCAGCCAAGGAATGCAGGGTGAAACCGTTGTTCGCATCCGCATCGACCGTCAGGGCACCATCCGCTATTATATTCTTGAACGCTCTACCGGATATCAGGTGCTGGATAAGGCCGCCATCGATATGGTCAAACGCGCCAATCCGGTGCCTTCCGTTCCCAATGACTACCCACCGGGTGACCTGATTGAGTTCCTGATTCCGGTTAATTTCCATCTGCAATAACAATGTCCAATCTTCTTATCACAGGCGGTGCAGGCTTCATTGGCAGTAATTTTGTCGGGCAGGCCGTGGCGCGCGGCCACCGCGTTATTGTGCTGGATGCACTCACCTATGCCGGTGACCGCGAAAACCTCAACTGGATACCTGACTCACCCAAGGGTGGAAGCTGGAAGCTGGTGGAAGGCTCTATTTTAGATCGCCCTTTAGTTAGCCAACTGCTGCGTGAATACGCGATTGATAGCCTGATTAATTTTGCCGCCGAGTCACATGTCGATAATTCGATCACCGGCCCCAGTGCTTTCATCGACACTAATATCAAAGGTACGTTCGAACTGCTGGAAGCGACGCGCTCTTATGTCAGTACTCTGCCTGATGCGCAAAAACCACGCTTTCGTTTTCTGCACATCTCTACCGATGAAGTCTACGGTTCACTCGGCCCGACCGGAAAATTCAGCGAAGCGTCACCCATGCGTCCGAATTCCCCTTATTCAGCATCGAAAGCGGCGAGCGATCATCTGGTGCGCGCATGGTATGAAACCTATGGGTTAGCCACCATCACCACCCACTGCACCAATAATTATGGCCCGCGCCAGCATCCGGAAAAGCTCATCCCCCACATGATCTTCTGCGCCATTAACGGCGAATCCCTGCCGGTGTATGGCGACGGGAAAAATATCCGCGACTGGATCCACGTTGAAGATCACTGTAACGGCTTGTGGCTGGCACTGGAACAGGGTATGGCCGGCGGTGTGTATGATTTTGGCGGCAACGCTGAAAGCGATAACCTGTCGCTGGTGCATCAGATATGCACGTTGCTCGATAAAAAACGCCCTAAATCCACTGGAAGCTACGCCGACCAGATCGTATTTGTCACCGACCGCCTCGGTCATGACCGCCGCTACGCCATCGACGACAGCAAAGCCATGCGCATGCTCGGTTTTAAACGTAAGTTCCAGATTCAGCAGGGCATTGAAGCCACCGTCGACTGGTATCTGGCAAATGAGGCATGGCGCAATATGATTAAGCAGAAGGCACAGAGGAAATAATATGAAAGGCATTATTCTGGCAGGTGGCTCCGGTACGCGCCTTGCTCCTATGACATCAGCGGTGAGCAAGCAGATGCTACCCATTTACGATAAGCCGATGCTCTATTATCCACTATCGACACTGATGCTGGCGGGTATTCGTGATATTCTGGTGATTTCTACCCCGCGTGATTTACCGTTGATGCGCGAACTGCTGGGTGACGGGAAAAAACTCGGCATTCATCTGTCCTACATGGAACAACCCAAACCCGAGGGCATCGCGCAGGCTTTTGTCATCGGAGAATCGTTTATCGGAAACCAGCCGGTGTGCCTGATTCTGGGAGATAATATTTTTTACGGCCACGGGCTGGGCACCGGCCTTGAACGGGCATCAACGCTTAAAGACGGAGCCATGGTGTTTGCCTACCGCGTGCGCGACCCCGAACGTTATGGTGTGGTTGAAATGGATGCCGGTGGCAAGGCCATCTCGATTGAAGAAAAGCCCGCGCAGCCAAAATCGTCCCTCGCGGTCACGGGATTGTATTTTTACGATGCGAATATTGTGACGATTGCCAAATCCCTGAAACCGTCCCCGCGCGGCGAACTGGAAATTACCGATGTCAATAAAGCCTATATGTCCGCCGGAAAACTCAAGGTAGAGCTATTAAGCCGTGGCATGGCATGGCTGGATACCGGTACGCCGGATTCCCTGCTGGCGGCCTCGCAATTCGTACAAACCGTAGAAGCGCGACAGGGATTGAAAATTGCCTGCCTTGAAGAAATCGCCCTGCGTAAAGGTTTCATCACCAAAACACAATGCGAACAACTGGCGGTTGCCTATGGCAAAAGCGACTATGGCCGCTACCTGCAGCAGGTGATCAATGAGTAAAGGCTCCCTGCTCATTCTCGGTAAAGGTGGGCAATTGTCCAACGCGCTTTGTGCGCTGCTGGGTGATCAGGCACGAGTCATCGGGCCGGATGAGGCCAATTTTCTGGATGAAAATTTTATCGGCACACTCGATTCATTAATCGGCACGCACTCTTTCAAGGCGGTGATCAATACCGCCGCCTACACAAATGTGGACCTCAGCGAAACCACCGGTGAAACCGATGCCTTCCGCATCAACGCCACGGCGGTGGCCGAGCTGGCGGGCTGGTGCAGGGAACGCAAACTTCCGCTGGTACATTTTTCCAGCGACTATGTATTTAACGGCTCGGGCAGCAACCGCTGGAATGAACGCGACCAACCGGAACCCCTGAATTCCTATGGCCGCAGCAAATTGCTCGGCGAGGTGCTGGCTTCCGACCATTCCGGACATTACCTGATTTTCCGCACCTCGTGGCTGTATGACGCAACCGGCAAAAACTTCTTCACCACCATGCGCCGCCTGCTCGGCAGCAAGGAAGAGCTGAATGTCGTGGCGGACCAGATGGGTGCGCCGACCTATGTGCCGCATCTGGCCAAGGCGGTAATGGAGTGTGTGAACAAAGCGCTGGCAGCGCCGGAATTTCCTGATGGGACCTACCATCTATGCAGCGGCGGCGAAACCAGCTGGCACGGCTTTGCCAGTGCAATCTGGGCACACGAACGCGCACACAATCCCGACCTCGCCTGCAAAACACTCTCTCCCATTCCCACCACCTCTTATCCCTTGCCCGCCCCAAGGCCGCTGAATTCACGCCTTGATTGCAGCCGCGCACGTGATGTGTTTGGCGTGGTGATGCCAACGTGGGAAGACGGCTTAAAGGATTGTTTTGCTGCAGCGGACGCTAACTGAAATACTGCGGGAACTTTGCCATAAAATCAAAAAAATCAGCGCACTGGCCTTTAGCCTTGGCATTGAGATACAGGTAATTCTGAAACAGGCGGTGATGGTAGAGCGCCAGAAACATGTTTTTCAGATGCGCAGGTAAGCTGTCGTCACCCTCAAGCCGTGTAATCACTTTTTTATAATCATCGATAAATTTATCATCCGAACGAACCTTATTGGTCAGGGAATCTGCATTGTCATGATAAATATAATATTTTTCATGAATGACGGGAATGACATTCACCCACTGGTAAAACCGGACATCAAAAAAGAAATCTTCCGCATGGCTGATATCCTCGAAGTAGCGGTGCGACGCCAGATCCTTACGGAACAGGCTGACGGTGCAGCCGTTGATTTTGATATAATCATCCAGTTTGAGTAATGAAACCTCGGCCTTCAGGTTGATTTCCTGACAGTGAAAGATCGCTTTTTTCTCTCCATCTTCTTTCAGCTTATTTGCCAGCAACACCATGGCCACACCGTGTGTACGTGCGGCTTCGAGCATCGTGGCCAAATACAGCGGATGGTATTCATCATCGGCATCGAGTGTGGTGATATAGTCACCTTTTGACATCGCAAGGCCTATATTTCGTCCGCGTGAAGGCCCATTTCCGACCGCTCCGGTGCTAGCAAAGCGGAGGCGTGCATCGGTCAATCCCTCGGCCGCCAGAATGGCCTGATAGTCACAAGCATCATCCGACACAATAAGCATTTCCCAGTCAGTATAGGTTTGAGCCAGCACGCTGCGAACTGCGCGTGCAATCAGCGTTTTCGCCTTATAGGCCGGTGTAAGGATGGAAACCAGTGTCATGTCAGTCTTTGCTTTTGAGGCGTTCAAAATCGCCGCGTGTCCACTGCGCTTCCACGCCTACGGCCTGCGCTTCCGCAAAGACATCCGGCTTGCACAGGCTCACTTTAACGTAGACAATGCGATCATCGAGACGAAAAATATATTCCAGCAGCTCGGCAATATAGGTTTCAAGCAATTCCACATGCCCGCGCTGCGGCCATTCCTGTGCGACCAGCGTATAGACATGTTCATAGCTGATGCACTCGGCAATCGTCTTCGGGCGCACAGCGTAATCCGCCTCGATAGAGGCGTTCACAATCACGCGTTGCGGTTTTTTTTCAGCGGCGTAAATGCCGATGCGCAGGAACGTTTCTAGATTGGTAACATACACCCGCCAGCGGTTAGAGGACATGCTTGCCCCCATCCACATAGATCAGCTGCCCCGTGATATGCGGCTGCTTAACCAGCCACAACACCGCTTCAGCCGCTTCCTGCGGTAGTGGATGTTCTTTTAACGGAATGGTATCTTTTAACTTTTCAACATAGGCCTCATCGGCGGCATCCGCCGGAATCAGGCAGCCCGGGCACACCGCGTTCACCCGAATATCCGGCCCCAACTCACGCGCGGCCATGACGGTACATTCCGCCAGTATTTTCTTCGACAGCAGATAGGCAAAATGACTGCCTTGCGTTTGAACTATATCGGTATCGAGGATGTTAACGATTGATCCCTTGCCCACATGCAGGGAAAAAGCCTGCGTCAGGAAAAACGGTGCCTTGAAATTCGTAGTAAACTGGCGGTCGAACAATGCCTCACTGGTATCCATGAGCGTGGCACGCTCGAACAAAGATGCGTTATTGACCAGTGCATTCACATGCGGCATTGCCTTATAAATGGATGCAACCAAGGATGATAATCCGGCGATGTCGTTCAGGTCATGCTGAAACAGCTGGCACGATACCCCAAGTGATAAAATTTCTTTTTGCAGGGATTCTGCTTCGGACTTCGATTGATGGTAATGCAGGGCAATGTCGTATCCGTGGCCAGCAAAATGCCGCGTGAGTACCGCGCCCACCCGTTTTGCTCCCCCCGTGATGATAACGGCAGGGCGCTGGGTCATGATGCCTTTTGCGCCAGAAAGCGGCTGCCAGGTTTGATGGCTTCGATAGCTTTCAGCTCATCCGGCAGGGCATCGGGTTTATAGGTGGGGATATCGAGCGCCATCAGCGACACCAGAGGCAGCGTCAGGCTGACATCGTTTTTCGAGCGGCGGTCGATCAGGCTGGCAACCGCCACGGGTACACCGCCATGTTCTTTAATACAGGCGACCGCCTCCATCGAGGACTTGCCGGTGGTCACGACATCTTCGACGATCAGCACCTTTTGCCCCTGCTCCAGATTGAACCCACGGCGCAGGGCAAACGTGCCGTCCACGCGCTCACAGAAAATGGCGGGTACATCGAGCTGGCGCCCCATCTCATAGCCAACGACCACACCGCCCATAGCGGGAGAAACAATAATATCAATGGATTGCCCCGATTCTTTCATCCATTGCTTTAATTTGTCGGCAAGACCTTTACACAGGCGGTCACCGCGTTTGGCATCCATCAGCACGCGTGCGCATTGCAGGTACATCGAGCTGTGCAGACCAGAGGATAACACGAAATGTCCGGTCAGGATCGCACCCGCATCCTTGAATTCTTTCATGACCTGTTCTTTGTCCATTATTCGACTCCTATACCGATATTATCAATCAGACGCGTATTTCCCAGCCACGCCGCCACCAGCAGACGTGCTTCCGTATCCAGCGTTTCCAGCGCTTCCAGCGTGTCTTCCTTGCGCAGCTCCAGATAATCGACACGGAACCCGAACTCGGTGAGCCTATCAATACCCTTGGCCAACGCCTCATCCTTGGAGACTTCTTCGGAAATCAGATCGTCCGCCACCGCCTCGAGGGTTTCAAAAAGCTTCGGCGCGATGGAGCGCTGCTGCGCTGACAAATACGCATTGCGCGACGACAGCGCCAGCCCGTCAGATTCACGCACGGTTTCGGCACCAAAAATCTCCACCGCAATATCAAGGTCGCGCACAATCCGGCGGATGACGCACAGCTGCTGATAATCTTTTTCACCAAACACAGCCACCTGCGGCAGGGTGCGCAATAATAATTTCGTGACCACGGTGGCCACACCGTCAAAAAATCCTGTGCGGAATGTGCCTTCCAGCATCGCCCCGATCGGGCCAGCCGAGACAATGGTGGAAAAACCTTCGGGGTATAAATCTTCTACCGTCGGGGTATAAACCAGCGTCACGCCAGCCTCATCCAAAAGCTGAAGATCGCGCTCCAATGTGCGGGGATATCTTAAAAAATCTTCGTTTGGCCCAAACTGCTTGGGGTTTACAAAAATGGACACCGCCACCACATCGGCCAGCTCTTTGGCCTCCTTGACGAGGGCTATATGACCGGCATGCAACGCCCCCATCGTGGGAACCAGAGCAACGGTTTTTCCGTCCATTGCCAGTTCGCCAAGGGCTTCCTGAAAGCTTTCCATGTCCTGCGAGACTGTTAATTGCATGATGCCTACGCTTGCTTTATATCAGTTGGGAAAATGGTTCTAATGTAATGCCCCCAGAAAAGCAAGTTTTCGCTGCCGATTCCCTACAATCCCGTTATGACCAGCTTGTGGCTGGCGGCAGCATCTGCAACGATGAGGCCCAGCGCTTGGTTTTGCAGCAGCTACAACGGGTTAGTGACAGCCTGACGGATGCCGCCCCCGAGGGCGCTGCCAGCCTGTTGCGCCGCCTGTTTGGCAAACCCGCAAGCGTGCAACCGCGTAGCCTTTATATCTGGGGCAATGTCGGGCGCGGCAAATCTATGCTGATGAACCTATTTTTCGATAATGTGCCAATCAACCGCAAGCGCCGCGTGCATTTCCATGCCTTTATGCAAGAAGCCCACCGCCGCCTGCACGAGCTACGAAGCCAGACGAATTACGAGGGTGATCCGGTGGCAACCTTTGCGCGTGAAATCGCCGCCAACACCCGCCTGTTATGCTTTGACGAGCTACAGGCCACGGATGTGGTCGATGCCTCGGTCATCCAGCGTATTTTTACCGGACTTTTTGAACAGGACGTAGTCATCGTCAGCACCTCCAACCACCCGCCTGCATCGCTCTACACCGGCGGGGTGCAGCGCGAACGCTTTGCCAAACTCATTGCCCTGATCGATGAGAAAATGGACGTGATGGCGCTCTCCAGCAGCCACGATTACCGCATGACCCAGATTAAATCCCTGCAAAAACGCTATGTCTGGCCGCTGGGCGCGGAAGCAAACGCATTCCTTGCCGATGTCATCGACCGCCTGACGCAAGGCATTCCACCACAACAGGATATGCTGGCCGTACAGGGGAGAACTACACAATTTACACTTTATAATCAATCAATTGGCCGTTTTTCATTTGCCGAGTTATGCCACGCCAACATGGGGCCTGCCGATTATCTGGCCATTGCCAAGCGCCTCGACACCGTCATCCTAACGGATATCCCTGCCCTTGCCGCCGAACAACGCAACGAGGCCAAACGCTTTATCACCCTGATTGACGCGCTCTATGAACATAGGGTAAAGCTCATCTGCACGGCGGCAGTGCCGCCGGAAGCCATTTACGCACAGGGCGATGGCAGCTTTGAATTCCAACGAACCGTGTCGCGGCTGGCAGAAATGCAGTCCGACCCGTATGTACAGGTGTGACATGACCAAACCATTACGCATCATACTCGCCCAGCCACGCGGCTTTTGCGCCGGCGTTGACCGTGCGATTGAAATTGTCGAACGGGCGCTGACACTGTATGGCCCGCCCGTTTATGTGCGCCATGAAATTGTGCATAATAAGTGGGTGGTGGATGATCTGCGCGCCAAGGGCGTGGTGTTTGTCGGCGAAGTTGATGAAATCCCCGATGGGGCCATCACGGTATTCTCCGCCCACGGTATCTCCGAAAAAGTAGAGAACAGTGCGCGTTTGCGTGAACTGCCCGTTATCGATGCCACCTGCCCGCTGGTGACCAAAGTACACCGCGAGGCGCAGCGTTACGAAGCACTCGGGCGCGAGATTATCCTGATCGGCCATGAAGGGCATCCCGAAGTCGAGGGAACCAGCGGGCGTGTGCGCCAAGGGGTGTTGCTGGTGCAGGATGCCAAGGATGTCGCCGCATTACAGGTGCGCGACCCTGAAAAATTATCGTATGTAACGCAAACCACTTTATCAGTGGATGATACCAAAGACATTATCACTGCCCTCAAAAGCCGCTTCCCGTCCATCACCGGCCCCGAGCTGCGCGATATCTGCTATGCCACACAAAACCGCCAGAATGCCGTGCGCGAACTGGCGCAACAGGTGGATTTACTACTGGTGGTGGGATCGGCCAACAGCTCCAACTCCAACCGCCTACGCGACCTTGCCGCTGAAATCGGCATCACCGCTTATCTGATTGATGATGCAAAAAGCCTTCAGCCGCACTGGTTTGACACGATAGCAAGCGTGGGCATCACCGCCGGAGCCTCGGCACCGGAACATCTGGTGCAGGGTGTGGTGGATGCCATTGGCCGCCTGCGGACGACGCGGGTGGATACGATGGAGGGCGAAGCCGAAAATACCCGTTTCAAACTACCGCCGGAAGTAACCGGAGAACAACTGCTGAGACTCACTCCAAAGGCCACCGGCCAGCACTAAAGCTGTGCGCTGCGATGTTTTTCCAGATGGCGCTGCACCTTGCCGATGGCCTCTGCCACCGCCTGTTTATGCCCATCGGCCAGATACCGCACATCGTCTCCACTCAGGTGGGTTCCTTCTTGTAACGGAGCCATGATGAATTTTTCCACAATATCATCCGCCGTGTAACCTGATGCAGGCACATATGCAGGCTCATTATGCTGCGCTACCATGGTATCGACCAGCTCGGAACGTGCCTCAGCAATGATATCCCCTGCTTTTACAGAAAGCTTTGCCGGAAGTTCAGGCCAGTGCATCAGCAACTTGACAGATAAGGTGTCTACCTCATCGCGTTTCAATTCGTTGAGGAAATCGCGGCGATAGCGCCCCAGCTCCCTGCCCTTCTTAGAAAATAAAGGATGCGGCCTTTTCTGCGGTTTGTATTCGTATCCCGTTAGGTCGCCGCCCACGTCCGCAACACGCACCGGTGTATCGCTCAAGCTGATGCGGAAGGCCGCTTCAACATTGCGCAAAAGACCGACAAACGGTGGATCTTCCATTTCAGGATCATGGTGTTTGCACACAGCAACCAAATGATCATAGTGCTTTTGTAAACGGGTCGATGCCGCCGCCATACGATCATCGCTTAGTTCATTTTTTCCATGAAGCTGCCTGCAACTGAGAAACATTTTGGCTTCCATGAAAAAACTTTCCGCATCGGTGACAATGTGCGGCTTGGGTATTATTTCGTCTTTTAAATAGACATCCTCGTGGGCTTTTCTTGCTCTTGATTTCTTAGAGTCTACCTCGTTGGCATCATGCATCAACCTGAGAGCAAAATTGTGCGAGCGTGCTTCCTGCTCGTCCCATCCCAATGCTTTCGCTCCGACACGATAAAACCAGTTCTCTAGTTTATACACTTCCAGATTGAGCGCCTCGGCGGTTTTGTCCTTAAGTTTTTTAGGGGACACTTCATTGATCATAACCATACGGCACTCTCCCTTCCAACAGCTTCAATGTACAAGCCTGAGTTTTTGTATTATAACCTCATACGGCATTACATGTGTGACAATTGCATTACGTTTTATACTTATAAAATCACTAATATTAATATATTTCAGTATAATACTTATCATCAGAATATGAAAATGAGCAAAATACCTGAAATAACCATTGCGTTCTGGCTCATCAAAATTCTGGCTACCACACTGGGTGAAACTGGTGGCGATGCTGTTTCGATGACCCTTGAATTGGGGTATGCAACCAGCACGGCTATCTTTTTTAGTATTTTCCTTATCTGTGTTACGGCGCAGGTCGCAGCTAAATCGTTCCACCGTTTTTTATACTGGAGCGTGATCGTTGCCACCACCACCGCAGGCACCACCATGGCCGATTATGCCGACCGCTCGCTGGGCTTGGAGTATGTCGGCGGTGTCATCATCTTGCTAACGCTACTCATGTCATCACTCGGCCTGTGGCGCTTTTGCCTTGGCTCAGTGAGCGTCGCCCGTATCAACTCACCCAAGGTGGAATCGTTTTACTGGATCACCATTTTATTTTCCAACACGCTGGGAACGGCACTCGGTGATTTTACCGCTGATTCTTCCGGTCTAGGCTATGATGGAAGCACGCTGGTGTTTTTAACCATACTTTCCTTCATCGCCATCGCGTATTACTACACAAAAATCTCCCGCACCCTACTATTCTGGGCGGGCTTTATTCTCACCCGCCCGCTGGGCGCTGTGGTGGGTGACCTGCTGACCAAACCGCTCCATGATGGCGGGCTTGATTTAAGCCGCCTGAGTTCTTCGGCAGTGATTGCCACTGCCATGATAATCGGCATTGTACTCAGCCCCAAAACCTCCTGCACCCTAAAGCAATATTAACGCTACGTTAGTCTTTTTTTGTTACGCGTAGGCTATAGCAACAAAAAAATACATCAGGACTGAAATATGGATTACGCTGAAAACGCCTCCAAAGCGTCGTTGTTCAACAAAAATTACTTAGGCTATATCGGCATTTTTGCCTTCGGCGCCGGCCTTGCGCTGTTAGTGCATATGAAAAGCACCAAAGACCTCGAAACCGCCATGGAGCGCTATAAAACCAACTCACAAGCCGAAGCCTATCTTGCTGCCAAAAATATAACGTATTCCTTTAAACAGCTCTATCAGGGCATCCGCACCATCGGTTTGCTTCCGGGGGTTCAAAACATCGACCGTCACGGCAAAAACCTTGATGCCAACGCTCATGAATCCATCGTCCAGATATATAACAACATGGTCAGCAACGTCTCGGTATCGGAAATTTACATCGTGCCGGTGGATATTGAGCCTGAGCAGATTGATCCCGAAACTGGCGGTCTTGAAGAACCTATCCTTATGTATGACGGTAAAGTTCCTGACCCCACCAAACCGGAAGCAGCCAAACCCCCTGTCACTTCGGTGGAGATGGCTGAGAAAATGCCAGAAGTAGAAATTTATGAGTACAAACTGCTGAAGGAGCACATGACCTATCTGAAGCAGCACTATCCTGATAACAAAAAATTCGTGAATCTCAATTTGCCGTTTATCAGCGGATCGGAAGTGTTGACCTGCGATAATGACGATTACAAAAAAACCCACAAGGATACCGACCGCGCTGGTGCAGTGATGTCGGTGCCGTTTTATGGACCGGACGGGCTATTAAAAGGAGCCATAACGGCTGTTATTCGTAACAACACTATTAAGGGAATGATGCCCACCACCAACGTGGCACTGGTGAACGATACCTACCAATATACCATACTTGCCAAAGAAGCAGGGCAAGAACAGCAATCTGCTGAATGGCTGAAACAGATAAAACCTGATCCTAATTTGCTGTTTTCGACCGTGGTTCCGGTAGAAACCACCGACCCTCGCAGCAAATGGTCGCTGTGGGTGGGCTATCCCGATGATAAGTTTCTCAACAGCGGTGATGCCAAGGCCGTGCAGAATTTTAAATTAGCCGGTTACGGGTTTGCAGCCCTGCTTACTGCACTCGGCTCCGCCATCTGGGCTATCTTGCAGCGCAGCGCCCGCATCGTAAAACTAAAAATCGAAGAGCTGGAAGCGGATGTAAACAAAAAAGCCGCCGACAACGCGCGCATGATAAAGAAACAGGAAAACCAGAAAGCCATCGCCGAGCAGCAAAAACGCGAGGCCATGCACACCATGGCGGACACGTTTGAATCCTCCATCAAGGTTGTGGTGGCTCAGGTGGCAAGCTCTGCCGTACAGATGCAATCAGGCGCGCAGAGCGTGACCCAGATCTCCGCCGACACCAAGCAGCGCTCGGTATCGGTTGCCAACCTTTCCAATGAAGCAGCGCACACCTCCTCGCAGGTGGCAGCAGCAGCGGAGGAGCTTACGGCTTCTATCCGCGAAATCAGCGCACAAACCCAACGCTCCAACAGTATCGCCAGCGAGGCGTCCGCTACCGCTGAAGATGCACAGCATATTATTGAATCACTCGCCGAAAAATCCAAAAAGGTAAGCCAGATTATCGAGGTGATCACCAGCATCGCCGGTCAGATTAATCTGCTGGCGCTGAATGCCACCATTGAATCGGCACGTGCCGGTGACGCCGGAAAAGGCTTTGCAGTAGTTGCCAGCGAGGTCAAAAACCTTGCCAATCAGGTGGCCAAGGCAACCGAAGAAATTACCGCCCAGATCAATGAAATGCAGGTGGCGACAACGTCCTCGGTGGATTCCGTGATGAAAATTATCGGCATTATCGGGCATGTGTCGGAAAGCACCTCGGCAGTGGCAGCGGCGGTAGAAGAACAATCCGCCGTCACCAATGAAATCGCCAGCAACATTATCCGTACCTCCAACAGCACGCAGGAAATTTCCCAGAATATGATCTCTGTTCAGGAAGGTGCGGAAAAAACAGGCCAGACGGCCCAGCAGGTGCTGGAATCCGCCAAGAGCCTCAATACCCAGTCCGTCACGCTGAAACAAAAAGTGGATGAATTCCTTAGCACCATCAGGGCGTGAGTGGAGTAAAACTGGTGGGCGGTAGAGGACTCGAACCTCCGACCTCCACGATGTCAACGTGGCGCTCTAACCAACTGAGCTAACCGCCCCCAAAAATCACGCCTTACGTTGGTTGCCGCCTGATATTCTCAGGCGCAGCAAGGCGGCCTTTTTCGCGTAAAAGGGTGCTATTGATAGCAATAAACCGGTGAAAGGCGCAAGTAATTTCTGGAAAATGCTCCGACATAAACCCCAGATATGAGGAATTCTGCCGATAGCGGGAGTTATGACTCGCCGCCAACAACCCAGCTGGTACGGCGTGGTGGAATGCTGGCAGAGGTCTTGCCTTCGCCTTTGGCACGTTTGGTGAGGGTTTCATAGGCCTCATCCATCGAACGGAAGCCGGCTTCATTGAGCGAACGCGCATCCAACACCAGTTGCTTGTCGGTCAACCCGCGGTCACGTGCCACACTCACCACCAGCTGTTTCTGGAAAGCCGCTTGTAATTCAAGCTGTTCAGCAGTTAGTTTGCTACCGTCGGTGTTTTCGGCGGTCAGGAATAATGGTTCACCTTCCCCGTTGAACGCATACTCGTTTTTCAGCAACCGTGAAATCGCCTTGGCATCCTTCAGATGCCCGTGTTTCTCACCGTCATCATCACCCAGCTCGGGCGGCGTGTACGGAATTTGCAGGATATTGATATTGTTATAACGGCCATCCAGAGCAATAATGTCCGGCGAACCGCCCAGATTGTACACCTCGCGCTCGGCGCGCTTGAGGCCTGATTTAATTTCGAACTCCACGTCCATTTTATTGCTCGTGGGCTTGCCTTCATAATCGCGGAAGGAGTTTACCTCGGACGTGATGACGGTGTTGCCATCATACCCCAGATCCTTGTCGATCTGCTTTACGCCCTCGACAATCCCCGCGTGGAAAGCGGCGTTATGTTCATAGTCGTTATAAGGAGGCTCGGTGGCGGCATAGGTGAGCAGATGCACGAGGCCCTTTAAAGGTTCTTCGCCCTTCTTCGACTCATTGATTTCATAGGTTTCCACAAATGCAACGCCGTGGACCACACCATCGTCGCCCTTCATGGCATAGGTGGTGACGGCCTTGACGTTCGGGTCTTCGCCGCGCAGTCGCGGCAGCATGACATCGTTGATGCCCTCGCCTTCACCCGGAATACCGTCTTCTTCCGTGAGGTAATGCTTGCTGTATATTTTGAGCGCCTGACGCAGGTCGGGATTGAGCTGCGGGTCCATGCTCTCAGGTGTTGCAATGACACCTGTTTCCTCACCGAGGGGAGTCTGGGCAATTTTTTCGATTGTGAGGCTGTGTGTAGCTAAATCACGCTTGGCGCTTTGTGAATCCAGACCGCTTGCCATAAACCACTCCTTTGGAAAAATAGTCAGATTTTTCTAAGGCCATTATAGCGTTACAGTCACTAAAGCGATATTAACAATTACGCCCTGAAATCATTATTCACAGTAAACACATATTAATTATTAACCCACTGAAAACTAAGGAAACTACACAGCTTCCTTGAGGGGAACTGCCGTTTCAACGCGGCTTACAATCACTAATTCGTTAGCAATGCGGCGTTCAAGGTCATGCGGCAACGGGTGCGCCTCATTCAGGCTTGCACCCAGCATCTGTGCAGCCTGATCAAACAGTTTGCTATGCAGCGATTCAAGGCGTTCTTGAAACCATTTCAGCGCCCAGAGCATCTCGTCCATGCGGACCGCCTGAATGAAATCAGGGTATTTGAGGCTGCCAACCAGCGATTTCGCCTCACGCAACTGGGCATGTTCACGCGCTGACACTTTATTTTTAGAGACCCACATATCCACCGCGCGGCACATATCGTTGCCAATCAGGTGATGAAGGTGAGTGAGTTGTTGTGGCGTTACAAACTTTTGAAGTGCTTTCATATTTCCCCCGAACGTATGAGCCTCAAACGCATGAAGCATGTTATATCCGGTCAAAGCCGGAGGATCGGTATATCACAAAAATATGCAATAATCCAGCCCTCCAGATGATATCCACAAAGTTATTCACATCTTATCCACAAACCTGTTGTATGGCAGTCGCTTAGGTCAAGAAGCCAAGCAATACGGGTTTATCATCGATGATCTGCCATATTTTTTGTTGCGCCACCCCCTTACCTCACGTAGTTAGAACAGGCTGTCAGTTTGTTACGTGCCCGTAGCTCAGCTGGATAGAGCATCAGCCTTCTAAGCTGAGGGTCGTGAGTTCGAATCTCGCCGGGCACGCCAACATTTTGATTGATATTAAATATATTGTGAGACCGGCAATCTCAGATATTATAAGGCAGGACTGACTTGAGGTTGCTTTCTTCTTTTTCCAGATCTTTTGAAAAAGACTGCAACTCGGCATCATCCATATTTTTATTTTGTGCTACTTTTGCCAGCATACGCTTTACATTATCAACAGACAAATATGCCGCATCTCGACAAAGGTGTTTGGTAAAAAAGTCAATCAATGCCAATTGCGTTTTAATATCATCTTTCATTTCTAAAGCGTGAGATTGCGTTAATATATTTCGTTGTTGCGTGTCCAGCGCGGAAGTGAGTTGTGCAGATTCTTTGGGCAAGGCAAGTGATTTGTCCGCACGCACTACAACTCCAGCAAGGTGAATATTTTGAATTGCACCACCGG
Source organism: Alphaproteobacteria bacterium (assembly GCA_025360605.1). GTDB lineage: Bacteria > Pseudomonadota > Alphaproteobacteria > Rickettsiales > SXRF01 > JANYBV01. The sequence continues at coordinate 100,771 of JANYBV010000028.1, read as the reverse complement.
CACCATTCAATTTATCCATGATCAATTGCAAGTATGGAAAATCCGCCTTACCTGTTATCGCTGGCGCTACAAACTGCTGGGCGGGTGCATCAGGATTAATTTTGTAATCAATGATGATGATCATCAGTTGTTCTGCCTTCGACTTCTTTTGACCAGCATAGCTATTTATCATAGCGACATTATCCGATACATCTTCCCCAGACAGCGCAAGACGCCCCATCGTTAGATTGGCAACGTAAGCACCAGCGTCATAAGTGGTTTTTTGCGGGGCATGCTTGGCATGCGCTGATTTAGACTTGCCATTGCCAAATAGTGATGCAATTTGTGTGCAAGAGGCCAGCGGCATTACACCAACCAGCAGACACGATATCGCCAATAATGATAAGGCTTTACACTTCATATGCACGACTACCTGACGCTATAAATGATGTTTCCATGTGTAGACTCATTTTGACGAATGTGCAATAAATAGAGTACACAACACCTAAAAACCTAATGGATTCTTTATACCCTATACATCACCTTTATATAAGATAATAACAAAGGCTGAATATGGCGAATTCTCAGGATACCTCCCCTCCAACGAACCTGGTGTTGGTATTAGCAGAAGATCACCCAAAAGCTATTTTGCTACTACGTACTGCCCGTAAACGCGCGCAGGAACGTGGAGGAAAATGGCGTGCTATATTTCTTGAAACACCCTCGCAGCATAAACATGTTGAAGATGATTCACATGAACGTATTTTACGCTTGCTTACCATGGCCGAACAAATGGGTGGCCAAAGCGAGCATTTGGAAGTTGCGAGCATTAATGATGGATTAGAATTGCTGTGCACGCGTGAAGAATCACGTTTAAGCCTTGTGATTATCGGAAACGTAGGACAAAGCGGCCCATTTGCTCGTTTTAAAATCATGCCGTGGGTGCACACAGTCCATACCATCAGCCAACGAACTCAGGTGGAAATTGTTCCGCTGTCGGGTCCATTGTATCAACAATCGTTTGTAGAGAAATTCCAGCTACGCGCCATCCGTGTGCGCTATCTAATATATGCATTATTAAGCGTTGCTGCTGCGGCATCTGGCGCTGCGATATTAGAACGCATCCTACCGCCAGCATTATTTCGTATCAATGAAGCGAATGTTGGAATGCTGTTTATGATCGCCTGCGCATTTTCTGCGGGCCGTTATGGATTGTTACCGGGACTTGTAGCAGCAATAGTTGGGTTTCTAACAGAAAATTATTATTTTACCCTCCCCTATCATGTCCTGAAAATATTTTCGGTTTCCGATGTACTTAATATGACACTGTTCTTGTCGGCAGCGATATTGATCGCCTTATTTACCAGCCAAACACGCGGTTATGCCGAAAAAGCCACCAAACGTGAACTGGGTACACAATTACTTTTCACCCTTTACCGTATTGCCGCTACTTCTTCATCACGTAAGCAAGCCATTGAAAAATTACAACGCAAACTTGAGCGTATGCTTGATGTGGATGTGGCATTCTTTATACCTCCTACCCTAAGTCCTGATCAGATCGAACCAGCAACGCCGGAAAATCTTGTGCTTAATGACGCAGATCGCAAAGCACTTGATATATGTTGGCGTGAAACCAAAACAACAGGTATTGCCACACCGCACGATCAAAGAGCTACCTGGCGCTTTGAACCCATGATTTCTTCAGGTGGTGAAGTGGGTGTAATCGCCGTACGCCCGCGCAAAAACACGCGAATGGATGTATGGTTTGGAAGGCTACTTACTGCAATTGCCGACCAAACAGCCAATGTGCTTGAGCATATTGAACTAGAGCGCTCCATGGAAAAAACACGCATCCGTGAGGAGCGTGAAAAATTGCGTTCGATGCTGCTCTCCTCCGTATCGCACGATCTCAAAACACCTCTCGCCGGCATCATTGGCGCACTCAGCGTGCACCAAAGTCTTGGCAACAGATTGTCCCAAGACAAACGCGATGACTTACTCAATTCATCACTGGAAGAAGCGCAGCGGTTGGATAGTTTCATTACTAACATTCTGGATATGACGCGTTTGGAAAGCGGTAATATCAAATTCAAGCAGGAATGGTTTAATGTCCAATCCATGATCGATGGGGTTCGTAAACGCCTTGGCCATCGCCTAAAACAGCGTAAACTAATCGTACATCCGTTTCCTGAAATGGAAGTATTCATGGATGTAGTGATGACAGAGCAGGTACTGCAAAACATTCTCGATAACGCCTGCAAATACACACAGGAAGGTTCAAAAATTGAAATTTTTTGCCTTGCCGATACCGAAAAAGGATTTGTATGCAGCGTGCGGGACCACGGTAAGGGCTTGCCGCCAGAAAAAATAGATCAGGTCTTCGATAAATACGCGCGCCTGCAGAAACAGGATTCGCAAGTAGCCGGTACCGGACTTGGTCTTGCTATTTCTAAAGCTGTTATTGAAGCACAAAAGGGGATGATCACCGCAGAAAATCACCCTGATGGTGGCGCTGTGTTTACATTCAGTCTACCCCTACATCGCCTTCTTTCGATGAACATACCTGAGGAGAAAAAACATGCCACTCGCGAATAAACATATCGTTGCTATTGATGACACACATTCCATACTAAATTTTTTGCGTATTTCACTGGAATCATTAGATGCGAGATTCAGTGCTGCCGCAACAGCATCGGGTGGTTTAGCATTGTGTGAAAGTGACCGACCTGATTTGATCGTCTTGGATTTAGGATTGCCGGATAAAGAAGGTTTGGATATTTTACCGAGACTCAAGCGCATCGATAAAGTGGATTCTATTCCTATTATCGTATTGACGGTTAGAAATAGTACAGAAGATCGCGATATGGCTGCCAAACTCGGCGCCAGCGCTTATATCACCAAACCGTTTGTGATGGATGATTTGATCGAGGAAATTCACCGCCAATTAAAACTGGACTCACAAGCCTACCTAAGGCTTGTGAGTCCAGTTAGGGTTTGAGTTGACATTCTCCATGCGATACCCGATGCCCGGCTCAGTTATAATATAGATCGCATTGGTGGGATCGGCCTCGATTTTATCGCGAACTTGACTGACATACACGCGAAGATATTGCACGTCATCCGCATGCGCATTCCCCCATACATCTTTCAATATTTGTTTGTGGGTTAGCATTTTCCCGCGATTAATCATAAAGTAACGTAGTAACTCATATTCCTTCGGCGTGAAGGAGGTTTTTTCACCGTTGATATAGACTTCATGACGAACCAGATCCATCCTAATAGTGCCATTAGTGAGTTCTGGATCTCCCGCTTCAAGATTTACCGCTTTACGTAAATTGGCAAGAACACGCGCCAAAAGCACGTCAGGATTAAATGGCTTGGTAATATAATCGTCAGCACCTAAGCTCAATGCCTTGATCACCTCTTCATCATGATTTCTTACCGAGCACACAATAATAGGCACCTGTGACCACTCGCGTACGGCAGTGATTACTTCTTTGCCGTCAATGTCAGGTAATCCTAAATCCAGGAGAATGAGATCAGGACGCACCGATGTCGTAAGACGAATGCCTTCCCTGCCATTATCACATTCAACAACTTTGTGATTAGCACTCTCCAATGCAATGCCAAACACCTTTCTAATTGGCTTCTCATCTTCAATCACCAAAATGGTATTTTTCTTATTTCCCATACCAAAATCCATTACATAACTTTTTGATATAAAATAATATTTATGGGTTATTTATAGATTCTCTACTGTTCCCCAATGGCAAACATAACCCAGATAATCCTATAGTTAACCTCAGATAGAAACATACAGTGTTTTGACCTTAACAGAAGAGGTTTATATGCGAAGTTTTGCAATACAGACCAAAAAATCAGCGTATGCACAGATTGCAAGTAGATATATTGCTGCAAACAACAACGATATCAACTGCGACTGGAACGTACTACGTACTCAACTATTACAGCAGTGGAACAAACTATCCAATGTGGAATTGGAAGCCACCGGGCATAACTGCCGCAACATTGCCAGACTGATCGAGGGAAAATACGGAGTGCCAGCCAAATTGGCTGAAAATTATTTGCGTAATTTCGAGCGCACACTACCGCTGCTTGGGTGAATTCAATTTTAACACAACAATAAGAAAGGAAAAGCATGTCACATCGTATTTATCTTGTCGTATTACTTACCTCCACTTTTTTTCTTACAGCATGTGGTAATACACCAGGCCAAAGATCACTTTCTGGTGGTGCCATTGGTGCGGGCGCTGGCACGGTGGGAGCCATATTATTAGATGCGAATCCCGTTGCGGGTGCAATCATCGGTGGCGCTGCCGGCGCGGTTACCGGCGCTGCTACCACAAAGAAACAAATCAACATCGGAGATATCAATTAGCCACTACCCCCTCGATGGAGGCCTCATCCTCCATTCAACCTTGGCGCCACTCCTGATAAAGAGGTGGCGCTTTTTTTTACGATGGCATATTAGCTTGCGTCCAATGATTATCTGTAAAAAAAATCTGTCTCACAATCCGCAGCACAGGTGACAAAGCCACTACATCCTGATAACCATCAGTTCGCAACGTGTCTACTAGAGCACGTCAACGTTTATGTATCAATGAGTTAGCTGTTTTTCGCTTTTTCAGAACATATCCGAAAACCGTCACGTCCTGTTTTTTTGGCTTCATATAAAGCTTCATCAGCCTGACGTATAAATGCATCGGCATTTATGTCTTTACCGGATGCAAGAGCAATACCGATACTTGTACTTACATGAATTTTATTGCCTTCGTGCATCCATTCCAAGCGTACGATTTCTAAAATTTTTGCTGCAATATGTTCCGCTTCCTCCCTGTTTCGCAAATTTTCTGCTATCAGGGTAAATTCATCACCTCCCAGACGTGCAAAAGTATCCGATTTCCGAACGACTGCGCACACACGTCTGGAAAACTCTTGAAGTAGTGCATCTCCTACAGCATGGCCATAGGTATCATTTACAGCTTTGAAATGGTCTATATCCATGTACATCAACGCTAAAAAATTTTCACTTCGACTATTACGAGCTATAGCGTGCAATAATCGATCATTAAACAATACACGGTTGGGCAATCCCGTCAGCGTATCATTCTGAGCCATATAGCGGAGTTTTTCTTCCAGTTGCTGCTGACTGTGCATTTCCAATTGCTGGCCAAGCGCTCCCCCAAGAAGCCCTGCTAATAATTGCAGGGTATATACATCATGCTCATTGAAGGCGTGCGTCCGGTTTGAAAGCACTTTCAATACCCCCACCACTTGATTTTTGCGTGACAGGGGAACCACCACCATAGATGCTGCATCTACCTTCTTACAGGCCGCCGCGTCCACGCGTGGATCGAGGGCGGTGTCTTCACACAATGTCACCTCGCCGCTACGCACACAATGCCCCGACAGGCTGGCACCCATTTTCAACCGCAATCCGATAAAAGGGCTTACGCTGCCGCTTGCTGCGCGGTACACCATTTCATCGTCTTCCACCAGTTCCACCACGGCACCCGTAGCAGAAGTGAATGCCTGTACTCGTTCTACGACATTCATCATAAAGGCATCAAGAGCGAAATCTCCCGATACTAAGGAAGCCTGCATCTCAATGATTTGCTGGAGATGGTTCTGATTAAGTTGAGATGGTTTAGGAAATTGTGACATGGTTTAAATGATACCGAGCATCAATTTTTCTTTTGCATTTTATAATGCGTTTCAGAAAGGGATATCGCCGAGATTTCCGATTCAACAATCTGGGCCAGATCCTGCATAATGTTTTTCTGCGCCTCAGTCAGTTGCCTAGACTTATTATCAATGGCGCACAATGTTCCTATATTGAATGCATTACGAACAGTGATTGGGTAGCCCGCGTAAAAACGAATATACGGATCCCCGGTTACCAGAGGATTATCGTGAAAACGGGGATCTTTGGAGGCATCTGGCACCAGCATCATATCGCTCTCTAAAATAGCATGGGCGCAAAATGCATCTTTACGCGAAGTTTCGGCAACGCATATGCCCTGGCTTGACTTAAACCACTGGCGCGTATCATCCACGAGTGTAATCGCCGCCATAGGTACATTGAGAGCATTGCAGACAATGCGCGTAATGCGGTCAAAACGTTCCTCCATTGGGGTATCCAAAAGATTAAGCGCACGCAGTATAAACAGGCGTTCCGCTTCATTATGAGGAAAAGCCGCTTCTTTCATATACTACTCCAAGGTTAGTTATGGATAACCTAGGTTGCATTATACTATTAAGGGGTTACCAAATGGTAAAATGATCAATATTTCATTCAAATACAATATGGTATACCATATGCGTCATTAAATTGACTAACAGGCATTATGCTCCCAGAAACAACTGTTTGATTGACTGGACGCTGGAGGACAATTCGACTATGTCCTGATAACCATCAGTTCGCAACCTGTCCACTAAGTCACGCCAGACGATTCGTCATTTTTCGCCGTAGATACATAACTATTTCATCGCTATGAACGAATATATGATCAGACCACCTCAAAAGGATAAGCTATGAATCAGGATAACACACCGTGCTGCACACATAATCTGCTGCTTTTTCCATTAAAGCTTCTGATAAGCTGGCCAGAGAAGATTGCCTCTTATTTCCTGTGGGCAGGCCCACTGGCCACACGCATCGTAGTAGGGTACGTTTTTATGCTGACCGGCTGGGGAAAGCTTACCAACCTGCCAAAAATGATAGAAAATTTTGCTGCATGGGGTATTCCACATCCTGAAATACTCACCCCGTTTGTCTCCGGCGTGGAATGTTTCGGGGGAATATTCCTGATGCTTGGCCTGTTCACCCGTGTGGCGGGCGGCGCACTGGCCGTGGTTATGACCGTCGCGATCATCTCCGCAAAACTTCACGACATTGACTCCATTGAAACGCTGTTCGGATTTGAAGAAGCATCCTATTTCGTAATCTTCTTCTGGTTTGCGGTATGCGGTGCTGGAAAAGCCTCGCTCGACTATTTGCTGACGAAAAAATTCAACCTGCACGTCTAAAAGAGCGCAACGCTACGATACATGCACTTCCAATGTGGACACCGGTGTCGCACCGGTTGAGAAGGTGTAGGTGGTAACACCCGCTACGGTGGGACCGTTAGAAAGGGTGTAGCTGCCCCCCTGCAACGTAAGACCGAAGGCATTACTGATATCCAGACGCAGGGCGTGATGGCTATCGGTCATCGCAAATACGTTGTCACCACTGAATACGAGATTGCCGCCCCCCGTGTTTGCATTACGGAAGTCGAGATACTCCACATTATGGAAGTGGTTGGCCAATGTTGTTGCATCGGTGCCCACAGATCCGGCGCTCAGCACGATGCTGTCAAAGTTGCCGAATCCCATATCGAATAGAATCGTATTGGCAAACAGGTTGGCAGGAGTGGAGTTGATCACATCATTGCCACTGCCGGAATTGATCTGTTCGATATTCAGGTAGCTATCCGTACCAACGCTGCCGCTGACGGCAGAGCTGGTGTTCAGGTTAAAAGTAATGGCATTGGTTTCGGTTGTGTAGCTGATCGTATCGTACCCGTTCCCACCGTTGAGCGTATCGTTGCCGCCACCGCCAATCAGCGTATCGTTACCGTCGCCACCATTGATAACGTTGTTACTATTATCACCGATCAGAATATCATTGAACGCCGAACCGGTAAGGTTTTCAATGCCGTTAAACGTATCCACGCCCCCATAACCGTTATTGGTTGCCGTCCCCGTCAACAGGTTGGCCGTAACGCCGGCAGGTGCGGTGCTATAATCGGCAGTGTCGATGCCATTACCGCCGAAGAACGTATTGTTACCCGCCCCGCCCCTAAACGTATCATTGCCATCCTGCCCATAGAATGTATCGTTACCGCTACCACCAATGAAAAGATCATTTCCACCACCGCCCACATACACTTCAAAATTACTGAAGGTATCCGTATGGACCCCATCCGTGACAGTCCCTGCGGTAGAGTTGGCATTCAGGGTAAAGGTCAGGTTGCTGGCAACGTCGTGGCCAAAGTTAAAGTTACCATACGAGAATGCATCGTAGCGCAGCGTGTCGGTTCCGTTGCCACCATCCAGCGTATTATTGGCCACATTCACCACAACCGTATCATTACCATCACCCAGATTGATGACGTTGCTATTATTGCTGGCAAAAGTGCTATTTGAATCGTCAACATAGTCATCACCACTGCCGGCGTTAATGGTGTCTGTACCGTTACCGCCAAAAATAATATTGGCTGCTGCCGTACCCGTAATCGTGTCACTACCGCTACCGGAGAGTAAATTTTCAAAACTATTGTTAGTAAAGGTATAGGTGCCAAAATTACCAGTGGCTGTGCTGGTCATGTCGGCGGTAAGGGCGACATTCTGGGTTGAAAAATCAATCGTGTCGGTACCGCTGCCACCATCAAGCGTTAACGTCTGTCCCACGCCACCGACGGTGAAGTAATCATTGCCACTACCGGTGATGATCGATTCAATAGAAGTAAGGGTGGACGACGAACCGTGGTTGTTCTGGTCAGTGTAATTAACCGTCATGGCTCCCAGATTGACCGAGATATTTCCTGTGACTTCCGAAAAGGTCGCCGTGTCGAAGCCAGCACCACCATTGATCGTATCATTCCCACCAAGCCCGCGAATCACGTCATTACCTGCACCACCGATGATAACGTTGTTACCGTTGCTGTAGGCGTCAACCCCCGTCCCTGTCAGTGTATCGTTGCCGCTGCCGCCGGTGAGGTTTTCAATCTGCTCATACCACAAACTGTAATTACCGAACGCGCCCGTCGCCGATCCCTGATAGCCGGAGGCCTGCGAACCAAGGGATGCCGTAACTGAAGTGGTTTCTGTCGAAAAACTCAGCGTGTCCACGCCACCCTCACCATTAATAGTCAGGTTGCGCGCCACAGCTCCGCTGTTAAACGTATCGTTACCGCTGGTACCGCCAATCCACTGGATGTTACGCAATATAGTACTGTAAGTAGCGCCATCGGTAACTGTCACATCTGCAGCACCGAGATTAAACGTGGAAGCAGTGCCAAACGGTGCGCCATAATCATAGTAATTATAGCCGGTACCACCATCGAGGATATCGTTACCAGCACTACCACGGAACTGGTCGTCACCGCCGCCGCCCATAATGACGTTATCGCCCGCATTACCCGTCAATAAATCGTTCAGGCCACCACCAATAATATTTTCAAAATTACTGAGAGTATATTGGCTACCTAGACCTACCGTTGCAACGCCGGTGCCAAGATTAACGGTAACAGCCGCCTGTAATGGGGCAAAACTGATCGTGTCTGTTCCCGCACCACCATCGAGTGTGAGGTTAGCAATACTCAATCCGCTGAGAAATGTATCGTCATGAGTAGTTCCAACGATAGATTCAATGCTGTTAAGCGTAGTCACTCCCGCATTAGCATCTGTTACGGTGAGTGCAGCAAGATCAACAGTAACTGGCGCAGCGTAGCTATTATACGTTACGGTATCAAAGCCGCTACCGCCGAAGATCATATCGCTGCCGCCGTTAGGATTGAACGTATCATTGCCGGCATTGCCGTACATGATGTTGTTGCCGCTGGTGCCGGTTAGTATATCGTTGCCGCTGCCGCCTGCGATATTTTCAATCGAATTGTTCAAAAAAGTATAGGTGCCAAACGAACCGGTAGCCGTACCAGAAAGGTTAGCTGTAACCGCATTGGTTTCGGTAGCAAAACTTATCCAATCAATTCCTGCGCCCCCATCAAGGCTTAAGACCCTGCTTGTATTACCGCTTACAAACACATCATTAAAATTAGAACCGACAATAGTTTCAATGCCATTAAGTGTACTGTAATCATTGTAATAGGGGCCAGGATTCTGTTCCAGACCGGTCTGCGGATTTACACCCACGCGCAAACCCGTAATAGGATCGATCACATTGTTAGGATCATCGCTTACCACCAGACTGGCAGTACCCAGATACGCCATAATCAAACCTGGAAGCGGCGTAAAATTAGCAGTATCCGTACCCGCCCCCCCATTAAGCGTATCAGTGCCGCCGCTGGCAAAAATAGTATCGTTGCCATTGCCGCCTGATAGCACATTATTGCCCGCATCGCCTGTTATGGTATCATTGCCATTGCCACCTATAACATTTTCAATCGAGGTGAAAGTGTTGGTCAGCGCGCCTGTCGTGGTTTGCGTCACCAGATTGACTGTGACGGCACCTGCCGTATTCTGGTAGCTGAGCGTATCCGTTCCTGCCCCACCATTGATAACGCTGATAAGCGGACCTGCAATAATAGTGTCATCATAAGCAGTGGCGTTGAAGATTTCAAAATTGACAAATGTGTCCTGGCCACCGCCCGGTTTAGTGACCGTACCAGCGCCAAGGTCAGCGGTGATGCTCGCTGTTTGGTTATCATAAGATAGCGTATCCGTGCCACCGCCGCCATCAAGCGTATCATTGCCACCACCACCACGGATGATGTTGTCGGCATTGTTACCAGTTATCGTATCATTAAAGTTAGAACCAGTAATGTTTTGTATATTGGTTAAAGTGATGGTGTCGCCGCCTGTCGTCGTAGCGGTGGATGGTCCAGCATTTTGCAATGTTAGCGTAACACCAGAGGTTTGATCGCTGAACGAGATAGTATTGTTGCCAGCGCCCCCATCGATAATGTCATTGCCAGTGCGTCCGTTGATAAAATCGTCACCCAGCCCACCTTGTATGTTGTTAGCTCCAGCATCACCCAGCAAAATATCATTATAGTCCGAACCAATAATATTTTCGACAGTCTGGATAGTATCGTGGTCGGTTGCCGTTACCACCGCAGTACCCGCCTGTAAATCTACTGTCACACCGTTACCGGCGTAGCTATAAGATACCGTATCGTTGCCGGGGCCGCCGATGATCGTATCATTGCCGCCGCGCCCCATAAGGAAATCGTCACCAGCACCGCCGTTGAGCACGTTATTATTGTTATCACCTAGCAACGTGTCATTGCCGCTACCGGTCGTGATATCTTCGATATTTTTAATGAGATCGGTCTGTGTTGCACCAACCGTAACCGTCACCTGTCCAAAAGCGTTGGGTGTTGCGCCAAGATCGACACTGATGTTTTCATTTCGCGTCGCATAAGTCACAAGATCTTCACCGTCACCACCATCGATAATATTATTACCATGACCGGGATCGATGATATCGTTACCGCTGCTTGTCGTAATATTATCATTACCGTCCCCGCCGTGGATAACGTCATTTCCGGTTCCGGTACTGATCCTGTCACCCTGACTACCGGCATAGACCGTTGCACCGCCATCACCTGCAAGAATAATGTTGGCGTTAGGTTTGACATCCAAAACCCAGCCATCCACATTATTCACGGTATAACCAAAATCAGTCAGAGAAGTATCTTTGACGATAGTGTGAATAGTGTGTACGTCGGTCACAACATTGCCGCTATTGGGATCAAACACAGTGGTGTGTATGACCACGTCAAATTTTGCATATTCATGAGCAAGCCCGTCACCATCCAGATCGCTCGCAGCTCCCAGAGTTGTAGGGTCGTATTGTACGATAAACTTTTGCGGCCCAGTGCCCGGTGTCAGCGTGGTGAGATCAAAGTTATAAGTGCCGTTCACATCCGGCGTTGCACCCTTGATTGTATAGCCTGCCGGTAAACCAGCGATACTGATTGCGCCGATTTGGTAATCCTTAGGTATGGCAGCCTGTATCACCATAGCGCGCGACAACAGGTGATCGCTAATCAGCGCCGGATCATTACCATAAATAATTCCAAGCCCATTCTGCTTGGTGAGATCAATAAACTGGCTTTGCGTCTGCGTCAAAAAGCTTGGATCCAGCGTCGCGGCACCACTACCGGTACCGCCTTTATAAGTGACCGTATGGGTATTAGTGTCCAGAAATACACTCGGTGATAATTGCAGTAATTTGGCTGAAAACACTAAATTCCCCCCCGGACCTCCGGGAGGAAGCGGTATCTGCGCTTCAATTTTCGGCGGATTAGGAACCGACGGCGGAGCCGTAAATTTTCCCACATTCGTATTTTGGTCAATATCCTTCGCACGTGCCGTCAATAATTCATCAAATGCTTTCTTGAACTGCTGCTCATATTTAGCCCCTTCAGAGGTAGAGCTATCCGATTTTTCAAGCGTAGGCGGCGGCGAAATAAGAACGGGCGGCGATGCTTTGTAGACGATCTTTTCGACCACCTTGCCCTGTTGTTCTCTGTATACGTTCTGATCCTTACTGTTTTTATCAACGATCATGCTGGTCAGCAGCGCCGCATCCTTACCGGACACATTTTGCACCATACCGATGTTGCTTAGAATTTCGTCGGCAGAAATGGCCTTTCCACCCGACATCAGGCTCGGCGCATCTTCGGAAAAAAGGGTCGCGGCAATGTTGCTAAGGATCAGCTGCCCGCCATCCTTGAAGGTGAACACCAGATCACTACCCAGAATATCAATCCGCGCAGCCTTGAGGTCAAAATCAAAATTCACCGCCTCATGCGGCTGAATGAATATGGATTTTTTTTCTCCGGCGGATGGTTCTTTAATTAATGTTGTTTCTGTCATGTGCCCTAATACTCCCAGACTAAAGTGTAGCAAGGATTGCTTAATTTATCCTTAAATCCGCCAATAACACTTCGTTTTAGCTGGTTAATTATCAAATAATTAACGATTTCAGCTTAAGAAAAAGAGTATAACTTAGCATAAGGAGCAGTCTGTCATGACTGATACCCCTAACGACCGTCTGAAACAAATTGGCCAGATCAAGCACTACATGCCGTTCAAAATGGTATTTGCGCTGCTGGTTTTCATAGGTTTTATCGCCTATATGCACGAAGATTTATACGTGCGTTTTATGGCGCATCCATCCCTCAACGCCTTGATTATAGGCACGATGGTTGTATCGATAGCCGCGGCCTTTCATAATATTTTTAAAATCGAAAAATCCGCTTCCCTGCTGCGTAAACTTGAAAAATACGAAGATGATCCATCCGAAGCCGCGAGCAAGACACTTATTAAAAAACTTCGTAAAAAGAACTGCATTATCAATACCTTCTACCTAGAAGGTGCGATCATGGCACTTCATGAGGCGGGTAGCCTGAAATTTAGCGATAACCAGTCACGCGTTATGAAAAGCAAGGTTGGGCAACGCACCAGCCGTATGCGCCATGGCGTACAATACATGGCGGGTGTGCTCGTTATGCTCGGGCTGATCGGAACATTCTGGGGTTTGCTGGCTACCATTACCTCGGTGGGCGAAGCCATGTCGGCCATTGTGGAAAGCTTTTCCAAAAGTTCCGAAAGTGGCGGTCAGGCCACCGGCATGGTCGACTTCCTTAAAGCCATCAGCAAACCGCTGCAAGGTATGGGCATTGCATTCAGCGCCTCATTATTCGGTTTGTCCGGCTCATTGATGACCGGCCTGCTCAACAGTTTCTGCGGCAAAGGAATGGACAAATTCCTCGAAGATTTCAGCAACTGGGTGGATGCACGTATTCCCGAAATGCAAAAGAGGGAAGATGCCGGTGCCAGCCTTGCAGGGCAATCCCAACAGATGATGAGTATGTTCTCGCAGGTCATCACCGCCATGACCAACTTCAGCAGCGAACAGGCCGCATTTACGCATCAGCTATCCCTTGATAAACGTGAAACCACCCGCCTTGCCAACAGTTTCGAAAATGGCATCAACACGCTGTCTTCCAACATGGCAAGCATGAGTGAATCACTGGCCATGCTGCCGCTGATTGTCAAAGAAGTACGAAACGAAGTCCGCGACATCAACCATGTGCTGCTCACCTCGCAGCAATCGTTGCTCGATCAGCAGAAGCTCGCGAACGAGCAGCTGGTTGAATATTCATCGCAAGGAACGCAGCTGTATAAGAGCATTTCCAGACTCATTGAAGACAATCGTATGCTGGCAAATGCTCATATCCAGATTGCTGAAGCGCTGGAAAATCTGCATGACGACACCATCGACCAGAAAGATAAAATTATCGAAATGGTGCTGGTGATGCAGCATATATTGCAAACGCAACTTGAGCATGTGAATGAAATTACTACTGATGAACAGGCGTACGCCCAGAAGAGAATCTGATGTCGGATGATATAGACCCAGAAAGCACTATCCCGTGGCCCGGATTCGTTGATATTCTTTCGACTGTAATTATCGTCTTCGTATTTTTTATGATGATGACCTCTGTCATCATTTTCGTATTGTCCGATCAGGCTAAAAAAGCAGCCGTCGATAACGCTGTTAAAGTCAAAACCGAAGACAAGAATCAACCCACCAAAACCGCGTCCAGCAGCAATCTTGCACCGGACGTCAACAACCTGCTGGCAGAAAAAGAAACGCTCCAGAAGGAAGTGGACCGGTTGGCGCAGCTGAAGAACGTATTGTCTGAATCCACCGATCAGAAAACAGTCCACATTGAAAATGAAATCGTGGTGAGCTACGGCGATATGGGCGCAACTGTAACCCCCGAAAGTAGTGACACAATTAAAGCTGCCCTTCCCTTCGATGGGCACATAACGATCAATGCTATTATTCCTGAGGGCCGCGACTTTGGCTCTATCCGCGAAATTGCGCTTAACCGCGCTTTGAACGTTCGCAATATTTTATTACAAAACGGCGTCGCCAGCGACCATATCGCGCTACGCATCAGCCTGCCTAAGGCGCAAGAAGAAACACCGAAAACAGACACTAAACAACCTGAAGAAAAGACTGACAATCAGTATGGTAGCGTTAAGATCACTTTTGAGAAGTAGTTCTCTGGTGCTGGGCGTTATGCTCGCAGCGCCGATGGAACTATATGCCGTAGACACTATCGATCTGGAAACAATGATGAGTGCGCCCAAGGCAGCCTCAAGCGCACCTGTCATCACGGTATCGGCCCAGTCGACGCTACCATCTATCCCCACTCAATCAGCCGTCCCCACTCCTGTCTCTGTTGCTGACACGGTGGCGGCATTGGCTCCCTCAGCTAACGCGCCTAAGCCACTCAAGGTGAAAAAGAAGAAGAAAAAAGCCAAACCTGCCATCAATGACCCGATGATTGAGCCTGCCGAGGATGACATCA
Organism: Alphaproteobacteria bacterium; assembly: GCA_025360605.1. Lineage (GTDB taxonomy): Bacteria > Pseudomonadota > Alphaproteobacteria > Rickettsiales > SXRF01 > JANYBV01. The sequence continues at coordinate 85,655 of JANYBV010000028.1, read as the reverse complement.
TCGATATAGCCAGTGTGCAACCCGATAGTATGTCGGGAGATGAGCTGCTTGCAGACAAAATATTCCAGATGCTGACGACTGCTCAGGTGGCCGAAGCACCCTTGCCAAGCACCAGTAACATTACATTGGAAAACGCCATTAAAATGGCGCTAAAAAACAGCCCTGAGCGCGATGTCGCCGCCGCACAGACCAGTCAGGCGCATTACGCCGTTGATGAAGCCACCTCCAATTACTATCCGCAGGTAAGCCTCAGGGCAGAAGGCGGGCGCGAATATAACGACCCCTTCTCCCTCCGCCAAGGCGCAACGCAATATTCCGGCTACAACTATGGCAACGGGAAGTCCGTCAACATGCGCATGATGCTGTTTGATGGATTCAGTACGCGTGAAACCGTGAAACAGCGCCTGCAACTGGTAGAATCCGCCAATTTATCACGCGACAAGGTAAGTGAAGAACTGATCGTATTTACCACACAGGTCTATATGGACTTGTGGCATTTCCAGAGCATCGTGGTCGCCTCCAAAGACAATCTCGATGCACTGACTGATATCGGAAACCTTATCAATAAACGTGTTATGGCGGGAGATGCCAGTCAGGTAGAGCAAAATTATATTCAGGCACGCCTGTCTGCCGCCGAAAAAGAACATTTAAGCGCAAAGGCCTCACTGCGGGATGCCTTCAGCGCACTCACTTACCTGATCGGGGATGTGAAGGAGTTTGATGCCGCACCCCCAAGCCATGATGCGTATGTGCTGACCGATGTCGATGCATTGCTGAATAAAGCAATTTCGCAGAATACGGATATGCGTTTGTTGAATTCTGACAAAAAAGCCGCTGATCACGAACTGAGCGCCGCCAAAAGCAAATTTCTGCCAACAGTAGATCTGGTGGTGGATGCCAACCACTCGAACGATCTCGGCGGATTCACCGGTGTTCACCGTGCTGCGTCTGCTAAGCTGCAGGTCAATTATAAATTATTTGACGGTGGGCTACGTCAGGCCACCACCTATCGCCAGAGCGAAAAGCTGCGTGAGCTTGATAGCAAAGAAACCCGACTGACGCGTGAGATTAAGCAGAATGTCAGGAAAGCGCTTAACCGCCGCCAGACCGTGCTTGAACAGATGAAAATTGTAGAAGAAGAAATTAAGGCGAATTCCGATCTAGAAAAATTATACCGCAAGCAGTTTGAGCAGGGCGAGCTGGAATTCATCCAGCTGGTAGAAAGTCAGGAGCGTATTTTTGGCGCAGAAACCAAAAGAATACAGCTCGAAACCGATCTGGTGAATGTGACGTTTGAACTGATGCGCGCGACATCCGACCTGTTGCCGAAGTTTTGTGGAGAAAACACTACATGCTAGCGTCTACCCATTCGTTCTGGAAACCGCTGTGGTTAACACGCGCCGCATACCGCGATATTGCACTGGCATGTGTATTCCTCAATATTCTGGGGGTATCACTGCCTATTTTTACACGCGTGGTGTATGACCGCGTGATTCCCAATTTTGCCGAAGCCACCTTGTGGGTATTGTTTAGCGGCATGATACTGGTGCTCGCGTTTGAAGTGTTGTTCAAACTAAGCCGAAGCTACATCACTGACAGGCTGGGAAATGTAGCAGGCGCAAAACTGGAACAGCAATTTCATCAACATCTGATGCATCTGCCACATGGTTACAGTATCGCCAAGACCGGCCAATACTTCAATTACCTTCAGGAAATTCGTGACTTCTTCTGCCAGAAGCTGGTGCCCACCCTGATTGACGCACCTTTCGTACTCACATTCCTGCTGGCGATTTACCTGATTTGCCCAGCCATGGCACTCATTCCTGTTGTCACCGGCACCGTGATTATTGGCCTGCAATATGCTCTCCATATTGCACTAGACAAAGGGTTGCTGTCGAACCAGCAGGCGCTTTATGCCAAACAAAACGTGCTGGTGGAAACTATGCATGGCCGCGAAACCATCCGCCAGCTCGCCTGCTATGCCCCGTTTACAAAAGCATGGGAGTCCGTGACGGAAGCCGCTGCTATCTCGCAATCAAACCTGTTGTTCTGGCAGGGGCTGGTATCGCATCTGTGTACGGCTGCCATTATTTTCAACAGCGTGCTGCTGATTATGCTCGGCGTGTATGAAATTCACGATACGAAACTCAGCGTCGGTGGATTACTGGCGATCAACCTGCTGTGTGCGCGTGCATTGTCACCGCTAACATCCATTGGTTCGATTCTGGCCAAATGGCCGCACCTGCTTACCGAAATGACAACGGTTGAAAGCATATTATCGCTGCCAACCGAGAATGCTGCGGACGGCGAGCCCTTCGTACTTAAAGGGGCTATCGTGTTGAAGGATGCCATGGTGCAGTATTCACCGCACGCCCAACCAGTGATTAAAGAAGCCAGCATTACACTCCAACAGGGGCAGAAAATGGCGCTGGTGGGAGCCAGTGGTGCAGGCAAATCCACATTGCTGAAAGTGCTGTCAGCAGAAATGCCGCTCACCAGCGGCACCATTTTCTGGGATGAACGTGATTCCCAGAACATCACTCCTGTCACATTACGTTCACAGCTAAGCATCGTTGACCAGTACCCGTATTTCTTTGCACGCACACTGCGCGACAATCTCCTGATGGGCATTGAACGGGAAGATGCAGAAATCCGCCATGCACTTGAAATCGTGGGTATGGACCAGTTTGTCAAAGCCATGGGACACGGGCTGGAATTATTTATCAGTGAAGGCGGCCTGAATCTTTCCGGCGGCCAGCGCCAGTGTTTTGCCATTGCCCGCGCCCTGCTTCGTCAGTCTCCGGTGCTGATTATGGACGAACCCACCTCAATGATGGACCACCACATGGAAGCGCGGCTAGTGCATAATCTCAATTTTGCCGTCAATGAAAAGACTGTCATACTCGCCACCCACCGCACCCCATTGCTAAAACTGGTGGACACGATTGCAGTACTTGAAAATGGAAAAATCGTCCGTCAGGGCAAGCGTGATGATGTCATAAGGGAGTTGAGCAAAAATGACGCAAAGTGATGTCATCCTGCCGCCCTTACTCGAAAAGACCACCAAGCTGGCCGCCGTCACTATCGGCGTATTTTTATTATGGGCTGGCTTTGCCAAGATTGACGAAGCGGTCAAAGGCAATGGCCGAACCATTTCTTCCGGACAAAATAAAGTTATCCAGCACATGGAAGGTGGCATCGTCTCCGAAATTCTGGTGCAGGAAGGCCAGATCGTCGATAATAATCAGCCGTTGTTTCGTATCCAGAATGAAACCAACGCCGCCATGCTGCAGGAAAACACGGTTCATTTACATAGTCTCGAAGCAAGCCTGATACGCCTGAATGCCGAAAGCGAAGGCAAGGAACCGGTGTTCCCACAAGAGATGCACCAGTCCATGCCCGATGTCGTACAGAATGAAGAACGGCTTTTTGCCAGCCGCACACAGCAACGCGCAGAAAGTCTGCGTATTTTTTCTGACCAGATTGAACAAAAGCAGCACGCGCTGGAAGAACAAAACAGTAAGGTCATTAATCTGAAACGCGAGTTGGCAACCGCCGTTGAGCAATATGGCATCACCGCAAGCTTACAAAAAGACGGTGCCGCCTCCACCAACCACATGCTCGATGCCAAGGCAAAAGTCGACCGTTTCAGGACTGAATTGTCTACCATCACCCAGACCATTCCCGTCACGCAGGCCGAGATGAATGAAGCCAAAGGACGTTTAGGGGAGAGCAAGGCACGCCAGAAAAACGAGCTACTGGAGGAATTGCATAAAACAACGCTCGAAAGCCAGCAGCTGTCTGAACGGCTTAAAGCAGATAAAGACAAAATGGTGCGCACCGAAGTGCTTTCACCCGTGAAAGGCATCGTCAACCGCCTTTACATTCATACGGTGGGCGGTACGGTACGCCCCAGTGAAACGCTGGCGGAAATCACACCGTTTGATGACAATATCATTGTCGAAGCGAAAATAGCGCCGGAACACCGCGCCAAAATCTGGACGGGACAGGACGTGAAGGTAAAAATCACCGCCTATGAATATGCCAAATACGGCACCATTTCAGGAAAAATTTCTGATATCAGCGCTGATAGCATTACGGATGAGCAGAATAAAAATACCTATTACCGCGTGAAGGTAACGCTATCGGGCAAAGGGGCGTTTGATGATAAAAAAATTATGCCGGGGATGATGACGGAAGTAAACATCCTCACCGGAAAGCGTACCGTGCTGGATTATTTGTTGCGCCCGCTCATCGACATCAAAGAGGATGCCTTTAAGGAATGAACAGGCTATGAACCCCATCATCCTCATTCCGGCACGCATGGCTTCGACCCGCCTGCCCAACAAACCACTCGCCGATATCCACGGCGAGCCGATGATCGTACATGTGATGAAACGCGCTATGGAATCCGGTATAGGCAGGGTCGTCGTTGCCTGCGACGGGGAAGCTATTGCCAAAGCCGTGCGTGATGCAGGTGGCGAGGCGGTGCTGACCGACCCTGCCCTACCCTCCGGTTCCGACCGCATCAATCAGGCATTGCAGAGCATCGACCCCAATAAAAAACACGATATCGTCATTAACGTACAAGGCGATATGCCGACGCTTGACCCCAAAATTATCAGCGCCGCGGTTGATCTTCTGGTGCAAAACCCCAAGATTGATATTGCCACACTCGCCGCGCCGATTATCGACATGAAACAGCTTACCGATCCGGCCGTGGTCAAACCGGTCATTGCCTTCGATAAGAACGGCACAACCGGTATCGCCCGCGACTTCAACCGTGATGATGCCACCGGTAAAGCCTATCACCATATCGGATTATATGCCTATCGCCGCAACGCATTAGAGCATTTTGTCAGTCTTCCCCCCAGCCCGAATGAAACCACCCGCAAGCTTGAACAGATGCGTGCTATGGATAACGGAATGACCATCGGCGTGGCGGTGGTGGACACCGTGCCTCTGGGTGTGGATACCCCTGACACGCTTGAAGAAGCGCGCGCCGCACTCCATTCCAATTAAAAGACGGTCTGAAAGGCCGCTGCTGACAAAATACCAGCTTTAAACCGTATCATTCCCGATTCGCCAAGCACTTATGGCACACATGACGCTTACGTGACACCGTATGTGACAATTGCGTGATCGCGATTATGACTTTTGTGTGATCAAACGGATGGTAATAAATCCGATATTTTGATGATTTTCAACGCCTTTCACCAAATGTTCACGCCGCAAATCCACCCCCTGTGATAGGGTTGTATTATAGTAATGGTGCATAGGATAATGATATGGCAAACGAACAACCCAGTAATGCAAAAAGGCTTTCAGACCTTGTCAGCTCAGCGCTGAAAGACACGAATCCGGAATACCGCGCTCCTGACATCGATTCGGATGGCCCTTTCAAACCTGTGCGTCACCAGCTTTCCGGTGTCACCAATGGCCTGTCATCCTTTCTCCAGCGCAATAAAATCATTTCCGACAAAGCCGTTGGCGATACATGGGTACCGCGCATCCTCGGTGGTGGTATTGGTCTGGGCGTGGGCTACCTGAGTGATTCGTTACTGGCGAACTGGTTTAAGAGAATTCCGCTTATTGGTAATATACTGAGTGTGGGCATCGGTGCGATTGCCGGTTTCGTTACCCATCAAACCCTTCTGCCGATCACAACACGTACTACCGACCAGAGCCTGCCAGTCGGCCCCGACACGGTGAGGCCATTGCCGCGTGAAAAGGTGATTCGTGACCGCGTAGTGCCTGTACCTGCCGATGATGCCGACCATAAACCGCTGCCGCCAGTGAACCATCTGGTACCGGAAGCTATCATGGAAAACCTGCGTTCTCCTACCGGCGGCTGGAGGCAGATTATGAAACTGAAAGCCGAAGTGGATACCGCCAGCACACAGACATTAGGGGTGGGCAGCGTACCTCCAGCCACCAAGGACCAGATATTATTGAAAGATGCCCGCGAAGGTGTCGCACGCCTCCAGATCAGTTACCAGAACTGGGAAGAAACGATGCGCCGCCTGAACGATTACACCAGCGATTATACTAACGTCACCCGCCCTGCCATCACCCAGCAGTTGATGGGTCTTGGTATCAATTATTACGATGCGAGTTTTACCATTCCGCGCTTTCCAAAAATTCCTAAACTACAATCCCCTGCTGAATGGAATGGCTGGAAGGGCTCTGACAACGTATCGGGGGGGCTCAATGCACAAGGCCAGCGCGCCATCATGTTCCTGCGTGAGCATGTACAAGGACTGGGACACCTGAAAGAATCCGACTGGAGCAAGCTCAATACCTCAGAAAAACTGAATATCTTGCGCCGTTACCGCGCGGAATCCAGTGAACTTGCCTTTACCAAACTGGATGGCAACAAAGAACAATATATCACCAACGTAATCCGTTCCCTTAACTGGTCGGGCTGTGACCAGTATTTTACCATACCGTTTGTTGGAAACGCCGCGTTTGAAGATGCGGGCGCCAATGTGGCGGCTTACCATGACTGGCTGTCGAACAATACAATCGATTCACCGGTGAAATGGGGAGAATTTGGCTCCTGCATTGATGGCATTATCTCCGCCAGCCCATCAGCATGGAAAGATGAGGCCTCGCGAAAAAAAGCAAGGCAGGTGTCGGCTTATGCGCATTTTCGTGCGCGCGTTAACGAAGAAATGAACCGTTTTGAAAATGAAATTCATGCCCCTAACCGCCAGACACTGGAAGCATTTGTAAGACAAGGCGGTGAGCTGGATCAATATAATAAGGAAGTAGAGGATTTCGCCCAATCCATGGAACTGCTCGAAAAAGAACGCGTACTGGTTCATATTGATCAATGGAAATCCATTTCCCATAAAGGTGCGGACGGCAAGGACGTGCTGACTAAAGAAATTGAGATTGTCGATGTGCGTAACCAGCCGCCCAAGCGTTATGCCGTCGATTTATTTAACGACCAGTATACGGTCCGTACCGATGGCATGAGCGTCACCATTCCTGCCAGCGAGATTGCACTGAATCCTTTCAAACAGGATACAATAAAAGCCAAATACGCAGCCTTGGTCCCACTGCTTGAAAAAGTGGAGCAGAAAAAAGCCGAAACGCTTAAAAAGCCTGAAATACATGCAACTTTCACAGGTTACAGTACTGATGAAAAGGGAGAACCCAGTGCCTATATGATGCTCAGGGATAAAATCGAACGCGAAACGGGCGAGCAACGACAAGGAGAATTTGGTAAATTATACGATCAGAAAGAAGCACGGAAAAAAGCTGGTAATCCAATGCCAGAGACAGAGTGGGACGCGCTGATCAAACCTCATGATGAAAAATACAACAAACCGCTCATAGATTATTTGAGGGATAATAAAGTCTATAACTTTTACAGCTTCATCGATAACCGCAATAATGCCAACCGCAAGGTGGATGTTCGTGAACGCGTTTATACCGATATGCAAAATGGTGCCAAGGATTTCGAAGTCCGCATCAATGGCGGCGAATGGATCAATATAACAACAGACAAACCCGAATATCTTGGCGTTAATCCAAAATACCAGATTGAAGCGCTCACCCGCATTCTTGAAAAAGCCGCACCTATTTTAAAGGATAAAGGCCTTGTGAGTGCCGCTGGCGCTGTCACCACAAAGACTCCTGTACTGGCACCGGAATCCACCATAATCGCCGCCGCCACACCGGACAAAGCAAGCGAGCCAACGCAAGCAAAGCCAAAGCCTGAAGAAAAACCAGCGGTCAATCCACTGTTCGCATCGTTACTGGGTGATATGAAAATACCCGCAGGCCTAAGTGCTGCCAACCAGCCGGAATTACCGTCCGGCCCTAACGCTGTACCATTTTTTACATCAGCACCTAATATGGCACCGCAGATTCTTGCTGCATAACTATTACGCGGCCGCAACCGCCACATTTTCATGCGCCAGCAGGTATTGCTTAATATCCAGCCCACCGGCATAACCGGTCAATTTGCCTGACTCGCCAATCACACGGTGGCACGGAACGATGATGGGAATCGGGTTGCGCCCGTTCGCCATTCCCACCGCCCTCGCCTTTTTAATATCGCCCACACGCTTTGCCTGCTCGCTATAGGAAATCGTCGTCCCATAAGGAATCTGCTGAAGCTGTTTCCATGCCATCTGCTGGAAGATCGTGCCGCGCAAGTCGAGCTTCACATCGAATGCCTTGCGTTTTTTAGCAAAATATTCGTTCAGTTGTTTTTCTGCTTTCACTAAAATGACATGACCGTCATCTTTCTCCAATGTCCCTTCGAATGACAGGCGGGTGTTCTGGCCATCCTTAAACAAGATAGCACACAACCCTTTATCACCCGAAATCAGGCGCAACTGACCAATCGGCGAAGCAATAGTCTTGTAAAAAAGAGTGCGTTCAAACATTGCAACCTCCTATTTAGCGTAAATCTGGTCGAAAGTACCACCATCATCAAAATGCTTTTTCTGCGCTTCTTTCCAGCCACCGAAATCAGCAATCGTCACAGTATTGACCTTAGGAAAACGGGCTGTAAATTTAGCCGCCACTTTCTCATCCGACGGGCGGTAGTAATATTTTGCTGCCAGTTCCTGCGCTTCCGGCGCGTAGAGATACTCCAGATACGCTTTCGCTACCTCGAGCGAACCTTTGCGTGTGGCATTTTTTTCTACCACTGCAACCGGCGGTTCCGCCAGAATACTGATGGATGGAATAACGATTTCGTATTTACCTTTACCGGTTTCGTTCTGTGACATGAACGCTTCGTTTTCCCACGCAATCAGCACGTCACCGATATTACGTTGTACGAACGTGGTGGTTGCACCGCGCGCGCCCGTATCTAACACAGGCACGTTTTTGAACAAGTTACCGATGAATTCCTTGATCTTTGTTTCATCACCGCCAAACTTGTTTTTAGCAAAAGCCCATGCCGCCAGATAGTTCCAGCGCGCACCGCCGGACGTTTTCGGATTCGGCGTAATCACCTGCACGTCCGCACGCGTCAGGTCATCCCAGTCTTTGATATGCTTGGGGTTGCCTTTATGCACCAGAAATACAATGGTAGATGTATATGGCGAGCTATTGTTCGGGAACTGCTTCTGCCAGTCATACGGCAGGAGCTTTCCTTTTTCTGCAATCGCATCGATATCGTAGGCGAGCGCCAGTGTCACCACGTCCGCACGCAAACCGTCAATCACCGAACGTGCCTGCTTGCCAGAGCCACCGTGCGACTGGGTTACCGTGATGTCCTGACCGGACTTTTCTTTCCAGTGTGTAATAAAAAGTTTATTGAATTCATCATAAAACTCGCGGGTCGGATCATACGACACGTTGAGCAGCTCAACCGGATCGGCGGCATAGCTTGGTGTAGTTAGGGTAGTAGTAGTGATTGCGGTTGCAATCATGGCCGCAAAGGTAAGTGTTTTAAGTAGTTTCATACAGTTCTCCCGAATCGGTTAAAATCTGAATTGTGCGCGTGAAAGAACGGCTTTTTCATCCGGATGATCGCGTCCGGAATTGAAGCCGGCATCAAATTTCGTACGCGAAAAATCGAGGTTGAGCTTGACCGCACGGCTGAAATACCATGAGCCGCCAAGGGTTGTTTCAAAGGCGCTACGCGATGACACCAATGGATCCGCGTACAAGCTGCCGCTAAATGCTTTTTTATCTACATCTAGCTGGCTCACGCGTCCCATCAATTCAAATGCACCCCACTGATTATTTCTCGGATCAAAATTATGGTCAGGGGTTACACCATCAAAACTCGCATCCTCGCCGGTGATAACATACGTGGCAATTGCTTCCCATGCTTTATTGTGCAGCTTGTCTTGGCTGTTACCAACTTTTACTTCCTGCTCATTCGCTACATATTCGCCAATGATGCCTAATGGACCATAGTAATATGTCAGCTGCGGATTGAATCGCCACTGGACGCCATTGGCATATACACCCGTCTTGTAGGTAAAGTAGGTGCGCTGGCCAAAAGTGGCGTAGCCTGCCGTGAGGTTAGAACTTCCTGCCGCCGCAGTTCCCTGATGCGTACCATAGGTTCCGGCCACGCCCAGACCCAATCCTTCCAGTACCCGAACACCCGACCATGTCAGTGGGTGAACAAAAATACGTCCGGCATAGTCCTTACTATTATCGACGTCACCGGTGTTAACCTGTAAATCATTTGCGCCATTGAGCACCGCAATCTGATATTCAAATTGGTCAGGAATCAGCTGGCCATGCGCCATAAGGCCTATATCGCGGAAAGGCACAAGGTTGGTGGTCTGCCCGCGCTCGACGAAGAGTACGTCGGACTCACCCTGCCAGCGCTCGATACCAATAGGTGATTTAAATTCTCCACCTCGTATATTGATCAGCCTGCTACCAGGAATAGGATGGAAATCACCATAGGCATCCAGAAGCGTGGTTGTCCCCTTACCGAAATCAACCATGGCGCGTGTATCAAAATAATCGGTGAGTTTGGTTTCAATCACAGGGCGCGCACTACGGATGACAAAGGTATTGGTCGTTCCTGCACCACCGCTATTAAAGAAAGTACGGTTGTCTGCCTGCATATAACCAGCCAGACGCATACCGAATTGCTTGTCTGCCGAGGTAATACTCAACCCTCTGCCAACAGTATATTCAAATTTAGGTGCGGTAGACGCCTTGGTTTTTTCGACTTCCTGCGCCACTTCCTGATTGCGCTCAACAATGGCAAGGCGTTGACCTACGCTAAGTTTGCTTTTTTCTGATGTGCCTGCTGATGGCGCAAGCGCGGCCACATCACCTGCAGGCTGAGCATTGGCCTGTTCCTGCTTTTTCTGTGATTTCTGGATTTTTTCCAGCTGGGCGATACGCGCCGAGAGCATTTTAATTTCTTTTTTAAGCGCTTCGGTTTCCGCATCGGCGAATGCAGGCTGCGCAATCATCAGGCTCAGGCCAAGTGCCGAGGTTATCAGGTAGGTTTGCTTCATGAGATACACTCCAGAGTAAGGTGAAAGGGGTGCCTCCAGTGATCCGGTGGGCGGTATTGGTTACTGACTTGATTTAGGCAATTCGAAACGCAATTTCTCAGTCTTCTCGACCTGTACCACGCGAGAATCATGAACCATCACTTGGACGGCACCATATTTGATTCCACGTATTGCTTCAAGAATATGTTTTTCTATCGAATCTTTATCTGATGACATCAAACCTCCTGTTTTTTAATTTTCCTGACCTGCGTTTTAACCATTTCCGCGAGTGATTTCTGATCCAGCACACCAGATATGGCGTTGCGGACTTCAATCATGGCATGGCGGATAGCGCAGGCATTTTCGTCTACGCAATCATCACACTTTTCATAGGAGTTAACGCTGGCACAGTGAATAGGTGCAAGCATACCATCCATCGTGCGGATCACCTCACCCAGCATAATTTCCTTGGCTGGTTTTTTGAGGTAATAGCCGCCAAAAATTCCGCGTTTGCTCTCCACCAATCCGTGATGCTTAAGGTCGAGCAGAATCGACTCAAGAAACTTCATCGGCGCATCGGCCTCCTTGGCGATCGTTTTGCTTTGCAGCATTTTTCCCTCGTTGGCCGAAAGCACCATCAGTGCGCGAATGGCATATTTAGATTTCATTGAAAGCATAGTAACTTATCCGTCGTCGGTTAAAGTATATAATATTTATAGAGTTTAATTCCTATAACGTCAATAGGAATTTAATCCTATGGCACAACTTGTCATTGGCATGGTTTTAGCTTAAGAGTTTTCTTATGTACAAAATTCTGTTCGTATGCACCGGAAATATTTGCCGCTCACCCACCGCCGAAGGGGTGATGCGTGGGCGCGTCGCAGCGCTGGAACTGGACCATAAAATCATGGTCGATTCTGCCGGAACCCACGCCTACCATGTGGGTGAGGCCCCTGACCAGCGCTCGGTAGCCACCGCGAAAAAACGCGGTATCCTGATCGACGGCCTGCGTGCCCGCAAAGTCGAGGCGGGTGATTTCCATGAATTCGACCTTATCCTCGGCCTCGATTATGAACATGTGCAACATCTGCGCCGCCTCGCTCCGGCCAATGCCAAGGCAAAAACCGAATTATTTCTGGACTATGCGGGTCATTCCCGCGAAAAAGAAGTGCCTGATCCCTATTACAGCGATCAGCAGCATTTTGAATATGTGCTTGACTTGATCGAGTCAGGCGTTGACCCTTTAATTGAAAAAGTTAAACTCGAACTGATGTAACCTCGAATGGGAACGGAACCTATGTCACAGCCAGCCGAAAAACTAAAAATCGAAGAAGTACGCCCCCTGCACGCTGCAGCTTTGCTTACAGCAGAAGAATGCCGCATGGCGGAAAAAGAAACCATTCTCGCCGGAACCTCCGGCGAAACACTCATGGAAAATGCCGGCAAGGCACTGATTGACCTCATCACCCAGCAATTCAAGCCCCGCCCTACCCTTGTCGTCTGCGGCACCGGCAATAACGGCGGCGACGGTTTTGTGGTTGCCCGTATGCTGAAAGAAAAAAACTGGCAGGTGACGCTCGCCATCCTCGGTAATTCCGACGACATCAAAAACGATGCGAAAAAAGCCCGCGACAAATGGAATATGTCCGGCGGTGCCACCCGCACCTTCTCCGACGACATGCTCAAGGACTCGGCACTGATCGTGGATGCAATATTCGGTACCGGACTCGACCGCAACGTCGACGGCGACTACAAAAAAGCCATTAGCGCCATCAATGACAGTAAGCTACCCGTCATCTCGGTGGATATCGCCAGCGGCATCAACACCAATACCGGTGCCATCATGGGCATTGCTATCAAAGCCGCCCACACCGTTACCTTCGTGCGCGCCAAACCTGGTCATGTGCTGCTGCCTGGTAAGGCCCATATGGGCGAACTACATGTCTACGACATCGGCATTAACGGCGATAAGCTAGCCCCCACCTATTTCCTCAATGCCCCCGCCTTGTGGAAACACGCTTTCCCTACCCTATCACCGAATGCCCATAAATATTCACGCGGCCACAGCATGATCATTGGCGGCGGCATGAATTCCACGGGTGCGGCGCGTCTTGCAGCAATGTCAGCCATACGCACCGGCTCGGGTCTGGTCAGCGTGGCCTGCACGCAAGCTGCACAACCAATCTACGCGATGACGCTGACCTCGGTTATGACGCAACTCTACACCACCGCAGCCCAACTTGCCAACATGCTGGACGACAAGCACATCACCGCAGCGCTCGTAGGACCGGGCGGCGGAGTCAATGACACTACGCGTGAACAGGTGCTGCAATTGCTTGGTACGTCAAAACCATGCGTGATTGATGCCGATGCTATCACTGTATTCCAGCCTAATGCCAAGTCTTTATTCAATGCCATTGGCGCGCGCCCATGCGCATCGGATGCCGGATCCTCCACCGTACTTACCCCGCATCAGGGTGAATTCGAACGCCTGTTCAGCATTGAAGGAGCGCGCACCCTGCGCGTCCGTCAGGCGGCCAAGCTCTCCAAAGCTGTCGTACTACTCAAGGGCAATGACACCGTCATCGCCGCTCCCGATGGCCGCACCGCTATTAATGCCAACGCACCGGTATGGCTGGCAACAGCCGGTTCGGGTGATGCGCTTGCCGGTATCATCACCGGACTCATGGCGCAGGGTATGCCTGCGTTTGAGGCCGCGTGTGCGGGCGCGTGGATTCACGGTGAAGCAGCGGCGCATTTTGGTCCGGGCTTAATCGCGGAAGATTTGCCTGCATGCATTCCGCCTGTACTGAAAAATCTCTACCATGATTAATGCCATCCGTGTCCTGATTCACGGACGTGTACAGGGCGTAGGCTACCGTGCGTGGGTCGTCGAAAGCGCCACCCATCTCGGCCTGTCCGGCTGGGTACGCAACCGCAATGATGGTTCGGTGGAAGCCGTATTCAAAGGCGAGGAAACTATGATTGAGGAAATGTTTGAGGCCTGCAAAACCGGCCCCGCCGCCTCGCATGTCGAGCGTATCGAAAGCTTTACATGGAAAGAAGAAGTGGAAGGCCTGTTTATGGCTAAACCCAACGCCTGATACTTATTGAAGAACGAATAACTGGAAATTAACGCGTCACCAGCGGATGCTGGTCGTTGCTGTGTTCTTCGGTTTTTTCCACCATACCCTGAAACGAGAAATGCGTTTTCTCGGAAGTAAACCGTCGGGCAGGTGCGGCCTCTTGTGACCTGTGCATTTCAGGAGCGATCACCACTTCATTGCCAACTTCTGGCACACGTGCAAACGAAAGTTCTGATTCCGCCTTCTGGTCACCACCAAAAAATTTTCCCTGCAACACCTTGGTATAAAAATTGGTGACCTTGTTGGTGTAATAGGAATTCGGCATCGCCAGCACTAATCCGAACATACCTACAATCCCCGCAGAAGCGGCAATGGCGGCCGTCGATCCGGCGGCAATACCAAGCGTTCCTAATCCTGTGGCGCTTATCATGGCGGGTGCCGTTACCGGATTCATCCCGACAATCGCACCAAAGGCAGCGGCCAGTGGCGCTGTGATAACAGCGGCACGCCATTTGAAAGGTGCCGGAACATTCGTATCGAAATTATCCTTGAGCTGTAAGGAAGCGGATTCGGAAGGAGAGATGATCCCCGCCTCTTTCATTTTTTCCAGCTTTTCGCGTTTTTCTTTTTCGGCAAGGCCGGCAGATACTGCACCCGAATCCGCGCCCACCACCGCATTGGCGGCAAATCCCATCAATCCACCCACTCCGGCCAGCAACGCAGCAGACATGGCAACCGCCGCAATTTCAGGGAGTACAACCGCCGCAGCCCCCGTCGCTCCCGCTACGCCCAATGCACCGAGAACATATGGAAAGAAGGCCGCGACCGCACCTATCACCGCGCCATAAGCAGCACCAAGCGTCGTACCTGCCATAAATCCCGCAGTACGGCGCGCCCACGACGACTGATGGACCTTGTCGTAATAGTCATCGACCTCGATAGTGCGGAGCTTGGTTTCGGTTTCAACCATGGGTTTATGTATCCAGATAATCAAACTAATCCAGCCTACATAGTAGCTTACTTAGGTAGCTGGAATAAAGTGACATTTACATGACAACCACAGCGTAAACGGCGTGCCCGTTACGGCTAATGGGTCGACAACACATTGATATAGAACTAAAAGCCAAATTCGTTATGGCCGCGGGCCAGTTCTTCACGGCGCACGCACCAGTCCATAGAGGCATAGCCAGTCTGCGCGCCCATGGCTGAACACACGACTTCCGGACTGTCCTGAAACTGGCTCGGTGCCATGGTGGTATTGGTTTTAAAAAAGGTGACATACTGGCAGCCGCTGAGCATGCTCAAAAGACATGCGTGTGACACCAAGGTAATTAAACGCTTCATAAGGTCCTCCCTTATTGGGTCTGCTTAAGCCCGATTATAAGCCTGAAAAGTTACCATCTGGCTAAAAAAGCATGGTTTACAGCCCCTAAAGAAGACCGTAATTCAGCCTATAATCAGCACTTTTTCTCATTTTATTCAGGGTATAAGGTGAGTTTTGGCGAATTCGGGACACTAATGTTTATCGGTAATATCCTGATAATCCCCGTCGATGATCTCGGGCGGACGGTTCTTGGGGCGCGCTGATGCATTATGCAGAAATATCCAGCGACGCAAGAGTTCGCGTCCATACAGAAAGATAGCAAATACCACAGCCACACCCATTATCCACATCAGAATGACAAACCCGAATGCCAAGGCGCAACCAATCACCAGCGTGATAAATAGGACAGAAAAAAATGAGAAAATAAAATCCATTATTAATAATACCTTACTTATTTTTTCTTATTATAGGACCCATAGGATTGGGGATGGTCCATGTACTCAATGAAATGCTGCATGTATGCGTGTTTGGCCGGATGGGCATTGAGCAGCCTGATGTTGCTGCGCCTGCCACCCTCGGAAAACATTCATAAAGAGCTTTATAATCAACCTACCCGAAACTTCCTACAAGAAAAAAACTTCAATTATCTTTACCATGGGCAAACAATATCCGTTATGCCGCTGGCCAGCTACAGCATTGATGCGCTTGTCGTATCGCATAATGACCCCGCCTTGTGGTATGTGTTCGATCTCAGCCATGACAATCAATCCATCAACACACGTGACCTGTGCCTGATGTGGGGTAAAAACCTTGATCGTGGTTACTATAAAACCGTCACCGTTCACAACGATGATTCCGCCTGTTCTTTTATACCATCCGCTGCCGCGCCTTTATTCAACAATGATGAGGTGCTGAACCATCAGCTTATTACCAATAGTGATGCAATCCGCGACCGTATCCGCAGCATCCATATTGGTGACCAGATTCAGCTGAAAGGAAAACTTGTCCTCTATTCGGAAGAACGCTGGCGCGGGCGCTATCAGGACCCCAACATGCTCAGGGAAAGTACCAGCGGTGCAAAAAACGTAATTGTATTTGTGGAATCACTCACCGTGCTGGAGTCGTATAATCATTACTGGGCAAAACTGAACGTGATACTGTTAGTCCTGTTTTTTGCCCTCATGCTCGCGCGCATTCTCGAATGGCTTTTCACCCGCGAATACTAAACCGTTCCGAAGCTTTTAATCAGGCTTCCGCACACCATGTACCACCCGTCTACCAGTACAAAGAATATTAATTTGAACGGCAATGATATCTGCACCGGCGGCAGCGTAATCATCCCCATGGCCATTAATATGGATGCGACCAACATATCGATGATAACAAAGGGAAGAAAGATCAGGAAGCCTATTTCAAAGGCGCGTTTCAGCTCGGAAATCATAAATGCCGGCAGCAATACGCGAAACGGGGTATCTTCCGCTTTTTCAATTTCCAGTTTCGGCACCATGCCCACAAACAGGGCCAAGTCTTTTTCGCGCACGTGCTTTAGCATAAAACCGTGGAACGGAGCGCTGATTTTCTCTAACGCATCTTCCTGCGTAATCGATTCTTCCATCAGCGGCTTCAACCCATCTTCGTAAGACTGCTCGAATACCGGTGCCATAATGAAAGTGGTGAGGAACAGTGCCAGCGCCGTAATCACCTGATTGGGCGGGGTTTGCTGCAAGCCCAACGCGCTGCGTAGAAACGACAGCACAATAACAATACGCATAAACGATGTGGTCATAATGAGCAAGGAAGGCGCCAGCGAAATGACCGTCATTAACACAACAAGCTCGATCAGGCGGGCGGTGGCGCTTCCTCCGGGTGCGGCTTTTCCCATGTCGAGAGTTACCGACTGGGCAAACGCATCACAGGCGAAAAATGGAATAGCGATCATCAGCGCAATGAGAATCCATCTATTCTTATTCATCGTCTTTATTCCCTGCATCATCACTCTATGGCTTTTTTACTGTCCCACGACTCTACCATCGTCTCGCCCTTGTCAGAAAGCAATAACAAATGCTCGACCTGATCACGGCGCACCAACACCAACTTGCGGCGCGAATCAATATAACGCACCTCCAGCACCTGCAACCTCGTATCTTCCGGCGAAGGATTTAACAGGCCACGGCTGAGAAAGAGCTTGCCATAAGCGGTGCGGCTATAGCGCTTCAGCGCAATGGCACACATGCCAATCAGAGCAAGTACAAACAAAAATGCGAAAATGAAACGCAACGGGTCGACGGTATCCATGATTCTCTTGCACTGTTACAGGTTAATTATCGCCGTCTTCTTCATAGCCGTCACTGGCATTCACCGTGCGGTACGCAACGCTCGCTTTTTTGAAATTGGATACACCACGTATTTCTTCGGCGATCTTGTCGCGGCTGGTCACCATTTCGTCACCGAGTAATTTCAATCCGGTTAGCATTTCCTGCAGGCGTTCGGCATATTGCAGGCGCTCGCTCTGGGACAACTGCAACACCGCATCGCACAGGACACGCACCTGCTCATCAAGGCCGGCCAGCTCCATAATCGCGCCTTGCTCCAGCAACTCTCTGCTTTGTGTAATAAACTGGGAGATATCATTAAAGAGTTTTTCGGTGCTGTTCGCAGAAATAGTCATACGTTTCCTCAATGTTTCTTTCTGGCCTTGTCATTGGCTTTATACACATAGGCGAGAATTTCCGCCACCGCTGCATAGGCCTCCAGTGGGATTGGCATATCGATATCCAGTTTTGACAGCACCAATGCCAGATCGCTATCTTTGCGTATCTCAATATTATGTTTTTTGGCAAGCTCAATAATGGCTTCGGCCACCAGCCCCTTTCCTTTGGCAGCCACCTTAGGTACTTCGGATTTATCGCGTTCGTAGGTTAGCGCAATCGCAAGCTTGTTTTTGTCAAACGGCGGGGATTCATCATCATTTGTTGCCATCATCACCGCTCTTGGCAGGCGCGTTGACATTCAGGTCTACGGAAAACTCCATATCCAGCAATTCGGCTTCACCACCGCTGGCCGCCGCAATGTTCTGATCCATAATTTTCTGGTGGAGTTCTTTCCTGAGAATGGTCGCTTCCTTGGGAAACAGGAAACCCAGCTTCACGGTTTTACCGCGCACTTCCACCACCGTCAGCTCGATATTATTATTAATGATAATCGATTCGCCAATTTTTCGGGTCAGATAGAGCATTCTGGCGAAGTCCTTTTGGGTCAGGTGCAAGTTACTGTTTATTACTGTCGTATAATGAGACTTTTTGCAAATTATTTGCTTATGCATTCTCAGGTGGCACAAATTTAGCTAGTCACCCACCATGAAATAGTTTATGGTAATGTATGCAAACTAGGTAAAAATTACCTATATATCGGTTAAATAGACGGGTTTGGTTATGGATTTCTCAAGTATATCATTGTTTAATATAATGAAAACAAAGCTCGATTATCTGTCCCAGCGTCAGGCTGTTTTGGCACAAAATATCGCCAATGCCGATACTCCGGGCTATAAAGCGAAGGATGTCGCCGCTCCCGATTTCAAAAAGCTTGTCCATGCAAACACAACTCCAGCCACTAAATTGCGCCTTGCAGCCACTCAGGGTAACCATATCCAGCAAAGCAGCGCATCAGGTGGAAGTTTCAGGATTATCAAGCGCGCGAATACGTCCGAATTGAACCCCAATGGCAACAACGTGACCATTGAAGACGAGGTTGCAAAGGCGGCACAAAACCAACAGGAATATCAAAAGGCTCTTAACCTTTACAGCAAATCGATCAGCATGTTTAAGATGGCGATCGGCAACCCCAATACCGGAGCATGAGGTAACGTATGGCCGATCTAGGTGATACACTGCAAATTTCAACCGCAGGCATGCGCGTGCAGGGCGACCGCCTGCGGATCGTCGCAGAAAATATTGCCAATGCGGAATCGGTTTCGACGGTACCAGGGGGGGATCCCTACCGCCGCAAGACCATCACCTTTAAAAACGCCCTCGACCGCGAGCTGAATATTCAAACCGTTAAGATTGCCAGCCGCGGCGTTGACAAAGCTCCCTTCCAGAAAAAATATGACCCGACCCATCCGGCGGCAGACGCGCAAGGCTATGTCAGCTACCCTAACGTCAACCCGATTATAGAGATGATGGACATGCGTGAAGCAAGAAGGGGTTACGAAGCGAACCTGAATATGGTAGAAGTATCTAAAGCGATGCTAACGCAAACCATCAATTTGCTAAAATAGGTGAAACATGTCGGTTGATGTTTTAAATGCTGCCAATGCCTACCGCAACCAGCTGAAGCTGATGCAGGGGCAGGAAAAATCTGGGCCATCGGATGAAACCGGTGAGTCCTCTCCTTTTGCCAAACTTCTGCAAAATACCATCGGCGACGCCATCAATGCGGAAAGCAAAAGTGAAAAACTGCAAACCCAGTCGCTCACCACCAGCAAGGTGGAGCTGTCCAATTTAGTGACCGCGGTAGCTAACGCAGAACTGTCACTGAATACGGTGGTTGCCATCCGCGACCGCGTGATCAATGCGTATAATGATATTATCAAGATGTCTATCTAGCAGAAAGTTTGACCGCTCTCTTATCTGTGATAGGGTGAGGCTGAATTTTACCTGATAAGGGTCGTGCGCATGGAAATGGGTGAAGTGGTTGAGATCGTCAGGAATGGCATTTATGTGCTGGTCATTCTGTCGGCACCACTTATGGCAACAGCACTGATCGTCGGTCTGGCTATTTCATTGGTTCAGGCGCTAACGCAGATTCAGGAATCAACCCTGTCATTCGTGCCGAAAGTACTGGCCATGCTGGCGATGCTGGCGATCACGCTACCATTCATGTTACAGACACTGATCGATTTTACAACCAAGCTACAGGATAAGATTGTCCATATTGAATGAGTAGTTATATAACGAAGCGACATGTTATCGCAGTTTATCACGTCTGAGTTATTCGCTTTTTTATTGGTGTTCTGCCGCGTTGGCTCCGCCGTCATGCTTTTGCCCGGATTTTCAGAATCCTATGTCCCCACCCGCATCCGGCTTTTAATCGCCGTATTACTGAGCCTGTTAATCGCGCCGGTATTGCATAAAATGCCAGTCGTTCCCAGCGATGTCCCCAGCCTTTTCATCATCATCATCGGTGAAATTATGACAGGGCTTTTTTTAGGTGGACTCAGCCGCATGCTGATATCCTCGATCCACATTGCCGGATTTGTTATCGCATACCAGTCAGGACTTTCCGCTTCCATTACCGTTGGCCTCGGGCAGTTGCAAGGTCAGGATACGGCACTGGGCAACCTGCTGAGCTTTACCACTGTTGTACTGCTCTTTGCGACGAACATGCACCATGTCATGCTGCGCGGGCTGGCGGATAGTTACAGCCTCTTCCTGCCCGGGCAGTTTCCCGTCGTTCAGGATTTTGCCAACCACGCCACCCACATGATGAGCGGGGCGTTTACCACCGCCATGCAACTCGCCGCACCCAGCATTGTGGTCGGTACGGTTATGAACCTTGGCGCCGGCATACTTTCGCGTCTGATGCCTAATTTCCAGATATTTTTTATCATGATAGCGCCGCAACTGCTGGTTAGTTTTTGCATTCTTATGGCAACCATCAGCGGCATGATGCTGTGGTACATGGATACGTTCCATGAGACACTCAACACCTTTTTAAAACCTGCCGGTTAAGCCATGGCTGACGATCAGGACGAAGACCAAAAAACCGAACAACCGACGCAAAAGCGTCTTGATGAAGCGTATAAAAAAGGGAATGTGCCCTTCTCCCGCGAGATCGGAAATTTTATGATCATGCTGATGATCGCGCTGACGGTGTCGTGGTTTTCAGCCGACATCATGCGCAATTCGGCCAAAATGCTTGCCCCATTTCTTGCCAGCGCGGATACAATGCCCACCGATGCTTCCGGTGTTGGCATGCTGCTTGGCAAGCTGGTGTTTGGGAGCATGGGTATTCTGGCTGGCCCTGTCGTAGGAGTTATCGCAGCTTTGTTATTAGCCAGCTTTGCCCAAAACGGGTTCGTCCTGTCCAGTGAACCGATTATGCCCCAGCTATCGCGCATCTCCATTCTTGGGGGAATCAAGCGCCTGTTTTCTATGCGTTCGGTCGTTGAGCTGGTTAAAAGTATTTTAAAAATCGGTGTCGTCGGCTATGTCTGCTTCCTTGCTGTCTATCCGGAAATGCCCCATCTGCGCCAGCTATCCAATAGCTCCGTAGAGGCCATGCTGCTGTTCCTTGCCTTGCTCGCCAAGCGGATGACAATTGCCGCCGCGCTGATCATGTTTTTTATCGCACTGTTTGATTTGTTGTACCAACGCTTCCAGTTCACCAAGTCTTTACGCATGACCAAGCAAGAGGTGCGTGACGAATACAAGCAATCGGAAGGCGATCCGGTGGTCAAGCAGCGCTTGCGTAAACTCCGCATGGAGCGGGCACGAAACCGTATGATGTCTAACGTCCCCAAAGCCGACGTAGTCATCACCAACCCGACCCACTTTGCCGTAGCGCTGCAATATGACTCTAAAGCAATGAAAGCGCCGCTGGTACTTGCTAAGGGTAAAGACCTGATCGCCCTTAAAATCCGTGAAATTGCCGGCGAAAATAATATCCCGATTGTTGAAAATCCGCCGCTGGCGCGTGCCTTGTTTGACTCTACTGACATCGACAAAGAAATTCCGGCCAAACACTATGAGGCCGTGGCAAAAGTCATCTCCTATGTCTATCAGCTTAAAGGACGCAGGGTATAAGCTTGCGTATGCCCATTTATAAAAAACAAAAAAACCTGTTGTTATTTTAGTATAAATTCCTAAAGTCTTGTCATACAGTCTTTTGCGGACTTAACTTTTTTGCATTGTAATCCATGGCCATTCGTTACACCGACTTTATTTCAAGAAAGGATGCCCCCTCGGATTTCATGCCGCGTGACCGCAAACCGACGGTGTTCGAATTAATGCTTATCTTTGTCTTTGCGCTGGCGCTAAGCGTTTCGCTGCCAGTGTTTATCCTCGACAAGATGATGCTCATTTTCTGGATGTGCCTCATGCTGTCGCTGGCGGGATGGTATGTGATTGTCGAAATCACCCGTTCGCGCGATCTGATTCTGGCCACCGAATTTCAAAACGCATTATTTGCCTCGGCACTGGGTTTTAACAACAAATTCTGCCTGATTATCAAACGTGAAGGCAGCATCGTGTATATGGACAACGGCTTCCAGAAGATGTTCCCTGAACTGGTCAGGGAGAGGATGATATCAATCGCTGGCATGCTTAAGCACGGCAAAGTAGCTACCATTGACAAGGAAAAAATCTTCTCGGCGCTTGATCGTGGTGTCTACGATAAGATTATCTTTGACATCCGCACCAGCGATAACCAAACCGTCAAAATAGTCATGTCGCTGGAGCCAATTATTCGCCCTTCTGGCTTTATTTTGCTGCGTGCCCGTGAGTTTGTCGAGCAGCGTTCCCGTGAAGGCGCTCCGGCAGAACCAAAAGTCCAGAATACCGGCAACCCGCTCCTCACCAAATCGAGCATCACCCTGTTTGCCTACATCATGGACCGCATGAACACAGGTGTGTACATGACCGACCCGACCGGCATGATCATTTATGCCAACCGCCTGACCGAACAATGGCTTGGATACCGCGAATCCGAAATTATCACCACCAACCTGACGCTCAAGGACATCGTGCATCAGGGCAGCTCCGATCCGGGCACTATTTCACCTGAAAATTTTGAAGGGGAAGTCACGCTACGCAAGAAAGAAGGCGGACTGATCAAGGCTTTCATCAACCAAAAAGTAATTTTAGGTGATGAGGATAAATTGCTGGGCTGCGTCGCCCTTATTAATAACATTGTAGAAAAAGATCCTAACTTAAAGAAATCATTATGGTAGCCATGCCCCTTCCCGTGACAGAATCCTTCAACAAGCTCGACCATTTCATTGAAAATTCCCCCATCGCAATCGTGAAGCTCGACGAAAGTGGCCACATTGTACAAGGTAACGTAGCCTTTCATTCGCTGACGCAGCAAACGCTGTATAACCGCCTGCCGGTTTCATTTTCAGAACTATTGGCTGTAGCTAAAAAAACAGAGGCTGAAGCCGTGCTTAAAAAAGCCAGCAGCGGCCAGATTCCACAGGATGCGCAGTCATTTGAACTTATTCTTCCCAACGGTGTGGAAGTCATTGTCTCGGCGTACTTCAGCCCGATGAGCAGCAGTGAAGAAGGCAACTATCTTGTTGTCCATCTGATCGATATCACGGAAGAAAAAAATCTTGAATTGCGCTTTGCCCATTCGCAGAAAATGCAGGCCGTTGGCCAGTTGGCAGGCGGTGTCGCCCATGACTTTAACAATCTGCTCACCGCCATGATTGGCTTCTGCGATTTGCTGCTGATGCGCCACCCCGCCGGCGACCAGTCCTTCGCCGACATCATGCAGATCAAGCAAAACGCCAACCGCGCCGCCAACCTTGTGCGCCAGCTTCTTGCCTTCTCACGCCGCCAGACGTTGCAACCCAAAATTCTTGACCTGACCGACGTACTGGCCGAACTCTCGAACCTGATCCGCCGCCTCATCGGTGAAAACATCGAACTGAAAATGACGCATGGCCGTGATATCGGCCATGTCCGCGCCGATCAGGGGCAGCTCGAACAGGTGCTGATCAATCTGGCTGTAAACGCCCGCGACGCTATGCCAACCGGCGGCGCACTGACCATCGCCACCCGCCGCACCACCATTAATCGCAGCAATCCCCTACCCCGCGACCTCATCGCGCCTGCTGAAGAAGACACCACCATTCCTAACGGCGATTATGTTCTCGTCGAGGTGATTGACACCGGATGCGGCATTCCAAGGAACATTGTCCAGAAAATCTTTGAGCCATTTTTCTCCACCAAAGCGGTCGGATCCGGCACCGGCCTTGGCCTTTCCACTGTGTATGGCATTATCAAACAAACCGGCGGTTATGTGTACGTGTCCAGCAAGGAAAAACAAGGTGAATCCGGCGAAAGCGGAACCAACTTCAGCCTCTTCTTCCCGACTGTATTGGCAGAAGATGTGGCAATAGCCGTTGCCGAGATTGAATCAGTTGAAAAAAGCACTCCGCTTGACCTGACCGGTAAGGGAACCATTCTATTGGTAGAAGATGAAACACCAGTGCGTATTTTTGCCGCCCGCGCCCTGCGTAATAAGGGCTACACTATTTTAGAAGCCGATTGTGGTGAAACAGCTATCAACCTGATGGCTGAACACGGCAAGGACGTGGAAGTTATCGTCACGGACGTTATTATGCCCGGAATGAATGGCCCCACCATGATTGATAAAATCATTCCTTCTTATCCGAACGTGAAGGTTATTTTTATCTCCGGCTATGCAGAAGACGTGTTTGTTAATAACTACGGTGCTGAACGCAGCTTCAATTTCCTTGCCAAGCCTTTCACGCTGAAACAGCTGGCAAGCAAGATTAAAGAAGTGACTGGATAATGATGTTCAGATCAAATCTCACTACGCTACGGTTTGATTTGGAAGAATATGGAAAAAAATGGCTCGAAGCGCAGCTTTGTACTGTTTTTTTAAACTTAGGGTTATAAAAGTACAATGTCATTGCTCGATCCTATCAATAGCTACTGTGAACGCTCGGGCTCCGGCCTTTTTGATGAGCCTGTCAATGCCATTTCCAATGTATCGTTCTTTATTGCCGCCTTTGTCCTCTACCGTAAATACCGAAAAGCCGGACACAAAGACCCGCAAGTGGTTGCCCTCATCATACTGCTGGCGCTGATTGGCTGCGGAAGCACGTTGTTTCACACGTTTGCCAATGGCCTGACAATGATAGGCGATGTGCTGCCGATTACCCTTTTTACCTTTATGTATCTGTGGCTGGCGCTGCGCCGCCTTGTGGAAATGAATAAAACTCTTGCCGTCCGCTCTCTGCTGGCGTTCACCATGTTCGGAGTGCTTGCCCCGCACGCGCCCGAATCACTCCAGTTCAACGGTTCGGTGGCTTACTTCCCGTGCCTTGGTGCGCTGTTTATTATTGGTGCGTACCTCTATCAGCACAAACATATTTCCGCGTCTTTGATGTTACGCGCCGCCAGTTGGTTCACCGTTTCCATTCTCTACCGCTCGCTGGATATACAGCTGTGCAGCATCATCCCCACAGGCACCCATTTCATCTGGCATACCATCAACGGATGGGTGTTGTATCTGCTCGTGTGCGCTCTGCTAAAACGAAACGAAATGAGTACACATTAATAATTGCATGCACCGATATTCTGTGTAAAGTATCGTTAAACTTTTATTTACATTTATCAGGAGCACGCCATGGATAAAAATAAAGCACTCGAAACTGCGCTCAGCCAGATCGAAAAAAACTTCGGTAAAGGTTCGATAATGAAGCTGGGTGACAACAAAATGGAAATCGTAGATGCGATTTCCACGGGTTCGCTCGGCCTTGACCTTGCTCTTGGCATTGGCGGCATCCCCCGTGGACGTGTCGTTGAAATTTTTGGGCCGGAAAGCTCTGGTAAAACCACCCTCACCCTGCATATCGTTGCTGAAGCACAGAAAAAAGGTGGCATCTGCGCATTCGTCGATGCCGAACATGCCCTCGACCCTGTCTATGCAAAAAAGCTGGGCGTGAATATTGATGAATTGCTGATCTCGCAGCCCGATACCGGTGAACAGGCGCTTGAAATCGCCGACACACTGGTGCGCTCAGGCGCTATTGATGTGGTTGTCATTGACTCGGTGGCCGCACTCGTCCCTAAAGCTGAACTTGACGGCGAAATGGGCGATTCACACATGGGCTTGCAGGCACGCCTGATGAGTCAGGCGCTGCGCAAACTCACCGGATCCATCTCACGCACCAACTGCACCGTCATCTTCATCAACCAGATCCGCATGAAAATCGGTGTCATGTTTGGCAACCCTGAAACTACCACCGGTGGTAATGCGCTGAAGTTCTATGCGTCTGTACGCTTGGACATCCGCCGCATCGGCTCCATCAAGGAAAAAGAAGAAGCAGTGGGCAACCAGACGCGCGTGAAGGTAGTCAAAAACAAGGTGGCACCGCCATTCCGTCAGGTGGAATTCGATATCATGTACGGCGAAGGTATTTCCAAAACCGGCGAGTTGGTTGATTTGGGCGTAAAATCCAACATCGTCGAAAAATCCGGCTCGTGGTTCTCTTATAATAGCCAGCGCATTGGACAGGGGCGTGAAAATGCCAAGCAATTTTTGAAAGATAACCCAAAAATCGCTGCGGAAATCGAAAAGAAAATCCGCGATAATGCCGGTACTATTACAGCCGTGCTCAAGGGTGAAACCGTCGAAGCGGCAGAAACCGAAGACGCATAGATTCAAATCCAATCTCAGCCTTCGGCTTGCGATTAGATTTGAAGATAAAGACAAAAACGACTTAAGGCAGCTTCGCGTCGTTTTAGAACTAATGGATAGGTAAATATGCAATTTCTTATTGTTGCTTATGATGCAGAAGACGATGAAGCGCTCGCCCGCCGTATGGCAGCGCGGGACGCGCATCTGAAGCTGGTAGAAAAAAACAAAGCAGCGGGGCATGCTCGTTTCGGCGCAGCTCTCATGGATGGCGATAAAATGGTCGGCTCCATGATGGTGGTAGACTATCCTTCGCGCGAGGCGCTGGAAGAGTGGCTGAATGAAGAGCCGTATATTATCGAAGATGTATGGGACGATGTCACCGTCAGTGAATGTAAGATCGCCCCGTCTTTTGAGAAATAAACAGCGTATTGCCTGCGCAGTTTTTTTGCGTTACAAGGTTAGCTATTATCAACCCCATGAATGGATGAAACCTATGAAGACGATGCTGCTTGCTGCTACTGCTGTTCTTTTTTCTGCAACCGCCACCTTTGCCGCTCCGCATACCTATCAGGTGACCGGTCCGGTGCTTGAACTGACCGATAAAAAAATTGTGGTGTCTAAAGGCAAAGAAAACTGGGAAATCACACGCGATGCCAACACTAAAATCCCTGCTGACGTAAAAGTGGGCTCCAAGGTGACCATCGAATACAGCATGACAGCGGTGGATGTGACCGACAAAACGCCGAAGGCATCCGATAAAGCGGCTAAAAAAGATAAAAAATAGCTTGTTCGGCGGTGGTGTGTTGGAAAAACAACGCATCGTCAGTTTTTAGGCAAAAACCTGTAAATTGGGCTCTAGCCGCAACGCGCCACTTGCCGCAACGGTATTTTTATAATAAAAGCAGAGTAATAGTGTTTAAAAAATACTCGGTTCATCAGTCGATAACAGTCATTTAGGAGTTGCCCGCCATGAAAAAACTTATTTTGACCACCGCTGCTATTGCTTTATTATCAACCACTTCAGCGCTTGCTGACGATAAATTTGTATTCCCTGTTGCCGGAAAAGTAATGGAAGTGACGGACAAAAAAGTGACCGTCATGCGCTTTGGTGACAGAAAGATTTTTGATATCGTTATCGATAAAAAAACCGAAGTTCCTGCCTCCATCAAGGCTGGGGATTACATCGTAACCAAGAATAAAATCGTCGCCAACAGCATAACCATGGCCCCTAAAAAGCCTGCGCCGCTCCCAGCAGCAAAACCTGCCGCGAAGGCCGCAGCTGCTAAAGCAGCTACAGTAGCAACACCTGCTGCAACTACGGCAACAAAACCTGCTACCGCTACAACAACCACAACAACGGCTCCTGCAACCACTGTTCCGGCTGCAGCCCGCTAAGAGCCCGTCTTTTTCAGCCTATAAAAAGCATGCGGCTTGCATAGTCGCATGCTTTTTTGTATGGTGAGCGCCTTATGGAAAATGTTAACGGTATAAGATCCCGATTTTTAGAGTTTTTTGGGCACAATGGCCACGAAGTGCGCCCATCAGGCCCCCTTGTGCCTTTAAACGACCCGACCCTGATGTTTGCCAATGCAGGGATGAATCAGTTTAAAAACGTGTTTACCGGCGCGGAAAAGCTACCCTATGTCCGCGCGACCAGCTCACAAAAATGCGTGCGTGCAGGCGGTAAACATAATGATCTCGATAATGTTGGCTATACGGCCCGCCACCACACCTTCTTCGAAATGCTGGGCAACTTCTCATTTGGCGATTATTTCAAAGAAGGTGCCATAGAATATGCGTGGAAATTACTGACCAAGGATTACGGACTCAATCCCGACAAGCTCAGCTTCACGGTGTACCACACCGATGACGAGGCCTTTAATTTATGGAAGCGCATCACCGGTTGCCATGACAGCAAGATTTTACGCATTCCGACCAAGGATAATTTCTGGGCGATGGGCGATACCGGCCCGTGCGGCCCGTGCTCCGAAATTTTTTATGACCACGGCGAAAAAGCCGGCAATGGCGAGTGGGCACTTAACGCTGATGGCTCCGACCGCTTTGACGCGCGCTTTGTTGAAATTTGGAATCTCGTATTCATGCAATATGAACAAGTGGATGCCGATACGCGCGTAGAACTGCCCAAACCGTCGATTGATACCGGCATGGGGCTGGAGCGTATCGCTGCGGTGATGCAGGGCGTGCATGACAATTACGATATCGATTTATTTAAGAATCTGATAGCGAACATCAAAGATAATGCGACTAAACTTGGCGCACAGCCAGCGAAAGAATCCGCACCTTACAAGGTGCTTGCCGATCACCTTCGCTCAAGCTGCTTTTTGATTGCAGACGGCGTGCTTCCATCAAATGAAGGCCGTGGCTATGTGCTGCGCCGCATCATGCGCCGCGCCATGCGCTATGCCCACCAATTGGGGTGCAAAGACCCGCTGATGTACCATCTGGTGCCTGCTTTAGTTGCCGAAATGGGCGGTGCCTATCCGGAACTTAAACGTGCTGAAGCCAGCATCATTGATAATTTAAAGCAAGAAGAAGAGCGATTTAAACAGACGCTGGAACGTGGGCTGAAGTTATTGGAAGAAGATAGCGCAAAGCTTTCTAAAGGCCAGAAACTGGCGGGGGAAGCGGCATTTAAACTCTACGACACTTACGGCTTCCCGCTTGACCTGACGCAGGATATTCTACGCGCACGCGGCATGGAAGTAGATACCGATGGTTTTGAAAAAGCCATGGAAGGCCAGCGCGACATGGCGCGGGCTGCGCATAAAGGCTCTGGCGACATTGCAGTCGGTAAAATCTGGTTCGAGATCAAAGAAAAAGTCGGCGCAACCCGCTTCGTCGGATATGAACAGGATGCCACCGAAAGTCAAATACTCGCCATTGTTAAAAACAATGAGTCGGTTGCCAACGCCTCAGCGGGTGACGATGTATTTATCGTGCTGAGCACCACACCATTTTACGGCGAATCCGGTGGTCAGGTAGGCGATAGCGGATGTTTTGAACGCAATGGAATGGTGGTTGCCGACATCAGTGATACGCAAAAACCTGTCGATGAACTGCATGTGCACAAGGCCAAATTGTCATTCGACCTGAACGTAGGCGATGATATCTATGCGAAGATTGATACAACCATTCGCAATGCCACCCGCGCGAACCACTCGGCAACCCACTTGCTGCACAAAGCCCTGCGCGATGCGCTGGGTGATCATGTCGCCCAGAAAGGCTCACTGGTAGAACCCGAAGGCCTGCGCTTCGACTTCAGTAACCCCAAAGCCGTATCGCCTGATGAAATTGCGGGCATTGAGCAGAAGGTCAATGAAGTGATTACACGGAAAACTCCTGTTGATACCAAAGTAATGGGACAGGAAGAGGCCATCAACGCCGGAGCTATGGCGCTGTTCGGTGAGAAATATGGTGATAAGGTGCGCGTGCTGTCCATGGGTGTTGAAAACAACAAAACCTACTCGGTGGAACTCTGCGGCGGCACACATGTACGCAATACGGGCGACATCGGCCTGTTCAAGATTGTATCGGAAGGCTCGGTGGCTTCGGGTGTACGCCGTATTACGGCAGTGACTGGCGAAGGTGTACGCAGCTATTTTGTACAGGAGCTGGAAAAACAATCCGAGCAGCTGCAAAAATTGCAGGAAGAACGCAACAAGCTATCTGCCGAACTGAAAAAAACCGCCCCCGCCCTGCCCGCGTTCATGTCACCCTCTATTATGAAAACCACGGAAGCCGGTAAAATATTTGCTCTGTATCAGGAGCAATCGTCAGCACGTGCAAACGCTATTGAGGCACTGCAAACGGACAATAAAAACCTTGGCAAAGAACTGGCGGAACTGAAAAAACAAGCTGCGCTCAGCAGCGGCGGTGAAGTGAAACCCGAAATGATCGGCAACATCGGTTTCATCGGCAAGGTGTTTGACGGGCTGGACCCGAAGGAATTGCGCTCGCTTATCGAAGGCTATACCAAACTCGCCCAAGTCGTGGCGGTGGGTACCAATGTCGAGGGCAAAGCCTCAGTCGCCGTTGCGGTGTCC
Organism: Alphaproteobacteria bacterium; assembly: GCA_025360605.1. Taxonomy (GTDB): domain Bacteria; phylum Pseudomonadota; class Alphaproteobacteria; order Rickettsiales; family SXRF01; genus JANYBV01. The sequence continues at coordinate 54,850 of JANYBV010000028.1, read as the reverse complement.
AAACCGTTATGTGACACCATTAGCGCCGTAACCCTTGTTCAGGCAGCTGTTGCCGAGCTGGGCGGCAAAGGTGGCGGCGGCCGTCCGGAAATGGCCCAAGGCGGCGGACCGGATGCAGGTAAGCTGGAATCAGCCATCGCCCTGATCAGGGCCAAAGTAGCCTGACATTCTGCCACTTGGACGAACTAACCAATAAGTAATGTAAATTAACTACAATAAGGCTTTCAGGAATAAGGCTTTCAGGTTGCGTTTCTGCAAGGCGTTGGAATGAATAAAAGACGTATACATAGCCAGTCTGGCATATCTCCGGAAGCAACATCACGCGCCCTTCAGCGATTGTTTGGGGAACAAACTACGAGCTGCGACACCCTGCCTGCACTCAACATCATTGACAGATCCATCCCCGAACATCCAAGAACCGACGGAAAGAAACCGCTTATCGACAGGATTGAATATCAGTTACTAACCCAGACCCCTAAAACTGAAGATGGACACATGGCGGTCGAAGACCTCCTAAAGACCTATCGCAAATTGATGGGAAGCAAAGAATTTAATGGCAAGTTACGCGCCGAACTGGCCGGAGCAAGGCTCATTGCAGCGATGGCATTTGAGGCGGATGTAGATGTCGATACACGCCGTGCGGTCAAAACATTTATCATTGGCCTTGAGTATGAAATTAATGCCGGTGGGCATATATGTGGCGGTAGGCATTCGGTGCTAGTCAACAGCACCCGCCCCGAGATTGACGAGATCAACAATTGGCTCAACGGCAGGAAGGTTGCACAGTCTCCTCATTCCACTGTGTGCTAACAGCCAACCTCCTCTCCCATCTCCAAAATATAAAAAAACTTAACTAAATCGCAATGGTTACATTATACATTGCTACGCAAATACTTTAACCAAAGTGAGCAAAGAACCCTTATGACCACACCTATCACAGTAGCTTACGGCGACGGCATTGGCCCAGAAATCATGGAAGCCACCCTCCACATCCTGCGTGAGGCGGCAGCAGACATTACCGTAGAAACGATTGAGGTCGGCGAACGCGTCTACAATATGGGCGCGACATCGGGCATCCTGCCATCGGCATGGGACACGCTGCGCCGCAACAAAGTATTTTTAAAGGCTCCGATCACCACCCCGCAAGGCAAAGGCTACAAGAGCCTCAACGTAACGATGCGTAAAACCCTCGGCCTTTATGCCAATATCCGTCCGACCAAAAGCTACCATCCGCTGGTGAAAACCAACCATCCGAAGATGGACCTGATCATCGTGCGTGAAAATGAAGAAGATTTATACGCAGGCATCGAACACCGCCAAAGCGAAGACGTGTTCCAGTGCCTGAAGCTCATCACCCACTCCGGCAGTGAACGCATCATCCGCTACGCCTTCGATTATGCGGTAGCGAATAACCGCAAAAAAGTGACCTGCATGAGCAAAGACAACATCATGAAACTCGCCGATGGCCAGTTCCACAAGCTGTTCGATGAAATCGGCAAAGAATATCCCAAGCTTGAAAAAGACCATTACATCATCGACATCGGTGCGGCACGCATTGCCAGTAAACCGGAAGTGTTCGATGTGATCGTTACCCTCAATCTCTACGGCGACATCATTTCCGATATTGCTGCGGAAGTTTCCGGTTCGGTCGGGCTTGCCGGTTCATCCAATATCGGCGAAGGCTTCGCCATGTTCGAAGCCATCCACGGTTCAGCTCCGGATATCGCCGGAAAAAATATGGCCAATCCATCCGGTATCCTGCAGTCCGCCATCATGATGCTGATCCATATCGGCCAGCCGGATGTCGCCTCCAAAATCCAGAATGCGTGGCTTCGCACATTGGAAGACGGTGTCCATACCGGTGACATCTACCGCAAGGAAGTAAGCAAAGAAAAAGTCGGCACCAAGGAATTCGCCGAAGCCGTTGTGCAGCGTCTGGGTAAAAAACCATCCACTTTCGACAGCGTGGCGTACGGCAAAGCGATCACCACTGAAATGAAAAAAAACACGGTGCGCACTCCTGCGAAAAAAGAACTCATTGGCGTGGATGTGTTTGTCGCATGGAACGGCAGCATCAATGAACTAGGCGAAAAAATTACCGCGCTTTCCGCTGATGGTCTGGATCTCAAAACACTTTCGAACAAGGGACTAAAAGTATGGCCGGATGCCGATACCAGTGGTATGCACATCACCGACCAGTTCCACTGCCGCTTTAAATGCGCGGACGGAAAAACCACCACCCACGCCGCTATCACAGCGCTGTTGGACAGGACGCAAAAATCGGGCCTCGATTTTACCAAAACCGAAAACCTCTACACCTTTGACGGAGTAATCGGGTTCAGCCTCGGACAGGGAGAATAACGATGACAGCCACCGTAGAAAGCAACGACAACCGCGGTTTTTTATGGGTAGTTCCCGTCGTATTTCTTGCCAGTGTCGTTGCTTTGTACCGATTGGCCTATCCGCTGCTGAATGATAATGACGTGCCGTGGCACATCGCCATCGGCCAAATGTTCATGGATACACACCACCTGCCGAAAACTGATCCATGGGCGTATGGTAATCAAGATCACCCGTGGTATATCCTGTCGTGGGTGTGGAACCTTGCGCTGGGCATCGTACAGAAAATATGTGGTGTTTTCGGTGTGTACGTCTTCACCCTGTCAATCGGTGCCGCCCTCACCGCAGGCATCACCCACCGCCTGCTGAAACGCGATATCGCCCTGCCCGCCGTCCTCATGACCACGATGCTCACAAGCCTGTGCCTGCTGGATTACATCACCGCCCGCCCGCAAATGGCCGGATATGTGCTGGCATTTATCTATCACGGCCTACTCCACAAGAGCCGCGACGATAAAGGCTACAGGCACCTGCGCTGGCTACCGCCGCTGATGTTGTTATGGACCAATTCGCATGGCAGCTTCATGGTCGGGTTTATCATCATGGGGGCATACGCCGCCGAAGCATGGTTTGCCAAACGCCATGACTGGCTCAAACGTCTTATCCTGACCGGTGTTGCCTGCGCGCTCCTTGGCCTTATCAATCCTTACGGGCCAACCGTGATTATCGCTGCACTGTTGTCCTTCACCAGCCCCGCCACCAAATACACTGCGGAATGGCTTCCGTTTTGTTTCGGCACCAGTACGGGCCTGTCCGTCTGGCTGGTGATGGTCATTCTGGCTTCTAATTTAAAGGGCGCGAAAATCTCGGTTGCCGATAAGATTCTGGCAATGGGCTGGTTTGTGGCCACCATGTTTTCTATCCGTAATGGTGCGTTTTTCATCCTGATGTCAGCGCCTTATTTCGCCACCTGCCTTGACGAACAAACCCGCGACCTGCGCACCCCGCAACCCACATCACCGCTTGTGACGTTCATGGGCAAGCAGCAGGTTAAACATGTCTGGGGTGGGTGCATTGTCGCATTTATAGTGCTGTATGCCATAGCGAATGCGCTGCCACACGACGAACAAATTGAAAGCGAAGAATACAGCATTAAAGATGCTATCGATTTTGCACTTAAGCACTACCCTGACCATCATTACCTTAGCGATTACAACTTTGGTGGTCAGATTATTTATCATACGCAGGGTAAGCTCTCCTATTTCATGGATAGCCGTGCCAGTACCGCCTACCCTTATCAGGCCGTCGAAGAGTCGATGGTGTTCCTGAAACTGGGCGATGGCTGGGAAGAAAACCTCCGTAAGCGCCACTTAAACGGCCTGATCGTCGCCAAGACGACAAACTTTGCCAACAGCTATGACAAGGGGCTATACCATGACCACTGGAAGCTGGTATTCGAGGGAAAACGCGGCAACGTCTATATCGCCACGAAATAATACGGCCTTCCACAGCGTTGTAAAATGGTGCATATTTCACTGCTGCCACTCTTTTTGTAAGGGCAGTGAATGGTGGCCTCCGATCTTATTTGAAATCTGCCACCAAAGCGTGTATATAGCTGACATCACCCACAACGCATTGGAAATACTATGAAAAGCGAAGACAACCATCTATTGGAAACCATTAAAAGCGTGTTGGTCCCCATTCATCCTGCCGGATGGATGTTTATCACCATTTTCGCCGTTGTTTCTTTGCTTCTCAGCCTGTTATGTTCGTTTTTAGGTTGGCTTGGGCTGATCGCCACCGCATGGTGTACCTACTTTTTCCGCAACCCGCCACGCACCACACCAACGCGCGCAGGACTCGTCATCAGCCCCGCTGACGGCGTGGTTCAGAAAATCCACACCTGCGTACCACCCGCCGAACTGGGACTGGGCAATGAAGAACGCACCCGCATCAGCATTTTCATGAACGTGTTCAACGTCCATGTAAACCGTATCCCGATCGAAGGCACCATCACCAAACTGCACTACCAGACGGGTAAATTTTTCAACGCCTCGCTCGACAAAGCGAGTGAAGAAAACGAGCGCCAGTCTATCCGCATCACCACGCCCGATGGCAAGCAATTCGGCGTAGTACAGATTGCCGGACTCGTGGCACGCCGCATCCTGTGCGACCTTAAAGACAACCAGTCCGTAAAAACCGGTGAACGCTTTGGCATTATCCGCTTTGGCAGCCGTTTAGACGTGTACCTGCCGCAAGGCGTTATCCCCGCAGTGATTGTTGGTCAGGTTTCCATTGGCGGTGAAACCATTCTGGCAGATACCCAAAGCACCCAACCTCAACCGATCGGAACCACCCATTGAGACCAGACACCTCCAAGCGCCGGCGCTTGCTTAAAAGCGAACAACCGATCAGCCGCCTTTTCCCTAACATGGTGACGATTGCAGGATTGTGCTGCGGTTTATCCGCTATCCGTTTTGCCATGATCCCACGATGGGATATGGCCGTGGCCTTCATTATTGCCGCTGCTTTGATCGACGGCATGGACGGCCGCCTTGCACGCATGCTGGGTGCCACCAGCCTGTTTGGCGCACAGTTGGATTCATTATCGGATTTTGTCTGTTTTGGCGTATCACCAGTGTTAGTACTATACATGTGGCACCTCAATGAACTCAAAGGTTATGGCTGGGCGGCGGTGTTGTTTTTCAGCGTGTGCATGGCATTGCGCCTCGCCCGTTTTAACACAGGCCTTTTTGAAGACACCAAGCAGCCATGGGAAAAACAATTTTTTGTTGGCGTTCCGGCGCCAGCGGGCGGTATATTATGCCTGTTGCCGCTGGTGCTGAATCTGCTGGACAGCGATCTCAAGCTTCCGCCTGCACTCATTGCCGGCCATGTATTGCTGGTGGGTACGCTAATGGCAAGCCGCATCCCGACCTATGCCGGAAAACACATCCGCATCAAGCACGATTATATTCCGCAATTCATGATTGCATCGACGTTTTTGTTGGTGGTGTTTATCATCGAGCCATGGCTGTTCCTGTCAGGCATCAGCATCATCTATCTGGGATCTATTTATTTTAGCGCCCGTAAATGGCAACGCATGAACAAAGAGGCACAAGAAAGCCCGCCAGCAACTCTTTAAGCCGCCAACTCCTGAGAGCGTTCCGCTGCTTTTGCACAGAAGGTGGCAGCGCGTGCCACATTGTCAAACAACCAGTGGGTATTTAACGTGCGGTCGTTTGTGCAGGCAATTAAAAATTCAGCAGCGTTTTGAAGAGTCTTCTTGTCATAATAATTGTGCAGGGTTTGATTAACTTCTCTTGACAGCACTCTTACGTCGCCTTCGTGAAACTGAATCTCATGTATCAAAAAACGTATCATGGGTGGGATATCCAATGCGAATTCGCTGGCAGCTTTTTCCAAACTGATCCCACCGCTCTGATAACGCATCGCGGTTCTTTCGATGCCTGCAGCCGCTATTTTTACCTGTTCACCCATATCCTCACCGATATCATAAGCTCTCATATAGACACGATGCAGTTTTTCAGATTCACGCATGCGCTTAAAACTCGTGTTTATATCACGGGCCAGCGCTTTAAATTCCAGTTCATTGTTTTCTTCGGCGGGTTTTGCTAATGCTGCTACGAAACTCATTTTTCCTGCACTCTTTTTTAGCTGTTTTTTCCAAGAGCGTTATTAAGGGAAAAAGGAGCCACCGGCAAGTCGATTCAACCATGTTTTATTTTCATAATTAAAATCACCAGTGCCAGAAAAACAGTGATTGCGTTAGCAATAATCAGTGAAGGACTGTGGATCAGGATCCCATAAAGCAGCCATGCCGCTAAGCCACTGGTAATCATCACATACATCCCCAAGGAGATACTCTTGGTATCTTTATGTTTCAATACCTTAATAACCTGCGGAATATAGGCTACGGTGGTCAGAAATGCAGCAATTGTGCCGATAATTTCAGGATTCATACTTGCCTTTTTTGGTTGCAGTGCTTAGTGGTTAGTGGTTAGTAAGTCATACTTTTACCCTTAACGCATTAAAAACGATGTCGAAAACACTTTTACCCGCCGGTTGTTACGATCTGTTGCCCCCTCATGCCCGCCATGAGTCGGAGCTTTCGTCCGCATTGCTTTCCACCTTTGAAAGCTACGGGTATGAACAGGTGTCGCCACCACTGCTTGAATATAGTGAAAATTTACTGGCTGGCCGCGGTGCCGCGTTATCGCCCTACACCTTCCGCGTGATGGACCCCACCGCCCACAAGGTGATGGGACTGCGGGCCGATATCACTTTGCAGATCGCACGCATTGCTGCCGGTCGTCTTTCTCAGGCCCCCCGTCCGTTGCGCCTGTGTTACAACGGGCTGATCCTGCGCATGCAGGGTGAACAACTTAAAAATGACCGCCAATTGCGTCAGGCTGGCATTGAGTTGATTGGGACCGCATCGCCCGAGGCGGATGCAGAAGTCATTTTAGTCGCTGCCAATGCTCTCAAAAAAGCAGGCATTACTAAACTATCTATCGACCTCAACCTTCCGGGGATTGTTGGTTCCTTGCTTGCATCGGAAAAGTTGACAAACGAACAACTAAAAATTCTGTTTGAAGCGGTCGCGTGCAAAGACGTATCCACTTTAAGCACCTTATCCTTCGGCTACCGCGAGACACTGGTGGCTCTGCTGCAATGCGCGGGTCCGGCGGGTCCGGCACTTGCGGCGATTGCCCGCCTTGAACTACCGGAAAGCGCCCGCAAACAATTGCGTGACCTGCAAGAAGTGGTGCATATCCTCACGCGTGTTCCTAATCCGGACTGGACACTGACCGTCGATATCACCGAAAACCGTGGCCTGAATTACCACTCCGGTATCAACTTCTCGATCTTTATTCCCGGTGCCACCTGTGAAGTAGGACGCGGCGGACGTTATTTGATCGAAGGTGATAAATCCGGCCAAGACAGCGAAGCAACCGGTTTTACGCTGTATGTCGAAACCTTACGCGGATTACTTGCCGAACCCAAGCGCCCCAAACGTGTTTTCATGGCCGATGGCATCGCCGATGATCAAGCGCAAAAACTTCGTTCCGATGGATTTGTCACCATTTACGCACTGCCGGAGTTTGGCTATGCTGAGGAAGAAGCGCGCCGCCTTGGATGCGGATGGATTTTTAAAAACAATGAATTAAAACCAATAGCAAGCAGCAACGAAAAAAAGGAATAACCGTCTAATGACTAACGTCGCAGTGATTGGCTCCCAGTGGGGAGATGAAGGTAAAGGTAAAGTCGTAGACTGGTTGTCCGAACGCGCCCATGTGGTGGTACGGTTCCAAGGCGGGCACAACGCTGGCCATACGCTGGTGATTGATGGCGTGACGTATAAATTATCTCTGCTGCCGTCAGGTATCGTGCGTCCGAATAAATTATCCATCATTGGCAACGGTGTCGTCATCGATCCGTATGCGCTGCTCAGTGAAATTGAATCGGTGAGCAAACTCGGCGTGATAGTTACACCAGAAAATCTGCGTATCGCCGAAAATGCACCGTTGATTCTTCCCGTTCACCGCAAAGTCGACCAGATGGCAGAAGCCATCCGTGGCAAAGGTAAAATTGGCACCACCGGACGTGGCATCGGCCCTGCCTATGAAGACAAAGTGGCACGCCGCGCCGTTCGCGTATGCGATCTTGCTGATCCGGATTTGCTGCGTGAAAAAATTGAAAATCTGTTGGTGTACAATAATGCGCTATTGCAGGCAGCTGGCGCACCGCCGATGAATGTGGATGAAATACTGACACCGCTCCTTGAAGTGGCTCCCAAAATTCTCAGCTTCTCGACCCCTGTGTGGTTATTGCTTGATAAACTGAAGCGTGAAGGCAAGCGTATCCTGTTTGAAGGCGCACAAGGCATCATGCTGGATGTTGACCATGGCACTTATCCGTATGTGACCTCCTCCAACACGCTGGCTGGCACCGCCACCATCGGATCAGGCATTGGCATGGGCGGCATCGGTTATGTACTTGGCATCACCAAAGCATACACCACGCGCGTAGGCTCCGGCCCCTTCCCCACCGAACTCACCGACGCTATCGGTGCCAAAATCGGTAAAATTGGTAATGAGTTCGGCACCGTCACCGGACGCCCGAGGCGTTGTGGCTGGTTTGACGCCGTATTAGTTCGTCAGGCGGTAAAAATTTGTGGTATCACCGGCATCGCACTGACTAAACTTGATATCCTTGATGGTTTTGAAACCATTAAAATCTGCGTTGGGTACAAACATAAAGGTGTATTATATGACTATTTGCCTGCCTCAATGAAAATTCAGGCAGAAGTAGAACCCATCTATGAAGAGATGTCAGGCTGGAGCGAAAGCACGCAAGGCAAACGCAGTTGGGTTGATCTGCCAGCGCAAGCAATCAAGTATATCCGCCGCATTGAAGAGCTGATAGAATGTCAGGTTGCGCTGCTGTCCACCAGCCCCAAACGGGAAGACACCATCTTGGTACGCGATCCGTTCGCCGACTAAGCTAAGGCCATTTTCTTCAATAAACTGATATAATAAAGCATGTTAATTCGATTTAGCAGAGCGCTTTTATGTGTGTCCGCGCATAGGACTAGCAACCTTTTTTTCATCCTTTTTTAAGAGTGTGCCGTTAGTATTATTTTCTGACATTTATCAATCGGTTCTGAAGTTATGGTCACTGAGACCCCATCATCAGCTAAGGATAAGAAAAATACGCTGGCCGCTTTGGACGCCATCGAGGATGGACCAAAGGCGAACGAACCTTTGATGGCTAAACTCCGCGATCATCTGCGTGGCTACCAACCGAGCTACGATACCAGCGAAATTGACACGCTGGAAAAGCGCTACACCATTGATCTCAATCAACCCCTGCAATCGTTTGATGTTGAAAACGCCAAGGCATATTCTGCAAACGATTCCACCATCCCCAGCCGGATGCTGTATGCTCATGTATGCGATTGGGGGAAAGTGCAACGTTACCGCGCCATTAAGTTAATCAAAGGGCTGGACTACCGCTCGATCACACAAGTGGCTGCAGCAGGCAACGTAAGACTTTCCAATAATAATCACGAACGTTATGTGGTTTTCTATGAGCGTCCAGCCGGTATCAAATTATCAGAACTCATTAAAAGAAAAAAAATACCGGCGAATACACTGTTTCTCTTCGAGCATATTCTCTCACCGCTCGCAAATGCTATTCAGCAATTTTCGGATCTCGATATTTCACACGGGTTGATCAATCCTGATAACATCTACATTAACGACATGGCTGTACTTGGTCCGTGCGTTGCAGAACCGTGTGGTTTTTCACAACCATTCCGTTATGAATCCGTCGAGCGCATTCAGGCAATGCCTACCGCCAAAGGGGAAGGATCAACCTCGCAGGATTACTATGCACTAGCAGTCGTACTATTGGAAATTCTTCACGGCCCAGAATATCTGGCGCATATGAATCAGGAAGCATTCGTCCAGTCCATCTTCCGAAATGGCGCCTATAATACCTTAATGCAGGATAGGGAAGTGCCGGAAGTATTCTACGACTTTTTCCGTGGCACCCTCACCTTAAACCCACAGGAGCGCTGGAGCGGGAAACAGGTGTTGCAATGGCTCGGCGGCAAGCGGTTTAACGTACTCGCTCCACCTACCCCCGTTGATGCGGTAAGACCCTATGACCTTGGTGATGAGAAGCACGCCAATACCCGTCGGGAACTAGCGCACATGTTCAGTAATGACTGGGAGCGGATGATCGCATCGCTGCATAATAACCAGCTCTCGCACTGGGTATCGGTATCGCTGCGTAACAAAGAATTATCGGACATTGTAGGCCGCCTGAGCCGCACCGCATACGATCTTAGCACAAAGAATGAAACACAGACCTACGAAGCACTCATGAATATCATTATGCTTCTTGATCCGGTCGGGCCGGTCAGAATCCGCCAACTGGCAATGCATATTGATGGTATGGACTCATTGTGTGCTGATTTGTATTTCAAGAAAATGCATCAGGAATTGCAATTACTCGCCAAGTTTATTGAATCCAACATGGTCAATTACTGGATAGAATTGCAGAACAAATTCCAAAAGGAAAAAGAAGATTATGAAACTCCGGCTGTTATCAACGCACTCAATGTCCGGCTCGACCGCCTGCGCAGTTATATCCGCAATGCAGGCATGGGATTCGGGCTGGAACGCGTGTTATATGACCTCAATCCGGAAATGGCCTGCATCAGTCCAACCTTAGCCTCGCAAAATGTTACTACGCTTGCCGAACTGCTGACCAAACTCGATCACCTTGCCCCCACATTATCGGAAAATGACGATCCTTTTGACCGACATATCGCCGCTTTTATCGCCAGTAAACTTGTGATACTCAAAGAGGTGTGGCTAGATGAGCTGGAAGGTCTGCCCATGCTGGCGACCAACAAAACCGTCATGGCCATTTATCTGTTGGGAGCATCGCAGATCAAGGCGAGCCACCTGCGCCTGCCCGGACTGACAAACTGGCTGGTGCTACGCACCCTGCCGCTGATGGATCACATCCATAGCCGCTCATTACGGAAAAAATATAAAACAGCCCTCATGGCCCTTGCCGGAGTCGGTTCCATACCTAAAATTGCAGACCTAATCGTATCCGCTGACTACGCCTCAAACGATTACAACGGCTATCAACAGGCACTCATTGATTACCAAAATAATAATAATTTCATTGCTTTCTACGAAGCAGCAGAAAACGTGGAAGCAGAGAGTATGGCAATGGGTTTTCGCATTGCTAAACTCGTCGCCTACGCATGTTTGCTGGGCTCGTTCTATTTCACCACAGTGGTAGCGAGGTAGGTCATGGGACTAGTTTTATTTTTGCTCCTCTCGCTCGTTGGCATCGTGGTATTGCAGGTAGGGTTTATTTTCCTGCTATTGGCGTTGTTACCTACGATCGTTGCGTTTTATACCGACACCGATAATAAACGTTCCGTATTTAAAGTCATTGGCAGCGGCAATCTGGCGGCCACATTACCGACACTGGTACCTATGATGAAAGCCGCTGTTCACATGAAGCACTATGATATTGAAAGTATTATGATTGATCCGACAAACTGGATGTTTGTGTATATGGGAGCTGGTGCAGGCTGGGGAATGATTTATCTATGCCGTTTCATTGCACGTTTCGTCGTGACCATCACCTATGAATACAACATCAACAAATTAAAATTACAGCAAAAACAGCTCGTTGAAGAATGGGGAGATGATATTATCCGCATTGATGAGTCTGAAGGAAAAACAGAAGTTACTGCCTAACAGTAGCTTTCAGCCTAGCGCCGCCGCACCTCATGCGGATAATAATTTTAAAATATTCCCCCCAATCTTTCATGTTTTCTTAAGGAAGCTGGATTAAAACTAATATCATTGGTTGTTATTATAAGTAATTATTCTTATTTTTATTGTATCGTTTTGAGATAAGGTTTATACATACGTAACGCGTTATTTTTCAGGGATATCTTTATGGATTCAACCGCAATACCGCTTCCCGCAGTGATGGACATCAACGCCTGCGGAGTTCTCCAGTCCACCCTTCTGGAGCGAATGACCGTTCAGGATCATATCACGCTGGATAGCTCGGCGATTGAACGTATCTCGACTCCAGGAATCTAGTTTTTGCTCAGCCTGATTAAAACTATGGGCACTGACTATAAAAAACTCAGCCTCACTTCACCCACTCCGGCACTGATACAGGCAGTGGATGACCTTGGCCTTAATTTAGCCTTCAACGTCCTCTTCAGAGACAATGTGGCCGATGGAAAGGAAAGCGTATGAGCAAGCGCGCGCTAGCAGTAGACGATTCAAAAACGATGCGCGACATGGTGTCGTTCACATTAAAAGGTGCGGGCTTTGAAGTGATTGAAGCAGAAGACGGAAAGGACGCCATTGATAAATTAGGCAACAACCCTGTCGATATCGTCATTACCGATCTCAATATGCCAAATATGAATGGCTTCGAGCTGATCCGCAATCTGCGCAACAACGCAAGTTATAAATTCACCCCCATCCTTATGCTAACCACCGAAGGAGATGATAATAAAAAAATGGAAGGAAAATCCGCTGGCGCTACCGGATGGATCATCAAGCCCTTTAATCCTGAAAAATTAATTCAGGTCATCAATAAAGTCTGCGGGGGTTGACAGGCACATTTATGGATAACGAATTACAGCAGTTCAAATCCACCTACATCACAGAATGTCTGGAGCTTCTTTCCAATATGGAAGATAGCCTGATGAATCTGGATGAAGCCAGTGCGGATACCGAAGAACTTAATGCTATATTCCGCTGCGCGCATTCAATTAAAGGCGGAGCGGGTGCTTTTGGTTTCAGCAGTATTGCCAACTTTACACATATTCTGGAAGCACTGCTTGACCAGATGCGTGAGGGCAAAATTGCTCCCAGCCGGCACGTCATCGACACGTTGCTTAAATCCAAGGACATTGTGCTTACCATGGTGAATGCCGCCAGAGACGGCAGTGCCCTGCCCGATGGTTTGGGAGAGGATGTCGCTCAGGAACTTGCCAAAATCTGTAACATGCCTGCTCCCGTTAAAAAATCAGACAAAGATACAGTTAAAACAACCGAAAGTCTTACACTGTACCGAATCAGGTTTATTCCGCATCCGTCAATGATTGCCCATGGCAGTGATCCTCTTTTGTTGCTCCGCGAATTAAAGCGGATGGGTGAATGCACCATCACAGCGGACATCAGTCGCATTCCCGACCTGCATACCTTGCAATGCGAGAACAGCTATCTCGGCTGGGAAATCACACTGGCTACCACCAAATCTAAAAGCCTGATTGCCGAAGTGTTTGAATTCGTGGAGGACGAATGCGAACTCGTGATGGAAGAAATAGCCCCGCAGCACGAAACGGTACAGGCGGCGGAACAGGATGTGCATCAACAGACACCATCGGGTGGACAAGCTCCCAAGGAACAGGTGCAGGCCTCAACCTCCATCCGCGTGGATATCGATAAGGTGGACCGGCTGATCAACATGGTCGGAGAAATTGTCATTATTCAGGCCATGCTCTCAATGCAAACCCGTTTTCTTATCGCTCAGGAACATACGGAACTGGTGGGCGGCATCAACGAACTGACTACCCACACCCGCGAATTACAGGCCGCCGTGATGGCGATACGCATGCAACCCGTCAAATCCATTTTCTCGCGCATGCCAAGGCTGGTGCGCGATCTATCCGGTCAGCTGGGCAAAAACATACGCCTTGAAATGTCGGGAGAAAATACCGAGGTCGATAAAACCATTATCGAACAGCTGGCCGACCCACTCACCCATATGATACGCAATTCTATTGACCATGGCATTGAAATGCCGGAACAGCGCGTACATGAAGGTAAGCCGGCGCAGGGAACAATTCACTTATCGGCAGCCCATCGCGGCGGGCGCATCGTCATCGAAATCAGCGATGACGGCGCAGGCATAAACCGTGACAAAGTCCTCGCCAAAGCCAAAGAAAAACACCTTATCACCGCCGATGCTAATTTAAGTCCGGAAGACATCGACCAGCTGATCTTTGCCCCCGGCTTCTCTACCGCCGAAACAGTAACCAGCATTTCTGGCCGCGGTGTAGGCATGGATGTAGTCAAACGCAATATAGAAGGTATTGGCGGCACCGTGACCGTGGCCAATACACCGGGCAAAGGCGCCCATCTTACAACCTCTCTCCCGCTGACGCTGGCCATACTCGATGGAATGATCGTACGTGTGGCCAGCGAATTTTACATCATACCCATTGCCAATATTATCGAGACCCTCCGCCCTAAAGCCGAAGAAGTCCGCGATATTGCCGATGGCCAGTCCGTCATCAACGTGCGCGGTAATTTTGTTCCCATCCTGTATCTCTATCGTTTATTCAGCATTAAAAATGCCGTGCGCGATGCGAGCAAAGGCCTTGTCGTGCTCGTAGAAAATGGCCATGAACAAATCGGGCTTGTCGTTGATGAACTCGTAGGCCAGCAACAGGTAGTGATTAAAACACTGGAAGACAACGCAGATCCGGTCGAGGGTGTATCGGGTGCCACCATATTGGGTGACGGTAAAGTATCGCTGATTCTGGATATCGTCGGACTACGGCGCATGACCAATGGCCTTCTGGCGCATGATGATATGCCACCAGAACCAACGCCGGACAAAGAACTCCAAGCAGCATGAAAGGACCTCGTATGAGCACACAAACATTGCAACAATCAACCGCCCCTCTCCTTCCTGTCGCCTCCTCGTCGACCATGCAATTTCTGACCTTTACTGTCGGCAAGGAAGAATTTGGTGTCGACATCATGATGGTGCGTGAGGTCAAAGGCTGGTCGGAAACCACGCGTTTACCCAATACACCGGAATATCTGCGTGGTGTGCTAAACCTTCGCGGTATCATCATCCCTATTTTTGATTTGCGCGCACGCTTTGGCAGCGGACTGACCGATGCGAACGAGAAAAACGTTGTGGTCATCATCGCCGTGGGTAGCCGCACGCTGGGCATTCTGTGCGACACGGTATCGGACATTCTAACCGTCGGCAGCGACGATATCAAACCATCGCCGGAAACCAGCACCGGCCTGAATGAAAAATTTGTCAGCGGCCTGATCGCCGTTGAAGGACGTATGGTCGTATTGCTCGATATTGAAGTGCTGCTATCAGGTGAAGTTCACCTGCTGGATGCCGCCACTGGTGTAAAGGCTTGAAAATGATGCTCCACGCCCCTTATAATCCTTGGGTTAGCCCTCTTATCTGCGGAGACGATATGCCCCCAAGCATTACACGCCTGATGTTGTCTGCCTTGCTATTGATGCCCGCCGGCGCCCACGCTGCGGCGGACAGTAAAAGCCCGCAGGTGATATGGGGCTATATGGGCGGCGGCAATGACGACGAAGGATGGGGAACCCTCACTCCCGATTTTATTACATGTGACACTGGGCAGAATCAGTCCCCTGTGGGCATCGGTGAAACCACCAAATCGGCGATGGCGGACTTAAATTTTCACTACCATAAAACGTCGATGCATATCGAAAAGAAAGACCGGACGGTGGTCATCACCATGAAAAATGGCGGAACGGTCTCCGATCATGGGCACGTCTAT
Organism: Alphaproteobacteria bacterium; assembly: GCA_025360605.1. Classification (GTDB taxonomy): domain Bacteria; phylum Pseudomonadota; class Alphaproteobacteria; order Rickettsiales; family SXRF01; genus JANYBV01. The sequence continues at coordinate 39,357 of JANYBV010000028.1, read as the reverse complement.
ACACTCGAAGAAATACGCATCCACACCCCTGCTGAACACGAGGTGGTCGGTAAAATATATCCTGCCGAAATACATCTCATCCACCGTGACAGTGCAGGAAAAATTTTGATTGTCGGGGTGTTTATGGATTTTGAATATACTGGAACAAACGCATTGCAAACCATTCTGGATAAAGCCCCTGCGAAGACAAAAACTATCGTTTCCCTCGCGTTTAATCCAGAGGACCTACTCCCGAAAAAACGTGGCTATTATGCCTATTCCGGCTCGCTTTCATGGCCGCCCTGCACCGAGGGTGTCGAATGGCGCATCATGAAGTCGACTATGGCTTTGTCCAAGGCGCAAATGACCGCGCTCGGCAAATTACTCGGCCGCAATGCAAGGTTGTTGCAGCCCATTTATTTACGAACCATCAAAGAAACCATAAATTAGGGTAACACTATGTTATATCATAAGGAATTTTCCACGCCTATCGATACAACCAGTGCGGGATTTACCCAAAACATACTCTCGCGTAAAGGGATTTTGACGGCGGTTTCCGGACATTCCGCCATACCTGAATTGAATGTCCTCACAACCGCTATTTGCTTTGCCGTTTAACATTGACGCATCACCGCTTACGAAAGGAATTTTTTATGTTTAACTTCAACATACGCACCAAGCTCACAGTAAGTTTTCTGGTATTTGGCCTCCTGCCGGTAGGGGCAGTGATGCCCATCGTCTTTAGCGAACTCCATAAAATGGAGCAAAGCCACACTGACGATATGAAAAATACCGCCGCAACAGTTGGCAACCTGATTGACCGCAATTTATTTGAGCGCTATGGCGACGTACAATCGTTCGGCACCAATGCTGCAGCCAAAGCAAAACCAAACTGGTACACTCACTCCCCTGAAAATCCACTGATTGCCTCGATGAACGCGTACATGACCAATTATGGCTTGTATAAGCTGATGGTATTAGTGGATATGGATGGCAAAGTTGCGGCCGTGAACGATGTCGACAATAAAGGCAAACCGCTGAACACCAGCGCGATCTATGGTCGTAATTTTAAAGACACCACGTGGTTTCAAAAAGCAACGCGCAAAGAATTCCTCAAAGGTGAAGAACTCGATGGTTCCGTTGTTGAGCAGCCGCGTTATGAAGCAACTGTTTCCGACATTTATAAAGGCGAAGACGGTTTCACCATTCCTTTTGCCGCCCCTGTTTATGACTACGCCGGCCAGATGATCGGCGTATGGGTAAACTTTGCTGATTTTGGCTTAGTTGAAAGCATTATCAAAGATGTGTTCAAGCAAAAAACAGAATCAGGCATGAAAGATATTGCATTTGCGGTTGGTGACAATAAAGGCACCATCCTTGTGAATTACGATCCGACCGAACGTAAGGAATTTGAAAACCGCCAACCTGATGTCATCGCCAAAAAAACTTTGACCGACATGAAAATTCCAGCCGCTGAAGTTGCTATGAAAGAAGCTGCCGGAACGGCTGTGGAACCCGATGCCAGAAGCAGCGAAGAAGACGCTGTCAGCTGGGTTAAAACTACTGGTGCGCTTGGATTCCCCGGGTTGGGATGGACAGTCATCATGCATCAACCAGGTCGCTATGCCTTTGCTGATATTGCTTCCGCTAAGCATATACTGTTAAGCGTTATGGGCATTGCTCTCCTCCTCGTATCTGGCGTAGGCGCATTCGTTGGAACGTTAGCGAGCCGTCCTATCCGTAAATCGACGGAAGCATCTAATGAACTAGCCTCGGGAAATTATAAAATTGAAATCGGTGGTCAAGGCAGGACAGACGAAATGGGCAGTCTTGCTAAAGCCTTAAATGACATCAAAAAAACCGTAGCAGATTATTCCGGTCAGATTGACGCTATCGGTAAATCACAGGCCATCATCGAATTTAATCTTGATGGCACCGTTATTACCGCTAACGACAATTTCCTGAATACTTTGGGATACACGCTGGATGAAATCAAAGGCAAGCATCATTCCATGTTTGTCGAATCAAGCTACCGTGATAACCCTACCTACAGAGAGTTTTGGGCAAAACTGAACCGCGGCGAATATGACGCAGGTGAATATAAGCGTATTGGAAAAGGCGGCAAAGAAATCTGGATTCAGGCTTCGTACAACCCCGTTCTGGATATGAATAAAAAACCATTCAAAGTGGTTAAATACGCAACCGATATTACCCAAGCTAAAATCGACAGCATGGAAGGTGCGCGCCTGAAGTTAGCACTGGATACGTCCAGCGCCAACGTGATGATGGCCGATGAAAATTTTAATATTAATTATATCAATGAATCGCTTATCAACTTCCTTAAGGAATCTGAAAAAGATATCCAGAAAGAGTTGCCACGCTTCAGCATGAGCAGCCTGCTCGGTTCCAATATTGATATTTTCCACAAAAATCCGGCGCACCAGCGCGGGATGTTGGAGCGCTTATCAGGGCCGTTTAAAAGCTCCATACAAATCAGTGGAAAATCCTATAATCTTTTTGCAAATCCTATCTTTGATAAAAATAAAGTACGGTTGGGCACCGTAGTAGAATGGCAAGACGGCGCTGCCGTAGGCTTAGCCGATGCCATCAATAAATCGCAAGCAGTCATCGAATTCCAGACGGATGGTAGCATTCTCAATGCCAACCATAATTTCCTCAGTGTCATGGGTTATTCCCTTGATGAAATCAAAGGAAAACACCACAGCATGTTTGCTGATGCGGAATATAAAGCCAGCCCCGAATACCGTCAGTTCTGGGATAACCTAAACCGCGGCGAACCACAAACCGGTGAATTCAGACGCTTCGGCAAGGGCGGCAAGGAAGTCTGGATTCAGGCTTCTTACAACCCTATCTTCGACCTCAAGAACAAGGTGGTACGCGTTGTGAAAACCGCCTCCGATATCACCCAGATGGTCACTACACGCATCGAAAATGAACAAGGCATGACCGAATCAGTACGCATTCTCACCGGACTGTCGGAAGGTGACCTGACCCAAAAAATGGTGATGGAGTATAAAGGCACGTTTGGCCAGATCAAGACCGCCCTCAACGCCACCATCGACCGACTGAAAGACACGGTGCTACGCATCAAGGAATCGGCTGAATCGGTCAATTCCGCTTCCAGTGAAATTTCCGCGGGCAGCACCGACCTGTCGCAACGCACGGAAGAACAGGCATCGTCACTTGAAGAAACGGCCGCCTCCATGGAAGAGCTCACCGGCACTGTGCGCCAGAACTCCGAAAATGCTAAAAATGCCAATACGCTTTCATCAGAAGCACAGAATGTTGCTGAACGTGGCGGCCAAGTGGTGGGTGAAGCGGTCGGAGCGATGAACAGTATCGAAAAATCCTCGAAAAAGATTTCCGATATTATCAGCGTCATCGACGAAATCGCCTTCCAGACAAACCTACTTGCCCTCAACGCTGCGGTGGAAGCAGCGCGTGCAGGTGATGCCGGTAAGGGGTTTGCAGTGGTAGCTTCGGAAGTACGCTCACTTGCCGGACGCTCGGCAACGGCTTCCAAAGAGATCAAAGCACTCATCATGGAAAGCAGTGGTCAGGTCAAAACCGGTGCGGAACTGGTAAATTCTGCAGGCTCCACGCTGAAAGACATCGTCGGATCGGTGAAAAAAGTAGCGCAGATTATTTCAGAAATCGCTAATGCCAGCACCGAGCAATCGACCGGCATTGATGAAATCAACACCGCTGTTTCGCAGATGGATGAAATGACCCAGCAAAACGCTGCACTGGTGGAAGAAAACACTGCTGCTGCGCAATCACTGGTGCAGCAAGCGCAAATGCTGGCGCAACTGGTTGCCTTCTTCAAGGTGGATGAACATGCTGCTGATGGATTGGCTCGTAGCGGATTTGAACCCGTGATCGTCGCTTCCACCAAGCCAGCAGCCGCTAAACCACGCCCAACAAAATCTGCACGAAGCCCTATTCTGGCTGACCGCAAACTGATTGCTGCGAGCAAATCTGCATCACAGTCAGGGAATGGACATGACCGCGAGTGGGAAGAATTTTGAGCGATAGGATAGTCATATGAACCAGCCCATGGAACGCGAACGGGAATTTGAGTTCAGGGAGGATGATTTTCGCTTCATCTCCTCCCTTGTCCACAAACAAACCGGCATTGTGCTCGCAGAGCATAAGAAGGACATGGTCTATGCACGCATCGCAAGACGATTGCGAAGCCTACGGCTCACCACCTTCCGCGACTATTGTTCATTGCTGGAGAGCGACAGAGGTGAAGAAGAAATTGGTAATTTCGTTAACGCTGTCACCACCAACCTCACAAGCTTTTTCCGTGAAGGACATCATTTCGAGCATTTAAGTAAACAAGCATTAAAACCCATAGTTGCCGATCCGCCTGCGGGCCGACGATTGCGCCTGTGGTCCGCCGCCTGCTCTTCCGGCGCCGAACCCTACAGCATGACCATGACATGTCTTGAATCCATTCCTGATATTGCACGCTGGGATATTAAAATTCTGGCAACCGACATCGATACCGGCATGCTCGCTAAATCCGCCGCGGGTGAATATAACGAAAGCGAACTCGAACCCATCCCCGCTGCACTGCGCACACGCTACATTAATTACGATAAAAAAACTGGCATGGGCCGTATGAACGATGCGCTCAAAAAACTAATCACGTTTAAACCGCTCAACCTGATTGAACCATGGCCGTTTAAAGGCCCCTTTGATGCCGTTTTTTGCCGCAACGTGGTCATCTATTTTGACAAGAATACCCAGAAAGAATTGTTCGATAAAATTGCTGACCGCATGAAGCCACAAGGCTGGCTCTATATCGGTCATTCCGAAACACTGCATAGCGTGTCCAAGCGTTTCAAGCTTTGCGATAAAACAACGTACCAGAGGGTTTTATAATGCTGGAACGAACCGCAACAGAAGAACGTCGCAGCCTCGACAGGCGTGGTACGGATCGTGACGACAATGTGCATGTGGTAAAGCTGTTTTCGGGCGATTACTACGTCACGAATAAACCCAATGAAATGATTGTCACTATTTTAGGGAGTTGCGTTGCCGCCTGCATGCGCGATCCGGTGACACAGATTGGCGGCATGAACCATTTTCTTTTACCAGACTCCCCCGATCTCTCCCTCAAAGGCAGCAGCGAAGGCGCACGCTATGGTGCCTATGCCATGGAACAGCTTATCAATGGCATCATTAAACTCGGCGGCAATAAAAATAGACTCGAAGTGAAAGTATTTGGCGGTGGCAATGTGATTGAAAGCTCGGCCATGATCGGCTCACGCAATGCCGAATTTGTCCGTAATTTTTTAAAAACCGAAGGACTTAAAATTGTCAAAGAAGATCTTGGCGATACCTATCCGCGCCGCCTGCGCTATTACCCTGATACCGGCAAAGTTATGCTGATGAAGTTACGCCGCAAGGAAGATTACAGCGTCGTCGATACCGAGCAAAAATTTGCCAAAGTTCTTAAAGATAAACCAGTGGAGGGCTCGATTGAGTTGTTTTGATTATGCCTAAAACCAGAGTTATTATTGTGGACGATTCCGCATCCATCCGCGAGCTTTTTACTGCCATCCTTTCGGCTGACCCTTCTATTGAAGTCGTGGGCACCGCCGAAGATCCCTATGATGCACGTGAAAAAATCAAGCAGCTCAACCCGGATCTGATCACACTTGATGTTGAAATGCCGAAAATGGATGGCATCTCCTTCCTTGAAAAAATCATGACGCTGCGCCCCATGCCCGTCATCATGGCTTCCACCCTGACCAGTAGGGGTGCGGACACCACCATTCGTGCCCTTGAAACGGGCGCAGTTGATTATATTACCAAACCCAAAACCCTTGAAGGCAAAGCCTTTGAACTCTTTAAAGAAGAGCTGGTATACAAGGTAAAGCAAGCAGCTTTCATCAAGCGCATGGCTCCGGGGAACAGGCATATGCTGCAGCAGTCCGGCTCCTTAATTGTCCCGTTTAAAGGCATCAATACCAGCCAACTGATTGCCATTGGTGCTTCTACCGGAGGGGTTGAAGCCATCCGAGAAATACTGATAAGAATGCCCGCTAACAGCCCTCCAATTGTCATTACCCAACATATGCCAGAGGTCTTTACTGCCTCGTTTGCCGCTCGCATGGACGGATTATGCGCGATGAAAGTACATGAAGCGTTTCACAACCAACCTATACAAGCAGGCAACGTGTACATCGCCGCTGGTAATTACCATCTGGAGATCAAGCAGAAAGCAGAAAAAATGTATTGTCACCTATCGTCTGAACCGCTCGTGTCCGGCCACCGGCCTTCTGTGGATGTGTTATTTGAATCCGTAGCACAGATTCGCCACAAAAAAGTGATAGGTGTCATCCTTACCGGCATGGGACAAGATGGAGCCAAGGGCCTGCTGAAATTGCGTAAGGCCGGAGCCGCCACTATCGGCGAAAGCGAAGCAAGCTGCACCGTATACGGAATGCCCAAAGCAGCATTTACGTTAGGCGCTGTTGAGAAACAGCTGCCCTTACTGGAAATTCCTAAAGAAATTCTTGCACTCTGTAAGGCACAGGAAGGTTCATATGCTCTTAGCAAACCATAACGATATGCACACGCCCGCAGAGAATACCAACGGCGCGATCAATGGTGATGGCAAGGCGACACAATCAGATAGCATAGCACTGTTGCTAACACGTTGGATATCCACCATCGAAACCTACTCTCACGCGATCAACGTACTTAATAATCAGCTGCCTAAAACAGCAGTACTTGTGGAAACATCGACCAAAGCACTCTCCGACCAGTTTTTGGATCTGGCCAAGGGAGCAAATGCCCAAAGCGATCAGGTTAAAAAGATCATCGACATGGCGGGATTTCTTGAAATGGGCGATCAGCGTATCTCTCTGAAAGAATTTACCGATCTTTTTTCAAAGACGCTCGGCGATTCCATGCAACAAATTCTTATCGTATCAAAACAAGCGATAAGCATGGTTTATCAATTGGATGAGGCTATGCAAAATCTTACCTCCATCGAATCATTCGTCAAAGATATCCAGACCATTAACAAACAAGCCAACTTACTGGCTCTCAACGCCACCATTGAATCAGTACGTGCCGGAGAAGCTGGAAAAAGCTTTGGTGTGGTTGCCCATGAAGTAAAGCAAGTATCGTCACAAATCAGTAATCTTTCCAAAAACATGCGCGAAAGAATTACAAATGTTACGCAAAGCGTGCGTGCCGGTTATAATACGCTTCAGGAAGTTGCCACGATCGATATGAGCAGCAATATTCTGGCACAGGAAAAATTGACCTTACTCATGGACAGCCTGCTTCGTCAGAACACTAATTTCAGCGGTGTGCTAAACACTACCGCCAAAGCTACGGATGAATTAGCCAAAACCATATCCGGTATGGTGGTCGGTATGCAGTTTCAGGACCGTACCACGCAATATATTGATAACAGCGTCAATTTATTATCACACATGCAGCAAACGATTGAAAAACTTAAAACGGAAAGCGAGCGTGCTATCCCCGAACTTTCGCAACTGGGCACCGATAAAAATCTTGCCACCGCGATCACAGAACAATTCAAACTGTGGGAATTCGCCCAGATGTTCAAAAACAGCCTTGCGGGTAATCCTCTAGAAAACAAACAAGATGTAGCTATATTAGCAGATAAAATAGATGATAACGTTGAACTTTTTTGAAGGAGTAACACCATGGAATTTTCTGTAATCTCGCATCCCAATGTGTTGGAGATTGCCATCTCAGGGCAATTTACCTTCAACCACAATCAGAAATTCAAACAGATTATTGAACTATTAGAAACTAACGATTGCCTTTCACTGACCGTCAATCTCACAGGCGTTGAGTTTATCGACTCCTCAGGCCTTGGTATGCTCCTTCTCCTGCGCGATGAATGCCTGAAAAAAGATATTCCGATTTCATTACAGGGCGCGCAGGGACAGGTGGATAAAATTCTTACTATTTCAAAATTTGACCAGATATTTGCTTCGGCTGTATAAAACAAATGTATTTCGCAGCATCCCTCTCTCTTGATTTTCTAACCAAACCACTTGGGATGTCGCCTATTGAGCAGCAATTTGAAGTGGTGCATTGCCCTTATTATTTTTCTCCCAAAGATATAGGAAACCTCCCTGCCATTTTACTCCGGCCCAATCGTTATTTCCTTGAGGTATGCCCATACAGCATACTGGATGAAGAAATTAACGGGCTCTTTAATACCAATCCTGATTTCTCTCTCTCTATTTCCACCGCCATTGCATACCATCATGGAATAGCCAAGACTTTTGCTAAGGTGCTAGAAAAACGTTTTTGCCTAACACGCCATCAACGCATGAACCTCCACACCTGCCTTCAGGAAACAATTGCTAACGCCATCATTCATGGTAATCTTGGCATAGAAAGCATGGCTAAAATGGGCGGTGATTTTGAATCATATCAAACCCTTATTGCAAAACGTATCCTTGAACCTACATTAAATAAATTGCGTATCGGGATGCACGCATGGTTTAACAAGAGTAATCTTACCATTGCCATCACTGATCAGGGGAAAGGATTTCCTGAGGATTTTCTTTTAGAACACTCCCTGCCCATGCAATCGTTATGTGGAAGGGGATTGTTTATTATTCAATCTATGGCGAGTCATATCTGGATTGGCGAGAACAGAAAAACATTATTCATGACCTTTGATCAACAGGCTTAATATGAAACCATCTGCGATCCCTAATGAGCGCCTCTTCAATTCGCTGATTCTTATTGTCGATGATGTAGAAAACAATCGTGCCATGCTCGTGCGAAGTCTCAATAGCCGAGGCTATCACAAAATAATCATTGCTAAAGAAGGTATGGAAGCGTTGCAACTCACTCAGGATATGAAACCCGATCTGGTTATCCTTGATCTTATCATGCCCGGAATGGACGGTTTTTCCTATTGTCAGACGATCCGGCGCGATCCTCTCTTTGATAACATGCCTATTGTTGTTCAGACGATGCTTGAGGACATGGAAAACAAACTCAAAGCCTTTTACTTGGGAGCATCGGATTTCATCTCGAAACCCATTGATCCGGATGAGCTTGCGGCAAGAACCCATGTCCATCTCAGCAGAAAACTGCTGATCGAAGACCTGCATAACTTCCAGAAACAAATACGGGCTGAAATTGAATCCGCCCGTGTTATGCAAGAAAGGTTGATACCGAGCGCACAAAATATAGCCATGTGCGAGCGAATTTTTGATATGAAAATTGCTGTACACTTTGAACCATCTTCGTCATTAGGCGGGGATTGCTGGGGAATGCGCCCGTTGTCAGAAAAGAAACTGGCCATATACAGCTATGATTTTTCAGGTCACGGGATCAGCGCTGCTTTAAACGTTTTTCGCATCCATACCCTGATGAACGAATGTATCCATACCGCAGCAGACGCAGGTCATTTTCTGGAACAACTCAATATGCGGTTGCACCCACTGCTGGAACGCAATGAGTTTGCCACCATGTTTTACGGGGTGATCGATACCGATTCCAACTGCATTATCTACGCCACCGCCGCCGCCCCTGCCCCCATTTTATTCAATCACAGGGAGCAACAATGCGAATTTTTGAGCGGAACCGGATTCCCGCTGGGTTCAGTGAGCAATGCCACCTATGAAAAAAAATACGCTCCCTTCCTGCCTGAAGACCTGTTGGTATTCTGCAGCGACTGCGTCACGGAAACAAAAAATGCAAATGGGGACGTATTGACAGACAAGGATATTGCTAACTGTATGATATCCGTAATGGCTGAAAACAATCCCGATCCGGCCCGTCGGGCAGTGGATGCTCTGCTTACTAAACTAAAAAATCACCAACAGGATCCACTGGAAGATGATCTTACTATTAATGCCTACTGGCGCGGCAAAAAATAAGACAGCTATTCCTCGGAAGTAATCCAGCCACCACCCACCAGCTGGTCGCCGGTATATACCACGCACGCCTGACCTGGTGACACCGCCGCTTGTGGTTGCTCCAACGTGACACGCGCACGGTTTTGTGCCAGCCGCTCAATGGTTGCCCCTACCCCCGGATGTGCGGACCTAAGCTTCACGATAACCGGTTCTTCCGGTGGCAAATCGCTCAGCCAATTACATTCGCGAATAATAAAGCTTTGCTTTAAGAGCGCTATCTTAGGCCCTATAATTACTTGTTTTTTTGCTGCGTCAAGCTTCACCACATACAGCGGCTCTTCATTGCTGATGCCGAGTCCTTTACGCTGCCCGACGGTGTAATTAATAATACCGTCGTGGCTGCCCATAATGGTTCCGTCGATATGTACGACCAAGCCGGACTCTAATGCCCCCGGACGTAATTTTTCAATCACCTTGGCGTAGCCACCGGTGGGGACGAAACAGATGTCTTGCGAGTCCGGCTTGTCGGCTACCTGCAATCCAAAACGGGCGGCCAGCGCACGCGTCTCTTCCTTGCTTTGCAAATGCCCTAACGGGAAACGCAGAAAATCCAGTTGCTCTTGTGTGGTAGCAAACAGGAAGTAACTCTGGTCGCGCGACGGGTCGGCCGCACGGTGCATGGTGCCGCTGCCCTGCTCTTGTTTACGCTGTACATAATGCCCTGTCGCCATCACGTCCGCTCCCAGTTCACGGGCGGTCTGCAACAAATCCTTGAACTTCACGGACTGGTTACATTTGATGCATGGTATAGGTGTTTCACCCGCCAGATATGTGTCGACGAAATCATCCATGACACTTTCTTTAAACTTGCTCTCGTAGTTCAGCACATAATGGGGAATGCCGAGAGTCTCGGCGACACGCTGCGCGTCATGGATATCCTGACCGGCGCAGCACGCGCCTTTTTTATTCACCATCGCCCCATGGTCATAGAGCTGCAGCGTGATGCCAATCACCTCATACCCCTGCTCTCGCAACAGCGCTGCCACGGCCGAGGAATCAACCCCGCCCGACATCGCCACTACGACCCGCGTATCGGCGGGTGCTTTATTAATTCCTAATGAATTCATGGGGCTGCTATAGCATGCAATCGCCCCCATCACAACATGAACCCCTACTTATACGATTGCCTTCCCCAGCGGGATGCTTATAAAAACAATATTTATCAATGTATTAATTAAATTGCAGCCCTATCAATCTGTAGCTAAGCATTTGACATTGCGCTCAAAATAGTTAATACTATTAACCATTACCACTGATGGAAAGGATGCATTCGATGGCTGTAAAACGCAAGAAACTCGAAGATGTGTTTACCGAAACACAAGTGGAAAACTTCCGGCAACTGATCGCCAAAGAGACCAAATCCCCTCCGTTACGAGTAGGTGTGGGCAATCCCACGGTAGATGGATATTTATCGGCTTTGCTACTCGATGCGCGTGAATCAGCCTATGAAACACCGGATGCTCCCGATGCACTGCATAACCGCCTCAAATCGTCACCGGAACGTGCGGTAAGAGGGTTTATCGAACAGGCGCAGAACGAGCAACGCCCACGTCGCCCTGCTCAAGTTTCCGTAGGGAGCGGGCGCAAAGTCTTTGAAGATCATGGACATAAATATAATCTGGGTGGCAACAGCGAAGATCAGGGAAGACAGTAGCCTACTTATTCAGTGACCTTATTGTCTTACAGCGGATAGCATATCCCTGTAAGGCCTTGGCGATTCGTATGACGGAACGCCTTCAGCAACAGCCACCTCCTGCAAAAAATGATGCAGCGATCTGGCCTGAAAATCCGCAGGCGGCAACGAAAATTCAGGATTAGCCGTGGCTACCGCCGCATTAAAGCGCTCAAGCGCATTGTCAAATGCTGTCTTTTCAGGAGATTCCACTGCCGCCTCACCGATGTCTGATCTGACTTTATTTCTGAATGTTTTTTGTGTACGAACCAATTCTAAAGCCGTACTACGCATGTCATCGCTAATATGCATACTCCACCCCACTCTTTATTATTTTTTATTGTGTACTGAGCTGGCGTATAGCATAGGTTAATAAAATAGTTATTGTCAACCGCTGTTGCCACTCAATAGCTCCGGCCAATAGCCCCAGATTTACTGACCGGCCTGCTCTTTTTTACCCTTCACGCGCTCGGCCAGCGCTGCACTCATGAACACATCCAATTCACCGTCCAGCACACCTTGCGTGTCACTGGTCTCGGCATCGGTGCGCAGGTCTTTGACCATCTGGTAAGGATGCAGCACATAGGAGCGGATCTGGTGGCCCCACGCATTGTCGGTTTTGGTGGCATTCAGCGCATCCGCTTTTTCTTCGCGCAGGCGCAACTCGCGTTCATAAAGACGTGCTTTTAACATCTGCATGGCTTCGGCGCGGTTGGCGTGCTGCGAACGTGAGGTCTGGCATTTAACGGCAATACCGGTGGGCAAATGGGTAAAGCGCACCGCCGATTCCGTTTTATTCACGTGCTGCCCGCCCGCTCCGCCCGAGCGCATGGTATCCACTTTAATGTCTTTTTCATCGACCACAATTTCAATGGTATCGTCAATCACCGGATACACCCACACACCGGAAAAGCTGGTATGACGGCGGGCGTTCGAATCGAACGGCGAGATACGCACCAGCCGGTGTACCCCTGATTCCGTCTTGGCCCAGCCATAGGCGTTATGGCCGGAAATTTTAATCGTCGCCGATTTAATACCGGCTTCTTCGCCTTCGTTCTCGTCGATGATTTCGGTTTTAAAACCTCGGCGCTGCGCCCAGCGCAGATACATACGCATCAGCATTGATGCCCAGTCCTGCGATTCCGTGCCGCCTGCACCGGAGTTTATTTCAAGGAAGCAATCATACCCATCCGCCTCGCCCGAAAGCAGGCTTTCAATTTCCAGCTTATGTAAATGGGTAGCCACCTTCTCAAGCGCATCTTCCGCTTCTTTGAGCATGGCATCGTCTTTTTCTGCCTCGGCCATTTCGGCCAGCTCCATATTGTCCTGAAAATCGCGGTCAAGCTTTTCATAGGACGTGACCACCTCATCGAGATGGTTGCGCTCGCGCAGCAAGGTTTGCGCCTTTTTGGGGTCGTTCCAGAGATCAGGGTCTTCAGTGAGGGAGTTTAATTCGTCACGGCGGCGCAGCGCGTTATCCCAGTCAAAGATACCTCCTTAACAGCTCCTGCGACTGCTTGATCTTGCGGGATAGAGTTTCGAGTTCGGCTTTCATGGCGATTCCTTTTCCGGCATAAAGCGGCGAATGACATGAAAGGTCAAGTTTTTTCTTATGTGTGGAGGTTTGAAAATGGAGGGAAAATCATAGATGATGAAGCCCAAAAACACCCTGAAACGAGAACGCCCCACCGAACCTTTTTGATGGGGTTGGTGGGGCGTTCAATTACCGGTGATTATCCGGTTGTTGCATTAGTTCGCCATCTGGGCCTTGGCGAGACGGCCGTCGATCTCCTTGAGCATACCGGCGGAGAGCTGGGCACGCTTGATGCGCGAGCCGTGCTGACGGGAGCTGCTCAGCGAGATGCGGTGCTGTTGCAACCACTTCGCGAAGGCCTTCTTCGTCTTCCCGAGCACCATCTTGACGACATCGGCGGGAACGGAATCTGAACTGGACATGGGGGGTGAACCTCCATAAGGGGACAGACCTTACCTTAGTGGCCTGTAACCTTTACGTGGTTACAGGATTTGTAAAACCACAAAAGGTAAAATCACGTCTAATATATCTTTTTTTTAACCACTATTCAATAAAAAATTAATGGCCCAGAGAAACTATGCAGCCATTGCTTGAAAAGACAATTTATTGTTTTATCTGTATAAAATAGAATTATAGCGACAATTGCACACTCAAAAACAGTTAATACAGGCCACCCGTGCCATCGATTGGCGGTTTGGCACGGCCTGTCGCTGGCGGAGCATCAGCAGGGCTTTCGTCCAGCTTATCCGATCCTTCGGTTGCCGCCGCATTCACCGCATCTTGCCCTTCGACTTTGTCGTCACCTTTGGTAGGTACTCCAGGGATGGCAATGCCTTTACCGGTAATATAGGCCTCATCAATCACCGTACCACCCGCAGCAGCCGCAGACACCGGAACACCCGTGTGCAAATCGACCTTAATAAACTGAATGCCTTTCGGTACGCGGAATGGCGTATTTGGCTTATCTTTCAGTGCTTCTTTCATAAAAGAAATGAACGCAGGTAACGCCACGGAAGCACCCGTTTCTTTTTTACCCATGGTGCGCGGTTTGTCATAGCCCACAAAAACCCCTGCCACGAGATCCGGCGAGAACCCGATAAACCATGTGTCGTTACTGTCGTTGGTGGTTCCGGTTTTTCCAGCGACGATTTTTTTGATTTCAACATTGGCACGCGCCGCTGTACCACGAATGGTAACACCTTGCAGCATAGACGTCATCTGATACGCCACACGCGGGTCAATCAGCTGTTCGCGCTCGTCCGCAGGAATCGGCGGCAAGGTTTTGTCATCAACGGGTTCTGCTTCCAGCTGACACCCTTTGCACTGACGGGCGTCGCGGCGGAAAATTGTGACCCCGTGGCGATCGTCAATGCGCTCGATCAGCGACGGGGTGATTTTTTTACCGCCATTGTCAATGATGCCATAGGCATTGGAAAGGCGCATCAAAGTGGTTTCTGCCGCGCCCAGAACAATGGAGAAATTACGCGGCAGCTCATCATAAATGCCGCAGCGCTTGCCCATACCGATAATTTTATCGATACCAATCACCTGCGCCATACGCACCGTCATGGTATTACGCGATTTTTCAAGCCCTACGCGCATGGTGGTAGGCCCCAGATAATCATCATGATAGTTTTGCGGCTTCCAGTTGGGTAACCCCGCGCCCTGACTTAGCTCAACAGGTGCATCCATAATAATGGTGGACGGGGTAAAGCCGTTTTCCAAACCGGAAAGATACACAAACGGCTTGAAGGATGAACCAGGCTGACGCTTTGCCTGTGTAGCGCGGTTAAACTCTGTGCCACCGTAGGAATATCCACCCGACATAGCCAGCACGCGCCCCGTATGGGGATCCAGCACCACCATGGCGCCGTTGACTTCCGGAATCTGTTCCAGATCCCATGTTTTCTTTTGGTCGGCAGCTTCCACCACTTTTTTCTCATCATCGCTAAGCGGCCCCACCATCACCACATCCCCTACTTTGAGAATGTCGGCAGGCTTTTTCACTTCCGGCCCCAGCTGCCCGTCTGCAATCACGCGACGGGTCCATTTCAAGACCGCATACGGTAAAAATCCTTGCGTATCGTCCTCAAAATTAAGGGTGGCTTTTTTATCGTCAATGGCCGTCACCAGCGCCAGCCTCTGACCATCAAATATATGGTAGCTGTGTTCTTTACCAAGCTTGATCAGCTGTTCTTTCCAGTCATCCGCCTTGGCACCAATGGTAGGCAGATGCCCCATCGGGCCGCGATAGCCACGGCGGCGGTCATAATCAATCAGCGCCTTACGCAAACCTGCCTCGGCATATTTCTGAAGCTGTGGATCGAGCGTCGTTTTGACGACCAGACCGCCTTCATATAACACATCAGCCCCGTACATATCGCCAAGCTGGCGACGCACTTCTTCGGCAAAGAAGTCCGCACGCGCAATGTCCGAAGCATCACGTTTTCGCAGGACGATAGGCACTTTCTTGGCTCCGGCCGCCTCTTCTGCAGTGAGATAGCCGCCTTCCACCATGTGATCTATAATCCAGTCACGGCGGTCTTTAGCGGCATTATAGCTTTTGCGGGGGTCATATAATGCAGGCCCTTTAGGTTGCGCTGCCAGCAATGCCGCCTCTTCAATGGTGAGTTCATCGAGGGATTTATTAAAGTAATTTTGTGCGGCAGCCGCCACCCCATACGAACTCAGCCCCAGATAAATTTCGTTGAGATAGAGTTCGAGAATTTTATCTTTGCTATACACATGGCTGATGCGTGTAGCGAGAATGGCTTCCTTGATTTTACGCTCGATGGATTTTTCATTGGTCAGGAGGAAGTTTTTGACCACCTGCTGTGTAATAGTGGATCCACCCACCAGCGATTTACCATGACCATAATTGATGACGTTGTCACGTACCGCACGCACGATACCGGTAAAATCAATGCCCTCATGCTCATAGAAATTTTTATCCTCAGCCGAGATAAACGCATGAATCACACGCTTGGGAATGGCAGATAACGGAACAAACACGCGCTTTTCCGTGGCGTACTCTGCCAGCAGGCGGCCATCGGCGGCATACAGGCGCGTGATGGTTGGCGGATCATACTTGGCCAGCTGGCTGTAATCGGGCAGGTCTTTACTATAATGATTAAATACGAGAAAGCCCGCCGAGCCGCCGATAATCAGTATGGTAAAGCCCAGAGAAAACAACCATCCGGATAATCCGATTATGCTGCCAAAAAAATGTTTAATAAGCGCTTTAATGGCCGAGAGAATTTTTTTAAACACGCTTACTGATCTCCCATGCGCTTTTCAAAACGGAAATACTCGCCGACACCGGCAACAATACCGCTGGTGACTTTGTCACGATACGCTTTTGAATTAATCAATTTTTCCTCACGTGGATGCGATAAAAATCCGATTTCGATAAGCACTGACGGAACATCAGGTGCTTTTAGCACGGCAAAACCTGCAAAGCGGTGTGAATTTGACAGAAGATGCACCTTGTCGTCAAGCGATGTCACCAGAAAATCTGCAAGCGTGGCAGAGCGGTTTTTAGTTTCGCGTTCCGCTAAGGATATCAGTATCCCCGCAACATCCTCACGTTCATCTGACAGATCCATTCCGGTCAACACATCAGCCTTATTTTCGCGTGCCGCCAACGCTTCTGTCTCCAGATCCGATGCTTTTTCTGATACGGTGTATACAGAAAGGCCGCGCACATCCTGCTCAGGAGCGGAATCCGCATGCAATGAAATAAACATCCGCGCCCCCGCTTTGCGGGCAATGTCCACACGCTTACGCAGCATAACAATCTGATCGTCATCACGCGTCAGAACCACACGGTAGCGTCCGGTTTTAAGTAGTTTTTCCTCCAGCTCATGAGCATACGCCAACACAATGTTTTTTTCATAGGATCCGTCCGGTCCTTGCGTGCCCGGATCAACGCCGCCATGCCCGGGATCAATGACAATCACAGGCTTTTCTGATTTAGATGCGGCGGATTCCGATTTGGACGCGACAACTTTTGACTTGGATGGCTTACTTTCCGTGTGCTTTTTATCGTCCTTGAAATGGTATTCATTTTTAATACTGTAATCTTCGTATGCGATTCTTTTCTTCGCATCCTGCGGCCAGTTTTGATTCTGTTCGTCAGATGCAACCGCTGGAGTATTGGCCGCCGGTTTAGATTCTTTCGCCTGAGATTCACCTGCCGCCGCGATCTGGATATTTATCAACCCATTTTTCTGGTCTTCTGCGACCACCTGAATGGGCTGGCTTAAATCAAACACCAGCCGCCATGTCTGGGGATTAAACTGCCCAAAGCGAACGTGCTTGATTAATTTCCCCTGATAATTATCAGGCAATTCAACATCAGGGCGTATTCCCGTAGCAGGAACATCCACGACCAGCCGGTCAGGCGATGGCAGAGTAAAAACTTTGTGTGGTGAAACGGCCTTGAGCGACAGGGAAATGGTTTCGCCACGCCTGCCCGACTCTACTAAAAGAACATCCCTCGCAAGGGCAGCAGAAATATCCGTTACAGCGCCTGCCCCAACCAAAAGCAATAGACACAGCCTGTTTACTCTCTGCCTTGATACCATGCAGGTGTATACCCAAAGAATTCTTACAATTCCATTGTTGTAAGGGAATTCCATGCCGTTTTGAACAGAAAAAAACGCCTTAGTTACGTTTATTACACCACTGTGGTTTTATGGACAGTTTAAGAACGGAAACGCGCCTTGGGAAGATCAATCGTGTAGCTCAGCAATGCCGGATTCTTAAAAAACCATTTAATTAACAACACCGCGACCACAATATAGCTCAGCAGGCTGACAAGGTTAGAAGAGCGCATAAATGCTATCACGCGTCCCAGATACACAATGATGCCAGCAGCATCCGGTGCCTGCGCAAAGTGATTAACCAGAAAATAGACAGCGATAGATAACACGTTCAGGAGGAATATGCTCACTATTCCACCAAAAGCTAAAGCCATAAGCCTTAAGGGTTTTACTTTGCGTCCGGAAAGCACCAACTCAAGCGACAGCAAAAATAAAAACAAGAAAATCCCGATTGTTAAATTCTCTATCATACAAATTTTCATGGCAAAGTTATCGGATAGAAGGCCAACAAAGTCCTGAGGCCCGCCATTGAGAGACGGCTTGGGATGCTGCGGTATCGGTGGATGGAAAGGTGGATGGGCGCCGGCATTGGGAGCCGGACGGGGAGTAAAATGTCCGAACACCCTTCGTGGCACCATTCTATGAAACTGGTGCATGTGCGGAGGGGGCATAGGAGGAGCTGGTGGCGGTGGGCTTTTTATCACCACGGATAAACTTGTAATCAACGGATGCAACAGTGAATGAACCGTTTTGGCGGTAAACGCTGCCAGCACTTTCCATAGCCCCTTTTGCGCATAAAAATAAAAAATGCCTGATAATGAGCCAATGAGCGCCACAACGGCACCATAAAGCGAGCGCGACACAAGTCGTCTGAACTCATGATAGCTCATGTATGAAAACATTCCGCCTATAATACCAGTGGCTAGGGCCGCCGTATGCGCGAAACCTGTAACAAATATCGCAAGAAAAAAGCCACTGGCCGCAATATTGAGGCTGCGGAAGGACAGCTCGCGGTAGAGATTCTCGCTTTTTGCATCGCCAGCCTTCAAAAAAAGATACAGCAAAAGAGGCAAGGGAAAGAATAAAAAGGGCTGCTGCAACACCATACTGCCAAAGGCAATCCAGCGGCTGACAAATACAATCAGCAATCCGGCAATGACAACAGAAAGCGCCCGAAGGCGCGGGTTCGCCTTCATGTAGCTTTCAAAACGTCTTAAATCATTCATTAAACGAGTCTGTAACTTAGCGAAATCATATGCCATAGAGCCACCCACAAGACAACACGGTAAAAACCACAATATTCTGATTTTATTATTAATTATCAGCACGAGAATAGCAAGTTAAATAGTGTTTTTTTTATAAAGACTGGTTGTGTAATATTTTTTTTACTACTATAGTGTATCCACTAATATTACTTCGGGCTGATGTCCAGCCCGTTGCAAAAAGGATTTACGTCAAAGGTCATTTACACAGTACCACCTCATAAAATAATGAGCTGGCTGTATGAAATAGATGGGCTTTGACATAGGATTTTTGGAGTTTTTTTATATAACCTCGACCTCGATAGGTACGGCAATCAGTTATTTGTATGGATTTTTTATTCCGTCAGTTTTCACAGTCTTTGTATTCCCCGCCAGGGCTATCGCCTATGGCGCACGTGCGTTCCCGCATGGCTGATGGAATCATTGTACTGCTATATCCTGAAGAATCCTCACCTCCCAACTGAACCTGCAGACTTTTTGAGGCGATTTTCTAATTAGGAGTCGCCATCATGGCTAAAAGAATGTTGATTGATGCACAGCATCCGGAAGAAACACGGGTTGTCATCGCTGATGAAAATCAAATCTACGATTTTGATTTCGTAAGCACCGCTAAAAAACAGCTCAAGGGCAATATCTACCTCGCTAAAATTACGCGCGTGGAACCATCTCTTCAGGCTGCCTTCGTCGAATATGGCGGTGGCAAACAGGGATTCCTGCCGTTTTCCGAAATTCATGCCGACTATTATCAGATACCGATCTCGGACCGTAAACGGCTGATGGAAGAAGCGCAGGCTGAAGAAGCCGCTGAAGAGGCGCGCGAACGCAACATGCCTTATGCTCACACCCCGTCTTCGAATGAGGGAGCCGCACACACATCCGAAAACAATGAAACCCAGACCTCTGAGAATCCGGTTTCCACGGATGAATCTGCTAGTTTTATGTCCCCAGCAGATATCTTTGAACAAACCGCTAGTGACGACAAAGAAGAAGCCATCGACCATCCCGCCTATCTGACGCAGGGCGCCATTGATATCTCCGTCAGTGAAGATGTCGAAATGCCCGATAGCGAATATGATAAAACTCCTCTATCCCAGTCGCTTGATATGTCCGCAGCCACCTCTGCCGATCACGGCGAACCGGTAGAGCTGCCCGCAGGGGAAGTTGCACCTGACGATAATGGTGCAAACGATAGTCAAAAAACAGATATTCAGGCTACCGAAAGCGCACCAACGGAAGCACAGCCTTCCGAAGGTGTCGAAACACTTTCCAGTGAAGAAGAAGACTACCAGAACCGCCCGAAGAAAAACGTCTTCATGAGACGCTACAAAATTCAGGAAGTGATTCGTCGCGGCCAGATTGTACTGGTTCAGGTTATTAAAGAAGAACGCGGCAACAAGGGTTGCTCACTCACCACCTATCTCTCCCTCGCTGGCCGCTATTGCGTTCTGATGCCTAACTCCCCGAAAGACGGCGGCATCTCACGTAAAATTGCCAACGCCGAAGATCGCAAGCGCCTGAAAGCCATTTCCACAGAGTTACGTCTGGCACAAGGCATGAGCGTTATCGTCCGCACCGCCGGTATGGACCGCACGCGCGCGGAAATCAAACGTGACTATGATTATCTGGTCAAATTATGGAATCAGATCCGCGAAGATACATTAAAATCCAACGCCCCTGCCCTCATTTACGAGGAAAGCGACATCATTAAACGCGCCATACGTGACCAGTATAGCAGTGATATTGACGAGCTGATCGTTGAAGGCGATGTGGGTTATCAGGCGGCTAAGGAATTTATGAAACTCCTGCTGCCTAGCCATACTCCTAAAATAAAGCATTATAAGGAAGCAACACCCTTATTCTATGCCTATGGCGTTGAGGAACAGCTGCTGTCGATGCACGATCCGGTCGTTAAGCTGAAAAGCGGTGGCTATCTCGTGATCAATCCTACAGAAGCACTCATCTCCGTCGACGTAAACTCAGGACGTGCAACCGGTGAGCGCAACATCGAAGAAACCGCTGTCAAAACCAACGTTGAGGCCGCCGCCGAAGTGGCGCGCCAGTTACGCCTGCGTGACCTTGCCGGCCTTATCGTTATCGACTTTATCGATATGATGGAATCGCGCAACCGCCGCGCCGTTGAAAAAATGCTGAAGGATTCTCTGAAAGCCGACCGCGCTAAAATCCAGCTCGGACGTATCAGCCCCTTTGGTTTGCTGGAAATGTCACGCCAGCGCCTACGCCCATCGATATCGGAATCTAACATGGTACAATGCCAGCATTGCATAGGCCGTGGGGTCATCCGTTCCAACGAATCAATGAGCATCCAGATGGTCCGCTCGATTGAAAAAGAAGCCAGCACCGGCACATGGAGCGGCCTGCGCCTGATCGCTCCTCAGGAAATCGCCCTTCACCTGCTCAATAGCAAGCGTGACGTATTGCGCACCATTGAACAGCGCCACAATCTCACGATTCAGGTGCTGATTGATGCCGATATGGCTTCTTCAGAATTCAATCTTGAAAAAATGCGCCGCTCGCAAGGCGGAGAACGCAGTGAAAATGCCGACCGTGAACGCCGCCCGCGCCGCGAACGTCCGGAGCGTAATAATGACCGCAACGACAGGAATGAACGCCCTGAGCGTAACCGCCCTGTGGAAACATCACAAGGAGAAGAAGCCAGCAACGACAACGCCAGAGGCTCCGAAGGCAGCAATATCGAGATGATGGAATCGCCACGTGATGAAAATTCAGGCGGTGACCGTGAGCGCAAAGGCCGCAATCGCCGCCGTGGCGGACGTAACCGTAACCGCGATCGTGACCGTGGAGAACGTCCTCAGAACACCGCACCGATTCCGGTCGAAGGTGAAGTTATGGATCAACCTACCGTGGCAGCTAATGATACCAGTTTCAGCGAAGAATCCCCTGCTACGGAAAGAGCGCCACAGGATACGCAGGAACGTCCGCCCCGCAATCGTGGTGGCCGTGGCCGCCGGCGCTGGCGTGACCGTGATGAACGCGGCGGTGAAACCAAAGATACAACCAATGTAGCCGGTGACGTGCAAAGCCACAGCTATGATGCCGCGCCTGTTTCCGCTACCGATGGCAACACGCTACCCGCATTTGCTACCGAAGAACGTGCGCCCGCAGAACCTATGCCATCACGCAGCTTTGAACCTTTTATTGCCTCCCAAGCAGAGCCTGTTCAGGCAAGCACTTCAGAGGGCGGTGCCAAAAAGGGCTGGTGGCAGAAAATGATCGAGCTGGATGACTAAGCGGACACACGGCTCACAATAAAAAAGCTCTAATGCTATGGCAAAAAAACGTTATTCATTAGTCTCGACTGTTCTTGCTGTATGTCTTGTTGCCAATCCTGCAATGGCTGTGCCATTGATTCGTGACGCAGAAATCGAGCATACGCTCCGGTTGTACACCGATCCGATTTTTAAAGTCGATGGCCTTAAGCCTTCTGCTATTAAACTTTTTATTGTGGAAGATGATTCGCTAAACTCCTATGTGGCAGGCGGCAGCAACATCTTTATTCATACGGGATTGCTGATGGATTGCGACACTCCCGATATGGTGATCGGGGTTATGGCGCATGAAACGGGCCATATTGTTGGTGGCCATCTGGCGCAGGGCAGCGAAAAACTCAAAGATGCCCAGTTGGGTAGTATTCTGAGTTTCGTGCTGGGAGCCGCCGCCGCTGCTGCCTCTGGCAGGCCTGAAGCAGCCGCAGCCGTTATCACCGGTGGACAGGGGGCTGTGGGACGTAATTTTATTGCCTTCACCCGTGCCCATGAAGAAGCCGCAGATCAGTCTGCACTAGGGGCACTTGATAAAATTAATGTATCCGCCAGCGGCATGCTTAAAGTTTTCGAACTATTACGCCGCAATGAACGTCAGCACGGCGGGTCCCCTGACCCCTACACGCTTACCCATCCACTAACATCATTGCGTATCGAGCATGTGCGTGATCACGCTGAAAAATCGAAAGTACCTGAAGGCCAGTATCCTAAAAGCCTTGATCTGCCGCACCAGCGCATGATCGCAAAGCTTTATGGCTTCTTGCAATCACCGGAACACACACTGGCCAAATATCCCATTTCCAACAAAACGGTTGCCGCCCGCCTCGCACGTGCCATCGCCTATTACAAAATGCCCGATACGGAACGTTCGCTGGGCGAAATGAACAGCCTGATTGCCGAATCCCCCAAAGATCCTTTTTTCCATGAGCTTAAGGGACAAATTTTATTCGAAAGCAATCATCCCAAAGAATCCCTTTCCTCTTATCAGGAAGCCGTGAGGCTATTGCCGGACTCCCCGCTGATTCTGGCGGATCTTTCCAAGGTTGAGCTGGCGCAAAATGACAGGGGCTTAGTTGCTTCTGCCATATCGCATCTGGAAAAATCCACTGCCCTTGATGACGGCAACGCTAATACCTGGCACCAGCTTGCTGTAGCGTACGGCAAAGCAGATAACACCCCGATGGCATCGCTGGCTCTGGCGGAAGAAGCCATTTTAGAAAATGACCCCAAAATGGCACTTTCACAAGTCGAACAGGCATTGCCTAAGTTAAATCAGGGGTCGCCTGCACGCCAACGTGCTCAGGATATCAAGGCACGTGCCATCGATATGCGACGCGCGGAAAAAGAGGCTAAGTAAGATTTCTCAAGAATTTATTAATGATTTTTTAAGCTTATTTTCCCTATACTCCAGCTTTGATATTCGCTACATAACCATCGTACCATTTTATTTTTGGAGCTCCCCATGTCACTGAAAAAAAATCTCCTGATCACTGCTTCCTTTGCGCTATCACTTGCATTTGCGTTGCCTGTCAGCGCCCAAGCCGAATCGGTGGACGCTTCCTCACCAAAATCTGTAACAGCTTCTTCAACAACAGACAAAACCTCCGCAACACCCGATGCGACCAAGAGCAAAGACACCTCGCCGGTAACGCATGCTGAGTTCGAGTCGCTGTTAAAAGATACAATGATGAATAATCCCGAAATACTGATTGATGTTATGAAAAAACTTCGTGCCAATCAAGAGCTTGAGGCCAGAAACCAACTTAAGGAAGCCATGGCAAAGCGCAAAGCCGATCTTTTCAATGATACCAAATCACCACGAGTGGGGGACGCAAAAGAAGCGGATACCACTTTAGTTGAATTTTTTGACTACCATTGTGGGTATTGCAAAAGAATGTTGCCAACCATAACACAAATCGTCAACGAAGATAAAAAAGTGCAAATTATCTTCAGGGAATTCCCAATCTTATCGGAAGACTCTGTCTATGCTGCACGTGCTGCTATTGCCGCATACAATATTGATAAAGGAAAATATTTTGATTTTCATACTGAATTGATGAAGACCTCAGGGAAGTTTGATGAGAAATCAATTGATGAAAGCGCTAAAAAAGTAGGCATCGATGCTAAAAAATTACATAAAGAAATGGAAAATCCTGATATCACCAAGCAATTAGATGATAATCGTGCGTTAGCTGAAGATTTACACATTACCGGAACTCCGGCAGTTGTCATTGGCGATCAAGTGCTTCCGGGTGCTGTTTCTCATGACGACCTAGCGAAGATGATTGATAATGTTAGAAAAGGCCTTGCGCCTGATGCAGGTTTAAAATCTGCTGAGCCAAGCGATAAAAAAGCAGGCAAAAATGCTGATAAAAAAGATACGGACAAAAAGGAAGATGGCTCTAAGGATTCTGAAAAGAAATAGATCAGAATAACGGCTGGCTAAAATCTAAAAACGGAGGCCTATTGGTCTCCGTTTTTTTTATCGTTCGGCTCATCAGATTCGGTATGAAGCTCATAATGCTCACGGTAGGTACGCACAAGAGTAGTGCCTATGAAACTACGCAGTATGTCAGCGCATAATTCATAGGTATCGATCGGGCACTCGGTTTTAGAAAAATAATGTTCCTTGTGCATGAAAATATCGTTCAGCAATACAGGGCACCATACATTGCCCTCAAACACGTCTACCTTGAAATATCCTGAAAACCCTGTGCTGCCATAATCGCCCAAACGCGTGCTGTTAAGTGCATCGTTACAAGGATAGACCAGCATATCACCCTTTTTAGCCAGATCGATGGCATCATCATCTTGATATTTTAAGAAGACCTGCCCTGTTAGCACAATCGTGACTTTGTCTTTTGGCTTGCTTTGGTAACGGATCTTATTACGCTTTCCCATATATCATCCTAATAATTGTGTCATCTGCGACCACCAGCCTGATTTCAGATGCTGGAGGCTGTGCAACATTTTTTCCGCCTGCCCTTGATTATCATAGATCGCATAGCAGGTCGCCCCACTTCCTGACATACGTGCGATTTTGCAACCATCACCCGCACGCAAAAAATCCAGTAAGTCAGCGATCACCGGCATCAGGCGGATGGCAGGCTCCTCAAGATCATTATGGGTTGCGTGCATCAAGTCCACAAGATCGCTCAGAGAGTGAAGCGTTGCAGGCGCGACCAATGAAGCCGTAAACCTGCCTGAAAAACCACGATAAACATCCGCCGTTAACAGCGGAAGGTTCGGATTTACCAGCACGATCCAGCTATTCACGTCCATACCTACAGTTACAACCTGATCGCCTATCCCGCTAACCCACGCACTGTGCTGGCGCAAGCACAATGGAACATCGCTCCCCAGCGAAAGAGCTATAGCATGTAATGCTTCGGGAGTAACTGTAAGCTCCCATAACTCTATTAATCCCCTCAAGGTAGCGGCAGCGTCCGATGACCCGCCACCCAACCCTGCCCCCATCGGTATATGTTTAGTGAGGTGAATATGCGCCCCACGTTTCGTGCCACTATGTTGCTGAAGCGCACAAGCGGCACGCATCACCAGATTGGTATTCACATCATCGCCGAGTGCGGATGCAAAAGGTCCGTCTATTGCCAATGTCAGGGTTGGTGCTTCAGACAATTCCAGCACATCGCCAAAAAAGGTAAAGCCTGCAAGGCTTTCAATTAGATGATACCCATCAGGTCGTTTACCGGTGATATGCAGAAAAAAATTCAGCTTGGCAGGCGCTTTGATAGTGAGCATTTGCATGACACATCAACGATCAGGGGGTAGCGCTGTGTTCAGAAGTAATCGAATTCGCAAAATGCGAAGGGGGCAAACCGTCTTTCAATTTTTTATGGATGCCCTGTGCCAGCTTGGGTTCAGGTGAAAAGGATAAGGCACGTTCCCATTGGAATTTCGCTTCGTTTTTGCGCCCCAAGCGCCAGTACACATCACCCAAATGGTCATTTACCGTTGGGTCACCAGGGAGTAATTCAACTGCTTTTTCAAGATATTCAATGGAAGCAACATAATCACCGCCCATGTAAAGCGCCCATCCCATGCTATCCACAATCTGGGCATCATCCGGCCGCGCCTGCACCGCACGTGCAATCATATCGCGTGCTTCTTCTATATTGATGCCGCGCTCCAGCCACGCAAATCCCAGATAGTTGAGAACATCAGGTTGATCAGGCTTGAGTTCAAGTGCGGTCTGGAGATCTTTTTCCGCCTGCGCCCATTTGCCCTGACGTTCATAACAAGACCCGCGTGCAAACAACAACGGCCAATACATGGGCTTGAGTTCTCCAATGCGCTTGATCGCAAGGCTATAGGCTTCCACCGCATCGCTATAACGGCCATGAATACGCAGTAAATCCCCCTTGGTCACCAGCGCTTCCGTAGACTTTGGTGATTGCCGGATCATTTTATCGAGCAACTGAACCGCTTCTTTTAAGTGCCCCATGCGCTCATGGTTGACGGCAATATGCAATTGCGCCTTGGAATATAACGGATCAGATGGTGGAATTTCCGCATACATCTCGTTTGAGCGCTCTTCCTGACGTAGCTGGCTGTACGTATCGCCCAAGGCCACGATGGCTTCATTCAAATCCGGTTTGGTATAAACGGCCAGTTGCAAATAAATCGCAGCATCATTAGGCACACCAGCACCGAACATTATGCCACCCATGGTGTATAGAATTTCTGCCACACCGTCTTTTGCATTATTAATACCAGAAATGCTTGTATCAGGCGCAATATCCGGATTCGCTTCATGGTATTCTTTGACCAGAGCAGATAACTGTTCGGGTGCGTCATTCTGATCGTAAAAATGCAGAAGCTGCTTCATGACGCGAAGCGGCGGATCTTTGGGATCCTGAATAGCATTACTAAAGTTTTTTGCCGCTTCATCAACAAACCCAGCCTGATTATTGATAAGCGCGAGATGATAATTGACCAGCGGAGCCGCCCGCCCGATATCGCTATTGATACTTTCCAGCGTAACCGGCTTTTCCAGTTTGCGGCGACTGACATCCATCCACGCCAGCATCAAAGGTTGCCACAATTGCGGATTGCCGGACTCCGCCGCTTTTTCCAGTACTTTCGTCGCGGTATCAACGTCGTCATTCTTAATCGCCCGCAGCGCCATCAGCAATGAGGTCAGTGAATCTTTCTGACCGGATTTATCAATACTTTCCGCAAGTTTTATCGCCTCGTCAATATGCCCCTGCACCAGTAACATGCCCTGCAACTGAAGGGCAATCCCCATATTATCCGGCTGCTCGCTATGAACGCGTTTTAACGCGCCGATAGCCTGATCAATATTACCATTGTCGCGGGCAAAGCGGCTGGAGAGATAACTACCGGCGATATTAGTGGTAATGGGAGTGCGTACCGACTGACCATCATCAACTACCGGTTCTTTTACATCAGAAACCTCTTCCTGAGGGGTTTCATCGTCCTCTGCCGCGTAGGCAGGGTGGCTTAACGCCGTACAGATACCCAGCAGGAGGTAAAGCGAAATAATTTTACATTTCATTTGGTTAATGGCCATTAATCACGTAAATTCGGTTGTTCAGGGAAGGCTTTGTTAATAAAAATACGCCCCCCAACGACAAAAATGCTTGCACCTTGAACTTATATTACTAGAATCCCGCAGACTCAAAAACAACAGTTTTAGTATGGTGGTAGGATATGAGCAGTAAAAATAATCCAGAAGCACGCGGTAAAGTCACTGAACTGCGTAAATATAATGGCAAGCCAGTAAAGCCTGTATTGTTCATTAAACGTGGTGTGGGCCGTTACATTGCCGCCATGTTTGAAAATGGCGAATTGGTTATCGACAAGATAACTCAGTTGCCTATCGCTTACAAAAATATCTGATTATTCCCCTAACGGTGCGTTGATATAATGGCTGATGTCATTATCACGGGACTTCCTCGTGCAGGCTCTGCCTTGGCCTCAGCCCTGCTGGATTCATTACCCAACACAGTAAGCCTTAATCAACCGCCGGCGCCGATGGCGGTGGCACAAAAGCCCCTTGAAACGTTGCCCTACTGCAAATGGCTGGTCGGGGATTATGTGTGGACGCGCCGCGCACTGCTTAAGCAAGAGCCCGTGTGCGATTTCCGCGCCGCTGACGGAACCCCTCTGCTGGACGGCTTGTTTGATGCGCGCCGCAAGCTCAAAGAACTTGTACAAGAAGGAACGGCAGATGCAATGCCTGAACCCGAACCGGTTTTTTTTACAAAGAACGGGCTGGATAAGGATTTTATCCTTGCCATGCGCCACCATACCCTGTTCACCAGCGTCCTGCCGACACTGGTACAATTCAACCACTTTAAAATCATTGCGGTTATCCGCAACCCACTGGACGTACTCAGCTCATGGGGTCGCCTGCCGCAGCCGCTGATTAGCCGTGGCAATCCGCACGGTATTGCCCGTTTCTGGCCGGAATTACTCGCAATTTCGGAAGCCAGCCTGAGTCAGGCAGAATGTTTTGCCCAGCTTTATGAGGCGTATCTGGGGCGTTACCACGAGTTGCGCGACCATATTACCATCGTCAAATACGAAGACCTGATGGAAGATCCTGCGTTACTACACAAGGAATTCGGTGCAAAGGACATTTCAGGTGCGATCCTGAAATTGATTGAAAAACGTACCCATGCCCACCACAGCCCGCAGGCCACAACATTCCGCGACGCGTTCCGTAAATACGGGGTGTTTACCAAGCTATATTATCCCAATCTCTAACGCGCCTACATACCCGAATAGTTAGGTCCGCCGCCGCCTTCAGGCGTAACCCAGACGATATTCTGCGTTGGATCCTTGATATCGCAGGTTTTACAATGCACGCAATTCTGCGCATTGATCTGGAGTTTGGGAACCCCCGCCTCAATCACATATTCATAGACCCCCGCCGGACAATAGCGCTGTTCGGGGCCGTCATACTGCTTGTAATTCACCTCCACCGGCACAGAGGCATTTTTCAATGTCAGGTGCGCGGGCTGGTTTTCCTCATGGTTGGTGCTAGATAGAAACACCGAACTCAGGCGGTCAAAGGTAAGTTTACCATCTGGCTTGGGATAGTCGATTTTTTTACATTCGGCACGCCTGCACAAATGCTGGTGGTCGGGCTTGTAATGCAGTGTCCACGGTGAAAAACCTCGGCTTACGTAGGTTTCAAATGCAGCATTAAGCAGTCCATTGACCAGATGATGGCGGAATCCCGGACGGATATTGCGCACTTTGTAGAGTTCCCTATGAATCCAGCTTGAGCGAAGCGACTTGGGATAGCTGACTAACTCGCCTTTTCCGCCGCGCTGCATACTGTCAAATACCGACTCTGCCGCCAGCATGCCAGACTTCATGGCGGTGTGGGTTCCCTTGATTTTAGGCACGTTCATGAAACCGGCTGAACAACCGATCAGCGCACCGCCGGCGAAGGTGAGCTTGGGAATCGACTGGAACCCGCCTTCGTTGAGTGCGCGCGCCCCATAGCCAATACGCTTGCCACCTTCGAAAACAGGAGCCAAGGCCGGATGGGTTTTGAAACGCTGGAATTCCGCGAACGGGTCGAGATAGGTGTTGTGGTAATCCAGCCCGATAACAAAACCCACCGACACCTGATTATCTGCCATATGGTACATGAACGACCCGCCATACGTTTTCGGGTCGAGTGGCCAGCCAATACTGTGCGACACCAGTCCCTGCCTGTGTTTAGCGGGGTCAATCTCCCAGAGTTCCTTAATACCGATGCCATAGGTTTGCGGCTGCACACCCTCACGCAACCCAAACTGTTTCATCAGCTTTTCTGCAATTGAGCCACGGCAACCCTCGGCAAACAGCGTGTACTGAGCGCGCACCTCAATCCCCGGTTGGTAGGTAGCCGTTGGCTGGCCATCCTTGCCGCGGCCAAACTCACCGGTCATGACCCCGACTACACGCCCATCTTCAAGCAGTATATCCGCCGCCGGAAATCCGGCAAATATTTCCACCCCAAGACTCTCCGCCTGTGCTGCCAGCCAACGGCACAGGTTGCTCAGGGAAATAATATAGTTATTGTGGTTGTTCATCGTCGGCGGTGTAGGCAGCCGGATGCTGTGGCGGCGGGTAAGAAACTGGAAACGATCTTTAGTAACTTTGGTAGTGACGGGAGCCCCTTTTTCCTGCCAATCGGGAATCAACTCATCGAGTGCGCGCGGCTCCAGCACCGCTCCTGACAATATGTGCGCCCCGACCTCGGAACCCTTTTCAAGAATGCATACGCGCAGGCCTTTTCCCGATGCTATCGCCATCTGGCGCAGGCGGATAGCGGCTGACAACCCGCTTGGCCCCGCGCCGACGATGACAACGTCGTAAAACATGGTGTTATCGCTCATGTATAACCTGCCTGAACCAAAGTATTTTTTACCGCTCAACCCCTTGTAACATAAATGTCATAAACAATAAATAGTCGTTTATGCCTAAATGGCATAGATTAATAGCTACACAATTCACCCCGAGGTTGATGCGCCATGTCTTACGACACCCCTATCCACCCTGAAAACACTGAACGAGCAAATGCGGCTCAGCAGCCGCTAACGCAGGAACAACTCGCCGCCATTGGCGCAATGACGATGCAGTCGCGCACTGTGCGTGAGCCTGCTCGCGATAAACCACCCGAAGTATCCAAACGTGGACTGTATGCCATCATTGCCGGTGCCGCCAGCGGTGCAGTAGCATGGTTTGCTGCCCATGTGTATGCACAGGATAAAATGCTCGATTTTGAAGCCGAATACCTCAACCGCACGGTCGATAAAGTGACCGGTAAAGGAGGTCTGGGTGCTGCCGTGGCGGAATCCGGCGGTAGCTTTATCCCAAACGGCCTCAACGGGCTTGGAACCGGTATGAATGCAGGTGTCATTGAAGAAAAATTTATGACGCAGCTTATCCGTGAAGAACCCCAAAAATATGGCTTTGCTAAGTGGATGCGCCGTATAGGTGGTAAAGGTACTTTCGGTATGGGGGTGGGTGTAGCCACCGGTGCTGCCGTTGGGCTTGCAACCTATGCGCTGATGAAAGAAACCGATAAACCGCCGGCACAACCCCGCGATGCCTCCGGCGACTGGCAATCCAAAGTGGAAGCCGACCCGTCGCAACCACGTACCCTAGGCTAAAGCTCATTTCCCGCAGATTGCCTTTACACTCCGGATGGCATTAACTATTCTGCTATCCTATGACAAGTAAGCATTCCCCAACTTTTGGCCCGTACATGGATAGCAAACAGCTACTGGAATGGTATATCAGCGCCGGAGTCGACGAGGCGGTTGACGAGGTGAGCGTGGACTATTTCAATGCAGTTGAGCTTCCTGCGCCTGAAGAGAAGCGTAAGGCGGATATCCCCGCCGTCCATGCTGCCGAGGCCCCGCCTGTACCGGCCAGACCTGCTGCCAGCTCTCCATCTCCCCTGCACCACACCCCCTCGGCCGCCACACAGCAGGCCCGCGAAATAGCCCAGACCATCACCTCATTGGCCGAACTGGAAGCGGCCGTGCGGGCCTTTGACGGCTGCGCCATCAAAAAAACTGCCAGCAAAACCGTCTTCAGCGACGGCAACCCTGAAGCATCGTGCATGATCATCGGTGAAGCCCCCGGCGCGCAGGAAGATGTGCAGGGTATTCCCTTTTGCGGCCCAAGCGGCCAGTTGCTCGACCGGATGCTTGCGGCTATCGGACTGGACCGTACCTCTGTTTATATTTCCAATACGGTATTCTGGCGCCCCCCCGGCAACCGGCAGCCTACACCGGAAGAAACCGCCATCTGCCTTCCTCTGGTCGAAAAACATATTGCGCTGGTTAAGCCGAAACTTCTGGTGCTTTCCGGCGGTGTCGCCACCAGCACCTTATTGAAGAAGGACCTGTCGATCTCGCGGTTACGCGGCAAACTCTATGAATATAAGAACGACTTTATGGATCAGCCGGTCCCTGCCATCGTCACATTCCATCCGTCCTATCTGCTGAGAACACCGTCACAGAAACGCCTCGCGTGGAATGACTTACTGATGATAAAGATATTTTTGCAATCTCTTTTTCGCGCTTGATTATCTTTGGATTGAAGACTCGTGCCGCCCATGGAACTGTTTCTTCTGATACTTCACGGTACGGGACTACTTAGGTAGCGTGCGGACGTATTATGTCGCTTTTTCTCATTCACCATACAGATGCTACCGTCTCTGCTTCCCTGCTCATTTATTAATAAAAATATACCATATAACGCCTACAGGAACGATGTGCGAAACAGTAGGTATCCGTGCCAAAATGGTTAATATGGCATTACGGAGCCGAAATCAATGTACTGAAATATAAATATAAAGTTAATTTTTTGGCTTTTAGCCTTGCCTGACAGCCCGTTATAGGTTAGAACCTACCCCCATGGTCACACGCAAACCATACCAGACCAAGTTGTACAGCTCACTTTTTTACGCAGCTTGGTGTGTTGCCTTTATTACCCCGGTCGTCGTCGTGACAGGACCTCACCACTGGGTAAAATCAGGCAAGTTCGCGTCGCTCATATTCAGCGGCAACAGCCGTAGTGCGTCCGAATCCAAACATTCCTATGCCAGCCTGAACCAAGAAGGTATCCTGCCGAACATCCTCGGCAAGAAGGATATAGCGCTGTATCAGGAGATTTTCGCCGCCCAGAAAACCTTCGACTACACCACCGCCGATGCCGCCATCGCTAAGCTAGATAACAAGCTTTTACTCGGCCATGCCCTCGCAGAGCGCTATTTAAACCGCCACGTCAGTGCAACCGCCGATCAGTTAGCCGCTTGGCTAAAGAATTATAGCGACCATCCGGAAGCTCCCGAAATATACGCCTATGCTATGTCCAAGTCGCCTTCCTTACGCTCGGAAGTGCCGCTGGTACGCAAGCAACTCAGCCTCGAAGGCTATGGTGATGATAAAGGCATGAATACGCAAGATGCCGATAATGGCCCATTAAGCCCTTACTGGCGTGCCGGCCTGAGTGCATGGAAAGCCAATCAAAAACATGAAGCAGCGAAATACTTCGCAACCATGGTGGACCACAAGAATGAACTATCCCCTTGGGTCGCGTCAGCAGCCGCTTACTGGGCGTACCGCAGCTACAACGCCATTGGTAACAAGGACGAAGCTTCTAAGTACCTCGAAATCGCCGCAGAGCATTCCCGTAGTTTCTATGGAATCCTCGCGCGCAAACAGCTAAACCGTCCGCTGGAGCTGGATGTCAGCCCTGTGGAACTGACCGACAGCGATGTGCTGGAAATGGTGGGTGACCAAACCATCCGCCGTGTGGTTGCCCTTTCGCAAACCGGCTTCAATGAACTCGCAGAAAAAGAACTGCGCGTGCGCTTTCCTGAAGCTGATGACGGTGAAAAACAACGCCTACTCGCCCTCGCCCATGAGCTGGGCCTTGCATCCATTCAGGTCAGCATGGCCAAACAGCTCGGAACCGATGGCCACGAACTCGATTTCGCCCGCTACCCTATTCCAAGCTGGCAGCCTGAGGGTGGTTTCAAAGTGGATCCGTTGCTTATTTTCTCACTGATGCGTCAGGAATCCGGTTTCCGTCCTTCCGCCGTAAGTCCGGGCGGGGCCTTGGGGCTCATGCAGCTGATGCCACAAACAGCATCCCTGATGCAAAAACAGATGAACCTCGATCTCACGCCTATGCCTTCCACGGGCGGCAACGTATCCGAACCGATCGTCAACATCACCCTCGGCCAGAACTATGTGCAGCATCTCCTCGACAACAACATTGTCGATGGTAATCTCGTCTATCTGCTAGCATCCTATAATGCCGGACCAGGCAGGGTTCAGGAATGGAAAACACGCAATATAGGCAACAACGATCCACTCCTGTTCGTCGAAAGCATTCCCTTTGGCCAAACCCGCCACTATGTGATGCAGGTGATGACCAATTACTGGATTTACTCTGAACTGGCAGGTACCGCCAACCGTTCCGTCTACGCCTTTATCAAAGGCAAATGGCCTTCCTATGATGGCTACCAAGGCCCCGTGGCCATCGATTCCAGCAAAGAGCGCTCCACTCCCAACGGAGCCTAACATACGTGCCTTCTCCTAAGCCTGACCTTTCCCGCGAGGCCGCCCATGGTGGTATCGTTGCAGGTATTGATGAGGCTGGCCGTGGCCCATGGGCAGGTCCGGTGGTAGCTGCCGCTGTTATCATCGGTAAAAACGGAAACACCGAAGGCATCAACGATTCCAAAAAACTCTCCGCCAAACAACGTGAACGCCTGTTTGATGTGATCCTAGCAAGCTGCCGTTGCGGCATCGGCAGTGCCAATGTTGAAGAAATCGATACGCTCAATATTTTGCAAGCCACCAAACTGGCGATGCGGCGTGCTGTCGATGCACTGGGTATCCTCCCTGATCTGGCGTTGGTCGATGGCAACCAGCCGCCCATTCTGCCCTGTAAGGTGCAAACCCTTGTCGGTGGTGATGGGTTAAGCCTTTCGATTGCCGCAGCCAGCATCCTTGCAAAAGTAACCCGCGACCGCCTTATGTCCGAACTAGCGCGTAACCATCCGGGGTATGGCTGGGAGAGCAACGCCGGATATGGCACCGCTGCCCACCAGAAAGGACTTGCAAGCCTTGGGGTCACCATTCATCATCGCCGCAGTTACGCTCCCATCAAAGCCGTGTTAGACAAGAATGCATCTGCCGCATGACCACCGATAGCAAACGCACCTCATCGTTTTTCCCGAAATCGCTGGAAGCCTGTATCGAACCGCTCACCCGCCCCCTGCTTAAAACCCAAGGGCTGGCAGGGTCACGCATCGTCAGCCAGTGGGATGCCATCGTCGGCCCTCAGCTTGCCGCCCATACCCTGCCGGAGAAACTCAGCTTCCCCCAATCTAATAAACAAAATGGGGGTAAAAAAACCGGCGGAACACTGGTGATTTCGTGTGAAAATGGCTTTGCTACCGAACTACAGCACATGCAGCCACAAATCATGGAGCGCCTTTCGGGCTATTTTGGCTATGCCGCGGTGTCACGCATCGTCATTTCCCATAGCTGGGTGGAAAAACCACAAGCGCCAACCCCTCCTGCCCCACGCCCGACACTCTCCAGCGACAGCGTGAACCTGACCCACGACATTGCCGATGACGACCTTAAAGCCGCCCTCCAGTCACTCGCAAAAACGCTTTCCGGCCAGAAGACCTAACCTTAGAGCGTTTTCGCTTTAGTCTTGCACTAGGAAGATAAGGCAAAGTGTAGAAAAACTACATGAGCCGAAGCCTGACAACGTGCAGGAGTAAATGGGAAATGCTCTTATAATGGTTAAGACATAATCTGATTGCACAAGGCATCAAATCACCATAATAAAGAACTTCGTATTTCTTAGCGTCATATTTCAGGAGGAACCACCCATGCGTCTTGCATTTACAGCTTTCACAATGTCACTGTTACTTGGAACCGCAAGCGTTGCTTTCGCCCAAACAGCTGCCACCAGCCCTGCCGCCGCCGCGGATCCTGCCGCTGCCACCAAAGCTGCTAATACATCTCCTTTTCTGGAACCCAACCTGCGCTTGCCTAAGGATAGTGGCGGTATATCAGTTTCTTCACAGATCACCGGTGCCCCACTCTCTGATGATTATGTCATGGGTAAATCCGATGCGCCTCTGATCATCGTTGAATACGCATCCATGTCATGCCCACATTGCGCCCATTTCAGCGCTACCGTGCTGCCGCAGATCGAAAAAGTCTATATCGAAACCGGCAAGGTACGCTACATCCTCCGCCAGTTCCCGCTCAATGAACCTGCCCTCAAAGCCGCTGAGCTTCTGGATTGCGTCGGCGAACAAAGCCCCGAAAAATATTATATTTTTGCTAAAGTTTTGTTCGATGCCCAGAGCAAATGGGCGTTTGACACCAATTTCATGTCCGGACTTGAAACCATTGCCACCGTTGGCGGCCTGAGCAAAGACCAGTTTCAGAACTGTGTTGTACCTACAGAACGCGAAATGAAAGCTCTCAAAAGAAAGAAACTGGCCGAAGAAAGCGTAAAAGTGCCGCATACGCCTTATATCTTCATCGGCGGCGAAGCCTATGAAGGAGAACGCACTTTTGAAGCAACCTCCAAGTTTATTGATAAAAAACTGGCGGAACTGGAGAAAAAACAAGAGAAGAAATAAACCTGCTTGACAGTGGTGGGACTCATCCATACATTGCGCAGCGTCTTGAAGGTACTATGCCAAAACCAGATGATTCAAAGGCAGTTACGTCATCATCCCATGATCCGTTGCCATGCCTTGAGTCACTGCAAAGTGAAATTGATTTGGCTAAGTCTCTGACAGACAGGAAAGATCAAGGCGACGACTCCGCTAATGCTCCCAAAGATGTAGGGGATGCGATGCGGGTCGGGATAGAGCTGGTTTCCGGAGTGGCCGTAGGCGGTATTTGCGGCTTTTTTCTGGATCGCTGGTTACATACCCTGCCCTTGTTTTTTATCCTTGGATTTTTTCTGGGCGCTGCCGCTGGTTTCAGGAATATGGTGCGCGAAGCCAGAAAAAATACAGATTAGTAATTGGAATATTTTAAGTTTAAGGAATGCTTGTGTCAGAAACCGGTCATGGCCATAGTCCTCTCGCTCAATTCGAGGTACATCCGCTCATCCCGTTCAAACTCGGTCAACTTGACCTGAGTTTTACCAATGCATCCCTATGGATGGTTCTGGCGATCGGCATGGTGACATTGCTGATGTTCCTTGGTGTCAAATCACGCCAGCTCGTACCCGGACGCTGGCAATCGCTGTCGGAAGTGCTGGTGCAGTTCGTATCGAACACAGTTCGAGATTGCGCGGGGAATTCCGGCCTCAAATATTTTCCGCTGATTTTCTCGCTGTTCATGTTCATCCTGCTATGCAACCTGCTAGGAATGATTCCCTACTCGTTCACTGTGACCAGCCACATTATCGTCACCTTTGCGCTTGCCATTGTGATCTTCGTTGGCTGCACCATGATTGCAATTATCAAACACGGACCTGCTAAATTCCTGCACTCGTTCCTGCCGGAAGGTACGCCGCTGTGGATGGCACCGCTGATGTATTTCATCGAATTATTCTCTTACCTCGCCCGTCCGGTGAGCCTCTCGGTTCGTCTGGCCGCCAACATGATGGCAGGCCACACCATGCTGAAAGTCATCGCTGGCTTCGTGATAATGCTTGGATTTATGGGCGGCTGGGCTCCTTTAGCGCTGCTGGTGGTATTGACCGGCTTTGAAGTAGGCATTGCAATTCTGCAGGCGTACATTTTTACGGTGCTAACCTGCGTTTATCTTAATAATGCCTTACATTTACACTAGAATTTACTTTTTTAACTCTGAACTTTAAAGGAATTACGACTATGGAATATATCGCTCTTAAATACATCGGTGCTGGTCTGATGTCGTTTGGTATGCTTGGTGCCGCTATCGGCGTGGGCAACGTGTTCGCTGCCATGCTCACCGGTATCGCCCGCAACCCTGCGGCTGAAGCGAAGCTGTCGAAGTATGTATACATCGGCGCTGGTCTTGCAGAAGCGATGGGTCTGTTCGCACTCGTTATTGCATTGCTGCTCATCTACGCAGTATAATAACCCATAACTTAAAAGTATCTGGCCATGCCACAACTTGATCCCACTTGGTTCGCGTCTCAGCTTTTCTGGCTGGTGGTTTGCTTCTTTGCGCTTTACATTATTTTATCGCGCTTCGTACTTCCACCATTGCAAGATGTCATGGCTCGCCGTCTCAGCACGGTTGAGGATGATATCTCGCAGGCCCAATCGCTGAAATCGCAGGCAGAGCATGCCCGTAGCGACTATGAGCGCACACTGGCGGATGCCCGTGAACGCGCTCAGGCCGTGATGAACGACACAGCAGATTCATACAAAAAGAAATCGGAAATTGCTGCCAAGGAAATGGACCGTCAGATCGAGTTGAAGCTGGCCGATGCGTCACGCCGTATTGCAGCTAAAAAAGAAGAAATGATCGAGGCACTCGCCCCTACTATGGGTGAGCTGACCTCGCTCATTTTTGAAAAACTGATGCAGAAGACTCCCAACACCGATCAGGTAAATCGCGTCCTGAACGAATTACATAAAAGCCGGAGATAACCATGTTGGAAGATCCACGTTTCTGGGTAGCCGTTTCTTTTTTTGCTTTTGTGATGCTGGCCTACAAAAAGGTTGCTGGTTTTGCTGTACGCGCACTCGATGAGCGTTCTGCTAAAATCAAACAAGAACTGGATGAAGCACGCCGCCTGCGTGAACAGGCCGAACAGGTGCTGGCACAATACAAACAGAAACAGTCGGAATATTTGCAGGAAGCAGAACAGATTCTTGCCAATGCCCGCCGCGACGCCGATCTGATGCGCAACCACACCGAAGAAGAACTCAAAGGCATTCTTGAAACCCGTATGAAACATGCCCTCGACCGTATTGCGCAGGAAGAATCCCACGCGATTGCCGATGTGCGTAATCATGTGGTGGATATCGCGCTTGCCGCTGCACGCACACTGATCGTCGATCAGGTCAGCACCATGTCGCAGGAAGATCTGGTGAAGCTCGCCCTCACCGACATCGAACGCAAAATCCACTAGTCTGCATTAGTTACGCAAGTAACGTATTGTCGTAGTTGCGCCTATTCGGTACAGTCCGCACTTCAATAGTTCGGGGCTGTATGCGTTTTCATCGGATCCTATCACTGGGTATTATGCTCTTTGCCACTCAAGCGCATGGCGGGGCATGGACGCAACTGCAGGGCGATACGCAGCTCATCCTCAGCGCCACCACCTACGATTCCCATCAATTATATAACGTCAAGGGACGGTTGCGCCCCCAAGCCAGCTACCATAAATACGAACTAAATCCTTATATAGAATCTGATGTGGCAACAGTTTTGTAGACAGTCTCTGTTAAGCAGCTTTTGGTTGATGTAGTATTGTCGTTTCAAATTCGACTGGCGACAAATAGCCGTTAGCGGAATGGATACGGACGCGATTATAGAACACTTCAATATATT
>JANYBV010000026.1 GCA_025360605.1 Alphaproteobacteria bacterium | reverse complement strand
CGGCATCGCCGCCACCACCGGCATCGCCGCCACCAGCTTCACCGCCACCACCGACACCTTCACCGGGGGCATCGCCACCGCCAGCAGCATCGCCGCCACCAGCATCTGGCCCATACCCAGCAAGTCCGCCGCCATCAGTTTCGCCGCCACCAGCATCTGGCCCATATCCAGCATCGCCACCGCCAGCAGCATCGCCGCCACCACCGACGCCTTCACCAGGGGCTTCACCACCGCCAGCAGCATCGCCACCACCACCGACGCCTTCACCAGGGGCTTCACCACCGCCAGCAGCATCGCCGCCACCACCGACGCCTTCACCAGGGGCTTCACCACCGGCATCGCCGCCACCGGCATCGCCGACACCGACACCGGCACCATGCTTCGCTTGTGGTACACCGGTTATGACCGCTACGGGTAACGTGCCGATCGAACAACTGCGCGCAGGCGACAAGGTATTTGCGGTAGATGTATATGGTGACATCTCTATTGTCTCGGTACACAAGCTGCTGGTGCATGAGAACTCTGAGATTTATGAATTGGAAAGCGAAATGGGAACGCTGCGCACCACCGCTGAACATCCGTTCTGGGTGGGCATGGACAAGTATGTTGAGGTGTCAAACCTGAACGTAGGCGACAAAATCGTGCATGTGAAGGATGGAACCCTGACCTACATTCCAATTACAAATATAAGGCCGACTGGCGAGTTTGAGACCGTATATAATATCACTGTAGATGAACCAAACACGTACATCGCCGATGGTATCGTAGTGCATAACAAACGATAACCCCTTGCAGCCAACTGCCTGTGTCTGACAAACTTAGCCTGTTTCACCGCACCCTGAACCAGTGGTATCGCGCCCATGGCCGCCAGCACCTGCCGTGGCGCAATACCAACGATCCTTATGCTATCTATCTCAGCGAGGTGATGCTTCAGCAAACACAGGTGAAAACGGTACTGGAACGTTTTTATTTTCCATTCCTTGAACGCTTCCCCACACTGCAATCGCTGGCGAAAGCCACACAGGACGAAGTGTTGCAGATGTGGCAGGGACTGGGCTATTACAGCCGCGCCATAAACCTGCACCAGACCGCTAAACTTTGCCCGAATGGCCTACCTGACAGCGTGGACGCGCTGGTGGCATTGCCCGGAATAGGAAGGAATACTGCCCACGCTGTAGCGGCATTTGCGTTTAAACAGCCGGTGGCAGTGATGGAAGCAAACGTAAAGCGCGTGTGCGCACGTATTTTTTCCATGGAACATCCCAAGGAGCCTGAGTTGTGGCAACGGGCAGGGGAGTTGCTGGATGCCCGCCACCCGTTTGACTACAATCAGGCAATGATGGATATCGGGTCAATGGTATGCCTTAAGCGTGCACCGCTTTGCCACCAATGTCCCGCCCAGTCCATTTGCACCGGCCAATTCTCGCCGGAAAAATACCCCGCCGCCAAGGCATCAAAAGAGGTTAAGGTAAGAAAAAAAAGGATCGTGGTGCTTGTGAATGACCGTGAGGAATATTACGCCACCGCCCGAAGCAGCCGTTTTTTACACGGCCTCTACCATTTTATCGAGATGGAGGAACACGCGAATGCGGCACCCCTTGAAAAAAATATCTATCTCATTGAACAAAATGATTTTATTGGAGCTATTCGTCAGCAATACAGTCATTTCACCCTCGAAGCTGATATATATAGGGTATTGGCAGGGAAAAAGCGGGGAATCCACTGGCATACCGCCCGCCTGCTGACCACACTCCCAATGTCGATGGCCGAACAGAAAATTCTTAGCCTGCTGGAAATCAGCCCTAAAATAGCCGCAACCAGCTGATATTAATCAAACATAGCAAGTCAATTGTAACAAAACTGTCATACAAACCTATGAAAAAAAGTTT
Source organism: Alphaproteobacteria bacterium (assembly GCA_025360605.1). Taxonomy (GTDB): domain Bacteria; phylum Pseudomonadota; class Alphaproteobacteria; order Rickettsiales; family SXRF01; genus JANYBV01. The sequence continues at coordinate 37,909 of JANYBV010000026.1, read as the reverse complement.
AGAATTGACTGGAATGCACCTAAACAAAGAGCGAGTGCATTTAATTTATTTACCTATTTGAGTTATGATTATGGCATCGGTCATTAGAAAAGATTACACAATGGAAGAATACGAAGCCAAGTATAACGAAATCCATAGGCTGTATGATCTGGCAGAAGAGCTCGTCAACACCATTGAGAGCGAATTCGTGTCCGATCCTTCCATGCAACTTGAAATAGTTGAACCGCTGATCAACGAAATCGGTGACGCAACCGATGTTCTTACCCATGAATTTATCCTGATCGCGGAAAGCAAAAAAAATAAAACCGCCAGTAAGGCCAGCAAAACACAAGTTGAAAGCTCGCTGCGAAAAATTTTCGCCGCCCTCAACGAATATCACAACCGCGTGCGTGACATCAGCAAGAAAGCCCATGGCGCTATCATGAATATTGCTGATCCGATCGTAAGCAAAATCCAACGCCACCTCGAACAGGTGGTGATTGTGTTCTTTGAATTCCTGCAGATTTCCCTGCAGAGCATCATGAACAAAGCAGAACTGGAATCTCTGAAATCCCGCGATTCACGCGTGGCGATGATGATGCACCAGTATGCACTCTCCCAGCAACAGAGCTGAAAATCAGTATTATTGTTTTCCTGATACCGCAGGCGCTGGCAATGCCGGAACCAAAAGACGTGGGGCAGGAGCAGCATTAATAGCCGCACCCTGTTTAGGCACCCGCGCTTTATCCGTATCAATGACGAGTGTTGATTTTTTAAACAGCGGTGAGTCGAGCCTGTCTCCCACATTGATGAACGATTTTCGCGCCAACCCGCCTTGCAGGAACATAAAGGCAATCACCGGTTTTTCTGGCACAATCTCATGATCCAGCTCGGATAATTTAACCGAAGTAATAATCTGGGTGATGGTACCGTCTGCGTCAATCAACAGCACATCAAGCGGTGCAAATTCCGTGGAACGGACAATCGGAGAGAATGCCTGTGTGTGAAACAACATCATCACCGCATTATGCGCTTCCGGTGAACTCAGGTTAAACCAGCCGGTCTGGCCATTATGAATGTTTTGGTTATACACATTCGCCGCATCGCGCACCTCGACATCAAAGGTGATGGCAGGGTTAACCGGTGTGGTAAGCCACGGCAACTGCGCAGGAAGCGTGTTGCGGATGACTGGAATATCGGAGCGGGAGTAGAGAAAGCCGGACGAATTCTCCGCTCCCGCTATGTCAGGAAACAAACCGGATAAGAGTGCAATAATCAAAACTATTCTGGATTTCATGGTTTAAAATAGGAATAAACCACCTGATCTCCCACTTTGATACCTTGTTTTTCTGCTACGCCTGCCGCTAATTCCAGAACCGCGCGCGCATCACGGCGTGCCGAAATAATATCGGTAGAATCCGGCTTGGTTTTAGGCGTGATGAAGACCACCTTGCCATGGCTGTCGATGAACAGTATATCCAGCGAGATAGGGGTGTCTTTCATCCACATCTCAACATAAGTATCCTCTTCAAATATAAATAGCATTCCATGATCTTCCGGCAATTCCTTGCGGTGCTTCAGTCCTTCTTCGCGCTGTTCATTGTTGTCGGCAATTTCAATCACAAACGGATGGGGTTTTCCTGTCGCAGATTTGATGCTAAGGGAGTCCTTTTTAAACACGATTTTTGCGGCCGCAGCGGGCGCTTCCTCGGCGGCATGAGCCATTACCGGCACACCAGCCCAAAGGCAGGCACCCACCATCAAAACACTGAAAAATCTAGGCATATTTAACTCCCACTCTGTTCGAATCTATTAAAAATCCCAGTGATTTTATGAGATATTACTGGTCTAGTACAGCGATTTTATATATAATGAAGTCATGGGAACTGTTAGATTTTTTAGTGGTGGCCGTGACGCTGTGGGCAAAAAAAGTGTTGCTCAGGAGATTTTGCGTTTCGAAGTACAGAAAAAGGCCAAGCTGGATCCTCAGGAGCGTTTCAAGTTTATTATGAAACGAAAACTGGAAGAGAGCCGCAAAAAAGTGCAGATGGACAAAGCAGCGAAAAACGCAAGGCCGATGTCCGCTCGTGCCGAAAAAGCCCTCAACGATATTGCCGCCAAAAAAGCCGCCAAGGAGCAAAAAGCCCTTCGCCGTATGGTAATTGTCAGCCCAAAAACATTCACCAACGGCCGCCTCACCAAAAAAGGGGATATCTACGATATCGCTGGCAACAAGGTGGGTAAGGTCAACACCAAAGACGGCCGCATGAATACCTATCTCGGCACGTTCCTCGGACAATATAAGCCTAAATCGCACCGGACCATCGCCATCATTCAGGGCGCTATCGACCAGCACAGCCCGTACTTCATCAACATGCGTAAAATGCAGGCCATGCAGGCAGCGGGGCTTGACCCCAGAACCGGACAGCCACTGAATCCTGATACCGCAAACGTCTATGGTGGTGGCGGCACTTACGGCAGCACCCTTTATGGTGGTGGCAGCAGCAGTGCCGGTAACGTTTACAGTGGCGGCGAAAGTGGTAGCGGCGGCTCGGCACATGCAATGCACGGCGGCCTGTACCGCCCGCAAGGCACCGAAAAATTCTTGCGTGAGCAGGCAGCAGCCATGGATAACGATCTGTACGGTGATGCCGCCAACGGTTTTGGCCGTGGTTCATCTATCGGTGCAACCGTGCATGGGGCAGTCAGTAATAACGTCTGGGGTAACTTTGCCGACAACGCGTGGGGTACGTCATTCGATAACGTTCTGGGTACGAATAATCAGGACGTGTGGGGGCAGGCAACCGGCAATCCCTATGGCAGTTTTGGTAAATCGGTACAGATGTTTGGCACCGGTAACGGCATGAACCACATTAAAGCGCTCATCACCAGACTATCGCAACTCTTTGGTCTCAACAGCAAGGCGACACGCCTGCAAATCAGAACGGCACGCGCTACAGCATCGGGGGGGCGCCCATCCGCAGGCCCGCGTCCATCGGCTGGGCCACGTCCGTCAGCCGGTCCACGTCCATCGGCTGGGCCACGTCCGTCAGCTGGTCCACGTCCATCGGCTCCCGTCGGTCGCCGCTAGGTAAATTTAATCGCTTCTTCCGCAGCACGCATCACCGCACGCGCTTTGTTTAGTGCTTCTTGATATTCATCTTCGGCCACGCTTTGCGCTACAATACCGCCACCCGCCTGCACATACAGGGTGTTATCCTTCACCAGCGCCGTTCTCAGGGCTATGCAGGTGTCCATGTTGCCATCGCTGGAGAAATAGCCGATGCAGCCAGCGTAAAAACTGCGGCGGTGCGTTTCCAGCTCGTCAATAATTTCCATCGCCCTGATTTTAGGCGCACCACTAACCGTTCCCGCCGGAAAACCGGCAATCAGTGCGGAAAGCGCATCAAAGCGCCTGTCGAGCTGCCCGACAACATTGGACACGATGTGCATGACATGCGAATAGTTTTCGATGGTCATGCGCTGGGTGGTTTTCACCGAACCAATCTGCGCCACGCGCCCCACATCGTTTCGCCCCAGATCCAGCAGCATGAGGTGTTCAGACACTTCCTTCGGATCGGCCAGCAGGTCTTTCGCCAGCATGGCATCTTCCTCACGGTCACGGCCACGCTTGCGCGTTCCGGCAATCGGGCGGATGGTCACCTCGCCATCGCGCAGGCGCACCAGAATTTCAGGACTGGAACCCACCAGCGAAAACGCACCAAAGCTTAAGTAAAACAAGAACGGTGAGGGATTCACCTGACGCAAAGCGCGGTATAGCGAAAAAGCAGGAAGGTTGAACGGCGCCGAAAAACGCTGCGATAATACCGCCTGAAAAATATCCCCCGCATACATGTATTCCTTGGCGGAATCGATCATCGTGTTGAAACGCTCACGCGTCGTATTGGATGTGAAATCGCTGGTTTTGACCGGCGTGTAATTCGTATTTTTTTCCACTGGCACAGGCTCCGTCAGCTTATCCATCACCCATTCGATGCGCTTCTTTGCGGCATCATAGGCAGCGGGGGCATCGGTGCGCTTGGCATCCGCCCAGATCACCGTAACAATGTATATCTTATCTGATACGGAATCAAAAATAACCATGAGCTGCGGGCGCACAAAACAACTGTCAGGAATACCAATTGGATCGGGCAGATGGTCTGGTAATTTTTCCATCAGGCGCACCATGTCGTAGCCCATGTATCCAACAATACCCGATGCCATGGGAGGCAAACCGACAGGCACGTCAATCTTTGAATCTTCGTACAGCTTTCGCAACGAAGTCAGGCTGTCTTCAGCGCAGGGAATAAATTTAGAATCGTCGATCACGTCACTGTAGCTGATTTCTGCTTTATTGCCTTTACAGCGCCAGATGATGTCCGGCTTCAGGCCTATCACTGAATAGCGGCCACGAATTTCGCCCTTTTCAACCGATTCCAGCAAAAAACAAGGGGATTTGTCATCTTTAAGGCGCAGCATTGCCGATACGGGAGTGTCCAGATCAGCGGGGCAGGTGGTCCATACCAGTTGGGAAATACCATGATCGAAGCAACTAATAAAGTCGTGCCGGTTCGGTAAAATATCAGGATCCTGCTTAGGCAGCATTATCTGAGTACCGACTGCAATTCCGGCTCATGCACAGTAACGATGTATTTTTTCGAAAGGAAATGAGCGTATTCCTGCAAAATTTCACTTCTGCGATAACTCTCAAGTGTTTTGCGAATGCCCAACAGAGAATCAATCATTTTAGGGTCGTTTTCAGGCAGCGGTGCAGGAATGATCGAATCAACAACAGCAAGGAGGTAATCTCCTGATCTGGTCTGGTACGCTTTACTTCCTTCTGCCACTTTGTGTGCGAATACATCAGCTACTAAAGCAGAAGGCAGAGAAATGTCGCCTGCTGCGTGCGCACTGCGTTTGATGGTCGCCGTTTTGATGGGCTGTAGTTTATATTTTTCCACTATCGCATTGCGGTCTGCTACACTGACGAACTTATCGCCAATTTTTACCACCAGTTCCGCCAGATGTTTATCGCGCTCTTGTTTCTGCCAACCCGTTGCCAACAGTCCCTTGACTTCATCTAATGAACGTAACCGCTCAGGGGTGAGCTTTTCAACATGAACAATATAATAGATGCCGCCTTTAGACGTAATCATCGCTGATTCTGATTTGTCTTCAGTTTTAAAAGACGTTTCAAGGAATCTGTCCAGATCAGGAAGGTCGGTTGCCTTAATATTTTCAGGCGTATTGCCTTTTGCATCAATCGGGCCAACAGAAAGCACCTTGAGTTTATTATCGCGTGCCACTTCCGCAAGAGAACTGCCGCCCGCCAGCGCATCCTGAAATTTATTAGCCAGATCGTTAAGCGCCTTGTCACCACTATGCGCTGCGAGTTCCTTTTCAATTTTCGGACGCACTTCCTCAAAGGAAGCCACGGAAGGCTGCTCAACATCCACCACACGAAAAATATGCCATCCAAAGGGGCTTTGAACCGGATCGGTAACTTCGCCTTTTTGCATTGAAAACACCTTGTCTGCGGCATTTTCAATCATGTTGCTTTTTTCGAGCTTGCCCAGCGCGAGAGAGTTTTTATTGAGAATGTTGGTTTCTTTGCCTACATCCTCAAAACTTTTACCACCCTTCAGCATTGCACTCGCTTTTTTAGCATTATCTTCGGATGTGTACAGCAGCTGCTCTACCGAACGGCGCTCCGTACGCTTGAATTCCTCCTGCCTATCTTTGTAGATGGCTTTCAATTCATCCTCTGAATAGTGAAAATCCTTGCTGATGTCCCCATTTTTTATGGTGACATAGCTCAGCGTGCGGTATTCAGGTGCGGTGAATTCCTTACCGTGAGAATCATAATATTCCTTGATTTGTGCATCGGAAGGAACCGGAACATCCGTAATAAGGGATGGTTTTAGGGTATATATTGAGATTGTGCGCCCTTCTTCACGCGCGGCAAGCAGGGTTTTTGCTTCAATATCCAACACAGGCGCCCTTAAATTCAACGTATCAATCAGCAGGTTATTAGCCATTTCCTGCCTGATAATTTCAACATAGGCCTTTTCAGTCATATTGCCGTTTTTCAAAATATTTTCGAACACCACTTTGCTGAAATTGCCTTTTTCATCCTGAAATTCAGGCCTTGTACGGATTTTACGCACCACATCGGCATCGCTTGGCATCAGCCCCAACGCTTCACTTTCCTGATGTAAAAGAGAGTTGTTCACCAACTGAAGCAGCACATGGTGAGCAATTCTGGGATCTTTGAGCATTTCAGGGGTGAAATCCTCACCCACCGATTGTTTCAGGTTTTCACCCTCACGGCGCAATGCCCCCGCGAATATATCATTAGTAATACTATCCTGTCCCACGGTAGCTACCGTAAGTTTGCGGGCGGGATTACGGATCATGTCACCGATCCCCCACGCACTGAAGGTAATTACCAATAAACCAAGGAGGATTTTAGCCGCTAAGCTGGAGCCGTAATTGCGAAAAGTGTTAAGCATTGTCTAAGTTCTTGATAAAATGATTTTAAAAAACGAGATTTACACGACAAAACAGGATTGTAAAAGGATTTTTGATGCGATAGGTATAATCCATGAAAAAAATCGTAATTGCTAATTGGAAAATGTACGGCGACCTTGCCATGGCAGCGTCGCTTTCGCAAGCAGTCGTAAGAGAAGAAAAACTGCATACTGCAAAAGTTTCCGTAGTGTTATGCCCGCCAGCCAGCCTGCTGTTTTCCGTGGCAAGCCACATTGGCGGGTCAGGGGTAAAAATGGGGGGGCAGGACTGCCATATCCAGCCGGAGGGAGCCTATACAGGCGATATCAGCGCCAACATGCTTAAACAAGCGGGTTGTCAGTATGTCATTGTAGGGCACTCTGAACGCCGTAAATTTCACAATGAATCAAGCCGGCAGGTCTGCCAGAAGGCAACACGCGCCATTAAAACCGGCCTGATTCCTGTCATCTGCATCGGAGAAACCGAAGAAGAACGCACCGAGGGTAAAACCAAGGACATTCTGGCGGAACAGATCCGTGAAAGTATCCCTGAAGAAGCATTTTCCAATGATTTTATACTTGCATATGAGCCGGTTTGGGCTATTGGTTCTGGGAAAACACCAACTGTTGATGACATTCGTGAAATCCACACCTATATTGAGTCATTCACAGCCAAGCGGACAGGGATTGATAAAAGCCGGATTTCTGTGTTGTATGGTGGCTCGGTAAAAGCCAGCAATGCTAGGGAAATCATGGCTACAGATGGCGTGGCAGGTGTGCTTGTGGGAGGCGCATCGCTCAAGGAAGATGAGTTTTGTCGCATTATTGCGGCAGCAGGTTAAAAAAGCCTCAAAAAGGCTATATAAAGGAAAGAGTTATGGGTTTTTATACGGTATTATTGGTAATCCACACGATTGTGGTCATTTTCCTCATATTGATGGTGCTGATTCAGCGCAGCGACAGCGATGGCATGGGCGGACTTGGCGGCGGTGGCGGTAACCAGTTCATGACAGGCCGCGCAACCGCGAACCTGATGACGCGCACCACTGCTATTCTGGCAACCGCATTCATGATCAGCAGCCTTGTGCTTGCTGTCTATGCAGGGCGCATGACGGGTGGCTCCATTATCGATTCCGTACCAGTGGAAGAAACTCCCGTTACAGGATCGGCCCCTGCCGAAAAAGATACGCTGGCGAAGGATAAAGCTGCTGAAGAAGACAAGCTGAAGCAGGACAAACCTAAAGCCGCAGACAAATCAGAGCATCCGGCAAAAGCAGAAAAAACGCAAAAACCAGCGGCTAAACCTTCACCTTCCGCACCGAAACCAGAATAACCTATGGCACGTTTTATTTTCATTACCGGCGGTGTGGTTTCATCCTTAGGGAAGGGACTCGCATCTGCCAGCCTTGGCGCGTTGTTACAAGCGCGTGGTTATAAAGTACGCTTACGCAAACTCGACCCGTATTTGAACGTCGATCCGGGTACAATGAACCCAAACCAGCACGGTGAAGTATTCGTTACCGATGACGGTGCGGAAACCGATCTCGACCTTGGTCACTATGAGCGCTTCACCGGTGTAAACGCACGCCGCAGCGACTCCGTCAGCAGCGGCTGGATTTATTCCACCTTGCTCACCAAAGAACGCCGCGGGGACTATCTCGGCGGGACAGTGCAGGTGATTCCGCATGTCACCGACCTGATTAAGGAATTCATCCTGAAAGACACCGATCAGGAAGATTTTATCCTCTGCGAAATCGGCGGAACCGTGGGTGACATTGAAGGCCTGCCATTCCTCGAAGCGATCCGCCAGCTTGGCTACGAGCTGGGCCGCGAGCGCGTGATGTACATACACCTTACGCTGGTACCGTATATCGCTGCTGCGAAAGAACTCAAAACCAAACCAACACAGCATTCCGTAAAAGAATTACGCTCTATTGGTATTCAGCCGGATATTTTATTGTGCCGCGCTGATCGTGAAATTCCGTTGTCGGAACGCCGCAAGATTGCCTTGTTCTGTAACATCCGCGAAGATGCTGTGATTCAGGCACTCGATGTTGGCTCCGTTTATGAAGTACCCAAACGTTACAGTGAGCAGGGCTTCGACCGTCAGGTATTGAAATGCTTCGGCATTGAAGATAAAGGCGCGCCAGACCTCGGCAAATGGGACGAAATTCTCGACCGTATCCAGCATCCTAAAGGTGAAGTTACCATTGCTATCGTTGGAAAATATACCGGCATCGGTGATGCGTATAAATCGCTCTCCGAAGCGCTCGACCATGCGGGCATCGCCAATCAGGCGCGTGTGCATATCCGCTGGATTGATGCCGCCGGTTTTGAAAAAGAAGACGTAGCGAAAGCATTGCAGGACGTGAATGCCATCCTTGTTCCGGGTGGATTCGGTGAACGCGGCGTGAGTGGCAAGCTCGCGGCCATCACCTATGCACGTGAACATAACAAACCCTATCTGGGTATCTGCTTCGGTATGCAGCTGGCTACGATTGAATTCGCCCGCAATGTACTGGGTATCAAGAATGCCGCCTCCACGGAATTCGGCCCCTATCAGGAAAGTGACGACCGCGGCCCGCTGGTCGGTCTGATGACCGAATGGCTGCGCGGCAACGTGCTGGAAACCCGCAAACGCGATGGCGACATGGGCGGCACAATGCGCCTTGGTGCATATGAGTGCAACCTGTCAAATGGCAGCCTTGCAGCACAGATTTACGGCAACGCCAGCATCGAAGAACGCCACCGTCACCGCTATGAGGTGAACGTGCAGTACCGCGATGTATTTGAAAAAGCGGATATGCTGTTCTCGGGGATGTCCCCAGGGGGTAACCTGCCTGAAATCATCGAGTATAAAAAACATCCTTGGTTTGTTGGCGTGCAGTTCCATCCGGAACTAAAATCTCGTCCGTTCGCACCGCATCCTTTGTTTGCATCTTTTGTCAAAGCGGCGCTCAAGGAAACCAAGCAGGATAAAAAAGAAGCTGCATGAGCGATGTAACGGTTCGGCAAGCGGTGGAAGCATTCCTGAATAAAAAAGTACGGGGCAACCAAACTGCTGAAAGCTGGCTGATCAATGATTTTCTCCGCGGTATCGCGCAGATGGAAGACCATTACGAACGTGATGCCACCGTCAGCAAAGCAGAATGCGAAGAATTATATCTGAATTGCCATATTGCCAACCTTACGATGGGAAGTCCGCGATTTGATCAGGAATTCGAACGCTTAAAAGCCATTCAGAAAGATGACATCGTTAGCATGAATGTAAGGCGTGCCGATGTATTTTCATGGCTGAACAACTGCAAATCAGGCTATGACATTAGCCGCCATCTAAAACATTTAGTCTTGGAAGATTTACTGCCAAGACTAAATGAGTTAAGGGACGGCGCCACGGCAACACCGGCAGATTCCGCCATGGTAAACGAGGCCTATAATCAAACCAAACGGATATCAAGAGACTACTCCGGAATGGTTTCTCCTGAATTCAAACTTGATGACACTGCATTCAACGCTTTCATAGAGTCACTAAAAGCGCTACATAATCAACTACCCAAATGGTCGCTTCGCATAGATGCTGCCGACAAAAATCGTAACACCCCTACTGCATCAGGTGAAATTATATGAACGCCCTCCGCCACATCACCATAGGTCCCATCACCATCGGTAACGACCTCCCGCTGGCGCTGATCGCCGGCCCCTGCCAGATCGAATCACGCGACCACGCGCTGTTTATGGCCGAAGCGCTCATCAAGCTGACCAATAAATTGCAGATGCCATTCATCTACAAGTCGTCCTATGACAAAGCCAACCGCACCAGCATTAAAGGCAAGCGCGGCATCGGCCTGATCAAAGCGCTGGCAATATTCGATGAAATCCGCAACGAGCTTGGCTGTCCCGTACTCACTGACGTGCATACCGAAGAGCAATGTGAAGTGATCGCGCCGCATGTCGATATCATCCAGATTCCGGCGCTGCTGTGCCGCCAGACCGACCTGTTGCTGGCCGCCGCCCGCACCGGCAAAGTCATCAACGTGAAAAAAGGCCAGTTCCTTGCGCCGTGGGATATGCGCAACGTGGTTGAAAAAATGGATTATGCCGAAAACCGCAACATTATTCTCACCGAACGCGGCTCCAGCTTTGGCTACAATACGCTGGTGAGCGATATGCGCGCTATCCCCGTGATGGCGGAAACCGGCTGTCCGGTGGTATTTGATGCCACCCACAGCGTCCAGCAACCTGGTGGGCAGGGAACAACCTCCGGCGGGCAACGAAAATATGTCGCTACACTGGCAAAGGCGGCCGTAGCTGTGGGTGTTGCAGGTGTTTTTATGGAAACCCATCAGGACCCTGACAATGCGCCGTCCGACGGCCCTTGCATGATGCGCCTTGATGATATGGAGCTGCTGCTGGTATTACTGAAAGAACACGACAGGCTAGCCAAATGCCTTTAACGTAACCCTTGGGAGTGTCCGATGCCGCATCAGACGTTCAACGCCACCAGCCTTTCCCGCAAAACACTGGAAGTGGCCAAGCTTTTTCTGGCCCTTAATGATGATTTAGAGCAGAATACCACGCCACACACCATTGACAACGACTTGCATAATGCGCGTGAAGACCTGTATGTAAGCCTGAAAAGTCAGGAAGAGATGGCGTATGTTTTTCTTGCGCATCCTGATGAATTTTCCCAAATATGCGCCAACGTCGTTACCGCAGCACAAAAACATTCAGAACTGGAGGGGTTTCCCTTTATTTCCACAAGGCAATTTCAGGCCAGTGATTTCCGCCTCGATTACCATGCCAAAGAACTGGAGCTGATTGGCTATATTGAAGGCAAAAGACCGGCCTTCGAGCGCGTGGATGATGCACTTATTGAGTGCGCAGAACAGACTCGGCGCGTTGCTCCGGAATACATGGCTTCTGCCATTACCGGCCTTTTAGCTCGCCAGATGGTACCACCCGTTTCCACCGGCAATAAAATCATGGACGAAAAACAGGAAAAAGATGCGTGGGACAAATACCAGAAGATGCTGCGCCCGCACGTTACCACTGCTTTTGAAGAGCTTTCAGACAGGGATAAAACAAACCCTGAGCGTATCCGTGACAAGATCATGACCGAGGTGGTGTGTACGGATTTTTTCCTGATGAAATTGCAGAATGAGCCCGCCACATCCTATATTAAAAAAGGCCCTGCGCAGGGCGGTGGCGGGGGCTAAATTTTTTTACTATACGCCCCATACTGGTGCAGGAACGCATTAAGCGACACCTCAAGCAGCTTGCGCATATCGACCATTTCCTTGTCTTCCAAACCGACAAGATTGCTGCGACACTGTGCCAGAGCTGTCTTACAAACCATAGCCAGCATATCCACCGGATTTTCCAGTACGGGATGCAGGATGGATTCGTCGTGCTCGCGGTGGCGGTAGTGATAATGGAAATGGCGCGGCCCTTTATATTCCATTAATGCCAAGGATACCGGATTAGCGATATTGATAAAACTCTGCCACCAGTATTGGTTTTGTGTGTCCATAGAACGCTGCTGCAGGCGCGTTTCCAGCACCATAAAACAGGCATTCTCGAGCGCGAACAATGACTGCTCGAAGGCTCGGTCATCAACTGGCAGGGCATCTTTTTTTGTGGTGGATGATTGCTTTTTTTGCGATTTCGTGCGAACAGAAGTAGGCATAACACACTCCTTTTGGCCTCAATGCATTTAACGACAACCATTATAGGGCACATTCATGCGCCGCGCCAGAATTAACCTAAAAAACTTTGCTACATTTATTAACGTATTTTATATGATTTGTATCATATTGATACCGGCAGGCGCGCAAGCCGCCGCTATCATCAATCTCGACAGCAAACCCCACAGCCTGAGCGTCAACGGGACGGAAGTCACGATTGAGGCAGGAAGCTCATGGGAAATTATCGGAAAAGCAAAAATTATTTACCAAAACCGCGAAATTCACATGGAAGATACCGATGAATATGCTATCTGGAATGACCATGAATTCGGACCCCAACGCCATTCTAGGCATGGCACAGGAATGTTTAAATAAGATAGGAAGAACGCAGTGACCGCTATTACCCATATTCGTGCAAGAGAAATTCTGGACAGCCGTGGCAACCCGACCGTTGAGGTGGATATTGGCCTTGAAGACGGCTCATTAGGCCGCGCTGCTGTGCCGTCCGGCGCATCGACCGGCTCTATGGAAGCGCTGGAACTGCGCGATAATGATAAAAAACGCTATCGCGGCAAAGGCGTGCTGAAGGCCGTTGCCAACGTGAATAACGATATAGCGGACGCGCTCATCGGCATGGATGCTGAAGAACAGGTCAAAATTGATCAGGCTATGTTGGAACTTGATGGTACGGAAAATAAATCCAAGCTGGGCGCTAACGCTATACTCGGCGTATCGTTGGCTGTGGCTCATGCTGCGGCGGAATCCGTAGCGCTGCCACTATACCGCTATATCGGCGGGGTGAGGGCGCACGTACTGCCTGTGCCGCTGATGAATATCATCAATGGCGGCCAGCACGCCGACAACAAGCTCGACATTCAGGAATTCATGATCGTTCCCGTATCCGCCACCAGCATCGCCGATGCCGTGCGCATGGGCGCGGAAGTGTTCCATGAACTCAAACACCGCTTAAGCGAAAATGGCCTGAACACCAGCGTCGGTGACGAGGGCGGTTTTGCTCCCAAAATCGGCAAGGCCGAAGAAGCGCTGACCTACATTATGGAAGCCATCGCAGGGGCAGGGTATAAAGCAGGTAAGGATATCGTGCTGGCGCTGGATGCCGCCGCCACGGAATTTTACCATGACGGCAAATACGTTCTGGAAGGGGAAAACAAAACCCTAGATTGCGGCAAGCTGCTGAAATATTACGAAACTCTGGTCAAAAATTATCCTATCGTCTCGATTGAAGACCCAATGGCCGAAGATGACCATATCGGCTGGAAAGAAATCACCGAATTACTCGGCGACAAGGTGCAGCTGGTGGGCGATGATTTGTTTGTTACCAACCCGTCCATCCTTGCCCAAGGCATTGAAGACGGCCTCGCCAACGCGCTGCTCGTAAAAGTCAACCAGATAGGCACCCTGACCGAGACATTACAGGCCGTAGACATGGCGCACCGCGCCGGTTACCGCGCCATCCTGTCGCACCGCTCCGGCGAAACCGAAGACACCACGATTGCCCACCTCGCGGTTGCCACCAATTGCGGCCAGATCAAGACCGGATCGCTGTCACGCTCTGACCGTCTTGCCAAATACAATGAGCTGATCCGAATCGAAGAGGAACTCGGTTCATCGGCCTATTATGCAGGAAAAAATATTTTAGGTGTTTAGCACGCGAAACTGTTTGAATAAAAACCTGAAATTAGCTAAATTGTACTGATATGAGAAAAAGTGACACATGGCAGGAAGCACAACGCCCGTTTATTAAACGGCTGGCTGGCCCGTTTTTGCTCATTTCCATCATGTTCTACTTGGGATTTCATGCGGTCAGCGGCGAACGAGGGGTATTTGCCCTGTTCCGTGAAACGCGCAAGCTGGAGATCCTGAACTCGGAACTGGCTGAGGTGAAAAACAAACATCAGGCGCTGGAGCGCAAGGTGCATCTCATGAGCGATGATTCGCTCGACCTCGACCTGCTGGACGAACAGGTGCGCCGCGTGCTTGGAATGGCGAATAAAAATGAAATCGTCTATTTCGAAGAAAACGATTCCCCTAAAAAGAAATAACAGCCAAAGCGCCAAAACAATGGCTGACGGTCTTGTTATAAACCGACATAACCAGATTATTTCGGGCCAACCATCATGCTGATTTGCTTGCCTTCGATGCGCGGCGGGGATTCGATCTTAGCACCTTCTTTCAGTGCTTCCTGAACGCGATCTAATATCTGCATACCTAATTCCTGATGGTCCATTTCACGGCCACGGAAGCGCAGGGTAATGCGAACTTTGTCACCTTCTCCAAGAAAGCCGAGGACATTGCGGATTTTGATTTCAAGATCGTGCTTGTCAATCGTAGGACGGAGCTTGATTTCCTTGATTTGAATTACTTTTTGTTTTTTGCGGGCTTCGTGAGCTTTTTTCTGGATTTCGTAACGGTATTTACCGTAATCGAGAACCTTACATACCGGAGGAGCAGCATTGGGTGAGATTTCCACCAGATCGAGTCCGGCCTGTTCGGCCATTTTGATGCCTTCACCTACCGAAACGACACCAACCATGTTGCCATTTTGATCTACCAGTCGTATTGAAGCTGCTGATATTTCGCTGTTTACGCGGGGTTCGTCAGCCTTACTCATAGTCCGCAAATTCCAAGTATATTCAAACGATTCTCCATTTATTGTTGGTAAAATAGCACTATAGCCCACAAACGTTAAAAAAACGTATGGGGGTACCTAAATAGCCTTAATCACTCGGAAAGCAAGCAAAAACTCAAGTATTTGCCGATTAATTTACTCCAAAGCCACAAATGACAAATGCTATAAATTCTTTTGAAACAAAAGGTAGCAACTATTTAAGGGATACCCGACTCTTGTAGTAGCTGGCTGAGTGCATCGGCAAACGCCATCACCTGCTGCTGCTCGGAACCGAGGCGGCGCACAGAAACACCCTTTGTTTCCGACTCTTTCGCACCCACCACATACATCACGGGGATTTTGTGCATCGAGTGGTCACGCACCTTGTAGTTGATCTTTTCATTGCGTATATCCAGCTCGGCACGGATACCTGCTTTCAGCAACTGGGCGTGGATGTCTTTCGCGTAGCCATCGGCTGCATCAGTAATGGTGGCAACCACGACTTGCGTAGGTGCAAGCCACAGCGGAAACTTGCCGGAATACTCCTCAATCAGGATACCGATGAAACGTTCCATGGAGCCTAAAATAGCGCGGTGGAGCATAACAGGGCGGTGCTTGTTGCCATCCGCACCGACATATTCGGCATCGAGGCGTTCGGGCAATACGAAATCTACCTGCAACGTGCCGCACTGCCAGTCACGGCCAATCGCGTCACGCAATACAAACTCCAGTTTCGGGCCGTAAAACGCGCCTTCACCCGGATTGAGCGTGTAGTCAAGGCCAGCGGTGATAACGGCTTCTTTCAGCGCGCTCTCCGCTTTATCCCATGTAGCGTCTTCACCCGCACGTTTGGCTGGGCGGTCGGAGAATTTTACCTGAATTTCAGTGAAGCCGAACGCCTTGTACACCTCTTTAAGGAGCGCACAGAAAGCCACGGTTTCCGAGGTGATCTGGTCTTCGGTGCAGAAAATATGGGCATCGTCCTGAACGAAACCACGCACACGCATGATACCATGCAGCGAACCGGACGGCTCGTTGCGGTGACATGAGCCAAACTCGGCCATGCGCAGCGGAAGCTCGCGGTAGCTCTTCAGGCCTTGTTTAAAAATCTGGATATGGCAGGGACAATTCATCGGCTTCACGCACAATGTGCGGTCTTCGTCCGAGTTGGAAACAAACATGTTCTCGCGGAATTTTTCCCAGTGGCCGGAAGCTTCCCACAACGAGCGGTCGACGAGCATCGGGGTTTTGACTTCGATGTAGCCATTGCTGCGGATTTTATTACGGATGTAGTTTTCAATGGTGCGGTAGATCGTCCAGCCCTTGTCGTGCCAGAATACCATACCCGGTGTATGTTCTTCGATATGAAACAAATCGAGTTCCTTGCCGAGTTTTCGGTGGTCGCGCTTGTCGGCTTCTTCGAGCATGGTGAGATAGTTTTTCAGGTCTTTTTCACTGCCCCATGCCGTGCCGTAAATGCGCTGGAGCATTTCATTGCGGTGGTCGCCGCGCCAATACGCGCCAGCTACTTTCTGTAATTTGAAAGCGGTGCCTATTTTGCCGGTGGAAGGCGCATGCGGCCCACGGCAGAGGTCGATAAATTCACCTTGGCGATAGAGCGACACATCCTGATCAGCGGGAATGGAGGCGATGATCTCGGCTTTGTATTTTTCACCGATGGAATGGAAGAATTTTACCGCGTCGTCACGTTTCCATACCTCGCGGCGGATGTTCTCGTTGCGGGCGACGATCTCCTTCATGCGCGCTTCAATGGTGGCAAGATCATCGGAGGAAAACGGAACAGGGCGGGAGAAATCGTAATAAAAGCCATTTTCAATGGCGGGACCAATGGTCACCTGCGTTTCGGGATACAGCTCCTTTACCGCTTCCGCCAGAATATGCGCCGAATCATGGCGGATAAGCTCAAGGCCATCAGGGTCTTTGCTGGTGATGATCTGCACCGAGGCATCCTGCGCAATGGGTACATATAAATCGAAAAGCTTGCCATCCACACGAACGCACAGCGCTGCTTTGGCGAGGCCGGCGCCGATGCTTGCAGCGATCTGCTCGCCGGTTACGGCACCTTCATACTCACGTTTGCTTCCGTCGGGAAGGGTGATGGTAACGGCATTGGGGATTTTGGCGGCTTCTGGCATATAATTTCCTTGTGAATGAGCCAATACACTAGAAAATCTGTGGTTTCTGTCAATAGCGGAAAAGGCAGGCTACTTCTTTTCCTTAGCTTTTATCCTGACTTCATGGGGGTCAACAAAACGCTCCATGCGGGAAGGGTAGGCTTCGCTGGTGAATTGCAGCAGTCCCGACTCTACGTTTTTGGTTGGGTTTTCCTTGCAGAATTTATCCAGCCACTCCAGAACCTTCATTATATCATGCGCAGGTACAATGTCATAGGTGTTGGGTACAAGGTAATTATACGCAGACAGCCAGCCGCTAAGATAAATTTCGTCGGCGGCATTACGGCCGCTGTGCAATGGCACCTTGCGGTCTTCGGCATATTGCGGGCAGGAGATGAAGTTAAGCGTCTGGTACAAACCTTTTTCATCGGAAGCATGGGCAGAACCGCCCACCAGAAAAACAACAGCATTTAGTGCAATCCAATATTTTTTTTTCATACGCAAACTCATTAATTTTACCGCGTAATCATGGCATGCGAAATCACCTGAAACAAGCGCTAATACGCACGCTCTTCCGGCGGGAAGGAAATGGGGGTTTTGGTTTCAGTATCCTCGGCATATAGCCGCACAGGGCGAATCATAAAACGGGAATTGCCGTTATCGTCCACCGAGCAAATACTGTGGGCGAGGCAATTGGCATCATCGCGGGCGGGGAAGTCCTGCCGCCAGTGTGCGCCACGGCTTTCACAACGCTCGAACGCCGATGTCATGGTGGCAGTAGCCTGACGCATCAGGTTATCGGTTTCGATGGCCTCGATCAGGTCGTTATTCCAGATGAGCGAATTGTCCGCCACATTCAGTTCACTCTGCATCATCGCCCACAGGCCACGCATTTCTTTAAGGCCTTCCATGAGCAGGTCGTTGCTCCTGAAAATATTGGCATGTGTTTGCATGGTGTGCTGCAAATATTTGCGTATTTTATTGGGGCGCACCGTGCCACGACTGGTGCGCAACTCGTCAAAACGGGTAATCAGCGGCTCAATCAGATCGTTCGACAGGTTTCTGTGGCTTTTGCCGGATTGGATGCTATCAGCAGCCAGCTCACCTGCCGCTTTACCGAATACAACCAGCTCCAGCAAACCATTGCAACCCAGACGGTTCGCACCGTGAACCGACGTGCAGGCAGCCTCACCAATCGCCATCAAACCCTGCACCACTTTTTCATTGCCCTTGCTGTCGATGGTGACCACCTGTGACATGGAATTGGTCGGAATGCCGCCCATGGTGTAATGCACCGCCGGAAGCACAGGAACATTTTTGGTGAAGACATCAATACCGGCAAAGGTGCGGGCCGTGTCGATAATGGTAGGTAACTTACTGTGGATCATTTCGGGTTTTAAATGCTGTAACGATAGCATCAGATGATCTTTTTTCGGGCCGCACCCACGCCCTGCCATAATCTCCTGCATCATGGAACGCGAAATCACATCACGCGAGGCCAGCTCCATGGTCTGCGGGGCATAATGCTGCATGAAGCGTTCGCCGTCACTATTGACCAGATATGCACCTTCACCACGCGCGCCTTCCGTAACCAGAATACCCGTACCGTAGAGCCCTGTGGGGTGGAACTGGATGAATTCCATGTCCTGTAACGGCAATCCGGCACGCAGCACCATGGCGTTACCATCGCCGGTACAGACGGTGGAGGCAGTGGTGGAGGCATAAGCCTGACCGAAACCGCCAGTGGCGATAATCACCTGATGGGCGCGGAAAACATGCAGCTCGCCGGTTTCAAAATGCCATGCCAGAAGGCCGCAGCAGGTCTGCTCGTCATCAAAAATAAGGTCGAGCGCCATGTATTCGATGAAAAACTCCACGTCATAGCGCATGGCGTGGGAATACAGCGTATGCAGCAACGAATGTCCGGTGCGGTCGGCCACGGCACAGGCGCGGTAAGCGGCTCCGCCCTTGCCGTAATCGGTGGACTGGCCGCCATAGGCACGCTGGTAAATCTGCCCCGATTCATCGCGGGTGAAGGGCATTCCCATATGCTCCAGCTCGATGATGGCTTCGGGTGCGCGCTCGCACATAAATGCAATGGCATCCTGATCGCCCAGCCAGTCCGAACCTCGGATGGTGTCATACATGTGCCAGCGCCAGTCATCTTTGGTGCGGTTACCAAGTGCGGCGTTGATACCGCCTTGAGCAGCTACCGTGTGGCTGCGCGACACAGGAACCTTGGATACGCAGGCAACAGAAATATTTTTTTGATTCCCGCGCTCACAGGCAGCGGTAGCTGCGCGCAAACCCGCTCCGCCCCCGCCAATAATCAGGATATCATGGAAATGTTGTTGTAATTCGTAGGCCGACATGCCGACAGTTATAGCGCTACTGTAGATTAGGGCAATGGCCTGAACGTGTGTTTTTACAGATAAAGCGTCGTCAAAACCAAAATAATCTGTTATATCAAGTCTATTATGACACAAACATTACCCGCTACCGAGAATCTCAAACAACTGATCAACACCGCACTGGCTGAAGATATCGGCACGGGTGATATCACATCGTCGCTGCTGATTCCGGAAGGTTCCAAAGCAGAAATGCTGCTGGTGGCGCGTGAGGGGTTGATTGTATGCGGCACATTCATTGCCACTGAAGTCTATAAGCAACTAAACAGCGATATCAAAGTCACGGCGTTAGAAGAAGAGGGCAAGCTGGTGGCCACTGCCACGCCGCTGGTTAAAATCAGCGGGCCGGCGCAACATATCCTGACCGGTGAACGCGTGTGTCTCAATCTGATGCAGCGCATGTGTGGCATCGCTACACTGACCCATGTCTATGCGGATGCCGTGAAGGATACGAAAGCTAAAATTCTTGATACGCGCAAAACCATGCCAGGCCTTCGGATTCTGGATAAATACGCGGTGCGTACTGGCGGTGGACAGAACCACCGCATGGCGTTGGATGATATGGTGCTTATTAAGGATAACCACATTGCTGTGGGCATCAAAAACGGGGCCACCGGCATTGCCCAACTCGTTGCCGACACCCGAAAAAAACTAAAGAAACCGCTGCCAATTGTGGTCGAATGCGACACCATCGAGCAGGTGAAAGAGGCGGTGGAAGCCAAACCTGACCGTATATTGCTCGATAATATGAGTTTGAAAAAACTGCGCGAGGCGGTGGCGTTAGTGGCCGGACGCGTGCCGCTGGAAGCATCGGGCGGCGTATCGCTGGATAGGGTTCATGATATAGCCGCGACCGGAGTGGATTGTATCTCGGTTGGCAAGCTGACCCATTCCGCACCGGCGGCGGATATAGGCGCAGATATTACCTATTCCTGAATTAGGGGCCGGATACTCCCGTTTTAAAAATCAGTGAACATGCAATAGTAGTGTTTGACAGGTATACGGCGGTGCTTGCGTCGGTGCCGCTGGTACAGCTGGCAAGAAATGTGGTAGGAAACGTTTTAACAGAACCTGTCCCTGGCAAACCATCATCCATTTTGGAATCAATCAGGAATGCTTCTCTCGGCGTAATAGCGGGATAATCAGTTTCCCTTACGCCCGAGTCAGGAGTCCCGAAGAAAATATACGTGCCATACCACGGCGCAACGCTTGTCCACGAGTTAGCATCACTGTATCCCGCCACCGTCCACATGGTATAACCGGCACCGAAAACCCGCGACGCCGGAACATTCACCCCCGGAACCGAATTACGACCCGTTCCAGAGCCGCTAAGGCCAGAATATTTACCTTCTATCAACCCTGCGTTAGCCAGATGCTGCCACGCGGTGAAGAGTTCGTAGTTATTAGCGGCAGTATCAATGGCAACACCACCGGAAGGCCCCCAGTCAATAAAACCGTTGCCGTTGCCGTTGCAGGTTTGTGTGCCTGTGCGCGCACCCGACGGACATCCTCCTGATGCCGTACCCCAGTAACTTTCCGCCGCCTCGAAATCTCCTGGCAAGGCATGAAACTTATCCTGAAAGCTTGTAACCGCCTGAGAATAGCGCACTACATCGTCTACAATCGTATTTATCTGCGCCACCCTTATCATGTTCTGCCCGACAATGGTGCTTCCCATAATCAACCCAATAATGGTCACTACCACTGCCAATTCAAGAAGTGAGAATCCTTGCTGTTTATCCATGCCTAGAACCTCATCAAAAACATCAGCGAACAATCAAAGGCGGTAGAACCCGTTTTCGCATAAGTCTGCGCTAACTGTGTGGTGTCGTTGATCGTGCAGTTGGGCAAAAACGCCGTGCGATAAGCGCGCACAATACCCATCCCCGGATTGCCATCATCTATTTTCTGGTCAATCGCCAGTGCCTCGCCGGAGGTCAGCACCGGTGAGAGGGTCATATTGTTAGCCAAGAATCCGCCATATACCAGTACATGGCCATACTGGTCACCCCATAGAAACGTATTGTCAGCGATCTGGCTATAATAGAGCAATGTCCAGCCCGCAGCACGCACGCTTGAGGATGGAACATTCTGCCCCACACGCGCTTCCTGAACCCCACCGGAACCTGGTGTGCCGGTGAGTTGGGCCGTGATAAATCCTGCATTTGATAATTGCTGCCACGCACGAAACCACTCACGCGAATTGGTCAGAGTTGCAGCCGTATCACTGGAGCCTATCGTTCCGTTGCCGTCACCATTACAAGTCGCAACATGGGGGGTAACGCCGCTGGCGGTTGCGGGGCAGGTGGCATCGGAGCCCCACATGCTTTCTGCATTATTCATGTCCCCCGGAAGCGCAAGAAACTTATCCTGAAATTCCTTCACTGCTTTAAGGTTGGCATCAAATTCGCCCAGCATGGTTTGCAACTGTGAGGAACGAATCATACTCTGGCCTGCAAAAATAGAACCGACCACAAGGCCGATAATCACCAGCACAATAGACATTTCCAGCAGGGTAAAACCATGACTGCATTTTTGATTTTTCATGCTACAGCCCTGTAATAAAAAATAGTCCACATGCCCTGCCTTTATAAGCTATGTTATACCGCGAAAGAGATGCGGTGTCACTGGTGGTGCAATTGGCCATCAATGCCGATTTACCTGCCAACACCTTTCCCTCGGCAGGCAGGCCATCATCAATCTTACTATCGATGATAGAGGCCTCTTCCGGCGTAATCAGCGCCTGTTGCGTCAAACTATTGGCACTGTTGGAACCAAATGCAATCATATGCCCATAATCCGCGGCGAAATAATTAGGGTCCGCAGCAAAATTCTGAGGTTGTACATACAGCAGCATATAACCTCCGTTTTCATAAACGGATTTGGGAATGTTGATACCTGGTAATCCGTCATAAAAACTGCTGGCCGTGCTCATTCCGCTAAAGGTTCCCTTGATTAATCCAGAATCGGATAATTGTTGCCACATCGTAAATATTTCGTAGTCGTGGGTCAGGCCGACCCAATGGTCGCCAATATGGCCATTTCCATCGCCATTACAGGTTTTCTGGCTTGCAATTGCGGAGTAGGCCGGTGTCGGGCAGCCCGTCATCGACCCCCAAAATGTTTCAGCCGAAGGTAAATCCCCTGGCAGGTAATTATATTTATCACGAAATGTCTGCGCTGCCTTGGTGAAGGCGTCGATATCCGCCATAACGCTTTGCAGCTTGGCATTCTGAATCATCGCCTGACCAGCCAAAATACCTCCTATTATCAATGAGATAACCGTAACCACAATCGAAAATTCGAAGAGGGTAAAACCGGATGTTTTAGTGGAAATAACTGGCCGCATTGAAGGCTTATCCGTTCTGGAATGACATGTTATGTGCAATTATACATGCCGATATATTAAAAAACGGTTGTCATGGCCACTCCGGCAAAGCTTGCCTTACGCAAAATTCTGTGTAGATTGCTGGCAATGAGTTGCACTAGCAAGCGGGGCAGTGATTGCGCGAAAGCATATCGAGGATTGAGGTGAAGTGTGCGGAGAAGGGCCTGAAAATGACAGGCCAGCGTCGTACCATTGCTCGGGTTATATCAGAATCCAATGACCACCCTGATGTTGAATTGCTTTACCAGCGTGCCGTTATCGCCGATCCGCATATCAGCATTGCTACCGTGTACCGGACCGTCAAACTCTTTGAAGAGGCCGGTATCACACAACGCCATGATTTTGGCGACGGACGTGCGCGCTACGAAGAAGTGTCGGAAGAACATCATGATCATCTGATTGATCTGAAAACAGGGAAAGTGATTGAATTCAGCAATGAAGCTATCGAAAAATTACAAAAAGAAATCGCTCATAAGCTCGGCTACCGGCTGGTCGATCACAGGCTTGAACTATATGCCGTCCCTCTGGATGCAAAAGGTCAATAATGCTCGCAATTAAAACACCATCGTCACTTTACGATCTGGGTAGACCCGTTGCGGGCAATCTGGAAGTTATTATTGCAAGCCGCCCCGAACAAATTGAGGCCGCACAGCGTTTGCGCTACCGCGTTTTTTGCGAGGAAATGGGAGCGAAGCCAAGCGCGGAAGTCGAACGCACCAAACGCGATATGGATGATTTTGATGCCGTGTGCGACCATCTTCTGGTGGTTGAACATCGGGAAGATGGCAATGCACTGGTAGTAGGAACGTACCGTTTGCTGCGTCGCGCTGCCACGGCAAAAATAGGCCGCTTCTACAGCCAGAGCGAATTTAATATCGATGCAATCAATAATTATAAGGGCGAAATTCTCGAAGTAGGCCGCTCCTGCGTTGACCCTAACTACCGTAACAGGGCGGTGATGCAGTTGCTCTGGCGCGGCATCGGTTCGTATGTGGCCAAGTTTGAAGTGGCGCTGATGTTTGGCTGCGCCAGCTTCCACGGTACGAATCCGAAAGACCACGCGATGGCACTTTCCTACCTGCATCACTATCATCTGGCACCGGAAGAACTGCGCCCGATTGCGCTGCCGGAGCGCTATATCGACATGAACCTGATGCCCAAAGACGAAGTAAACGCCAAAGAAGCATTTTCCAATCTTCCGGCACTCATCAAAGGCTATCTTCGCCTGAGCGGATACATTGGGCTTGGCGCCGTGATTGACGCGGAATACAACACCACCGACGTGAGCATTGTGGTGAAAACCAATCTGGTTACCGAAAAATACGCGCAGCGTTACGGAACTCCGGCAGATTGATAATGCTGGGAAACGTCAAGGCTACCCTCAAACTAGCTCTCCTTGTCCTGTGGATAGTACTGTGGCTGGCACCGCTTGCCATAGCCTATAAGCTAAAAAAATTATCCCTGCGTGACCGCATCATGATGGTTTCGTGCGCGGGCATGCTTAAGATTATAGGCGTCAGAGTTAAAGTGACAGGCATCAGCTCGCCGATCAGGCCGCTGCTGGTGGTGAGCAATCACATCTCGTATCTCGATGTGGTGATACTCAACTCCAAAACACCCATGCATTTCACGCCTAAAATTGAAATCGCAAGCTGGCCAATAATTAAAACTATTTCCCGCATGAGCGGATCTATTTTCGTCGACCGCCGTCCGGAAAAACTGGGAGAAGGCAAAAGCGATGTGCTTACCGCATTATCCGAAGGCTCCATGGTCTGCGTATTTCCGGAAGCTACTACCGGCAACGGCCTGCACATGGTTCCGTTTAAATCAGGTTTTTTTAGCCTTGCGAGTGAAACTATCAACGATCAGCCCGTCACCATCCAGCCAGTTGCGGTGACGTACAGCACCATACGCCGCCTGCCAATTGATACGACGCAGTGGCCCTTCATCGCATGGTATGGCGATATGGAACTGATGCCGCATTTGTGGAATATCCTGAAAGTAGCACCGATTGAAGCCGAGCTGGTATTCCTTGAACCCGTCACCATTGAGCAATACGAAAACCGCAAAAAACTGGCCGCCCACTGCCAGAAGGTGATTGATGAATCCATCCAGTCCATCCGCAGCCGTCACCGCCATACCCACGTCAAGCCCGCCAAATTCCACCCCCGTTTCCTGCGCGTAAAAAATTAGTTTCTGTTTTTACACGCGAATTTTGGCTGAATGCTGAAATTGCTGGCATTTGATGCAAATGCCCTTATTGGTTAAGACTCCGTTAACGCGGCTTTGCTACACTGGATGGATAGCTAAACAGGGAGTTTTTCTATGGTTTCATCCATCGATACCGCATTATCCGGTCTTAACGCCGCCAGCAAGCGTCTGGAAGTCAGCGCGAATAATCTGGCGAACCAGTTCAGTACCAAATCGGTGACGGATGGAAAAGTTTCTGATACCCCATATAGCGCACAGCGTGTCGATCAGATATCGCTGTCCAGTGGCGGGGTTACAACGCAGGTTAGTAATACTAATCCTGCGACGAATACGGTGGCAGATCCGCAGGGCGGCTTGCAGCAAGTGCCCAATGTCGATACTGCCAATGAACTGATCCAGACTAAACTGGCATCATATGATTTCAAGGCAAACCTGAAGACTATTCAGGCGCAGGATAATATGTTCAAAAACCTGCTGGATATCATCGGCTAGGATTCAACCGGATTTTTAAAATCAGACAACCGTGGCTTTATCCTTAAGGCCACCTTCGAGAGGTATGCCTTGAGGGATGCGGGGTTCCTGATACGCAACCTTAGGGTCGGATGAGGGGTGATTAAATAAGGTGGCGAGGAGGGCGTTGATTCGTTCATTCGACAAGTCATGATTGAAGGCCGACACATGCCCCACTCTCATTTCACGCTTTTCAGATGGTTCGATTTCACCAAGATTGGCTAGGCGCAGTTTTAACACCTCAGATTTTGCTTTCCCAGCGCTGATTTTTTCACGCATCCGAGCAACACTTCCAGCAATCTGTGGGGTTACATCAACCAATCTGCTACCTCAAAAATCATGTGTAGTTATACCCCATGCATATCACATTTTTCGGCATAAAGCAAATCGGGTTTAAAAAGGGTTAAAACGTGGCAAAAAAAAGAGAGTAATATGGCTACTAATTCCACTGTAAATACGCTATCTTATCCTATGAATAACCATCAAACAGAGACGACAATGCCGGAAATCAAAGCAATGCGCTTTCACGAGCGTTTAAATGAATACTGGGACGTCCTGAGGGGGGACCGCCTGTTTCCTTCCGAAAACGAAATCGACCCTGATGATTTGATGGATATTTGGCCCGCATGTTTTCTCATCAGCATCGATGATGTAACGCGCCGCCTCGGCTACCGCTACAGCTATCTGGGAGAAAGCCTCGTTGAAGCGTACGGCGACGATATTTCCAATCCTGACGTGGCACTGAAACTGGTTTCCAGCGCCAACGCCCCCATGATCAATAAATTCGATGAAGTCCGCAAAACCAAAGCTCCAGTGATCGACGAATCGGAATTTGTTAACTTAAAGCTTCTCAATATCCGGTACAGAACTTGCTTACTGCCACTTGGAACCAACCAGAGCGATATCACCCACATTATTGGGTGTATGCGCTGGAAAGCCTATTAATCAGTTAGTTATCCATATGCGGCACAAAGATATTACTCCAGAGATGTTCGAAGATATCAGTTATCCTCATAAGGAAATTGCAGACGCCAACGTCTGTAAGTACCGTGTCTATACTGATCGCAGCAATTATATTCTGGTGGAAGCCACGAATGCGCAGCAGGCACTTGATATCAGCGGCATCAAAGCTCCCGCGCGTATTGTCCGTGATGGCATGTACCTGCAAAATGTATTTGTATTTGGCGGCACTCAGTCAACTGAAACCCCAATAGCCCCCGAACAGGATAATAAGCCTGAACAGGCAGCTACTGTTGATGAAACCGCCGCGAGCGAAGAAACGGCTGCTGTGACTCCAACGTCCGAAACCGCTGCGCCGGAAGTTAAATCGGGACTTTCAAGTGATGAGGTGGACAAACTACTGAACACGTCCGGCACGGAATCGTAATCCGTTTCACACCCTGTTTCCGGTTGATTTTTTCTGCCTGAATGGCCAAACAATCAGCCCCCAGAACGACTTTGGAATGTCCGCCCCTTGCACACCATAGGTTTCCGGCAATCTGCCCTTGGGCATATAAAATGTGCCAAACATGAGATCCAGAAACGGGAAGGTGGGAGCAAAGTTTTTATTCATGCCTTCTTCCTGCGAGGTGTGATGCCAGCGATGAAAAACGGGGCTGGCAAATACATATTTAAATGGGCCAAACGTCCAGTCCAGATTGGCATGCACCATTGTCGAATAGATCAGGTTAAACGTGCCCATGATACCTATGGATGCTGGTGAAAATCCCATCCACAAAATAATACTATTCACCAACGTAAAGGATAGCCATTCATTAACCGGATGGAACCGGAACGTGGCGTGCCATTCAAGGGGAGTCGATGAGTGGTGGATGGCATGCCAACGCCACATGTTATGGCCATGAAACCAGCGGTGGAACCAATACAACATAATATCGGAAAGAATAAACACCACCATTGCCTGCACCCACAGCGGCCACTGGGAAAGTGGGCCATAGCCATTCATGATATAATTCGTGATGTCATCCTGCGAGGCGTTGTGAAACAAGATATAGATGCTGATATACATGTAGCCCGTAAATATGAATCCGGTAAAAATGGGCATAATCAACATAAAGGAAATATCGGTGAGAATATTTCTGGGTGACAGACGCTGCTTGGGATTGCAGGGCGTTAAATTTTCAAGGACGGAATAGCCAATAAAAAAAATCCCTACCCACAACAACATATTGTAAGAAGAATAGGCGATATTAGTAAGAAAATCCATCATGCGGGCAATCGTGCGTTAGAAGGCGTTCACTATGAGCTATCGCGCACCATAGAATAAAAGGCTTTATAAATGGTAAAGCTCACATTTGTCTATTGCCTGATCGTTCGGTGGCGTAGGCGTTCTATCACTGCGGTTTTCTCTGTATCCGTATAATAAAGCCACATGGCGATTTCGTCAGACGTGCGCTTGCAGCCGAGGCAAAAACCTGTCGACTCATCCATCTTACATACCGAAATACAGGGGGAAGGCACATTCATAATGCAAAGCTTATTTACGCTTTTTCTTGGCTGATTTTCGGCCTTTTGTTTTAGGAAAAAGATAGTGGTCAAGGATGTAACGCTTCAACTCGCGGATAGATTCCTCCGGCACACCATACATGAAATAGCGCATCAGCAGGTAGCGTTCGGCATCCATGATTTCCTGAAAAAAACGGCGCTCCTTGCGCGACCACAATAAAATTCCGCTTTCGGCATTCTGCTGCCGGAGATCTTTTTTTAGTTCACGGACAAAGGCCAGATCAACAGCGGGAAAGGCAAACTCCAGAAGATCTTCGTTGTCATTCGAAGCAACCGGCAGGTAGATGACATTGCGACATTGCCCTATATATTGCATGAAGGCATCATACAATAAACTACATATAGATTCCAATAAAAATTTGCAGTAGCAATGCAGAAAAAAAAATACCTACGAATTTACCGCTAGCTAGCGGAACATGTCCTGAAACCAGCCGATAGCCGCGCCCGTACCTTTGGCAGCACCGTTGCCGAGTGTGTCGGTGACGCTGTAGGCAGTGTCGGACGCTTCACCTCTTTTAACATCGCCGGTTTTCTGCTGCTGGTTTTGAGTGCCGCCATGGTTTCCGCTGCCGTGCGTATTCGGGCCTTTGATTCCAGAGGTATCAATATTCACGTTGACGTTGGGGCTACCAACATTACCGATGCCACCGCTGGGCATGTTTACATCGGGAGTATCGACGCTGTAGGAACCGCCGCCACCACTGCTACCGCCACCGCCTACCGAAAAGCCACGGCGCTCAAGCGCGCAGGTAAGCACTTCGTCCGCCTTCAGGCGGCACCAGCCATCACCGTTCGAGCGGCGGCAGCCATAGCCCTTACTTTTGCCGTCACTACCCTGCACGGTGTAGTTTTCGGTGAATTCACGGCAATTGGATCTGGATTTGCTGACAAACGGCTTTCCCACCTGAATGGAACCTTTGCCGCTATAGCTCGACCAGTCGTATTTCTGGTCGGGATTGACCGTATCCATAACGTAATCGAATATTTTGTCATGATAGGCCTGTTCAGCCTCGGTAAGGCCGTTTAACGGCGTTGCCAACAGAGCGCCAGCGCAGAAAATCTGCGGAAAAAGCACGAATATCAGGGTTGTCAGATGTTTTTTCATAGTTTATTGTACCAAAAATAGCCTATTAGCTCAATATTGTCATGCATATCCTACACGTTTTATTTACCCGTTACCGTGGCGGCCTTGAACAGGCCTACGTCAACGATACCGAGGCTTTAAAAGCCAGAGGCCACAGCATCACCGCGCTGGTGAGGTTGGATGCGCCGTACCGCGACGAATTATCCGCCCATGCGGCCAGCATTATAACGGTCAATCCAAATGGTTTCTACGACATTTTTGCCATTGCAAAAATCCGCATGCAACTGCGCAAAACGCGTCCGGATTGCATTATCGCCCATAATGGCCGCGCTATCGCCTTGCTGGCCTATGCCGCGTGGGGGCTTGGCATTCCGTTATGTGGGGTGAGCCACAGCTATAAAACCGCGCGCGCTTTTCACGCCGACAGGCTAGTGGTGTTGTCACCACACATGCGCGATCATTTCCTGAATGCCGGATTTACCAAACCAATCACCATCATTCCTAACCTTATGCACCTGCCGCCTGAACCGGTGTTTAAACAACCCTCACGCCCATTTGTCATTGGCGCAATGGGGCGCTTTTCCGAAGAGAAGGGCTTTGCCGACTTGTTCCACGCACTCGGCGAACTCAAAAAAACCGGACTGGATTTTCGTGTCCATTTAGGCGGTGACGGGCCGGAGCAAGACAACCTGAAGGCGTTGGAAACGTCCCTAGGATTGAAGGGACTGATCGAATGGAAGGGCTGGGTGCAGGACAAGGCAGGGTTTTATAAAGCAATTGATGTGCTGTGCCTGCCGTCACGCGAGGATAGCTTCCCGATGGTGCTGCTGGAAACGCTGGCGCACGGTGTGCCTGTGGTGTCCACCGATGCCCCTGGCCCGATCAGCGTGCTGACCAGTGGCACGAACGGTATATTGGTGCCACGGCAAAATGCCGCAGCTCTGGCCGAAGCGCTGCACCGTGTGGCAACCCAGCCAGCCTTAGCTGAAAGGCTGGCCTTGGCAGGGCGCGTAAAAGCGCAGGATTTTGGTTTTGACAGTGTGGCGACGCAGTGGGACCAGATGCTGCGCAGTTTTATTTCATTACCCACAGCCCGCACAGCAGCGTAACAACAAAAAGTGCTGTCCATCCCAGCCACAGCCACTGCTGGGCATGTTGCCGTTTCAGCTGGTCGAGCGTGGCAATGCTGCTGGGGTACAGGCGGATACCATCGGGGTTGCCAAAATTCTGTAACGTCTGCTCAAATTGCTCCATCACCACCGGCAGCTTGCGCGCCAGATCATAGCCGTGGCGGGCGGCATCTTTCACCTTGCCCTTGATGCCGAAATTGGCCTGCGCCCATTCCTCGATCAGCGGTGCGGCCATCTCCCACATATTTAAATTCGGGTTGAGCATACGCCCGACGCCTTCGGTGACCATCATGGTTTTTTGCAGTAATAATAACTGTGGCTGCGTTTCCATTTCAAATTCGGCGGCAATCTTGAACATCTGGCCCAATAAATTCGCCACCGATATTTCATTCAGCGGCTTGCCGATAATCGGTTTTGCCACCGCCATGCACGCCTGCGTGAACGCTTCCAGCGATTTGCCCTTAGGCACGTATCCGGCGGTAAAATGCACCTCGGCCACATGGCGGTAATCCTCTTCCACGAAGCCGCGCAGGATTTCGGCAATATAAATGCGCGAGTTCCAGTCCAGCCGCCCCATGATACCGAAATCCACCGCAACGATGTCGCCATTTTTATCAACGAACAGATTACCCGGATGCAGATCGGCATGGAAAAATCCGTCCTTGAACACCTGCGAAAATAAACTGCGTGCGGCTTTGGATAAAATCTCGTCAGGGTTCAGGTTGCTCGCCCTGATCGCTGCCACGTCATTAATCGGGATACCATCCACCCACTGGGTGGTGAGTACGCGCCGCGAGGTAAGGCTCCATTCCACATCCGGCACACGGAATCCCACATCATAACGCCGGATATTCTCCGCCAGCTCGGTGGCTGCCGCCGCCTCGAAACGTAAATCCAGCTCGAAGAACACCGATTCTTTAAAGGTCCGGACCACTTCCAGCGGTTTCAGGCGGCGCAAACCCTGCACACGCTGCTCGATGATCTCGGCAACCCACACAAATAAATCAAGGTCACGCGCAAACGCTTCCTGAATGTCCGGACGTAAAATTTTAACGGCAACGGTACGGCCATCGACGGTGACGGCCTTATGCACCTGCGCGATGGAAGCAGCCGCCACGGGAATGTCGTCAAATTCTTTAAAAAGCGACGACACCGGAATTTTGAATTCATCTTCGATAATGCTGCGCGTCACGGCAGTAGAGAAGGGAGGAAGGTTATCGCGCAGGTCGCCAAGGTCATTGGCTATGTCGTCCCCGATTAAATCCGAGCGTGTTGACAGTGCCTGACCAAGTTTGATGAACGCAGGCCCCAGACGTTCCAGCGCCATCGCAAGGCGCTCGCCTTTGCGCTTGCCCGTTTTGCGCCGCCTGAACAACCTGCCGATGGCAGCGGCGAGGGGCGAGATGTTCAGGTCTTCAAAAATAAATACTGCGTCTTCACGTGCCAGAATAAAGGCAATCGCAAGCAGGCGGCGGGTATTTTTAAGGGTGCGTAGCATTATAGTTTTCGGCCTGAATGGATGGCGACTACCCCTTGGGTGAGGTCACGGTATTGCACGTTGCCGAATCCTGCTGCTGTGATCATCTCTACGAACGCATCCTGTTTCGGGAACTGGCGTATGCTCTCGACCAAATACTGGTAGGGTTCGCTTTTGCCCGTCACCATTTTGCCAATCGGCGGAATGGCATTGAAGGAATAGGCATCATAGCATTTCTGCATCCAGTCATGCTTCAGGTGGCTGAATTCAAGGCACATGAACCTTCCGCCAGTTTTCAGAACGCGGAAGGCTTCCTTCAGCGCCTGATCGATATGGGTCACATTGCGGATGCCAAAGGCAATAGTGTAGGCATCGAAATGCTGGTCAGGAAAGGGGAGTGATTCTGCATTGCCGCACACCCACTCTATATTATCGAGTATATTGCGGTTGATGGCGCGGTCGCGCCCTTCATCCAGCATGGGCTGGTTGATGTCGCACACGGTGACGTGGCACGCGGCACGCTTGAGCATACGAAACGCAATGTCACCCGTTCCACCCGCCACATCCAGAATCTTCATGCCAGCACGCGGGCACAGCCAGCCGACCATGTCGTTCTTCCATAAACGGTGGAGGCCGCCGCTCATCAGGTCGTTCATCAGGTCGTAGCGCGAGGCAACGGAATCGAACACGCCACGAACCAGCGATTCTTTTTCCTCTTCGGGAACGTCCTTAAAACCAAAATGGGTGGTGCCTGACATGTGGAATTCCTATAAAAAAGAGGCACACCATAGGTTTTTTTTGCTTAAGACTCAACCGTTTTACCCATCAAAAATAATAGTTAACAATTATAAATATTTATGATAATAAGCCGCAGCAAAACAACAAAGGCTTATATCCTCATGCAAACCCTAATCAATGCACTGCAAGCTGAACTCGAGAGCCAAGGAATCTCACGTTCTCAATATGATATAGCACCGGTTGAATATTCAGGAAGCGCCAATGGCAGACCGTTGATGCCACAATACGGCTTCGAAATCACCTGTGCAGATAGCGATAACCGCAGCTTAATCAAAGACGTACTAAAAGGTCTCCGTACAGCTTTTAATGTCAGCCCTACTACCCAATACAAAGCAGGGGGATGTGTTGCCCAAACGGTAATGCCTTCAGGTGCAATGTTTGGATATGTGGCGTCCAGCGAGACGGCCATGGCACACGCACTTAACCATCATGTGCTTTCTAGAGAGCATTATCTTCATGGCGTTCCTGAACTGCTAAATAGATAATTGCAGTGCCCGAATTACCTGAAGTAGAAACCGTCCGCTGCGGGTTGGAACAAAACCTGAAAAATACCACTATAAAAAAGGTAACACTGCGGCGCAAAAACCTGCGTATCCCGTTTCCCGAACATTTCGCGCAAACGCTGGAAGGGCAGCCCATTACCGCTATCACAAGGCGTGCAAAATATCTGTTATTTTATGTCGGCAAGAACGATGTGCTGATTGCACATCTGGGCATGTCGGGGCGGTTTTCCGTCGAAAACAAGCGACCAGCCGCGTTCCTGCCGCACGACCATGTGGTGATCGAACTGACGGACGGGCGGGTGCTTATCTATAATGATGCCCGCCGCTTTGGCCTGATGACACTGGCGCAGCGCAATACGCTGCATGAACACCCGCTGTTATCGGAGCTGGGGCCGGAACCACTGGAAAAGGATTTTTCTGCACAGTATCTAAAAAAAGAACTGCTAAAGCGCAATTCCCCCATTAAAAGCACGATTATGGACCAGCAGCTGGTGGTGGGCGTGGGTAATATTTATGCCAGTGAGGCGCTGTTTTTAGTGGGTATCAACCCGCAGAAGTCCGCCAAATCCGTGGCTGACCGGAACAATGACCTTGTGAAAGCCATCCGCAAGGTACTTGGTGATGCGATTGCCTCTGGAGGGTCGAGCTTACGCGATTTTGTACAGGTGTCCGGCGAGACCGGATACTTCCAACACCACTTCAATGTCTATGGACGCGCCGGAAAACCTTGCTTTAAGTGCCATACACCCATACGGAGTACCCGCATGAGCGGGCGTTCCACCTTTTTTTGCCCGCAATGCCAGAGCTAACCATATAATTAACAATAATAATATAGTGTTTAATAGACCACCTGTTCTTGCCTGTGGATAACAATGCGCGGATTGCATGGAAATAACCGGAACTGAAATGAAAAAAAACCGCTGCAATCAAGCACTAGAGCGGCTTACAAGAAATCGTATTTTATCTGTGCTTTGCACTTGACGGGATAGAAAAACGTCATTAGTGTGAAAGACCCTGCAGATGACAGGGAACGGAATTCGAAAAAATACAAGTTCAGAAAACATTTTTAAAGTTTAAGGCAACGGGTAATACACATGGCTAACCATAAATCTTCGGAAAAACGCATTCGTCAGACCGTGACCCGCACTGCGGTCAACCGCAAGCGCACCTCTGTTATCAAAGCGTCCCTGAAAAAAGTCGAAGCGGCTATCGCTACCGGCAACAAAGACGCAGCACAGAAGGCGCTGAAAGAAGCACAACCAGAACTGATGAGCGGCGTTAGCAAAGGCGTTGTCAAACTCGGTACTGCTTCGCGCAAGATGAGCCGCCTTTCTGCCCGTATCAAGAAACTCGCCGCCTAACTCTTCTCAAGCGACATCTTCTAAGTTCAGCCCACCTAACTGCCCAGCATAAGGGCAGGCCAAATCGTATTGTTTTTTTTAACGCGCTATAACAGGTATACGCTCATGGCACTCACAAGTATGGTCAACGCGCCGTTGAATTCCGAGCCCACCACGTTGTTATCGAAAGTATTTGGTGAACGCAAAAAAGGCCTGAATTACTGCGGTGATATTACCCCCGAAGACGCGTACGAGTTCCTGAAGTTCAATTACGGTGTGCTGGTAGATGTCCGCACCATCCCCGAATGGCAGTTTGTCGGGGTGCCCGACCTTGCCGGCACCAAGAGCAAAATGGCCACCATATGCTGGAAGAACTACCCTGATTTTTCTGCCAATACCCAATTCTCCTATGAGCTTGGCACTACTTCGGGCGTAAACAAAGAAACCCCATTACTATTTATTTGCCGTTCCGGCGGGCGTTCACTCGATGCCGCGCTTGCCATGACACAGGCAGGCTACCGCTATTGTTTCAACATCGAAGGCGGGTTTGAAGGCGAACCTGACATTCAAGCACACAGAGGATTATCCCAAGGATGGAAAGCGAAGAAATTACCATGGAAGCAGGGGTAGATATGGTACTGGCAAGAGCAGAACTACACACCATTGACGACCTCCTCGCACAGGCATGGAACCGCATCAGCGGCAAACTCCACAGCATCTACGGCGAAGCTATATTCCGCAGCTGGCTGAAGCCCATCCAATTCACAGGTAGCGATAACGGAAAGATTTTTCTGAGTGTTCCCACCCGCTTTATGCGCGAATGGATCAACTCCCACTACATCAGCCAGATCACCCAGCTATGGAATGCCGAACAGGTGGCTGAAGGCTACATTCTCGAGATCATCGTGCCGCCACCGTCTGCCAATGCAGGTACTGCCGCTACGGCGCCTGTGAAGGCCGAAGCCCCGCAGGAAGTGCCCGTCGTCAACTCAAACGTGATTGTGCCGTCCAACTGGCAGCCGACTGAAACCGCTGACAGCGACCTGCAACTGGGCGCGTCGCTGGACCCGCGCTATACCTTTGACAATTTTGTCGTGGGCAAACCGAACGAACTGGCATTTGCCGCCGCAAGGCGCGTGGCGGAATCCGTGCAGGTGGTTCCCGGTTGCAACCCGCTGTTCCTGTATGGCGGTGTCGGGCTTGGTAAAACCCATTTAATGCACGCCATTGCATGGCACATCCGCCGCAACAGCCCGCAGCGCCGCGTGTTGTATCTCTCAGCCGAAAAATTCATGTACCAGTTCATCAAGGCACTACGCAGCAAGGAAGCACTGGCGTTTAAGGAACATTTCCGCTCCGTGGATGTACTGATGATTGACGACGTGCAATTCATCAGCGGCAAGGACTCCACACAGGAAGAATTCTTCCACACCTTTAATGCGCTTGTTGACCAGAACAAACAGCTCATCATCTCCGGTGACCGCTCGCCGTCTGACCTTGAAGGCATCGAAGAGCGCGTGCGCTCGCGCCTTGGCTGGGGTCTGGTAGCCGATATCCACGCCACCACCTATGAACTGCGTTTTGGCATTCTCCAGTCAAAAATCGACCAGATGCGCGACATTATGATACCGCAAAAGGTCATTGAATTCCTCGCACACAAAATCACCTCCAACGTCCGTGAACTCGAAGGCGCTCTCAACCGCGTCGTTGCCCACGCCACGCTGGTGGGTCGCCCCGTCACGCTGGAAACCACGCAGGAAGTGCTGCACGACCTGCTGCGCGCCAACGACCGCCGTATTTCCATTGATGACATCCAGAAACAGGTGGCAAACCACTATAATATCAAAGTCTCGGACATGCATTCGGCGCGCCGTTCCCGCGCTGTTGCCCGCCCGCGTCAGGTGGCAATGTACCTGTCCAAAAAGCTGACATCCAAGAGCCTTCCGGAAATTGGCCGTAAGTTCGGTGGCAAAGATCACACCACGGTGATGCACGCGGTTAAACGCGTTGAAGAGCTGATGGCAGCGGATCAGGAAATGGCGAATGATGTGGAATTACTGGACCGTATTTTGCAGAATTAAGTGTAAAAATTCAGTAAATATACTTTAATTTCAAGTTGTTAAAAAAAATATCGACGCTTTACTCTGTCCTGTAAAAAAGGTACAATAGTCTGATAAATCAGTCACTATCTGGCCCTTGGTTCATGAAAAAATTCACACTTATTTGCGGCTTGCTACTTCTCACCTGCAGTTGCCGTCCGGCGTATCTGAACACCATTGACCCTACTGGCCCGCCGGAGTACCAGCTTGGCTGGGAAGATGGTTGCGACACCGGACTTGGTGCGGAAGGCGAGTGGTATTACAAGGTAATGTACGGGTTTAAAAAACGCCCCGAAATGGCCGCCAACGATCAATATAAGCAAGGTTGGAACGAAGGCTTCACCTATTGCCGCTTCTCTCTTGCAAAATCATCGCAGGCCGGTAAATGGGAAGATATTGGTCTGGGTGGCGGCTTCTAGTTTTTTTAGAAAATGTTGCACGCACCAAACTTCGCCGATATAAATATTTTATCCCTGATTTACATATATATATCGGAGTGTAGCACAGCCTAGTAGTGCGCCTGCTTCGGGAGCAGGAGGCCGGAGGTTCGAATCCTCTCACTCCGACCATTAACATTTTTATATCAACATGATAGATGCGTTGGTATCTTGATTTACTTTCCTCGTTCCCCTTGGTACATTAGCCCCGTTTTCGACCGTCTGTTTTAATTTTAGTCCCGCTATGTGTGGGATAGCAGAGGGTCCAGAGTCTTTTTTTCCCGATAAGGGAAAGGAGATAGCCCATGAATCGTGAGCTACTATCGTTCACCCGTAAAATGAATGCCCTTTCGGACGCGGGTCTTCCCGTACTCCGAACACTGCGTGCCATCGAGAAGGACATGCAAGAAGGAGAATGGAAGAACGCTGTTGTTGTAATCATCGATGACATTGAGTCTGGTGGTATCCTGAGCGAGGGCTTGGCAAAATATCCCAAGCTTTTCGATATGGTATACGTCGCCATGGTACAAGCAGGAGAAAAAGGCGGCTATCTGGAAATCGTTTTACAAAGGCTGCTAACTCTGCTCGAAGAGCCGTACAAAGACGAATTAGCCAGATCGCTTCAACTGCTTGGTATACTCGTTAACAGCGGATTGCCAATATTGGAATGCCTTTCATTAGTCAGTAAAACCTGTAATGAAAAATTCCGGCAGCTTTACGAAAAAGTCCATTTGTCTATCCGCGAAGGTGAATCCCTCGCCGTACCGATGCACAACTCGGGACTCTTGCCTACTACAATCGTGTATCTCATCGATTGTGGAGAAGAATCGGGCACGTTGCCTGATACGCTTGCTACCGCCGCCAAGCTCTGTGAAGACGAAGCAGAAAGTAAGCGGTGGACGTGGCGACGCTTATTAGCACTATGATGTGGCAACAGTTTTGTAGACAGTCTCTGTTAAGCAGCTTTTGGTTGATGTAGTATTGTCGTTTCAAATTCGACTGGCGACAAATAGCCGTTAGCGGAATGGATACGGACGCGATTATAGAACACTTCAATATATT
>JANYBV010000016.1 GCA_025360605.1 Alphaproteobacteria bacterium | reverse complement strand
GGATGCTCATGCACATGCCAGACGCTTTCGACTTGCGTAATCACCAGACGGTCGATCACCGTTCCTGTGGGCTTCAGAATACCTACAATTTTATAAGGAAAATCACTGTGCAAATCATCGCTGTTCGACAGCCCGTGTGCGCCGACAATGGCTTCGTTCACATTCAGATGGTTTTTAAACGCCACCTCGCTACCCAGCACCACTTCCATCGGCGCATTGTTCAAACGCCCTGAGGCAATTTTTGCCTGATAGTGTTCTATGTATTGTTCATCCGTACCGACAATGCGGAATCCGTTATAATTATCCCCCAGCGCCACCGGAATTTCCGATTTAATCAGCTTGTTTTGTTTCAGTGCCTCGGCTTCCGCCAGCGGAATGTTACCGTTGGGAATATCGAGATGGAATACGCTGGATAAAATCAGCTGGATGGGGCTGCCCTTCGCGCCCACCACCAGATCGATACCCTTCAGATCATTGGTGAAGCGCTCCTGCACCTGCTGGCTGATATGCAGCAAGGTTATGATGGTGGCCATGCCGAGCGCCAAGATCAGCACGTTGAAAAAACTGGCCAGCAACCGGAAACGCACGTTGGATAAACTCAGGCGCAGCAGGTTCATGACGGCACTCCTACATTCACCACCTGCGTGAAATATTTTTTAACGCGGGCATCGTGCGTGGAGATCAGCAGCGTCGCATTATTTTCCTCAGCCACCTGCCGTATCAGCGTAATCACCGCTTCACATGACGCATCGTCGAGGCTGGAAGTGGGTTCATCCGCCAGCAGCAACACCGGATGGTGCAGCACCGCACGCGCAATAGCCACGCGCTGCGCCTGCCCCTGACTTAGCTGCGAAGGTAGCGCGTCTTTCTTATCATAAATGTCTAACTTTTTGAGGATGCTTTCCGCATACGCCCTGTCCTGCGGCATGCCCGACACGTAGGATGCCAGCATCAGATTTTCAATGACCGAAAGGCTTTTGACCAGATGCAGCGTCTGGAAGATCATGCCGATATGCCGCCCGCGAAAATGGTCGCGCGCCTGCTCTGACAGGCCGGTGATTTCGGTATCACCGATAGAAATTTTTCCTGACAACACATCCAGCAAACCGGCAATCGAATATAATAAGGTGGTTTTGCCGCTGCCGGAAGGCCCCGTGATCAGGCACTGCTCACCCTTGCCGAGCTTCAATCCTGAAAACCGTAAAACCTCGCTGCCATACCCAAGGCTTACCGCACTTATATCAAGCATATTGCACCAAAATCCTCTGATTATTGTGGTTTACCCGCATACTAAAACGCAAAAAATCCCGCTTGTAAAGTTAAATGTTACAATATAACGTATCAAAAAATAATGGAAACACCCCATGCGCGCCAAAAGTTCGGAACTCTCGCCACACTGTAAAAAAGTGCTGGACCTGCTGAGTAAAAGCAGCAAGCCGATGTCGGCCTATGACATCCTTGACCAGCTACGCCAGTCGGGCATCAAAGCACCGCCTACCGTTTACCGCGCACTGGAGACGTTGATGGAGCGCGGCATGGTGCACCGCATTGAATCGCTGAACTCCTTCGTCGCCTGCCACAGCGAACACAAAGAACATAACGCCAAATTCGCCGTGTGCCGCAATTGCGGAAATGCCACGGAAATCCATGACCCGCGCCTGACCACCTTTATCAATAATCTGGCCAAGAAACTCGATTTTCATATCGAACGTGAAATGCTGGAACTCTCCGGCCTGTGTGCGGATTGCAACCACGAGCACGCACACTGATATGTTTTACTGGAGTTCACAACGCCGCATTGGCATCGCCAGCCTTTTAGTCCTTGTATTGTGGCTTATGGTGTATTGGGCAAGCGGAGGCGCTCCGTCATGAACGCTGCCGTCACGCTCGATAATGTCACCATCAGCTATAACCGCCATCCCGCCGTCCACCACATTACGGGTGCCTTCGCGCAAGGCTCCCTCACCGCTATTGCCGGCCCCAACGGTGCCGGAAAAAGCACGCTGCTGAAAGCCATCGCTGGCGTAATTTCCGCGCAGGAAGGACGCATCGGCATCAACGGAACCATCGCATTCCTGCCACAGGCCTCCGACATGCAGCGCGACTTTCCGCTGTCGGTATTACACATGGTCACTTGCGGGTTCTGGCTGCAAACCAAAGGCAATAAAGCCATCACCGCCGAGATGAAACAACAGGCCGCACAGGCACTGGTGGAAGTAGGGCTTGGGGGATTTGAAAAACGCGACCTCGCCAGCCTTTCCACCGGACAATTTCAGCGCGCACTGTTTGCGCGACTGCTGGTGCAGAACGCCGATATCATGCTGCTAGATGAACCGTTCAACGCCATCGATGAAAATACCACCACTCACTTGCTGGATATTATCCGGCGCTGGCACGCCGAAAAACGCACCATCATTTGCGTACTGCACGATTTTGAACAAATCCGAAATCATTTCCCCGACTGCCTGTTGCTGGCGCGTGAATGTATTGCGTGGGACGCTTCCGCGAAAGCACTCCATCCTGAAAAACTGCTCAGCAGCCGCTTTTTTAAAGACGACTGGCAGAGCAATATCGCTGTGTGTGAGCGCGCCGTATGAGCCTCTACGAGTATGTGTTCCAACCTTTTACCGATTACCTGTTTATGCGCAGGGCGCTGGTGGCATGTGCTGCGTTATCTTTTAGCGGCGCACCGCTGGGCGTGTTCCTTGTGCTGCGGCGCATGACGCTGGTGGGCGATGCCATGTCGCATGCGATCCTGCCAGGGGCATCGATTGCGTTTTTGTTTTTCGGGTTATCGCTATGGCCGATGGCGCTTGGCGGCCTGATCGCCGGATTGCTGGTAGCGACCATCGCCGGCGCACTCACCCAACTCACCCAACTCAAGGAAGATGCCAGCTTCACCGGAGCCTATCTTTTTTCACTTGCCGTTGGAGTGCTGATTATTTCGCTGCATGGCAATAGCATTGACCTAATGCACATCCTATTCGGCAACGTGCTGGCCGTTGATAATCGCTCGCTGGTGATGGTATCGGGCGTATCTACCCTTTCAACACTCGTCCTCGCCGCCATATACCGCAACCTTGTGGTGGAATGTTTTGATTCCGGCTTTATGCGCGCCATGCGTGGAAAATCAGCACTCTTGCAACAGGTATTTCTGGTGCTGGTGGTATTAAACCTCGTATCGGCATTCCAGACATTGGGAACAATGATGGCAATGGGGGTGATGGTGTTACCCGCCATTGCCGCACGTTTCTGGACAAAAAATATCGATGTCACCATCGGCTTAAGCATTGCCTTCGCCTTTGGCTCGTCATTCGTCGGGTTATTACTCTCCTATCACTACGCCCTGCCCTCCGGCCCCGCCATCGTACTCACCACCGGAACACTGAACCTGCTGTCGGTGTTACTGGGAACGCACGGCAGCTTGCGTATGCGCTTTTTACCAAGGAAACATTATGCGAGTTAAACCGATCCTGCTGGCCGTGGCATTGCTGCTCGCGCCTGCTCACGCTTATGCCGACAAACTCAAGGTCGTCGCCAGTTTTAGCATCATCGGCGATATGGTGCATCAGGTGGCCGGAGATATGGTTGACCTGAAAGTGCTGGTTGGCCCCGACAGCGACACGCACGTCTATGAACCCACTCCCGCCGATGCCAAAGCCCTTGGATCTGCCGATCTGGTAATTATCAACGGGCTGGGATTTGAGGGATGGATTGGCCAGTTGATTGTATCCTCCAGCTACGGCGGACGTGTGGCGAAAGCTACCGACGGCATCCATACGCTCACCTTTGAAGGCGGCCTCAACAACGACCCCCACGCGTGGCAGAGTCTTGAAAACGGCAAAATATACGTCGCCAATATCCGTGATGCGCTGATTCAAGCCGATCTGACGCACGCCGACATATACCGCGCCAATGCCGCCACGTACCTCAGAAAAATCGAAGCGATGGATAAATGGGCGACCGATGAAATCAATAATATACCGGAAGACAAACGCAAAGTGATCAGTAACCACGACGCTTTCCAGTATTTTTCACGGCAATATCATGTGCATTTCATTGCCCCACAAGGGCTAAATCCTGAAAGCACTATGTCGGCAGCACAACTCGCACAGCTGATGGACCAAATCCGTAACCAGCATATTCACGCGCTTTTTATGGAAAATATCTCGGATTCACGGCTGATTAAGCAGCTTGAAACCGACACCGGAGCCACCATCGGCGGCACGCTGTATTCCGACGCCTTATCCCCCGCAGGTGGCCCCGCCAGCGACTATCTGGCCTTATTCGCCCATAATGTCAGCGAATTGACCAAAGGTATGCTTCATAATCAATAGCTTGTAGAAAATCACGAAATTCCACAGCAATTACCTGTGCTTCGTCATTAAAACTTCACACAAATCCCCGCGAAATAGTCTATAATTTACAGTGGATATTCATATTTAATGGGGCGGCTACGAATTTTCAAATGATTGATAATAAACAAAAAATGACGCCAGTCACTAAAGCTGACCCAACCGAGATGTTGCTGGCAGAGGTGGAGGTGCGCGATAAAGACCCCCATCAGCCCCACCGGAAAAAGACCTCCGGCGAGCTGGCATTTGACCGCGGCGTCTATACCGGTATCGGCTTTGTAGCAAACGAAGCCTCGGCCATCGTCATCGCCGATGAATTCGAACATGGCATGGGGAAAAAATGGTTCGAGTCCATCAGCGAAGCGATGGTCAAAAACCTCAAATTCCAAGATACCATCGAGAAGGGTATTACCACCACAGCCAAAAGCAAGGCCTCTAACTTGCTTCTTTGGGGATCGCTTTTAATCAGTGGCACCTTGCTCGTGTTGCCGATGAAATTACTCGAAGACAACAAAGGTGAATGGGTAAAAAAAGCTAACCACTGGTTCGACCGCAGAAACGGTAAAGCCATGACTCCGGAAGAAGTCGAGGCACGCGACAAGGAAGTAGAAAACGCCCTCGCCTGCGAGGGAAAGCAAACATGGCCGAGTATGATTTTTGGCCGTGCTATCGCAGTTTGCACCGCGCTTGGTCTGGGCAAAGTAATCGGACCGCATGGCAGCGAAAAAATGAAAAACTGGTCAGAAAAACTGCTGACCGGAAGCGTGCAGACAACCAAAAATCGCGCTCATCGTTATGCAGCCATCGCTTCACTGGAAACGCTGTCATGTGCCGCCACCTCGATCATGCTGGAAATTTCGAGTAAACTGGTCGCAAAAAGAGGTGTTCAGGTGCGCAATCCTGAATTATGCACTTCGCTGGTGCATGAACAGTTACATGAGCAATTGCATACCGATACTGCGTCCGGCAGCTCTGACAAGCCAGCCACCACAGGTTCGGACGCCAACAACATCACACAAACCACCAGCGTCACCCCCGTAAGTGATGCAGATAAATTCGCCCACCTCAAAAAGAAACCGATAGTAAAAATGGATACCCATGTGGATGCGGCCAAGGCCACAGACACCAGCTTTTCTCTAGCGACATGAGGTAATTCATCATGTCAGCGGATAAAACGGATCCCAAGATTCCTGAAGCTGCACCAATAGATCCCAAAGTCATAGATGCCGAAATCAAGGCAGAAAGAACGTCAACTTCCAAAGGGGAAAAACTGTTCGACTGGCTGACCTATGGCGGGATTGCCGGTATAGGAACTTTCCTCGTTACCATACCGATTGCCTACTGGGCGAAATACGGCGGCGGCGGAAAATATTTTGCAAAATCGACGCAATATTTGCAGAAACAAGGTTTCAGCGAGCATACCGCTGAACAGTTCATGATGACCACCGCCACCATGCAGGGCGGTAACGTCACCGTTATTCCGGTCAAGCTGATGGAAAACCACAAGCCGGAGCTAGTGGAAAAATTCAACAAAATGCTAGGTGACAAATCCGAGGATGCCTCGGTTGAAGAAGATACCAAACAGACATGGAACAGTCTTATCAAAAGCCGAGTTGCCGCATGGCTGGCCGTCTTTACCGGTTTCAAAATGGGGGGGGCACTATTCGGTAACGAAAAATTTGCCATTTTTGAGAATAGTTTTGCAGAACATATCGTCTGCAAACCGCTGGGAAGGCCCACCCATATTCCCGGGCTGGCAAAAATTGTCGAAAACGAAACCAAACTGTTCCGTTATGGTAAAATCGCCGCCATTGACGTATTTGCCACCACAGCAGCCACCATATTGCTTTATATGGGCAGCCGATTTTTTGCCAAAAAGAACGACAAATGGCACGCACAACACACCCACATCAATCCCATCACCAAGGAATCGGAATTATTGGGCAGCTCGCTCACCCTGCCGTTTGAGCCTAAAGCACCCGAACCGGTGAAAGAAGCGGATACCCCCGCGCCTAAACGCTTTGCGGATGACATCAAACCCCGCGTCAATGCCCCCCCCCAAAAAAACCGTCTGGATACCTTTGCCGACACCCTCAATACCCAAAAATCC
The DNA here is from genome assembly GCA_025360605.1 of Alphaproteobacteria bacterium. Lineage (GTDB taxonomy): Bacteria > Pseudomonadota > Alphaproteobacteria > Rickettsiales > SXRF01 > JANYBV01. Next base: position 34,508 of record JANYBV010000016.1, on the reverse strand, counting down.
TCCCCTGCCGACCCCTCGCTCATTCTCGGTGCTTAATGAGTTGGTTCTTAATGGGTTTTAACCATGCTGAGTATTTGCTTAAAGCACAAAGACCTTTTATAGTGTCTCACAATTTCTCAACCGCCACGATGGTTTAGCTATGAAAAGTCCATGGGCACAGCCTTCACTCTCGCGTGATTTTGCGCTGCTTTCGCTCGCCATTCTTTTCGTGTTAAGCGTCATCTCTGCGGTGGTGACCATCAGCACCTATTCCACCCATTCCGAACGCGTGGCCAATGACATGGAAAAAGAATCCATCCGCATTGAGCAAGCGCTCAACACCGAGATGGAAAACGCCAACTACACCCTGACTTCGCTGGGCAAGCACATTGTGCTGGATCAGGACAGGAACCTCATCAAACTCGCACAAATCCTAAAATCATTTGATAGCAAGGAATACATCTACTCCATCCTTTCATGGGTCAATCCCGAACAGCTTCTGGTGGTGAGCAGCAATAAGGGTGTGCTGGAAAAACCGATCGATATTTCCGACCGCGACTACGTTAAAAAATCGTTCGCTGATCCTTGGAAAATGGCGATTGGCCGCCCCATCGAAGGCCGCGTTTCGGGGCGCTGGGTGATTCCGGTATCCATGGGCATTACGGATTATACCGGTAAATTCATCGGTACCATCATGATCAGCATCGACATCAACATGCTGACCGAGCGTATCAGCAATCTGGTCAAGCGCGACGGTTTGAGCTTTGCCATCCTCAACAAAACACTTATCCCGCTGGCACAGGTGTCGGACGACAAGGATTTCGTCAGCAACAATTTCCCGTTGCCCAAACTGGTCAACGTTAATTTCTCGAAAAACCCGAGCGGAATGGTGTCGCAGATTAATATGCTGTGGAATACAGGCAGCTATACCTATTATCGCGCTTCGCTGAATTATCCTTATATCATCCTGCTGGGATACGATGCCCGCTACAACGACGAAGCCGTGCGTGGCTTGCTGTGGTGGCGCCTGCTCATGGTAGTGGCGGTGGCGGTGTTTTTAGTAACTTTTTTGTGGATTGTGCGCATCCGCATGATCAGACCGATCATCGATATGACTTCTATAGCCGCATCGGTAGCCAAGGGCGAAGCCTGTGCGATTATGGCGCGTGGTGGCCCCGTTGAAATCGAAGGGCTTGCCGTTCAGATACGCAGGATTTCCGAGTATATCGAAGAAACCAAACGCATTCAGGACGAGCTGCGCAATAAAATGTTCATGCTGAAAAAAGCCAAGGAATATGCCGACATCGACCGCCGCAGCCAATCGGAATTCCTCGCCTATGTCTGTCAGGAAATGCGTACCCCGCTTAACAACATCATCGGCGGCGCGCAAGTGATGAAAGACCAGCTCTATGGCCCGCTGGAAAACCGCAAATACCGCCAGTATGCTTCCGATATCTACACTACGGGCAATATCCTGATCGACAGCACGCAAGACTTGCTCACCATCGCCAAAGCCGAGATGGATTATATCGAGCTGGTCGAAAAACCGGTTGAGATCGCCGGTGCAATCAACAAGGCGCTGCGCTTCCTCTCCGATAAAATGCAGGTAGAAAAACTGGGCATCAAGGTACAGCTTCAGGACCCGATGCCCAAGCTGATCGCCGACGAGTTCCGCCTCCAGCAAATCCTGATGAACCTGCTGCTCCACGCGCTCGGCCACGCCCTGCCCGAAAGCACTATTCTGATGGAAGCAAAGCTGATTTCTGAAAACAGGGAAAAAATGTATTTTGCTTTTGTCATCAGCAGCCGTGGCACGCCGCTCTACAACAACGCAGAGCTCTTTGCCCTTGCCGAAAAACTTAATCATACCCCTGAATACCGCGCATCGTCTAAAATCATGGAGCTGCTGAAAGAACAAACCGACATCAGCCTCGAGTTAGCCAAAACCTTGATCACACTGCATCAGGGAACCATCGACATCAATAAATCCACTGACGGAACCATTGTTATTGCGCTGTTCTTCAGTGGCAACAGAGTTCGTTTCTCAGAATCTTCAGATAAATAATTATGGATATCGCCGCAAAATATTTTGACTGGGAAGACATGATAGCCCTGCTTTTCTTCATCATCTGCTGGGCGGGCTATTCACACTTCACCGACCATAAAAGCCAGCACAGCAAAAGCCTGCTGGCCGTCACCAACGGCATCCGTAAACAATGGATTTACGAAATGATCCGCCGCGACAACCGCACCATCGACACGATCATGATTGGCAATCTGCAACGCAGCATTACCTTTTTTGCCAACACCACCATATTCATCATGGTCGGCCTAATGAGCCTGTTCGGTTACTACGACCGCTGGAACGCCATCATAGAAAATATTCCGTTCTCCAAACCCACCACACCGTTTCTCTGGGAAGTAAAAATTTTCCTGCTCATCATTATTTTTATCTACGCATTCTTCAAATACACATGGTCGCTACGCCAGTACAACTACGCCAGCATCTTCGTCAACTCCATCCCTCCGCACAACGAGGTAGTAACAAACTACGAGCCCATCCTGATTAAAGGCACCTACCTGACCAGCAACGCCGCCCACCATTTCAACAGTGGCCTGCGCGCTTATTATTTCGGCCTTGCCGCGCTGGCGTGGTTTATCCATCCCTATGCTTTTATGCTGGCAACCGCATGGATCGTGTTTGTCACACACCGCCGTGAATACCATTCCAAAACCCTTGCCAATCTTAATCTGGGTAACTAATACGCCATGCAGCCCGCACCGAACCAGCTCATTGATTTACAGCAAGACCTGATTAATCTCGCCAGTTACCGCCTCGATGACCGCACTGCCGGCGGTAAACCAGACCCCATTGTCATCCATGTCGCCTATGCGCAGGATAACCAGATTTACGATAACGGTCGTGTTATCAGCGTCGATGAACAGACCTACAATGAAACCAAAAAATCCCGCCCGAATGAACTGGTCAACAAATTCTCGCAGGCCTATGCCGCAGGAACGCCGCTGCTACTGCACCGCAAACTCGCCGATGTATTGATTGACACCGCGATTGATATGCGCAACCGCTACGGGCAGTTTACCGTGGTGATGGACGGTCTGCGTACCTATGACTCAGGACGCCTGCTGGAAAATAGCCGCCCCGATCTGGTGGAGGCCAAACTTCTCGCCCCCGCCGGCACCAGCGCCCACAACCGCGCACTGGCCGTGGACAGTAAATTGTTCGAGCTGATTGACCCAAGTAAACCAATCAACGGCAGCGTGCGCTTGGATATGCTGAAGGAAGCGGATGAAAAAGGCCATCTGGATGATCTGGATATGAAACAAAGCAGCCGTTTTCACCCGATCGACCCGAGTGAACCGGCGTTCCGCAACCGCCTCAACCGCCTGCGGGCATGGCAGCGTGCATCGGTAAAAAATAATGTGGCAGTCGCCAACCTGCTAGCGGAATTCTGGGATGACCGCGTGACCGGATCGCCTTCGGATATGTGGCGTGTGGCAGCATGCCGCGCCATGTGCATCGGCGTGGATGGCAACCCCTCCACCAACGTGGCGCTGAACGTATTTAAAATGAACCTGCAAACCCTCCATCAGGAACATGAACTGGGACGCCTCAGCAGTGAGGATTTTGCCCAAAGCGCCCATTCCATGCTGGTGATTGCGTGGGACCAGATATTCACGCCTGATAATAAAAGACAAATGGAACAGGTGCTGGGCACTGATGGTAGCCAGCCCCCTGCATTACCGGATTTTATCTTTCATGAATGGCTGCACAATATCCACGACCATGACCTTGTTCAGGCGGGTTTTGCCGCCCAGTCCATCGGATCCCCTCTGGAAACCTCTGAAAACAAAGTTTTTGTTGCCCCCCGTAGCGGTAGAACCCTGCACTAGGGGTAGGTTACAGTTTTAAGACATTAATAATATTAACTGTTTAATTAACTAATTGTTAACCGCTATATCACCAAACAGTCATACAAAACATACACTTTCTGTGCTATATTAATACAAGAAATCGATGAATTTATAACGCAGTTTAAAAGAGCGAGATGGTTATGGCAATTTCCGACACGGTGACTGAAGTGAGAACTCCAAAACAATTCAGGGAGTTTGTGGAAACCTCTGCTCCTACCAGAAAACAAATTGCAGAATATCCCAATCCACTGCCTGGATATATTGCAGCTGCAACGAGCAGCCGTGAGGCCGTACTTGCCGGACTTGATGTCACCACCAGCAGCAAGGGCATAGCAGATCGTGCTGCTAGCGACAAAGAAATGGGCGGTGGCAAAGGCAACGGTTTTGGCCGTCGCTAAAACATCCGTTTAGAAATTTCTTCCGATAAGCTCTTCATTTCATCCGGTATGGGATACGTCCATTGTTCCCACGCGCCGTTGAACGTGCGAGCCAATCCATCCTGAATCAGTGTTTCAGCAAAACGTGCGGGTTTAGTGTTGCTGTGCCCCGATAGCGGCAGAATATACACCGGCTTTCCGGTTGCCAGCGCCTCGCTCATCATATTCACCGAATCATTCGTGACCACAATGGCATCCGCCACCGCCAGCAATCCAAGATATGGATTCGCACCGGCAAAATCATAGATATATACGTTGCGATTCTGTGCGAATGATTCGTTGAGCGTGCGGATATTGGCTTCGCCCGTCCGCCGCGAAGGCGTGATGAGGAGTGAGCCTTTCGATTGTGTCTGAATCGTTTGCAAAACATCCACCAACTGCTTCATACCGATTGCATCCAGCGTGTATTTATTGGTGGAACCACCGAGCAACACCGCAATACGCGGCGCAGCATAAGCTGCAAATACCGGTTCGAACTCCTGCTTTGCCCGCTGCAATATCTCGGGAGTGATGGCGTGCAGGGCAAAACGGGTTTTCAATACATTGGCTCCGGTGATCGCATCATGCTGCATGGCCACCACCAAATCAAAGTAGCGCGAAGGCATCTGCGGATCCTGAATATGGATAAAGCGCGTATGGGGCGCGCGGGTTTTTAAACCCATAGCCATCAATGCCGCACGCCTGCCGCAGCTGATCACCACATCGGGATACGGAGCCGTAAGCGAATCACTCTCTGCCGCCAGCAAGTTCGGGACAATAAAACGGCGAAACGGCGGATACACCGCGTTTGGCAAATAGGAAAAAGGCTTTCTGATATCAGCTTTCTTCATCTGCACTTCCAGCTTCAGCGCTGATGCCAGTGCCTTCACCTGTGCCACCATGCCTGCCTGCCCCGATGTCAGCCCCCAACACGACGCCATCAGATCAGGCCTTTTGCTTTGAATGAAAAATGCTTCTTCGCCCCAATGATAATGTGATCCTGAACGGCGATGCCCAGCGGGCGCGCCGCCTCGACAATTTGTTTGGTGACATCGATATCCGCACGGCTTGGGCTCACATCGCCGCTGGGATGGTTATGCACGAGAATCAGGCTGGATGCACCGATTTCAAGCGCGCGCTTCACCACCTCACGCGGATAGACGGGCGTGTGGTTCACCGTTCCTTTTTGCAGGCACTCATCCAGCATCAGTTCAAGATGGTTATTCAGAAATAATACATGGAATTCTTCGTTCTGGTTATTGCCAAACTGAATGCGGCAATAATCAATTAGCTGCGTCCAGCTTTTGATAACTTCCTTGTCGGTAATGTCCTCGCGCAACAAACGCTCGGCCGCCGCCTTGGCCACTTTAATCGCTACCACTGCCGCCTCGTTTACTCCTTCGACTTTCAGTAATTGCTGCGGCGTTGCATGCAGCACCTTGCCGAACGTGCCGAGCGCGGCAATCAAATCTTTGGCCATGGGTTTCACATCGCCGATAGGTTTAGCGGGAAATAAAATCATTTCCAGTAATTCATAGTCAGCCAGAGCTTCCGGCCCCGCCAGCAAGAAGCGGTCGCGCAGGCGCTTACGATGGCCAGTGTAATGAGGTTTTGTTTTCGTGTCTGCCGTCATACCGCCCCACGCCTGCCGAGCTTTACAACGTCGGGCCGGATAGCCGAAGGCACATATATCCCGCGCGGGGATTCCGTGAGTATTTCGCAGCCTTTGTCCATCACGAGAACCATATGTTCGAATTGCGCGGACAATTTTTCCGGCGCGACCCTCACTTCGCCGTTATCATCCATCGTGTAGCCATTGCCGCCTTCGGTGAGCAGAGGTTCCACCGTAAAAATCATACCAGCCTTCAGCTCCACATCGTCCTTGAGGTTGGGATAGGCATAAATTTTAGGCGGCATATGCAGTTCCTCACCGATACCGTGACCGTTGAATTTATGTAACACGGAATATCCCGCAAAGGTAGCACTACGATCAATCGCCGTGCCTATATCCGCCACCGTATTGCCCGCACGCACCTGCTCGATACCACGTATCATCGCGTTGTAGGCGGCAGTGGTTATATCTTTTGCCCGCTCCGAGGGAGTGCCTACAAAATAGCTACGGCAATTATCGCCATACACTCCGTCCAGCTTCACCGAAACATCGATTTTAAGCAGGTCGCCATCATGCAACGGCTGGTCGCTGGGGATACCGTGGGCGGCCACATGGTTCACCGATGTGCAGATAGATTTGGGAAATCCTTTAAATCCGAGCGGCGCAGGTTCGCCGCCACGCGCAACAATCATGTCGTGGCAAAAGCTATTGAGCTGATCGGTGGTGACACCTTCTTTCACTTCTGCGGCCACCGCATCCAGAACATCTGCCGCCAGCCTTGCGGCGGCACGCATTTTCTTCAAATGTGCCAGTGTTTCAAGGGATGTTCCGCGTTCATCAGCCATAACAGCTCAATAAGGCGGGAAAAATTTTCCCGTGGGTGACAGGGTGAAAATTTCATAACCCGTGGCCGTAACACCCAACGAATGCTCGAACTGTGCCGAAAGCGATTTATCCCGCGTGGTCACCGTCCAGTTGTCGTGCTTGCTGAGGATGGTTTCCCAGTGCCCTGCGTTGATCATGGGCTCAACAGTGAAAAACATGCCTTCTTTCAGCACCGGCCCCTCGCCCGCTTCGCCATAATGCATGATGTTCGGCGCGGTGTGGAAAGTTTTGCCAAGCCCGTGGCCGCAATAATCACGCACCACCGAGAATCCCTGTTTCTCGGCATAGGTCTGAATCGCGTGGCCGATATCGCCAACCGTGTTTCCGGGTTTCACCTGTTCAATGCCCAGCATCATCGCCTCATAGGTGATCTGCGTCAGGCGCTTGGATTTGATGGAAGGCGTCCCTGCCCAATACATGCGGCTGGTGTCGCCGTGCCAACCATCGACAATCACCGTGACATCGATATTGATCGTATCGCCTTCTTTCAGGCGCAGCGTTCCGGGAATACCATGGCAAACCACATGGTTGACCGATGTGCAAACAGATTTGGGAAAACCGCGATAGCCCAGCGGCGCAGGGATCGCACCTCTTGAAACAATCATTTCGTGGCACAGATCGTTCAACTCACCGGTGGTAACACCCGGTTTGACGTGCCCGCCGATCATGTCCAGTACTTCGGCCGCCAGCCTTCCGGCGCGGCGCATGCCTTCAAATTCGTCCTTGCCGTGAATGATGATCGGGCGTATGTCGTCGTACACGTTTACTCCTTTGGGCTTTCCAATAATAATATATTAGCTATACGTAACTATAATATATAGAATAGGTTTTATCAGGAGACCAGCTCTATGCAAGCACAGCCTGCACCAATATCCGCTTCTACCGCCTGCCTTATTATTATAGGCAACGAAATCCTTTCCGGCCGCACGCAGGACAAGAACGTCGCGTGGATCGCAGGAAACCTCAATGAAGCAGGCGTTCGCCTGCTGGAAGTCAGGATTATCCCTGATATTAAACAGGTTATAATAGATACCGTAAACACCTGCCGCCGCAACTATACCTATGTTTTTACCACCGGCGGCATCGGCCCGACACACGACGACATCACCTCCGATGCCATTGCAGCCGCTTTTGGCGTGCCGCTGGAGCTTCATAAGGAAGCGGCACAAATTCTTGAAAATTACTACGGAAAAGAGCAACTTAATGCTGCACGCCTTAAAATGGCGGAAATTCCCGTCGGCGGCATACTGATTGCCAATCCCGTCAGTGCCGCCCCCGGATTTTACCTCGAAAACGTGTATGTGATGGCGGGCGTTCCGCGCATCATGCAAGCCATGTTCGATAATGTGAAACATCTCTTCAAAGGCGGTGCCAAAATGCTGTCGCGCACCCTTTCTGCTTTTGTCACCGAAGGGATTATCGCGGAAAAACTCAGCGCCATTCAGAACCAGTTCCAAGACATTGAAATCGGAAGCTACCCCTTCATCCGCAACCAGCGCCTTGGTACCAGCCTTGTGTCGAGATCCGCTAATGCCGCACAGCTGGATAAAGCCAGCGAGCAGATCAGGCAAATGCTGCTCTCCCTCACCACGGAAGTGCTGGAAGAAGATCTCGCTGCCTGAATTATTTTCCTTCAGGTACCGTTATTTGTAACTCGCATGAATAACGTATTAAATATCAATGCATTAATTCATAAAAAAATCCGCATCCCGCAGATGAACGCGCCAAGCCGCTTGTTATGCCCCTTGGAATAAAAAAACTTCTGGCCTATACCACCAGAGGGCTGATATATGCAGGTGTCCTTCGAATGCTCTCATGGCGGAATTGGTAGACGCAAGGGACTTAAAAGCATATCGGTCTAAAATATTCAATGAATAGAATTCCCAACAAAATCAAGCGATTGACTGTAGTTCTGGACTAGCAAAATACCTTAGTTTATACTTGCACATTAGTTACACACTTTGTGGATAATTTAATCAACGCGTTCAAATGTATAGGCTATGGCACATCACGAACTTATGGGAGGAAGGCTCCACATCTACAAACGCGATAACAGCCGATTCTGGCAATGTGCAACGTTTGTAGGAGGCAAGAATTACCGAACCAGCACGAAAGAGGAAAGCCTCTCCCACGCTAAAGACTTTGCAGAAGACTGGTATCTGGAACTCAAGGGTAAACATCGGTGGGGTTCACTTAAGCACGGCAAGACCTTTGCTCATGCCGCAAAGCAGTTCCTTCGCGAATACGAAATCATCACGCAAGGCGAGCGAAACGCCCAATACGTCGTTGGCCACAGCCGAAGGCTGAGGTTATACCTGTTGCCCTTCTTCGGAGAAATGGTCCTTTCGGACATTACTCCCGGTATCGTTCAGGAATATCGAATCGACCGCAGAGAGAAGTCTATCGAAGCGAGTGGCAAGCCCCCTGCCCGCAGCACAATGCACCAAGAGATCGTGGTGCTTCGTCAGGTGCTAAAAACTGCCAACCGTCACGGCTGGCTTCCCATGCTCCCCGATCTTGCTGAACCTTACAAATCTTCTGGAAAAATCTCTCACCGGGCGTGGTTCTCGCCTGAAGAGTACAAGAAGCTGTACGAGGCTACCAGACGCCGAGCGCAAAAACCGAAGCGGAACCGCTACGAGTGGGAAAGCGCCCAGCTTCACGATTATGTGCTCTTCATGGCAAACACGGGCATCAGGCCTGACGAGGCCGCCCGTCTTGAGTTTCGAGATGTTACCATCGTCGATGACGACTCTACTGGTGAGACCATTCTTGAGATCGAAGTACGGGGCAAACGCGGAGTGGGCTATTGTAAAAGCACCTCTGGTGCCGTGACACCATTCAGGCGGCTCAAGAAGCGAAACTTCACCGAACCCACGGACCGACTTTTCCCCAAGACTCATCAAGAGCTATTCAACCGGATACTTGCAGAAGAAGACTTAAAGCTTGACCGTGAGGGCAACCGTCGGACGGCCTACAGTCTTCGGCATACCTACATTTGTTTGCGACTCATGGAGGGTGCAGACATTTACCAAATCGCCAAGAACTGCCGTACCAGTGTGGAGATGATCGAGAAATACTACGCATCGCATATCAAAACCAGCCTGGATGCAGCCGCGATAAACGTCCGGAGGCCACGGAAAGACAAAGCAAAATCCGATTCGACGAAGAAAACCGACAAGGAATAGGTTAGACCGAGGCCGCGTTAGTTTCTGCTTGGCTATCCAAATGCTTCAGACTATATGTCGAATCCGGTAAGCTCGCGTGGCGGAATTGGTAGACGCAACGGACTTATACGGTTTGAGTGCCTTGGTGGAAACGCTAAGAGTAGAACTGCCCAAATTCGGGGAACGCTTACAGCCAGACTTCCGGCTGATGCCAATCCCGAGCCAAGCCGGAGTAATTCGGAAGGTGTAGAGACTAGACGGGCAGCACCTAATGCCGTGAGGCAATGGTGAAGGGATAGTCCAGACCCCAAACGCTGCTCATGCAGCGGCAGCGAAAGCTGTGGCAGGTATGAAAATCCGTCGATCGCAAGGTCATACCGGTTCGATTCCGGTCGCGAGCACCATTTTGGACTTCGTTTTTTGAAAACGAGTCGAGTACGGCTGGGACAAATAGTTTTGGCTGGCTCTGGTTTAAATTCGGTAAAAGCATATCGCACATGACAGTCGTCGATTTACATGATTTTGGCCATGAAATAGATTGCATTTATGATGGAGAACAATACTCCGTTCGTGATAATGGTGCGGTGTCGCGCCACCCCCGTCCAAACAAACGCCAGCGTTCGCTTGACGCCATGTGGACGTATGGCAAGGCTAACGACAAAGGATACATGGAAATTGCATCGGTTCGCGTCCACAGGATAGTGGCGACTGCATTTCACGGCAATCCGCCGACGCCGGAACATGTCGTTGACCACATCGACACAAATCGCCGGAACAACCGCCCTGATAATCTTCGATGGCTGACACGGCTGGAGAATGCACTTAAAAACCCCATCACGGTAAATCGGATCGAATTTTGTTGTGGCAGTATCGAGGCCTTTCTCGCCGATCCGTCAAAACTGCATCAATATGCTCTTGAACCAAACTACGAGTGGATGCGCACAGTCAGCCTTCAGGAAGCTCAATCCTGCTTGGAGCGCATGCATCTTTGGGCCAAGAGCGACAAGCCTTCATCTGGCGGTTCGTTGGGCGAGTGGATATTCAAACCACTCGCGGCTCAAAATCAGTCTACGCAACGAGTGCCGGAAGTTCGTGCCTTAGTAATGGAAAGATCGCCACCTCACGAACAACGCAAGCGGGATGTGCCTTCCGAATTTTCATTCCCGCACGCAGCGCCAGACTCCGAGCTGGTCATGGCACAGACAGCAGGCGCTGCACAGCGCAAGTGGCGAGTGCCTTCTGAGTTTCCGTGCTGCCCGCAGGAGCATGGAGAAGAGGCACACTCGGCAGCTCGATCTTGTAATGGCGGAAGAAAGAGGTCGCTGCCTCAAACTCGTGATCGTCGAACCCGTGATGCTCACTACGCTTCAATCTTCTGACAATCATAATGCTTATTACTATCTTGTCTTTTTACCTAAATTTTGAGGGTATTAAGGAGAATGCCATAGCTACATTTTACTCTCCCCAAACACGTTTTTGGGAGCTACTTTGTGGAAGCGCGTTAGCATGGGTAATGGTTTATAAGAAAAACGCCTACGATGCCGTTACCATAAAACTGGATAGCTGGTTGGCTTCTGCTATGTACCGTAAAAAGCCCAAAGCGGATGGCAGAACACTTTCTGATATTCTTTCTTTTATGGGGCTTTTCTTACTTACATACGGCTTTTGTCAAATCAATAAGAAATGCAGCTTTCCCGGAACATGGGCGTTAATTCCCATACTAAGCTCTTTACTCATCATTTCAGCTGGGCCGAGAGGCTGGGTTAACCGCACCATTTTATCGAAAAAGATTGCTGTCTGGTTTGGCTTGATAAGTTTTCCATTGTATCTGTGGCACTGGCCTTTGCTTTCGTTTGCGACGATATTTGAGGGAAATATCCCAAGCATCAAAATCCGTATTGCAATGCTTGTGCTGTCTGTAATCCTTGCATGGTCTACATACCTATTTATTGAGCGGCCTCTAAGAAGAGGAGGATACGGAAAAAACACAGTATTTGTACTCGTTGGTCTTATGCTCTTTACTGGTCTCTTGGGATTCTACACATACTGTAAAGATGGCTTGAATTTTCGCCTAAAGAACTTTGAGATAATTGTAGCGGCGGCTGGTGAATGGGATTACCCCGGCTCCTTACAGCCTTACCCATTTAAAGACAGACTATTCTTACGTCAGGTATCAGGATTAATGGATACAACCCTGTTTGTTGGAGACTCTAATATTGAACAGTATTATGACCGTATCGATGAGTTGATTCAAACGGAGCGTCAGAAAACGAATAGCGTTATTTTTGCTACTGGCGGAGGGTGTTTACCAATACCTGATTCGCCGTATGATGAAATGCGTGAGAATTGCGTAGGATTGACAGAAGCAGCGTTACAACTAGCCACCCAAGATACTCATATTCATACTATTGTTATAGGAGCATTGTGGAGCCAATATCTCATCGATGGCAAGGCATTAAAGGGAAAGTTCGGTTTTGATAGTGAACTTTATAAGGCATCACTAGTACGGCTTTCATCATATATTAAAAATCTGCGAGCCTCCGGTAAAAATGTGTTTCTCCTATTAAATATTCCAAATGGTAAAGCGCTTGACCCTAGGTTCATGGTTCAAAGAAATATCCGTAATTTTCCTAATATATTGGTATTTAGAGATGGAGGAATAAAGAGGAAAATCTTGGATGATAAATACGGAAATATTGAATTAGATTTACGTCAAACTGCCGAGGCATCAGGGGCTGTGGTTATCGATCCGATACATTATCTTTGTGATAGTTTGTATTGCCCCAGCGTCGATGCTAATGGTGTCCCTATGTACAAGGATGGTCAACACCTTCGCCCCTCGTATGTACGGCATAATGCCAGCTTTATTGATGTTACTGTTAGTGCGCGTTAGACGATTTTAATACGGTGAATCGCTATCCGGCTTCAGTTTATCGATATCGAGTGTACGGAAGTTGTGTTCCAGTAAATTGGCGTATAGCGCATCCAGCCGTACCGGCGTATCCACCACCCTACCCTGCATATCCGGAATTTTAATAGCGATAAACGAGCCGCGCCAGTCGCGCTGCGTCAGCCCTTTCTTGTGTGGTTCGGAGTCCATCATATCAATTCTTGCGCCATGGTCGCTATGCACCAATATCACGGCATCGGACATGGCTTTGTTTTGCTGCAGTGCGTCAACCATCGTAAAAACATCCTGTGCGGCGCAACTGGACTGCCCGAATGCAAGCTCATAAAAATGCCGCCTATTGTCCATCTGGTGTTCAGGAGTTGCAAAAGACGGATCACGGTGGCGCCACCCCCCCACCGGATTCACCTGACACTGCTCGTTCAGAATATAGCTGAAATGCGGCATGAGCAGGTGCATAAAATAGTATGTGCCACGCTCGCCGCAACAGGACAGACGTTCGGTGAATTGCTGAATAATAAAGCGCGCCTCGAATGCAAATACCTGCCGCGAGCTTTCCATTTTGCTTATAGTTTCTGAATCCGCATGGCTCAAAAGCCAGCCTGCAAGCGAATAGGCAATACGCTTGCGCCAGCGGTTGACCATCAGGTAACTGGCGAGTGTTAGCCTGTCGTGCATCGTCATGGTGTAGCTATCCATGGTTCTAATGTCCCTAATATTATAGATCAGGTCACGCGCCACCGCCGGATTGTTTTTCAGTGCCTGTTCAAAATTCAAATATTGGGTTTGGGTAATATCCAACGCGCGCGTCTTTGAAATCTCGTCCAGACCGGAAGCCTGCAACATCAGGTAATTGTCCGCCAGCGCATCCGCATCGGCGTTAAAGCGGTATGTAGCGGAGATATCCGGCGCGCCGACATTGAACAACCGCGACAGAGATTGCTCTGTTAATCTATCGGCAGTGTAGGCATGCCGGAATACGACAAAACCATGCCTGACATAGGCATCTTCGAATGCCTTTACCCTCGCGGGATCAATCGCATCGCTTAAAAAACTCCCCGTCCCCGGATGCTCATCCAGCATCAGATGGATCACGGGAGGAAGGTCGGAACGCACTACCTGCGCTTCCTTAAGGCTGACCGTGGATGAAGGCGTTAACAACGCCGCAGTGATAATCTGCACATAGCCCACCACTCCGGCCAGAGTGAGAAATTTGCTGTGACTACGGAAACAAATGACCAGCAGCACGATGCCAACCAGAAAAAGCTGCAACAAGGTGGATTTGATAATGAGGTCACCAAAATACAGCGCAATGTAAACGGAAGTTACCAGTACCAGTAACACGCTGCCAAGAATACGAACAGAAGACGCTTTACTTAAACCAAAACCAAGCAACAACGATAGTACGGCCGCAATCAGGTATTCAGCCGTTAGCGGCAGATAGCCAACCGTTGACAGCGTCGCCAGCGGCAGCACACCGATCACACCGGCCCAAAGGAATTTACGCTGTATCTGGCTCATGACGTGATTCTATATTATATCGTTGCCCAGTGTAGCAACCGATTATAATTATCGGTTGTTTTTGGGGATTGGATGGCTATGGTGAGGTGTATTGTTTCGCTACACAGGAGAATTTGGCATGAAACGCATCCTATACATAACCGCAATGCTAGCAACCGTTGTGTATGCTACCCCTGCGTCAGCAGAATTCATCCTCAGTGAAATGATTGTGGATATTGCGCCCGACGCGCCAAGACAACATGATATCGAAATCATCAGTCAGGGTAAAGATACGCAATATATTGCGATGGAAACCATCATGGTAGAAAATCCGGGGCTTTCCAATGAAAAGCATACCACGATGACCGACCCGCAAAAATCCGGCCTGCTGATCACTCCTAATAAAATGGCGCTTGCCCCGAATGCGCGTAAAACCGTGCGCCTGTTGCTGCTCCACCCGCAGGGTGAAAGCGATGAGGTGTACCGTCTTGTTGTAAAGCCAGTGATTCAGGGAGTAGAAGAAACTAAAAACCGCATGGCTCTGAAACTCCTCGTTGGCTATGAAGCACTGGTTGTCGTGCGCCCGAAGGACGGTAAAATTGATATCAACGCCGAACGTAAAGGCACATCACTGAAACTGACCAACAAAGGCAATACGAACGCCAGCCTGCAATTTGGCCAGCAATGCGACAACACTGGCAGCAACTGCAAAGACCTTAATGTCACCCGCATCTATGCAGGCCAGACATGGGCTACCACGCTGCCGTATCTTGATGGCGCGGCTAAGTTCCAGATTTTTGATGGAAAAGAAATGAAGGAATACGCGTTCTAAGTTTCCATAAAACACAACCATCTGTTTTATAATTTAAATGTTTGTTTTTTTGTATCTGAACGCAGCCTCCACAAAGGTATTAATAAATAATTAATGCGCCTACGCCCGATTAATGGTACCCAATGAGTCCATTACGGTAAAACGAAACCATTTTCAGCACCACTATACCTGTTACAAACGCCATAGTAAGATGAGTATTTTTCTTCAAAAACGCGTCGCCTGCATAACTCTGATGGTCCTTGCCTCAGCGCTTACACCGGTGATGGGATTTGCCTCCGTGCAGGGTATGCTTGGCCCCACCTCGACGGGATCTGTGGGAATCAGCGTAACCAAGGTCTCTGCCGCAAAAATCAGCGGCCTGAATGACATGATTGTAACATGGTCGGCCTCTGATAATGATATTATATGGACCAATGACGTATGTGTATTTTCCAGTCGCGCACTTGGCTCCTACACCATCCGTGCCAGCGGCTCCACTCAAGCAGGCGGAGCCTTTACCCTTTCAGGCCAGAACCAAAACCTTGACTATCAGGTTACATGGAACGCAGGCGGCACAGGTAATCTCTCGAATAACGGCATTGCACTTCAGCCTAATGTTACCTCTTCAGCCTTAAGCGGCGCAGCGACGGATAACTCCACCTGTAATGGTAATGCCTCAGGCCCAACGGCAAGACTGGTGATCACCATCCCCAAAACATCGCTGGTTGCTGCCAACGCCGGTGGGTATGCCGACACCCTCACACTGATGATTTCTCCTAACTAGTCCTTTTCCGGTTCCGCGCTAATGAAAGGCCCACCCAGCTTTGGCTGGAGCGGTTCCGGCGCATCGGCGTGCCGCTTCATACCATCCGAATCATTGCCGTCAGCATCTTCAATATGCACAATACACGCCTGACCTTTGGATGACAATCCGCGGCAGAAGGCTTTCGCCGCGCGGCTATTGCTGAAATTGACCACACGCAGACGGTAATAAACCCCACGCTCACCAAGGTTTACTTTGATAATTACCAGTTTATTTTGCTCCAGCTCTGAAAACTTGCGCATTAGTTCTGCCATAGCTGACTGCGCTTCGCTCTGCGTGTGGAATGCACCGAGCTGAACCGCCACCACATTGGCGGAAGTAGTCTGGCTCTCCGACATTTGATCTTCCGGCGCTTTTACTTTGGCTTCCTGCTTTGGCTGAATTTCATGAACAGCCGGACTTTCCTCGGCATGTGGAGAAAGGCGTGGAGCCGTAAAATCGGGGCTGCTTTCCGGTGACATCGGCGATTCAACGGATTCAGCGGTCATCAATGGCACAGGGAGTTCAATCTCGCCTTCTTCGATCAGCTTATTCCTGAAGGCAGCATCATTCCTCGCAACGATACATGACACGCCTTTGGTGTTGAGGTTATCGCAGAATGCTTTTGCATCCTTGGTATTGCTGAAGTTAGCGAGACGCAGACGATAGAATATGCCTTTAGTACCAAGATCTACTTTCGCAATCACCGGCCTGCTTTCAGTGATTTCGCTGACGATGCTAACGACACGTTGCCATGCCATCTGCGCTTCACCCTCACTGCGGAATGCGCCCAACTGCACTAAGATAGCAGCAGGTGTCACCGTGGTGTTTTTGGCAAATGACGGCACCGCAAGCGCCGGTTTTTTGGCGATAGTGACAACTTTTGGTGGCGCAGGTTTTTTGGCCTGAGCGTAGGCAGTTTCCGGTTGTCCGAGCAACGGCGTTACGGGGCTATTTTCCTGCACCGGCTTCGGTTGGATATTCATGATGGCAGACGCAAATTCCGTGTGCGTTTCAAGCAATGGCTGGAACAGCTGGCTGACGCGCATAGGACTGCTATACGGCCTCCAGAGCGCTTGTTTTTCTTCACCGCCTTTGGCACGTTTCTTTTCATCTTCCGGCGAAATAGGATTGCACACCAGCGGTTCAGGATAAATATATACGCCGTTGAGCTCCTGAATGTCAGGCAGTATCACTTCGCAATGCACCGCAGGGAGCTTTTTCTTCGCAACTTGCGGTGTAGGCTGTACATGGACCGTTTCGGTAACACTCTCGGAGGAATTTTCACTGGATGCCAAAGGCGTTGCCGGTGTTGTGGCATCGGCTGGCGTTGTAGCTGTTTGTTCTGCCGGAGCCGTGGCAGCCTGTGTCGCCGGTGTCGTGGCCACCGCTCCACCTTCGGGTGGCTTGCTGTTGTTTTGCTGATTAACGGCATCTGGCCCGAATAACTCTTCCATCGCCTCTGACTGTGCTTGCGCACTCATTTTCGATACATCTTTTTTGTGTGGACGCAATGTCGGTAAGATCGAAAAAACATCACTTTCTTTTTCGACAATGTGTTCTACTTCCTCATCGCGTTTGAACGTAATTTTCTTGAGTTCCAGCAACTCGCCCTGAAACATTCCATCATCATCCGACACCGTGATATTTTTTGCTTCTTCCATACGTGCCCCCGCCAGCGGCGTGCCATCGGGCATCACCACATGCCCAAGCACCACGTTGATACGATTGATAACCCAGACCATCGGCAGAATATTGCCCGGATAAAGCGTTACGTTTTTAATGGTACCGTCATAATCGATAGGGGCACTTTGTGTCGGTTTAATCTGAATGTTATACGTCTGGTAAGGAGTGACAAAAACGGTGGTTTCCTTTCCGGTGGTGAATGTGCTTTGCTCCACATGGTTCACCAGAATTTTCATCGGTATATCCTCAGCATTACCCGTGTTTTTCACAACGATACCGCTGGTTTGCTGCTGGTTGCCACCCCACGACAATTCGTGGTCAGCATCCACAACGCTGAACCCAAAATTTCCCGAATAGAAATTGCTGCTTACATTCGTCATATTGTTAGTGCTTTGCGTGCCAAGCAACCTTAAATTGCCATAATCACCACGGTGATCCAGATCGACTGTATGATTATTGCTGGTGCTATCATGGCTGATTTCAGCCCCCACAACCGTCAGATTGCCAGGGTCTTTGTCATCATTCCATGTAACACGGGCATTGCCATTTTTTGATACGCCTGCTGCATTTTTCAGCGCCGAACCATCAGCAGAATAATTCCAAGCTCCCAAACGTATGGAGTAACGCAGGTAGATGCTACTAACCGTACCCGCATCGGTTTTGCTGGTATCCGTTGTCAGCGATAAAATGCTGTTATCACCGCGCCAGAAATCATATTTGAACTGCGGCCCATAGGAGTATTTATCCTGTTGCTGCCTATTGCCGGAGCCGCTGTAAAGCGCCTGTAACGATATATTCGCAAGGTCGGTAATCTGGTAAGCGGCTGTGCTGCTAAGCTGTCTGCTTGAATTAGGAACAGGGTCCACGCTATCAACATTTGCACTTTTTCTGCCGGAATAGATGATACGGGCATCGCTGCTAACGGAAATTTTCTGATTATCCGCATAGCCGAGATAGGAAATGCCAAAACCAAAATCCATAGAAGAACTAAGCAGTGTGGATGCACGAATCTGGTGATCGGGCGGCAAAAGAAAAAACATGCCCTGCTCTGAAAACAACTGATCCTTGATAAAAGAAAGATTGGCAACACCGCCGGTGGTTTCATTGATACGCTGCACCGTTCCCACGCTTGCAATACTACCCTGCCCTGCACTTAAGCTGAAACGTTTGACCTGTGGATCGCGGATCGTTCCCACCTGACCGTAGTAAATCGGTTGTTCTTCCGGAGGAATGGAAAAGTTTTTTGCAAAAAAACGTTTTTCTTCTATCTGTCCGCCACTGGTGTCACGGATACGGATGGTGATCTCATAGGTTCCTTCCGGCAGGGTATCCGTGTTTAATACCTGATTACCCGCCTCGTAAAATTCTGTGGTATAAATCACGCCACGGTAAATAATCGAAACATACGAACGCTCAGGCAAAAACACCGTCAGCCGTGTTCCCGCCGCATCCCGCAAAATCAGATTGGTGTTCAGCGATGTTCCCACCGAAACCCCCAGCATCGGCAACTGCGGAATCAACTGTGTCGCATGGCTGTCGAAATATCCGGCACGATTTTCCAACCCCCAGCGGTCAAGGCTTGCAGTGGCCGTGTTGATTTGTTTTTCTTTTGCTGAGGCAACCCCACTCAGGCTGACGCGGCCTGAGCCATAGGCATAAGTCGACCCCGTGACCATCGAATAATTCTGCCTGCCGACACTACCACCTGTGATGCCACCATTGAACGAATGAACAGCGGAAAAAACTTCCGGTGCGGGGGGTAAAATTTTGTCCTTATGGGTGTCCTGCGTTGCCAAAACGGTCGGGCTTAAAAAAAGTTCAGCGCGGAAATGATCTTCGTCAAAGATCACTCCGGCAACATCTGGGACAAATTTGCCGCAGCCTTCCTTCGGATTACGTCCGCATATCAGTTCCGAATGGGTGGACAAATCCCCTTTCAGTGCCTTGAGAACGCCTTCAATATTCTCGTGTTTGATGTCGGGAATTTTATCGATGATTTCTTCAGGATGCGCAAAAACTATGGTTTTTGGCGTATATACTGCGCGGAAGCTGCCTATTCTCAGGCCGCCGTAATTCACGTCCACTGCAGTGTCATGCGGTGCATCGAAGGCTTCAAATCCTGCAGGCGCTCCTTGCTTAACACCCACCTTTTCCGGTTGTTTATCCTGCGCCAAAACCGGTTGGGAAATAGAGAATAAGCTGAAGGCTGCCACCAGAACGTATGGTGCAAGCTTTCCGGTCGACAATTCAATCCAACTTTTTTAGTAAAAATGAAAACTCCGTCAGACATTTAACGGCACAAAGTACAATACAATTATCATGCCAAATTTTGCGACACAAATAACAATTAAAATATTATTAAAAAAATGAAAAATATTTTTAGGGGAATGACAAAAGTAACGTCAGGGTTCCGGTGAAGGTTCCGTCACGCGCTGCATCCATGTTGGTTGCACTAATGCCGATGGTGACCTGGGCAGTGGGACTGGCTCCGGCATTACAGGTACTGCTGTTTGCAGGTGCATCCGTGCTGATACGTGCATTGTTCCTCGCCGTCAGCTTTACCCCATTGACCATTGGCGCTGTAGTACCGCCGCTTGGATTACCTGCACCACCATCGTTCCATGTCACAGTATAGGCGATGGAGTTAGCGCCACTGGTTAAAACAAATCCACCTGCACCGCCTGTGGCCGTGATGCCATAGGTTCGCCCTGCAGTATTATAAATGCAGAGGAGATTGGTGAAGGTGATATTGGGATCGCCAGTGATCCACGAGGCGCTGGTTTGATTGGCGAGATTGCTAATGTCAACGTTGGCAAACGCGTCATTAAAACAGGAAAACTGGAGCGCCACTGCGAGTGGCAACGAAATGGTTTTAGAAATCGAGCGACAAAAAACAGGGGCCAGCATGCAAGCATGCTAGCCCCTAAATTTTAGATCGTCAAAGAACAATTATACCGGAGTGATGACGATCGTCAGAGTACCGGTATAGGTACCAGCTGGTACCGCAATCAAGTCCGCGTTAAGAACGCCAACGATCAGACGTGCGGTCTTACCTGCGGTAGCGCAGCTAAGGCTGGCCGTATCACCGTTTGCTTTAGCAGCAGACTGTACTGTGGTCACCAGTGCAAGTACCAACGTTGGTAAGGTTACCACCGCCCAGTGAGTTCCAAGCCACAGAGTATGGCAGCGTGTGTGCAGCACCATCGCTCAGTGTGAATGCGCTCGCAGCACCGTCACCGCTAGCGGTTACTTTATAACCACCGCCGACAGTATCTGAATAAATGCACGCGTCCGTGGTCAGCTGTGGAGCAGCATCACCGATCTGCCATGAACCAAGCGTTAAATCGGTCATACCGCTAACCATCGCGAGTTTGGTTTTGGTTACGCTGATGAGTGTGGTACCGGTAGATGGGTCACCCTGTGTACCGTCAGTAGCAGCAAACACAATGCCACCGCTAAAAATAGTGCTGGCAGTGATGGCAGCTACGGCAACCGTTGCAGTCAATCTGCTGGTAAGATTTTTCATTGTCTTTCTCCTCAATTTTTAACCTATTTCTCTCCCGTACCCGATCGCACAAATTAAATTATGTCGTCGGAATTAGTTTCAGAATGACGTAATTTGATTAAATGAAAGTTAATTCAATGACATAAAATGCGTCAATTAATTAATTGAAATCAATAAATTTTCAGGTATTTTTGCGCTATGCAGGATAAAAAGCACTGAAGAACACGGCATTAGCCAGATAGATAAAATGCCATCTATGTGGCGTTTTATTTTTAAATAATTAATTGAAATATTCACAAGACAACATTTTATTAACAACATATTTTTGAGTTGTTAATACAAACAGGCTAGTAATGCCCGTTGTTAATTAGGAGTTATCAGCAACGTTAGGGTGCCTGTGTAGGTACCATCGACAACCGCATCAAGGCTCGTGGCAAGGATAGTAACGATCAGACGCGCCGTCGGCCCCGGGGTTGCTTCGGTGCAGGTTGAGCTATCGGTCGCCGCTTTGGTAAGTGCTGCCGAAGTCACGTTTGTCGTCAGTGCCGTACCAACATTGGTAAGAGCGCCTACGCCTGCGGAATTCCATGACACAGCATATGCAAGGGTGTTTGCGCCATTGGCGAGTGTAAATGCACTTGCGGCACCGCTGCCGGTTGCCTTGACAGTATAGCCGCCGCTAGGGCGTGTTGAATATACGCACAGATCGGAGGTCAGTGTCTGGTTGCCGCCACCCGTCACCCAACTGGCTACGGTTAAATCGGTAAGGTTCGTAATATCTGCGCGCGCAGGTTTGGTAACACTGATCGTTAATGAACCCGTGGACGTTGCACCGAGCGTACCTTGTGTAGCAGCTAGCAGTTCTGTAGGCGCCAGCACAGTGTTGCACACAAACGCGCCCACCAGCAAAGACGTTCTGAGAACGTTGTTTAGAGTTTTTATTCCCATTTCTGTACAATATTGGGAAATGCGTGAAAGGCAAACATTAATAAGCCCATACCGCTCATAAGGAGTAATTTAAATGCGAGTCGTTGCAATTAATATATTTACTTTTTTAATGGGAAATAATATTAATTTTTACCAACAAAAAAAGACCGCCTGAGCGGTCTTTTTTAACATGGATAAGCGATACCCTACAAAAATGCTGTAGGCACAGTCAGTGGTTATTGCACACATGCCTGTATCCTGTGAATACGGTATCGTGGGCATTGGGACCAAACAGATCTGTACATGCCTGCTTGCCACCATATATTCCACTACCCGTAAAGCTTAACCGCATTGCGCCCCAGCATGGCCATGGCTTGTTGCGGTTTAAATTAGCCGTAATGGTGCAAAAATATTGCCCCGGATATCCGCCCATCTTAGTGTCATTTACGGTCTTGCTCCACGAACAGAGATCAGAACCCCGCAAAAACAAATTCCAACCCCCTCCACCAAGCGTTGGCGGAGCAATGCTATCACATGTTGTTTGCACCCCATTATTGATTCCCCACGCAAAGGCGTTGCCTGAAAATCCAACAACCATTATGGCCATAGCTGTCAGTGCGATATATTGTTTTTTCATAACCCTGTTTCCTTATCACCGGATGACAAATACTACTCTTTGCCATTATACACCAAATTTGACAAATATTTTATCAAAATATTCAACCTACCAATAAGTCGAATTATTTATTAATTTCAATTTATTAATTGAAAATACATACTAGGAATACACTTCGTAACCACAGCCCCAAAAAAGAAAAAAGACCGCGGGTGCGATCTTTTTTCTCCAGCCCATTGAAGTGCTGTGTTGTTTGACGAACGTTGTTTAGGCGTTCAGGGCGAACACGAAGTGGTCACCATCGTGGCTCACGAGTGCCGGAAGGCCACCATCACAGATGATCTCCTTCAGGATCCCACGAACCAGCAGCGGGTACCCCAGCTTCTCGAAGAAGCACGGGGTCGGTTGCATGACCTCGACCAGCATGATGTGCCAGCCCTCCAGTCCGTACACCGAGACCCAGTCATCTTGCGACGACAGGGTGTGACGGAACACGATGTGGCCGGCGCTGTCGAGGGCCGTGATCTGGTAGTGATCCGGCGAATGGTTGATCATCGACACGCACCGGTCTCCACGCTTGACGCGCAGACCGTACATGTTGATGTTCGTGGCCTCGACACAGTAACCACCGTAGCCGATGATCTTGCCTTGAACGTCCTCGAACCAGATCTCTCCACCGAGCCTGATCTCCAACGTGTCAACGTTGCTGACTCCGAACATGATTTCTCCCATGCCAGTGCCATCCTTCACACCACGAAACTTGCGTTGCGTGGAGCATAGACCTTTGCCGATTTATCAAAAGCGGCTTCGTAAAGGTAAGGATCACCGCCGATTATATGTTAATTTCGGGTAATTTTCAAGGCCAAAAAGACGCTGAAAAATACAATTAATATATATAATACAGTATATTATATTATTTTTTGTCGTCCACCTCCAGAATGCGCTTGGCCTGCGCCTTCTGTTCAGGCGAAAGCGTCTGCTCAAGCGCATCAATATCGCGTTTTGCTTCTATGTTGCCATTGGTTTTGGAACGGCTGATCCACACATACGCCAGTACGATATCTTTGGGCAAACCACCAATCCCGTCTTTGTATCCGGCGGCAAGAATATATTGCGCGTCGGCATTATCCTGATCAGAGGCTTTCTGAAACCATTTCATCGCCTCTGCTTTGTTTTTTTTCACACCTAGCGCGTGATAATAGGCAATGCCAAGGTTATATTGCGAACGAACATCACCGGCTTTCGCGCCCTTGGTAAACCATTCCACCGCTTTTTTATTACTTTTTGTCAGGCCGCCAATGCCATCGTGATAGGCCATAGCCAAATCATATTGTGCAAAAGGACTGCCCTGCTCGGCAGATTTCCGCCACCATTTTACCGCCTTAACTTCGTCTTCAGGTACGCCATTACCATAGTAATACAGGGTTCCAAGCAGCGCCTGCGCTTTGATGCCGCCCTTGCCAGCCGCCTCTTTAATCACGGCAATTTCTTCGCTACTGAATTGATGATCAGGCTTCGGCCACGCAGGCGTTACAAAGCAGAACATAGACAACATAGCAAAGATCAGACTATATAGCATTTCACACCATCATTAACGGAAAACTCATGCAGCCCCTTCAGGACCATAGCGACTATAACGCCCTACTCGCCCGTTGCAACGGCATTAAGCCGATACTGACTGCTGTGGTTCATCCCGTGGATGTACCGTCAATTACCGGCGCAGTGGATGCCGCCAAAGCCAACCTTATTATTCCTATCCTAGTCGGCAATGAAGCTAAAGTCCGTGCCGCCGCAGCCGAAGCCAAGCTGGACATCAGCCCTTATAAAATCATCACCGTTCCTCACAGCCACGCCGCCGCCGACAAAGCCGTCGCCATGGCGCGTAGTGGCGAGGTCGAAGCACTGATGAAAGGTAAAATCCATACCGACGAACTGATGCACGCCGTCATGGCCACCGACACCGGACTACGCACCGAACGCCGGATGAGCCATGTGTTCGTTATGGATGTGCCCACCTATCCACGCTGGCTGATGATTACCGATGCCGCCATCAACATCGAACCCAACCTTGAGGACAAGCGTGACATCTGTCAGAACGCCATCGACCTTGCCCACACGCTGGGTATCCCCGAACCGAAAGTGGCGATTTTAGCTGCCGTGGAAACGGTCACCTCCAAAATGCGCTCCACCATTGATGCGGCTGCGTTGTGTAAAATGGCCGAACGCGGGCAGATCACCGGCGCACTGCTCGACGGCCCGCTCGCCTTCGATAACGCCATCAGCGAAGAAGCGGCGAAAACCAAAGGCATCGTTTCAAAAGTGGCGGGCAGCCCCGATATCCTTATTGTTCCCGATATTGAATCCGGCAACATGCTGGCCAAACAGCTCAGCTTCCTTGCCAACGCCGATGCCGCAGGCATTGTGCTGGGTGCGCGTGTGCCGCTGATCGTCACCAGCCGCTCCGATAACCAGCGCGCGCGGCAGGCTTCGTGTGCGGTAGCGGTGCTGATGGTGCATGCCAAAAGGAAAGCGGCCCTGATTAAAAGCGAGTAGTTATGGCGCACACCATCCTCACCATTAATGCCGGTTCATCGAGCCTGAAATTTGCCCTGTTTGCAGGCAATGGCGAAAGACTTCATAAAGGTGCGTTTGAAATCGGCGCATTGTCACACGACGACGCGATGAGGGAATTGCTGGCACAGATTACGTCGCTTGGCCTGCCAGCATTCACCGCCGCTGGTCACCGTGTGGTGCATGGCGGGCAGCATTTCACCTCCCCCGTGCGGGTCAATGACGATATACTTACAGCGCTGGAAAAACTTACACCGCTGGCCCCGCTGCACCAGCCGCACAACCTGCACCCGATCACCGCACTCAAAAAACTGATGCCCAACCTGCCGCAGGTGGCGTGTTTCGATACCGCATTCCATGCCACCCAGTCTGCCACCACAAGGCGTTACGCCCTGCCGCGCGCGCTGGAAGCGGAAGGCGTAAAGCGTTATGGATTCCATGGCCTGTCATATGAATATATCGCACAAAAACTGGCGCAGCTGGATCCGGCGGCAGCTGATCGGCGCGTGATCGTTGCCCATCTTGGCAACGGTGCAAGCCTGTGTGCCATGCGTCACGGAAAAAGTATCGATACCACGCTTGGCTTCAGCGCGCTCGACGGGCTGGTCATGGGCACTCGATGTGGCACACTCGATCCCGAAATAGTGCTGTACCTGCAACGTGAAAAAGGCATGAGCATTGAAACCATCGAAGACCTTCTCTACCGCCGCAGCGGATTGCTCGGCGTATCCGGCATCAGCAGCGATATGCGCGAGTTGCAGGCCAGTGAAGAAACATCCGCGAAAGAAGCCGTTGAGCTTTTCGTCTTTCGGGCGGTGCGTGAAATGGGAGCGTTAATTGCCAGCCTCGGCGGGCTGGACGATCTGGTATTTACCGCCGGAATCGGTGAACATTCCGCCACCATCCGCAGCCAGATATCAAAGGGCATCGGGTGGCTCGGAGCTTCTATTGACGAAGCAGCCAACCTGCGCGCCACTACGGTCATCAATACGGAAGAAAGCGCGGTGAATCTGTGGATGATACCCACCGACGAAGAAGCCATGATCGCCAGACACACTGCGGCAGTTATTGCTTAATCATGCCATGTTTTTTGGCGAATTCCAGCACCATTTCTGCTGTGGTTTCGACATTGATATCCGTATGTTTTGCATATGGATAATAATAAGATTCTTTAGGTTCGGGTGCAGCCGCAAACAATTGTTTGCCGTACTTTATCGGCACGATGATATCAATTGTGCCATGAATCAGAAATAAAGGAGAACGGATCTTACCAATTTTGCTTAAGGAGTCAAAACGGTCTAACTGCAATATCTCCACCGGCAACCAAGGATAAGCATCCTTCCCCAACTGCAATATAGAAGTAAAAGGCGATTGCAGAACAATGCCCTGAAACGGATATTCCGTCGCCATTTGCACCGCCACACCTGTGCCGAGCGATTCACCATAGGCAATCATCTGCTCAGGTTTGATGGACAACTCCTTGGACGCATACTCAATCGTAGCACGCGCATCCATGTACACCCCTTGTTCAGACGGGCTGCCCTCGCTCCTGCCATAACCACGGTAATCAAGCCCGATCACACCAAACCCTTTATCGCTTAACATCCGGAAATAAGGGGCGCGTCCACCAATATTACCGCCATTACCATGGAAGTGTACAATGGTGGGATAACCAGACTGAGCTGGATGATACCACACCTCCAGATGAACGCCATCAGAAGCGGTAATCCATAATTTTTTGTAGTCAGCAAGCCCATAACCCGCAGGTTCCCCCACACCAGCCTCAGGAACAAAAATAATGCGGCGCTGCAAAGCAAACATCAGCACACACACCAGAAGGTATGCAAAGGCAATACGTTTAAGCAGTGATTTCAGCCTGAGTTTTAGTGTCATGCGCGTTACAAAACTCGGGCTGTATTACGCCGGTTATTTTTTATCGGAGGTTTTCTTGGCAGCACTCACCGGCATTGATTCAACGGGCACCACATGGAATCCGACCCAACCGGCAATGTTGCGAACTACCACATGCACTTTGTTGCTGCCTTTGTTCAGGAAAGGTTTCAGGTCGATATCGAAACCGTCATTCCAGTTACAACGCTGCGCCAACGCTTCGCCTGTGAGTTTCACTTCTTCGTCATTAACTTCAATTTTATCGACGCAATCATCACCCACCATGTGGAAAAACGCCGTCTGGCCTTTTTCATATTTCACCTTGAAACGAACATCGATCACTTCTTTGTCAACGCCATCGCGATGATAAGGAAATTCAATGTCGGACGTTTCCTTGGTAACGGAGCTTTTGGCCGTTGGCTTGGAAGACGTATCGATTTGCGCCTGCTTAACCACTTCAGTTGCTTTAGAAGCAGTCGTTTCTTTGGTAGTAGCCGTGTCCGTTTTACTGGCCGCAAACACAGCAGAAGTCATCGCCACCACAGCAATCGTTGTAAGAAGCACATATTTCTTTTTAAATGCCGTAACATCATTGACAAACATAAACTACACCCCTGAATGTTAAAATAATACTCTGGAATACATCATAAAATCATTTGCTCATAAAACAACAAAAATTACAAACCACCGGCGATTTTTTTTGTTACCATTTCTACCACGGCATCAGAAGAAAGCCCGCAGCGCTCGCGCAGATGTGCGTGATCTCCCGATACCCCCTTCAAAAGACTTTCAGGCACATGGCAACTCACCAGTTGTGCCCGCGCCCCTGCCATGGCCGCAAGTACCGAAGCAACGCTATCGGCAAGCCCACCATAAGGGGAATGCTCTTCAAGAGTTACAATCCATTTCACTTTAGTGGCCTGAGTTTTCAGCCAGTCATTATCAAATGGCTTAATGAACGGGCTGCTGGCCACGCCCGCTGAAATACCCTGTGATTTCAATTTTTCAGACACTTCCAACGCTGTGGCCAAGAGGCTGCCGGTGCTTACCAGCATAACGTCGTGCCCTTCGCACATAGGGATGACGCGCCCGTGTTCGAAACGCGGCGGCGTTTTGTGCAACACCGGTTCACCGGCCTTTTCCAGCCGCAGGTAACACGGATGCGGGTGCGATAACATCCAGCGCGTGGCAAGTTGCGCCTCAACCGGATCGGCGGGTGCGATCACGGTCATATTCGGCAATGCGCGCATGGCCGCAATATCTTCCACCGCATGATGGGTATAGCCATGGCCGCCATAGACCAGCCCGCCGCCCACCGCGATGACCTTCACGTTGGCATCATGGTAACAGATATCATTGCGGATCTGTTCATAGCAGCGCAGCGTGCCGAAATTACCTATCGAATAAGTGATGACGATACGCCCTGTCATCGCAAGCCCCGCAGCCATGCTGGCCATATTCTGCTCGGCAATCCCTACGTTGATGAAGCGGTCGGGACAGGCGGTAGCAAAACGCTCCAACACAGAATACCCCAGATCGCCGCACAGCAACCAGATGCGGTCATCTTCCTTGGCACATTCTACCACCGTCTCGATAAAATGGGTACGCATCAGGCAGACTCCAGTTCGGATAACGCCTGTGCCAGTTCGGCATCGTTCGGGGGGCGGTAGTGCCACGCCAGCTTGTCTTCCATAAAACTCACACCTTTGCCTTTCACCGTGTGGGCAATGATGAGGGTTGGCTTACCTTCCTTCAACGGCAAATTGCTTAAGGCCTCATGCAGCGCGACGTGGTTGTGACCATCAATTTCCACCACCGCCCAGCCAAAGGCCCGCCACTTATCCGCCAGCGGTTCCAGATCCAGCACCTCTTTTACGGTGCCGAAGCTTTGTATTTTATTGTAATCAATAATGGCGACCAGATTGTCCAGCTTGTGGAATGGCGCAAATAACGCCGCCTCCCATATCGAACCTTCATCGCATTCACCGTCACTGAGCAGGACAAACACTCCTGCTTCGCTCTTGCTCGCCCGCAACCCCAGCGCCATGCCACATCCTAACCCAAGCCCGTGGCCCAGTGATCCGGTTGACACCTCGACCCCCGCCACTCCCGCATGGTTAACATGGCCGGTGAGTGCCGAACCGTTGCGTGAATAGGTTGTCAGCACCTCTTGCGTGATAAAGCCTGCCTCGGCAAGTGCCGCATAATAAATAGCCGCACCATGCCCCTTGCTTAAAATAAAACGGTCACGGTCAGGATGTGCAGGCTGCTGCGGCCATACGCGCAGGCCGCCTGAATACAATACCGCCAGAATATCAGCAATCGACAGGCACGTGCCAATATGCGAGGCCTTCGCCGAATGCACCATTTTGAGGGCATTCATGCGTATATGCTTGGCAAAGCGCTGGCTGGAATTGATTAGTTGTTGCATGGTGCGTTATTTATTTATGATGGTTCGTTCTACCCTAAACGTAACGATTTTGCATCCAGATAAAAGCATCATCGTCGAGAACGATACATAATTTTAGATTGCGTACAGCGCCAACAGTATTTATGATTTTTTTCTATTATTTAATAATCGGAGCATCCCACCATGGCCAAAAAATCAAATACGGAAAAAACGGCACCCAAAAATGAAACGCCTAATGATGCGCCTGTAAAGAAAAAAACAGAAACATCCAGTGATACACTTCCCCTGATTGCATACCGGCTTAACAGTACCCCCATGAAGCTGGTGGCTGGCCCGACCAACCGCCAATGGATGGAAGAAACCCCCAACCGCTTTGCCTATCGCTGCATGCCAATGCTGCTGTCCAATCAATCCGGCTGGATGGTAGAATGCAGCCATGACATCAGTGTTATTTGGGATGGCCGCCAATCGCTGGAAGGGCTGAGTATTCATAACATGAGTGATGGAGGCCCCTTACCTGCCTTAAGTATTTTCGGTTCCGGCATTCTTACCTTCACTCTTCCTTTCCTCTTTCGCACACCGGAGGGCTATAACCTCGTAGCACAAGGCCCGACCAACTGGCCAAAAGACGGTGTCAGCCCACTTTCCGGTGTCATCGAAACCGACTGGGCAGAATCCACCTTTACCATGAACTGGAAAGTAACCCGCCCTAACCATGCGATCGCATTTACCAAGGGCGAACCTATCTGCATGATCGTGCCGCAGCGCCGTTATGAGATTGAAAGCTTTGATCCGGTGATCCGTGATATCTCCACCAATCCCGAATTGCATCAGGACTACACACAATGGGCAAATAGCCGCAAACAGTTCAATGAAGACCTGAAGAAAAAGGACTCGGATGCACAAAAAGCCGGCTGGCAAAAACATTATGCGCAGGGCAAAACCGTCTCGGAAAAACGCAGCACGTCCCACCAGAGTAAACTGACGCTGCGTGAATTTGTGGAAGAGAAAAAATCCTAGGCGTGCGGAGCTAACAGGCCGAGATACTTGAAGCCAATGGCAATCATCGCAAAAATACCCGCAAGCGCAATAGCGCAGGTGATGAGCGCATACTCCTGAAGTGTAGTGCCGTGTTGTTCTTTCAGCAGACGCAAAAACATTTTCATGGCGCTATTCCCTAGTGTAATAGAATGACAATCCCATTACTTTCAATGTACGCGACAGGTAATAAATTTTTGTTAACACCAATATTTTATTAACAATTCCCCCGCCCAACAAAACAGCAACAATTTGTTTTATAATTATTTTTTATTTCTTTCATACCCACCACCACACCGATAGTGCTGATAAAAGTATCATCGCCCAATGCATTTAATCTCATGAGCTAACAGCGGTTCCGGCGGTGTGAACAGGTTTTTTGATGGAGATAGCGCTTGAAAAATGGTACTGTAAAACAATGAAATGTTTCGTGTCCTCTCATTGGCTAAAGATTGAATTAGTTCTCGTTTTTGGCATTTTACCCGCCGTTATTTCGGTGATTAAACCTCGAGGATTCACCGTCATTATTATATGGATCGTCAGCGCCATAACATGGCGGGCACTCAAGCCTCACGGCTACCGGTGGCGTAAGGAATGGAATTTTGCCGCCCTCAACAAGGCAAGCATGACCACCATCTTTAAACGCTTTGTCCCCAACGCCATCGCCACGCTAATCTTCACATGGATACTCATACCCGAGCATTTGTTTTCTCTGCCACTCGAACATCCGCTGATGTGGTTGATGGTAATGACGCTGTATCCGCTGCTGTCGGTGATTCCGCAGGAAATTATCTTCCGCAGCTTCTTCCTGAAGCGCTACGCTCCTATCATCCCCGATCACCGCATGCGCCTCGTCAACGCCGCCGCATTCGGCTGGGTGCATATCCTTATGCAAAACTGGATCGCCATTGTGTTCAGCGCTATCGGCGGCTGGATGTTTTCGGATACCTATAAAAAGAACAAGTCCCTCGCCGCCGCCTCATTTGAACACGCGCTCTACGGATGTTTTATTTTCACCGTAGGCTTGGGAATGTATTTCTACCACGGGCACGTGAAGTAGACTAGCGCTTGTGGCCACCGCCCCTTTGACAATCCAGCATATCGGCTGCTACGGTCTGTTTCCACAACGCCACCTGTTGCGCCCAGCTGGCAAGGGTGGATTTTAATCCCTCTACTTTTTTGACAAAATTATTATAGAAAATACCGGCCTTAGTGGCGACCGCTTGTGCTTTAGCAAGGGCAGCATGCGCGGCATTCTTCGCTGCTAATGTCTTTGGGTTCGGATTTTGCGCATAGGCGGTATCCGCTGCATAGGCGGCTTTCGCCGCGTTGTTGGCAGCCTCTACATTGAAATCCCACGCACGTTTGTATGCACCGAGCAAATCCTCCTGCGACTGAACATAGATCACGCCTTTGTTATATTTGGCGGTCCATGCGTTTAACTTGGCTTGATCCGCTTTTAACGTTGCACACGAAGCAAAGGCCGCTGCAGCACTCAACAGAAGACAAGGAGATAACTAATGCTGTGGAAAATTTTTTTGAGGTGAACATGATGATATCCCGTTTAGCTGGAGGCTTGAACGTTAATGGTACTTAATAAAAATTAAATAAAGGTTAATTAAAATGCCAAATATGCTCTCTGGCAACAATGCCTCAAAAACAATTGGGCATCTTTCCTTTCGGAAGAGACGCCCAACTGCAACTCAGCTAATCACAATGATCGACCAAATTTACTTCTTGACCACGGCATCCCACATTGTTGCGGGGATCCATGCTTTCAGCCGTTCTGCCAGTTCCTTGGGGAACTTGACAGCGTCACCATGTTTGGCGAGCACCTTCAACAATCCGACCCATGGCTTACTCGGGCCGGGGACGGGGATGCACGGGTATGCATGGTACAATTCGACTTCGTCAGCCCATGCCTCGATGGCATCGCACAGGTCCTGATCCTCGGACTTGGGGGGGATTCCCTCAAGTTCAGCATCTTCGACCCCGTAATTCCACTCCTTTGCGAGAACAACAACGAGAAGAACTGGCGACGACAACGGCTGACCGACTTCATCCAAAGCGCTCATTATGAGCTCCTTCTGATGTCTATGGCATTCCGCGAGCCATATTAACTGCTGGGACACTACGCAGAGGTAGTGGCGGTTCCCAAATGGCTGCTTTTTCGTACTGGTAAACGTTACCAGAAAAGCAGAATTGTCAGCGTCATTATACCATAACCAAAGAAAAATTTCCAGTGATTATTAATTTTTTATCCAATTGAATAACAATGCTTTATTAGTATAAAGACAGCAAAAGCATACTGTATAGTCTATTTTATATTCGCGCTATGGTGCGATGAAGAATAGGTTTTTTTGGCAATGCTGTCCCCAGCCTGCAGCGATATAACATTTTTAAAAATGCAATCAGCCAATGCCGGCGGCACTCAGCTCGGCGGCGATGGTCTGCACGGAGGCGCCGGATTGCGTCGCATCCTTGTTTTCAACGGCGATGTGCTGGAGTGCTTGGTTCTGGCTGGCACTTAAGTGCAGCTGCTTGGTAAGCATGTTCATAAAATCCACCAATGGGCCAGAATTACCGAAGTTGGATTGAAAATCCGATGAGAATGAAGAACTGTCTGTTGAGGATGCAGCAGAATTTTCCGAGAGCAATACGCTGAAAATACCGTCCAGCGAATCCGCCTGCCCCTGACTTCCTGAAGCATTGCTTGCGGAAGCTGATTGGCTGGTACTATTAGAATCGCTGCTAAAAATGGAGAGCAAGGCATCAAAACTCGTGGCCTGCGAATCCTTGCATTGCTTCTGCGCGGTTTGTGTAGCCTGTGTAGTACTGGACGAAATGGCTGCAGAGAATTGTATGACGGACATAAACACCTCCAACTGGTTTATGAATATTAAGCAATATTCGTACCGCTGGAGGCCTATATGCTATCCCACTGATTTCAATTAATTATATATAACAAGCCAGAATTAGCCCTCGGCAAAAAAGGTGCGAGGGAACGTCAGAATGGATTCCCGCCTGCGCGGGAATGACGAGGGAATAGGTTTTGTGGGGGAATAAATTCGCTAGGCTGAGTCCAAATACACGGGTAATTTTGATCGAGCCGCGCCGCATAGCAGCGCTATGTGAGCAGCGTAGAGCAAAAATTATCAAGTGAGTTAGGCAGCATAGCAGGATTCAGAATACAAAAAGGCCGGTTTATAAGGCTTGGCAACGACATACTCTCCCATACCTTGAGGCATAGTACCATCTGCGCAAAGGAGTTTCACGGTCGTGTTCGAAATGGGAACGGGTGGGACCTTCCTTGCTATTATCACCAAGCCATATAAACCGGCCAATTTGGACCGAATTATAAAGCGAGTAGGTTTTTTTTGGACTTTGTATTGAATCGATGTTGCCTGAACTGCCGTCAGTACAAGCTTTTTTGCACTGCACGTTCATGAATCAGACATCAGTAAAATTGAACATTTTTAATTACTTAAAAGTGTACTTATAAATAAGCCAATCGGATTATTAGTACCAGTTAGCTGAAGGCATTACTGCCCTTACACACCTGGCCTATCAACGTGGTAGTCTACCACGATCCTAATAGGGAATACTAGTTTTGAGGTAAGTTTCCCGCTTAGATGCTTTCAGCGGTTATCTTTTCCGTACGTAGCTACCCTGCGTATGCTCTTGGCAGAACAACAGGTACACCAGCGGTACGTCCATCCCGGTCCTCTCGTACTAAGGACAGATCCTCTCAATATTCCTACACCCACGGTAGATAGGGACCGAACTGTCTCACGACGTTCTAAACCCAGCTCACGTACCACTTTAATCGGCGAACAGCCGAACCCTTGGGAC
>JANYBV010000051.1 GCA_025360605.1 Alphaproteobacteria bacterium | reverse complement strand
TTGTTCATTTCGCCGACGATGGCGGCGGCTTCGGGCGATGCGGGGGGATTTGCGCCGTCTTTTTCGCCGTTTTTCTTGACCCAGGCGATGAAGGCGGGCATGAGGCCGCGGTCTTTGCCGGGGGCGAGGGTGGCCTGGCCCTCCTTGCTTTTCATGAAAGCTTCGAAGGCCTGCTCGTATTTATCTTTCGGGCGGGCGGCTTCGGTGTCTTTGGCTTCCTTGAGGGTTTTCCTGGCGAAGTCCTCGGTGAAGCCCGCCATGGCGGCGGAGGCGGCCTGCATGTCGGGCGAGGCCTTGTTTTTTTCCACGAAGGCTTTGAACTGCTCTACGACGGCCTTCGGCTCTGGCGGGGTGGCCGCGTCGCGCAGGGATGCGCCCTCGGCGGTTTCCATAAACTTAGTGAAGGCGGTTTTCAGCACACCGCTGCTGGCGGAGGCAATAGCGGCGGCCTTGGCGCTGTTTAATTCGTTTGTCAGGGCGGCGTTATCGAATTTTGGCAGGGCGTCCAGGGCGGCCTGCATGGGGGGCTGGGCTTTATTGGTTTCCAGAAATTTTGTGAATTCCTCTTTTACCTTTTCAGGCGCAGGCGCGGTGGCCGCATCACGCAGGACTTTGCCTTCCGCCGTTTCCATGAATTTGGCGAAGGCGGCCTTGAGGCTTTTTGTTTCTTCTGCGTTTGGCGGGACTGCCATGGTATATCCTATAAAACCGGGATGTATGTACCCTTATTCTCATCATTTTTGCATAATAAGCCTTAATTTCGTGTGACAATTACGTGAATCACCCCAAAAAGCTGTTTTCAAACATAAGACAGAGGATTAACTTGAGCAAAAATCGTGGGTTGGATGGTAATACCGTTTGAACCCGGCAGCGATACGGGCTATCATCGGGGCCTGAAAATGATGGGGCGGGACGCCATGGGCGATATTTTTGACTATATTTCATTTTTCCTTGCATCGGTGTTCCTTGCGGTGCTGAAGCTGACGGGGTTTATCGACTGGGACTGGTGGGTGACCACCTTGCCGGCGGATTTCGGTTTAAGCATCTGGATGGTGACGATGCTGGCGCGATAGCCAGTAAGCGCGCAGACTAAAGCCGCTTGCAATACAGGGACGATGGGGTTAAGCTTAGCGCTTATCAGTTAACTGACAAAGCATTGCAAAGCCATGATAAATATCAGTAAACGAGACAGGTTGATCGACTCAGCCGCCATGCTTTTCCACCATAACGGGCTCACCTCCACGTCGCTGGCCGATATCGCCAAGCACGCGGATATCCCTATCGGCAATGTCTATTATTACTTCAAGACCAAGGAAGAGCTGGCACTTGCGGCGATCAGCAAACGCAAGGAACAATTCTCTGCGGCGTATGCCCTGCTGGAAGAACATATCGCCGATCCGCGGCAGAGGCTGATCGAGGCGACGTATTATTTTGAAAAGGTGCGCGACGAATATACGCGCTTTGGCTGCCCCATCGGCAAGATCATCAGCGATGCGGACAGCGAAAAAGACAACGTGGTGCAAACCGCCTCACAGGTGTTTGAAGATTTCGTGACCTGGGCGGAGCGCCAGTTCCGCCAGCTCGGGCAGGGCAGCGATTCGCGCCGCTATGCCATTTCGCTGATGGCGGGCATTCAGGGCGCAACCGTGATGGCTAAATCCATGCGCCAGCCGCAGATCATTTCCGATGAGGTGGCGCGGCTTGTGCAGTGGATGGAAAACCTGCCGAACCGAAAGATCCAGCTGGGCAAGGTTGCCGCCAAGCCCGATGTTTTTAACGCGGCGTGATGCTTATGCGACGCCTGATCCTTCTCGCCTTAAGCTGCTCGCTTCTTTCCGGATGCTCCTGCAAAGAGTGGGGCTATTGCCCGCACCTGTTCCCCAATGCGGAGCGCTTTGTGCAGGGCGCGCCTGCTGAGTGCGTGCCGCAAAGCTAGCGGGACAACTTCCTTTTTTTCTGCGTCTCGCGATTAGCGGATGACGGTGCGGCCTGAGGGCTTGGGCTTGTCCGGGTCGGGATTTTCTTTTTCTTCACTGCGCGGGCGCACTGCTTTCCAGCCACCATTGGAAGGCGGGCGGCTTTCCCTGGCCTTTGGGGCCGTGTCCTTCTCCGGGTTGTCGAGGGGCCAGTCCGCTGCGGGGGGGGCTGCGCCGCTGGCGCGGCTGGGCTCGATACCGAGAATGCGGCCATGCGGCTTGCGCGGCGTGGGCTCGGCCTGATGGCGCTGCATATCCTCGCGGTCAATGCCGATGATGCGGCCATGGGGGGCTTTGGGTGTGGTTTCTTTCAGTTTAGCTGCTTCGTCTTTTTTCATGGCCTCGTAATCAATGCCGATGATGCGGGCACGGGGGCCTTTGCGGGGTGCTGCTTGTTCCTGCCGGGGCGGTTCGGCCTGCGCGGCCACGGGTTCGGGCTGGCTTGCGGCGGCGGGGGGGTGGCTTTCCGGCAGTTTTGCCACGGGTGCGGCCGCGGGAATAGAGGCTTGGGTTGTTTCGGTGGCAGGTTCGGGGACGGGGCGCAGCACTTCGTGTTGGCGCGGCTTTATTTCACGGATGTCGGCGGGAATGTCGCGGAAGACTTTGCGCTGCGGCTGGTTTTCGACGGTGCGGGTGTTCTTGGGGTTGTTGTCTTCCTCGCCGCGCTTGAACACTTCCCTGGAGGTGTCCTTATTCTGCTGGAAGGTCAGGGTGGCGGCAAGCATTCCCGCACCGACCGCGGTGCCCAAGCCACCAAGCACCCCTGCCCTCATATTACGCTCACGCACAATGGCGGCTTCCTGCTGGGCATGGAAATAATTCATGGCCTCGACCGGATTGCTCAGCGTGGCGAAGGCTTCCTGGTAGGCGGGGTCTTTCTGGTTTCGGTCAATGATGGCGGTGAGTTTTTTCTGCGCATCAAAGCGCCTGTCATCGTCGGTGCGGCCGCGTGCTTTGCGCTCGGCTTCCTCAACAGCGGCGTTATAACAATCGCGGCCGATATTATCGTAGCGCACGCGCGGAACCACGCCCAGCACGTCATAATGTGATTTCGCCATGTTGCCCCCCGCTGGCATATGATAGGCTTGTATGCCTGTATTACAGCCACTTATAGTAATGCAGACGGGCTTAAAAACAAGTTAATCCTTTGACGGGGAATTTAACAAAGGTTAACAATAACTTGGGTATCGCTTTATGCGCGGGCCGGGGAGCGGCGGCAATATAAACAGTTGTGGGGAAATGACATATTGCTCATTATCGCGCAACCGCTTACAAAAATATGTGCCGCTCCTCCAGTCTCAAGATAAGAATTTCTTACTCTATGGCAGTATCATATTTACGGGGCCTGTTTAAAAAGGGTGATCCGGTTCCGGGTGGGCATTCCGCCCTGCTAACGCTCGGCCTATGCTTTCTGGGGCTGGCATTTTATGTTGGGGATTTGCTGTCATTTCCTTATTCCTCCTATACCAATGATGTCGCCAGCCATATTGAGTATCTCCGCTATGCGGCCACGCATTTGAGCCTGCCTGCCCCCTATAGTTGCTGGGAATGTTACCAGCCGCCGCTTTATTATATTATTTCCGCCATCGCCTATGATGCCGGGCAGTATGCCGGGTTAGCCGAGCCGCTTAATGCAGTGCGGTGCGTTTCGATGGGTTTTTATGCGGTGTTCCTTTACTTCGCCGTGCGGCTGCTGCGGGAAAATATGCGTGCGGCCTTTGCCTATTACACAGCGCTGGCATTGCTGGTTTTCTGGCCGTCGGGCATTTTCAAGGCGTCTTCGATCACTAACGATATACCGCTTTATGCGGCGCAGATGGCCTCGTTTTATTACCTTAGCTGCTGGTATAAGCAGATGAAGCAACGGAGCCTTGTGTATTGCCTGTGGTGGAGCGCGATTGCCTTCTGCTTTAAAAGCAGCGGCATCGTGGTTTATGGCGTTATCGCTGGCGTGGTTTTTCTGAGCTGGCTGCAGCAACGCTTCGCATGGCGCGAATTATGCAGCGCCCCTGTTATCAGGGCGGTGATACTTTCTTCCTTACTGGCCAGCCTTTCGTTTGGCAGGATGTATTATTACCGGATCGCCGAACACCGTTCCGAGCCGGTTCTGGTCTCCAATATCCAGACCCTGGATGCTGCTTTACGGGTTAGCAATGAGCTGAAATATTTTGTCACCTTCGATTGGCACAGCTACATGGCGAGCCCGTTTTATAACACGCGCGACAATGCTACCGGGCGGCAATATTTATGGAACACGATGCTGAAAAGCGCGCTGTTCGGCGAATATGGCTGGAAAGCCCCCAGACTGGCGCTGCTGCTGGCGCAGGCGGAGCTTGCCATGCTTTGCTATCTTTTAAGCAGCTGGCTTTTCATCGCATGGCGAACGAGGTTGCGGGGCTGGGTTTGCCTGCCATTCTGGGTGTTCGTGTTTTTTCAGGTTGGGGCATTGGCAGCCTACCGGGCATTCTATCCCTTTTCCTGCAGTTATGATTACCGTTATATCTACACGGTGACGCCGGTGGCGGCGCTTTTATACGGCAAGGCCATCGAATGGCAGTTGCAGCACGCTCCTGCGATTGCACGGATGGGCATGGGGATTGGCATGTTTTTCGTGGTGCTTACCATGGTGTTCTGCGTGGCGCAGTGGTGAAGCAGGCTAGTCCTGATTAAGAGTGGTGCCCAGGAAGGGACTCGAACCCCCACAATCTTGCGATCGCTAGCACCTGAAGCTTGCACAAAGATAGCAAATTCAACATTGTTTCCAACTTTTTCTACATTTTTTGCTCACGGTAAACTGCGGCTTTTCACATATTAGTCGGAAATATTTAAGAAGCTAAGGTATCACCTATGACCTACCTGTAAGTGAGAACATTATGTCAGCAAACCATGATGCTGCCCTGCACTATTGAACAAATATCAAACATGTATGCTAAGCAAAATAATCCTGAATGACCGCCATCGGCAAGAAAAGCCGATGCGAATAATTGACCAGCGGTATAAACTGGAAATGCTCATAGAAGGCTTTGGCATTATCGTCTTTAGAATCGACCACCACTGCGACTGAGCCGATTTGCTCAGTGGAGATTAAAGAGCGCTTCAGGGCATCTATTAGCAGGAATTCGCCATAACCCTTACCATTATATCGCGTATCTACAGCCAGCCGTCCAATTAGCGTAGCAGGCATCAAGGGATAGCGTGGCAACTTTTTGGCGATGTGTTCAGGCAACTCCCCGACATGCACGCTGGTAGAAGAAAGCGTATAATATCCGGCGATTGCCTCAGCTGTATCGCCCACCAGGACGAACGTGGCGGCAATTTTCTTTTTTGTATCCTGTCCCGCCTGTTCACGGATATAGCGCCCCAGCGCCTCCACGCCGCAATCGAAAGCTGCTCGGTCATGGTGCTTGCCGAGCGGCTCAATAATGGGTTGATGAGAAAACGAAGGCATTTCAGTCCATAATTTTCTTGTAGCGCGTTACCGCCTTCTTTAACCGCCCAGCAGGCAGCGTAGGCTTGAGCAATGCAGAAACGAAGATTTCGCGGTCTTGTCCGGCGAGCGCCATGACTTCATAATCCTGAATGACCTTCGTTGCCACGCTTTGCAGCGACGATACTACGAAATCGGTCAGCGTGCTGCCTTGCAATTCCGCTGCGCGCTGAAACAGACGCTTTTGCTCATTGCTGATCCGGGCTTCCAATCGCCCATTTTTTGAACTCGAACTGTGCATTTCTGTTGATGGCATAACATTTACCTCCTATTTCTCTTATTGTACGACAAATAGCCGTACAAGTCAATAATGGGATTGTTCAGCTCAATAAATACCTAATATTAGAACTATTTATAATAAACGCTGGCTCATCATAATGTGGGTTCTATACGCTTCAATGCTATAAAATGCTCGCACTCTGTGTCGGACAGAAGCTTGAAGCAGGCGATAGATTGCCACGCATCAGGTTTTGCCATGAACCGATAACAGTGCTAGCGCATAGGACATACATCGTTTTCGGACATGGTAATATCCGGCATAATTCACTCCATTTGGGCAAGTATAGTGCGTTTCAAGGTTCGGACGATTGCGATAGCTGCTCGAAAAGACTATTTAGAAACATGGTAATATCCCGACATAACGCCTCCAATGCTTAAGGAATCTTAACATGCAATTTTCAGTTAGATAAAAGATTTTTCAATATAAACTTTCAGTTTGGTTTGCAACTCAATGGGGTCAAACGGTTTAGCTATATAATCATTCATACCCGAAGCGATGCAACGTTCACGATCACCCAGTAGCGCGTGCGCCGTCATTCCAATGACGATGGTTTTTGTTTTGCTGTGTTGTTTTTCCCATGACCGGATTAAGTTCGTAGCTTCTAACCCGTTTATTCCAGGCATCCGTACGTCCATAAGTACGATGGAATACGAAGTCAATTTGATTTTTTCAATTGCTTCCATACCGCTAGAGGCTAAGTCGCAAGCATAGCCAAATTGCTCAAGGTAAGCCGTAGCAACCATTACATTCGCCGGGTAGTCTTCTACTAATAAAACCATGGGTCTTACAATATTTAATGAAAAATCTTCAGGAATTTGCTGTTGAACATTGTCTGCGTGTTTTGCATGATCTTTATCGGCCATTTCTAATGGCAGACACACTTTAAAGGTAGAACCCATTCCCAGCTTACTTTCTACTTCAATCACACCCCCCATAATATCTATCAGCGTTCTCGTAATTGCTAAACCTAAACCAGTGCCGCCATACTTACGACTAATAGAAGAATCGGCCTGGATAAATTTATGGAAAATAGTATTAAGCTTTTCCGGCGCGATGCCAATTCCTATGTCCTGCAGGGCGATGCAAACAGTCTCCAAATTTTCCTGTCCCGTTGGATGGCAGGTAATGCTGACATGCACACCACCTTTTTCGGTAAATTTTATGGCATTACTGCACAAATTAAGAATAATCTGACGTATAGAGTCTGGTTTGTCGTTAAAATGATTTTGGCGTTTGCTGTGATTTGCTCATCGGCCTATGCAGAAAACTTGATCGAACCTGAAATTGTCCGTCTAGAATCAATATCGATTAATGGCGACCAGAAAACTGTCCATGTCGGGAACGTAAAGGTCATTAAGCCCCCCAATGCAAGTCTGCCAATAGATCAAATAGAAACGCCGCTATCTCCTAGAGGTTGGTGCTGGTGATGGAGATCGTGTTTTAGAAATGATTACAATGTATGAGGCTTGTTATTTAATCAGAGGCACTGACATTTACACGATGATTCCGCAACATTTATCAAAGTCCTTGAATACATATTTCCGCCAAGCTCATCGTGCAGCTGTGCTCTGGCATCTGCCATCACCACAGGGTTAACTTAATGCCCCGGTATGGTCATTCCGGTAAATTCCAAGCAAATGAGCCTCATAGCATCTGCATGGCCATGGAGATGGGTATCTGAACGCACATCGTTCTTAGCAATCTCCTCACCACATTCATTCGCTAAGACCATCTTGCGTTCATCAATCGTTTTACCATCTAGCATATTTTTCATATTTGCATGAAGAAGATCAAAGCAAACATCTTTTAGATCGCCAGTTTCGGGGGAATCCTCATTTAGCAAAGCGCCATGTGAGGTCCTTCTTTGCTCGAAAGACGTTTG
Organism: Alphaproteobacteria bacterium; assembly: GCA_025360605.1. Classification (GTDB taxonomy): domain Bacteria; phylum Pseudomonadota; class Alphaproteobacteria; order Rickettsiales; family SXRF01; genus JANYBV01. The sequence continues at coordinate 8,856 of JANYBV010000051.1, read as the reverse complement.
ACCCAGATGCTCCGATTCCCTTAAGCATTCCCTACGCAAAATGGTTTGTCTTTGCTGAGGTGACTTTCCTATGAGGCTTTCTTGCAAGTCCTTCGGCGTTGGCTGAGCACAGGATGCTAAGACAATAAGGGGAAGTAGATGTAGACCGATTCTCATGCATTGCTCCTAATCTTACAAGTTACTTCATGGATAGCATGGAGATTAAGCAGTGGCTATTCCCCAATTCAACTAGTACAGTCTCAAGCACTATCCTATTGAGTTAAATAGGGAGGTATGGCTATCTTTTTCAATTAATCAATTATTGGAGATATGATGAAAAAAATTATCGCAACCACATCCCTGCTTCTGTTGGCGTCTGCTTGCACTACAGCAAGCCCTCACGACGGCAGTACTTCTATGAAAACCGGCGAAATGATGAATAATTGCCAAGACTTGGAAGATGGCAGTGCAAAAAAGAAATCCTGCCAAAAAATGATGAAGGACTGTCACGATATGATCGACAGAACAGGGATTATGTCTGGAAAAGATAATATCACTTATCACATGTGGATGCAGTGCGATGAGATGATGAAGGATGGTATGAAATAAAAAACCGAACTGCAGCCGTTGATCAGATGCGGCTGCAGTAGGCGGTTTGTGAAAACAACCGTATAGTAGCCAGAGGTATAGATGGTAAGCAGAAAGTCTGGTTTGTTAGATTTCCGATTAGCGACGTTCCTTAACAACACCAGAATAAAAGCTTAAACAGCTCATCTTAGCCTTAGGCCGCTTTCTTCATCTTGCCCATTTCCCGGCAAGATTTAGCGCATGCACGGCAAGCGTCAGCACAGCGTTTCATCTCTTCACCGCCAATACGTTCACAAGATTCAGCACACGCGTCGCATACGTCGGCGCATGTCGAGCATGTAGATGCATGAAGGCTTGAGCCTCGATTCATGAAGTCAGCAGATGTTTGACATGCTTGTATGCAATCGGTCATCAATTTGACATGTCCTGCTTCCACATGTTTTCCACCCATAGTCAGGCAGTGATTATAAAGAGTATCCTGACAAATATCGTGGCATTCCCTGCATTGGGTGATGCAATCTTCGTGCTGTTGTTGGTGCGGCATAAATACTCCATTGCTAATTATCTTGGTTCTTTAGTGCCTCTAATCTAAGCGCCGCGATACGTGAATGATCTATTGAATATACCCAAAACTTATAAGGATGCCGTAAGCTATAATAGATAATTAATTTAATAGGCGATCAATTGCAAATATATGATTGAGAAAAAATCGCAGGCAAATTTTCCAAGCTCAGCAAAGTATTGGCTTTAAAAGTCCCAACTGGCTTTTTTGATGTAAATTGCAAACCTGTAGGGAATTAAAAATGAGACCAGAAAATAATCCACAAGATTGACACCAGCAAAAGACATACGAGTCTATGATTACGTACCGCGATCTCAAGTTACATGTATAAAACCTGCCAATTTTCTTATTAATTCATTAGTCGCATTTCTACCGCCTGACAGCACCTTTGCCAAGTTAGAAGCATCCGTACCTAGTTTTGCCGCTAATGTACGGCATGTAGTGACCTTTGAGGCAATAAGGGCATTGGCCTTTGCAATCGTAGCCTGCGTATGGTTGCTATCGGCTTCAAGCGATTGCATGGCGGCATATAACTTTGCCAGTGCCTTATCGGATGGTTGCGATTGGCCTTGGTGAAGTTTCAGTACATAACGTGATGATAAACGGCCAGCCTTTGCCATAGCTTTAGCACCATGGGCGGAAATTGACTGTAATACTGCTTCTAGCATCTTGGCTTTTGTTCGGGGCATAGACCATATTCAATCTGGGCTTCATCATCCATGCCCGTAAAGAATTGTTCCTCCCATTTATTGGCTTCTTTACCTATATGCTGAATGGCCTTTACTATTATATGCCTGCGTTGGGTTTTATCTGTGTTTAGGTAATCGCCATTAAGAAACTTTGTTTCGGAGTGTAAGTGATATTGTGCAAGCCCATCAAGATAGGTTTTAAGCTGGCTCTTACTGACATTCTCACCTGTTGCACGATCAAAACAATGCGGCAATGATTTGCTGGAATATTTATTATAGGGAGCAACAGGCTTGAGCGCTTTAAGGTGAGGCTTTGCTTGCATTGCCAGTAGGAAATTAAATGGGCGCACACGTGTCAAGCCCCCGAAAACATGTCCAGTTTGAACTTTGTGGCATTGAGCTAAATCAGCATGTTATCGCATGCAGCCCATCAACAGCGTAAAGCGGTAACATGCTGATGGTCGCCAGCGGTGCAGGCGGACGGTAATTGAGGGATGAGTGCGGGCGGATGAGGTTGTATTCTTTCCGCCAGGTCTCTACGATTACCTGTGCTTCCTTCAGCGTGTAAAATAGTTCGCCGTTGAGGCATTCATCACGCAGAGAACCATTGAACCTCTCGTTGAATCCATTCTCCCACGGGCTGCCGGGTTCAATATACGCCGTCCTCACTTTCAGTTCCTTCAGCCAGTTCCTCAGCGTATGTGCGGTGAACTCGCTGCCATTGTCACTGCGAATATAATCAGGCATTCCCTTCAGCAGGAACAGGTCGCTTAAAACATCCAGCACATCATCGCTCTTCAGGCTGTAGGCCACGCGTATGGCCAGGCATTCCCTAGTATATTCATCGATCACCGTGAGCATGCGTACGCCCTTGCCACAGGCCAGTTTGTCAGCGACAAAATCATAGCTCCACACATGGTTCGGATAGAGGGGGCGCAGGCGGATACACGAGCCATCATTCAGATATAGTCGCCCGCGTTTGGGCTGCTTCTTGGGTATCTTTAAGCCTTCTTTCCGCCATATGCGCTCAACGCGTTTGTGGTTCACGCCCCACCCTTCCGCGTGCAGCATGGCCGTGATACGGCGATAACCATACCTCCCATAGCGGCTGCTGAGGCGGATAATATCCGATCGCAATCGAGCCTCATCTCCCGCACGCCTGCTGTGATGACGGATGCTGGTGCGATGTGCCCCGAGCGCCAGGCAGGCGCGGCGCTGCGAGATGCCATAAAACTGCATCGCCCCACACACCACTTGCCGCCGGCGCTCGGGGCTTAATACTTTCCCGTGGCACCATCCTGCAATATCAGTTTATCCAGTGTCAGATCCGCCACCACACGGCGCAACCGGCCATTCTCACGCTCTAAATCTTTTAGCCGCTTCGCCTGATCCAGCTTCATACCGCCATATTCCTTGCGCCATTTATAATACGTGGAATCCGTAATCCCGAGCTCGCGGCAGGCTTCAGATACCACCTTGCCCTAGTGCAACAATACTTCCGCCTGACATAACTTGCGGATGATCTCCTCGCCGCTAAATCCCTTCTTCTTCATAAAAATGCCTCCTCATAACTGGTTGATAAATCTAACCTCATACTACGAGATTAAATCTGGACCAATTATAGGGGGGCAGGACACCCTGCGCTGGCAATGCACCCATGATTTAGCATCGCTGGCGCGGATTTGTTTCATTTAGAAATGCCTATTCCATATTTGGGATGGACATTAATACCTTTCATTGTGAAGTGAAATATTATTCAGCTGGCCAGCTTAAAGCACATCTAATTATCTTTAAGGCGACCACTCCCCGATAAGCAACACATACTGTAAAGTAGAGTAAGGGAGCGGGCAGGATGTGTAATGTTACTCAACATTACGTTTTCTTATTCGCGCTTCGCACTCAACGATGACCTGCCCTGCGGGGCTTGCGGGAGGGGTAAGATGAGCAATAAATCATCGAGACAGAGAATCCGGCGGCTTCAGGTGCCGGTGCTTCCGGCTGAGGCGGCAGCGATAAAAAGTTATGCGACTAACTGCCGTTTATCTGTTGCCGCCTACCTTCGCAATGTCGGATTGCACTATCAGCCCAAGACCGTCTTTGACGCTGATATTGGATTGGAACTGGTCAGGATTAATGGCGACCTGGGGCGGCTGGGTGGGCTTTTAAAGATGTGGCTGGCCAATGATGAACGGTTAAAGCTATTCGGCACGGGACAGATCGTGCCAAAAATTAACAACCTGCTGGACGAGATTCAATTAACACAACGCTTGCTGTTCGAGAAGGTGAGCAAGCTATGATTGCCAAGCGTATCGAGTTCCGTAACGCCCATAAAAGCAGGTTCTCGAAACTGGTGGCGTATATCACCAACGCGCAAGGTAAAAACGAGCGCGTGGGTGAAATCCGCATTACTAACTGTGAGGCTGAGCATCCAACCTGGGCAGCAAAGGAAGTGGAACTGGTACAATCCAAAAATACCCGCACCCGGATGGATAAAACCTACCACCTGCTATTGTCCTTCCGGGAAGGTGATAACCCAACGCCTGCGACTCTTTGTGCCATAGAAACCCGCGTATGCGAGGCATTAGGCTATAGCGAACACCAGCGTGTCAGCGCCGTGCATTATGATACCGATCATACGCATATCCATATTGCTATCAATAAAATCCACCCCCAGCGCTATACCGCGCATGAGCCGTATTTCGATAAGAAGATTCTTGGGCAGCTATGCCAGGCGCTGGAACAGGAATATGGTCTGGCCACCGATAACCATGTTGCCCGTATGACGCCCGGCGAAGCCAAGGCGCAGGATATGGAAAAATCCGCCGGAATCGAAAGCCTGATCGGCTGGATCAAGCGCGGCTGTTTGCCGGAATTGCTGACAGCATCATCCTGGGATGAACTGCATAAGATACTCGCAAAAAATAGCCTTACTCTATCCGAACGTGGGAACGGATTGGTGATTACCGCTAAGAACGGCACTACCGTAAAAGCCAGTTCCGTTAATCGCAATTTCTCCAAAAGCTCCCTGGAGAAAAGGCTTGGAGCATTCCAGCCTAGCATTGCGCAAAATGCCAATATTACCGGCTGTTATGAAATAAAGCCCATGGCATCTAAAATCGATACAAGTCAGCTATGGGCTTTATACCAGCATGAGCGCCTGCAGCAGACGCAGCGGCATATGGTATTGCAGGAACGCGCCAGACAGCGGAAAGCCCGGCGCATTGAAAGTGCTAAGAAGACTGCACAGGCAAAGCGCGCCGCCATCAAGCCGACCAGAGGCCGGTTGGCTAAAGCAGTGCTGCACCATGCCATTTCTGACAGTCTGATGAAGGAGATACGCGCCATTCAGCAGGATTATCAGGAAGACTGGCGCAATATTTACGCTAAAGGCAAGCAAGCCGTCTGGTATGACTGGCTGAAAGCCAAGGCATGGGAAGACAATAGCCAGGCATTAGAAGTATTGCGCAACCGGTACGAAAGAGCACCAGTACGGATAAATGCCATCGGCGGTGAAGCAGCTGACCGCCTCAATTACCATGCAGGCGCCAAAATTGAGGCAGTGACCAAGCGCGGCACTATACATTACCAGATTGCACAAACGGTGCTGCGCGATGATGGCAAGCTATTCCGCCTCAGCGAACAGGTCACTGATGATGTGGTTAATGCGGCCTTAAACATGGCCGTGCAGCGTTTCGGGCGGCAGCTGACCGTTACCGGGACGGAGGCATTTCGCCAGCAGGCGGTGGCTGCCGGTGCAAAGCTCAATATCGTATTTGCCGATCCGGCTATGGAACAACAAAGGCTGGCGCTGGTTGCTAATAATGCGCACATCAACCTGCCTGCCGGAAACACTCAGGACATCATTCGCAGACGCGGCAGGAAAATGTAAATGGTGGAGAAGCGCAACAATGCCATAGGGCCGCAAGTCAGGACAGGTGCACTACGGCCTGACAGGAAGACGGAGTATGTGCTGGTTTGCGCTTCACTCTTCCTTGGTCTGGCATCCGCTACACAGCTATTTGCGCATGAGTTTGCCTATCAGGCAAGCTTGGGGGATTCCTTCCATCACCTTTACGCCCCATGGAAGATAATGGAATGGGCGGCAAGCTATTACGATACCTATCCTATGGCGCTCAGGAAAGCCGCGTCAGTTGGGCTGGTCATATCTTCTATAGTAATGCTGATTGCCTTTTTCCGGCATGTAGTGTCTGCCAATTCATCGGTAGCCCATGAGTTTATTCATGGTTCAGCCCGCTGGGCCAATAAAAGCGATATAGCGGCAGCGGCATTGTTGGGCAATGAAGGTGTCTATGTAGGCGCATGGCGCGATAAGGATAATCGTATCCATTACCTGCGCCATAATGGCCCAGAGCATATATTATGCTATGCTCCCACGCGCAGCGGCAAAGGCGTGGGGCTGGTAATTCCTACATTGCTCAGTTGGAAACATAGCGCGGTTATCCTCGATCTAAAAGGCGAGCTATGGGAAATGACTGCTGGATGGCGGCAAGCACATGCGGGCAATAAAGTGTTGCGCTTCGATCCGGCCAATCCGGTTTCCTGCATCGGCTTTAATCCATTGGAAGAAATCCGCCTCGGAACGGAGCATGAGGTAGGTGACGTACAGAATCTGGCAACTTTACTGGTCGATCCCGACGGCAAGGGACTTATCGACCACTGGCAGAAAACCGCACAATCGCTGATTGTCGGCACCATGCTGCACCTGCTGTATAAAAGCCATAATGAGGGGAAGATTGCCACATTACCAGCACTGGATGCCATGCTGTCCGATCCGGCAAAGCCGGTAGTGGAGTTATGGAAGGAGATGACGACCTATAAGCACCACAATGGCGCGCCGCATCCTACCGTTGCAGCCGCCGGACGCGATATGCTGGATCGTGCGGAAGAGGAAGCAGGCAGCGTGCTGTCCTCCACCAAATCCTATTTGTCACTCTACCGTGACCCGGTAGTGGCCAAAAATGTCAGTAAATCGGAATTTCGCATCCATGACCTGATGAACCATCATAACCCGGTCAGCCTGTATATTGTCACCCAGCCTAATGATAAAGCCCGGTTGCGCCCGCTGGTGCGCGTCGTAGTTAATATGATCATCCGGTTGCTGGCCGACCGCATGGAGTTCGAGCATGGAAGGCACAAGCCGCATTATAAGCACCGGCTGCTTATGATGCTGGATGAATTTCCCAGCCTCGGAAAGCTCGAAATCATGCAGGAGTCTTTGGCCTTTGTCGCTGGCTACGGCATCAAATGCTACATCATCGTGCAGGACATCAACCAGCTGCAGAATCCGGCATCCGGCTATGGCCGGGAAGAAAGCATTACCTCCAATTGCCATATCCAGACCGCTTTCCCGCCCAACCGGCTGGAAACCGCAGAACATCTGTCCAAGCTGACCGGACAGACCACCATCGTCAAAGAACAGATTACCACCAGCGGCAGGCGCATCGGCGCGATGCATGGGCATGTGTCGCGCTCCTTTCAGGAAGTGCAGCGGCCATTGCTTACCGTTGATGAAAGCATGCGCATGCCCGGCCCGAAAAAGGATAGCCACGGCATGATACAGGAGCCGGGCGACATGGTGATTTATTGTGCTGGGTTTCCAGCCATCTACGGGCAGCAGCCGCTTTATTTTAAAGACCAGGTATTCCAGAAACGTTCAGAAGTCCCGGCCCCGAAAATGACCGATAAACTTATAACGGCAGGTACACCATGAGAAAACTATGCATGATAGTCATGATGGCCATGGGCTGCCTTACCGTATTTGCTGTCTCAGCTTCATTGGCGGGAATCCGGATCAATACCACCGGCAGCTACCCGCGCGGCATTTACTGGATGACAAACGATCCTATCACCAAAGGTTCACTAGTTATCTTTTGTCCTACCGATAGCGCTGTCTTCCACATGGCCAAAGAGCGCGGCTATATCAACGCAGGTTTCTGTCCGGGCAGCACTGGCTATATGATCAAGAAAATTCTAGCCACCAACCATGACCGCGTAGAAATGACTACTGCCGGTGTATTTGTCAATGGCAGGTTACTACCTAACAGCAAGCCGATGGATATGGATTTAGAGGGGCAACCTTTGTCGCCTATTAGGGTGAATATAACGGCACTGGATGAGCATTCTGTGCTGCTTATGTCCGACTATAGCCCAAAATCGTTCGATGGCCGATATTTTGGTTTGATAGAAGAGTCCCAAATTATCGGCGTTGTTCGCCCTATTTTAACTTGGTAATGCCAATTCATATTGTATTATATAGATATTTTATTATCGCATATTATTAATTACATCATAAATGATATAATTAGATATTGAATGAATATCATATATAATATATTATATGATGTATAAACTCAGCTATTGCAGTATCATATATGGAAAAATCGTCTCTTATATCAAATATGGTGCATAAGATAAACCAGCGGCGAGAACATCTGGGTATCAGCCAAACTCGGCTTGCTGAAATGACCGGTATTTCATTGCCTACGATTCAGCGCTTTTTTTCAGATAACGGCGCTAAAGTCTCTCTTGAAACCGCTTCTAAAATAGCGGAGGCATTAGGTTTAAACCTAACTCCTAAAGAGGTTATTGACGAACAAACCCTGTTGGAAAAGCACGCGCGCAAAAAGGCGCGTTGGCTGACCTCCGTGGTGCAGGGAACCTCTTCATTGGAAGCGCAAGGACTTACAGCCATGTCTGCAAAAGCCGTTGAACAACGTTTCTTCTATGAGTTGATGGCTGGCCCTAAAAGTAAAATCTGGAGTGCTTGATGCCCGTTTTCCCAACCATAGAAGGGGCAACGCCTATTGACGATGCTTCCGGCTTGAAATTGAAGATTGTTACCATAGAAGCACTCTATGTGGCAGAGGCTGAGAATATTGCCAAAGCCGTATTGAAATATCTGGCTGGCAATCCTTCCCGGCGCTCTGCCGCCTTTACGGTTGATTGGATAATACAGCTGCATAAAGGAATGTATGGTAATGTCTGGACATGGGCAGGGCAAGTCAGAACCAGTGGAAA
>JANYBV010000038.1 GCA_025360605.1 Alphaproteobacteria bacterium | reverse complement strand
GGTCTTCATAATTAAGTCCCTTTACGTACTAAACATTAAAAAAAGCACTCAGCCATATCACACGTGGTACATACAGCCGTGCAAACCAAAAATATCGGAAGGATCAAACCAACCGATAACCACAGTATATAGCAATTTTATGGGACAAAAAAGCAATGATTTATTAAAAATTTATGAAAGTATTTACTAATTTTTAGTAATTTATAGACCTGAGCGGATGAAATAACTTATATTATTTTGATTAATAACAAAAAAAGCCCGCCGTTTAACGGGCGGGCTCTTCTTGTTAACCGTTTTAGATTAGGTGCAATTGGTCGTACCGGTACCACCACTAGCGGAGCTTGTGCCGCCGAGCAGGGATACGATAGCAGTCGAACCAAACACGATGGCAACGCCAACACCTACGATCATTGCCATACCCCAGGATACTTTACCGAGGAGAGCGCCGATACCGATGATGGTGATACCAACCGTAGCAATACCGCGACCGGCGTTACCTGTGATCCAGGTAGCAGCGATACACAGCGCGTTGCTCATTGGCGAAGCATTGGTTACCGTAGAAGCGATCGCGAACTGCGGCAACATAACAACAACAACACTAAGCATGACCATAAGGCAGATCTGCCAAGCCAAGCTTAAGTCTTTAGTTTGGGTCTTCATAATTAAGTCCCTTTACGTACTAAACATTAAAAAAAGCACTCAGCCATATCACACGTGGTACATACAGCCGTGCAAACCAAAAATATCGGAAGGATCAAACCAACCGACAGAACAACTATACCGGATGGTGTAATTAAATGACAGGCGCTATTTATGACAATTTAATTATTAATATGTTTAAATAATGTTAATATATTGCTTATAAAAGCAATTTTACGCTTATTTTTCAATACAAAAGGTAAATGCATTTTTTGTTTTCTTGTTAGCAGAAAATCAATCTTTGCATAACTGATGCGCTCAGGCGGCCTGTGCCGCCACCCACCCTTCACGACCTTCTGTCACTTCACCGATCATATGCCCGTCGGGAACCACGCCGCGTAGTTGCGGCAATGCGCCGAGCGGCACAAAGCTGATGCCGCGCTGCTTGGCCTGATCAAGAAAGCGGTCAAACATCGCCAGTTGCCCGATACCCTCAACTTCCGCGTGGATGGTGTACACGTTGAGCTGGTCGGGTTTACACAAGGCAAGGATGGTTTCGTTGTAGTTATCGTGCGTGATACCGTTCGCACCGATGATTTCATCATAGGTCGGCAGTGTCACCGGAATCTGCGGCGTGACACGCGCGCCATTCACTAAAGGAGCGAAGACAAACGTGCCGCGGCAATCGCTGTTATAGCGGAAACGGAACGCCTCTTTCACCTGCAACGCCCTGTCATGGCAGCGCCATCCGGCAGCGGCCGAGCAGGTCGGCGGTGTGCCCAGAATATTGGTCAGCTTGTCGTAGCCTAAGCGCACATGGCGTTCCAGCTGCGCATTACTCATGCGGTCGATTTTAGCCTGCCATGTGTAATGGTCCCACGCGTGCAGCCCCATTTCGTGGCCTGCCTCATGCGGCATGCGGATGATGTGCGGCAGCGCATCGCCAATCACCTGACCGGGCCATGCCGTGCCGCGCAGTAAAATATCGTAACCATAGAGATTTGCCGCGTTGGAGCGCAACATCTTGATAAAAAATTGCGGCTTGAGTAAGCGCCAGAGATGGCGGCCCATGTTATCAGGGCCAACGCTCATAAAAAACGTGGCTTTGATAGCGTGTTTTTCAAACAGTTTTACCAGCGCCGGAACGCCTTCACGCGTGCCGCGCATGGTATCAACATCGATGCGAAGCCCGACGGTAATCATGCGGCCATACTTTGACGGGTGAAGGACATACCGACCGACAGCTTCATCTCCTGCGCCAGCTGCGCGCCGGACAGGTACAGCCCGCCTTCGGTTTGCCCCGCCTTAATCACCAGCGCACCGTCGCCACAGGCGATGGTCAGCGGTGACAGCGAAAGAATGCTTCCTACCGCGCCTTTTTCCTTGGCATCCACCGCCGCTTCCCAGATCAAAATCTTTGTTCCACCGATGAAACTAAATGCCCCCGGATAGGGTTGCGTGACGGCACGAATAAGATTGCGGACGGTTTCGGCAGGTTGTGCCCAGTCAATCTGACCATCGGCCGGTGTGCGCCGCCCACAGTAATTACCTTTAGTGATATCCTGTTTCATCCGTGGCGCGGTGCCTTTGGCAATCAGTGGCAATTGCTCCGCCAGCAAGGTTTTCGTGGCATCCAACAGGCGGTGCTGGAGGATAAAAGCCGTGTCCTCATACATGATATCCACCGCTGCCTGCGCCACAATATCCCCCGCATCGGCACGTGCCACCATGTGGTGCAGCGTCACACCGGTACGCGTTTCGCCTTTCACCAACACCCAGTTCACCGGTGCGCGGCCACGGTAATGCGGCAGCAGCGACCCATGCAGGTTATAAGCCCCCTTGCGGGCAAGATTGAGGATGGCATCGGGCAATAACGAGCGGTAATAAAAAGAGAAAATAAAGTCCGGTGCCAGCGCTTCCATCATCGCCATGCGCTGTGATTCATTGTCTTTATCGAGCGTGTAGGCGCGCAGGCCATTATCCACGCACACCTTGGCCACCGAGCGGTAGAACACGGTTTCGTTGGGGTCGTCGCGGTAGGTGAACACGGCCTGAATGTCATAACCGGCCTTTATCAGCATTTCGATGCCGATACAGCCAAATTCACTATAGGCGAATACGATGGTTTTCATGGGCTTCTCAGGGATTTCCTGCCTGTTGTTAGCAAATAATGATTGAATTGGTAATGGATTTCTCTTTATATGCCTATACAAAAATCACGATTAACAATTATGCAGAACCCAAAAGCCACCCTAGACCTAAGCGTTGTCATTCCCGTTTATAACGAGGAAAAAAGCCTGCCATTGCTGTTTGAACGCCTGTTTCCGGCGCTCGACAAGCTTGGCAAAACCTATGAGGTCATCTTCGTCAATGACGGCAGCAAGGACAAATCGCAGGAGGTGATGGAATCGCTGTTTCCCAAGCGTCCGGATGTCATACGCGTGATCCAGCTGATGCGCAACGCCGGACAGCACCCCGCGATTATTGCCGGTTTTGAACAGGTGCGCGGTGAAATCATCGTCACGCTCGATTGCGACCTGCAAAACCCGCCGGAAGAAATCGGCAAACTCGTAGCACTCATCGAACAGGGACACGATATTGCCGGTGGCATCCGCGCGCAGCGTCAGGACAAAAGCTGGCGCAAAATGGTGTCTAACCTCGCTAATAAAATCCGCGAGCGCATCACCAATATCCGCATGATCGATCAGGGCTCCATGCTGCGTGCCTACCGCCGCTACATCATCGAACAGATTGTCGCTACCGGCGGTTCAAGCCCGTATATCCCCGCCATCGCCCACTATCTGGCGGCTAACCCGATCGAAGTTCCCGTAGCCCATGAAGAACGCGCCGCCGGCGTATCGCAGTATAATGTCTATAAGCTGCTGCGCCTGAATTTCGACCTCATCACCAGTTTTTCCATCGTGCCCTTGCAGATTTTCACCATGGTTGGCATGGGATTGTCGGCGCTCAGTACGCTGCTGGTGGTCTATATGGGACTACGCCGCATTTTCGTGGGCCCCGAAGTAGAGGGAGTGTTTACGCTTTTTGCCATCATGTTCCTGCTCATCAGCGTCACCATGACCGGCCTTGGCCTGATCGGTGAGTATATCGGGCGCATCTACATGGAAGTGCGCACCCGCCCACGCGTTATTATCAAAAACATTTTAGAGAAGTAGTCCTATGCACGCTTACCGCACCCATCACTGCGCCGCCCTTACTGCCTCCGATGTCGGCAAAACCGTGAAACTCTCCGGCTGGGTTCACCGCAAGCGCGACCACGGCGAATTGCTGTTCATCGATCTGCGCGACCATTACGGCATTACGCAATTGGTCTCCACCTCCGGCAACACCTATTTTCAGGCGCTCACCGACGTAAAACTGGAAAGCGTGGTTACCATTTCCGGTAAGGTCGTGGCGCGTTCACCGGAAACCATCAACAAGGATTTGCCAACGGGTGCGATTGAAGTGGTAGTAGAAACCTACCATCTGGAATCCGCCGCCGAACCGCTGCCCCTTCAGGTGAATTCCGACCGCGAACAGCCGGAAGAAACCCGCCTGAAATACCGCTTCCTCGATCTGCGCCGCGAAAAACTCCATAACAACATTATGCTGCGCTCGAAGGTGATTGCGTCTTTGCGCAAACGCATGATCGATCAGGGTTTCAACGAATTCCAGACGCCGATTTTGACCGCATCGTCCCCTGAAGGTGCGCGCGATTATCTGGTGCCAAGCCGTATCCACCCAGGTAAATTCTATGCGCTGCCGCAAGCGCCGCAGCAGTTCAAACAGTTGCTGATGGTGTCGGGATTTGACCGCTATTTCCAGATCGCCCCGTGCTTCCGCGACGAAGACGGACGCGCCGACCGCTCGCCGGGCGAATTCTACCAGCTCGATATCGAGATGAGCTTTGTGACGCAAGAAGACGTGTTTGCCGCCATTGAACCGGTGCTACACGGCGTGTTCACCGAATTTGGCGACAAAAAAGTCGTCCCTGCATCCCTCGACAAGGGCTTTCCGCGCATCACCTATAAGGAAGCGATGCTGAAATACGGCTCGGATAAGCCGGATTTACGCAACCCTCTTATCATTAGCGATGTAACAAGCGTATGGGATGGTAGTGGTTTTGGTATTTTTAATAAAGTAATTGAAGCCTACGGCTTCATCCGTGCAATCCCAGCACCTGGCTGTGCAGATAAACCACGCAGTTTCTTCGACAATATGATTGAGTTTGCCAAACTGCAAGGCGCGCAGGGCCTCGCTTACATCACCTACAAGGGCGGTGCGGGCATGACACCAGAATCCTTCGGCGGACCGCTGGTGAAATTCCTCTCCCCAGAGGCGCTGGCAAAACTGGTTACAACCGCCGGTCTTAAAGAAGGCGACGCCGTGTTCTTCTCTTCGGGTGCGGAACTCGCTGCCGCCAAGGTGGCAGGCGCAGTGCGCACGCATCTGGGCAATGAGCTCGGATTGCTCGAACAGGGCGTGTTCAAATTCCTGTGGGTGATCGACTTCCCGTATTTCGAATATGACGAGGACGAAAAGAAAGTCATCTTCTCGCACAATCCGTTTTCGATGCCGCAGGGTGGAATGGACGCGCTCATCAACAAAAACCCGCTCGATATCCTTGCCTATCAGTATGACATCGTCTGCAACGGCGTGGAACTCTCCTCGGGTGCGATCCGTAACCATAAGCCGGACATGATGTATAAGGCGTTTGAAATCGCCGGATACGGCCCCGAAGTGGTGGATACGCGCTTTGGCGGCATGATCACCGCGTTTAAATTCGGTGCGCCACCACACGGCGGTCTGGCTCCGGGGGTAGACCGTATGGTGATGCTACTCGCCAATGAACCTAACATCCGCGAGGTCACCGCCTTCCCGATGAACCAGAAAGCCGAAGATTTGCTGATGCAGGCTCCTGCCCCTGCCGACGACAAACAGCTGCGCGAACTGCATCTGCAACTGTCGCCTAAAGCTAAGGCACTGCTGGCGGAAGAAACGCAAAAAGCCAACGTCGCGTAATACGTACGCGCGCTGTATAACGACCTTCAAACGGTGATTAGTGGCACTGCTCGGGTTTGCCGTGATGACCGAAATTGACGGCTCTTCCGATACATTCACTGGCCCTCATCGGGCCTTCCTGAAGGATGAAGGAACATTCGTGTTCACTCGGGGCAGGGTGTGCGGGGGCGCATCTAATTTCGCATTGCAACTCGCGGGCGGTAACGTCATACACCTTTTTCGTTTGCGCCATGAGTTCGTCGGCAGTGACATTGGAGTTAGTGGCATAACACCACCAATCATCATGTTTTTCAACGCCTTGTGCAAACGCCTGCGTGGAATACATTCCCGTTATGAAGACGAGTAAAGCAAAGAGAGGTATTTTCATTGGCTTATCCGCATTTGTAGCTGTCTATAACTATTAATGATCAATCATTATGATTAATATTAAGTAAATTTTATGGAGTTTCAACCCCTGTATTTATTAATTATATTAATAATTAACCCCGTGATTCCGCGCAACCTGTGGTTTTTTCACTTATTTTAGAACCCATGAGCAGGTTAATTTTTTGACTGAAGCACGGCCTTTCATACTACACCCAGAGGCACCCCCTGTAAAGCCCTGAGCCAGACAATTGCCGCCATGCGCTTATAGCGCTTGAAATTTGGCATAATATCGTTAAAATCCGCGCTCTTTAACCCTATAATGGCAAGCATTGTGACGCTTTCATTCCAAGATCTGATTTTAACGCTACAGCAATTCTGGGCAAAACAAGGCTGCGTGGTGCTGCAACCTTACGACATGGAAGTGGGTGCGGGAACATTCCATCCGGCCACCGCACTGCGCGCGCTCGGCCCGAAAACGTGGAACGCCGCATATGTACAGCCGTCACGCCGGCCCAAGGATGGCCGCTACGGCGAAAACCCCAACCGCCTCCAGCATTACTACCAGTTTCAGGTCATCCTGAAGCCCTCGCCGGACAATATTCAGGAACTGTACCTCGAAAGCCTGAAGCAGATTGGTATCGATCCGCTGGCGCACGATATCCGTTTCGTCGAAGATGACTGGGAATCGCCGACACTCGGCGCGTGGGGACTGGGCTGGGAAGTCTGGTGCGACGGCATGGAAGTGACGCAGTTCACCTATTTCCAGCAAGTCGGGGGCATTGAGTGCAAGCCAGTGTCGGGCGAAATAACCTACGGGCTGGAACGCCTCGCCATGTATATTCAGGGCAAGGAAAATGTCTACGACCTCGATTTCAACGGCAAAGGCATAAAATACGGCGATGTGTTCCTGCAAAACGAAAAAGAATTTTCGGCGTATAACCTTGAGTTTGCCGACACGGCGCAATTGCTGCAACAATTCACCGATGCCGAAAAAGAATGCATGGCACTGATTGATAAAAATCTGCCGCTGCCCGCCTACGACCAGTGTATCAAGGCGTCGCACCGCTTCAACCTGCTGGATGCGCGCGGTGTTATTTCGGTCACGGAACGTGCCTCTTACATCGGCCGAGTGCGCGCACTCGCCAAAGCCTGTTGTGAAACCTATGTCGCAAAGGAAGCCGCATGAGCGCAGGCATCACCATCTGCACCTACCGTGATGAGTTTAAAACGGTGATAGGCACGCTCATCTCCTCCATACAGCAGGAGTACGGCATCCCCATCACGCTGGCCGACCAGCCGGACCTGAACGATATTCCGAATACGTACCAGAAGGGTGCGGGCAATTTCTGGGTCGCGCTGGATGACGGCGTGGTCATTGGCACCATCGCACTGATCGACCGCAGCAACCACAGCGGCATCCTGCGCAAAATGTTCGTCGCCCCCGCCTATCGCGGCAGTGCCAGAGGCGTGGGTAAAATGCTGCTGGATACGCTGACCCAGTGGGCAACACGCCACGGCATCACTGATATTTTCCTCGGCACGAACGATAAATTACCCGCTGCCCCACGCTTCTATGAAAAAAACGGCTTCCGCCTGATTACGGACGAAGCCATGCCGCCCCACATCGCCAGCGTGCGCATGAAGGTAGATAACCGCCATTACCATAAGGAACTCGCCGCATGAGCAGCTGGCCGAATATGTGGATTATCGATGCATTCACCGCCCACGCATTCCGTGGCAATGCTGCTGCCGTATGTTTGCTGGATGCATTTCCCGACAATGATGTGATGCAAAAAATTGCGCTGCAAATGTATCTGTCTGAAACCGCGTTCGTGGTCAAACAAGCACCACTATCGTACAACCTGCGCTGGTTTACGCCAGAAGCCGAAGTCAATCTGTGCGGCCACGCCACCCTCGCCGCCACCCACGCGCTGGTGCAATCCGGCGAGGTAAAGGCGGGTGATGTTGTCACCTTCCACACACTGTCCGGTGACTTAAAAGCACGTGCGCTCGACAAAGGTATAGAGCTGGATTTCCCAACACTCGCTGGCAAACCGGCCAAAGCTCCGGCAGCACTCAAGGCGCTTAATGTGGACTTCGTCAACTGCGAAATCAACCGCGATAACTACCTTGTTGAAGTCAAAGACATGGAAACATTGCTGGCCTGTGCCCCAAGCTTTAAGCGCTTGGCACGCATGGACCAACAGGGCGTAATAGTCACCACCGCCAAAGGCGTGGCGGGCTTTGATTTTGCCTCGCGTTATTTTTGTCCGGCACTGGGTATCGATGAAGACCCCGTCACCGGCTCGGCCCATTGCTTCTTGGCGCCCTACTGGGCGGCTCGTTTGGGTAAAAAACAATTCCATGCCTTGCAGGCCTCCAAGGGTCACGGCATTCTCGATGTAACACTCAAAGGCGAACGCACGCTCATTGCCGGACAATGCGTCACCGCGCTCAAAGGCCACCTACCCTCCACCACCACCAAAACCAAAATAAAGGAAGCCGCATGCTGATTACCATGTTGCACAGTAAAATTCACCGTGCCCGTGTCACCCACACCGAACTACACTATAACGGCTCCATGGGCATTGATCTGGATTACATCGAAGCCGCCGGCATGATGGCAGGCCAGCAAATTGACGTACTCAACGTCGATAATGGCGAACGCTTCACCACCTACCTCATCACCGAACCACGCGGATCGAAACGTTTTGGCATTTACGGCGCAGCCGCCCATCTCGCGGATCCGGGTGATACGGTGATCGTGATCGCCTACGCGCAGATGGATGCGCTAGAGGCCAAGAAATACGTCCCCAGCGTGCTGGTGATGGATGAAAATAATAATATCACCCAAGACCTCCAGAAGGATGCCGTGTAACTCCTATGGCTGACCTCCTGCTCGAACTGTTCAGTGAAGAAATTCCCGCCCGCATGCAGCGTGACGCGATGATGGAGCTGGCCTCGCGTTTGCCGGTCGGACTTGCGAAAGCAGGTCTTTCCATGGACAGCCTGCGTGGCAGCGTATTTTCCACCCCGCGCCGTATCGCTTTGATGTTCAGGGATTTGCCGCTATCGCAAGCGGCGTCCGAAACCGAACTGAAAGGTCCTAAAGTCGGCGCACCGGATGCGGCATTGCAGGGATTCCTGAAAAAAAGCGGGCTTACGCAAGCCGACCTGACACAACGTGACGGCACCTATTTCGCCGTCGTTAAAAAGGCAGGGCAAAACACCGCCGATGTACTGAAAGCTGCGATCGAAGATATGCTGTTGTCGTTTCCGTGGCCGAAATCGATGCGCTGGGGCAGTGGCGAACAGGCATGGGTGCGCCCGTTGCATTCCATCCTCTGCCTTTTTGATGGCAAAGTTATTTCTGTCTCGTTTGCCGGCGTCACCGCCTCCAACACCACACGCGGCCACCGCTTCCTGAGCCCCGCCGTTATCACTATCAATCATGTGGACGAATACGAAACGAAACTGGAAGAAGCATTCGTTATTCCTGATCGCGACAAACGCAAAGCCATCATCCTTGAACAGGCCGAAAAAGCCGCTGCCACTGCTGGACTCAGCCTGAAAAAAGACGAAGGTTTGCTGGAAGAAGTAACCGGACTGGTGGAATGGCCGGTGGTGCTGACCGGTTCTATTGACGCTAAATTCATGGATTTACCAAAAGAAGTGCTGGTGTCGGAAATGCGCGCCCACCAGAAATATTTCGCACTGGAAAAAGCCAATGACACACTGTCCGATAAATTCCTCATCACCGCCAACATCAACAGCACCGACGGCGGCAAGGCGATTATCGCCGGCAACGAACGTGTGCTGCGCGCCCGCCTCTCGGATGGCCGGTTTTTCTGGGATACGGACCGTAAAAAACCACTGAACGAATGGGCAGAGGGATTGAAGACCGTCACCTTCCACGCCAAACTCGGCACCATTGCCGACAAGGTGGAGCGAATCGAAATACTCGCGTTGCAGTTGGCAGGGTATGTCTCCGGTGCCAATAAAACACTGGTGCAGAAAGCCGCACGCCTATGCAAAGCCGATCTGGTCACCGGCATGGTCGGAGAATTTCCTGAATTACAGGGCGTGATGGGACGCTATTATGCGGTTGCGCAAAAAGAAGACGCTGCCGTGGCCGATGCCATCCGCGACCATTACAAGCCGCAAGGCCCAACCGATACCGTACCGTCTGATCCGGTTGCCGTATGCGTCGCACTGGCTGACAAGCTCGACACGCTGGTCAGCATGTTCGCCATCGGCGAAAAACCCACCGGATCGAAAGACCCGTTCGCATTGCGCCGTGCCGCGCTGGGTGTCATCCGCATTATTCTGGATAACACTATCCGCCTACCGCTGAAAACCATCTTCGCAAGTCCACCCGCTGCCACCATCGCCTTGCATATGGCGCAGGATAAACTTGCCAAACAGACGCAGGCCAGCCTGCAACAGCCACATAAGGTCGGCAAGTATGTCGTGATTAATGAATCTGCCAGTGAAGAACTTAGCCACGCCGTACCGGAGAATTTATCGGCCATGCTCTATGATTTCTTTATCGACCGCCTGAAGGTACAGCTCAAAGACCAAGGCATCCGCCATGATGTCATCAGTGCAGTAGTGGCCAATGGTGATGACGATTTAGTACGAATTGTAAACAAAGCAAAAGAACTTCAAGAATTGCTTAGTTCCGATATGGGGCAAGATGTACTGGCCGCATACAAGCGCGCCCACAATATTGTAACGCTGGAAGAAAAAAAAGACGGCAGTAAATATAATGCCCCCACAGAACCAAAATTATTTAGCATTCCTGAGGAAGAAAAATTATACGGAGTCATTGAAAATTTATCTTCAGCTATGGAGTTAGCCATAAAGATAGAAAAATTTAAAGACGTTATGGAAATGGTAGCAAGCATGCGTCCTTCGATAACTGCTTTTTTTGATAAAGTTTTAGTGAATGATGCCAATCAAGATATAAGGAAAAACAGGCTGAATTTACTTTCAAAGTTTTGCTCTACACTTAATAAAGTTGCCAACTTCGCCCTGATCGAAGGCGATACCAAAGAACAGAAAAAAGCCGCATAAAAAAAGAGGACATTATGACAAAATCGAACGCACAACCATCCGCAAAACTTGGGGCTGAAATGTCAGACAAACTCGTCTATAATTTTGGTGATGGCGCTGCCGAAGGCAAGGCCGACATGAAAAACCTGCTCGGCGGCAAAGGCGCTAACTTAGCCGAGATGTGTTCGCTTGGCCTTCCCGTTCCTCCGGGCTTCACCATTACCACCGAAGTGTGCGTGGGTTACTATGCCAACGGCAAGCAATTATCCCCTTCGCTTTCAGCACAGTTGGAAGACGCCCTCGCCCAGATTGAGAGCAAGGTAGGGGCCAAATTCGGGGATGGAACGAATCCGCTTCTGGTCTCCGTTCGCTCCGGTGCGCGCGCGTCGATGCCAGGAATGATGGACACCGTCCTCAATCTCGGCCTGAACGACATCACCGTGAAAGCGCTGGCGAAAAAAACCGGTAACGAACGCTTTGCCTATGATTCCTACCGCCGCTTTATCCAGATGTATTGCGATGTGGTGCTGGAACTCGACCACTATCATTTTGAAGAAATGCTGGAAGACAAAAAGCGTGACCGCGAGATCGAACTTGATACCGACCTCACCGCCGATGACCTGAAAGAACTGGTCGTGCAATACAAAGAAAAAGTCCAGCAAGAGCTGGGGAAACCGTTCCCTGATTCGGTGCATGAACAGCTCTGGGGGGCAATCATGGCGGTATTCAACTCGTGGATGAACCCGCGCGCCTGCACCTACCGCCGCCTGCACGACATCCCTGAAAGCTGGGGCACAGCGGTGACCGTACAGTCGATGGTGTTTGGCAACATGGGCGACGACTGCGCCACCGGTGTGGCGTTCACGCGCAACCCTTCTACGGGTGAGAAAAAATACTACGGCGAATTCCTCGTCAACGCGCAGGGCGAAGACGTGGTGGCAGGTATCCGCACGCCGCTGCCGCTGGACGAAATGCCCGCGATCATGCCGGACGTGTATAAACAGCTGACCGCCGTTTTCGACAAGCTCGAAGGGCATTACCGTGACATGCAGGACATTGAATTCACCATCCAGAACCAGAAATTATGGATGCTGCAAACCCGCAACGGCAAACGCACCGCAGCGGCTGCCGTTACAATCGCGGTCGAAATGGTGAAAGAAAAACTGATCGACATCAAAGCGGCGATCAAACGTATCGACCCGCTGTCGCTCGACCAGCTATTGCACCCGACTCTTGATCCGAAAGCGCCGAAGACCGTTCTGGCCACCGGCCTGCCCGCCTCTCCGGGTGCAGCTTCCGGCAAGGTGGTATTCACCGCCGAGGATGCCGAAACCATGGCACTCGACCATAAGGAAAAAGTGATTCTGGTGCGCATCGAAACCAGCCCCGAGGACATTCACGGCATGCATGCCGCGCAGGGCATTCTCACCGCCCGTGGTGGCATGACCAGCCACGCCGCCGTCGTTGCCCGCGGCATGGGCAAACCCTGCGTATCCGGCGCGGGCGAATTGCGTATCAACTATGCCGAGAAATCCTTAAAAGTGTCCGGCCACACCATTAAAGAAGGCGACATTATCACCATCAACGGTTCTACCGGCGAAGTGATGATCGGCGAAATCCCAACTGTACAACCGCAACTCTCCGCTGATTTTGAAACGCTGATGAGCTGGGCCGATGAGGTGCGCGTACTCAAAATCCGCACCAACGCCGAAACCCCGCTGGATGCTACCGTAGCACGCAAATTCGGTGCCGAAGGTATTGGCCTGTGCCGCACCGAACATATGTTCTTTGACGCTGAACGCATCATCGCCATGCGCGAGATGATCGTGGCGCAGAATGTCGAGGGGCGTAAAGCCGCGCTGGCAAAGTTACTCCCGATGCAACGTAACGACTTTGTGGAATTATTCCGCATCATGAATGGCCTGCCAGTCACCATCCGCCTGCTTGACCCACCGCTCCATGAATTTCTCCCGCACACGGAAGAAGACATTAAACAGGTGGCGAAAGCCGCCGGTGTGAGCGTCGATATCGTACGTCACCGCGCTCATGAACTCAAAGAACAAAACCCAATGCTCGGGCACCGCGGCTGCCGCCTCGGCATCACCTATCCGGAAATTTATGAAATGCAGGCGCAGGCCATTTTTGAAGCCGCTGCCTTCATGATCAAGGAAAGTAAGGAAAGTGTCGTACCGGAAATCATGATTCCACTGGTGATGATGCCGAAAGAGTTCGAGCTGCTCAAATCCATCATCGACAAAGTCGCCTCGGAAGTCATGCGCCGCACCGGCACTGCGATTGAGTATAAGGTGGGCACCATGATCGAATTGCCGCGTGCGTGCCTGCGTGCGGGTGAAATTGCCCAGAGCGCCGAGTTCTTCAGCTTCGGCACGAATGACCTGACGCAAACCACCCTTGGTATATCGCGTGATGATTCGGCGGCCTTTATCGAAATCTACAAGCAAAAAGGCATCGTCGAACAGGATCCATTTGTGTCGCTCGACCAGAGCGGTGTCGGCGAACTCATCCATATAGCTACCGAGCGCGGCCGCAAAACCCGCCCGACCATCAAGATCGGTATTTGTGGTGAGCATGGCGGCGATCCGGCGTCGATTGCGTTTTGCCACAAGGCAGGGCTGGATTACGTCAGCTGTTCCCCCTACCGCGTGCCCGTAGCGCGTCTGGCGGCGGCACAAGCCTCTACTGACTAACCATCGGTTTTAAATACATTATATTGTATTACCCTGCTCCTATGGAACAGGTGGCTGGCATGCACCAAAAATTAATGTTGTGTATGCTATCATCATGCTGTGAGCATTGATTATTGACGCGGCCAATAAGGCAAATTGGAGGCATTATGTTTGACGATAAGTTCTTTAAAGCGGTCACCGATCAGCTGGATGGCGTCAGCGATAAGGAAAAACAGGAACGTATGGCAAAATTGAAAAAACTGGCAGAGGCAGAAATCCAGCGCCGAAAGCTTAATCCTAAGAAAAAAGACAAGAAGTAACCTAAGGTACTTCTGTTCTTGCTTCAGGCCTTTGACGGACCATTAGTATCTATCACAGGCATGGCCGCAAGTATACGCGGCGAAGGCAGTTGCGCTACTTCCGCAACATCCGGTTTGGCTGGCGCCGGAGCTGAGCCAAACATCTGCTCAATACGTTCTACAGATGCCAGCAAATCACGGTTGAAGTCCTGCGATGGTTCGACCAGACTTACTTTTTTCGACGGATTGACCGCTTTCTTCTGCTCGATCTTAACCGCTTCGACCGCTTTATCAAAAAAAGCCGCCGCCTCCTTAGATGACATGCTGTTGAGTTTGACGTAGCTGACGCTTACCGATTTTTTATCCTTGGGCGTATCAAATGCATATGCCTTTTTATCGATGCCCGCTTTGCTCTGCGCCTCCAGAAGAAGCGTGGAAAAACGGTCGGCATGAAGCTGGTCTTTGAACAGCAGCACGGCTTCTGTTTTATCCATTCTGATTTCAGGTTTTTCCATATTGGGCATGCTGCGCGCCAGATCGGCTAGCTTGTCAAGGTCTGCCCGTGTGCGATCATAATTGGCCTGAGTCAGCGGGCCCTTATTGCTTGAAAATTTCCGCGTGAAATCTGCTGCACTGTTGCCAGCCACTTTTTTATCCTGCGCCTGAAGCTGTGCAAACTTGTCCGTTATTTCTTGGGCCAGTGAGTCATCAACCATCATGCTGCTTTGGGTGAAGGATGAGCCCTTGGTTCCCCCTATATTTTTGTTCAGAATCTCCGTAAGCTGCATGACCGCGTCCTTACGTTCTGCCGGAGAAAAACCTGAGAGTTTTACTTTGTATCCTTCCGGAACTTGTTCCCAGTGCGTCCCTGTCGCCCGTGAAAGGGCAGTATCCTGCGACAGCAATGATACATCTTCGCTACGGTAGCTGGCCGGAATAATATCCACATCAGGATGGGGCTTGACAAAGTCTCTTAAGTTAACACCATTCGTAAGCCTTCCGCTCACTACGGTTCCTTCCTGATTTCTGCCATGGTAGGTTTTACCATCCATGCTAATTGTAGAAGCGTCAACCCACACTCCTGTAGGAGATTTTTCATTATACCAATGTATATATAGCTTATCATCGTCTACTCTCCATGTAGGCATGCCTGCTGGAGATATTATCCTTCCATCAGCATATAAATTTATTAAGCTGGGTACGCCTCCAATGGCATTATGTTCAAACGTTGCAACTACTTTGGTATTATCCAAACCCTTTACACGTTCTTGATCATCGATATTGAGAAGCGTTTTGTTAAAAAAACTTTCAACTTCCCAAATATATTTTCGCTCATTGAAAAGACGATGATCAACTCCGGGTAGAGCCATAATATCTGCTTTCACACCTGCCCTTTTAAGAGAATCGACAAGTAATTTACTTTGAGAGATAGGAACCAAAGTATCTTTATCCCCATGCATAGCCAGTAATGGGGGGGATTGGTGGGACACATAGTTCATGGGATTAGCTTGCCTGGCCAAAGCCATTTTGTCTTTTAAAGCCCCCCCCAAAAGTTTGGTGGTTATTTGTTCAGGAAGATCTGAAGGAAATGAATTAGTAGTCACCCTATGTTCAGAGAAAGCTTTCAAATCGACAGGCCCACACCAATCACATACTGCCTGCACCTTGCTACTGGTACGCAATGGATTGGGGGCAGGTCCCTCCAAATCCTTTGAATCTCCCGATGTGCCAAGCAATGCAGCCAAATGCCCGCCAGCAGACTGCCCCCACGCACCTATACGGTTAGGATCTATATTGTATTTATCCGCATTTTCTCTGATCCAGCGCACCGCTGCCTTGGCATCATGAATCTGTGCAGGAAATTTAGCTTCGCCGCTGAGCCGATAATTGATACTAGCTACTGCATACCCCTTGTCCACAAGCGTAATCGCGGGCCATTCAGATTTATTTCCCTTTTGCCATCCACCACCATGAATCCACACAATCACCGGTGTTTTAGCATTCATGTCTTTCGGTAAATACAGATCAAGCTTATTGGCATCCCCGTGCGGACCATACTGCAAATCTTTTAAGACTTTTACATTGGATGGAAAATCATCCGCCATGAGCACACCGGAACATCAACCTATTGCACACTAAAATCTGTATACGCTACAGGCGTATAATAACATGCTGGTTACAGAAGGTCGCGATAAAAATAGGTGTTTTATACGTCCTCACTCCGGTCATTTTATATCCATATCAAAAAATAATATTATTTATCAGGTGGTTGAAAATATTAATTTTCTGACTTGATAAACATGAGGCAAGGAAGATCTCCGCAAAAATACACAATCATTGGTTGTGTCTGTGCATTAATCATCTGGGGCAGGCAACTAAGCCAGCAGCTCTTGTGACAGGGCCGTACCTGCCTCGATGTTGCGCGCGGCTTTTTTGGAGAAAACCCGCTCCAGCTCCGCCGTTGGCAGGCCATACCCAGGACGGATGGCGCGGACATTATCAGAAGTAAACGCTTCTCCTGCTTTCACCGGTTTCACCACATAGAGTGAACGGCGGTAAATACGAGAGGCATCTTCCGATGCGGTCGGTGCGTAGTCGCTGCTGCCGAGCGATTCCCACGCTTTTTTGGATTCACTCACCAATTCCGCCAGCTCCTGTGGCTCCAGCGAAAAGGCGGAATCCACCCCGCCTTCCGAGCGTTTGAGAGTGACATGTTTTTCAATCACCGTTGCCCCAAGCGCCACCGCCGCCAGCGAGGTGCCGATGCCCATCGTGTGGTCGGAAAGCCCGACCTGAACACCGAATCGTTCCGACAGATGGGGAATGGTGCGCAGATTGGCTTCCTTGGGCGAAGCCGGATACGCGCTCGTGCATTTCAGCAGGATGATGTCCTTAGCACCTGCCTCGCGCGCAGTGGTGAGTGCTTGTTCGATTTCCCACAACGTCGAGGTGCCTGCCGAAATGATCAGCGGACGCTTGGTGGCCGCCACGCGGCGGATGAGTGGCAGGTCGGTATTTTCAAACGACGCGATTTTAAAGGCAGGCACATCGAGTGTGAGCAGAAAATCAACGGACGTAGAATCAAACGGCGTGGAAAACGCAATCAGACCCAGCTGTTTGGCATAATCGAACAACGGCGCGTGCCATTCCCACGGCGTGTGCGCTTCCTCATAGAGGTCGTAAAGAGTTTTACCTGCCCAGAGGCTTTTGGGGTCGCTGATAAAAAAATCCGGCTTGTCGGAGCGGATGGTCATGGTATCGGCGGTGTAGGTTTGCATCTTGATCGCATCCGCACCGGCAGCAGCAGCCGCCTTGACAATGGCCTTGGCGCGTTCCAGCGAGCCGTTATGGTTGCCGGACAACTCAGCGATAATAAACGGCGCGTGATCCGCACCGACAGCGCGGCTGGCGATCATGACGGTGTCGGCGGGGGCGGGCGATGCGGCCTTAGGCTTGAGCATGGAATAATCTCTGGTAACGTTGCTGTAATAACGGAATCGTTATACCGAATCCCTCTTCGCCTAACAACACGTCTTTGATGGCGGCGAATTCTCTGGCATAGTGGAACGTGCCGCCAGCGGTCTGTGGCGTGGCGCGCAGGCTCCCCGATTGCATGGCATCCCAATGGTTACGAAACAACGCCTGAATGCGCTGGTGCAGCATCTGATAGGAATGACCGAGGGTTTCGTGCGCCTCGTCAAAGGCAACTTCAGCCTGAGCCAGCAAGGCTCCCGTATCAATGCCCGCATCAATGTAATGGATGGACACACCTTTGGGCGTGTTCTCCAGAAACGACCACAGGTTGGGGTCAGCACCACGGTTATAGGGCAGCAGTGAAATATGCAGGTTGATAATCCGCTCACGATACGCCATGACGATATCGTTGCCGATAATATGCCGGTAGGAGTAGCTGACGATGAGGTCGGGGCCAAGAGTGCGCAGAGTATCCGGTTGTAATGGATCGCTCCATGCGGTTAACTCGGTGCGCTGTGCCAGCCATTCCATCAGCGGCGCGCTAACGGCGTTATTGGTAAGGAATAGTAATTTCATATTAACGGGACCCTATGGATAACACCCCAAACACGTCATTTTCGGCCATTATCGTACTCGCACACCTGATGGATGAACATGCCCATCTGAACTCTGAATCACGCGCCCGCATGGACAAGGCAGTTGAAGCATATCGCAACAAAGAAGCAAGTATAATCCTGACCACCGGCTGGGCCTACCGGCCCGATGTGGCCACCCCCATCGCCGATGTCATGCACGACTATGCCATCGACCATCACAGCCTCCCCCCCGAAGCGGTGCTATCAGACCCGCACGCCCGCGATACGGTAGGCGATGCGGTGTTTACCAAGCGCCATTTTTCGGGGCCACGACACTGGCACAAACTGCTCGTGGTCACCAGCAGCTATCATGTGGCACGCACGCAGGCGATCTTCAATTTTATTTACGGCGGTGGATTTGCCATCGAGGTGCGCGGCGCACCCGTAGCCGGCGATCACGCGCTAAGCGAAGCCAAATCACTGGAAGCGTTCCGGAATACGTTTGATGGCATCGCATCCGGCGACGATGCCGCTATTTTCAAAACTCTACTTAAAAAACATCCGTTTTACAATGGCATGACCCACCCTAAATATACTATAGACGTGAGTTGAAATATCATTATGGTGTGTTTTTCAGGTAATCTTTGAATCATCATTGAGGTTAAGCGTGTTTAACGGCAAAGCAATTCTGGTCACCGGCGGCACGGGTTCCTTCGGCAAGCAATTCATCCGCACGGTGTTGTCGCGATACAAGCCCTCGCGCCTGATCGTCTTTTCGCGTGATGAACTTAAGCAATATGAAATGCAGCAGGAGTTTTCTGCCGACTGCATGCGCTACTTCCTTGGCGACATCCGTGATGCCAACCGCATCAGCACTGCAATGAGCGGGGTCGATTTCGTCGTCCATGCCGCCGCGCTGAAACAGGTTCCGGCGCTGGAATATAATCCGGGGGAAGCCATCGAAACTAACATCCGTGGTTCGCAGAACGTGATCAACGCGTGCCTTGCTAATGGAATCAAAAAAGTCGTTGCACTCTCCACTGATAAGGCCGCCGCCCCCATCAATCTCTACGGCGCGACCAAGCTGGTAGCCGACAAGCTGTTTGTCGCCGCCAACAACATGCGCGGCACCAAGGAAACCGTCTTTTCCGTGGTTCGTTATGGCAACGTGATCGGCTCGCGCGGCTCGGTGGTGCCTTTGTTCCAAAAACTCGTGGCCGAAGGTGCGAAAGAAGTGCCGATTACCGATCCGAACATGACGCGTTTCTGGATCAGCCTGCCGCAGGGCGTGGAGTTCGTGTTGAAATGCTTTGAACTGATGCAGGGCGGTGAAACCTTCGTTCCCAAAATTCCGTCCATGCGCATGGTGGATCTGGCCAACGCGCTGGCTCCAAAGGCCGCTATCAAAATTATAGGCATCCGTCCGGGTGAAAAGCTGCACGAGGTCATGTGCCCATCCGAGCTGAGTCTGCAAACGCTGGAATTCAAGAATTACTACGTCATCGAACCGGCGTTTTTCTTCAATGATCATCCGGATTTCGCCGTGAATAAACTCGGTGAAAAAGGAACACGCGTGAGCGAAGGGTTTGAGTATAATTCCCTCAACAATCCGCACTTCCTCAACGTTGATGAATTGCAATCCCTGATCGCACAACACTAGCCATGTCCAAGGCCTTCATCCCTTATAGCTGCCAGCTCATTGAAGAGGATGATATCGAGGCGGTGGTGCGTGTGCTGCGCTCCGAATGGCTGACGCAGGGACCGGACATCGAAGCGTTTGAAAAAAACGTCGCCACCTATTGCAAATCCCCGCACGCCGTTGCCGTCAGCAGCGCGACCGCAGGGTTGCATCTGGCCTGTATGGCACTGGGCATCGGCGAAGGTGATCTGGTGTGGACATCGCCGCTCAGTTTTGCCGCCTCGGCCAACTGCGCCCGCTATGTCGGTGCCGAGGTCGATTTCGTCGATATTGATTCTGATACCGGCAATATGTGTGTTAGCGCATTGAAGACCAAGCTGGAAATGGCAGAGAAAACCGGACGGCTTCCCACATGCGTTATCCCTGTGCATTACGCCGGACGCGCCTGCGACATGCCCGCCATTCACGCACTCAAGGAACAATATAAATTCAGCCTCATCGAAGATGCCGCCCATGCGCTCGGCGGACGCTACGGCGATGGCACGCCTGTCGGGTGCAACCCAGCGAGCGATATGGCGGTATTCAGCTTCCATCCGGTAAAGCCCATCACCACCGGTGAAGGCGGCATGGTTACCACCCATAACCCCGAACTGGCCGAACGCCTGCGCCAGCTCCGCACCCACGGCATCACCCGCGATACGGCGAAATTGCAGAAAAAAAATAGGCCGGCGTGGTATTATGAACAGCAATCGCTGGGGTATAATTACCGCATCACCGATATGCAGGCCGCGCTCGGCTCCAGCCAGATGGCAAAGCTTGACCGCTTCATCGACCGCCGCCGCGCACTGGCCGAGCGTTATCTGACATTACTCAAGTCCCTCCCGCTGATGCTGCCGCTTCCTGACCGCCACAGCGGCTGGCACCTTTATGCCGTTCGTATCGACCCTAGTCGTACCCAAACCACCCGTGACGAGGTGTTTGCTACGCTGCGAGCGCAAAATATCGGGGTCAACGTGCATTATATGCCGATTCACTGGCAACCCTATTACCAGTCACTAGGCTTCAAAGAGGGCCAGTTTCCCAAGGCCGAGGCCTTTTTCAATCAGGAGCTATCCCTGCCAATGCACCCGCGCCTGAGTGATAAAGATCAGGATTTCGTGGCGCAAACACTGGCTAATGCCTTGACCTGATAGCGGTCTTTACCGTAATTATTGACAATCTGTAAATATAACTTACTCATGAGACTATGAAATTTTGCACCCAATGCGTGATGCCCGACACCAAGCCCGACCTCGGTTTTAATGCCGACGGCGTGTGCAGTGCCTGTGAAAGCTATAACAACCGCACGGAAGTCGACTGGGACAGCCGCGCGGTAGAACTCGAAAAACTGCTGTCCAAATACCGCTCGAAAGACGGTTCACGCTGGGATTGTATCGTGCCTGTCAGCGGCGGCAAGGACAGCACCTTTCAGGTCATCAAAATGCTTGAGCTGGGCATGAACCCGCTCTGCGTCACCTCTACCACCTGCGACCTGTCGGACCTCGGCCGGCGCAACATCGAGAACATCAAAAAACTCGGTGTCGATTACATGGAATTCACACCCAACCCCAACGTGCGTAAAAAACTCAACCGCATCGGCCTGACTCAGGTGGGCGATATTTCGTGGCCGGAACATGTCGGAATTTTCACCATTCCGGTGCGTGCGTCCGTGCAGTTCGGCGTACCACTGATTATCTGGGGAGAAAATTCCCAGAATGAATATGGCGGCCCCGCCGCAGCCTCCAACAACAACGTGCTCGACCGCCGTTGGCTGGAAGAATTTGGCGGGCTGCTAGGATTGCGCGTTACCGACCTGATCGGTCAGGAAGGCATCACCGAAAGGCACCTGATTCCGTACAGCTATCCGACCAACGAGGAATTGCTCAAAACCGGAACCACCGGCCTGTTCCTCGGCCACTACATCAAATGGGACGGGCTAACCAACACGCTGGTGTCGCAGGCGCATGGTTTCGAGGTGTATCCCAAACCGATCGAAACCACCTTCCTCAACTACGAAAATCTGGATAACCACCAGACTGGCATCCACGATTATTTCAAATATATCAAGCTGGGCTTTGGCCGCGCGACTGACCATGCCTGCCTGCATATCCGCCGTGGCAGGTTAAGCCGTGCCGAAGGCGCAACCATTGTGCGCAAACATGACGGGCATTTCCCGTGGACCTGCCTTGGAAAACCACTGGAAGCAATTTTAGGCCGCATCGACATGACAGTGGAACAGTTTGTCAAAATATGCGACCAGTTCACCAATAAAAAACTGTTTAAAACCGATGTGCGCGGCCATCTGGTGAAAGACGAGAAAGGCAACCTGATCAAGCTTTTCAACGCCGATGAGCAAGCACACAGCCGCAAAGCCGTAGCTGGTTAATTCCATGACCGTTATGATCGTTGATTATGGCATGGGCAATCTCGGCTCAGCCCTGCGTTCATTGGAAATCTGCGGCGCCGATGCCATGATCTCCAGCAATCCCGCTGACCTTCAAAAAGCCTCCGGCATTGTCGTGCCCGGAGTCGGTTCCTTTGGCGACGGCATGGAAAATTTACGCCGTGGCGGATGGGTGGAAGCATTGCGCGCAGAAGCACTCGGCAACCACATTCCCTGCCTTGGCATCTGCCTTGGCATGCAGTTGCTGGCCGATAGCAGCATGGAAGGTAAAGCCGATGGAGAAACACCGCATGAAGGCCTTGGCCTCATCCACGGCAAGGTGATCAAACTCGTCCCGCACGATAGCAGCGAAAAAATTCCGCATGTGGGCTGGAACGAGGTGAACCGGAAAACCAGCCACACTATTTTAAACGACATTGACGACCACAAGGATTTCTATTTCGTCCACAGCTACCATTTCGTCGCCTACTCGCAAGACGATGTGATCGCCACCACACCCTATTGCGGCAAATTCACCTCGGTAATCGCCAGCGGCAGCATTACCGGTGTGCAGTTCCACCCTGAAAAAAGCCAGCTGGCCGGTTTCCGGCTGCTGAGGAATTTTTTACAGCAATGCTGAAAACCCGCATCATTCCCACGTTGCTGTGGAAGGGCGAAACGCTGGTCAAAGGCCAGCAGTTCAACAGCTGGCGCACCGTGACCACGCCGATGCCAGCGGTGAAGGTCTATAACACGCGGCAGGTGGATGAGCTGATTATCGTCGACATTCTCGCCACCCATGAAAAACGCGTTCCCGATTATGCCTCGATCACCGATTTTGCGCGTGAATGTTTCATGCCACTCACCATCGGCGGCGGCATCACCGACATCACCCATATCCGCAACCTGCTGCTCGCCGGAGCCGACAAAATCGCCCTCAACAGTGCCGCCTATGACGACATTGCCCTCATCAGCCGCGGCGCAGACAAATACGGCACGCAGTGCATGGTGGTCAGTATCGATGCGGCGAAAGAAGGAAATGACCATATCTGCTACTCGCATTGCGGCACACGCTCCACCGGCATGAAGGTGGAAGAGTGGGCGGCAAAGGTCGAAAAAGCCGGTGCGGGCGAGATATTGCTCACCTCCATTCCCCATGACGGGATGATGGAAGGCTATGATATCGAGCTGATTAAAAAAGTAACTGCTGTGGTCTCCATTCCCGTCATCGCGCAGGGCGGATGCGGGCATTACGAACACATGGCGCAGGCCATTCTCGAAGGCGGCGCACAGGCCGTGTCAGCCGCCAGCATGTTCCACTTCACCGAACAAACGCCGATGGAAGCCAAAAAATACCTGCGCGATAAAGGAATCAAAGTACGGTTTTAAGCCGCCGTGTTGCGGTTGTGTGGCTCGGGGATAGATTTTAAAATCTCCAGAATCTCGGTGTAGTGCGGCGGACGCTTTTCTGGCCAGTGCGCCATCAGCTTTACCACAAACTCATAATCATGCGGATAGTCCACCGTCCAGCGTTCCAGCCCGATGCCTGCGCGCGGGCAGGTGAGCGCCGTGGCTTTAAACAATTCCGGATGCGTGCGGATATACGGGGTGACATGCTCGTGATCGTACGGCGCTTGCGTATCCTGCGCGGCACGGTACAGCGCCTGTGCGCTGAAGGCCTCGCAGTCCAGCCCCTGCGGCCATGTGCGCGGGGCTTCAATATTACTGGCATACTCATAAGCCCCACTATCCAGTAAGCCCAGCACCTGCGCGCATACCTGCGGATCAAGCAGCGGGCAATCGGCGGTCAGCCGCATCACACGCGTAGCGTGTACCTGCTGCGCCGCTTTCACGTAACGCGCCAGCACGTCGTGCAAGGAGCCACGCACGCACAGCACCTGATGGTCTTCACACCAGCGTGCTACCGCATCGTCACCCGCGTCATCAGACGTAGCGACCACAACCGTATCTACTCCCGCCACCGACCGCGCCGCACGCACGCACCAGCCCAGCACCGTACTATCGCCCAAAGGCTTCAGCACCTTGCCCGGAAGGCGGGTGGAGGACATGCGGGCTTGTATGATGGCGGCAGTCGTCATTCGTAGAGATACACCCTGTTGGTATAGCGATCGACGTTGTAGGTATTTTTAGCCACCGGCTTCGAAGGAGCCTGCGCATTGAGCGAGGTCAGGCCATACAGGAAGTGTAGCACCAGCCGTTCGCCTTCGATAGCCGGCATCGAGCGGTGCAGTCCCCATGTATCCTCCAAAAAACCGTCACCGCTTTTTCCGGTAATCACCAGCTGGTCGTCACGGCCAAAATGATCGCTCACTTCCTGATCGCTGAAGGTGCGGCGCTGCGTGCATTTGGGGGATTCGTGCGAGCCACGGACAAAGCAATGCGCACCGTTTTTGGGGTTCACGTCGGTCAGGTAGACGAACAGTTTGATAAAGCGGTAATCGTCAACATCGCGGTGGAAGCGGTCGTCATAAAACTCATCCGAGGGCACGCCACTGGCCTTGGTCCACCACGACAACATGGTCACAATCATGGGCTTGCAGCCAAGATAGGCCGACACCAAAGCAATGATTTTAGGGGAATTGGCCAGCTCGACGATATCCTTGCATCCGGCGATATCCTTGTCAAAATATTGCAGCTTCATGGTTTTATCGATGGTGATTTCGTCCAGTTTCAGCGGCGTTCTGGCATCGCCGATAGCGCTAAAGGTTTCACGGAAATCATAGACCGGTTTGGGTTTCAGGTAGTCGCGTATCCGCGTAACCGAAACAGGATCAAGAAACTGATTAAGCTTCAAAATTCCATCTTTACGCAGCGTAGCCAGATCCGACTCGGAAACCCCCACGGTCACTGCCTTGGGAGCCATGCTGCGAACGAGCCGGTGCAGCAGGTGGCGCGCCAACGGATTACGCACGGATTTGTTGAGGTAGTAGTATAGGGTGCGCTTGTTACGGACATATTTGGTGAGGCGCTGAAGCTTGCTGGGGGAGGTATTGCTCATGGAGTCACCTGTGGGTGGGGGCCAGTTTTTAATTGTATTTGCGTGTGTTTTAATTGTATTTATGCTTATACACATAGCATTATACAGATACAAATCAATAAAGTGAGAGCATCCACATGACACAACGCACGGAACAGGAAACTTTCTGGTCGGGTGAATTCGGCGACGAATATATCCTGCGCAACCAGAGCCCCGTACTCGAAGCCAGCAACACCATGGCTTTTGCCCACATGCTCAGGCGCACGCAAGGCGTGAATTCCATTCTTGAGCTAGGTGCGAATGTCGGCATGAACATGCGGGCCATCCGCCACCTGATGCCGTCCGTGTCGCTATCGGGTGTTGAAATCAATGAAACGGCCTGCAACCAACTGAAAAAAATTCAGGGCGTGAACGCGCATCACAGCGACATCGCCGGATTCACCTCTGCCACCCACTATGACCTTGTGTTCACCAAAGGCGTGCTCATCCACATTCAGCCGGAACAGTTGCCAGCGGTGTACCGCAATATGATTGCGCTGAGCAAACGCTGGGTGATGATCTGCGAATATTATAACCCCGCTCCCGTCGCCATCCCGTATCGCGGCCATTCGAACAAGCTGTTCAAACGCGATTTCTGCGGCGAGATGATGGATTCGGACCCATCGCTGTCACTGGTGGATTATGGCTTCCTCTACCACCGCGACCAGCTTGCCCCGCAGGATGACATGAACTGGTTCCTGCTCGAAAAGAAACAAGGCTAATCTAACTTAGCAATTCTGTACGCCGTCCGGTTCTTTGCCCGACAAAATGGCATGAATCGCCGCGGCAATTTTAGGCGCAGCGCGTTCCTGCGGGAACATGTCCTGCACGTTCGCTTTCATCGCATCGGTGTATTCGCCGTAAAAACACTTGGTAAAGATATCCGCCAATGCTTCGGGGCTGTCCGCAGCCCACGCGACGCCCCAATCGGTCAGCAACAGCGTGTGTATGCCCAGATAATAGGTGAGCTGCACCACCGGACGACCCACCAACAGCGCTTCACAGCCCACGGTGGAGGAATAGGTCAGCACCGCGTCCACGGCGTTGAGCAGCGGATACAGCGGCAAACCACCAGCGAACAGCACGTTCTTGAACTGCGTCTTGCTCAGCCAGTCATCAAAGGGCGGGCGTTGCTGCGACGGGTGTGGACGAATCAGCACCCACGCACCCGCCTGCTGCGCGGCATAGGCGAAATCGTTTAAATCCTTGTTGATGTCTTCCGGACGGCGCTCGATCAGATCACCCGTCCCCCTCTCAAAATAAGCACTTTCATCCAGCCACAACACCGCCTTGGCATCGTCCGGCATGGCGGGAAGGTTGGCACGCCGCCACTCTTTATTCACCGGACCGCGATAGTCAAACGCCAGATCAAAGGCAGGATTGCCGGTGGTGATAAATTTCTGCCCTTCGCGCAGGCCGGTATCCTTGCGGAGATTGTCGATCACGTGCTGTGAGATAACCGCGAGGTAGTCGGCTTCAATACGGTAGAAATTATACAGGCCAAACAGATCATACATCGACATCGTCGGGATGCCCCTTTGATTCGCCACCACCTGCGCGGCGTATTCCGCACGCGGGGAATTAGTCGTCACCACCATGTCGGGTTTGATGCGGTCAATCACCCGTTCCAGCACGGTGATAGGAAAGAACGCGATGCGCCCCTTTTCTGCCCACAGACGCTCTGCTTCCGCCTCGCCATGCTTTTTAACGAGATCCCAGTAGGACAATCCCATATACGCGATGGCCTCTTCCTCTTCAATTCCGGTTTCGGGCTGATGATAGCGTGCCGCCATTTTCGTGCCCCACGCAATAGCTTCCTTGTCCTCGGGAAGGACGAAATCCTTGAAGCCCAGATGCGGCATGTTCTGACGGCGAAAATACGGCCCGCCGAGCGTTGCCGCCAGCGCAACCGTTTTCAGGCCATAGACCTTCTCCAGCTCCCTGATAACAGGGATGGCCATAGCGGCATGCCCGCCGCCATAGGTGACAAATAAAACGGTTTTGCTCATAAGCCGGACTTGAATAATGAATTGAGTTTGGTTCTGAGGGGAGATTCATAGAATCGATAGACGGCCGATGCCAGAATAATCGTGCTGACTGAAAAAATAGCGGCCAGCGACAGCACGCCGTGGGTAGGGTAGAGATGTTTAAAAGCAATATCGAATGCGTTGTAGACGAAAAAATTCAGCAAATACACCCCATAGGAAATATCCCCCAGAAAATGATACGCCCGCACTTCGAGACGTGAAGGCTGTGTAAGCAGGCTGGCAAAGAATACCGCCAGCATCGAAGCAACTAATAACGCAATGGTGTGATACCCTGTCAGGTAGTCTTCTACCGTTGCACTCGGATAGAAAAATACAAACGCAATCGCCGCCAGCGGCATAAGCCTCGCCAGCCACGGCCATGCATTCCCCGTAAAGCGTGTGCGCGTGCGCTCGTAAAGCTCGGCCGTAACAATACCCGCGATGAAATAGACGAAAAATACGCTGAAATGCGTATAGTCCACCCAGCCATCCACCAGCGTGGTGTGGGCAAGCGCGGCATTGGCACAGACATAATTCAAAATCACACCGCCTGCCAGCAACACCGCCATGACTCGCCCAGAGCGGGCAAATAACAGCAGCAGCGGGAATAAAATATAAAACACCCATTCAATACCAATCGACCAGCCACCAGGCACAATCGAGTTTTTACCGGTGTTATCAACGCCGAATAAAAACGTGACGTTGAGCAGAAATTTATGGAGGAATTCAAGGCTGGTCACGCTCTGCGTGCCTTGCGCATAACAGCGGGCAGCCGTGGCCAGAATACACGCCAGAAAATAGAGCGGGAAAATACGGGCGAACCGTGCCACAAAAAATGCTTTGACCATATCAGTGCTGAGTGCGCGCGGGGCGTAAACATACCACATGCTGAAACCGCTCAGGATAAAAAACAGATACACCCCGTACGTCCCCACCTGAAAAAGTGTGGTGTTATTCCAGCTGAACGCATGGTAGAGCATGATGGAAATAGCGCAAAGTCCGCGCAATCCATCCAATGCATACAATCGTGGGCGTTTAATGATGTCCGTACTCAATTGACCCCCGCACGGCGCAGCACCACCGACACGGTTTTGAGCAAGATGCCCAGATCCATTGTCAGCGTGGGGTTGGTCGCATAATCCAGATCATACTGCAACCGCTCTTCAATCGTAGTTTTACTTCGGCCATTGACCTGCGCCAGACCGGTAATTCCCGGCCGCACGCGGTGGCGCAACGCCCAATCCTCTGGCCGGTATTCCGCTTCCTGACGCGGAAGCTCCGGCCTTGGCCCAACAAGGCTCATATCGCCAATCACCACATTCCATAGCTGCGGTATTTCATCGAGGCTGGTAAAGCGCAGAAATTTCCCCACGCGGGTAATGCGCGAATCGTTCGCAGTGGTGCACCACGCCCCGATCGAGGCAGCGTTTTTCACCATGGAACGGAATTTAAAAATAGCAAATGGCTGGTTGTTACGTCCGACGCGCATTTGCGTAAAAATGGGGGAGCCAGAACTCTCTGTCACTATTGCCAATGCAATTAGCAGCAACAATGGCAGCAATACGGTCATCGCCAGCAGGCTAACCGCAATATCCACCACACGCTTGACAACACGATACATACAACCCCACACAGCACCACCCCATTCCATATGGCGCACCCGAGACGATTCGAACGTCCGGCCTTTGCCTTCGGAGGGCAACGCTCTATCCAGCTGAGCTACGGGTGCTTTATGTATAAATAACAATAATATAATTGGATTATAAAAGCAGCAGTTTTTGCTCGTACCCCACATATTCTACACATATCAGCTTAATAAATAAGCTTTATAGAAGACGCAGTTTAAGAACAACGAAGCACTGTTTAATCCAGAATTGCCATGTTATCCAGTAAAAGATAAAAGCTGATTTATCCGAGGCTACTATTACTGGCAGATGGGGTGCCATAGGAGGCAACCACCCTATTGATGGTTACACATACCAACGACATAGAAAATCTCTCAAAAAGTTTGCACTTCCCGACCATCAGAATATATATAACCTGTACTCCTTAACAATCTATGGAGAGTATACGTACAGGCACATAATAGAAATGGTGATAAATAACTGGTGTTGATTTAATGTGCATAATTAATGGTTTATAACTTTACCAATTGAAAATTATTGGCAATCCTGCCTTAAGGTCTGTAATTCCTGCTTGGCTTGGTCTTGATTTACCTGCTCAAACATAAATGGACCACCCGTAGATGCCGCTGCACCAACTAAACCAATCAACCCGCCAGATGCGGCAGCATATGCCCTGCCTTTATAAAGCGATATGCGGACATAAGTGGTTTTTGCAGATTTAGTATCAATGGAAATACTTGATATTCCATCTTGGTCGGTTAGCGATGAGGTGATAGCTACCTGACCATTGGTGTCGTCTACAATAAAGAATCCGCCATTATGTAAGCTACAACGCACTTGCCCATTGACTGAGATAGGGAATTTTCGTGCTGCATAGAACATTGCATCTTCCCGATAAACAATAATTATCGCGCCTTTAGATTTTGGCAAATTACTTTCATTGAATATAGAACCACTGGCTGTGCAGCTAGCAGTAGCCAACAGTATAAATAGCCATTTCAATTTTTTCATAAGTGCCACTTGTCATGATAACTATCATCAACCGAAAGTGACTATAGTCATGTATGAAAGCTGAGTCAATATTCCTAGACTTAGGGTTAGCTGTTATATGGTGGATGTGCTCTGAAATACCATTATAAATCTCGTTAAGAAGCCCCTAAAGCACTAGCAATAAAATGTGCAGGTATTGCAGTTGTCTGCAAAGCATTAAAAGTACTCTCATTTACAGCATATAATCTGGATGCGCTTTAGATAGCCACTGATATGCTTTACTCTTACATTTCAGTATTTAGCTAGGGTAGCAGCCAAACAGTTACTACATGAATTACAAGGCCTATTACAGCTTATCTAAAACGCAGTCACGAACTAATAGCCTACATTGTGTTATTTAAGTTACCCATATAGAGGCTATTTAATATCCATTTGCTTATATGAAAGTCTCAATAATGTTTATCATATAAACTGGATGCGTTTTAGATTGCCCTATATGACAAAGCACATCTGATTACAGGTTTAGCTACAGTATTTGCTCAAAGCTTATCATATCATCTTTAGAAGCTGATTACATAAGGCTATGAAAGAGTTGTAAGCCTTATTACTGTATAGGATTATTATATCTACTTATGTACCTGTATTCTATTATCTGTATTCTATTATCTGTACTTAATTGGATGAGTAATGGAATAATATTAATTATATATAATATTATACATACTGTATTATAAAACATTATTGATTAATATTCCCCATTACTCATATTCCAATATGACCTAACCGATAGCAGTAGAGTTATCAGTAACAACAATTTAAACAGGATGCTGTGTATTCAGCATTACAGGCGCAGTATATCTTTCCAGCACAGGTATTACGGTATTAAAGTCACTAGCTTTAATTACAGGTGCAGGTTGACACATAACCAACTCAAAACCCTCTTGCATTAAGGCTTGTAACCCGTCTTGATACTTTACCTGACAAATGAACGAATCATGAATACACAGCACTGGTACCCCCTTAGCCGTCATGGTATCAATAACATGTGAGGCTATTTGTGATTCAAGATATTGAAGCTTAATTCCTATACCAGAGTACAGGTAGGCCTTTATCAGCCTATGTGTATCCATAATACCTGTCTCTAACGCATCCAATATTATCTGTAGCTCCTTCCATGTAGCAGGTAACTCAGGAAACTTACGTCTATAAGCAACACGCTGTTTATCCTCATGGATGACCTTGCGTATGCCCTTCATGGCGTTACCCTTACTGGTAGCGTTCAGTCCAACAAACACAAGTGCCTTTAATAAATTCCGCTCCTTCTTTTTATCAGACTTATTAGTCAATCCATCTATTTCATATGGGTCTGTATTCCCAATTTGCTTTACATAGTCCAAGCCTTCCAATGCGTACAACAAACGAGGATGAAATGCCTCAAAATCAAGCTCTACAACAGGTTCCCGCTTAATGGTCAGCAATGGGCGTGTATCAGAAGGGATTTTGCTCTGCCAACACCCGCCCCAATACCTACCGCCGTTATCCCACGTACCATTATTGAAGATGCGCCATACACGCTTATTGTTAATATCGAATTTGATAGGCTCACCCTTGTGATTAGTCGGTATCACTTCTAGGCCAATACCCATGATGGAGACAGTGAAAGTAATAGAGCTAGATGTTTGTCGTTTAAAAACGACTCGTTTTGATTGATACTCATATATAACCTTTATGTTTGTATCGCAGACACACCATGTGCTGCTCATAAAGGTTAGTTTCGGGCTATTGGAATTATTACCGAAGTTTCTTACCAATTATTCCCAATTTTACCCATACTATCCGATTGAATTTAATCAGTGAATATTTTACGGAGACTGTCTATATCGGGTATCCTCGGGCGCCCTTGTGAGCGCATCATTTCCTCCAACATCTTTGCCCGTTTTAATTTGCTTAACTCCGGACACTTTTCTGTAATGACTGTCGCCAACTGATTGATATATTCCCAATCATATTCTGGCTTCCTTCCTCGTTTATCGTCTGCTGCAATACGCCGTTCTTTCTTCTTAGCTTCTTGTAACTGCATTGAACTTTTGTTTGTCCAAAATGCTAAACTTTCAGGCTCAACTAAAATACGATAATTGGATGCGGTTCCTGCAGTGGAGCGAATCATTATCCGCGATTCAATAACTGAAATTTCAACCTTTTCGGTTTCATCATGCCATATTTCAGGGGGCAACTCTGCTGATTTCCCATCCGAATCTGTAATATCAATTCTAACTGCGCTGTCATTTATAAGTTTACACAGCAAACCAAGCAATCTTGTATGGCGCTGCACCTTCTCAAAAGGCGCTTCAATATATGCCAATTGAGTATCGGTAGCTAAATTAATCGCATATAATTGTGGCTCAGGGCTTTGCCTATTCGCTGATTGAACATAGGGGGCAAGATTTGTTATCTGCCATTTGTTATTGCGCTGCAGGCAAATTTCATGGTCTATCCAGTCCGCATACTCTGCCTTACCTAAACGCTGATACGCATCGACGAGCCTTATGTAATTAGTTCGACTGTTAGTTATTGGTAGCTGCAAGCCTGTCATTGCCTTTTTCCCCAAACAACTCTTCAATTGTGTTTAATGCCTTATCATCTGCTTCCGATGTAAGCATGGCATAGTGTTTGTGCAGCATGGATAGGTCAGAATGCCCAAGCCTTCCAGCTAATGTTCTTAAATCAACACCAGATGCAGCTACATGAGTACTATGAGTCCGGCGCAAATCATGGATAGTAACATCGCCAATTTCGCTTTCCTCGCGTGTTTTATCCCAACGCCGCCTTAATGTCATTTGAGCAATTGGAAACACCCGTTCATCTTGTTTACGTTCACGTTGCCTGTCCAGAATTTCCTTCATGGTTGCTGTACAGGTAACAAAACGTGGCTTGCCGCTTTTGCTTTTGCGTATGATGCCAAATGTCTTGCCGCCGGGCAGTTCTCTAATATCTGTCCATAGAAGCGCAAGTATTTCACTTTTACGCATACCGGAATTGATGCCCCATAATAGAAAGTCGGCAAAATGCTCATCAACTCTCTGTGCTTTCATATAAAGAGTTACCCATTCATCAGCATTCAAGAAGCGTTCCCGTCCTACAATACCGTTGATTTTATCCGCATTCTTACAGGGATTAGCTGTAAGTAGCTCCGCTTTGATTGCATCGTTTAAGATTGCACGTAGCGTATTGAAAATTCTTTTGACATATGCAGGTTTATAGCCATCCAGTTTTGCTGCTATCCAGCTATTTACGTCACTGGTGCTAACGTGGTCGAGGGCTTTACCACCGAATTCAGGCTTAAGGTATTTTTCTACATGACATTGTGCAGTTTTATACCCTTCTATTCTAGTTTTTGCACGTTCCAGCCATTTATCCGCATAATCAGAAAACGTTAGCATAGGCGTTTCCTCTAACGGCTCATTCCTATCTGCTTTGCCTTGTAACTCATCGCGCCTGTCTTCCAATTGCTGCCAATTGAAAGAAGCAAGCCGACCAAGATTTATCTCTATCCATTGTCCGAGTTTATAGGTTTTACCATCATAAACCCCACCATGCTTTAAGCATATTTTTGCATACACGGTATCGCGGGTAATGCCTCGCAGAATGCCTATATTCTTTACATAGGCGGGTCTTTTCATGCCCTTCTTAAGGGAAGAGTGTAGTTGCTCGTATTCAGCAAACTTCCTGGGTCTTCCTCTGGCAATAGCTGTTGTCGTTTCCACCATAAAACGCTTCCCTTTCATGTGGGGGATTATGTGGGGTAAATATATATCATAGCCGATAATAGCGCAATAAATTCCCCCACACATTCCCCACATATCACTAGAATAAAAGCATGTAATCGTCTATAAACAAGGGAAACAGCCAATTGTATAAAGTCAGAAAAACTGCGTAACAGGAAGAACTTTAGTCAATCGTTGAAACATTCAAAATAACCTTCGGAGGGCAACGCTCTATCCAGCTGAGCTACGGGTGCATATCCATGGGGTCGGTGTCACTTTAGTAAAGGAATCGCGTGCGTTTATCTAGAAAAAGATGACATCAGGGCGTTAGGCGCGCTCAAAGGGCGATGGCTGCGGGAAATATGCTTCAAAAAATTCGGCCAGTGGCTCCAGTGGCGCGGGATCACCGGCCTGAGTGTGGTCATGCAGGCAGAATAATGACGGGCGGGCGGCCAGAATGCCCGCCAACTCGTTACGGTTACGCTGCACATCATCATGAATTTCAACGCTCATATGGGAAATTTCGCGGTAACGCCCCGCCTGCGTCAGGTGAGCGTAGTTGTTCCACAGCACAAGGCACAGCGCCACATCGTCCACCGAACGGAAACGGCTGGCCGAGCAGCGTTCCAGCGCTTCGGCAAAGGCAGATTCCGTTTCCTGCATAAAACGCTTGGTAAGGGGAACCGCCTGATGGCCGCTCCAGACATAATCCGGCTCATCACCAAATTTTTTCCATAACAGCGAAACTGCGTTTTTAGCGGCCGCAAAAATCAGAGGCTCGCTCGGATGATAATACCATTCGGGCAGTAACTTGATGCCGGTTTTGTTAAGGCACATAGTGCCGTCCGCATCAAAGAAAGTCTCCGGCTGCACCGGCGCACCGAGGAAAAAATCATCGTTGAAATACAGCAGATGTTCCGCCAGATCAGGAATGCGGCTAAGATGGCATTCAATGGCATGCGAATTAAAACACGGCAGGTGCTGCGGCCACTTGAATATCTGTTCATGGGTGACCATCCGGATTTTGGGGTGGTCAACGTTCAGCCATTTCGGAACATGCCCATGCGTCACGATATGGATACGGCGCACCCACGGCGCAAACGCCGCCACCGACCGCAAGGAATAACGCAATTCGTTATTGTCGCGGTAACGGCTTAGGACATTACTTTCCATGTGGGGTGGCGTATAGCGCTGCTTGAGGGCGGCAAATTCAGGATCGCTTCCGTCTACCCACGTATATACGACATCAATATCCATATTTTAACCTATGCTACGCCCGCGGATGGGCGTTCTTATAGGCCTGCATGAGACGGGTTTTGTCAATATGCGTGTAGCGCTGGGTGGTGGAAAGGCTGGCATGTCCCAGCAGCTCCTGAATGGAGCGCAGGTCGCTGCCATTGGAGAGCAAATGGGTAGCAAAACTGTGGCGGAACGCGTGCGGCGTGGTCGATTCCGGTAGATTTAACGCGTTGCGGAGTTTACGCAGCTGCAACTGGAAAATGGCAGGATCCAGCGCCTTGCCGCGCTTGCCGAGGAATAGCGGGGCTGCCG
The DNA here is from genome assembly GCA_025360605.1 of Alphaproteobacteria bacterium. GTDB lineage: Bacteria > Pseudomonadota > Alphaproteobacteria > Rickettsiales > SXRF01 > JANYBV01. Next base: position 386,971 of record JANYBV010000038.1, on the reverse strand, counting down.
CTGTAAACGGATACGGGCACGCCGCCACATACTCGCCGATCGCCTCGCGCACCAGCGGCAGTACGGGCACGTTGCGCTGCTTGTTGCCTTTACCAGTGATGCTTACGCTATCCCCCTTGGGAATATCGCGGTAATTCAGCGAGAGCGCCTCGCTAATACGCAACCCGCAGCCATAGATCAGAACCAGCAAGGCGACATCACGCTTATTCACCCAGTCATCGTCGTGCTGGGTGCCGATAGTGTCGAGCGCCTGCTGTGCTTGCTCCACCGCCAGCGCTTTGGGCAGCGATTTTTTAAGCTTGGGGCCACGGATATGGAAGATGGCGGAATTAGTCAGCATCCCTTCTTTTTCCAGATAACGGTAAAAGCTTTTGACGGTGGACAGTGCCCGCGCGGTGGAGGTGTTTTCATAGTCAGGGGCACGGTGTGCCAGCCACGCACGTATATCGCGCACCTCAAGACGCGAGAGCGCGTCCACACTCACGCGTGCGCCGAGATGATCGCTCAGAAATTCGCAGAAATGACGGATATCGTTGGCATAGGAAATCAGGGTGTGGGCGGAGCCACGGCGGACATGGGCAAACCATTCGTGCCAGCTTGTAATGGCTTCATCTAAATCGGAAGTTACGGGAAGCGATGATTCGGTCATGGCGCATCATAGCATCAGCGCCACCATTTGTCATGTATACTGGAATCGAACCGGACGGATTAGCGCTCTACGTCGGTCCCAGTTCCGAGCATTTTACCAAAATTCAATGCCGGTACGGCGAGTGTGCCAAGATCACGGAGGTCTGCCTGTGTTTCCTTACCACCCGCGGCGCTTGATTTGGAACCCACATCGTTAATCATCGCCTGAAGCGAGCCCACATCCGTACCACCGCCGCCGGACGCATCCAGCCCCGTCGTGTCAATCCCGCGCGCAGTCAGTGATTTGATCAGTGCCGCCAGCGACGTCTTTGCACCATCGAGGTCGCCAGACAGACGCGCTTTTTCAAAATTTTCCAGCAGCGCCGTTTCCTGCGCCTTCACTTCTTCACGTGCCCGTTCGTCGTTACCAGCGTTGGGGGTCATATCGTCAGCCATATCGCTTCTCCTACTGAATGTGGTTCGTGAAATTATTGTAATACGAGTGCTTACACACTGCCAATGAAGGTTTTATGACGGCATTGCGAAGGTATTAATATATTGATTATTAACAATTAGATGGATAGATCGTGCAGATACATGTCCATCTGGTGGGCAACAATCTGGGCAAGGAAATGTAGCAGCTCCACCCCCTGACCGGAATGGAAACGGTCCTTATAACGCACGCCAAACGCCAGCATGATATGCTTGCCCACCGTGTCCAGCTCGAGGCGTAAGAGCGCGCAGGATGCAATCATGTTCTCGCAATCGGAAAAAATCTGCTCAAAGCCTGCGGGCATCGTCGCCTGACAATCCTCGATCAGCAGCACGTTTTTATTGATGCCAATGGCATCGTCCACCATGCCCGGATCGATAAAGACAATACCGGAGTAATTCTGCTCGCCGTAGGACGTATCGAACCGCGTTTCCGACTCCATCGCCATGCGCACCACATCCACATCAAACAGGCTGACCAGATCAAGGGTCAGCACTTCCAACAGCTGCTCAAGGCTGCCGGTGCGGATCAGCTTCAATGCGGCTTGATGCACCAGCGCCTGCACCGACATATTGTCACGGCAAAAATCCACCAGCACGTCATAGCGGCTGCGCAGCGTCTTGGTGTCTTTTTGCAAGTTCTTGACCATGAAATGCTGGAAATCAATCACCCCCTCGCCGAGGTCGCGCTCGGGCGCAGGCACTTCGCCCATGACATCGAGATTTTTCGCCAGAAATTCCGGATGCGCCTTTAAATAATCACGCACCTGATCGGCGGTCAGCTCGGAGGTTTTTTTCGCAGATGGCTCGGATTTCTTGGCACTCATCGGTTCTACTTAAGCGATCTTCTGGCCGGTTTTCTGCCAGTCCGCCAGAAACACTTCCAGCCCCTTGTCGGTCAGCGGATGATTAATCAGCTGACGCAATACCGACGGAGGAATGGTTGCCACATGCGCACCCATAAGCGCTGCATCAATGATATGCACCGGATTGCGGATGGAGGCCACCAGCACTTCGGTTTTGAAATAATCATACTGGCTGTACATGGTGCAGATATCGCTGATCAGCTGCATGCCGTCCTGCCCGATATCATCGAGGCGGCCAACGAAAGGCGAGATGAATGTCGCACCCGCTTTGGCCGCAAGCAACGCCTGCGCAGCGGAGAAACACAAGGTCACATTCACCATCGTGCCGTTGCTGGTGAAGTGTTTGCAGGCTTTCAGGCCGTCCCATGTGAGGGGCACTTTAATGCAGATATTTTTTGCGATCTTGGTGAGCTTTTCACCTTCTTTAATCATACCCGCCGCATCGGTGGCGGTTACTTCTGCCGACACGGGGCCGGTCACCACAGCGCAGATTTCTTTCAGCACTTCAAAAAAGTCACGTCCCGATTTAGCGACTAAGCTTGGATTGGTGGTGACACCGTCGAGCATGCCGGTAGCAGCAAGATCGCGGATTTCCTTAATATCGGCGGTATCGACAAAAAATTTCATGGGTGAGCCTATCTTATTTGTTGTACGGGTTGTAGTCGTTATAGGATGATGTACGGACGATAGCGCACGAGAAGAGCAGTTGGCAATATGATTAATGCAAATCCAAGACAGATTGAGGTGTTGCTGCCTACGGTGGTAGAGCATGGCTTCGATTACCTGATGCCCGAAGGCGTGACGCTACACGCGGGTGATATCGTCACCGTGCCGTTTGGCCGCAAGGAGACGCTCGGCGTGGTCTGGGGCGCGGGGAAAGCCAATATCCCCGAAGGCAAAATGAAATGCGTTTTGCAACATCTCGACCAGTTTCCTCCCTTATCCGAGTCGATGCGCCAGTTTATCGACTGGACAGCGTGGTACAACTGCGCGCCCAAGGGAGCAATCTTAAAAATGGTATTGCCGATGGACGACATCATGAAGGAGGGGCGCAAAGGCACCGCCGCCTTCATTGAAACAAACATCAATGCTGCTAACATTCGCCTTGCCCATCTCTCCGATATCCAGACGCAGGCGGCTGAAAAGCTTACCCAATGCCTTGGCCAAGGCTTCAGCGTGCAGCTGCTCGACGGGGTGACCGGATCAGGCAAGACCGAAGTATATTTTGAGGCGATTGCAAAAACACTGGCCACCCCGCATTCCCAATGCCTCATTATGCTTCCTGAAATCGCCCTGTCTATCCAATGGCTGGAGCGGTTTGAAAAACGTTTCGGGTTCAAGCCCGTCGTATGGAATTCGGAAATCACCCCCGCCCGCAAGCGCGAAAGCTGGAAAGCGATTTCTAAAGGAGATGCGCCGGTGGTGGTGGGGGCGCGCTCGGGCTTGTTCCTGCCGTATAAGCATTTGTCACTGATCATCGCTGATGAAGAACATGACGGTTCCTACAAGCAAGAAGAAGGAGTGATTTACCATGCGCGCGACATGGCGGTAGCGCGGGCGCGGTTCGAGAAAATTCCGGTGATACTGGCCTCCGCCACCCCTTCACTCGAAAGCTATCATAATGCGCAAGCAGGGAAATATAAGGAAATAACGCTGAGCGCCCGCCATAACGATGCGGTGATGCCCACCGTGGAAATGCTCGATATGCGTAGTGTCGAGCTGGAACGCGGCGCATTTATATCGCGGCCCCTGCGTGACCAGCTGGCCAAAGCACTGGCCGACGGCCATCAGTCCATGCTGTTCCTCAACCGCCGTGGCTACGCGCCGCTGCTGCTGTGTCGCGCCTGCGGCCACCGTTTCCAGTGCCCCGATTGCAGCGCATGGATGGTGGTGCATAAGAAAAAAGGCAGCCCAAACCAGCAACCGACCGCGCAGAACAGCTATCTTCAGTGCCACCATTGCAGCTACCGTATTCCCTTTCCCAAAACCTGCCCGACCTGTCAGGCCGAGGACAAGCTTGCCGCCTGCGGCCCTGGTGTGGAGCGGCTTTTAGAAGAAGTGCATGAGTTTTTGCCAAGTGCGCGCGTGGCGGTCATGGCCAGCGACAGCATGGGCTACACCGAAATCAACGAGACGATCAGGGCGATGACCGATAAACGCCTCGATTTACTGATCGGCACGCAGATGATTGCCAAGGGCCACCATTTTTCTGACCTTGCCATTGTCGGGGTGGTCGATGCCGATCTCGGGCTGGCGGGTGGCGATTTACGCGCCGCCGAGCGCACGTACCAGATGCTGCACCAATTGTCGGGGCGCGCCGGACGCGAACAGATTCAGGGGCGCGTGTATATGCAAAGCTTCCTGCCCGAGCATCCCGTCATCAAGGCGCTGGTATCGGGCGACCGCAACGCGTTTCTCGCCGCCGAGCTGAAAGCCCGCAAAAACGCCAACATGCCACCGTTTACCCGCCTCGCCGCGCTGATTGTGGAAGGTGAGAAAGAAGAACTGGTCATGAAAACCGCCAAAATCCTTGCTTCCACCTTTCCCACATCGCCGCAACTCCATCTGTATGGCCCTGCCCCTGCCCCACTGTTTTTGCTGCGCGGCAAATTCCGCTTCCGCCTGCTCATTAAAGCCGAACGGCAGATTAACCTGCCGAAATTGATGAAGGAATGGGTGGATGTGCAGGAAGCCCCCTCGTCGGTGCGGATTAAAACCGATATTGATCCACAAAACTTCCTCTAAGACCATTGACAAATTAACGGTCATTAGTTAATTTCCTTAAAAATATTTAAGGATTATAGCCATGAAACCTACCGCCCCCCGAGCCAAGTGGACACCAGAACCAACCGATGACGCTAAACCAGCCGCCACCCTCAAAGTATTGGTGGTGGACCAGTTTCAGGGCGGAACCGGCGGGCTAAACTCTGACTATATCCGCATTCAGGACGAAACCGGCAGCCAGTACAAAGTAACCGACATCAGCTATGACCACGTGGATAAACAGTGGCACCGCCCGGGCGGCAGCGAGGTTGAAGGCCAGACCCCGATCACATCCCCGACCTTCGCGCCTGTACTCACCACCGACCGTCCTGATGTTGTTATTTTCAACGTGCCTGACCTTTCGATAGATCGTGATTGCAGCCCCGACACGAAAGACCCGATGATGGCCGCTATTATCGCCACCTCCAAACAAAATCCTCCCCCTCATGTGATTATCCATGAATGGGCTCCGGTCATGTTGATTGGCAAAGAAGGAAAATCACAGATGCAGAAGAACCTTGAGGCATTGCAGGCTTCGGGCGCCAAGGTAGAGCTGATTGATAAAATGTCGCAAGATGATGTGTATGCACGCGTATCCGAAATCGCCGGCGAACGCGGCGTGTCTGCCGTCGTTGGTTAAGCCCACACAAAATCTGCTAATTTTCTAGCCCTTCCAACAGGCTAACGGGTCATTACGCATGGGGGATAACTTTTTGGTTGCCTTTATCCACAATCTTGCTAATTTCCGCGCTTCCATAACCTAGCTTAGTCACAGAAAACCCGTGAAAACATCCGGCTCCAAACGCATTGCTGAACGCTACGTCAAGGCACTTTTTGAAGTGGTCGTAGCCGACAAAGTGACCGATCAGGTCGAAAAAGACTTGCTGGCGCTCTCGGCCGCCTGCAAGGACAGCAAAGAATTCCGTGAATTCCTCACCAATCCCCTGCTTTCCCACGAGGCGCGCGCACAAACCATGCTGGCGATTCTCGCTAAAATGCAGGTGCACCAGATCACCCGCCAGTTTATCGGCATGCTCATCCGCCAGAAACGTCTTGCCGTGCTGCCCGATATTGCTGCGCTTTATGCCGATTGGGCTTCGTCGGCGCGCGGCGAACTCAAAGCGGAATTAATTGCATCTGCGCCGCTGAAAGACAAAGAAGTCAAACTAATCAGCGAACGCCTGAGCAAGGCCTATAATCGTAAAATGGTGCTGACACTGAAGGAGCAACCTGAATTGCTCGGCGGTGTCGTGGTTAAAATTGGTAGCCTGCAGCTGGATAGCTCGCTGGCGGGTAAAATTCGCCGTCTGAAGATTGCACTTCAGGCAGCTTAACGTTCAAGGAGATAGTTACAAATGGATATTCGTCCTTCAGAAATTTCGGACATACTGAAAAAACAGATCACGCAATTCAATGCGGATGCCGAGCTGTCAGAAACCGGTCAGGTTGTATCCGTCGGTGACGGTATTGCCACCGTATACGGCCTTGAAAACATTCAGGCCGGCGAAATGGTGGAATTCACCAACGGCATGAAAGGCATGGCGCTCAACTTGGCCGCCGATAACGTCGGCGTGGTAATTTTCGGCGATGACCGTACCGTTAAAGAAGGCGACACTGTAAAACGTACCAACACCATCATGGACTGCCCGATTGGCAAAGGCCTTTTGGGGCGCGTAGTAGACGGTCTTGGCAATCCTATCGACGGCAAAGGCCCGCTAAAAGACGTAACCCGCTCGCGCGTGGAAGTGAAAGCTCCGGGCATCATCGGCCGTAAATCGGTACATGAGCCAATGTCCACCGGCATTAAAGCCATCGACTCGCTGATTCCGATCGGCCGTGGCCAGCGCGAACTGATCATCGGTGACCGCCAGACCGGCAAAACCGCTATCGCCATCGACGCGATCCTGAACCAGAAAGCCGCCAACGCCGGCAACGACGAAAGCAAAAAGCTGTACTGTATCTATGTGGCTATCGGCCAGAAGCGCTCGACCGTTGCACAGGTGGTGAAGAAACTCGAAGAAGCCGGTGCGCTGCAATACACGATCATCGTGGCGGCAACCGCTTCCGAACCTGCTCCGCTCCAATATCTCGCGCCATACACCGGTGCGGCTATGGGCGAATTTTTCCGTAACAACGGCATGCACTCGCTGATCATTTATGATGATTTGTCCAAGCAGGCCGTAGCGTACCGCCAGATGTCCCTGCTCCTTCGCCGCCCACCAGGCCGTGAAGCGTACCCGGGTGACGTATTCTACATTCACTCACGCCTGTTAGAGCGCGCTGCTAAAATGTCCGATGCCATGGGTGCCGGTTCCATGACCGCGCTGCCGATCATCGAAACACAGGCCGGTGACGTATCCGCCTACATCCCGACCAACGTGATCTCGATCACCGATGGCCAGATATTCTTGGAAACCGAATTATTCTACAAGGGCGTACGTCCGGCGGTAAACGTCGGTCTGTCGGTATCTCGCGTAGGGTCTGCCGCACAGATCAAAGCAATGAAACAGGTGGCTGGTTCGATCAAACTCGAACTCGCCCAGTACCGCGAAATGGAATCCTTTGCCCAATTCGGTTCCGACCTCGACCCAGCGACCCAGAAATTGCTGGCGCGCGGTCAACGCCTGACCGAATTGCTGAAACAACCTCAATATTCACCGCTGCTCACCTCCGAGCAGGTCTGCGTGATTTATGCGGGTGTCAAAGGCCATCTCGATAAAATCTCAGTGAAAGACATCGGTAAATTTGAACAGGCCCTCTTGCAAGACCTGCGCACCGGCAACAAGGATATTCTGGATGAAATCGCCAGCAAATCCGTGCTCACCGATACCGCTGAAGCCAAGCTGAAAGCGTTGTTGGACAATCTGGTAAAACGGTTCGTATAGGATTTAATACGGTGCTTTCACTCGACGGATTAAAAAGGCTTAAGGGCATGGTAACTGTAAGACAGCGCGAGGGTGACACGTCGTCTTCTTACGATTACAACGCCATCCGCACCGCGCTTCGGGGCGGTCGTGACTGGCCCGAAATCGATCCCATATTTATCGGGTACCGCAGCAATCCTACCGAAACGAATTTACAGGGTGTAAACAGCGCCCTTGACGATGCCTTTGGTAAAGACGTGGTAAAATTCGTCTCGAACGCTCATGAATCTGGCAGCAACAGCCGGTTTTCATACTTCGAAATCGATAGCAAAGCGCTTGCCGCATCATTAGAAAACACTGAAAGGTCAGTGAGATAACATGCCTAGTTTAAAAGACCTTAAAAACCGGATCAAAAGCGTCAAATCAACGCAGAAGATCACCAAGGCCATGAAAATGGTGGCCGCAGCAAAACTGCGCCGCGCCCGCGAACAGGCCGAAATGGCCCGTCCGTACACGGAAGCGATGGAACGTATGCTGATCTCTCTGGCCTCCTCGGTCGCGGAAGGCTCCGAGGGACCAAGGCTTCTTTCAGGCACGGGCAAAGACCAGATTCATCTGATCATCGTAGCCACCTCCGACCGCGGTTTATGCGGTGCGTTCAACAGCTCGATCGTACGTGCCACCCGCCGCAAAATCCGCGAATTGCAGGGTCAGGGCAAAACCGTAAAACTGTTCTTTGTTGGCCGCAAGGGTTATGAACAATTGCAACAGGAATTCAGCAAACTTATCCTCGGTAAAATCGAAATCAAATCGCGCCGTCTGGGTTATGCCGATGCCGAAGGCGTTACCGCCGCTATCATGAATCATTTTGATGCCGGTGATTTTGATGTCTGCCATATCGTCTACAACACCTTCAAATCCGCTATCTCGCAGATCATCACCTTCCAGCAGCTGATTCCGTTGGCGCTCGAAGTCAAAAGTGCCGCACAGAATGCCGCCACCATTCCTTATGACTATGAACCAGAAGAAAGCGAAATCCTTGCCGAGCTGCTGCCACGCAACCTTGCCGTGCAGACATTCCGTGCATTGCTGGAAAATGCCGCTTCCGAACAGGGCGCGCGCATGACCGCCATGGATAACGCCACCCGCAACGCCGGCGACATGATTAAGAAGCTGAACCTCAAATACAACCGCACCCGTCAGGCGGCGATTACCAAGGAACTGATCGAAATTATTTCCGGCGCTGAAGCCGTATAGAATTGAATTGTTAAGGAGAAGACTATGACTGCTGCAACAAATGGTATCATCACACAGGTCATCGGCGCGGTGATCGACGTGAAATTCCCCGCCGGCAAATTGCCGGCGATCTTAAATGCGCTTCACACCCAAAACGATGGCAAGACCCTCGTTCTGGAAGTAGCCCAGCATCTGGGTGAATCCGAAGTACGCACCATCGCGATGGATGCAACCGATGGCCTGACCCGCGGTCAGTCAGTGGTTGATACCGGCGCTGCGATTTCTGTTCCGGTGGGACGCGAAACTTTGGGGCGCATTATGAACGTGGTCGGTGAACCGATCGACGAACGTGGCCCGATTGGCAACAAACTCTCCGCTCCTATTCACGCGAAAGCACCGGAATTCACCGAGCAGTCGACCAAAACCGAAATTCTCGTCACCGGCATTAAAGTTATCGATCTTCTTGCCCCGTATGTAAAAGGCGGCAAGATCGGTCTGTTCGGCGGTGCGGGTGTAGGCAAAACCGTACTCATCATGGAACTCATCAACAACATTGCAAAAGCGCATGGTGGTGTGTCCGTATTCGCCGGTGTGGGTGAACGTACCCGCGAAGGTAACGATCTGTACCACGAAATGCTGGAGTCCGGCGTTATCAACGCGGAAGAGCCAAGCAAATCCAAAATTGCCCTTGTCTACGGCCAGATGAATGAACCCCCAGGAGCGCGTGCCCGCGTGGCACTCACCGGTCTGACACAGGCCGAATATTTCCGTGACGAAGAAGGACAGGACGTATTGTTCTTCGTCGATAACATTTTCCGCTTCACCCAAGCTGGTTCTGAAATGTCGGCGCTCTTGGGCCGTATCCCATCCGCCGTAGGTTACCAACCAACACTGGCAACCGACATGGGCGCGATGCAGGAACGTATCACCTCGACCAAAAAAGGTTCGATCACCTCGGTACAGGCCGTGTATGTACCTGCCGACGATTTGACCGATCCGGCACCTGCTACCTCGTTCGCCCACTTGGATGCAACGACCGTACTGTCCCGCCAGATCGCCGAACTCGGGATTTATCCGGCGGTAGATCCGCTCGATTCGACCTCGCGCGTACTTGACCCACAGGTGATTGGCGAAGAACATTATGCCATTGCCCGTGAAGTGCAACGCGTACTGCAAACCTACAAATCGCTTCAGGACATCATCGCGATTCTCGGTATGGATGAATTGTCGGAAGAAGATAAACAGGTCGTGGCACGCGCCCGTAAAATCCAGCGCTTCCTGTCACAACCGTTCCACGTAGCGGAAGTGTTCACGGGTTCACCAGGTAAACTGGTATCGCTGGCTGATACCATTGCCGGATTTAAAGGCATCTGCGAAGGCAAGTATGATGACCTGCCGGAATCGGCTTTCTACATGGTGGGCTCGATCGACGAGGCCGTGGCAAAAGCGAAGAAAATGGCTCTGGAAGCGGCATAATTTAACATTTAAAGGCTGGCATGCAACTCAACATTATTACACCTGAGAAAATTCTGATCGAAGCCCCTATCCAGATGGTGGTGGTTCCGGGGACCGAAGGCGATTTCGGTGTATTGCCCGGTCATGCGCCATTCATCTCGACCATCCGCGCAGGCGTGATTGCCATCGACATGGAAAACGGTGAAAAACGTCTGGTGTCCATTGTCGGCGGTATTGCCGAGGTGGTTCCCGAACGCTGTACGATTCTCGCTGAAATAGCCGAGGAATGCAGCGGTATTTCTCTGGCACAGGCTCAAACCCGTGTTGACGAAGCCAAAGCCACTCTCGATAAGGCACAAACCGAATTCGAGCGCGCCGCTGGGGATCTGAAACTCACTGCCGCCCAAGCGGTTCTTGACGCCATCCGCTAAATTAACGAACAGGGATTTCGCTCGGCCATAACTGGTACGCTTCTTGCTTTTTGGTGTTCAACCCGTTGAATCACTAAAAACAGGACAATGACAGTGGAACCCGCAACACCCAACAGCCCGCTTCAAATAACCATCCGACCGGAAGCGACCGGAAGAGCCGTTAATCCGGCCAATACCGCTCCCTCCGGTTTCTGGAATTCGCAGCCCCCCACCTTCAAAGACATACTCGATACGGTTAATCCGTTACAGCACATCCCCATAGTATCAAATATTTATCAAAGCGTTAGTGGCGAAACACCATCCACCGCCTCCAAACTTGCCGGCGGCGCGTTGTTTGGCGGGCCGATTGGCTTTTTTGCATCTCTGTTAGATTCTATTTTTCAAAGTGCCACGGGGACCGACATGGCGGGCCATCTGGTGGCGACTATTAAAGGGGAGAAATTACCTGCCGCCCATGCCGCCGCCAATGATAATGCAACGGCTGAAATCGCCGATGCGAATCCGGCAGCCTTCTTGAGTGCCAATCAGCGCGCATCTTATAATGCCTATGTCAGGGCATCCAGCCTGTCGTAACCGGAGTTAACGGGAGTCCGCCCCAAATAACGCCCGCCCCAGACGCACACAGCTTGCCCCCATACGCACCGCCGTTTCATAATCCTCACTCATGCCCATACTCAGCTCCCCCAAACCATTGCGTAGGGCAATCTCTCGTAGCAAAGCAAAATACGGGGCAGGCGGTTTATCGTTGGGCGGAATACACATCAGCCCGTCGACAGGCAAATGCAATTCACTCCGGCAATAGCCGATAAGTTCATCCGCCTCCTCGGGCATCACCCCAGCCTTTTGCGGTTCCTTACCAATATTGACCTGTATATAAAAAGAATGCCTTGGCTGGGGTAGATCCGATTTGTTTAGCTCATGGGCAATCGCCTCGGCCAGTTTGGGGCGGTCAATGGTCTGGATCACATCAAACATCGCTAACGCCTGCTTTACCTTATTGGTCTGGAGTGGCCCGATCAGATGGAGTGATATACCGGACAAGCGCTTTTGAAGATCCGGCCACTTGCCTTCCGCTTCCTGCACGCGGTTTTCTCCAAAAACTCGGATACCGCCAGCGTAGGCATCAAGGATAGCTGTCTCGGATTGCCCCTTGCTGGCGGCCAGCAATGTCACCATTTTTGCCGCTAGCGGACTGTTCTGTTTAGATTTTTCAATAGTATTGCGTATCTGGACAATCGCGGCGCTTAAAGACATAACATCAAGGCTTTCCTTAATAATCTATTAATTTTACGACCAATCACCCCCGTAAATGTTGCCATATTGCAACAGACAGGGTGAAAAGCTGCCGTTTTTCCCTCTGTCTTACCGTTACGGCTTGCAAGGCCTATTCGTTTGAACAATAAATATGCGAGGTAAATGCCCAAGGTAATACATGAGTACTTTACTTTGTGTAACCTAGAGTATGTTTCTAGTCACAGATTTTTAAAACTCAAAAGGGAAGAAATAGATATGAAAAAAATTCTCCTCGGTACAAGCGCCCTCGTCGGTGCGGCTACCCTGCTTGCAGGTGCTGCATTCGCTGAGACTCCGAAAGTAACCGTTGGTGGTTACGCTAACTTCGAAGCTGGTTATGTAAGCGATGATGATAGCAGCACCGGCACTGCAGGTCACACAACTATTGCGGGCAACGCTGCTCACCAGCGTGGTCAGGCTTTCCGCAGCGACACTCAGGTAGATTTCAAGATCGACGGCAAAAATGACGCTGGTCTTGGCTACGGCGGTGAAATTGATCTCACTGCTGACACCACCGCTGATGTACAGAACCGTGGTACCAACGCTTCCAAAACCTTCATCTACGTAGATGGCGGTTGGGGTCGTTTTGAACTCGGTTCAAACGTTGGCGCTGACGGCACCATGAAAATTGATGCTGCTAGCATTTCACGTGCTACCGGTGGTATCAACGGCGACTGGACCTATTTCGGTAACGCTACCACTCAGTTCCTTGCTAACGCAGCTTCACCGCTCGCTTATGGCAATCTGAAAACCGGCACCAACTTTACTGGTGACCATTCAGAAGAAAACATCAACAAAGTAACCTACTACACCCCACGTTTCTATGGTGCGCAGCTCGGCGTAAGCTACCTGCCAGACCAATCAAACCGTGGTCAGGGCACCTCTGCTCTTGCTGCTCCAAACCCAGCAGGTCCAAATCGTACCAACAACAACACTGGCTTAGCTCAGAACATCTTCACCGGTGGTTTGAACTATGACAACAAGTTTGGTGACTTCGGCGTTGCTGCTGCAGCTACCGGCGAATGGGGTAAAGCTCAGGTTGCTACCTACGAAGATCTGAAAGCTTGGAACGTTGGCGGCAAAGTCAGCTACATGGGCTTCAGCCTCGCTGGTTCGTATGGCGATTGGGGTAAGAGCGATACCAAGACCTCTGATGCTTCAAAAGACACCTGGTACTGGGATGTGGGCGTTGCTTACGAATACGGCCCATTCGGTGCTAGCGTAACTTACCTGAACAGCCAGTTCGATTGCGGTACGGCCGTAACTGCTGGTGGCAACAACGCAGGTTGTAAAGCCGTTGGTAAAGACAAGTTCTACAGTGTATCCGGTGGTTTGGACTATAAGTTAGCTCCTGGCCTCACCCCATATGCTGAATTGACCTACTACGATCAGAACGCAACTGCCCACGTGAATGACAACAAAGGTTATGTTGGTATTCTCGGTACCCAGCTGAACTTCTAATCGAATAAAACTTCGATAATTAAGGGCGATGCAGTTGCATCGCCCTTTTTTATTGTCTAGAGTGCTTTGCCTTAAGGGTGCTATTGCTCACGTTTGCAGTGGCCGAATCATGGATATGACAAGGGTAAGATATATGCGTAAAAAAGTGCTGCTATGCGTTTTGGTTTCATTACTGAGTGCCTGCTCGGATGGTCCGACGGTGCCAGTTGATAACGACAATGCTCCCAAATCGGAAGTTGGGGCACGCAAGGTACGCAACGGAAAAATCACGGGCGATGACGGGATCGGCATTCTTGGCCAGAAAAAAGATAATTCCGACGGTGGTGCCATCGGCGTGAACAGCTATTTATGGCGCGCCACCCTTGATACCCTCTCATTTATGCCACTGGTATCCGCCGATCCGTTTGGCGGCGTTATCATTACCGACTGGTATGAAGATCCGAAAACCACCGGCGAACGCTTTAAAGTCAACGCCCTTATCCTCGACAAATCCCTGCGTGCTGACGGCGTAAAAATCACCGTGTTCAAACAGGTGATGGAACATGGCATGTGGCGTGACCAGAAAGTGGTAGAAAAGCTACAGCAGTCGCTGGAAGACACCATCCTGACGCGTGCGCGTCAGTTGCGGGTCAGCCAACTGAAATAACCTCGCCATGACGGATACCCCGATCTCACGTTATAACTTCCGCGAAAGCGAAGCCAAATGGCAGCGCTACTGGCAGGACCATAAAACGTTTGCCGCAACTGAAATCGCCGGCAAGCCGAAATACTATGTGCTGGAGATGTTTCCGTACCCGTCTGGCAATATCCATATGGGGCATGTACGCAACTACACACTCGGCGATGTGGCGGCGCGCACCAAACGGATGCAGGGGTTTAACGTGCTTCACCCAATGGGTTGGGATGCGTTCGGCCTTCCGGCGGAAAATGCCGCTATCCAGAATAATTCCCATCCGGCGGACTGGACGCTCGCCAATATAGCCACCATGCGCGAGCAGTTAAAGCTGATCGGCCTGTCATACGACTGGGATCGCGAAGTGGCGACGTGCCTTCCCGATTATTACAAGCATGAACAGTTATTTTTTCTGCAATTCCTTCAAAACGGCCTCGCCTACCGCAAAGAAGCCGAAGTCAACTGGGACCCGATTGATAACACCGTACTCGCCAACGAACAGGTGATCGATGGCCGTGGCTGGCGTTCTGGCGCGCTGGTGGAACGCCGCAAACTGTCGCAGTGGTTTTTAAAAATTTCGGCGTTTGCCGACGATCTATTGGAAAGCCTGAAGTCGCTTGACCGCTGGCCGGACAAAGTCCGCCTGATGCAGGAAAAATGGATCGGCAAATCCTACGGCGCGACACTGACGCTCGCCATCAAAGGCCGCAGCGAGCCGCTCGCCATTTACACCACCCGCCCCGACACCATTTTCGGCATGTCGTTTTGCGCCCTGTCCGCCGGTCATCCGCTGACGGTTGAGCTGGCACAGAATAATCCCGAACTCAAAGCGTTTATTGCCGATTGCCAGCGCACCGGAACCTCCGAAGAGGCGATCGAAAAAGCCGAGAAAAAAGGGTTCGATACGGGACTGAAAATCATCCATCCGTTTGATGGCCACGAAGTACCGCTCTATGTCGCAAATTTTGTCCTGATGGATTACGGCACCGGCGCTATTTTCGGTTGCCCTGCCCACGACCAGCGCGACCTTGATTTCGCCCGCAAATATAATTTGGCCGTATTGCCTGTGGTCGCTCCTAAAGGCGAAGCCGCTCCGGTGATTGACACCGAAGCATTCACCGATGACGGCGTGATCGTCAATTCCGATTTTATCAACGGCCTGTCCATCACCGATGCCAAGCAGCGCGTGATCGCCGAACTGGAAAAGAAAAACCTTGGCACCGCTAAGGTCAATTTCCGCCTGCGCGACTGGGGTATTTCCCGCCAGCGCTACTGGGGTTGCCCGATTCCGATTATTTACTGCGATGACTGCGGAGCCGTCCCCGTACCGGAGAAAGACCTCCCCGTCGAATTACCGCGCGATATCAGCTTCGATAAGCCTGGAAACCCACTCGACCACCACCCGACATGGAAACACGTCTCCTGCCCCCATTGTAATAAGAATGCGCGGCGCGAGACCGATACCTTCGACACGTTCTTCGAATCGTCATGGTATTTTTCCCGCTATTGCTCGCCGCACAGCAAAGCAGCTTTCGATGCCAAGGCCGTGAGCTACTGGATGCCGGTGGATTGTTATATCGGCGGCATTGAACACGCCGTGTTGCATCTGCTGTATTCGCGGTTCTTCTCGCGCGCGCTCAACCAGTGCGGCCTCGTCGATTTCAAGGAACCGTTTGTACGTCTTGAAACACAGGGCATGATCTGCCATGAGACGTATAAAGACACGAACGGCAAATGGTTATCGCCCGATGAAATCACCACCGATGCGTCGGGTGCGACGATCGAGATGATTAGCAAATATCCGGTGGTCGTCGGCCGCAGCGAAAAAATGAGCAAGTCCAAAAAGAACACCGTTGACCCGCGTGCCATGATCGAAACCTACGGCGCCGATGCCGCACGTCTGTTCATGCTCTCCGACAGCCCGCCGGAACGCGACCTCGAATGGACCGATGCCGGTATCGAAGGCGCATGGAAATACATCAACCGCCTATGGAAATTGCTGTTGTCCAGCAAAGGGCGTGTGGCCACCATGACCGAAGCCGATCCGCGCTACGCGCAGTTGCGTAAGGTCACCCACAAAACCATCGCCGCCGTGACGGATGATATCGAGCGTTTCCATTTCAACAAAGCCATCGCGCGCATCCGCGAATTATCCAACCTTTTAGAGGCGACCACGGATTATTCCGAGGCGTTTTCCGAAGCACTGGAAACCATCGTGCTGCTCATCAGCCCGTTCATGCCGCACCTGAGTGAAGAACTATGGAAAGAACTCGGACACAGCGACACCGCCGCCGATCACACATGGCCCAAAGCCAATCCGGCATTGGTCGTAGATGACAGCGTCACCATCGCCGTCCAGATCAACGGCAAACTAAAAGCCACCATCCAATTGCCCAAGGACATGGATAAAAAACTAGCCGAGGCGAAAGTATTGGAGTTGCAGGCCATACGTGAAGCGCTTAAAGATAAGATAGTGGACAAGGTGATTGTGGTTCCCAACCGCATCGTCAATGTCGTAGCAAAATAACAGGATACCGCCATGAAACGTATCACCGGATTGTGCCTATTGATTGCCGCGCTATCCCTTGGTGGCTGTGGCTTCCAGCCTTTGTATGCCGCCAAGTCAAAGACCGGTGTGTCTAAAGTATTTGCCGGTGTCAAAATTGATTCCATCTCAGGGCGGCAAGGACAGTTGCTGAAAGCAGCACTGGAAGACAAGCTCAATCCGGACGGATCACTTCCCGTCAATCCCACCTATCGCCTGAACCTGACGCTAACCAACTCCACCGTACCTATCGGTGTGGCGCGTGACGGCACAGTATCGCGTTATAACGTGTACCTCACGTCCCATTATACGCTGTACCGTATCGCCGATGACAAAGCCATCTCGGCAGGCGACTTGTCCTACATCAACAGCTACAACAACCTTACCAACGAATATTATTCCACCTACATCTCCGAACAGGACGCACTCAAGCGCAACGTCACCGAACTGGCCGAACTATACCGCCAGCGCCTGACCACGTATCTCGATGAGGGCGCGCCGGAACAAGATGCAAAACAAATCGCCGCCACACCGCAACCGGTGGCGTATACACCTGTACTATTCAACCAGATTCCAGGCCTTTCTAGCTTACTTCCTTCACACCCGTAACCTGTAGTGAGACGGAATGAAAATTGCGCCGAAATTAATTGAAAGCTATGTCAAAAAGCCCGATGCCGCGCACCGTGCGATTTTATTATATGGCCCTGATTCAGGACTTGTACGTGAACGCGCCAAACGCCTTACGACTTCATTCCTTGGTGAGAAATACGATACATTTGCCCTGTGCGAGTTAAGCACTGCGCGGATTACGGAAGATGCGGCACTCCTTGCCGATGAATTATCGGCCATCAATTTCATGGCTCCCAAACGCGTGCTGCTGGTGCGCGATGCCAGCGACAAACTCTCGCGCATTATCGAAGAAGCGGCACCGTATTTTAACGACAGCGTGTTACTGATCGCGTGCGCGGATGAATTATCGGCGCGTTCGGCGATGCGCCTGTGGTTTGAAAAAGAATCCTCCACCGCTTCCATCGCCTGCTACCGCGATGATGCACGCGATGTGCAGGAAGTGATTCGCAAGTCGCTCGATGCGGCGGGAGTCAGAGCCGACCGTGATGTGGTGGAATATCTTACGCAACAGCTCGGCAATGACCGTTATGTCACCTATCAGGAACTGGAAAAACTCATCACCTATTCGGGAGAATCAAAAAACCTGACACTCAGTGATGCCGAGGCTTTGGTCGGCTATAACAGGGAAACGAATTTTGATGATCTGGTCAACGCAGTTGCCGACCGCAACCTTCAGCATCTGGAAAAAAACCTGACCTTACTGTTACGCGATGGCATGCAACCCGTGGCGTATCTGCGCGCCCTGCAACGCTATTGCAACCGGCTGTATTTTATCCGCACGAAAATGTCAGAAGGCCAAAGCGCCGATATGGTCATTCAATCCCTGCGTCCGCCGGTATTTTTCAAACAAGTTCCCCTGCTCACACGCCATGTGCAGGCATGGCCGCTTACGGCTATCGCCAAGGCGCTCAAACTTCTGATCAATGCAGAATTAGCGTGCAAAACATCGGATCTACCGATCGTTCCCGCGAGCAGCCGTTACCTGTTACAGATTACACAGATCCGTTAGAGCCCCTCGCCAAGGCGTCGTAAAATTTCATCCAGCTGGGACAGCGAATCGTAGGAAATAACGATGTCGCCATTCTGTCCGCGGTCATTGATGCTGACCTTCAATCCCAGATTTTCCGATAGGGAGTCTTCTAACGCAACGATATCGGGATCTTTATTGATCGGTGCTTTGTAGGCTTGCTGCTTGGGAGCCGAGCCGCTACGTGTAACCGAACGTTTTTCAACGCCCTGCACATCCCTGCTCACCTGCTCCACCTGACGCACGTTCAGACCTTTGCGGACAATATCTTTAGCAAGTTCGACCGCATTAGGAACACCGATCAATGCGCGGGCGTGCCCCATGGACAGTTCATTTTTTTCGAGCATATCGCGGATTTCATCCGGCAATGCCAGCAAACGCAGTAAATTCGTAATATGGCTGCGGCTTTTACCGATGGTGGATGCCAGCTCTTCCTGTGTGTAATCGAATTCTTCAATCAGGCGCTGATAACCATTGGCTTCTTCAATCGGCGACAAATCCTGACGCTGGATATTTTCTACCAAGGCCAGTTCAAGCGCCTGCTTGTCGGGAATGTCGCGGACAATCACCGGAACTTCGTTCAGCGATGCCAGTTGCGAAGCGCGCCAGCGGCGTTCGCCCGCCACGATTTCATACTTTCCTTTATTCTTCGGTGATGGACGAACAATGATCGGTTGCATGATACCGT
This sequence comes from Alphaproteobacteria bacterium, assembly GCA_025360605.1. Taxonomy (GTDB): domain Bacteria; phylum Pseudomonadota; class Alphaproteobacteria; order Rickettsiales; family SXRF01; genus JANYBV01. The sequence continues at coordinate 367,920 of JANYBV010000038.1, read as the reverse complement.
TTTTACGGATTGATTCCGCCAGTTCTGACAAGGCCTGATCGCTGAATTGCGTGCGTGGCTGGTACTTTCCCGAATGCAACTGGTTCACCGGAAGCGTATACACACCCGCCGGAATTTCCGGTGCGGCTTTGGTTTTGGAAGCCGGAGCAGATGAGACGGCCGAGTTTTCTGAAATAAGGGCGGAAAGACCTTTGCCTAACCCGCGTTGTGTAATGGTCGCCATAGGATTCTCCCTAAGTTAAGCAGCTGTCAGTTCTTTTTGGAGCTGTTTTTCACGTTTCAATAATTCACTGGCCAACTGGATATAGGCTTTTGAACCAGCACAGTGCATATCGTAAATAAGCGCGGGTTTCCCGTGTGAGGGGGCTTCCGACATACGGATGTTACGTGGAATGACTGCGTTGTAGACCGTCTCCCCGAAATACCCGCGAACGTCATTTTCAATCTGCTCGGTGAATTTATTCCGGCGGTCATACATGGTGAGGACAATCCCCTGTATAGAAAGCCCCTCGTTAAGATTGGCGCGGACCAGTTCGATGGTGCGCATCAGGTGGCTCAATCCTTCAAGGGCATAAAATTCACATTGCAGGGGAATTAACACCGCATTGGCTGCCACTAACGCATTCAGGGTCAATAACCCCAGCGACGGCGGGCAGTCAATAAGCACATAATCATAATCAGCGATGCTATTTTCAATGGCTTGCTTGAGGCGATACTCTCTTTTCACAAGGCTAACCATCTCAATTTCGGATCCGGAAAGATCTATGGTCGCGGGAACAACAAACAGGTTAGGAACCATGGACGCTTGGGTAATTTCATCCAGCGGCGTGTCGCTCAATACCAGATCATAGGAATTTAGCTCACGATGGGAGGAATCAATGCCAACACCGGTGCTGGCATTACCCTGCGGATCGAAATCGATGATCAATACTTTCTTGTTTACGGCAGCCAATGCCGTCGCCAAATTAACGGTTGTGGTGGTCTTACCTACACCACCTTTTTGGTTAACGATGGCAAGTATGCGTGGTGATTTTACGGTGGTTTTTTTCGCTTTGGCAGTGACTGTCATACTGTTCCCCTTATACCCTCTTCCTGAGCTGTGTTACTTCCAGTATGCCGCCCTGAGCATCAGTAACGCTAGGGTGGACACTATAGTCAAACAACCATTCGGATTGGGAGTCAAGCAGTTCTTGAGGGTAATTTTTCCCCTTATGAAAGAGGCATTTTGTTTCACGTGAAACATATCGCGACGAATATGAAAAGAGATTGGCAAGTGATGAACATGCCCGCGACAAAACCAATTCCGTTCCCTCAATAGCGATCTCTTCGATACGTCCATGATGTATATTGACAGAGGTATTAGTGATGCGCGCCACCTCTTTCAAAAAGGATATTTTCTTGCCGTCACTCTCCAGCAAATGCATATCTGTTGCCCCTGCTATCGCCAACACCATCCCTGCGAAGCCAGCCCCCGTCCCCATATCAATCATTCGGACCTTCAGATCAGGAATCAGTGGCAAAAGCTGGAGTGAATCAACGAAATGCCGATTCCAAACACTTGCCATGGTGTCGGGTCCAATCAAATTGATTTTAGATTGCCACTTGAGCAAGATCTGTTCGTAGGACTTCAACCGATCAAATGTTTCACGTGAAACATGGAAACGATTTTTTGCTTCGGTAAAATGATTGGATTCCACACAATTACTCAAGCGGATTTCTTGAAATCATAGCGTTTGATATGAGCCATCAACGCTACAATAGATGCGGGTGTTACCCCTTGAATACGACTGGCCGCTCCAATAGTAGCGGGCTGAATGCGCTTCAATTTGGTTTTGATTTCGGTCGAAAGTGACGGCAAAAGATCATAGTCAATAGCTTCCGGTATCATCATTTCTTCTTCTTTTTTAAAGGCTTGTATATCCAACTCCTGACGCTCAAGATATCCGGAATACAATACTTCCGTTTTCAATTGCTCTAACACGTCAGGTGGAATGATCGCGATCTCTGGCCATACCGTACAGAGCTCGTTAAAGGTAATATTATTATAATTGAGGAGTTCATAGGCGGAACGATAAATGCCATCCTGATTGATGGTGATGCCCATCAACTTCGCTTCGCTGGGAGTGATTTTTTTCTTCATCAATGTTTCACGTGAAACATTGATGCGATTTTTCTTTTCTAAAAATGCCTTTTGACGATCGGAGGCGATGCACCCCATCGCCATTCCCTTTTCGGTCAGACGTAAATCGGCATTGTCTGCCCGTAAACTCAAACGGTATTCCGAGCGCGAAGTGAACATACGGTACGGTTCGTTTGCCCCCATCGTAATCAGGTCATCAATCATAACCCCGATATAGGCATCCGACCTATCGATAATAAATGGCTTGGAACCCGCCGCTGCCAAAGCCGCATTGAGGCCAGCAACCAGCCCCTGCCCGCCCGCTTCTTCATAGCCTGTCGTGCCGTTAATCTGGCCTGCAAAATACAAGCCCCTCACCTTTTTTGTCTCAAGTGTGGGCTTTAATTCGCGGGGATCGACATAATCATATTCAATCGCATAACCCGGGCGAATCATCACGGCATTTTCGAGGCCCGCGATGGTCTTGAGCAAGGCCAATTGCACATCCTCTGGGAGCGAGGTAGAAATGCCGTTCGGATAGACGGTATCGTCATCGAGCCCTTCGGGTTCCAAGAAAATCTGGTGATGTTCACGGGCGGCAAAACGCACCACCTTGTCTTCAATCGACGGGCAATAGCGTGGGCCAGTGCTTTCAATCTGCCCCGAATACATCGGCGCGCGGTGAATGTTGCTACGGATGATCTCATGGGTCTGCGGATTGGTGTGAGTGATATAGCACGAGATTTGCGGCACCCTCACCTGATCGGTCATGTAGGAAAATGGCTGCGGCGGATTATCCCCTGGTTGCGCTTCCAGCGAAGCCCAGTCGATGGTTTTACCATCCAGCCGTGGCGGTGTTCCCGTCTTCAGGCGGCCGACATTAAATTCAAGCCGCTTCAGCGTATCGGACAGGCCGATCGAGGGTTGCTCCCCTACTCTGCCTGCCCTGATTTTGGTTTCACCAATATGCATCAGACCGTTTAAAAACGTGCCCGTGGTCAGCACCACCTTACCCGCTGTGATCGTTGTGCCGGACTGGGTGATAACGCCCGTTACTTCGGCATTATCATTCACCAGCAAATCCTCCACGGAGGCTTCGACAATCGTCAGGTTTTCGTAGTTGGATAATATATCCTGCATGGCATTACGGTAGAGTTTGCGGTCAGCCTGCGCACGTGGGCCACGCACCGCGGGGCCTTTGCTTCCATTGAGGATACGGTAATGGATACCGGCGCGGTCAATCACACGCCCCATCACCCCGTCCAGCGCATCAATTTCCTTAACCAGCGTACCCTTGGCAATGCCACCAATGGCGGGGTTGCACGACATCTCGCCGATGGTCTGGCGTTTTTGCGTCACCAGTGCGGTCCTTGCGCCCACGCGTGCGGAAGCTGCCGCCGCTTCGCAGCCCGCATGCCCGCCACCAATCACTATGACATCAAAATCGACCATAATTTACTAAGAAATATTAATACATGAGTCGCTGTAAGGGCGGCATACTACACGCACCTGCCCTTATTTTCCAATACAAAAGCGCCTGAATATCACGTCTAATACATCATCCACCTGAATTTTACCAGTAATTTTACCTAAGCTCTGTGCCGCCAAGCGTAATTCCTCGCAGCGCAGCTCCAAATCCGGCTTGTGCATGGAGGCATCGATATGCGCTAGCGCCGCCTCCAAAAACGCCCTGTGGCGGGTGCGCGTGATAAACGGTGCGGTATGGCTGGCATAATCGCCGACAATGCGCTTCTCGATCTGCTGTAACAGCGCATCTATCCCCTCGCCTGATTGCGTCGAAATGTAATGAACATCCGGCAATACCGGATGATGTGGACGCGTAGACAGCAAGTCTCCTTTCGTAATAACGGCCAGAGACTGCTCGTCAAGCAACTGGCGGCTGGCATCATCCAGCTGCGGCCACTGCGCGCCGTCAAACAACACCAGCCTGATATCGGCAGAGCGCGAACGCTCCAGCGCCCGCCGTATGCCTTCGGATTCGATCTCGTCGTCACTATCCCGCAAACCCGCCGTATCAACAAACACCACGGGATATCCGGCAATATCGACGTGTATTTCCACCATATCGCGCGTGGTGCCCGGCTGGTGGGACACAATCACCACATCCCGCCGCGCAATCGCATTGAGCAAGCTGGATTTGCCGACGTTGGGCGCACCAAGAATCACCACGTTGATGCCGTCGCGTAACCGCTCCCCCCGCCTCTGGTCAGAAAGCATCAATTGAATCTTACCCCGTAAATCGATCAGGCTTGCCTGTAGAGAGGTTAAAACCGATTCGGGTATCTCTTCATCCGGAAAGTCGATATACGCTTCTAAGAGCGCCAGACAATGAATGGTGTCGTTACGCAGCGTTTCAAACTGCGCACTCATGCCGCCCTGCATCTGCCGTAATGCCTGTGATTTCTGCTGGCTGGTTTCCGAATCGATCAGATCCGCCAACCCTTCCGCCTCCATCAGGTCCATCTTGCCATTGATAAAGGCACGCCGCGTGAATTCCCCCGCCTCGGCCGGACGCAGGCCGTCCACCTGCCCTAACGTTTCTAGCATATGGCGGATAACGGCGGGTGAGCCATGCAGCTGGCACTCCACCACCTCCTCGCCGGTAAAGCTGTGCGGTTTGGGGAAATAAATCCCTAAGCCCTGATCGATGGGTTCCTGCGTATCCGGCGAACGAAATGTCAGGTAATGCGCATGGCGCGGCGTGATGTCACCCGCACCCGACAAGAGCTTCAATACCGTCAGCGAACGCGGGCCGGACAGGCGAAAGATAGACACCGCCGATTTCCCTGCCATGGTCGCCAGTGCGTAGATGGTATCGGCAAACTCTGACTTGGTACTGGACATCCGTATTGCTCACGCTAAAGTTGCTGCCGCTTATATAAGTAATTGGCTTGGAAAGGCAATGGCAAATGGCTCAGATCGTCAGAATCCACGAAACCGGCGGCCCCGAGGTATTAAAAATCGAGGAGGTGGCCGTCCCGCAGCCTGCTGTGAGCGAGGTGCTGATTCGCCAGCATGCTATCGGCATCAATTATATCGATATATACCACCGTACCGGCCTTTATAAGCTGATGGCTTACCCCATCGGCCTCGGCATGGAAGCCTCTGGGGTGGTGGAGAAGGTGGGAAAATTAGTGACGCACCTGCAAGTGGGTGACCGCGTGGCCTATTGCGGTGGACCGATCGGTGCTTACGCCGAATACCGCTGCATGCCTGCCCGCCATGTGATTGCAATTCCGGACTCCATCTCCTACGAGCAGGCCGCCGCCGTTATGCTTAAAGGCCTGACTGCTCATTACCTGACCTACCTGACCTTCCGCATTCAGGCGGGTGACACCGTACTGATTCACGCCGCCTCCGGCGGGGTAGGGCTGATTGCCTGCCAGATAGCCAAGCATCTGGGAGCCACCGTACTGGGCACGGTCAGCAGCGAGGAAAAAGCGCATCTGGCCATGGAAAATGGCTGCGATTACCCGATTATCTACACGCAGGAAGACATGGTCGAAAAAGTGAAGGAATATACCGGCGGGCGAGGGGTGGACGTGGTGTATGACTCGGTTGGCAAAAGTACCTTTACCGATTCGCTCGATTCGCTCAAAAAATTCGGCATGATGGTCAGCTTCGGCCAGTCGTCCGGCTCGATTCCGCCGTTTGAAGCAGGGCTGCTCTCGCAGAAGGGTTCACTGTACCTGACGCGTCCTACGCTGATGGACCATATCGAGCATTACGACCACTATCTAGCCAATGCCCATACGCTGTTTGACCTGATTGCCCGCAAAATCGTCAATATCCGCATAGGCGGGATGTACCATTTAGAAGAGGTGCGTCAGGCACATATCGACCTTGAATCGCGCAAAACCACCGGTGCGCTCATTTTACAGGTGTAAATTTTCAATGCCGGCGGGCAAGCGTTTCCTTGCCTTGTTCAACTTGGGGAACGAGTGTTTCTTTACGGATATAATTCGCAAGCTCTGCCACTGCATTTGAAATCTGTTCGTATTTTTTTTCGCGCGATTCCTTGATATCTTCGTACACCAAAGCCGCACCGATCACGATGTTTTCAATAGGTCCCAAATTATTTTCAGAGCGCTCTTTAATTGCCTCTAATCTATGTTCCATCCATTCAAGTTCATTCTGGCGGTGAGCGCCAGAGTTATGCTTGGATTCTTCGCTCGCTCTCATCATGCCATTGATTGCTTTTAAGGCTAGGTTCGTAACCTGAAGACCACCATTGATCAGACAAATAGTTCCGCCGATACCCCAAGCGCTAGTTTCCAGAAAGGTGCGGCGGTGCATAAGTTTTCCAATTCGCGCGCGCTTTACGATGTTTTGGTTATCGCCTTTAAAATCATAATCGAGCAACTTACCTTCATGATCAAGGATTTCAGTTGCTTCATCCATAAAATCGGCTACTCCATCAACGCCTTTTTCTTCTAAAAGAAGCAGCAAGAAATGAATGCCCGCCTGCGTATGATGGCGCGGAGGTTCCAAGTTCAGGATAACCTTCATGACTTCATCCTCCGAGTAATCACGAAAAGGTCTTTTAAGCGGCTGCCCTTTATGTTGTTTATTTAATTCATGCAAACGCTTGGTTAGATATCCCACGCCTTCGGGGGGAGCAAAGTCAGGCTTGTCATGTTTAGCCTTGAGATAATCATAGGTAAGGGCACGGATGGTTTTTTTGAGCAAGGGCTCCGTGTGATGCTCAAAATAATGCCTGAGAGTAGCATCAACATCATCAATCAGGGCATGCGCCTGCCTGCCTTTGTTCAACCTTTTAAGCGGGGTCAGAACGGTGCTGTAATCGTCCTTGGTGACGAGCCCATCGGAGCCTGTGGCAGGCCGAGTATTTTCCATGGTTTCTACTTAGGGGTTTTATGAGCCGACCCTATTCTTAAGCAAATTTAATAGTTTTTCAACATATCCCTTCACCTCAAAATGGTCTTCGACCACAATCTTGGCGTAATCAACCAATTCCAGATGCTTAGCCGCCACATACGCCTCATGGTTCGGTGAATCAGCGGGCATCAGCAGCAAATCACGGTAATCTTTATATAAAACATTATTATATTTAAAACCGTCGACGATTTTCTTGCACTTGTTGTAGCACACCACAATGGCCTCACGCAGCTCATTGTCCTTCACTGCACCGATCTTGCCAGCATTGGTGTTGTACACGGTGAAGTAATCTTGGGTGAGGGGATAGTAGAATTCAAACGCGCCACCTTCGGGCAGGTTTTCGACCATAGCGCCGATACGGTTCATGTGGAAAAACCACAAGGTGCCGATTTCCACCCCGATGGAATCCAGCATGTTCTGCACCTCGCGTTCCTCACGGCGGTGTTCCTTGGCCATTTCAAACCGGTGCGCTCTGCTGCTGGCGCGTAAAGAAAACAACCCACCGACCAGCGCCCCCATCAGGGCGGTCAGCAGGCTTACAAATTTTTGCAGCAGTTCATCCGATAAACCCATCACATTGCTCCCCTTACCAACAGGCGAAAATTTCACGCATTATGCCACCTCATTCATAAACGCGGCGTTAATGAGCGCACGCGTATAGTCTTGTTTGGGCTGCTCGAAGATGCTTTTCGCATCCCCTTGCTCCACAATGACCCCATGATGCATGACGATGATGTGGTGGGCAATAGCTTTGACCACGCGCAAATCATGGCTGATGAACATCAGGCTGAGGGCGTATTTGGCTTGCAGGTTTTTCAGCAGGTCAATAATCTGTGCCTGCACCGACAAATCCAGTGCCGAGGTTGGCTCGTCCAGCACCACGAAGGTAGGGCGCAGCACCATGGCGCGGGCAATGCTGATGCGCTGGCGCTGGCCACCGCTGAATTCGTGCGGGTAGCGCTCCAGCATGTCTGTCGTCAGCCCGACATCCTCCATAATCGCCTCAATCGCTGCCAGCCTTTCGCTGGCCGTGCTGCTTAGCCTATGCACCAGCAGGCCTTCTTCGATGATCTGGCGCACGGTCATGCGCGGGTTAAGGCTGGAGTAGGGGTCCTGAAACACCATTTGCATCTTTTCGCGCAGAGGCCGCATGGCGCTATGGCCCCATCCCTGAATGTCATTCCCTAAAAATACGATCCGCCCTTCGCTCTTCATCAGGCGCAACAGTGCGAAGCCCAAGGTCGTTTTTCCCGAGCCGGACTCGCCAACGACTCCCAGAGTCATGAATTCCGTTACCGCAACCGATACGCTGTCCACTGCTTTTATAAAGCCTACGGTCTTTTTTAATACGCCTTTTTTAATGGGAAAATAGACTTTTAGCTGGTCGCATGCCATTATCGGTTTTGGATTGGCAGGTAAGACAGCCGCAGCGCCCTTCGGTTCGGATGCGAGAAGATGCTTAGTATAGGAATGTGATGGCGCATGGAAGACCTGCGTTACCAGTCCCTGTTCGACGATTTCTCCCTTGCTCATCACTACCACGCGGTCGGCAAGGCGGCGCACGATGGTTAGGTCATGGGTGATGAATAATATGGCTAACCCCATGTTTTTTTGCAATTCTTTTAGTAGCTTCAGGATTTTTGCCTGTATGGTGACATCCACCGCCGTGGTCGGTTCATCGGCAATCAGCAGATCGGGCTTATTGGCAATGGCCATGGCGATCATCACGCGCTGGCGCTCGCCGCCGGATAATTCATGCGGGAACGCCCCGAGGCGGTCCTTAAAATGCGGCAGGCCGACCTGCTCCAATAGCTCGATAATGCGTGCATGCACCGCATTGGGTGCCATCGGCTGGTGGATGGTCAGGATTTCACCAATCTGACTGCCAATGGTGTGCAGGGGGTTGAGCGCGGTCATTGGTTCTTGGAAGATCATGCCGATGCGCTTGCCGCGTATCTGGCGCAACACGGCTTCCGATGCACCTACCATGTCCTGCCCATCAAAGGTAATGCTGCCGCTGATCGTGGCGCTGGCAGGCTGCAGGCCAAGGCAGGAGAGGGCGGTCAGCGACTTGCCGGAGCCGGATTCGCCGACCACCGCCACCATCTCGCCCTTATCAATGTGGAAGGACACCCCCGACACCGCCTTGTGGATGGCAAATTCCAGCGAAAGCTTTTCTACGGACAGGAGCGTCATGCCTTCAATGCCTTTCTGGGGTCAAATGCATCCCTAAACGCTTCGGAAATAAAGATAATCAACACCAGCATACCGGCAATAAAGATAAAGCCGGTGAATCCCAGCCACGCCGCCTGCGGGTTACCCTTGCCCTGCAGCAGCAACTCCCCCAGCGACGGCGAACCGGGGGGCAGGCCGAAGCCCAAGAAATCGAGCGTGGTGAGTGCCGTGACCGCACCGCTCATGACAAACGGGATATAGGTCATGGCCGCTACCAGCGCGTTGGGCAGCACATGGCGCACCATAATGCGGCGTTCACTGACCCCAAGGGCGCGTGCCGCTTTTACATAATCGAAGTTCCGCGCACGTAAAAACTCGGCACGCACCACCGAAGTTAGGTTCATCCAGCTGAATAATAACAATATACCAAGCAGCCACCAGAAATTAGGGGTAACAATGCTGGCGAGGATAATAAGCAGGAAAAGCTCGGGCAGTCCGGACCAGATTTCAATGAAACGCTGGAACAGCAAATCCGTCCAACCGCCGAAATACCCCTGCACCGCTCCCGCCAGAACGCCGATGATAGAGCTGAACACGGTCAGCATCAGCCCAAACAGCACCGAGATGCGGAAACCATAAATCAAACGCGCCAGCACATCGCGTCCCTGATCGTCTGTCCCGAGCCAGTTTTCGCTGGTCGGCGGCGACGGGGCAGGGACATTGAGGTCGTAGTTGATGGTGGAGTAGCTGTAATGAATCAATGGCCAGAGCATCCAGCCATTCTTGCTGATGCGCTCTTTCAGGAACGGGTCGCGGTAGGCGGCTTCGGTGTCGAAATCACCGCCAAAGGTCTTTTCACTGTAGGTGGTAAAGACGGGGAAGTAGTAATGGTCATTATATTTCATAATGATAGGCTTGTCGTTGGCGATCACCTCGGCAAACAGGCTGATGAAAAACAGCGCGAGGAAAATCCATAGGCTGACATAGCCACGGCGGTTAGCGCGAAAGAGCTGCAGACGGCGGCGGGCTAAAGGGGTCATACGCGGTACCGCCCCATCCATTCCAGCGAACGCGCCACCACGTCATCCCAGTGGCGTATCAGCGCATGGTTGCCCGCCGGATAGACAACCAGCTCGGACACCTTGCCGGAACGCTGTAACGCCTCGTGAAGGGCAATGGACGCATCCACGCTGACATCCTTATCGGCATCCCCGTGCAACAGCAGCAAAGGAGCGGCGATGTCCTGCGGCCAGTCAATCGGCGAACGTCGGCGCAGGGCAGCGGCAGGGTCGCTGGCGTAATCAGGAATGAGCGGCACCAGCACCCGTTCTATCATCGGCTGTTCCTTGGCCAGCGTATGGGCGCTGGACACCGAGGCAATGGCGATGGCGGCATTGAGCTCCGCACCTTGCTTCGAGGCCATCATCGTCATCATGCCACCGCGCGAATGCCCAATCATAAAAGCATTTTTCCCATCAAAAGCAATATGTTCACGGCCAATAGACAGCAGGTTCAGCACGTCGTTCAGGTCTTGTCCGCCAAATTCTTCGCGCCCTTCGCCGCCATCGTTGCCACGGTAATTGGATGCAAAGACGATAAAGCCCCGCCTTGCAAACGGAACCATGGAACGCATGGCCGACAGCACCGTCAGCTTGCCATATTCACGGCTGCCGCCACGGTTGTAGATGAGCAGGGGATGCCCGCCTGCGCTCAAATCTTTGGGCAACGCCATCAGGCCAGACACCTTCAGCCCGTCACTGTCATACAGAATGCGCTGCACGGACACATCCTGCACCGCAGCGTAGTCAGCCAGCATCTTGTCATAGGCCGCTTCCGGCAGCGGATTGGGGAACGCCCGCACTTCCGTCAAATGTTCCAGCGTATGCGGCACAAACGGCTCGGCAGACAGGATGCGGGCGGGCAGGGCCATCATGCACCGCTCCGGTTGTTATGTGCAAACACACGATTCATGTATGGCTTTGCCCCTTTGATGCACTCAGAGCTTCACGCTCCATTTCCGCCAGTAATTCTTCCGTAATCACCATGCCTTTATATTTCTTCAAGATATCCAAAGGCACCTGTGAGGGCTGATGAGAACTGCCCTGAGTCAACCCATGCAATTCGTCATGTTTGGATGCTATTGCATTGGCAAGATGCATTTCTAAATGCTCTTGTTGTGGAAAACTGTTTCCATCGCGGGGATTTATCACCTCTACCCCACAGGTAAGACTTTGTAATACAGGGTCATCATGAAGTTTATCGTGGGACAACATTAATTGGTATCCGCGCGATTTTAGTTCAGGGCTCAATGCCAGCAGCATTGCCTTACTGATACTTAACGCTTCTCGCCTGCCCAACCGCTCCAGAGCCTGCTCAAAGGTAACCACTACGACGCCCTCAGCCGTAGCTTCGAGAGTAAATCCATTGATAGTATTTGAAACTTCAATCATAGCCCTACCCTGATAGTTGCGTTATAAAACATAATGGTTATGCGTCCCTCCGGTCGAAATCGATGCGCGGGTCGATCAGCATGTAGGTGATATCGCCGATCAGGTTGAACACCAGCCCGATCAGCGTAAAAATATAGAGCGTGCCGAACATGACCGGATAATCGCGCCCAACCACCGCCTCATACCCTAACAGTCCTAACCCGTTGAGGGAGAATATAATTTCAATAAGCAAGGCGCTGGTAAACAGGATACGCAGCAGCGCCGAGGGAAAACCTGCAATCACGATCAGCATGGCGTTGCGGAACACATGCCCGTACAGCACCTGCCGCTCGGTCAGGCCCTTGGCACGCGCCGTCAGTACGTACTGTTTGTTGATTTCATCCAGAAAACAATTCTTGGTCAGCAGGGTGAGGGAAGCAAAGCCACTGATCACCATCGCCAGCACGGGCAGGGCGATATGCCAGAAATAATCGCCTATTTTCTGGAACACCCCCATATCCGCCCAGTTATCCGAGGTCAGTCCCTTGAGCGGGAACCAGTGCAGGTAATTGCCGCCGGCAAAGACGATAATCAGCACAATGGCAAACAGGAAGCTGGGAATGGCGTAGCCGATGATGATGACCCAGCTCGTCCACAGGTCAAAGGCCGAACCGTCCTTAACCGCTTTGCGGATGCCCAGCGGGATGGAAATAAGGTACACCAGCAGGGTCGTCCACAGGCCTAAGGAAATGGTCACAGGCAGGGTGTGCAACACGAGATTGACCACCCGTTCACTGCGGAAAAAGCTCTCGCCGAAATCAAAGCGCGCATAATTGCCGATCATCTGCCAGAAACGCTCCAAAGGCGGCTTGTCGAAGCCGTACATCTTGGTGATCTGGGCGATGATTTCGGGGTCAAGCCCACGCGCGCCGCGATAGATGGAATTGATATTGTTGGCCTGAATATCGGCCTTGCCGGCAAAGTCGCCGCCGCTGCCGGAAAAGCGCGCTGTTGCATCCGACTGAGTGATATTGGTCAGCTGCGCCACCATGCGCTCCACCGGCCCGCCAGGGGCAGCCTGAACAATAGCGAAATTCAGCACCATGATACCGAACAGGGTCGGTATCATCATGAGAATACGGCGAATGATATAGGCGGTCATGGGTTATGGCTTCAGGTTAGGTACGCGTGGAAATATATAGGGTTACGCGGCAAGCCTCAAGCCTTAAGCCTATTTTCCTTCCTTAATCCACCATGTCTGGAAACCGAGATTGTATTTCGGCAACGTGTCGGGCAGGCCGAATTTGTTCCAGTACGCCACGCGAAACACGCCGGAATGCCAGTTGGGGATGACATAATGCTGCCACAGCAACACGCGGTCGAGTGCGCGCCCCGCCGCCAGTAAATCCTCTTTGTTTTTGGCCTTGGTAAGCGCGTCGAGCAGGCTGTCGATGACCTTGCTTTTCACGCCGCTTAAATTATTCCCGCCCTTCACATCCGCCTGCGAGGAATTCCACAACGCCGTCTGCTCGTTACCAGGGAAGAATACCCCGCGGTTCACCCAGATGGAAATGATGTCGAAATCATGCTCGTCGGTGCGCTTCTGGTACTGCGAGTTATCGACGATACGGATAGATGACGTAATGCCCAGACGCTCCAAATTCTTGCGCATCGGCCCGATCACGCGCTCCATGGTCGGCTGCTGGAGAAGAAACTCGATCACCAGCGCCTCGCCCTTGTCATTCACACGGTGGCCGTCCTTGATCATCCATCCCGCCTTTTCCAGCAGCTTTTGTGCCTTCAGCAGGTTGTCGCGGGCATTGCCCGAACCATCAGTGACAGGGTTTTTATACACACCGGCAAACAGCTCCGGCGGCAATTCTTTTTCAAATGGTTTCAACAGCTCCAGTTCCTTGCCTGCGGGCGCGCCCTTGGCCTGAAAATCGGTGTTTTCAAAGAAGCTGGCGTTGCGCACATACGCCCCGTAAAAAATAGTCTTATTGAGCCATTCATAATCCAATGTTAAATCAATAGCTTCACGCACCCTTGCATCGGCAAACTTGTCGCGGCGGGCGTTGTAGATAAACGCCTGCATACCCTGCGGGGTCTGGTCGGGGATTTCACGCTTGATAACACGGCCATCCTTCACGGCGGGTGCATCATAGGCCGTGGCCCAGTTGCGGGCGATATACTCGCGGCGGAAGTCGTATTCGCCGGATTTGAGCGCTTCAAGGGCAACGTTCTCATCGCGGTACATGTCATAACGTATATGGCCGAAATTAAACTGTCCTGCGGTCACGGGCAGGTCTTTCGCCCAGTAATTATCCACTTTTTTATAGATAATGGAGCGCCCCTGATCGACACTTTCCACGTCATACGGCCCGCTGCCCATTGGGGCTTCGAGGGTGGTTTTTTCAAAGTCATGGGTAGCGTAGTAGGTCTTTGAAATTAAGGGTAATTGCGCCACAATCAGCGGCAACTCACGGTTCTTGGTATCAGTGAAGGTGAATTTGACCGACTGGTCACCGGTTTTTTCGCATTTTTCCACCGAGGCATAGAGAATCTTGAAGGTGGGGTCGCCCTTGTTTTTAAGCGTGTCGAAAGAGAATACCACGTCTTCGGGGGTCATCGGCGTGCCGTCGTGCCAGTGCGCTTCCTTGCGCATGACGAACTCGGCATAGCTGTTATCCGCGGACACGGTGATAGTTTCCGCCACCAGCCCGTACATGGTCTGCGGCTCGTCCAGCGACTGCACCATCAACGATTCAAACAGGTCACCAATCCCCGGTGCTTTCACACCCTTAAGGATGAAGGGATTGAGGTTATCGAACGTGCCTATTTCCGCCAGCTTGACGCTACCGCCCTTGGGTGCGGCTGGATTCACATAGTCAAAATGCTTGTAATCGGCGGGGTATTTGCACGCATCATACAGCGACAGGCAGTAGGACGGCTTGGGCAATTTTTCTGCCGCATGCACCGTTGCTGCTACACAAAAAACGCCCAGCAATGATGTGGCCAGCAATGTTAAATTACTGGAAGATAAAACGGATTTAATCATTACATACTCCTTGAATTATGTGCTGCCCCACGGGCCTTTACCGCCGCCAGCCGCAGGAACCGCCAGAGTGCCGGTACGGTTTTTAATCGATTCGAAAATCGTCAGGGCCTGCGCCACCATGGAACCGACATCACCGGCATTCCCCGGCAGCAAAATGGTGTTGCTTTCCTTCGCCAGCTCTTTAAATGCGCCGACATATTGCTCGGCAATGCGTAAGGAAACGGCTTCCGAGCCGCCTTGCTGCATAATGGCTTCGGCGACCTTATGAATACCTTCGGCAGTAGCGGTGGCGATGGCGATAATGGCCTGTGCTTCACCATTGGCACGGTTGATCTGGTCGATCTGGGCAGCTTCCGACTGCAACACCACTTCTTTTTTACGTGCATCGGCGTTCAGCATCACCTGCTGCTGCTGGCCTTCGGCCTTTAAAATGGTTTCCTGTTTGGCACCCTCGGCGACGTTGATCTGCGACTGGCGCTTGCCTTCGGATTCCAGAATGGAGGCACGTTTCTGGCGATCCGCCGCCATTTGCAGCTCCATTGCCTTCAGCACCGACTGCGGAGGGGTGATATTTTTGATTTCATAGCGCATACACTGAATGCCCCACGCCTGCGCCGCCTGATTGATGGCGGCGACGATATTGGTATTCAGGGTTTCACGCTCTTCAAACGTTTTATCCAGCGACAACTTGCCAATTTCCGAACGCATGGTGGTCTGGGCGAGCAGGCTCACTGCATAAATCGGGTTATTCACGCCGTACGACGCTGCGACCGGATCGACGATACGCACATACAGGATGCCATCCAGCATCAGCGTCACGTTATCACGGGTGATGCCCGGCTGTTCAGGCACCTCAATGGCCGCTTCCTTCAGTGAATGGCGGTAGGCCACCTTCTGGTAAAAAGGAATCAAAATGTTCAGGCCGGGTTCAAGCTTGCGGTCAAATTTGCCGAGGCTTTCGACGATCCATGCCTGCTGCTGGGGAACGGTTTTGACCCCCATCAGTATGCCGATAACAATAATTGCGCCTATTGCGAGAATCGGTTCCATTGCTTACTCCTTTTTAAGGGCATCATGCCTGATTAGCTGCCACGCCAACCATAAAAGCATCCTGCTATTCCTTGGGTTTAACGATAAGGGTTGCGCCTTTGACATCCACAATCTCTACCTGTGAACCGCCTTCAACCTTGTCTGTGACTGTATTTGCTGCTAATTCGGCTTTCATGATGGTGCCTGACCATGTCGCTTCGCCGCCGTTTTTTCGGCTTATGCCATTGCTTCCGGCATAAGCCGTATCGCCGACGATATTGCGGTAACCGGCAGCGCGTTTGCCGCTGCGGAATTTCTGTAAGGGCTTCCACAGCAGGAAAGACCATGCCGAGGTGGCGATAAAGAAGATGATACACTGGAGAACATACGCGCCGTTTTGCACCCATCCAAACTGAATAGCGGTACCAACGATCACCGCGCCAAGCCCTGAAAATATAAGCCCCACACCGGTAATGCCAACCGCTTCCAGCAGCATCAGACACACACCAGCTGCCAGCCACGCATAGTCGTTATGGGCAGCCCAATCAAAAGGGTTCATAGGCACGATACTCCTGACTATTGACTTATTTGGGTAGTGGTAACGGCTTGTCGTTTAGGGTGTTGAGGTAGGCAATCAGGTTAGCGCGGTCTTGCGGATTGGAAATACCGGCAAACGACATTTTGTCACCCGGAATATATTTTTTAGGATTGGTCAGGAACTCGGACAATTCCTGAAATCCCCATTTTTTTTCCTTCATCGCCGATACAGCAGCAGAATAGGCGTAATCATCCTTGTGCGCAAAGTGGCCGCCGACAAGATCCCACTGGTTCGGGCCGACACCATTTTTACCACCTTTATCAAACGTATGGCAGGAGGTACATTTTTTGGATACACCTTCGCCCGCCTTCACGTCAGCTTTGGCAAGCAGCGTCATGATATCGACCGGCTTTTCATCCTTGGGAGCGCCTGCTTCGCCTGCAGCGCCAGCGTTTTCAGCTCCGGCAATGGTGTACCCACGCTTGGCATCCTTGTCGTCTTTTTCACTGATGCTGCCCGTGTACAGCGCCTCAGACATAAGACCGGACACCATAGCCACCACGCCCGCCAAGAGTACAGCGCCAGCGATTTTGTTGATTTCAATTCCTCCAGACATAGCTTTCCTTTGTAACTTAATGCTTGTAATGGCTGCCTTTATAATATGCCCCACAGGGCTGTGCAATAAGGATTATAAAATTTTACAGCGCCGGTGCTAAGTCTTCTTGAAAAAGAACAAAAACTGGTTCAGCTTAAGCGCGATTGAATGTCAACTGGGCTTACATCAGGCCTGTAACGAGGGAAACATGAATACAACACCAATCAATGGAACTCTGGATGTCGTGGGAATCGGCAACGCTATCGTCGACGTGCTGAGTTTCGCCGATGATGCGCTGATTCAATCGCACGGCCTGACCAAAGGCAGCATGACACTGGTGGACGAGGCGCGTTCGGAAGCGTTATATAAACAAATGGGTCCAACCACCGCCTGCTCCGGTGGTTCGGTGGCCAACACACTGGCGGGCATGGCCTCGCTGGGCGCAAGAACCGCTTTCATCGGCAAAGTCAGAAACGACCAGCTGGGCGCTATTTTCAAACACGACATGCACGCCGTGGGTGTCAATTTCCCCACCACCATGATGGAACGCGGCCCCGCCACCGCCAATTGCCTCGTTTATGTCACCCCCGATGCCCAGCGCACTATGGCCACCTATATCGGGGCATGTTCACGCGTATCAGAAACGGATATTGAACCGGACCTCATCGAACGTTCGGCCATCACCTATATCGAAGGCTATCTCTGGGATACGGAAACGGCGAAAGCCGCCATCCGCAAAGCCATCACGGTGGCACGTAACGCCCAAAAGAAGATTGCCTTTACCCTCTCGGATACGTTCTGCGTCGACCGCCACCGCGATGAATTCCTGAGTCTTATCAGCTATAATGATATCGACATCCTGTTTGCCAACGAGGCCGAACTCAAATCCCTCTACCAGACGGACGATATCGAACTGGCGCTCCAAAAGGCCAAAGGTGTTTGCCCGATTATAGCCGTCACCCGCAGCGAAAAAGGCTCAACCGTGCTGACCTCCGACCTCACCGAACATGTCTCCACCGCACCGGTGTCCAAAGTGGTGGATACGACCGGAGCAGGCGACCTCTATGCCAGCGGCTTCCTGTACGGCCTGACCCGTGGCTGGGATCTTGCATCCTGCGCTAAGCTGGGTAACCGCTGCGCCGGTGAAATCATCACCCAGATCGGCGCACGCAGCCTGAAACCACTGAACACGCTCGTCGCGTAATGCTGGCCAATAAAACCGTTCTGGTTACCGGTGCGACCTCGGGATTTGGTCTGGCCTGCGCCAGACAATGTATTCAAAATCACGCTAAAGTAATCATCAGCGGCAGGCGTGAAGACCGGCTGAATGACATCGCTAAAGAACTGGGGCCGCAGGCGTACCCGCTAACGCTGGATGTGCGTGATAACGCCGCCGTGGTCAAAGCCATTGCATCACTACCCGCTGCATTCTCGGCAATTGATGTGTTGGTGAATAACGCAGGGCTTGCGCTTGGGTTAAGCTCCTTTGAGCAACAGCCGTTGGAGAATCTAGAACAAATGGTTGATACCAACATCAAGGGGCTGATGTATTGCACCCATGCCGTATTACCACAAATGATCGCCCGCCAAGCTAATGGTGATAAGGTAGGCGGCCATATCGTCAATATCGGCTCGGTCGCCGGAAACTACCCCTATGCCAGCGGCAATGCCTATGGCGGCACCAAAGCCTTCGTGGCGCAGTTTTCACTGAACCTGCGCGCTGATCTGCTGGGTAAGAATATCCGCGTCACCAATATCGAACCAGGCATGGCGGAAACCGAATTCTCGCTGGTGCGCTTTAAGGGTGATTCCGCTAAAGCCGGAGTGGTCTATGACGGGGTGGAGGCACTCACGGCGGATGATATCGCCGATGCCATCCTCTGGTGCATTACGCGCCCCGCACATGTGAATGTCAACCGCATGGAAGTCATGCCCACCCAGCAGGCCTTTGCCGGATTTGCCGTGCATAGGGACAGCACAAAATAATAGGGTATTACGCGGTTTTCTTTTCGGCGGGCTGCTCGGGCGCTTCGGCCTTTTTCTTGCGCGGATCGTACGGTTCCTGCTGCGGAATAGGCTCCTTAGGCAACAGGCGCTTCTTGAAGAATGGATCTTTGTAATAGAAAATTTTCTTGGTTTTGATCGGCGGGAACGATTCGATCAGGATGATCTGTTCTTCACGCGGCAGGGTGATGACTTCCTGAGGTAACAGAAGCGCACGCTGTACTTCCGAAGTGTTGACCGTACGCGCGCCGGGGTTCAGGTCAAGAAATTTTGGTTTATTGTGCGAATGCTGCATGGCCGTTTTATTGCCGATGAGCTGCGAAATAAGGTTCGCGGTTTCCATGTTGTTCGCCGCAAAGGTGATGCGGTAAAAGCAGTTGGACAGGAAGGAGTTCATGCCAGCTTCTTCGTAAATACCCTTCAATTGCTGCGTATCTTGCACGATCAAAAAGAGCTTCACACGGTACCCGCGGAAATAGGCGATACCCACTTGGAACTGTGGCATTTCACCCAGTGACGGAAACTCGTCCATGAAGAACATCACGCCGAACGGCTCGTCTTTTTTAGGCATGGAACGGGTCAAAAAGTCGGTGGCCTGCTGATAGAATACCTTCAGTAACGGCTCCAGACGCTTCAAGTTGTCTGGTGTCACACCGCAGAACACGGTCATTTTCTTCTTTTTCAGGTTTTGCATGTCGAAGTCCGAGCGCGCGGTCGTCGCGTCAATCAGCGGGTTGGCCCATAATTCGAGGCCGGAGTTGAGCGTAGAGATAACGCCCGAACGTTCCTTGTCGGCTTTTTGCAGGAAGGCGGCGATATTCATATACGCAACCGGATGGATGCGCTTGCCGATGGTGTCCAGCACCACCGCAAGGTTATACACCACGTCGTCGGAGCGCATGGTGCGCACCACTTCGCCGAAGGACTGTGTTTTTTCAGGTACCGCACACAGATAGAGGATAACCCCCAGCATGAGTGAACGTGCTTCGTTCTGCCAGAATTCCTGTTCCGGCAGGATGAGGTTGCAGATTTTCTGCACGTCATCCACCATCTGGCCTGGCTTTTCCGAAATCCAGTCGAGCGGGTTGTAGCAATGCGAAATACCGTCCGGATCGGCGGGATTCCACAGGTAAATCTCCTGACCCATTTTCTTGGCGCGGTAGCCGCTGCCGAGGTCATGGTTTTCCATTTTGATATCATGCACCACGAGGCTCTGGTCCCAGTACAGCATGTTGGGGATTACGAAGCCCACACCCTTACCCGATCCGGTTGGTGCAAACAGCAAGACGTGCTGATAGTCGTCAGCAATCAGATACGTGGCCTTGCCGGTACGCCCCAAAAGGATGCCACGCTTGGCGCGCAGCTTGGCTTTTTTAATTTCCGCTTCGCTCGCCCAGTGGGCATCGCCGTGTACGCTTTCTTTGTTTTTAAACGGACGGAAATCCATCAGAGGTGCGCGGATGGTAAACAGCAAGAGCAGGCTGACAATAAAGGAACCCGCCGGAGCCGCCACCAGCTTCACCGTATAGTCCTGCGGGAAAGCACCGCCATAATGCGACCAGTAATCGTACAAAGACAGCCAGTACTGGAACAGAGGGTAATATTGCGTCAGCAGGTACGGCGGATCCCACAAGGCGCTGATATATTCATTGCCGTAATACATGGCAAACGACACACCTATACCAATGTAGCAAGGTACGACCAGTATAGCCAAGACGATCGAAACAATGATCAGCTTGTTGTACATTTGCCGTTTGGCATTTTGTGCTTTTAGATTATCAGCCATAGATTGAGCTTACAGCGGGGCAGATTCACTCTGGCACTCCACAGGCGGCTACATCGTCTCCTTAAAATACAACTCAGAGACATACCTCATGCCTCTGGCCCCTCTTTTGAGCTGGATAATAACATTAATAACATTCTCTACATAGGCTTTTATTTGCTCGCGGCTGATGCCCAAACCTGCCTGCATAATCATAAGGATAAGCTGTTCTACTGCCAGTTCCGGCGTATCCGCGTGCAAGGTGGAAATAGAGCCTGGATGGCCGGTGTTTACTGCACGCATGAAGCTGAACGCTTCCTTGCCGCGTAATTCCCCGAGCATCAGGCGGTCAGGGCGCAAACGCAGGCACGCCTCAATCAGATCCTGCATGGTCACCTGCGCGCGGCCTTGTCCGCCCTTGGATGCAATCAGATGCACCTTGTTGGGAATGTGCGGGATCATGATTTCTCGTGCATCCTCGCAGGTAATGATGCGTTCAGTCGATGGAATAACTTTCAGCGCCGCATTCAAGAAGGTGGTTTTACCGGTGGAGGTACCGCCGGAGATAATGATGTTTTTTTTTGCCAGAATCGCCTGCTTGATGAATTCTTTCACCGCACCGGCATTGAGCAGATCCCTGAGTTTTTTGTCAACCGGATTCAGCTCGTGCTTCACGATGGTATTCTGGAACGCGCCAATCGCTTCATACTGGTCGAGATCGAGGTTCACGATGGTCTGTTTGCGGATGGAAATCGCCACCGTGCTGGCCTCGCAGGCAGGAGGAAACACCACCTGAATACGATAACCATCCGGCAAGGTCGCTGACAGCAGGGGCATTTCTTCGCTGATTTTCTGCTCGGTGGACTGTGCCACCAGCCGCCCCAACGCTTTCAGATGCGCCAGATCGAACTCGGGTATGTCATACCGAGTCATATCACCCCCGACTTCAATCCATGCCTCCTTAGGCTGGTTGATCGAAATTTCACTCACCGTTGGCTGAGCAAAAAATTTCTTCAGGGGTGTGAGATAGGTATCAAGGGCAGTGTAGCTCATTGGATAAACGATTTGTCGGAAATTTGTGGGAAGGTGAGATCCTTATTCACAAAAATATTGATTTTCGTACCCTGATCCACAGTAATGGTCGGACGCAGATCCAGCAGCGAACTGACCACTTCCTTCGATACGCTGCCAATCGTTGCCAGCGCCGCTGATCCGGCAGGAGCAGCCGCAGAACCCGTACTGGTCGTGCCGTTGGAATTGGTGGTGGTCGTATTGTTCTGATTCGATACTTTATCCAGCGTCACCGCAAGACCGATATCCAGAACGCTGGTGAGGATCGCCGCGCTGAAGATTTCCGAGTATTTATTATCGGCAATACCCAGAACACCTGCACGTCCAAGCGCATCAACTGCCTGTGAACCAATGTCGATATCAATACCGTCAGGACGTATCAGACGTGTCCAGATAACCAGCACACGCACCTGTCCGCGATTAACGCCCGTATTATAGGTGCCAATCAGCCTCGACCCCTTAGGAATCAGCACTTCACGGCCGGCTTCAGCGAATACATCGCGACTGACAATACCACGGACATACCCTGGTAAATCCGTATTGATGGCACTCTCAAGTACGGCATCAACAATCTTACCCTGAACAATCGTGTAACTCAGGTTGTTTAGGCGACCTGCAATCGTTTTTTCAGCATGGCTTGACGCCAGAGTGTTCGCGGTAAACGCACGGTTGGCATCGTTTTTGTTCAACGTATTCTCTGCAGCTTTGCGTTCATCACCCGTACCCGCATCCCCACCGCCGTTCAGGACAAGCATGTTGGATCTCAGACGTTCCTGTTCACGTTTATCGGTGTTCGCGCCAATCGGGCTTAATCCCTTCAGGTTAGGAGAAGGCGGTGCTGTCCCCGGACGATGCGGAGCCACGGGCGCTGGCGGAAGCGGCGGTGGCGGCGGCGGTGGGGGTGGGGGTGGTATTGGAGCGCCAGCCGGAGTAGGTGGAGGGGGCGGCGGAGGGGGCGGCGGAGGCGCACCTAAACCGGTGGGTACCGGAGCAATCGCAGGAGGAGCAGGCGGTGCGGGCGGAGCAGGCGGAGCCGCAGCGGGTGGTGGTGGTGGTGCGGGCTCAGGAACAGTGTCCGCTAAAGGGCCGCCAGGGGCAGGAGGCGCCGGTGCAGGTGGTGCCATAGCGCCAACATCCGGTAACCCCCCCACCGCCTCAATGGCGTTGGGATTAATGGGCTTTGGTTTGTTGCCAAATAACGTGTACAAAACAAAGACAATACCGACCATCATGATAAAGCCCAGAGCAATTGCTTTGCCCGGTCCTGCGCCAAGGGAGTTCCCCTTGTTCATAAACAATTCGTCCTGATTATCTAAATCAAGACTCTCTTCAACCTCTTCGATACTACCTGTCGAATCCTCAATATCATCGTTATCGGAATCCACGTCGCCCGCGCCCTGACCTGTATTTTTTATGTTTTTATCGTCGTTGTCAGCCATACATCATCTATCCCGGATTGAGCATTTCATTAAAGACATGCACAACACTCGTATTATCACTACCTTTAAGTGCCAGCTCACCCGCTACGGCATCAATCACCATATACTCTCCCTTAACCGTATAAGTCACAGGGATTTCCTTGCCCGCAGCGTCAATTACAAACGCGCTGGGCGGTAATTTCCTGACGTCACGGTATTTGAGATAGGTTGCATGACCATCATCATAGACCTGAAGCGGAGCCAGCTCATCCGGACCTGCGTAGGTATAGCTGTAATTAGGAGTAGCGGCAGCAGCGGTTGATGGTGCCAACGGTTGTTGCTGTAATGGCTGCGGCACAAAAGCAGTCTGGGCCACCGGTTGCGGAGGAAGAGGCACAGGCTGGCCAACGGGCGGCTGTACAGCACCGGCAGGAACAGAGGCCTGAGGGATCTGACCTGGAACAGACGGCCCGACACCAAACGGAGAAGAGGCTGGAAGAGCGGGAGCAACACCGGCAGCCTGCACAGGAGGAGGCACCAAATTAGCAGGAAGGAAATTCTCAATCACAGGGCCTGCTTTTTTGGAATTGTCGTAAATAAATTTGGCGACATAGATATTGCCGGCTTTATCTGCGGGCAGGGATTTCAAATCAAACTGGTACGAATGCTTATTGGTGATAACGGTCATGTTAGTAATGACATCCTCTTCCATCGGACGGATGAACATGCGGTTACCGGTCGGAATAATCTGCCACAAACTGCGGTCACCTACTGAAATGAGTTCGATTTCTTCCTGCGGGGAAAATACGACGTTGGTCTGATAGCCGTAGCGAGTAGTGATGGTGTAGACATCGGATTCATCATACAGCAGCATTTTAATGCGGCTATCACCCTGCATGGAAACGTCGCCCTGAATTTTAGGCTCTATCGCAGGCTTGCTATCTTCTTCTTTTTTGCTATCGCCATCATCGCTTTCTTTTTTGCTGTCATCAGTCTTATCCGCATCGTCCTTTGAACTATCGGATTTGTCGGAGTTTTTGCTTTTGGATTTACTTTTACTGTGTTTTTTGGATTTCGTATCACCCGCTGTATCAGAGTCAGATGACTCTTTCTTGCTATCGGACGCACTTGCTGATGCCTTCGCGTCACCTGATGGTTTCGGCGCAGGTAACGGCTCCAATGCCCACGCATACCCCGATGCTGTGGATGACCATAAAATTGATAGTATCAACAGCTTTCTCATCTTGGTAAAATATCCTCATCAACACGATAATCTACTACGCGGAAGCCCAGCGGATTCAGATAACGCTCCTCAAGGCTGAGACTCATTTTTACATATTCAAACGCCAGAAGCACCAGTTTATGTTGCTGTGCAATGCCGCCACGCTCTTCTATCAGCACACGAATCTGTACAAGCTGCGGATTCAGGTAGGTAATGGATTTGATCTTCACCGATCTTTCGCCGTACGTCCCAAGGCGTGCAGCGTTACTGCGCGGATTGTTCGGATCAGCTTCCGATACAAATTGCGGATATACTTTCCTGCTTTCTGACATGACTCGCACCAGATTATAGCTCTTGGCCAGATCGGTCATGCTGTAACCTTCACGCGCGCGCATGTACATCACGATAAAATAATTGTTTACGGCCTCGTTGGCGGTGAGTTCCTTGACCGTCATCGGATCAACGGTCTGGGTGATACCTGTTTTCTGATCGACTTCGATAACGTAAGGCTCGATGGATTTCAGTGGCGTGAGTTGTGAAATAACCACCACGGTGGCCAGCGTGCAGATCAACGACGCCATCGTAATAACCGTCAGCAATTTACGCTGCACCAGCACGTACTGGTATCTGTCCTTGTACCAGTTTTTTTCGTCCACTGCTTCTTTAGGCTTGGCCATTATTCACTTACTAACTGTAAAATTTTAGTACAAACAACTCTTACACACTAGCCAATCTAGGAAAAATTAATAAATAAAGAGTTAACAAACAACGGAATTTGCTATTTACACGAACGTGTTATGATGAATCGTCAGCGATTGCCGACCAGTTTACGGAAATCTTCTCCAAGATTTTTTGCCGCCTGACCCTGATTCGGATTGCGGCCAGCAAAGCCAGGTGCCTGGAAATTTTTAGTGCTGCCCAACCCGTTCCCAAAACCAGGAACCAGTTGCGGAGCAGAAGCAGGTCCGGCAAGACTGCGTGCGATGTCTTTCGCCTTGCCAAGTAATACGCTGTAACAGTAGCTAATCAGCAACAGTGTGAACAAGTGATAAAAGACGAAATAGAGAAACTCACCCTGATTGATAATTTTCTCCGGCGGAATCAGCTGCAAACCATCTTCCTGCCAATAGGCAGAATTAGGTGGGTTACAAGTCCAAGTCGGCGGGCTGACACTTGAATCCTTGGTGCATTCCGGAGGTTCGGCATCAAATACCCGCCCCTGCTTGTCCGTATCGCATTTGGCTGTCGGCAATCCGTTAGTATCCGTGCCATAAACTCCCGGGCAGATACCCCAGCCATTGGAGGGCAGAAAAAGAGAGGCTTCTGTCTTGACGGGTTTATATGGGAAAATCAGCTTGGACATGTCGTTGAAGAACACCACAAACTGATCGATGGTTAAAATCCAGAATACCACAATCGCCAGCACCATCACCACCTGCACCGAAAAGGAAGTCAGATAACGCAGCCAGTTATCAAACACATATTTCGTGCTTTCAAACAAGAAAAATCCAAGGAAAACCGGACTCAACGTCGTGAGAAAAGCAATGCCCGCCAGCGCCTGTAAAAATGCCACCAACGTCATCACCAGCGTTTTAATCGTCGTCATGACCCACCACTGGAACAACAACGTCATAGGTGGCAACGCAATGACCATGGCAAACATCAGCCCCTGCACTTTGGTGTTGGCTTGACTGGCAGGTCCAATCAACGAGTGGCACACGAGGTAATCAAGAAAATTATACATCGACATGATGTCATTGCTCACCAGCCCGTCAAACTTACACAGACCATCCGACTTTGGGCCGACCTGACTGGAAAGGGTGTTGAGTACGGCCGTACTGGCATCTCCGATAAACGCAAGGAAAAACCGGAAAATGAAACTGATTCCGTAGGCAGATTTGGTCGAAAACACGTAAATAAACGACAGTTTCAGCAGGCGAATCATCGAATCGCGCGTCGTTAACTGCGCTGTGCCCATCAGAATCTGAGCTCCGTATACGGCTACATACAGCGTCAGTAAAGCGGAAATGACATTGATCATGTAGTAATGGATTCCACAATACATGTCGTCCATGATTGAATTCAAAATAACCACGAATTCACAAATCACCAGACTGAAAACATGCTGAACCGGAGGCTGGTCGGTGTACTGGCATACGCCCGATTTTTTACCCGGATCCGTTGCCGGATCGGCATCAAACAGGCTGGTGTTAGCCACTGCGTGGCCACCATTATCGCATTGGAGCAAACCGGCAGCGTTCGCAGCCACGGGCATCAACACCACACTGATGGTCGCTACTAAGATCAACACTATCCGTTTTATCTTACCCATGCGATTTATTCATCCGCAATGTTACTTATTGCTGCTAAACTTACCCAGTGCTGCCGCCAGATTTTTACTGTCATTCGAAAATACGGCATATATATCTTCCATCTCTTTGAGAAAGGCCCGCAAAGCGATCGTTTCACCGTTCTGCTTGAGGAAAAAATCCCCTTTTTGGCGATCCATTCTCACCAGTTTTAGCGCCTCTGCTTCGTTAATCCCAAGCTCCGGAACAGAGGTGTAATCGCGGGAAATGTCATCCGGCAAAATGATCTGTGAAGCACAATGTTTAATGACACTGCTGAAAATGTAACTCTGGGCACTTTGTAGTGGCTTGCTGTTGGTCAGAATGACTGCCGTATTATTTTGTTGAAGCATTTCCAGCAGGCTATCCAGACGCGGCGCAATAAACGAATTTTCAAGCAAATCCCACGCATCATAGATGAGTATCATCATCGGGCGGCCATCCACCGAAGCCACCAACCGGTGCAGAAGATAGGCAAAAATAGGGAGCGTGCATTCCTTGTGTTTCACCACCGGAGTCATATCAAAGGCATTCATCGTATCCATGGGATTGAACGATTCTTCAATCCCGTCAAAAATACCCGCATATACGCCTTCACCGTGCCAGCGTGACAATGCCTTGGCCAACGCAGGATCAACGCCTGCGAGGCACTCGATAAAGCCCGCCATATTGCGGCGGTCATCAGACTGTGTGTAGAGCGTGTCGACCGCCTCTCTCACTTTGTTTTTTTGGATTTCGGTAAAGCCGCGCTCGGGTGCAATCAGCATGCCGCACCATGCAACGAGAAACGAACGGTTCCTCGGAATATCTTCCATCCTAAACGGGTTGAAGCTGGACGGCTCCTCTTCAAGCGAACGGCTCAGTACCGGAAAATTATGGTAGCGCCCCTGCATTTTCTGAAACAATAAATTCGCCGAACGGGAGCGGTCAAACACCGCTATTCTGGCATCGCATTTACGCGTTTGCACCAGAAAGAAATTCATCATGATATTGCAGGTAGGATCACCGAATGAATTAAAATCATGGATAATGGTGTGGCCGTTATCCTGAAAATGGAAATTGAAGAAATAGGGTGAACCCACCAGCGTCGGCAAAATGGTAATGGCATCGCCCCAGTGGTTGTTCATCGCGGTTCCCTGAGGGTAGCGATTCAGGCGGCAGAATCCGCCGATACGCGTCGTATTGATGGTATCGCGGCGGCGGATAAACTCAAAATTACCCGGTAACTGCGACCAGAAGCATTCCTCCAGCTTCACGTCTTCCCTGATAGTAATCAGCCCCAGATCAGCAAAGGCAGACTGCACTTTGACGATTTCACTATCCAGCTGTTTGTATTCATCCGCCAGCACCATGATGCTGGTCTGGTGTTCCCCGAAATCCGTCGGCTGCCCCGATACGCTCGACATCATGTCTTCGATGCCGGAAGCCTGAGTGCAATAAATATCACCGCTCATGTCGAACAGCTGTTTCTGCTCCTTGTACTGCTGGAGTGCGCCCGTGGCAGGAATAAAATGGAAGCATTGTGTCAGGATAAACTCCATGGGAGCCTGCACCAGCTTATCCAGCGTTTCCAGCGGCACTTCACGATATTGTTTCAATGTCAGGATCGCAGAGAAACGTCGTTTGCCCGCTTCATTTCGGGTTTCGAGCGCATTAAACCCAAAGGTCTGTACCGTATTAGCCAAAGTCTGGCTGACATCCATCTCGGGAAGCAACATAGATTCCGAACGTAAATTGACCAACAGCCCGACAAACTCCATCAGCTCCGAGTAAAATACGCTCTGGTTGATGGGCAGTTCGTTCGCCGGCGGGACGCGCTCTACCACCGAAAGGCGCTGCACATTGAACTTCTGCGAAATGCTTGCAACCATGCCCTGTACAATGCGGTCCAGCTCTTCATAGGCTGCGTCAATATAAGCATTGCGGAAATAGCGGTTCCGCTTGGTCAGCATGATATTTTTTAAATTCTTGGTGTCCAGCATGCTCGATGTCTGGCCGTCGAACAGCACGCTGACATAAATTTCGTTGTAATATTGGTATTTCCAGCGATGGAGGCGCTGCCACTCCGCCTGCACATCGTTGGCAAATTCTTCCTTGAATTTACCACGGTAGCGAATGGATTTGCGTTTCCTTACCGTATGGAACCAGATGCCGATTTTGTCGGTGTCGACATTTTCAAGAACCGACTGGCGGATAGCCTCGCGCACAATGGACGATGCGTCCGTACTGCTTTCATAGTCCAGACCGGCAAGGTTGGTGGTGATTTTAATCACCTGCATCACCTCACCGTTTTTGGTGAGCAGCGTATGAGCGTTATAATGGCAGTAATAGGGGATAAATTCGGACATTTCCGAAGGGGCAAATGCAACAGCTTCGATTTCATTTTCACCCAGCTGGGCAGGATCGCTGACCACGCCGCCGGATTTGTTTTTGAAAGAAAGCAACATAGTCTTTAGTCCTTCTTTTTCTTATCGCCACTTTCCAACTGAATAATAAGCCCGTAACTGTATCAGATTCCGTTTAACAAACCCTAAAGACGGCTACCATCCGACAGCTGCACCCTGCTGAGCGGACCTAACACACCCCTGCTGAAATGACGCCGATATCAACGAGCGCCTGAGAGGCACCAAACATGACAACAACACCGGTAATGACCGTAAGCGCCAGCCCCCACGACACTTTGCCAAAAATAGCGCCGATCGCAACGGCCGACACACCAATCGTGGCCAGACCACGTCCCAGATTGCCCGAGAACCAGTCCACAATCTCGCATAACACGTCTTTCATGGGGGTACCGTAATAACCGCCGCCGCCACCGCCACCACCGCCATACGCAAGAGCATTGCCAGCGCAAAGAACGGCGCATGCCATAACACAAAACAATATAACCGGCACTGCCCCGTACCCAACATCCGGAAGTGGCCTTAAGGTTTCCTGCTTTTTCACACCCTCGTCCTTTTCTAACGGCAGCCCGCCATTTATTGCTCGAAATCAGATAGACACAATTTGCAAGCTACTAGTATCATACCATAAAATTTGTGACAATTTTTTTACAAAATAAACATTTAATCAAAAAAGTGCTGAATTCGTGTTGCCTGCCTGCGAGTACGCACCGAAAATAGCAAAAAAACCATTCATTACGATACCCTATTTACGTTAACGAATATTTAATAAATAGCCCGCCCGCAGGCACTTTCAGCGGCGTTTAACTACTTTATGGCCCTGCTTAACTGGTTTTACCGCCTTTACAAGCCGGTAGACAGGCTTGGAGCGAAGCTGTATTCCATTCACGAACCTCATTTTCAAGGAGCTATGTATGACTTCATCCTCGACCGCCTCACAGCACACCACTTCCGCCGGAACCATTGATGCCAAACTAGCAGCTATGGGCATCGTCCTGCCACCGTCCGTTATGCCGGCGGCAAACTACGTTCCTTATGTCGTCAGCGGCAACATGGTATTCGTTTCCGGCACCCTGCCAATGAAAGACGGCAAGCCGCAGGACATCGGCAAGGCAGGCAAGGAATTCACCGTTGAACAGGCGCAAGCCACCGCCAAGCTCTGCGGCATCAACATCCTCGCCCACCTGCGCGCCGCCTGCGGTGGCAATCTCGACCGCGTGAAGCGCGTTATCCGCCTTGGCGTTTTTGTCAATTCAGCAGCAGGTTTTACCGATCAGCCTAAAGTCGCGAACGGCGTGTCCGACATGATGGTGGCTATCTTCGGTGAGGCCGGCAAACATGCCCGCTTTGCGGTGGGTGTCAGCGAACTGCCGTTTGGCGTTGCCGTGGAAGTGGACGCGACCTTCGAGATCGCTTAGCTTCCGGACTCCGTTATATCGGATAATGCGTTACCCACGAAATGACGAGCAGGTGGGCGACGTAAATACGTCCGGAATAATGGGAAATAAGCCCGAGTATGCGTGTGAACCACGCCGGAAAACGGCGCATGTCGAGCGTGCGTATCTCCAGCGTACTCAGCAGCCAGTAATCAAGGCCAAGCACCGGAATCATAAGCAGTACGTTAGAGCTGGCGAGATCAAAAAACAGGGCAAATGTAGCGGCACAACACAGCATTGTTCCGGCAAGGAAAAGCTTTTGGAGCGTTAGCGAATAACGATCGGGACGGCGTTTCATATAGCCGCACACCGCAAACATCACCCCGAGCGTCCCGTACTGGAAAAGGAAGCACGTAACCACAATAAACAAGGCAAGAACGATGAACCATTCCCACGGTTTTTCGATCGCCTTACCACGTTTTTCCATCTGGTGGAAAAGGGCGCGGCACCCTAAGATGGTAAACAGGATATTGAGGGGCTGTGTGTATTCCCCGAGTATGAAATTGGACAGTAACATGATGACTGCCAGCACCAGCAACTCGCGGCTGAAACGGTAACTGGACGCATATCCGGCCAGAAAAAGAAAAATAGGAGCAGCACCACGGCCTACCGAACGCATCCACAAATTATGAATAAAGAAATAGGCACCTATATGGTCGACAAACATAAACAGCAAGCCGATGATTTTTATCATGTCCCAGCTGTTGAATGGTCGACTCGGCGTTGTCATTGGCATGGCTACTTGATATCCATGGAATAGGTGTTTTTGTCATCGCTGTAGATGACGTCGTCATCGGTGAAGGCATTGTGGTAGGCAATGTACAGTACGTTTGCATAGTCCAAGCCTTTCCACGTCATCAGCGCCGGATACACCACCTGACGCGAATGCCTTGGGAACACACTGGAAAACGTATTGTCGTAGCGTACCGAAAAACGGTCGGCAAAGCTGGCGCTGCTCACAATATTGGCGATCACCACCCCTTTATCCTTCAGGTGAGCTTTAACATCCAGCAAATATTCCCTGCTGATGGTTTCCATCGGAATAGCCATAGAATTCGTGTAGGTATCGAGAATAACAATATCATATTTTTTTTCAGTGCCGTGAACGAGTGCCCGTGCTGACGACACAACAAACTGCTTATTAGGAGTCAGCTTTTGGGGAAGCAAATGCATCTCTGCCACTTTTTCCAGCGCCTTATCGATATCGACAAACGTATAATGGTTGACCGCATCATACATTCCTATGGTAAATCCACCGGCACCCAACACCAGTATGTCAAGCGGTTGAGTATCATTTTTAGCGATAGGGGTGATAAAATTATCTTCGATGTATAAAAGATACGCAAACCGCTTGGCAGGATCTTTGGCAACCGAAGAAGACATGGAACGGTTCATCAAAAAATAGGTCACCCCATCTTCAGGCTCTTTTCTGATCGCAATCGTATTGTAAGCGTTATCGGAAACAATCTTCTGCAAAGGGGTATTGATATACTGGTTAACCATCCACACCCACGCCAGCAATATCGCCCCGATGAGTACATCGGCACTGAATTTTTGTCTGGCAATCAAAACACATAAAAAGAACAGCAACCCCAGTGTTACAATCACCGTGTTGTGGACACCAATCACGCTCATCAGCACCACGGTCGAAAAAACCGCCCCTAAAAACGAACCTGTCGTCGAAAAAAACAACATGCGTCCGGTAATGGCACTTAAACGCTGGCGTGAAAAATAATTACTGACCAGCGGCACCGTCTGACCCAGCAGAAAAATCGGCGTGATCAGGAATATAAGGCTGTAAACAGCGGTTTGCAAAAGGCGGTGGAGACCCCATGCCGAAAGCTGCCTGAAAAACACATCCAGTAAGGGAAAGGATAATCCGACCGACAGCACCCCAAACGCGATAAGAATATTTTTCATCAGGATAGTGCGAATGGAAACCGCCGGTTTTTTACGCCGCTTATTCCTCTGATACATACGGCTGAACGCACCACCGCCCCGATGGTACCCAACCGCCAGCGGCAGCAAAACGCCACTAATCACAATGGCGACGCACTCCGTGCCGCTGCCAACGAAGGGAATAAGCTGCCGGATAGCCAGCAACTCGCAGGCCAGTACAATATAGCCCTCACATAAGATAATGAGAAAGAGGAAGGTGGTTTTACTCATTAATTAAGTAATGAGGTAAACGGAGCTTCGGTACGCTGGCGAATCTCGTCTAAGGTTACCCCGTCGGCCAGCTCGATCAGTTGTACCTTGCCGGATTCAATAGTGAAAACCCCAAGGTCGCTGATCACCATATTGACCACCCGTTTGCCCGTTAGCGGCAGGTTGCATTCCTTCACCAACTTGGCAGCGCCGTCCTTGGCGTTATGCTCCATCAGCACCACTACCTTTTTTACACCGGCCACCAGATCCATTGCACCGCCCATGCCCTTAACCATTTTGCCAGGCACCATCCAGTTGGCGATGTCGCCATCCTGCGATACCTGCAACGCACCCAGAATAGCCAGATCCACATGCCCGCCGCGAATCATGGCAAACGAGGTGGCGCTGTCAAAATAGCAGCTGTTCGGCAATTCCGTGATCGTTTGCTTACCCGCATTGATCAGGTCGGCATCAGCAGTTTCCTTGGTCGGAAAAGGGCCCATACCCAGCATGCCGTTTTCACTCTGGAGGGTAAAGTTGACACCCTTGGGAATGTAGTTTGCCACCTGCGTGGGAATGCCGATCCCCAGATTGACATAGTATCCGTCTTTGAGTTCACGGGCCGCGCGCGTGCACATTTGTTCGTGGGTCCAAACCATAGTAATCTCCTTATTTTTTGCCGGTAGGATTATCTTTTGTCGTCAGGAATTCGATACGCTTTTCGAAATGGTCGCCCTTGAAAATACGCTGTACGAAAATTCCAGGCGTGTGGATATCGTTGGCATTAAGTTGCCCTGGTTCCACCAGCTCTTCCACTTCGGCCACCGTGACCTTGCCCGCCATCGCCATGATCGGGTTAAAGTTGCGCGCTGTTTTGCGGTAGATCAGGTTACCCGTCGTATCGCCTTTCCATGCCTTGACGATAGCAACGTCCGCATGCAGCGCCGTTTCCATGACATAGGTGGTGCCATTAAAATCACGCTCTTCTTTACCTTTGGCGATGACCGTGCCGGCACCGGTCTTGGTGTAAAAGGCCGGAATGCCCGACCCACCGGCACGAATGCGCTCTGCCAGCGTGCCTTGTGGGTTGAATTCCACTTCCAGAACACCTTCAAGAAACTGTTTTTCAAACGTTTTGTTTTCACCCACGTAGGAAGCGACCATTTTTTTGATCTGGTGACTGTGCAGTAATATACCACTACCGAAATCATCTACCCCGCAGTTATTGGCAATCCATGTGATGCCCTTAACCCCATGTTCTTTAAGATAACGGATGCAATGCTCGGGAATCCCGCACAATCCAAAGCCGCCGGACATAATGGTCATGCCGTCAAACAACAACCCGTCAAGCGCGTGTTTTGCATTTGTATAGACTTTGCTCATACTCAATACCTCTGCTTATAGCGTGAATGGCTATTGGTAGAGCAATAAGGTTACCACTTTATTAACAATTTTAACTTTATGGTTCAATGGGAAACTGAGGCACAAAGCGATTGTTTCAATTGTGTGAATTTTACGTAAATATCCCCTGCATTTTATTAATATTAACCATTAATTAATTCGATTCATGATCTAATATTATTAATATGTTAATGAACTGCGGCACAAGACATGCATAGGTATAATAAAAAAAGTGGTACGGCAAAAAAGTAATTAAATATTGTTTTTTAGTTGCATCTTTGCTACTCATTACCCATGAAAAATGTAACCGTTATGGATGTTAAAGCACTCACACAAGAACCATCCGCTCAGGTACGCGGTTTACTTGCCAGCAAGATTGCGCTGGATTTCAAGGAAAACCATTTCAGTGCCACGGAAGCCTCCATTGCCGTTGAAATATTTCATATCCTTGTTAAGGATATTGAAGTTAAAATCCGCCAGTCACTCGCCGAACATCTGGCCGATTGTGCGCACGCCCCCCACGACATCATAGTTAAGCTGGCACAGGATGAACCGGACGTGGCGCTGTGCGTACTCGAACATTCCTCTGTACTCACCGAAGACGACCTGATCGCTATCGTCCAAAGCACTTATGAGGTGGCGAAGCTGTGCGCCATAGCACGCCGCCAGAGCATTTCCGAGGATTTATCCGGCAACCTGCTGGAAACCTCCAACACCCTTGTACTTCAAAATCTCTTCCGTAACAAAGGCGCTGCCATTAACGAACGCCAGTTGATGAAGGCGTGGGACCGCATCCTGACCAATCCGGCGCTGCTGGAAACACTCGTCACCCGCGGCAACCTGCCGCTTACCATTGCCCAGAAATTATACCTTGCAGTGGGGGAAGAGTTAAAAAATACGCTTAAAAAGCAATATAAGCTGATTTCGCCGCAGGTGAACCGCGCGATTGATGATGTGCGCGAATGGGAATTGCTGGGCTTAACTCCGAATCAGAATGCCGGTGATCCGGCTGATGAAGAGCTAGTCGAAGATCTGATTTATGAATTGCAACGCAAGGGCCGCCTGACGCATTCACTGCTGATGCGTGCGCTGTGCGTAGGCAACCTGAAAGTATTTGAAGCCGGCATCGCTACCCTTGCCAATGTGCCGCGTGTCAATGCCCGTATCCTGTTGCTTGAAAGCAGCGGCTTAGGCCTGAGGGCTATTTACAAGGCCGCCAAAATGCCGGACGGATTTTATGAAGCGGTACGCATATTGCTGAAAATCAGCCTCGAAGAAACCGAATTCGGGCAGGTGCGCCGCAACGATTTCCGCAAGCGCGTCATCGACCGCATCTATATCGGACAATATAATAAAACCATCGAAAACATGGAATACCTGCTTTCGATTATCGGAGGGAAAGCCGTTGCCAGCGCAGACGCACACTGAAACTGCCAGTACCGGTTATGGCTTTGCACTGAGCCAGAAGGAGGTGCTTGGCCTTCTGGAAGACAAAACTCCCGCCACACTGGTGTCCGTTACCGGCAAGATTGCCGGAGCGTATAGCAAGAGCAAATTAAAAACACAGGATTCACTGGCCGCCGAACAGGTGTTCCGCCTGCT
Organism: Alphaproteobacteria bacterium; assembly: GCA_025360605.1. GTDB lineage: Bacteria > Pseudomonadota > Alphaproteobacteria > Rickettsiales > SXRF01 > JANYBV01. The sequence goes on along the minus strand of JANYBV010000038.1, from coordinate 332,243 downwards.
GCTGCGTGAAACCGAAACGAATGTCCGCCAGACCCTCGCCGAACACATTAAAACCAGCATCACCGTCCCTAGAGATATCCTGATGAGGCTTGCGCAGGATGTGGCCGAGGTGTCATTGCCGGTGTTGCAATATTCCGAAGTGCTGACCGATAAAGACCTACTCGATCTCATTGGCAATACGCAGGATGTAAACCGTTACCTCGCCATCTCGAAACGCGTAGTAGTGTCCGAAGCCGTCAGTGGCCGCCTGCTGGATAAAATCATCCCTGAGGTGACCACCTCCTTACTTCATAATAACGGCGCCGACATCTCCGAACCCCACATGCTCAGCATTATCGCCGAACACAGCGATAACAGCGCCCTGATGAAGACGCTCAGCAACCGTCCGCATCTGCCGGTCAACATCGTGGAAAAAATGCTCCATGTCGTCTCCGGCCACATGAGCGAAACGCTGAAACAAAAATACCCGCTGCCAAGCAAAGATATTGAGCTGGAAATTGACAAAACCCGCGAAAGCGAAACGCTGAAACTCATCCGCATGTCGGATTCGCTGGAAGATATTGATAAACTGGTGAACCAGCTCATCGCTTTCAACCGCCTGACCCCATCGCTGATTTTAAGCGGCCTGTGTCAGGGCAATTTCCTGTTTTTTGAAACCAGCCTCGCCCGCCTGTCCAATATTCCCGTAGCGAATGCCCGCACACTCATTAAGGACAAGGGCGATCTGGGCTTCCGCGCCATTTACAATAAATCCGGCCTGCCGGAATCACTATTTCCTGCCGTGCGCGTCTTGTTGAAGGTGATCCATAAACTGGATGAAAAAGGCGAAAAACCAACCAGCACACGCTACGCCAACCGCGTCATCGAGGATATCCTCCAGCAATCGGCCAGCCAGCCGATTGATAATCTGTCCTATATCGTGGCGCTGGTGCGCCGCGCCGCCCACTAACCGGCGCATCAGCGCCTATCTCTGCGGAAAACTTAAAAAAAACAGGTAGTACCCTAAGCCTAAAATATGCTAGAGATTTTTTTCGAGCGATACACTAACGTAGCAACTATTCGACTATTCACCTTAACATAAAACGATACATCATGACGTATAGTAAAATTGCCTGTGTGGCCGACAGTTCGCCCAAAGCGCAGGCCGCTTATAAAGAAATCAGCAAGCATTTCGATATCGTTGAACTATCACGCCGCCGCACCGGCGCACAGGTGATTGTTGTACTCGGCGGTGACGGTTTTATGCTGCAAACCCTGCATGAATACATGAAAATGAAGTTGCCATTCTACGGTATCAACTGCGGCAGTGTCGGCTTCCTGATGAATCAGCATGCGCTGGACAATCTGCCCGAACGCCTGAACCGCTCGCGCCCGAATACGCTCTACCCGTTGCACATGTATGCACGCCGTACCAACGGCAAGGTCATGCAGGCACTGGCATTCAATGAAGTGTCGATGTTCCGCCAAGGCCGTCAGGCGGCCAAAATCCGCGTGTCGATCGACCACGTTATCCGCCTGAAAGAGCTGATCTGCGACGGCATTCTGGTTGCCACCCCCGCAGGCAGCACCGCCTATAATTTCTCCGCCGGTGGCCCGATCATTCCACTCGGCGCCAACGTCATGGCCCTTACCCCCTTGGTGCCTTTTCGCCCACGCCGCTGGCGCGGGGCATTACTGAACCATGACTCATCGGTCAATTTTACGATTCTTGAGGCGCACAAGCGCCCCGTCAACGCCGTCGCCGATTTTACCGAATTTCAGGATGTAGAAGAGGTGGTTATCAGCGAACAGCGCAAATCGGGTGTCAACTTGCTGTTCGATCCCGAGCATAATCTCGAAGAACGCATCATCAAAGAGCAGTTTACCTATTAATTCCTGTTGCGAAATGGTCGCTAGTCAGCTAGAACCCTGCTTTCATTAAGCATAGCGGTGCCTTTGGGGTGCTCGCGTTACCCAGGGAATAGTATGAAAAATATACGCAATATCGCCATCATCGCACACGTGGATCATGGCAAAACAACCCTCATCGACCAGATGTTGAAGCAAAGCGGCACCTTCCGCGCCAACCAAAACGTCGATACGTGCGTGATGGATTCGGGCGATCTGGAAAAAGAACGCGGCATTACCATTCTGGCGAAATGCACTTCGGTAACCCGTGGCGATCTGCGTATTAACATCATGGACACCCCAGGACATGCCGATTTCGGCGGCGAAGTAGAGCGCGTACTATCGATGGTGGACGGTGTGGTACTGCTGTGCGACGCGGCGGAAGGCCCTCTCCCACAAACCAAATTCGTACTGACCAAGGCATTGAAGCTGGGCCTCAAGCCCATAGTGCTGATCAACAAAGTTGACCGCGGCGACGCACGCCCGATGGAAGTGCATAACGAAGTATTCGATTTGTTCGCCGCGCTTGATGCGTCCGAAGAACAGCTCGATTTCCCAACCCTCTACGCTTCCGGCCGTGACGGCTGGGCTGCAACGAGTCTGGAAGCCCCGCGCGAAACCCTCAATCCGTTATTCGAACTGATTGAACGCCACGTTCCGGCACCGGATGTCGATGCCGATGCTGATTTCTCGATGCTTGTTTCGATCCTCGAAAACGATGCATTTCTTGGCCGCATCCTTACCGGCCTTATCTATAGCGGAACCGCCAAAGTCGGCATGCCGATCAAAGGCATGAACTTAAACGGCGACACCGTGGAACAGGGACGTTTGACCAAACTGCTAACGTTCGATGGCATCAAGCGCGTTCCGGTGGAACAGGCGCAAGCGGGCGAAATCGTCGCCATTGCCGGTCTTTCCAATACCACCGTTGCCGACACCATCGGCGATTTGACTCTCGCATCGGCCGTTCCTTCCACCCCAATCGACCCGCCAACCATGTCGATCACCATCTCGGTGAATGACTCGCCGCTCGCTGGTCAGGAAGGCTCGAAAGTCACCTCACGCATGATCCGTGACCGTTTGTTCAAGGAAGCGGAAGGCAACGTGTCGATCCGCGTATCCGAAACCTCAGGCTCTGACGCGTATGAAGTGGCTGGCCGCGGCGAATTGCAACTCGGTGTACTGATTGAAACCATGCGCCGTGAAGGCTTCGAGATGGGCGTATCGCGCCCACGCGTGTTGTACCGCGAAGAAAACGGCGTGAAAATGGAGCCAATCGAAGAAGTCGTGATCGATGTGGATGATGAGCATACCGGCGTCGTGGTAGAAAAAATCAGCTTACGTAAAGGTGAAATGGTCGATATGCGCCCCTCCGGCGGCCACAAAACCCGCATCATTTTCTACGTTCCGTCACGCGGCCTGATCGGCTATCAGGGCGAATTTCTAACCGATACGCGCGGCACCGGCATGATGAACCGCCTGTTCCACAACTATGCCCCCTATAAAGGTGACGTCCCGGGACGCCGCAACGGCGCGCTCATCTCGACCGACAAGGGTGAAGCGGTGGCCTACGCAATCTACAACCTGCAGGATCGCGGTATCATGTTCATCTCAACCGGTGACAAGGTGTATGAAGGCATGATCGTCGGCGAACATACCCGCGACAACGACCTTGAAATCAACGTACTCAAGGAAAAGCAGCTCTCCAACGTACGCAGCAAAGGCGCTGATGAAAAAATCGTCCTCGTTCCACCAGTGAAGATGACGCTGGAGCAGATGATTTCCTACATTCAGGGCGACGAACTGGTGGAAGTGACCCCGAAATCGCTTCGCCTGCGCAAAGCATCGCTCGACGCCAACGAACGTAAACGTGAGCAGCGCTCGAAAAAAGCCAGCTAGTCGCAGCTTAATCCATTTTCAATAGTTTGTATCATATCCCTCTGGCGTTAATGCCAGAGGCGACTGAGCGCATTTTTTAGGCGGATATTAGCTTAACCGTTTAACCGATAACTGTACTTCATTTCCTTACCGCAGCACGCATTAACACATATGCCAGCTCCCGACGTAAGGCTGAAATGCACCCCTAAGCCCCCTCACAAGCTTCATCAAACCCACATTTATTTACGTTTCTTTAACGCTTAGGCTATAAGTTAACGCTAGAAGTAACGTTTTATAATTTAAAAGATAATAAAAATAAGCCCATGCGTTTTTTTCTTCTGTTTATTGCGGCACTCGTAGCCGTGTTTGCCGGAATAGCGGCCATGCAGCTCACTTCGTCTGCGCCTACCGCTACCAATACCGCTGCAACCGCACAGCCTGCGCCTACACAAAGCGTATCTACCGTTGACGTTCTCGTCGCGCGCGTGCCGATCGCTCCGGGCACCGTGCTGAGTCCTGCTTTATTCGATAAACAGCCATGGCCGGAACATCTGGTGCTCGAAGGCTTCATTGTCGCCAACACACCCGCTGCCAATGTCGCGGGGAAGGTCACACGCTCGGCCTTTCAGGCACGCGAACCACTTATTGCCAGCAAGCTTGCAGCATCCACCGATACCGGATTTCTTGCCGCCAGCCTCCCTGCTGGTATGCGCGCCATCACCATCGCCACCGATGCCGTTAACGGTGTGGCCGGATTCGTGTTCCCCGGAGACCGCGTGGACGTTTTGTTCACTCACAATATTCCACAAGAAATGAAAGCCGCCACAGGCGCCGTGGGCGACAAAGGAGCCTCCGATAAAGCAGGATTTGCCGAAGTGCTGATGTCTAACATTCCCGTGCTTGCCATCAACCTCAGGGAAGGCGTTGCAAAAGAAGAAACTGCTAACCTCGGTGGTGTGGCCGGTGCAGTTGCCAGCGCCGTATCCTCCGTTTCTCCTTCGAGCTTAACGTTGCAGGTAAGCGACCTGCAAGCAGAAAAAATCCGCCTTGCTGAAAAAGTAGGAAATCTTTCATTTACCCTGCGTTCGGTGAATGACCGCGATAATCCTTCCGTTCCTAATCCGGCGGATCTGTTATCGTTAACCAAACTCAGTATGGAAGAAACGGCTCCGGAAGAAGATACTATACAGATCACCAAAGGCGGTGATTTTGGTGCCAGCGCAGCCGCCAGTAAATTACAGCGCGTTCAGGGGGGGGCGAAATAGGGGTATGACAGCACCATCAAGGCTTCCATCGCATCTATACCACAGCATCCTGATTACGGCCACATTGCTGGCCAGCTCAGCCCTTTCTGATGTGTTTGCCGCCGATAACGCCAACAGCATTCTCGTACCCAATAACCGCTCGACGCTGCTTACTCTTACGGCTCCGGCGTCGGAAGTACTGGTATCGGATCCCGATATCGCCGATGTGCATGTACACAACTCCACCACCGTATCGATTATCGCGAAACATTTTGGACACACCAACGTCCGCATCATGAATAAAAATCATACGCTGCAGCGTGAGATGGATGTCACCGTCGGATATGATCTTCCATCTATCCGCAAATCACTGAAAAATTTTCTGCCGAATGAAAATATCGGCGTGGAAATGGTCAATAATAGCGTCGGCCTGACCGGTCAGGTCAGCAACGCTGCGGTCGTCGACAAGGCGCTCAAAATCACCCGTGAATTCGTGTATGGCAACAGCGCCAAGCAAAGCGGCGGCAGTGGTGGAAGTAGCGGTGGTTCACAAGGTCAGGATCAGTCACAGCAAGATGGCGGTGCCTCCGCAAGCGCGTCCACTGGCGGCCAACCCGATATCCTCAACTTTATGCAGGTGTCTTCCAGCCAGCAGGTGATGCTGCGTGTACGTGTCGGTGAAATTCAGCGTACCGCTCTCAAGGATTTAGGCATCGACCTCAATATGGTCACAAAGGGTGCAGGCAGTAACGCCATCAGCTTTGGTACGGGCGGTGGTATCGCCTCGCTTGTCGCCAAGGGCACCAGCGATCCTGTCGTTAACGCCGGTCAGTTTGCCCTTCCAGGCGGCCAGACCCCAACCAATACACGCGGCGTATTATCCGGTGTGCTGAATCCGGGTGGTTCCGGTGATATCTATTCCGGCCTGTTAAAAGCTCTCGAACAGGACGGCCTGTTTAAAGTACTGGCCGAGCCAAATCTTGTCGCTATTTCCGGTGAACAGGCAGAATTCCTTTCAGGTGGTGAAATCCCTATCCCTGTTGTTCAAAACAGCGCCGGTAACAGCAGCAGTATCAGCGTGGAATACAAACCGTTCGGTGTGGCTGTCAAATTCACCCCTTATGTGCTGACCGCAAACCGCATTCGTATGACCGTGCAGCCGGAAGTATCCGAAATATCGAATACGAACTCGGTGACTTTAAGCGGCTATAAAGTACCCAGCATCGACACACGCCGTGCCAAAACCACCATTGAACTGGCTCCGGGTGAAAGTTTTATGATCGCAGGGCTGATCACCGACCAGACACGCGCCAGCATCGACCAGTTACCAGGCGCGAAAGAACTTCCGGTGCTTGGCGCCCTGTTCCGCAGCACTGAATTCCAGCGCAATGAAACCGAACTGGTCATTGCAGTAACGCCGTATATCGTTGATCCGGTCAAAAGTTCGGACATTAAAATGCCAAGCGATGATTTCCGCCCTGCCACCCAGATGGAGCTGTTCTTCTATGGCGCACTGGGCACACTCTCGGGAAAACCACAAAACTCAACCCAAAACCAAAGCCTTGAAGGCCCAACCGGCTTTATGGTGGATTAACGATGAAATACACACGCACATTGCCCCTGATTGCATTTAGCCTGCTAACGCTCACCGGCTGTGGTGACGCGCCACTGCCGCAAGCGTATCAGATTCAGAATTCCCCCGAAAAACTAATGACGGTAGTGTCGGACACAGTGAGGATTGATCTGGGCCAGAAAAACTACACCGAACAACTGACAGACATGCTCTCGGACAATCCACCCACCCGCGCCGTATTGCATTGTATAGCCACTACCAAAGCCTGCAAAAATGCTGCACGCATACTCACCCGTAATAAAATCGTGACCGAAAACGGCGGCAGCGGTAACGATGTTGCATTGGTCTACGAGCATACCGAAGCGCGCGACTGCAACCAGCGCTACGTGGATAATTCCATCAATGAAGACAACCTGAATTATGAATCGCTGGGCTGTGCAACCACCGCCAATATCGCCCAGATGGTGACAGATAAACGCCAGTTTACCAAACCAAACATGCTGGATTACCAAGATGGTGAAAAGGCCGCCACAACGTATGACACCTATACCAATCCGCCTGCAACCTCCGGCTCGTCGTCCGGTGGCGGCGGTTCGTCAAACGGTATCAGCTCGTCGCTGGTATCAGGCTCGTCAGGTCAGTAATGCTTTATCAACATCAACATAGCTAAATTACGTATATGAACTCCGGATCGCTTTTTATCATTGCTTTTAATCAGGATGATGCCGCAGCATTGTCGCAACTCGCATCCGATATCGGCTATCCCAATGCTCCGGTAGCAGCCGGTGCGGTCACGGACGCTATCAAAGTCCTGAATGCCTTTCCCAAAACTCCTGATTACCTCATCATTGATATCGGCACACGCGGCAAAGACATCCTGCTGGAGCTGGATGAAATTGCCGTCCACTGCGAACCCACCGTGAATGTAATTGTTCTGGGGGCAATCAACGATATTTTATTTTACCGCGAACTAAAACAACGCGGTGTCATGGAATATTTCCCCAAGCCCGTGGATGCCAAAGATATCCGTTTAACACTGATGCAGGCGAGCGCTACGCAAAAGCGCACGCAACCCAGCTCGGCACACGGCACCGTCATCAGCTGCATGAGCGCTGCCTCCGGCGACGGAGCAAGCACACTGGGCGTCAATCTGAGTTACTGCATGGCCACCGAACACAATATGTCCACCGTGCTGGTGGATATGGATTACCAGTTCGGCCTTGTGGCAAAAAGTCTGGACCTGACCGCACCGTTTGGTATCCGCGAACTCTTTGAAAATCCTGACCGCGGACTCGATGATACGCTGGTCGAAAAAATGCTCGTCAAATATGGCGAGAAATTCAAGGTCATTTCCGCGCCCAACGAATTACGCATGCTGCCGCAGGTGAGCCCCGAATTTATCAACAACTTCATCAATATCCTGCGCGCGAAATTCAAATTTGTAATTATTGACGTACCAAACCTGTGGACCCCGTGGACCGCGGCAACCTTGAAATACTCCGACCATACGCTGCTGGTCGCGCAGCTATGGTTGCGTTCACTCACCCATACCACCCGCCAGCTCACCGCGTGGCACAGTGCGGGTATCGACCGCAACAAGGTGTCGCTGTACATCAACCGCAGCGGCGCCAAATTCAAAGAAGCCGTGAGCGCCGAAGATTTTGAGCGTATCTGCCACCATACGATCGAAGCGCACATGAACAACGACATCAAAGCGGTGATCAATGCCGAAACACAGGGCAAAACCATCTTTGAAACAGGGCAGGGCGCATTGCTGCAACAGCAGATCAAACAGATTGCTGCCAGCCTTGCTGAGCGCTTTCAGGGTGAAAAGAAATCGGATCAGGCTCCGGAAGCCGGATTCAAAAAAGGGTTAAAAGGTCTTTTCGATAAGAAAACAGGGCAATAACCTATGTTTGGCAAAAAACAATCCACCGACGGCGCTAGTAGTGAAGAATTTGCCCCCGCAAGCGATGCAAGCGTCAGCATTACCAAAGCTGAAAACCATAGCCTGTTCGTCAAAAAAGATGATGAGATCGCCAATAACCCGCGTCTGCGGCATAAACCAGAAATTTTCTTCAGCGATTCCAAATTACAAAATGCCGATTACCTCACGGCCAAACGCCAGCTAACCGAAGCATTGCTTGAAAAGGCAGATTTCAAAAGCCTTCAGTTGCTGCCTGAAAACGTCAAGCGCGAACGTATCCGTGAAGCGTGCGAACAGGTTATCTCGCGTGAACTCAATATTCCGCTGACAGCGGCACAGATTGCCCTGCTGAAAGAGCAGGCGATTGACGATCTGCTCGGGTTCGGCCCCATCGAAGTACTGATGGCCGATCCAGATATCTCCGACATCATGATCAATGGCCACCAGCAGGTATTTATTGAACGTCAGGGCAAAATCGTCCTCACCGACATTACGTTCGGCAGCGAAAAACATCTCTTAAACGTGGTACAAAAAATCGTATCGATCGTTGGACGGCGCATCGACGAATCTAGTCCTATGGTGGATTCACGTATGCCGGACGGCTCGCGCTTCAACGCGATCATCCCGCCACTGGCGCTGGATGGCTGTCTGGTTTCGATTCGTAAATTCAAAAAACAAAAGATGGTGCTAAAGGATTATGTCAGCGTCGGCTCAATGAGCGATGCAATGTTCCGGTTCCTTGCGCTGTGCGGAAAAATCCGCCTCAACATCATTATCTCCGGCGGTACCGGTAGCGGTAAAACAACGCTGCTGAACGCCATTTCCGGTTTTATCGAAACCTCCGAGCGTGTCGTCACCATCGAAGATGCCGCCGAGTTGCAATTGCAGCAGCCACACGTGCTGCGCATGGAAACGCGCCCACCGAACATGGAAGGTGCAGGTGAGGTAACCCAGCGCCAGCTCGTGCGCAACGCCCTGCGTATGCGTCCTGACCGCATTATCATCGGTGAAATACGCGGCGAGGAAGTGATCGACGTACTCTCGGCCATGAATACCGGCCACGATGGCTCGATGGCCACCATCCACGCCAATACCCCGCGTGATGCCTTAAGCCGTATTGAAAACCTTGTCGGTATGTCGGCGGTGAAGTTATCGACATCGTCCCTGCGCCAGCAGATTTCCGGCGCGGTTCATCTGATCGTACAGATCAGCCGACAGCGCGATGGCAGACGGCGTATTACCCAGATTGATGAAATCGCGGGACTGAACGGCGAAAGTATCGTTACCAACACGCTGTTCACGTTCCGTCCGGGTGCCATGGATGAATCTGGCGTACTGACGGGCAGCTATCACTGTACCGGCATTAAACCCGAATTTCTGCCGCAAGCCGCCTATTTCGGAAAAGAAGAAGAAATGCTTGCCAGCCTGACGGCCACCGAAACGCCCTAGACCACATAAGTGAGATAGCAATGCAGAATATAGAACCGATCATTATAGCAGTCGTGGTGGGCGTTGCCGCCTATGTGGCGCTTATTGCGGTTTTGCCCAAGCGCTTTCTTGCCGAATCCACGCAGTATACCCGAGATCTGTTGCAAAAGCTGTCGCGCGAGAAACCGATGGATATCGACGATCTCGACGACCATCTGTCGCTACTTCGGAGCCAGCGCCATTCAGATGACTGGTTGTCACGGATTTTCTTTAAGCTCCCTGGCACGAATTTCATTTATCCTAAATTGCTGAAAGCAGGAATGGCGGAAAAAGTGGGCGGATTTTTCATCCGCTGCCTGCTGGTGCTGGTGGTCGTGGCGGTGGTGCTGAAAAAATTCTTTCCGATGAGCATACTGGTAGCCGTCATCATCGCTTATGGCTACGGGCTGTGGAGCATTAACCGCCAGATCGCCAAACGCAACGCCGCCTTCCTCAACAGCTTCCCTGACGCGCTCGACATGATTGTGCGCAGCGTACGCTCCGGTTATCCGATGAACTCGGCAGTACGCATGGTCGCCGATAATATGCAGCCGCCCGTTTCAACGGAATTCAAGCAAGTCGCCGATGAAATTGCCTATGGCAGCACGCTGATTGAAGCGCTCCAACGCCTTATCCAGCGCATTGACGAACCGGACGTGCATTTTTTCGTGGTCGTACTCACCGTTCAGCAGGATATTGGCGGGAACCTTTCGGAGGTACTGAATAACCTTGCCGGTATTATCCGCAAGCGCAAGCATCTACGCATGAAAATCAAGGCGATTTCCTCGGAAGGACGCACGACCGCATGGGTACTGGGATCGATGCCCGTGGTCGAGGCGGCGTTGATAAGCCTTGTGAATCCCGATCACCTGACACCGCTGTTTAACACCAGCGTTGGCAACACCATGCTTGCCGCCACCGTGGCCGTCATCAGCCTCGGCGTGTTCGTGGTGCGGCAAATGGTCAACATTAAGGTATAGAAGGCATGTTTAACCCGCATTACCTCGCATTTGCCCTGATCGCGGTCGTGATATTCACGATGTACATGTCGGTACTGCATCTGATTTTTTATACGAGCAAGCTGAGAACCCGCCTGAAAAATTCCGCAAGCGCCGGTTATTCTTCCGACAATGCCGAAGATATCCCGCCGCTTTTCGCGCAATTATGTGAATGGTGCCTTGCTAAATTCAAAATACCGACCACCGGCCAGAAAGAACTGGCCATGTGGCTATCGCGGGCAGGGCTGGAATCGCCTTATGCCGTCACCTACTACCTGTTTTTCAACCGCCTCGCCCAGCCAGTGATACTCCTGTGCGGTGTATTCATCTTGTTCAGCATGATCAGCGATGCCGACGGGATGGGCATGCTCATGTACCTGATTATCATGCTCTGCTTCGTACTGATCGGGATTCGCGGTGCTAAACTCTATGTCGAAAACCTGCGCCAGAAACGGCTGGTCAAATTGGTCGATTCATTCCCAGAAATGCTCGATCTGCTGCTGGTATGCATTGAATCCGGCCTCGGTCTGGATGCCGCCTTGAATCGTGTGTGCAAAGAACTGCGCGCCATGCATCCGGTGGTGGTATCGGAACTCGACCGCATGCGCCTTGAACTCACCATGCTCAACGACCGCACGCAGGCGCTGCAAAATCTGGCAGAGCGCCTTGATATTGTAAACTTCCGCACGCTAGTGGCCGCCTTGATCCAGACCGAAAAATTCGGCACCAGCCTTGTCGATACGCTACGCGTGCTTTCCGAAGAGCAACGGCTGACCCGCCTCTATGCCGCCGAGCAAAAAGCAGCGCGTATTCCAGTGCTTATCACTATTCCGCTGATTATCTTCATCATGCCTGCCTTCATCATGATCATCATCGGGCCGCCCTTCATCAAGGTGATGAGTCAGGGCGGGCTGTTCGGCAACAGCGTTATCTCCTCGACCAAACGTTAAATTCACTATTGTCCTTTGTGGACGCTGGCTCTAGGCTTACGCCTATGTCAAAGCCCTTTACCCTTGTATCCAGTTACGAGCCCGCCGGTGACCAACCCACCGCGATTGCCGCTTTGTGCAAGGGCATCCAAAACCATGAGCGCGAGCAGGTGCTGCTCGGGGTCACCGGATCGGGTAAAACCTTCACCATGGCGCAGGTCATCAACCGGTTGCAGCGCCCCGCGCTGGTGATGGCACATAACAAAACCCTCGCGGCGCAACTTTATTCCGAGATGAAAGGTTTCTTCCCGAATAACGCCGTCGAATATTTCGTGTCCTATTACGATTACTTCCAGCCGGAAGCCTATGTCGCCAAGAGCGATACCTACATCGAGAAAGATTCCTCGATTAACGAACAGATCGACCGCATGCGCCACTCCGCCACCCGTTCGATGCTCACGCGCCCTGACTGCATCGTTGTCGCGTCGGTATCGTGCATTTACGGTATCGGCTCGGTGGATTCCTATTCGCAGATGGTGCTCGATTTACATGTGGGTATGGTGTTCCAGCAGGCCGAGCTGATCAAGAAGCTGGTCGAACTGCAATATAAGCGCAACGACATTGATTTTGCCCGCGGCACCTTCCGCGTGCGCGGCGACACCATCGACATCTTTCCCTCGCATTATGAAGATACGGCATGGCGGGTAGTCTTCTTCGGCGATGATATCGAGAGCATCAGCGAATTCGACCCGCTGACCGGCGAACGTAAAGTCGGCTTAAAAGACATCAGCATCTTCGCCAACAGCCACTATGTCACCCCGCGCCCAACGGTGGACCGCGCCATCATCCAGATCAAGGATGAGCTGAAACACCGCCTCGATATCCTGTACAAGGCCAACAAATTGGTCGAAGCGCAACGCCTCGAGCAGCGCACCACGTTTGACCTTGAGATGCTGATGGAAACCGGCACCTGCAAAGGCATCGAAAACTATTCGCGCTTTTTAACCGGCATGGCCCCCGGAGAGCCGCCGCCAACCCTGTTCCAGTATCTGCCCAAAAACGCATTGCTTTTCATTGACGAAAGCCACGTCACCGTGCCGCAAATCGGTGGCATGTATAACGGTGACCAAGCGCGTAAATCCACGCTGGTGGAATACGGATTCCGCCTGCCATCATGCATGGACAACCGCCCGCTGAAATTCGCCGAATGGGACACCATGCGCCCCGAAAGCGTGTTCGTATCCGCCACCCCAGGGAAATGGGAAATGGAGCGCACGGGCGGGGCGTTCATTGAACAGGTCATTCGTCCCACGGGATTGATAGACCCGCCGTGCGAGATCAAACCCGTAGCCACGCAGATCGACGACCTGCTCGCCGAATGCCACCTGAAAATCAAGGCCAAGCAGCGCATACTGGTGACCACGCTCACCAAGCGCATGGCCGAGGAACTCACCGAATATATGGACGAGGCGGGCATTAAGGTACGCTATCTGCATTCGGATGTGGAAACGCTGGAGCGCATCGAGATCATCCGCGATCTGCGCCTCGGTAAATTCGATGTGCTGATCGGCGTCAACCTGCTGCGTGAGGGCCTCGATATCCCCGAATGCGGCATGGTGGCGATTTTGGATGCCGACAAGGAAGGATTCCTTCGCTCGGCCACCTCGTTGATTCAAACCATTGGGCGGGCAGCGCGCAATATCAACAGCAAGGTGATTTTGTATGCCGATAAAATCACCAATTCGATGAAAATCGCCCTCGACGAAACCGACCGCCGCCGCGCTATCCAGATGGCGTATAACGAGAAACACGGTATTACGCCTGCCTCCATCCTCAAGAATGTCGGTGCGATTATCGAGTCGGTCTACGAACACGACCACTACACCGTCGGCACCACCTCCAAAAAATACGAGGTCGGCGCCAGTGGCAATACCAAGAACAATCCCGAAGCGTATTTACTCGCCCTGCGCCAGAAGATGCTTGAAGCCGCCGCCGATCTGGAATTTGAACAAGCCGCCCGCCTGCGCGACGAAATCACCAAGCTGGAAAAACAGATGGTCGCCCCCGGCAGTAAAAAGAAGGCTCAAAGCTGATGACAAAGCCGCCGCCATGGAAAACACCTAAAACCAAGGGAAAAAGCACACCACTTACGCCGGAGCAAAAAGAAGAGGCGAGGGCACGGGCGCAGGCATCCGGAAGGCGTTATCCCAATTTAGTAGATAACATGTGGGTGCTGAAAAAAACCCAGAAAGAAAAAGACCTTCCCTAGCTCACTGCACCTTCTGGCTGGCCAGCGCTTCGTCGCTGCATGCCTTGCGCATGGCTTTAATCAGCAGTGCCTGCTTGTTTTTCCATGCCGTCAGGCACAAGGGCGGGCACAGATGCCGTATCAGGTCTTTTTCCAGCAATGCAATCGCTTCATCCGTCGCATAGCTGGCGTAGGTTAAGTGCTTTTGCATCCATTCGGTGAGGTGCGTTTCGCTTTCGGGGGTAAAACGGTATTTGCTGATATTCGACGGCACCGAACCTGTTCCGCGCGGTACGGCCTGCAACGACAGGCGGTGCTTAAGAATGGCCCCCAAGGTACGCCGCAACGTTGAAAAACCACTCGATTTGTGTAGGAAATGGCTGCGTGCCTCAAACCCGTCTTCGGTCATGCCGACATAGATAAGGCCGCTCGTATCAATCGTAACCGGAAGCAGCTCCAGAGGATTGTCGATAAAGTAGGCATACACGCCAACGCCTTTGCCGGAGGGAATCTGATCGTGGCGGAAACGTTCTTTCACTAAATGCTCGGCAATGGTTTTCACCGAATCTGGGGTTTTCACCGATTCCGGCATTATTCCACTTCCTCGAACACGACCTGCTTGTTCTTGGGATTCAGCGACATCTTGAGTTTGCCCTGCATCAGTGCCTGCGCTTGCTGGCCAAAAATTTCAAAGCGCCAGCCCTGCAGGGTGGGGGTTTCGGTTTTGCCGAGCGCGATCAGTTCCATATCGTCTTTGCTGGCGATCATCGAGCTGGCGATACCATGCACGTCGGCCTTGACCTTGAGCAACAGCTGCAACATGGCCAGCGCGCTGGTGATATTCTCGGATGGTTTTTTATGCTGCTTCACCTGCGGGTAATCGGCAGGCGCAAGCGCAAGCGCAGCCTGTACGCATTCTAAAATAGCATCCACCTTGGGTTTTGAGATGTGCTTGTCGAGGCCGCGCATACGGGCGAGGTCGGATTCCTTACGCGGCATCAGCGAGGCAAGTTCGACCAGCGTTTCATCTTTCACAATGCGTCCGCGCGGCACATCGTGCTTGCGTGCTTCGATCTCGCGCCATTTGGCCAGCTCGCGCAGCGCCGCCAGATGCTTGGGACGCATATGACCGTATTTAAGGCGCTGCCACGCATCTTCCGGCTCATTGGCGTAAATCGAAGGGCTCGTCAGGTAGGCATGTTCCTCGTCAATCCACGAGGTGCGTCCGGCAGCGGTAATCTTCTGGTTCAGTTCGTCGTAAATCACGCGCAGATGAGTGACATCGGAAATGGCGTAATTCAGCTGCTTTTCCGACAGTGGGCGCGCCGACCAGTCGGTAAAGCGCGAGCTTTTATCCAGCTCCTGCCCGACGATATTATTCACCAGCGTTTCATAACCCACCGACTCGCCGTACCCGCACACGGCAGCGGCTGCCTGCGTATCATAAATCGGGTTCGGAATTTTGCCGGACAGCAGGTAAAAAATTTCGATATCCTGCCGCGCGGCATGAAACACCTTGGTGAGTGACGCTTTCTGCATCAGCTTGAAAACAGGCGCCAAATCGATGCCGTCGGCCAGCGGATCAATCACCGCCGCCGACTCGGCACCGGCAATCTGCAAGAGGCATAATTTAGGGTAATAGGTTTTGTCGCGGATAAACTCGGTATCCACCGTGATGTAGCGGCCATCGGCTACGGAAGCACAAAACGCCGCAAGGTCTGCCTGACTGGTAATTAATTGCATGGGGGCGGTATAGCAAGGTTGAACCGGATTGTCACTGAGCTATTTTATAGCATTGGCGTTCCTGAATAAATCATGTAAATCTAAATGATACGCTGTATGCTAAAAAGAAAGCTTCGTTAAAAGGATGTCGCACTATGGATCTGAATAATCACACTTTACGCAATTATGACAAACAGTTGCAGCACCTGATGCGCCTGATTCTGGACATGGGCGGCGAGGTGCGCAAGATGGTGCTGGCCGCCAAGTCATCCTTCCGTTCGGATGATATTAACCGCGTGGCCGAAGCGAAGGCTGCGGATAAATATATCAACGCCCTCGACCACCAGATTGAAGAAGAGGCCACCATCGTACTGGCTCTGCAAAACCCACTGGCGATTGACCTGCGTTTCGTTACCTCGGTTTTGAAAATCACCGGCATGCTGGAACGTGCCGGCGACCTTGCCAAAAACACGGTCAAGCGCAGCGTAAAAATGGGCATCCACGCACCGGAAGAAGTCATCCTGAAACTCGAAAAAATGGCCGATATTGTGGTCAGCATGCTCGACACCGCCCTTGAAGCCTTCGAACGCACCGATATCGCCAAGGCCACCGAAGTGTGGAAACGCGATCAGGATATCGACGACCTCTACCACGAGATTTTTTCGATCATGCAAAAGCAGATGTCGGCATCACCGGAATGCGTCACTCCCAGCACCCACATCGTATTTGCGGCCAAAAATCTCGAACGCGTAGCGGACTATACGACTAATCTTGCCAAAACCGTGTATTACGTCAATTCGGGGAAGCGCGCAGATAAAACTGTTTTAAAACAAGAGGATACTTCGAGCGAAAGCTCTGACACCAAGCCTTTGCATTAACCTTCAACGTAAGTCTGCTCCGTGACACCTCCGTCAGGAAAACATCCCCAGTCTGTACTATCAAAAACGCTGACGCTCGCAGTGCTGGGATGGCTATGCGGCACATCCCTGCTATGGGCCGTGACCAATCCCGAGGAAGAGCTGGAAGCCACCCAGAAAGATATGCAGCAGGCGCAACAACGCTCTCAGGCGCTATCCAAAGAATATAAGCAGTTACAGGACGAACTGAAGACGCTGCAGGATAAGATGGTCAAAATGGCGGCCACCATGCAAAAAACAGAGGCTGAGCTTAGCGATGCCGAAGACAAGCTGCGTATCCTGTCGGATGAGCTGAAAACCAAAAAAGAAACACTGAAAGCCCAGCAAGCGCATTTGTCCGCCCTGCTGATGGCGGAACTGTCGCTGAGCCGCACACCGCCTGAAGCCATACTCATGATGCCACAGCCACCGATGGAAATCATGAAAGCGTCACATGCCCTTGGTATGGCCTCTGAAAGCATCCGTCAGGAGGCGCTAAGCCTGAGCCTACAGCTCAGTGAATTAAATGCGCTCAAGGAAATCGTCACCGAACACCGCGACCAGCTCGCCTCTATTCAGGCAGGTTTTGACAAACAACGCCGCGAACTGATGGGACAGCTGGCCGACCGTACCTCCTTGCAGAATAAACTCGGCAAACGCCAGAAAGAAGAGGAAGAAACCCTCCAGCGCCTCGCTAAAAAAGCATCTGACCTTCGCGATCTGGTTACCGGCCTGCAAAAAGAACAGGCCAAGAAAGAAGAAAAAGAAGCCAAGCACAACAAACCAAGCGCACGGTCGGATTCCGAGCATCTGCGCTCGTTTGTCGATGCCAAGGGACACATCCATGCCCCTGCCTCCGGTCAGGTGACGCAATCTTTCGGGGCGTCCACCGGTAAAAACACGACCAGCAAGGGCACCACCATGACCACGCGTAAAGGCGCTCAGGTCACGGCGCCCTATGACAGCGAAGTGGTATTTACCGGCCCGTTCCTTAACTATGGCCAGATGATTATCCTCCGGCATAGTGATGATTTTCACACATTACTAGCGGGACTTACAAAAATTGATGTGAGGGTAGGTCAGTTTCTGTTGGAAGGAGAACCGATTGGTGCTATGGGAGAGGGGGACGATGATAATAAAAACGATCGTACGCTGTATATCGAGCTGAGAAAAGACAACCAGCCCGTCAATCCGGCGGCATGGATCAATGGACTAAACAAAAAGAAATAATAAACAGGAGACCAGAAATAATATGCGCCGTTTTTCCAAATTATGCCTTGTGGGCGGTTTATTTCTCAGTGTTCCCCTGATTGCTTACGCAGAAAAGAATAATACGTTACAGCTGCTGGATTTATTCGGCGAAGTATTTGACCGCGTCCGCAGCGATTACGTCGAAGAAGTCAAAGACGGCGATCTGATCGAAGCAGCCATTAACGGCATGCTCACCTCGCTGGACCCTCACTCCGGCTACATGAACGAAAAAGCCTTCAAAGAAATGCAGGTACAGACACGGGGCGAGTTCGGCGGCCTTGGCATTGAAGTCACCATGGAAAATGGCTTGGTCAAAGTTGTCTCCCCTATCGATGATACTCCTGCGGCTAAAGCGGGCGTTAAACCGGGCGATTTCATTAGCTATATCAACGACGAAGCCGTAATGGGCCTGTCGCTTACCGAAGCCGTTGAAAAGATGCGCGGGCCTGTCGACTCTAAAGTCAAATTGTCGATTTTGCGCGAAGATGAGCCAGAACCTATCGAGCTCACCCTGACACGCGCTGTCATTAAAATCAAATCCGTCCGCGCTCATGCCGAAGGTGATGATATTGCCTATATCCGTATTACCTCGTTCACCGAACAAACCACCGAGCTGATGAACGAAGAATTCAAGAAAATCAAAAAAGACCTGCCTAACCTGCGCGGTGTGGTGCTGGATTTACGCAACAATCCGGGCGGCCTGCTCGAACAGGCGGTGTCGGTGTCCGATGCGTTCCTGAAACAGGGCGAAATCGTATCCACCCGTGAACGTGACCCTAACAAAACCAAGCGTTACAACGCCCACAGTGGCGATGAACTGGTAGACGATGATGTACCGGTAGTGGTGCTGGTTAATAATGGCTCGGCATCTGCATCCGAAATTGTTTCCGGCGCACTGCAAGACCATAAGCGCGCTATCGTGATGGGCACGAAAACCTTTGGTAAAGGCTCGGTGCAGACGGTGATCCCGCTCAATGAGCATGGCGCTATCCGCCTGACCACAGCGCGTTACTACACCCCATCGGGACGCTCCATTCAGGCCAAAGGCATTGTACCGGATATTATGGTACGTCCGGCCAAAATTGAGCCTCTGAAGATGAATGATAAGCTTCGTAGCGAAGCCGACCTGCGTAAGCGTCTGGAAACCCTTGAAGAGAAGAAGGCCAAGGAAAAGAAGCATGATTCCGATAAAGAAAAGCCGGAATCAGCGGATAAATCCGGCAACAATGAATCGTCTGACAAGTCCAAAGACAAAGAAAAGGACAAGGAAGGCAAAAAGAAATCCATCGCCAATGAAGATATTGCTTCGGCTGAGGATTTCCAGTTGCAACGTGCTCTCGATCTGCTTCGTGCGGTTAATGTCTACAATCAGACGACACCAGAAAAATAAGGCTGTGGTGCATGCCTGACGGTGTACTGACCTGAGACAACACAAGTAGGGTGCTTGGCATATGGCGATCAAGGATAAGCTAAGTTCACGCATTAAAGGCGAGGCTTCCGTCAAGCTCTCTTACTGGTCGTTGCTGATAGCATCGTCCTTGCTGCTTGGGCTGCTATGGTTATCGGGGGCGAAGGACACGAATGATGCCATGACCGATGGCCGCCGTCTGCTTATCAAACTCGACACAGGCACTATCGAGGGCAAGCAGATCTCGCTTGAAACCCCTGAACCGGTAGCCGACGCACCTGCCGCCACGCAGCCTGCCACCGCAACCTCGCCGGCAGCAGTGGAGTTACCCGCCAAAGCAACCGAACCGGCAGCAGCGACTAAGCCCGCCACGCAGGACACAGCGCCTGCAGCTGCAACGACAACAACGACAGCGGGTACGGAGCCCGCCGCCAAAGAAACGCCGGCCTCCCCTGAGAATGTTACACCTGATAAAACAGCCTCTGATAAACAAGCAGAGTCCCACGAATCCCCTTCCGCCACCCTTGATACCAGCAGCATCAAACCCTCCGCTGTACCACCTGCTGAAATTAAGAGTGTACTGGTTGAAAAAACCGACGTCGGCAACCTGCCTACCGTCGGACCGAAGGGACTGAAACCATGGAGCTATTACGCCAAGCGCTATGTCCATAAAGGACACCTCCCTACCATTGCTATCGTCATTACCGGCCTTGGCCAGAACCACAATGCCACCGAAAGCGCTATCAGACTTCCTGAAAACGTATCATTAAGCTTTTCGCCCTATGCCAAAGAATCGGTCAGCTGGGCGCAAGCCGCGCGCATCGCCGGACATGAAATTCTGGTCGACCTGCCACTGGAGCCAAGCAACTTTCCGGCCACCGATCCAGGGCCATATGGCCTTCTGGTGGGTAAAGGTCTGGAAGAAAACAGCAACCGCCTTAAATGGCTGATGTCACGCCTCGAAGGCTATGTTGGTTTTATGACACCGTTTAACGAGGCCTTCACCAGTGAAGACGCCGCCTTCAAGGATATCCTCGACCAGTTGTCCACACGCGGACTGATGATTGCCATGCCGCACGATCCGGCCAAAAACGACACCAAGAAAATCATGGATACAAGCAAGGCCGCCTATACTATTGCTGATGTGGTAGTGGACGAGGAGCTGTCCGTCAGTTCCATTCAGGCCCGCCTGATGTCTTTGGAAAAAACCGCCAGCAAGCGCGGCTTTGCCATTGGGGTGGCGCAAGCCTACCCGCTCACCATCCAACAACTGGCGCTATGGTCCGCTGATCTTGAAAAAAACGGCTACACCCTCGTGCCTCTCACTTTTATCACCAAAATCAAATTTCCGGCCACCTGATGACCGCTGCTCACGCCCATCTGCCCTATCGTGACGGTGTCGGCATCATGCTGCTCAACCCGCATAACCTCGTCTTCGTCGCCAAGCGCATCGACATGACCTCGGAAGCGTGGCAGATGCCGCAAGGAGGCATCGATCAGGGCGAGGAACCGCAAGCTGCTGCGCTGCGCGAGCTGATGGAAGAGACCGGAACGGATAAGGCGGCTATCCTTCAGGAAAGCCGCGAATGGCTGGCTTATGACCTGCCAGACCATCTGGTACCCAAACTCTGGAAAGGCCGCTACCGCGGGCAACGTCAGAAATGGTTCGCCATGCGCTTTTCCGGTACGGACAGCGACATCAACATCGCCACAGAACACCCTGAATTCTGCGAATGGAAATGGGTGGCCATGGAAGAGTTGCCCGACATCATCGTGCCGTTCAAGCGCGACATGTACCAGCAGCTGGTGGATGAGTTTTCGTCCCTCAGGACGTAATTTTTAGTAAGATTCCCTTCAAATATTCATTCTGCGCCAACGATGGGTGGCGGGGATGGTCGCCGCTTGCTCCGGTTTGCTTCACGATCTCAGCTTTACGCCCTGCCTTCGCCACCCCGTCCAGCACCGCCTTGTTAAACGCCGAACGTCCCGCATGGTGGGAACATGACGCCACGAATAAATGCCCGCCCGTTGCCACCAATGCAGCAGCAAGGCGCGATACCTTCTCATACCCCTTCAGGCCACTGGCAATGTCCTTCTTGCTTTTGACGAAGGCAGGCGGGTCGGCAAGCACGATATCAAAGGCTTGGCCGTCTTTCGCCAGACGTTCCATCACCGCAAACGCATCGCCTTGCAGCACCTTGCAACGCTCGGCCACGCCGTTACGCTGCGCTGCCTTCATGGCAAGTTCAAGCGCGAGCGCAGAACTATCCACCATGGTGACTTCTTTTGCACCCTGCACGGCAGCGACGATTCCAAACCCGCCGGAATGCGAAAAAATATCGATCAGCGTTTTGCCCTTGGCCAGATTCGCAATCAGCTTGCGGTTATCACGCTGGTCATAAAACCATCCGGTTTTCTGGCCATGCTCCAGATCCGCAAAATAGGTGCAGCCGTTTTCGGTCAGTTCCACCAGTCTCACCGGCTCGCCCTTAAGCCACGTCACCTCTTTCACCAGCCCTTCGAGCAGGCGCGAGGCGGTATCATTGCGCAGGACGATGGCTTTGGGTTGCAACAGCGTTTCCAGCGCCTCCAGCCATAAGGGCTGCAGCTGCTCCATCCCTGCCGTACCTACCTGTATCACGATGATGTCGCCAAAACGGTCCACCAGCAAACCGGGCAGGCCGTCGGTCTCGGAATGGATAAGGCGGTAATAGGGCACGCCGATTAAACGGTCACGCATCTCCAGTGCCTTACGGAACCGGCGGGCGAAGAACGCCACATTGACAGGCTCCGGCAATAACGTCAGGATACGGCAGGCAATCTGCGAGCGGTGATTGAAATAACCCGTCGCAATGCGCTGGCCTTTGGGATTTTCTACGGTAACAAGGCTTCCGGAAGGAATAAGCAGCAATTCCGAAGAATCCACCAGCTCACCGGCATACACCCACGGCATGCCCTTACGCACCGCTTCCTCAACGCTCTTTTTAACACGGATGGAAACCAGTTGGGTCACAACCTCAGGCAGCTTTGCGCGTCAGGTGGATGAAGATGTCCTCAAGGTCAGCCTCGCGCGTGGTCATGTCGGCAATCTCGATGCCGCTGGCACGCACCACATCCAGAATATCCTGAATGGTATTTTTGCTCGGCTTATAGCTGATGACCAGGCGGTTTTCGCTGTCGATTTCACAGGCAAACGACTGAATCGTGGCAGGAATCACCGTGACGGGCTTCAACGGCGTAATCACCAGCTGCTTGCTGTCGAAGGTTTTGAGCATGTTGGCTTTAGAATCGCAGGATACGACCTCGCCGTGGTTAATCACCGCAATCGTATCGCATAACTCCTGCGCTTCTTCGAGGTAATGGGTGGTCAGCAGCACAGTGGTGCCTGCCTTGTTCATCTTCTTCACATAGTCCCACAGCTGGGTACGCAGCTCGACATCCACCCCTGCGGTCGGTTCATCGAGAATCAGCACCGGCGGCGTATGCACCAGCGCTTTGGCCACCAGCAGGCGGCGGCGCATGCCCCCCGACAGGCGGCGGGAATTGGTGTCGGCCTTATCGGACAATCCCATCGTGTCGATGATTTCCTGCGTGCGGCGTTTATCCTTAGGCACGCCGTAATAGCCAGCGTTAAATTCCAGTGCCTCACGTACGGTAAAGAAGGTATCGAGCACCAGTTCCTGCGGCACTACCCCGATGGAGGTGCGGGCACTGCGCATGTCCGAAACGATATCGTGGCCGCAGATACGGACCTCGCCGCTGGTTTTAATCACCAGCCCCGCCATGATGTTAATCATGGTCGATTTACCAGCGCCGTTAGGCCCTAACAACCCAAAAAACGAGCCACGAGGTACGACAAGGTCAATACCTTTCAGGGCTTCCTTGGGCGGGCTTTTTTTGCCGCCGGCGTAGGTTTTGCGCAAATTACGGATTTCAACAGCAGGAGTCATTAGTCGTTCTCGGCGTACGGGTTCTTGTTTTTGCGGATTTTAATGCGGATAGGCACCCCCGGCAAGCGGAAGGTCTCGCGCAGGGCGTTGACCAGATAGCGGATATAAAAATCAGGAATGTCGCTGGTGTTGGAAAACAGTATGAAGGTTGGCGGGCGGGCAGACTTCTGCGTCATGTAACGGATTTTAATGCGCCGCCCCTTAATCATCGGCGGTGTATGTTCCAGCAGCGCATCTTCCAGCCAGCGATTGAGTGCGCCGGTACCGATTTCCTTATTCCACAAACCGTAGATTCTGAAGCACTCTTTCAATAGCTTAGGCACGTTCCAGCCGGTCTTGCCCGAAATAGGAATCACCGGAATGCCCTTCATCTGCGGCATCACCGAGACAAGGCGTTCTTCAATGGCTTTCAGGTAGGCGGGCTTGTCCTTCACCTCATCCCATTTATTGACCGCCAGCACCATAGCGCGGCCTTCTTGCTCCACCAGCGAAGCGATGGTGTTTTCCTGTTTTTCCAGCGGCTGTTCGGCATCAATGACCAGAATCACCACCTGCGCATACTGGATAGAGTGCAGCGAATCCGCCACCGCCAGCTTTTCCAGCTTGGTGATGACATTGGCTTTGCGGCGCATCCCCGCCGTGTCCACCAGCTTGAGCTGGCGCCCCTCGAACTCGCAGTCCACCGTAATAGAATCGCGGGTAATGCCGGCTTCAGGGCCGGTAAGCACACGCTCGCGACCTAAAATGGTATTAATGAGCGTTGATTTACCGACATTCGGGCGGCCGACAATAGCGATATGCATCGGCGTATCGATATTCGCACTCTCGTCCCCTGACTCTGCTTCTTCCAGCAGCGCTTCTTCTTTGTCAAACGGGGCAAGGGCATCGTATAAATCGGCCAGTCCCTCGCCATGCTCGGCAGAAATAGCCACCGGCTCGCCCAGTCCCAGCGCATGCGCCTCGGCAATCGCGCTCCGTGCGACGTTACCTTCGGCTTTATTGACCACCAGAATCACCGGCTTGCCGGTTTTGCGTACGGCCTTGGCAAAATGCTTGTCGGTGGGGGTAATACCCACGCGCCCATCCACCACCATCATGGTAACATCCGCATCCATGATCGCGGTCTGCGATTGTGCTGTCATGCGCGACTGGAGTGTGCCGTCCTCGGCATCTTCCAGACCGGCCGTATCAATAATACGGAAACTTAAGCCGCCAATATTCGCGTCCCCCTCACGGCGGTCACGCGTCACACCGGGAGTGTCGTCCACCAGCGCATGGCGCTTGCCGGTCAGGCGGTTATACAGGGTCGACTTGCCCACGTTAGGGCGGCCGATGATGGCAACGGTAAAGGTCATGATTTATTGCAAGCTATATAACGTCGCATTTTGTCCCATGAGGTACATCCGGCCGCCAGCGACTACAGGCGCGGTGTAAATACCCTCAGGAATCGATTTCGTAGCGGCAACCTTGCCGTCAATAGCGTTCACCAGCACCAGCTGGCCGTTAGAGGACACCAATGCCAGTTTTCCATCCACCATGACGGGGCCTTTCCATGTAATCGGATCCTTTTTCTTGGTCTCGTCCTCATAGCTGGCGAGCTTTGTCGACCAGCGGATATGGCCGTCAAACTTGTGCAATGCCAACACCGTGTTTTCGGACGACAGCATGTAGATATAGTCACCCGTCACCCACGGGGTGTTCACCGATCCCACGGGGACATCCCACACCGCCTGACCTGCCGCCAGCGATTTAACCGACAGTGAACCGCCGCTACTGACCGTAAAGACCACCGCGCCATCAATCACCGGATCGCCGCCGATACCGGCAAACAAGGCGCTCGCCTGCAGGCGTTTGCCACCCGAAAGCGATTCGCTCCAGACTTCTTTGCCATCAGGCGCATACAGCACATAGACCTCGCCGGATGAATAAGGAACCACCACCATATCACCCGCTACCGCCGGCGATACCGTATTGATCAGGCCGGTGGTTTCACTGATACCTCGCTGCGTCCATGCCACTTCACCATTGGCAGTATTTATGGCATAGAGCTGATTGTCGATGGTGGTAGCAAAAAGTTTTGCACCCGCTACTTTCGGCGCCGAACGGAACGGCACATGCAGCGATTTACGCCACATTTCCTTACCCGTCGCCGCATCCATCACGACAATCAGGCCGAGTCCGGAAGTTGCATACAGCTTACCGTCATTATAGGCCAGTCCACCGCCCAGAACGAATGGATCATCCTCAACCGATACACCCTTGCCCTGCCACACCACCGAGCTAACATCTGCGGCTTTGTGCGCGGAAATATGACCCGTAGCATCCATGGCAAACACAAGGCCACCAGCCACCACCGGCGAAATCAGCAGCGTTTGCTCGTATCCGTTGCCTTCACCCGCCGTTGCACTGTTGCTATGGTCAAAGCTACCGCCTGCCAGATTCGAGGTATCCGCCGTAAACATACCGGAATGAGCGGGCCATTCGTCGTTTTTGGTAACCACCGGCAACACCAGTGCCTTGCCCAGCAATGCCGGATCGGACTTGATATTATCTTCCGCCGGCAGCACGGCAATACGTTCGCCCGCTTCTTTGGGCTTTTCTGCACTTTTTCCACCCGCCCATGACGGTATATAACTACAACCGCTCAGCATCACCGTGGATGCCAAAAATGCGCTCAGCCAACGTATGTTATTCTTTCGGGACATCTTTTTCCCCTAATGGTTTTGCCGGTTGTTCGGTTGGTTTTTCAGCAAGCTTTTCAGGTGCAATATGCTGCAATACTTCGCTCACACGCTCACGGATGGTGGCAGGCGCCTGATCGTCAGCCACAATGGCGGCAAACTGGTCGACAGCCTGTTCTTTCTTACCTTGCTGGAACAACTGCCACGCCCTGAATTCGCATTGCATGTAATAAAGCGGAGCGCTTTTATCGGGAGCGGGTAGCACCTCGGAACCGGCATCGTTACCATAGCTCAGCATTTTCGCCAAAGGCCCCGTAAAGGGATCAGTTTTAGCTAATGTCTCATAGGTTTTTTGTGCGTCTGCTACTTGTCCAAGCGCTGCATAGGACTGCGCTTTGCGCAACATGGCCAGCCCGTAATAGCCAGACTTCGGATCTTGTGACATCTGGTCGAACAGGGCGACTGCACCCTTGAAATCCTCGATATTGATACGGTCCATCCCTTTAAGCATCTGGGCGGTATTATCCATGGCAATAGATCGCGTGTGGTTCTGGTACACAACCACGCCAATAGTCCCCAAAATAATGGCAAGGCTGGAAGCCACGATAATCTTGCCAAAGCTGTGCCAGAGCTTATCGATGCGCTCCTGACGGATATCTTCTTCTATTTCCCTGACCAGTTCATTCATTGCTTATTCCCACTCGATGGTGCCTGGCGGCTTGCTGGTAATGTCATAAACCATCCGGTTGATGCCCTTGACCTCATTAATAATACGATTTGACACGCGACTCAAGAAATCATGGCTAAAATGATAGTAATCCGCCGTCATGCCATCCGTAGAGGTGACCGCACGCAAGGCACAGACAAAATCATAGCTGCGGCTATCGCCCATAACACCCACCGTGCGCACCGGCAGTAACACGGCAAACGCCTGCCAGATCTGGTCATACAGCCCCGCTTTACGGATCTCTTCGATATAAATAGCATCAGCGCGGCGTAAAATAGCAATTTTCTCGTTTGAAATCTCACCGGGAATGCGAATGGAAAGGCCAGGGCCGGGGAAGGGGTGGCGGCCCACCATTTCCGGCGGCATGCCAAGCTCACGGCCCAGTTTACGCACCTCGTCCTTAAACAGCTCGCGCAAAGGCTCCACCAGCGCCATTTTCATGTGGGCAGGCAACCCGCCGACATTATGATGCGATTTGATCGTCACACTCGGACCACCGGTAAAGGAGATGGATTCGATCACGTCCGGATAAAGCGTTCCCTGCGCTAGGAAATCAGCCCCACCAGCCTGAGCGGCCTCCTGATCGAACACTTCAATAAAGGTCTCGCCAATAATTTTACGTTTCTGCTCAGGATCTTTGATCCCACTGAGGCGATGCAGGAACAACATGCTGGCATCCACATGAATAAGCGGAATGTGGAAATGATCTTTAAAGAGCTTCTCCACCTGTGCCGGCTCGCCTTCACGCAGCAATCCGGTGTCGATGAAAATGCAAATGACCTGTTTGCCGATCGCCTCGTGCAGCAATCCCGCCACCACCGAAGAATCCACCCCGCCACTGACCGCACAGAGAACCTTTTTGTCCCCCACCTGAGTACGGATGCGCTGGAGCGCGTTTTGTTTGAACGCAGACATCGTCCAGTCGCTGCGGCAACCGGCAATCTCGTGAGTAAAATTACTGAGGAGTTTTGCACCATCGGGCGTATGCACCACCTCGGGATGAAACTGTACGCCATAAAAACGGCGTTTTTCATCGGCAATCGCCGCAAACGGGGCGGAAGGCGTGGTCGCAACCACTTTAAATCCAGCCGGAAGTGCCACCACACGGTCGCCATGACTCATCCAGACCTGTTTTTCCTCGCCGCGCTGCCACATACCGTCAAACAAGCGGCAGTTTTCTTCAACTTTCACCATCGCACGACCAAATTCACGGTGATGGGATGGCTCAACTTTACCACCAAGCTGGTCGCACATCAGCTGCTGGCCATAGCAAATGCCGAGTACCGGCACACCGAGCGAAAACACCAGCGGGCTGGCCTTGGGCGAATACGCCTCATGCACCGAGGCAGGGCCGCCGGACAGGATAATGCCTTTAGGATTAAACGCGGTAATTTCGCTGTCGGAGATGTTAAAAGGGCGTATCTCCGAATACACCCCGCACTCGCGCACACGGCGGGCAATGAGCTGGGTAACCTGCGAACCAAAATCAAGAATTAAAATACGATCAGTCATAGTATAATTTCAAAACAATCCGTAAAAAAGAGTGCAGGATGTTATCCGTAAAGATAGAGGCTACCTGCAAGCCTCTTATAAGTTATTCATTCAGGAAAATTTCAACCCGACGGCTGGACGATTTTCCGGATTCCACTTCCGTTTTTCCCGCACCGATATGGATAGCGCTTTCCTTAACGCCACCCGCCACCAATAGCTTCTTCACCACCTGAATACGTTCAGCGGCTTTGCTTGGATGGTCTTTGCTGTTATGCAGGATAACGCTGTAATCGCTGGAATCCCTGAGCGATTTAACGACTTCGGTAATAACATTCATGCCAGGCTCGGACACTTCCGCCTTATCGGTTTCAAAGAACACAGCATAGGATGTCGATTCTGCCAGTGCCTCTTTAGCTTCTGCCGTATCAGCCTGAGGCTTTACCGGTTTTTCCGCTTCGGGCTTTTTCGCTTCCACCACCGGCTCTTTCGGTGCTTCGGCCACAGGTTTTTTAACGACTTTTTTGGCTTTCTTCACTACGGGTTCAGATACTGGCGCTGACTGGCGCGCTATCGGCGCATGCAACTCAATCAGTGTGCGCTCAAGGTTATCCCTGCAATTCGCAATCTGCTCTTCACGCCAGTTTTGTTCCTGTTCTTTGACCCAGCAATCAAAATAAAACTGCGCTTCTGCCGCTTTACTTGGAGACACGCGCATCAAATCAGGGGTCAACACCGCCATCAGGCTGGCACGGGCTTTTTCCAGATCAGGGCGAACCGCTTCAGGAATATCCCAGTTTTCCAGCTCTTCGGGGCCGGCATCCTTGCCATAGGCCAGCATGAGCCCCTTATCGGCAAAATGCCACGAATTCGACCAGTCATAACCCTTTTCAGCAATGCTGGAATAATCCATGTACAGGCGTGATAATTCATTCTGGAAAGGCGTGCCCGAGGGCGTGGTATGGCGCAGTTCTTCCAGCGTGTACATATCGCAGCCACTTAAGGCAAGCGACACCACTGACGCCACCGTAAGCGACTTAAGCCAATGTTTCAGAGAATATTTCTTGAGATGTTGATCGAAATGTTTCTGGGGGGCCATCACTCAGCGCTCCTTAGTCGTGTCATGTGTTTTAACCAAAATGGTAATTTTCTTACCATCCGCCGCTATATTGTCGCGGCTCAAAATCACCGCTTTCGCACCACCGCTTTTTTTGACGCGTATATGCTTTTCACTGATACCTGCGGCAATCAGTGCCTTGCGTACATTGCCGACACGCTTGCCGGTCAGGTGGCGCTGCTTAATCCCGTTGCCCGTATACGCCAGCACCATCACGCGGTAATGTGGCAAGCCCTCAACGCGCTGGGCGATCACCTTAATGGTTTTCAGGCCTTCTTCGTCGATATCCGTTTTTTTAGGCTCAAACACAATGACATGACTGGTTTCTTTGCCATACACGATCGCATCGGACACTTCCTGCAATTCGGCAATCGTAGAACGGAACTCGTCAGCACAGGGAGCCTTTTCCTGATTGATATTTTTAATCAGCTCGTTCTGCCAGCATTCATACAGCAGCTGCGTGCGTGCGAGCTTTTGCGGGGAAACGCGTTTCACATCGTCATTCAGGAGTTTGACCAGCGTGGCGCGGCCATCGGATAACGCTAGTTGCTGGTCATCATGCAACGAAGTATCGACAGCTTCCGGCAACACTTCTTCACCTTTAAGCGACTTAAGGCCTTTAGCGGCAAAATGCTCGGCTGCCATTGAACGTCCCTGCTCATATTCCGAATCCGCGTAATCGCGATACTCGGAGGCAAGCGCTGACGAAAAATTGTCAGCCGCCGGATTCAATTCATGCAGCTGTTTCACCGAAGTGGCGCAGCCAGTCAGCGTTGCCAGAACAAGAAGGGGGAGGAAAGGACGCATCATGTCAGTTTTTATACTATTAGGGGTGGAGTAATTCGCTACTAACATAGCCATTTTATGATCGTTGTACAGCCTGTTGTTTGACCCAAGGCAGGGCAGGCGGGGGTGTTTACGCAAAATGGTTGCTTTTGGAGAGATTTACGCCTATACAAGCCGCCATTAACGAATAAATTTTCAGACAAACCAAGGTGTAAGAACATGACCAAACAACGTACTTTTTCAATTATCAAACCGGATGCAACCGAACGAAACCTCACTGGCAAAATTAATGCCAAGTTTGAAGAGCAGGGACTCCGCATCGTCGCCCAGAAGCGCCTGCGCATGAGCCGCCTTCAGGCCAAAGAATTTTATATCGTCCACAAAGACCGCCCGTTCTATGATGAACTGGTGGAATACATGGTATCAGGCCCAGTCATCGTACAGGTGCTGGAAGGTGAAAACGCCATGCTGAAAAACCGCGAAATCATGGGCGCTACCGACCCGAAGAAAGCCGACAAAGGCACCATCCGCGCTGAATTCGGCGTTGATATCGGTAGCAACTCGGTTCACGGCTCCGACAGCCTTGAAAATGCGGCCACCGAAATCAGCTTCTTCTTCAGCGGTCTGGAAATCGTTGGCTAATTAGAAACGCCTACTTTTTCACCTACGATAGTAAGCTTATCCTCCGCCAGCCAGCGCAGCGCCTTGGCGTAACACACATGCTCCTGTTCCAGCACGCGCACAGCCAGTGAATCCTGCGTATCATCCTGCATCACCGGCACCGCCGCCTGTATAATGATGGGCCCTGAATCCATTTCAGCACGCACGAAATGCACGGTACAGCCAGTAATTTTTACCCCTGCCGCCAGCGCGTCACGGATCGCGTGCGCCCCTTTGAATGAAGGAAGAAGAGACGGATGAATGTTGATGAGTTTATTGTGCCAGTTCTTAACGAAGCCATCGCTCAGCAAGCGCATAAATCCGGCCAGACAGACGATATCCGCCAGATGAAGCTCCAGCAGCTGGTGCATAGCCTGATCGAATGCATCGCGCGAGGCATAGTCTTTGTGATTTAAGATGTGCGCGGGAATACCGGCATCCTTGGCCCGCGTCAGCCCATAGGCATCGGCATTGTTAGAGATCACCAGAACGATTTCGGCTGGAAAATTGGGCTGTGCGCAGGCATCGATCAACGCCTGAAGATTGCTGCCGCTTCCGGAAATGAGAACGCCGACACGTTTTTTGGTCATGGCTAATGATGAAAAATGACGGCATCTTTGTGACGCGCAACCACTTCACCCAGCGCATATACCGTCTCGCCTTCTTTTTCCAGCAACCGCGTCACCGCAGCCGCCGAAGCCTTGGACACCACCATAATCATGCCGATGCCGCAGTTAAAGGTGCGGCGCATGTCGTCCAGTGGAATGTTACCCGCTTCCTGCAACCACTGGAAAACCGGCATGGCAGGCCACGCCTTGGCATCAATAGAAACAGCTAATTTATCCGGCAATACGCGCGGGATATTCTCAACACCACCACCGGTAATATGTGCAAGAGCCTTAACTCCTTCGGGATACTTACGAATCGCCTTGAGGCAGCTTTTTACATAAATGCGCGTAGGCGTCAGCAAGACTTGACCCAGAGTGCGCCCTTTAGCAAAGGGGGCAGCGGAGCCATAGCTGAATTTGTGAACATCCATGATATGACGCACCAGCGAGAATCCGTTGGAATGCACACCGCTGGAAGCCAGACCCAAAAGCACATCGCCTTTTTTGATGGTTTTCTTGGGCAGGAGTGCGGTGCGCTCTACAGCCCCGACCGAAAATCCGGCCAGATCATATTCACCGTCTTTATACATGCCTGGCATTTCTGCCGTTTCGCCACCCACCAGCGCGCATCCGGCCTGTTTGCAGCCGTCAGCAATACCTTTCACCACCTGTGCCGCCACCTCCACCGAGAGTTTACCGGTGGCAAAATAATCCAGAAAGAACAAAGGCTCTGCGCCCTGCACCACCAAGTCGTTCACACACATGGCAACCAGATCAATCCCGATTGTATCATGCGCCCCGACGGTCTGCGCAATCTTGAGCTTGGTGCCCACACCGTCTGTCGAGGAGACCAAAATCGGGTCTTTATAGCCCGCTTTTTTCACATCAAAGAGGGCGCCAAACCCGCCCAGATCATCCAGCGACCCCTTACGGCGCGTGGCTTTGGCCAGCGGTTTGATTCGGTCAACCAGCGCATCACCGGCATCGATATCAACGCCCGCTTGCTTGTAGGTGAGTGCCTTACCTTTTTTAATAGCCATATCTCAATGAATTATAATTTGCGGTTTTACCACTAAATGAGTATGAGTAATGCCAGACTTTTGAGAGTGTTCAAGCTCAAAAATGCCAAAATGGGTGATCTCTATGATGTCTTCGTGCAATAAATGGCTTCGCGGCCTCGCCATAATCACCGTATTAATGGCTTCTGCCCCCCAGCACAGCTGGGCAGGGGAGTCGCTGGTCAACAGTGAGGTCGACGTGGATGTGAGTGGCAAGGACGCCGCCGATGCCCGCGAACAGGCCATGATGAAGGCGCATACGGACGCTCTGGCCGAACTACTGGGAAAATTTACCACCCCCGAACAGGTCAACCACATCATTACCACCCTTGATATTGGCAAAGT
The DNA here is from genome assembly GCA_025360605.1 of Alphaproteobacteria bacterium. Lineage (GTDB taxonomy): Bacteria > Pseudomonadota > Alphaproteobacteria > Rickettsiales > SXRF01 > JANYBV01. Next base: position 299,395 of record JANYBV010000038.1, on the reverse strand, counting down.
GAACTCGCTGGTGCGCGGCACCGAGGTGCTGGACGAAAAAATCTCCAGCAACCGCTACCGTGCCCGCCTTCAGGTCACCTTCGATGCCGACGAGATCAGCAACCTGATCGGCAAAAACGGAGCCGGCAATACAACCGAACAAGTTGTAGCCACCGTCGGCTCATTCCTGATTATCCCGGCTTACGAAGAAGACGGGGTGCAGATGCTGTGGGAAGAAAGCAACCCATGGCGCAACGCATGGAAAGCACAGGGGCTTGAAGTGACCTCCGGCGATATCGTCGTGCCTTTCGGTGATACCAATGATATCAAAGTGGTGGATTACACCAACGTGGCCTCGGCCAACTTTTCTGCCCTGCTACCGCTGACACTGCGCTACGGCGTAAGCGACATTGTTATCCTTCAGGCCAAGCTTTCACACACGCCTGACCTGCAAGTGGATGTGGTAAAGCGCCGCATCAATCGCACCCAGAATGAGGTCAACCTGACCTCTTACCGCGCCGATCCGCAGGAAACCAAAGACGCACTGCTTTCCCGCGCCGCCAAGGACATTACCGAATCGCTACAACATAAAAAAACGGAAGAAATGGAAGCCAGCAAAACCGTGTCCGGCGGTGAACGCAACAACGTGATGGTGCTGGCCAGCATCTCCACACTGGCATCATGGACGCAGCTTCGCACCAAACTGGCTACTCTGCCGATGATTGATAAGCTCGAAGTGCTGGCGCTCGCCCCGCAGCAGGTAGATTTGATTATCCATTACCGCGGAACCCCTGATTCGCTGGGTAATGCCATCACTTCACAGAATATCAGGCTGGTCAAAAATCCGGATTACTGGGTGATTTCACGTGACTAGAAGACTGTATTTCTGGCTCACCATATTGATCGGGTTTTTCCTGCTCCTGTTCATGATCCGCTCCATTTTGCTGCCGTTCGTGCTGGGAACGTTCACTGCGTATTTTCTTGATCCTGCCGCCGATAAACTTGAAAAGGCGGGATTATCGAGGGGCTTATCCACCATCACCATCACCGCCCTGTTTTTTCTGTCGATCATTGTGATGTCGATACTGGTGATTCCTGTGCTGGCAGGCCAGCTTTCGGGGCTAATTACCGCACTGCCCGCATACATCACCGAATCCGAACATAAAATCGTCCCGCTGCTCGACAAATGGATGGGCGACGTGCCGCTGATCGACAACGACAGCATTAAATCGGCCGTCAGTAATTTTTCCGGCTTTATCGTAAAGATTGCAGGGGAGTTTATCACCAGCCTATTCCAGTCCGGCATGGCGTTTGTCAACCTGCTCTCGCTGATTCTCATCACACCGGTAGTGGCATTTTACCTCCTTGATGAATGGGACCGTATTATCGCCCGCATCGATAGCTGGCTGCCCCGCCAGCATGCCAATACCATCCGCACACAGATCTCCATCATCGACCAGACGCTGGCCGGTTTCCTGCGCGGGCAGCTCAATGTCTGCGTCATACTGGCTGCCTATTACACATTATTGCTCACCATCGGCGGATTGCATTTCAGCGGCGTGATCGGTATTGCCACCGGACTACTGGTCATCGTGCCTTACGCCGGATGGATGCTCGGAGCCACCGTCGGCATGGCGGTGGCCTTTTTCCAGTTCGACAACCTCAGCAGCATCAGTTTTATTGCCGGTATCTTTGCCTTCGGCATGATCATCGAAGGCAATTACCTGACTCCGACACTGGTGGGTAAGCGCATCGGGTTGCATCCGGTCTGGATTATCTTCGGCATGCTATCAGGCGGAGCGCTGTTTGGCTTAGTCGGTGTATTGCTGGCGGTTCCGGCCAGCGCGGTCATTGGTGTGCTGATCCGCTTTGCGCTGGAGCGCTATCTGCAAAGCGAATATTACCGTGGCACTCCCGCCCCGAAATGATGATATGTCGCAATACGCCCTAAACCTTGCCCTGCCTCCCGTATTCACGGCGGATAATTTCTTTGTTTCCGGCTGCAATAAAGAAGCGTGGCAGTGGATTGATGCGTGGCCCGAATGGCCGACCGCCAGACCCAGCCATGCACTCATACTCTACGGCCCGTCCGGCAGCGGCAAAAGCCATTTAGGCCACATCTGGGCCGCACGCGCCCATGCCATCACCGTCAACGCCGAGCATCTCGAACTGGCGCAGCCGGAAAGCGGCAACTGGCTGGTCGAGGATATCGAACGCATCACGCTGGAACGCCCCTTGCTGCACCTGTTCAATTACGTCAGGGAAAATGGCGGCAGCATGCTGATGACCTCATTGCTTGCCGCCTCCGAGCTGCCGTTTAGCCTGCCGGACCTGACCTCGCGCCTGCTGGCGCTGCCGTCCGCCCATATTGACCAACCCGACGACACGGTGCTGGCAGGGGCCATGCGCAAGCAGTTTACCGACCGGCAGATGAAAGTGGATGACGAGGTGATTGACTATATGGTGCCACGCATGGAGCGCTCGCTGGCCAAAGCCAAAGAGCTGGTGGAACGGCTCGACCACACAGCGCTGGCGGAATCCAAAAGCATCACCATTCCGTTTGTCAGGAAAACGATGGAAGGCTTATTATAGCGCCTGTTCCAGCTTGATCATCACCCGCTCGTTGAGCTTGCGGTTTTCGATGATGGCATTGCCCTGCAAGTCAACATTGGGAACTTTCGGGCGGGTGTCGGCATAACCCACGGCCTTTAAACGTTCAGGCTTAATGCCCTGATCAATGAAGAAACGCACCATGTGTGCCGCGCGTGCGGTCGACAATTCCCAGTTGCTCGGAAACACGCCGCTGGCCAATGGCACATCATTGGTGTGGCCTTCGATGGTGATCTGGTAATCCATGAAATCGACGCTCTTGAGCGCGGCGGCAATTTCTTGCAACACCGGTTCCATCTTTTCATCAAAATCCGCCGACTTGTTGCGATAAAATGACAAGCTGGAAAGCTCAATCACTACATTGTTTTCGCCTTTTTGGATGTCGACATCTTTGAGTATCTGGTGAGTTTCTACCACCGCCTGCAACGAACGAAACACACCCTGAAAAGGGGTTGCCAGATCGACGGTGCCAAATTTACCAGCCATACCTTCGGTAATTGCGGCCATCTTTTCTTTCTTAGGCTCGGACACCGATACGAAGATGATGAAGAAGCACAGTAGCAACGTAATCATGTCGGCATAGCTCATCAGCCATGAATCAACATTGTCTTCCTTCTGGTGATTGATATGGGGAGGAATCATACGTCAGCCGGAGCAGGAGTCGCAGGATTTTTAAGCTGTGAATCAAGATTGAAATGGATGGCCGGATCAAGGAAGCTGTTGAGCTTATCCTGCATGTAGCGCGGACTTTGTTTTTCCGCCAGCAGCACGAGCCCTTCGGTCATCATATAGTTGCGGAAGCGCATGATTTCTTCTTTCTGCATCAGCTTATCGGCCGCAGGCAGGCAGAATAAGCGCGCAGTGATAATACCGTATAATGTCGCCAGCAACGCCACCGCCAAACCGGTGCCGATCAGCGCCATGTTGCCCTGAATATGCTGCAACATAATCACCATCCCCACCAGCGTTCCCACCATGCCAAAGGCCGGAGCGGTGGACGCCATGTTGCGCAGCACGGCCACAGGAGCGATGGAGCGTTCAAAATCTGCTTCCACGGCGGTATTCATCATCGAGCGGATCACTTCCGGTGGATAACCGGTGATCACCAGCTCCACGCCGTAGCGCAGGAGCGGTTCCTTGATTTTGGTGCCGATCTCACCTTCAAGCCCCATGAAACCCTTGGAATGCACCAGATACGCCCATTTGATCAGGCGCATGATTTCAGCGTTCAATCCTTCGCGGGTGGCGCGCGGTTTCTTGATCATGTGCCACATGGCGTTGAAAGCGAGGAATACGTAATTGGCCTGATAGCTCATAAAAGCATTGGCGATGGTGCCGCCGATCACGATCAGGAAACCTTCCGCACTTAAGAATGACAGGTAATTATCCGTGCCATGCACGATCGCGCCGAGAATCAGCGCGAAACCAAAAATGGTTCCGACCACCGTTGCCAGTGACATAGATTGAACGACGCGTTCCATAAGGCCTTAATCGACAGTTTCAGCGGTTTACACTGTACATATCAAACCATTTATCGGTTAAAAAACCGCGAAGAAATGGTTGTCTTTTAGTAAGTTTCAGCGGAAACTGACCGAAAAGGAAACAGATCGCATGAATAAATCATCCAAAGCGCCCGTAATTGGCTTCTCCCTCGATTACGAGGAAAAACCTACCTATTCCAAGATGCCGTGGTACGCTTTACGCGAAAATTACTGCGGCAGCGTCAGCCGTTTTGGTGCGGTCCCGCTCCCGTTACCGCATGAAAATAACTTTGTTGATCAATATCTTGATATGATTGACGGGCTGGTCATCACCGGCGGAGCCTTTGACGTGTCGCCAGAATTGTACGGTGAAAAAACCACCTCCGATACGGTGACAACCAAGCAACGCCGCACCCAGTTCGAATATGCCATAACCAACGGGGCAATCAAAAGAAAAATCCCTATTTTGGGTATTTGCGGCGGCCAGCAGCTGTTAAACGTGGTGCTGGGCGGGACATTAATACAACATATTCCCGACACCATTGCCAACGCGCTTGAGCATGAACAACCCAACCCGCGCACCGAAGCCGGCCACAGCGTTACCGTCACCGCCGGCACGCTTCTCCACCGGATTGTCGGCACCACCACCATTGACGTCAACAGCGCCCACCATCAGGCGGTAGCGAAGCCCGCTCCGCACTGTATCGTCGATGCGGTGGCTCCGGACGGGGTGATTGAAGGCATTGAGATGCCCGATCATCCGTTTTGTTTAGGTGTTCAGTGGCATCCCGAGTATTTTGTCACCGACGCCGACACCAAGATCATGCAGGCGTTTGTCGCTGCCTGTCACCACAAAGGATAACCATGACCGAAGAAACACCACTTTCCGAGCGCATCGCCAAGCGTATGGCACGCGCCGGATTATGTTCACGCCGCGAAGCCGAAAAATGGATTGAAGAGGGGCGGGTTAAGGTCAATGGCAAAAAAATCACCTCGCCGGCACTCAATGTCACACCAAGTGATAGTATCGTCGTCGATGGCAAACCGATAGCAGATACCGAACCCACCCGCCTGTTTCTCTACCATAAACCCCCCGGCCTCGTCACCACCCACAAAGACCCCGAGGGACGGCCCACCGTGTTTGAAAAACTCCCTAAAACCATAGGGCGCGTTATTTCTATCGGACGACTGGATTTAAATTCCGAAGGCCTGTTGTTACTCACGAATGACGGCAACCTTGCCCGCAAGCTGGAATTGCCCTCCACCGGCTGGATCCGCCGCTACCGCGTGCGTATGTACGGCGGCATCACCGAATCCATGCTCACCGAGATGAAAGCGGGAGTGACCATTGACGGCATGCGCTATGGCAGCGTGGAAGCTACGCTCGAAAGCCAGCGCAGCAACAACAGCTGGATGATGGTATCGCTGACCGAAGGTAAAAACCGTGAAATCCGCAAGATATTTGAGCATTTCGGCTGTCAGGTCAGCCGCCTGATCCGCGTGTCCTACGGCCCGTTCCAGCTGGGTGCGCTGCCCAAGGGCGAGGTCAAGGAAGTCACTGGCAAAGTGCTTAAATCCTTTATCGGCAAGTAATTCTTGAACTCGGCGCTTTAATCCCCTTATACTCCGCACTATGCGCATTATTTCAGGCAAACATAAAGGTCGGCGGATTGAACTGGTGAAGGAAGCCGAGGACGCGGTACGCCCCACCTCCGATTTTGCCCGCGAAGCCATCTTCAACATCCTCACCCACGGCAAACACGGCCATTCCTTCATCGACAAACAGGTGCTGGACGTGTTTTGTGGTACTGGTGCTTTCGGCCTTGAAGCCCTTTCGCGCGGCGCAGCGCGTGTAACGTTTATCGACCAGTCACGCGATGCTCTGGCCAACGCCCGCTTCAACGCCACCAAAATGAAGGAAGAAAATAACGCCGATTTCATGCTGGCCGATGGCACCAAACTGCCCAAGGCACGCAAGGCTTTTGCGCTGGTATTCCTTGACCCTCCCTATTTCGGCAAGATGATCGAACCGGCACTTAAAAGCCTGCATGCGGGCGGCTGGGTGGAACCGGACGGGCTGGTGATTGTGGAACACGATGCCAAAGAGCAGGTCGCGTTTCCTGACACCTTTACCGTCATCGATGAACGCCGTTATGGCCGCGCCGTCATCAATTTGCTCACGCTGGCTTAGTTGGCACTCGCCACAGGCGGGGTGATTGTCATGGTCGTGAGTGTATTGGTTTTAACATCGGCGATGCGGATAGCGTTGTTGGTGGTATCGGCAATATAGAGCGTACCCCCCACATCAATAACCGCATTGGGTTCATTGAAGCTTGCCGTTGCAAATACACCGTCTTTATGCCCGCGTTCGCCATGCCCGATGGCGTTGGACAATATACCCGTTTTCGTATCAAAACGACGGATGGAATGGTTGTAGGAATCGGCCACCCATATTCCTGAAGATGTCGCAACAAGGCCTAACGGGTGCTGCATCCGCGCCGCGCCCTGCACGCCTTCCTTATATCCGAAATCAAACAGTCCGGTACCGATCAGGGTTTTTACCACTCCGCCTTGCAACTGGCGCAGGGAGCTGGTTTCCGGATCAACGAAATAAAGCGTATCGCCCAGCGGGGACACACCGCTCGTCTGCGCCAACGCGTTTTGCGGGTTGGGACCATCTTCGATCGATTCATGGCCGTTGCCAGCCAGCACCGTCACGGTTTTGGCTTCAATATCATAACTCCACAACTGGTGCAGGCCAGCCTGCGTGATGACGATATGGCGGTCGTCCGGATAAAACGCCACATCCCACGGCGAGGCGAGGGACGCTTCCAGCGCTGGCTTATGGTGCACATTATAGTCATGTCCCTGTTGGCCAGTTCCAGCAATGGTGGTGACTTGGCCATTCACCAGATCCACCTGACGCAGCAGGTGGTTGCCCGTGTCGGCGACGTACAGGTTCGGGTAGGCCAGCAGCAACCCCTGTGGGCGATGGAACCGCGCGGAGGCAAAATCACCGTCCACCTGCCCGCTATCACCGCTGCCAATGGTTGCCAGCACGCTGCCTTTGAGCGAGGTCACTACAATACGGTCATGGCCGCTATCGGCAATGAAAAGCGCCTGTGTATCCCCGTAGCGCCCATAGGCCAGCTTGGCAGGGAAGCTTAAATAGGTTTCCGATTGTTTGTCCTTTTCGAGTGTGATGGGCAACGGGTCGGTATTAATCCGTCCCGCATATTTCACCCGTAGCGCCTCGATATCATGCTCTATCACCGAGCGTTTTCCCTCGCCGGAATAGACATTTTCGACCGTCCCCATCGGGTTGATTAACACAAACGTCGGCCACGCGTTGATACCAAAGGCGTTCCACGTCGCAAAATCAAAATCATTCACCACCGGATGGCGCAGATGGTGGCGCAGAATCGCCTGCCGGATATGCGACGTATCACCTTCATTTTTAAACTTGGCCGAATGCACCCCGATGATGGTGAGGTCAGCACCAAACGTATCTTCCCAATAGGCAAGGTCGGGCATCACCTGCATGCAGTTAATGCAGCCATAGGTCCAGAAATCGAGCAGGATGATACGCCCTTTCAGATCGTCCGCCACCAACGGGCGCGAGGTGTTCAGCCAGCCCTTGTGCTGGGTGATCGTCCGGTGCAGCTGTGTGGTGGGCATAACGCCCTCGGATGCAGCATAACCTATTGAAAAAGTGCTGGCAAAAAGGATAAATGCGGATAGGGCAATGCGCGTGAACATGGAGGGTCCTTTATCGGTTGTTACCCACTGATTCGAAGGCGGCGCTGCGATAGTTACATCACTCTTTAGGGGCATCCGGCTGGTTTAAGGGGTGGGCCGCGATAAAGGCGGGGTGCTTGGCGCAGTTATCAACAATCCGCCCAATGGCAGGGTAGGGGGTGAGGTCGAACTGGTAACGTTTGGCGTTAAACACCTGCGGCACCAGACAGCAATCGGCCATGGTCGGAGCGCTGCCATGGCAGAAGCTCCCCGTGTCGTTGCTTATGCTAAGCAGCTGTTCGAGTGCAGTAAATCCTTTTGCCATCCAGTGATGGTACCACAGTGTTTTTTGCGCTTCGTTCAGCCCCAGCTCACCTAAAAAACCCAACGGGCCGGTATTGCACAGCGGCCCCATCTCGCAGGCAACCGCGAGGGCAAGGGAACGCACACGGGCGCGTTCGGGCCGTGTTTGCGGCAGGAGAGGTGTGTCAGGATAGGTTTCTTCGAGATATTCGATGATCGCCAGCGACTGGGTGAAATGGTGGTCACCGTCCACCAGCAACGGCACCAGCCCTTGCGGGTTGAGCGCGCGGTAGCTTTCGCTTTTCTGCTCGCCTTTAAGCAGGTTGACCGGAATCACCTCCGGCGACAGCCCTTTCAATGCCAAAGCGATACGCACGCGGTATGAGGCGGAAGAGCGGAAATAACCGTAGAGTTTCATGGTGTGTACTTCACGATTTTTTGTTCAATCGCCCCGAAAATGGACGCTCCCTTGGCATCCAGCATCTCGATGGTCACGCGGTCGCCATAGCTCATAAACGGGGTGGTCGATTCCCCTGATTCCAGCTTTTCGATGGTGCGCTTTTCCACGATGCACGACGACCCTACGCTTTTATCCTTGTTGGACACGGTGCCCGAGCCGATGATCGTACCGGCTGACAAAAAGCGGGTTTTGGCGGCATGCGCCACCAGCATCGGGAAATTGAACACCATATCGACACCGGCATTCGGCCTGCCAAACAACGTGCCGTTATAGTGCGACAACAGCGGCAGACACACCTTGCCGTCCTGCCACGCGCTTCCAAGCGCATCGGGTGTGACCGCCACGGGGGAAAAGGCGCTGGCGGGCTTGGCCTGCATGAACCCGAAACCCTTGGCGATTTCGTTCATGGCGAGGTAGCGCAAACTCACATCATTCACCAGCATCACCAGCTTGATATGCGATGCGGCCTGCTCGGGAGTCACCCCCATCGGCACATCGTCGGTCACCACGGCAATCTCGGCTTCAAAATCGATACCGTGTTTTTCATCCGGCAAGGGAATATCGTCGCGCGGGCCAAGCAACACATCCGAGCCCCCCTGATACATCAGCGGATCCGTCCAGAAACTGGCAGGCATGTCCACGCCTCGGGATTTACGCACCAGCTCGACATGATTCACATACGCCGAACCGTCCAGCCACTGATAGGCACGCGGCAGGGGCGAGGCACACTTGGCCGCATCAAACGCAAACACATCCTTGAGTTGCTCGCCGTTGTTAAGGTCGTCGTACAACAGTTTCAGGTGAGATGACACGCCGGCCCAGTGTTCCAGTGCCTGTTGCAAAGTGCTGGCAATACCCGCTACAGCAATCGCTCTGGTCAAATCTTCGGATACCACCACCAGCGTGCCGTCGCGGCCGCCCTGTTTTAACGATGCAAGTTTCATTTCTTTAATCCTTATATAAAATAAACGCCATCAGCCGCCACCCCAACCCTGATGGCGTTATTATTTTTCTTTCCAGCTATCTACGTATCCCGCCCATTCGACCGAATGCGCCTCGGTGGAAATCTCAACCGCATCACGCGTGTCAATCATCACTGCCACTTCATCTGTTTCTTTTTTAGGGGCCGACTGGCTGGCTTTAAACGCCTTCGGGTGCGGGCCGTGGGCAAAGCCGGTCGGGTGCAGCGTCACCATCCCCGGATGGATATTGTCGCGACTGAAGAACTCGCCCTTATGGTAAAAAATGATCTCTTCATAGTCGTTGTTGGAATGGTAAAACGGCACTTTCAACGCCCCAGGATCAGTTTCAATCGGGCGCGGGGCAAACGTGCAGACGACAAAACGGCTGGACAAAAACGTCGTATGCGCCGAAGGCGGCACATGATAGCGCGCGCTCATCAAGGGCCGTATATCGCGCCAGTTGACGCGCACCGGCAGGTTATCGCCGTGCCAGCCCACCGCATCCAGCGGGTTAAACGGAAAGGTCACTTTCGAGAACCGGTTGTGGCGCTTGATCACTACGTCCCACGGTGTAGCGCCCTGTTGCTGTTTAAACGCATCATTGATGGCAGGCACATCGAGCATCGCCGGATCGAAGATCGCGTGCGGCCCCATCATGCCTTTATCGGGCAGGCGGTAGCCGTCATTGGTGGCCTCCACCATCATGAATGCGCTGGGTTCAGAACATTCGATGCGCCATTTGGTACAGCGTGGCAGAACGATGTAATCACCCTCGCGAAACGCCAAATGGCCAAAATCACAGAACAGGTCGCCGCTGCCAGTATGCACGAACAGCAACTCATCGCCGTCGGCATTGGTCACCAGATGATCCATTGCTCCTTGCGTACGCCAGAAGCGGAAACGCATATGCGCATTATGCAAAACGGGCTTCGCCTGCCACGGTGAAGACCCCAGCTCCTTCAGCTTCGTCAGGTCGAACGCACGCGGGCGCAAATCGCCCTCCCATGCCGACCATCCGGTTGGCGGGTTGGCGTGGTATATATGGGTGGCAGGGCCAAAAAACCCTTCGCGGCCAAACTCGCGCTCATAGGTGCCTTCAGGCAGGTCGCAGTGGGCCTGACGGGAGGCCTTTCCTTCGGTTCGGGGGAAGTTAATCCAGTTTTTCATATACATTACAAATAGTTAAAAAGAAAAACGCGACAAAAAAACTTTATTTCAAATAATTCAGAAGCATGCTATAGAAAGGCTGGGAAAAATCAATGGTGATCGCTTTGCGTCACCCGCTTGACATGCGAAAAGCTTTCGTTGCGCCACAAAAATGTGCGTAACACGCATAAAAAAAGGTATCTAGATTAGGAGTACACAATGCGTTCTTTACGTTTTCTGACAGCTATCATGGTGATTGCGCCAACCTGCTCACTTTTTATCGCCAGCACGGTTCGCGCACAAAACGCACCCGTTCCCATGACACAGCCCCAAGTTCAACCCATGGTTCAGCCTGCGGCACAACCTCCCGTACAACAAGCGGGTCCAGCGCCACAAACGCAACCCACAGCAGCTCCTGCAACGCTGGGTTATGCTCCACAACCGACGGCTCCTGTTGCAGCAGCTCCCGCTGCAATTGATTCGATCGGCAGCGGCGCGATTCCATCCCTGCCACTGGACGTACAGGTCAGCAACGGTATCAGCTTTATCAACGGCGGTATCGGTGACGAAGAACTGGCCGAAGTAAAAGCTAAAGCGGCAGAATTCAACGTGCATGTGATGCTGAGCGCCAAGAACGGCGAATTTATCAGCGATGTATCGTTACGCATTCTCGATAGCAAGGATGCGCCGCTGGTAGCCGTTTCCGATGCTGGCCCGTATTTCTATGCCCACATGGCTGCCGGCACCTATACGCTGGAAACCACTGCTGCTAATGGTGAGAAAAAGATCGCTAAAATCACCGTCGGCGCAAAAGGCACCGTGAAGCAGCATATCGTTTACAACGAATAACGGCTTTACTAGCGCGCCTTCAAAGCCTGCCGCTGTTCATAGTATTTCTTCAGCGGTGCCTTCAATCCGATCGCACTTAGAATACGTGAGGCCGCGCGACGGTATATGCTGTGCCGGTCGTTTGTCAGGGGTTGCTTGAGACGATTTTTGAGTGCCTTAACCCAATCGGCGTTGATATGCCTTCGCTCTGCATAGTTAAGAATACTCGCCAATTCCGCTTTCTGGCTGGCATTATAGATGGTCATCAGGGATATATCCCTGATAGCCAGCCCATGCGGAAAACATTCCGGAACAGCATGCCCCAGCACCAGAAAGTTCATCATCGTGCGGACGCATTTTTCGCAATGCCCGCAGTTAGTGCTCTGGTCATCGCCCGCCCAGCACACTTTAACCACTTTGCACGCAAGAGGGTAACGGGCGATGTCGCTGATCTTGTCGGTACGCGAAAAACCGGCACCGTCATGCACAACCTGCATGAGGTCACCAGACATAAGGTGGTCTGCAACAGGTGAGGATCCCCATGGCAGGTGCAAATCATCATAGGCACTGGCACCCCCCACCAACGCATAATCGAATTCATCGGAAAACATATGCAAACAAGCCGCCAGCTCGAGCATGAATGAATCTTCCCAATGTTGCCGCTGCCAGTCCTTACTGTTGGTTTTCATGGTACGCAGCTGCAGGCCAAGATCATCCAGAAACGGGCGCACGCGCATCTCCAGCTGGTTAAAATATTGCGGATTCTTTAGCTCCACATCAAAGCCATGCACCAGCAGCACATCCGTGAGCGGAAAACGCCGCGATTCCGGAAATAAACGCCGCTGGCATAAAGCAGTAAACATCCCGTCCACTCCACCGGAAAAGGCAGAAATGGCACGCGGTGTTGCCTGAACCCGCCGCACATCCGCTACCTTATCGGGGATAATATCTATGTTACGGTACCGTTCTGGCCGCCAACGGGACCAGCAACGCTGTAATTCATCCAGATTACGCAGCATGTGGCGCGATAATGTGCCATGTACCACCAGCGGCAATCCCATTTGCATGGCATACAACAAATGGCACAGCACATGGCCATCCAGAACGGTCTTGTTTTCGAGCGGTGGCATTAAAGGCGATTCATGGAAAATATCCACCGGCACGCCGCCATTGTCCGTCGCAAGTTGCGTGACGCGACGCAGCCCCAGCTCACCCAGAGTTTCATTGACTTCCAGATGCAGCCTCTGTGCCTGTACTTGATTTATGCTGCCTCTGGCAGCTCCAGCGTCTTCATCAGCTCGCGCCATTCGCCCTTGCTCAGGCCGCTTTGCTCCTGCGTGATCTTTTCGCCGCCAATCATGCGCTTCACAATGGCAAGACCTTTGGATGACAACGCTGCACCACCCACGCGGTAATCCATGAACGCACTGTGCGTCAGCGGCACCCATGCCTTCACAATTTCCAGCATCTTTTCCGCATAGACACGGATTTCATACTGGGCATGCGAATCGGCACGCAGGGAAAGGAAGTGCATCAGGTTCTGCAAATCGATTTTCCAGTACCACTGCGTGTAGTAGTTCAGCGTCAGGTTCATACGCGCCAGTTCACGCGCAAGGCCGGTTTTGCTTTCATCCACCACATTGCCAACGATGTCTTCATTGAGCATTTCTTCGTAATGCGTGTACACCTGCGTCGCATCATTCTTCAGTATATCCAACACGCGGGCTGCTTCTGCGCCTTCAAGCGTGTCGCCACGCCCCTGACGGTTGGACTGTGATTGTGCAGCAAGCTGTTCCGGTGCTGGTATGTAGAATTCCTTATCCATAATCGAGTAGCGGCCGGAATATTCATTCACGTTGGCGGTGCGGTGGCGAATCCACTGGCGGGCAATAAAAATAGGTAGCTTGATGTGGAACTTGATTTCACACATTTCAAACGGGGTGGTGTGGCGGTGACGCATCAGATAGTTGATCAGCCCTGCGTCCTCGTTCACCTTGCGCGTGCCTTTACCGTAAGACACGCGGGCCGCCTGCACGATGGCCGAATCAGTGCCCATGTAATCGATCACGCGGATAAAGCCGTGGTCGAGAATCGGAAATGCCTTATAGAGCATCTCCTCAAGTGCCGGAGCCACTTCACGGCGGGTGAGGGTGGTTTCTTCCCTCTGGGCGGAGATTTCTGCTGCTTGTGTGCTGGATAGTGCCATGGTTAAGAAATCATTTAGGGTTAATATTACCTAGTCGGCAAAGCGACATAGCGATCTATACCCATTGGTAATAAATGCAGCGGCGTTTGTCACGTAATCTTCACGTTTTACTAGGTACTTTTCTGCTAGAATTTACTTATGTTTCAATAAAACAGTGAGTTGGAGATTATCCCCATGCAAAAATTAGCCGAAACATTCGACGAGAAAGCCACCGAGCAAACCCCCGAATGGATCGCATTGCTTCAGGAACGGCTCAATGAATTCAACCGACTCAAGGCATCGGAAGAAAAACCCGAACCGCTTGAAGTAAATGGAGAGCTCAATGAAGCAACGCAGGCCGCGTGGCTGAGCTTCAAAAAAGAAACCTTTGCCGACAGCTCACTTAGCGTCGGGTTCCTTAAAGATAAGACTGATAAGGGAGGTATGGGCTTTACTAATGAAGAATTGGTAAAGTTGGGAGTAAATCCCAAAGCGCTGGGAGAAAAGGGGAAAAAACCCGAAAAACCTGAAAGCTACGATCGTGAAAATCCACCGAAAGCAGTGATTAAGGCCGTGCAGGAAAAGCTGCAAGAAGCGCAAAAAAAAGAGGGTATCGAACCGGAGCACCAAATTAAAATTACAGGTAAAATGGACGACAAAATGAAGGCGGTCGTTTTATACCAGAAAAAAGAAAAATGGATTGACGGCAGATTCTCTGTTGGAGCCATCAACGATCTCGACGACAACGTCACTGCCCTTCAGGCCGCCCTTAAGATGAAACAAGAGAAAGAAGCACAAAAGAAGGATGTTGGGGCAGGTGACCTGAACGAAGAGACTCCGGAAGAAGGAAAGCAGGCGCCGCCCGCTAAAAAACAGAAACCACGGGGCATGTAATTATATTCCCCCTAGCTGCCTGACGTTGAATTACCCCTGTTTTCAGGGGTTTTCTTATTATTTTACCGCTTATTTCCGCCTGCCCCCTTCACATTCCCTGAAAGATGCCCTATATTAGGGATGTTACTTCGGTAACTATGGCGATAAACGTAAGTCAGAATAAGCGGATTGGACCCGGGGGCAGTACCCGGCGCCTCCACCAATATTCAATCAAAGTCAATCGCAGGCCGAAGGCCGAGATTGTCTTTGGGTCAGTTATGGGGGCGAATAGGCTCGACAGACGTAGTAAAGGTCTTACTTTTGCTCGGCAAGATACCGCCGTATAATGGATCAAAACTTTAAATGCTAACGACAACGTTGCATTTGTTGCTGCTAACGACAACACAGTCGTAGAAGTTGCTGTAGCTGCCTAACGGCACTCAGTTTACTCTAGTAGTGACTCGGACATTGGAACGGGTGCCGGGAAACAGAAACCCGTTTCGGGTGGGGGGAGCAATCCCCCCATCTTTTATTTAATTTGGCTTTTATTTAATTTGGCAGTTTGCAGTTGGCAGCCAGCCGCAGAAATGACATAATCACATCAACCACAACCGATTAACCGTGCTTTGAAAATGACCGAAGACCAGATACATTACTCTACCCTTATTGATCAGGCGATGCGCGGTGTCGTGCGCGACGTGCTGAGGCGCATCCTCGCTTCCGGATTGCCAGGGGATCATCATTTTTACGTTTCGTTTGCCACCAACTATCCGGGCGTGCGCATTTCCGAAGCATTAAAAAGCCGCTATCCAAAGGAAATGACCATCGTACTCCAACACCAGTTCTGGGATTTCAAGGTCGAAGACCAGTTCTTTACCGCCACGCTCAGCTTCAGCGGCGTGCCTGAAAAACTGGTGATTCCGTATGCGTCGCTGACCGCGTTTGCCGATCCCAGCGTGAAATTCGGCCTGCAATTCCAGCAATCGGAACTGTTTGAAGTGGAATCAATCGATTCATCCATCCCGCAGGATCCGGTATCCTTGCTGCCACCGGATGGGGAAGAAGCGGAAGACGGTTCGGCGGAAATTATTTCTCTGGATTCCTTTCGCAAGAAATAGCGCAATACACGCTCATCATGGCCCTATTTTCCCCGATGAACACAGCCCTCAGCGAAGCGGCAAAAGCGGCGGAAAGAGGCGAGGTGCCCGTAGGAGCCGTACTGGTTCACCGCAGCACCGTCATTGCCCAGTCCGGCAACCGCATCGTTGAGCTTTCCGACCCGACCGCCCACGCCGAACTGTTGGTTATCCGCATGGGGTGTGCGCTGCTTGATAATCCGCGCCTGCAGGAATGCGACCTTTATGTAACGCTGGAGCCATGTGCCATGTGCGCGCAGGCGATCAGTTTTGCCCGTATCCGCAGGCTGTATTTCGGTGCTTATGATGTGAAAGGCGGCGGCGTGGAAAACGGCCCGCGCCTGTTTCAGCAACCCACCTGCCACCACCGGCCGGAAGTCGTGGGCGGCATCAGTGAAAAAGAATGCGCCGAGATGTTACAGGCATTTTTCAAAGAGCGGCGTTAGATTAAGAGTGGCGTTAAATTTTTTCGTCCGTTTTGTCGGCGGGTTTTTCCACAAAGATGCGCTTAAATAAGGGCTTTAATACTGCGTCAAGCGCGCCCACCAGTGCAAAACACGCCCCCAGAATCATCGGGTCACCGAACTTGCCCAGCTCGGCGCTGGCATCGGCAACCGTGGGGGCAAGCCCCGCCACTGCGCCAAAATACGGCGCACCAAGTGCAATCACCGCACCGGCAATAAAAAACTTGGCAGTCGCTTTCGCTATGTCGGAGAGTACCGGATTGATTACCATTACACTATGAACTCCGTTCAGGCCTGCGTAATGCTTTTATCCGCTGCTGCCAGCTCAAGCCGCTGCACTTCAATGGTCTGGCGGTGATTGGCCGTAACGACCACCTGTTCCTGCGATTGCTGCGGGGATTGCACAACGGTGATATTCACCTGCTTGGCCGGCTCATTTTTTCCTTCTGCAACAGCAGTGTTGCTGTCTTTACTTTCACCCATGATGAAACTTACGATTGGATCCATAAACGTGGCAATCGTGCTGGTACCTGCCAGCAACGCCCCCAGCCAGATGGGATTGACCGCCGATGCAAGTGCGCCGATTTCCGGAGTCAGCAGCGGCGCGGCAAAGTTTGCCCCCACGGCAAATAACGCACCGGCAGCAAACCATATCGCGGCCAGTTTAACCGCTTTTGTCACCAGATCTTTCATAACCATTTTACGCACTCACGTTGAATAGCAGTTGCTTTTTTGTTAACTTTTATACTAAATCATTCAGATTCAAATGGAAATGACAATTTAAATCACGCAATCACAACATAACGGACTGAAAAATATGGCTTCTCACCAGTATATCTATGTAATGAAAGACCTCTCCAAGGCCTTTCCAGGTGGCAAAAAGGTGCTGGAAGGTGTCTATCTTTCGTTCTATCCGGGCGCCAAAATTGGTGTACTGGGACCCAACGGCTCGGGTAAATCCACGTTGCTAAAAATCATGGCGGGTCAGGATAAAGAATTCAACGGCGAGGCATGGGCCGCCGACGGCGTAAAGATCGGCTACCTTGAACAGGAGCCAAAACTCGACCCGACCAAGAACGTCATGGAAAACGTGATGGAAGCGCTCGGCGAGAAAAAGCAACTGCTCGACCGCTTCAACGAGGTGTCCAACAAGCTGGGTGAAGTCACCGATAACGACGAAATGATGAAGCTGATCGAAGAGCAGGGCGAGCTACAGGAAAAGATTGAAGCGTGTAACGGCTGGGAACTGGAACGCGAGATTGAAATCGCCATGGATGCGCTGCGCTGCCCGCCAGCCAATTCTGATATATCCAAACTGTCCGGCGGAGAAAAACGCCGCGTAGCGCTGTGCAAGCTGCTACTGGAAAAGCCCGATATGCTGCTGCTCGATGAACCAACCAACCATCTGGATGCAGAATCCATTGCATGGATGCAGCACTTTCTGGAGACCTATCCGGGGACGGTGGTGATGGTCACCCATGACCGCTACTTCCTTGATAACGTCACCGGATGGATTTTGGAACTCGACCGCGGCAAGGGCATCCCTTACGAGGGCAACTATTCGTCTTACCTCGATGCCAAACGCAAGCGCCTTGAGCAGGAAAAGAGCGAAGAAACCGGCCGCCAGAAACAGATGGCGAGCGAGCTGGAATGGATTCGTCAAGGCGCGAAAGCGCGTCAGGCCAAGAGCAAGGCGCGTATCGCCGCCTATGAAACCATGGTGGCACAGGAGCAAAAAACACAAGTGGGCACCGCGCAGATTGTTATTCCAGCCGGACCACGCCTTGGTAACCTCGTCATCGAAGCGCAGGATTTGTCCAAAGGATTTGGCGATAAACTGCTGATGGACAAGCTCTCGTTCAGCCTTCCCCCCGGTGGCATTGTCGGCGTTATTGGCCCGAACGGTGCGGGTAAAACCACCCTGTTTCGTATGATTACTGGCAACGACAAGCCTGATTCCGGAACTTTCAAGGTCGGTGATTCGGTGAAACTCGGCTATGTCGACCAGTCCCGCGATACGCTCGATGATAAGAAAACCGTGTGGGAAGAAATTTCCGGCGGCAATGAGGAAATCACCCTCGGCAAGAAGCTGGTGAAATCCCGCGCCTATTGCTCCTCGTTCAACTTCAAAGGCTCTGACCAGCAGAAAAAAGTCGGCATGTTGTCCGGTGGCGAGCGTAACCGCGTGCATCTGGCGAAGATGCTGCGTACCGAAGCCAACGTGCTGCTGCTCGACGAACCGACCAACGACCTCGACGTGGAAACGCTGCGCGCGCTGGAAGATGCGCTGGGCGATTTCGCCGGATGCGCGGTAATCATCTCGCATGACCGCTGGTTCCTTGACCGTATCGCCACCCACATTCTTGCATTCGAGGGGGATAGCCATGTCGAATGGTTTGAGGGTAACTATGAGGCCTACGAAGCTGACCTGAAAAAACGTCTGGGCGTCGATGTGCTGACCCCAACCAAGGTAAAGTACCGTCCGCTGAAAAGGGCTTAATCGTTTTGGCGCTTAAGCGCTGATATTCACCCCTGACGAGGCGCCGCTGGCAGCAACAGCGCTGTCCGTTTGCGTATCAGTGGAAGCGGGAGTGTTACCCAGCAGGCTGCTTAAGGTGGATTGGTGCTTGTGTTTATTCTCGCCGTCCAGCAACTGCGATAGCAGGCTGGCAAAACTCAAATCTTTGCTCTGGTTGTTATTCGCCTGATTGGTCTGGCTGTTAGGCTGGTTGCGGGCAATGGCCGTGGTAGAGGCGAGGGCTCCGGCAATAGTGCTAAGGCTCATGGTCGTATTCCTGTGTTAATCAATACGGAAGTATAACCAGCAATTGCTGTGCCAAAATAATTAATGCTAAACCGATTAACGCATAATCCGGTCGGTGGGCAACACCTCGTCGGGGGCGATCTCCGGCAACGACTTCACCGTAGTATAATAATCGGTAAAATCGGGACGGGTCTGATCAAAAAGCTGCTCGAAACTGTCAATGACGAAGTAGGTCGCCTGTAAATCATCATAATGATAATTCGTACGCATCATGCGGATTAAATCAAACCCCAGACGGTTGGGCACGGGGCTTTCAAGGCTATAGGCCGATTCCTTGGCCGAAGAGACAATACCCGAACCATAAATCCGCAGGCCATCCTCGGTTTTGATAAGACCAAACTCCACCGTAAACCAATACAGCCGCGTAATCAGCTTGGTGGCTTTCAGGCCACGCGCCTTCATCGCCCCCATCCCGAATTGTTGCATATAATCGGCAAAGACCGGATTGGACAGCAGAGGCACATGGCCAAACAGGTCGTGGAAAATATCCGGTTCTTTCAGGTAATCGATCTGCTCCTCACCACGAATCCACCATGTCACCGGAAACTGGCGCTTGGACAAATGCTCCAAAAAAACGCCCCCCGGAATCAGGCCCGGAACGGTGACGATTTTCCAGCGGGTGGTTTTTTCCAGCATATCACTCACACGGCGCATGTCGGGAATGCCGTCAGCATTGGTCACGATGTTCAGTTTCTCCAGCGCTTGCAGGTATTCCTTACAGGCGCGGTTTTTCAGCAGCGGCTTCTGGCGGTCACACAAGAAATGCCAGCGCGCATGTTCTTCAGCCGTATATTGCGAAGGATCAAAATCAAACGTATAGTCCGGTCGCATATCGCTCGGATGGGTGTCGGCACGTAACGTCATAGCAACTCCTTAGTCTGACTGATTCTTTTAACCAGTATAACAGCTTACGATAAAAAAACCATGCGCGAGACAAAAAAAACCACTGCTTCCGTTATCATTCGGGAACTTACCTCCAAAGCCGATTACCAGTCCATGTACCCGCTGATTAAAACACTCAATAAGGAGATGACAAAAAAGCGCTTTGGCGAACTGCTGGCACAGATGCTGCCGCGCGGCTACCGCTGCGTGGCCGCCTATCAAAATGGAAAACTGGTGGGGTTAACCGGCTTCTGGGAAGGCTACCGTTTCTGGTGCGGGCATTATATCGATCTGGATAATGTGGTCGTCGACCCTGCCATCCGAAGCAAGGGCATCGGCCAGAAGATGGTGACGTGGGTGGAAAAAGAAGGCAAGCGTTTGGGCTGCACCATGGCCGGACTCGACAGCTATAACACCGCCTACAGCGCACACCGCTTTTATTTTCGCGAAGGCTATCGTATACTCGGCTATCATTTCACCAAAGAACTGGCATAGTTATGACCGCATCTCTCTCTCCTGCCTACGATCCGTCCATCAACCCGATGGGAACAGACGGCTTTGAATTCGTAGAATACGCCGCCGTGGATCCAGCTCCGCTGGAAAAATTGTTTACCCAGCTAGGCTTTACCAAAATCGCCAAGCACCGTTCCAAAAACGTCTATCTGTGGCGGCAGGGTGATATCAATTTCATCCTGAACGCTGAAAAAGAGTCACACGCCGCCGGATTTTATAACGCGCACGGACTTTCGGCCAACGCCATGGCTTTTCGCGTCCATGATGCCGCCGCTGCCATCAAACGTGCCCAGTCACTGGGAGCGGAAATCGTCGCCTCCAAGGTCGGGCCGATGGAACTGGCTATTCCTGCCATCCGCGGCATCGGCGGCAGCCTGCTGTACCTTGTGGACCGTTATGGCCAGAATAATCACTTTGGTTCAATCTACGATGTCGATTTTGTCCCGCTTGAAGGCGTCGACCAGCACCCTAAAGGAGTCGGGCTAACCAACATCGACCACCTAACCCATAACGTCTATCGTGGGCGCATGGCGGAATGGGCGGATTTTTACCAGCGCCTATTTAATTTCCGCGAAATCCGCTACTTCGATATCGAAGGAAAACTGACCGGACTCAAAAGCAAGGCCATGACCAGCCCGTGCGGCAAAATCCGCATCCCGATCAACGAATCCAGCGACGACAAATCGCAGATTGAGGAATATTTACGCGAGTATAAAGGCGAGGGCATCCAGCATATAGCCCTGTCCACCTACGATATCTACGCAACCGTGGAAACGCTTAAAAACAAAGATATCCGTTTCATGGCCCCGCCGCCTGCCACCTACTACGATAAGGTAGATTCACGCCTGTCTGGCCACGGCGAAGATGTGGCGCGGTTGCAGAAAAACGGCATCCTGATTGACGGCGCTCCGGAATCCGCTGCCGGCAAACATGACGGCGGCATATTGCTACAAATCTTTACCGCCACGGTTATTGGCCCGATCTTTTACGAAATTATCCAGCGCAAAGGGGATGAAGGATTCGGCGAAGGCAATTTCCGCGCCTTGTTCGTTTCTATTGAAGAAGATCAGGTTAAACGCGGCGTGCTGAAATCCTAGCGAATGGGTAGCAGACGCTTAAGCCATCCGCATTACCGCCGAGATATTGACGGCTTGCGGGCGGTTGCCATTCTGTCGGTAGTTGCCTTTCATGCCTTTCCCGAATGGGTACGCGGCGGGTTTGTTGGCGTTGACATATTCTTTGTCATTTCAGGTTACCTGATCTCCAGCATCATCTACACCAGCCTGCAGCAAAACACGTTCCGCTTTTCGGAGTTTTATGCGCGGCGTGTGTGCCGTATATTTCCCGCCTTACTAGTGATGCTTACAACCTGCCTAATAGCTGGCTGGATCATATTATTACCCAGAGAATATAAAGAACTGGGCAAGCATATCGTCGGGGCCGCCACCTTTTCCTCAAACCTGATACTGTGGCGCGAGGCCGGTTATTTTGATGCTGCATCGATTAGCAAGCCGTTATTGCATCTGTGGAGCCTTGGCATTGAAGAACAGTTTTACCTGCTGTTTCCGCTTTTCGTTTATCTTTCTTTCCGGAAACGCTTCCTTGCGCTTCCCTTCCTGCTCGGACTCACGGCATTATCCTTTTTTATGGCCGTCATCCATGGTGCCACCGATCCGGTGGGCACGTTTTATTCGCCGCTCGCACGTTTTTGGGAGTTGCTGGGAGGAAGCCTGCTTGCGTACTCCTCCGTTAATGCGCATACGAATGACAATGACAAAACGCTGCCATGGGTACGTGATCTGTCATCCATTATCGGCCTTGCCGGTATTGCCTGCGCCATGCTCAGCAGTTATGACGAGAGCGTATTTCCACTATGGCAATGCCTGTTCGCAGTTATAGGCGCTATACTCCTGATTCATGCCGGACCGCTCGCAGCCGTGAACCGAATCATTTTATCCAATCGCTTCATGGTAGCTATTGGCATCATCAGCTACCCCCTCTACCTATGGCACTGGCCGATATTGTCCTACCTCCATATGTTTACGATTACCCCGCCAACAGAATTACTACGGATTGCCGCAATTTTTGCAGGCATGGTGCTGGCTTGGCTCACCTATTATTTTATCGAAAAGCCATTATCTTTTGGCCCTCCTAGCCGCATCAAGGTAGCCATGCTGTGCCAGCTGATGCTCGTCACAGGGGTAGCGGGATATACTATTCACTACCAAAGTGGTTTCCCTTCTCGATTTCCTAGTATTATCAGCTATATCACAGTACCGCATTATAGCTTTACCGATAAGTGGGGCCCAAGAGGATGTTTCCGAAACAATAGTCGTTTAGAAAACGCATCTACCTTTCCACCAGAATGTATTGATGTTTCAAAAAAAATATCACTTGTCCTCTGGGGGGATTCGCGTGCGGCTATGCTATATTACGGGCTTAAACGGTTGGGAGAAAAATATCCTCTTTCAACTTCTGAGTTTACAGCAGAACTCTGTCCTCCATTTTTGAACTATGAATTTCAAGAGCGCCCCTACTGCGAAACATTAAATAATGTAATTGTTAGAGAAATTAGCTTCATTAAGCCGGATTATGTCATTTTAAATGCTCGGTGGGACTACCATTACGATTTTAGCAAACTTAAAAATACTATTGCAGTGCTCAAAAAATTAAAGATAGCTCATATAACTATCATGGGCCCCTCGCCATTATGGGTAGACAGTTTACCAAATCTATTGTTCCGGTATTGGAAGCTTAACCCCAAACACTCTATGCCTCCGCAATATATGCGTTTTGGCATAGACCCAAGACTTCCTTTTTTAGATCAGAAAATGCAAAAAATAGCTAAAGATCTAGGTGTTGATTACATTTCAATTTATCACAAACTTTGTAATAAAAATGGGTGCCTGACCAGAGTAAGTGATGAGCCGGGTAGCATTGCTAATTTTGATGAGCAACACCTCACACCACAAGCCTCCGAATACCTGATTAACGCGATCGCCGGTTACTTTAGCGCACCGCCGCCAGCAGCCGCTCACTGATCTGCTTGTAGCTAACGGCACACATGCCTTTATAGAATGTTCCGTTATCGCTGGCCTCACGGATCGCCATGTCGATAGGAACGTTGCCAAGGAAAGGTACGTCCATTTCATCGGCAAGCCGCTGGCCACCGCCTTCACCGAAGAGTGGAATGGAATTGCCGGCAGCATCGGTAAAGTAGCTCATATTTTCCACTACTCCCAATACAGCCACACCCACTTTTTCAAACATCTTAAGCGCCTTGCGCGCATCCATCAGCGCCACTTCCTGCGGCGTGGTCACAATCACAGCTCCCGCCAGCGGCACCTGCTGCACCATGCTTAAATGGATATCACCCGTCCCCGGAGGCATATCCACCAGCAGCACATCAACATTATCCCAGCGCGAGAAACGCAACAGCTGGTGCAGCGTTTTACTGATCATCGGCCCACGCAAAATCGCGGCTTCCTCACCGGTGATGAATCCCATCGACATGCACTGAATGCCGTGATTCACCGGCGGAATCATCTTGCCGTCGACAATCGCAGGCGGTTTGCCGCTATGTTCAGTTAAACCCAACATTCGCGGCAGAGAAGGGCCGTAAATATCAGCATCTAACAATCCCACCCGCAACCCCTTTTGCGTTAATGCCAACGCCAGATTAACCGCAGTGGTTGATTTACCAACCCCTCCTTTTCCCGAGGCCACGGCAATCACTTTTTTAACGCCCTCTACCGGTGTGACGTTCCACACCGCACGTTCGCGCGGTTGTGCATACCCCGACTCGGGTTTAGGGGGAATAGGTTCACTGTTTTGCGCCGTCAGCACTGCGGTGACGGATTCAACACCTGCTAATAATCGCACCTGATCTTCGCACGCCTTGCGCAGATAGGCTTTGCCGTCCTTGTCTTTCGGGTCAATGGTGATGACGAATCCCACCTTCGCGCCCGCCTCTCCGGCGCGCACAACAATACCGGAAATTAACCCCGATGAGACAACGTCGGCACCACTGTCGCGGTCGATGATATGCCTGAGAGAATTTTTAATGGTTTCTGATGTGATGTTCGACATGTGTTTCCTGTCACCCCGCGTTCATTGCGGGGTCTGATGATAATTATGCATGGTATGTGAGCATATTACTTGAAATAGAATATATTTTACTACTATATAGACGTAGTGAATGTAAAATACCAGACCCCGCAATGAACGCGGGTAACAAGGGAAAATTATGCCTTGGGGCGATAAAGATCATAATACGGGGCCTTGGGGCTCGCCGCCAAGTAGCGGTTCCGGCGGCGGCAATAATTCAGGCGGCGGAAAACCGCCATCAGGTCCCGATTTTGATGATATCGTCAAACGCACAATCGATCAGTTTCGCCAGTTTTTTCCCGATAACGGCGATGGTAATAATAAAACATTTGCCCTGTTAGCCGCTGTGGCTGTTCTTTTGTGGCTTTCTTCAGGTATTTATTTTGTGAAAGCCGACGAACAGGGCGTGGTCATGCGTTTTGGCGCGTACAACAGCACGGTAGGTTCAGGGCTGAATTACCATCTGCCATACCCCATTGAAACGGTTGAAACACCGCGCGTGACCGCGATTAACCATGTGGAAGTCGGTTTTCGTTCCGGCGCAACCCACTCAGGTAAAGGCGTGGATCAGTCCACCGTCGATGAAAGCCTGATGCTGACCGGTGATGAAAACATCCTCGACATCGATTTTGAAGTGCAATGGAAAATCAGCAGCGCGCCGGACTTCCTCTTTAACATCCGCAATCCTGAGGAAACCGTAAAAACCGTCTCCGAAAGCGCCATGCGCGAAGTCATCGGCAAATCACAGATTGCCACCGTGCTGGCCGAAGGCAAATTGCAGGTAGCGCAGGACACCAAAAAACTGATTCAGGATATTTTAAATTCCTATAACGCCGGCATTGAAGTGGTCAGCGTAAACCTGCTGAAAGCCGATCCGCCAGCCGAAGTGCTGGATGCGCAGCGTGATGTGCAGACCGCTCTGGCGGATATGGAAACCGCGCGTAATCAGGCGGAAGCCTATCACAACGATATCGTGCCGAGGGCACGCGGCGAGGCGCAAAAACTGGTGCTGGACGCGGAAGCTTACAAACAGGAAGTGACCAACCGCGCGCAGGGTGAAGCCTCGCGTTTTATGGCAGTCTACAACGAATACAAGGTATCGCGTGATGTCACCAAAAAACGCATGTATCTTGAAACGATGGAAGAAATTTTACAAGGCATGAACAAGGTCATCATCGATAGCAAGGGCTCTAATGGCGTGTTACCGTACCTGCCGCTTCCCGAACTGAGGAATAAAAGCGAGGAGTCAGCGAAATGAAAGGCTTAAGCGCTGGACTCATTGCCGGATGTGTGGGGCTGTACATCATTGCTAATTCCCTGTTTGTGGTGGAACAAACCAATCAGGCGCTGGTATTGCAATTCGGAAAGCCGGAACGGGTGGAACAAACCCCTGGCCTGAAGTTCAAAATTCCATTCATCCAGAATGTGGAATATTACGATAACCGCCTACTGGACTTCGAGGCAGAAACCAAAGAGGTCATCGCTTCCGACCAGAAACGCCTTAAGGTCAATGCCTTTGTGCGCTACCGTATTATCGACCCGCTACGCTTCAAGCAAAGCGTCGCCGACGAACGCACCATGCGCAGCCGCCTTAATTCCATCCTTGAGTCGAGCTTGCGTCAGGCGCTGGGTAATGTACCGTTATCGGCAGTGATTTCAGAAAAACGCTCCGAACTTATGCAGCAGATTCGCGGCTTAGTGAACGATCAGGCCAAAGGGATAAAGACCGCAGGCGGGGCGGAAGGCGGCTTTGGTATTGATGTCATTGATGTGCGTATTAAACGTGCTGACCTGCCACCGGCCAACTCCGAGGGTATCTATAAGCGCATGCAGACGGAGCGCACACGCGCCGCCAACCAGTACCGCGCACAAGGTGCCGAGGACGCACAAAAAATCCGCAGCCAAGCCGATAAGGAACGCACCATCTTGCTTGCCGAAGCCCGCAAGAAAGCCGAAATTCTGCGCGGCGAGGGCGATGGTTCCGCCACCCGCATTTTCGCGGAATCGTTCGGTCAGGATCAGGATTTCTTCCAGTTCTACCGCTCCATGCAGGCGTATAAGAAAAGCCTGTCATCCAAAGATACCATCTTGGTGCTTTCGCCCGATAATGACTTCCTAAAATATCTGGGCAAGGGGTCGGGTACGAATGTCCGCTAACTGGTTAAGGCTCTTTTTTCCCGTATGAGCACTGATATTATGGTTGGCGTTACCATGCGTTTTGCGACACCCGATGATGTCCCCGTGATTCTTTCGCTCATTAAAGAACTGGCACAGTACGAGCAGCTGGCAGGCGAAGTGGTGGCCACCGAAGCAGCTCTTGAACGCACGTTATTCGGCCCTAAATCCTATGCGGAAGTGTTGTTGGCGGAAGAGGGTGGCGAGTGCTGCGGATTTTGTTTATTTTTTCACAATTACTCCACTTTTCTGGCCAAGCCCGGACTCTACATTGAGGATGTGTTTGTCAGATCAAGCCACCGCGGAAAAGGCATCGGTAAAGCCTTTTTCAGCGAGATGTCGCGTATCGCGCAGGAGCGGGATTGCGGACGCATCGAATGGTGGGTACTGGACTGGAATAAACCGGCAATCGATTTTTACGGCACGCTGGGTGCCAAACCTATGGATGAATGGACGGTATACCGTTTAACAGAAGAACAGTTTAAGAGGTATGTATGAAGCATCTCCCGTTGATAATCTGCCTTGCAATGACCGCATCGGTCATTCCTTTCGCAACCCCCGTACTGGCACAGCAAAACGAGCGCCCTGCCAGCTTCGCCGATCTGGTGGAAAAACTGTCTCCCGCCGTGGTGAACGTGTCCACCACCCAGAAAGTCAAAAACGGTGGCATGGCCTTTGGTATTCCTTTTCAGGATTTGCCGGATACCCCTGAATTCGAACCCTTCCGCCAGTTCTTTGACCAGTTTGGTAAAAAAGGGCAAAAAGGTGGCAAGGATGACGGCCCTGATAAGGAAGTCACCTCGCTGGGTTCTGGATTTATCATCGATGCCACCGGTTACATCATCACCAATAACCATGTGATCGATGATGCTGATGAAGTGACCGTCACCTTGAGCGACAACTCCAAATACAAAGCCAAAATCGTTGGCCGCGACAAGAAAACCGATCTGGCGTTACTGAAAGTAGAGCCCAAGAAAAACCTGCCGTTCGTGACGCTCGGTGATTCCGATGCCATCCGCGTCGGCGACTGGGTGATCGCCATTGGCAACCCGTATGGTCTGGGTGGCTCGGTGACGCAGGGTATTATCTCCGCCCGCCAGCGCAGTATTAACGCCGGACCGTTTGACGATTTCCTCCAGACCGATGCCCCGATCAACCGTGGCAATTCCGGTGGCCCGTTATTCAATCTTAAAGGCGAAGTCATCGGCATCAACACCGCCATATTCTCGCCGTCCGGTGGTTCTATCGGCATTGGTTTTGCCATCCCGACCTCGCTGGCCAAACCTGTCATTGAACAGCTCAAGCAATTCGGTAAAACCCACCGTGGGTGGCTGGGCATCAAGATTCAGGAAGTGTCCGATGAAGTTGCCGACAGCGTAGGCTTAAGCAAACCGATGGGCGCACTGGTGCTGGAAGTTGGCAAGGGCAGCCCTGCCGATAAAGCAGGTATTCAGGCCGGCGATGTCATTACCAACTTTGATGGCAAGGAAATCACCGAAATGCGCTTCCTGCCGCGCATCGTAGCCGAAACTAAGATCGGCAAGTCTGCCGCCATCACTTTCTGGCGCAGCAACACCTCAAAAACCGCGCAGATTGCCGTGGGTGAGCTGGATGAGCATGAGGATGATGCGGACAACGCGAACAAGGACACGAACAAAAAAGCCAAAGAAAAGAAAACGGATGCTGAGACCGTCATGGGTATTCAGGTATCACCGCTCACCACCAAGCTCCGCGAAGAACTGAACCTGACGGAAAACCAGACAGGCGTTGCGGTAGTAGATGTGGCGCGTAGTTCCGAAGCCGCCAAGCGCGGCGTGCGGGCGGGCGATGTCATCATCGACATCAACAGCACAGCAATCAAGTCTGCGGATGACATGAAAAAAGCGTTCGAAGCGGCGTTAAAAGCCGGCCATAAATTCACGCTGGTTCGCATTGCCCGCCAGAAGGACATGGCGTTTGTTACACTGCCGACTTCGGAAGAAAAGAAAGATACGGCAAAGGATAAGGGCGACAAGGAATAACCAGAACACTCCAGAGCGTTTTTGCTTTAATGAAAAATGCTCTAGTCGTTGCGGATATCTTTTTTGCTGAAACCCTGTACCCACAGCAGGGCGCTTAAGTCGCAGTGATTGATGCGTGCCGTGGCCTGCTGGCGTACCACCGGCTTGGCGTGATACGCCACTCCAAGCCCTGATGCCATGAGCATAGGCAAATCGTTCGCACCGTCACCCACTGCCAACACGTCCTTCACATCAATGTCCTGTTTCTTGCAGGTGTCCTGCAGGGTTTTAAGCTTGGCTTCCTTGCCAAGAATAGGGGCCCTGACATCACCGCTCAGCTTGCCGCCATCCATGAGCAGGGTGTTGGCGTGGTCTTCGTGAAACCCTAATTCCTGCGCCACACGGGAGGTGAAGAAGGTAAAGCCGCCCGATACCAGCACGCAGTGTGCGCCAAACGCCCGCATGGTGCTGACCAACGGTTTAGCCCCCGCCATCATGGTAACACGCTCTTCATAACATTGCTGCAAGACCGAAACCGGCAGGCCTTTAAGCAGCGCCACACGCTCGATAAGGGCAAGGGAAAAATTTAGCTCACCGTTCATCGCCCGCTCGGTAATGCGGGACACCTCGTCTTTTTTGCCAACAAAATCAGCCAGCTCGTCAATACACTCCACTGTAATCATGGTTGAATCCATGTCGCTGATGAGCATTTTTTTGCGGCGGTGGGCGACCATCTGCACCACCCCGTCATAGGGCTGGTCATGCAGGATTTCCTGCACAAAACGGTCTAATTTGGCTAGCTCATCGGTGCGGATAAACAAATCGCACGCCAGCGACGGTTCCAGCCACTGGATGCTTTCGACACGGAACTGTTGCAAGGCAAGCGAGGGCAACATACTATTGACGAACGCCTGAGTGAGCGGTTCTTTCTCGGGATTTGCGATCAGCGTAATTACATAATCCGTAGTATCTGTCATGGCTATCACACCTGAAATTCTTGTTATTACGGGCCCCACCGCCAGCGGCAAATCAGGCTTAGCGTTTTCCATAGCGCAAAAACGCGCCGAACAAAACAGAAATAGCGTCATCATTAACGCCGATTCCCAACAGGTCTATCAGGAACTTCGGGTCATAACCGCACGCCCGACCGAGGCCGAAGAGCAGGCGGCCGCGCATAAGCTCTACGGCTTTGTATCGGTTACCGAGCCGTTTTCGGCGGGGAAATGGCTGAAATACGCACGCATGGAAATCGACTGGGCGCTATCGCAATCGGTTTTGCCCATCGTGGTCGGCGGTACGGGGCTTTACATTAAGTCATTGATATCAGGCATCGCCGACATCCCCGAGATTCCGCATGAGGTGCGCCTGCAGGCGAATAATGACTATGATCAGATGGGCAAAGACGCCTTCAGCGAACGGTTGCGTCATGTCGACCCCGCCTTCTTCGAGCGCCTGAAAGTCTATGACCGCCAGCGCCTCGTGCGTGCCTACGAGGTGTGGCTGGGCAGCGGAAAATCCTTAAGCTGGTGGCAGGCGCAGGAAGCCAAACCCGCCTATTCATCCGATTATTTCAAGCATTATCAGATGGATATTCCACGGGAGCTGTTATACAAACGCTGCGACGAGCGCTTCGTACAGATGCTTGATCATGGTGCGCTGAATGAGATTAAGCATCTGTTATCCATGAATATACCCATCGATAATCCCGCCATGAAATCGGTCGGAATCAAGGAGCTGGGAGCCTATCTGCGTCAGGAAATCACTCTGGAAGCCGCCATCCAAGCTGCGCAGCAAGCGACAAGAAACTATGCAAAACGGCAACTTACATGGTTCCGGCACCAATGCCCACCCAACCATCGGATAGACATTGACAATGCGGCTGAGATCGCGAGAATATTAACACATTGTTAATTAAATAACGTCGGTTTTCCTGCCTTTATTTAATTTCTTAGTATAAGATTTTCTCTATAATCATTAAAACCATTAACCAACGAACTCTCGCAACGGATTTATGGACAACAAACGCTACGGCGTACCCAATGTTCACGACCATGCACCGAAGCATAATCATGGCGTCGTTGTCCTGCCCAAAAAACCACCCATCGCAATCGCATGGGAGGAAATTGGCCGTGAAATCATGTTCACCTCCCGAGAGAGCGCCCGCCCGCTGAGCTACGGTGATTTCAAAGCACACCTGCATCTAAACGATCAGGAAGAACTGACGCTCATGAACCAACTGCTGGCGCAGCACCGCCCGCACGGCTTCCCTGACGGCGGCAAGTATTATACCGCGTCGGCGGGCATTACCGATACCAACCAGCTCTTTATCGAGGTGACCAACCAGCTCTATATCGTTGACCCGTTTGCCGGAAGGGGCTGCGCCGAAACACACATGCTTGGCAAAACCCAGCAGGCCCTGAGCAGTACGGATGTACAGTTCAAGGCCGTCTACCTCATGGCCGCCATCAGCACCAAACAACCGGACGGCTCCCTCAAAGATGATGAGGACCAGCCGCTGGGATGCCTGTGCGGCGAATGCCGGCAAAACCTGCGCAACCACACAAAGAACGCCAGATTTATCATGATTCCCGCCAATGACGGCACCATGGATGTCACCCTCGACCGCAACCCCAATGGCCCGAGTAGCAAGAATGCGGCGTGGGAACTCGATCACGGCACCATGTTTCCGCGCAAAGAATATGTTGAACTGGATGATAGCAGCAAAGCTGTCATCAAGGCAGGGTATGATTACATTACGCAAGCTTCGGTGCAGGCGCTGCCACTGGAAACAGCGCTAACACAAGCGCTACGGGATGCCCCCGCTGACGGGGACAGTGTGGTTCTCCCCAAAGCCATCCGCGATATATTGCTCAGGCGAGAATCGTTCGTAACGCAGTCCCTGCCGCAGCTGGAAGGCAATCCTGGTATCGAAAATATCAACCGTGCTATGCTACAGCTCATGAAAGAAGCGCATGCCGAGCATGCCGGTAGAATATCCGATACAAACAATGCCGAAATCACCGTCGTCCTCATCAAAAATAAAAAAGGCCAATTTTTCTCCGCCACTCTTGTGGACGGAAAAGACTGGCTACCAGCCAAACCGGCTGCCGCCCCGACCGCACTCAGCAATGCCTACAACCAGAAGGGTTTTGAGGAAGTGTATGTGATGACGTTTAACGACAAGCGCCTACGCGAAGAAATGTCGGGTGATATCCCACACGCGCTCAAAATGCCCGATCCGGCCGCATTGAACCGGATTATCAAAAATCTACATTCAGGCGATGATGCAAAACTGATAATCATCCCCGTCAATGACGGAACCTTGACCGAAGAAAAGCTCTGTGCAATGGCCGTTACCGACAGTGTGCGTGAGGCTTTTGGCCCTAACTATGTGAACCCTAAAATGGTAAAAGATCTTGAAATGCCAAAATTGCATTAATTTATCAATAGATTAATTCGGTCACTAAACCGTAACAAAAGAGAGCTTGCTGATGTTCATTACTATTGCTTTAAAGGCCTATAAATATTAATTTATTGTAACCAATAACAGGGGCCGACATGCCTGATTCATCGATTCATTTTGTATTTCTCAAAACCTCTACCGTTGAGAAAATAGCCCACTACCAAATGATCGCGGATGCACTGCATCTTCCAATTGCCTTCATCGACGTGCGCGATATCGCCGGTACGCAGCACGCGACCGATGAATTTGAAGGATCGGTGGAAGGCAATGCGAATGCTAAATTTGTCGAATTTGGCACCATCCCCGAGCGCATGCAGACCAACGGGGATCCTCTGCACGAAAACGTGCTGGAAATCTGCAAAAAATATGGCACCGAATACGATCCCAAACGTATCCATGTCGCCGTGGATGATTTTGAGTGGGGCATTGACAAAATTGGCGATAAAAGTCTGGCTGAAACCGACGGATTCAAGCGTTATGTCGATAAGCATACCCTGACACGGGCGATCAACGCCCCCACGTTCCCTGGCCCCGAACTGGCACCCTTCATTTCAGCCATGTCCGGAAATTCAACATTGGTTCAGGGGGTCAAAACCGGCGCCAAAGAACTGCTCGGCGACGATGTAAAAACCGTCCCCAGCTCGGTTTCTGTGGTATTCCAGTACCAGTCACTGGCCCATCTGAAGGATGAACCGCAAAAACTCGACGGCAAAACGGCGCTGGTATTTGATGTACAAAAACCGGTTAAACCAGAAGATGCGGTCAAAGAACACGTCACTACCATGGATGGCATCTCAGGTGGAAATCCTGATTTTTTTCTTCTCAAGCATCCACGCGCCCAAATTATCGAGGCATTTGCCAGTAAACTTGGCATTGAACCCGCCCATCAATGGAAGCGTAAGGTAAAAACCACTGAGCCATTTGCCGTATCCAATACCATGATGACAGGGGATGCACTTCTCGCGTCAGATCGCAGGAAAGAGGGTTTCCTCCAGCGTATGCGCAAGTCAAACCGCGAGGGGAATGGCACCGATATCATAGATTTTGCCGCACAAATGACCGATAACCTCCGCAAGGCGGATGAAATACTGGCAAAATCGGATGCGCTGTTATTCCTCCCGCCGCTACAACACCGTGCGCAGCAGGACAATGACCAGCTCGATATCACCGCTATCGCACGGCAGTTTATGCTGTCATCGTGCGTCGTTGCCAAGCAGCTAAACCTCCGTGATTCCTACAAGCCGCTCATCGTACTTAATCTCAAAGACAAGACCGGCAAGGGTGTCTATGACAGGGATTTTGAAATTTTTGACCATCTGGTGCAAAGCGGCATGCTCAAGGATTACTCGCTTGGGCTTGACCAGATAAAACCTGCAGGTATTGAAAATGACGGTGTCAACCTTCGCCGCACGCTGTATTTCGATGTTCTAGAAGGTGTCGATCTGGGCCAGTTGAATGATGCAAGAGACAAGCTTTTAGATCATTACCGAGAAACCTATTACCGCCCGCCCGCACTCGTCACACAGAACAATGAAGATTTAGGCGGCAGACAGCAATTTGAAGAAGCCGTTACCAAAGGCGAGGGTATTTTCAAGGTGGGGGTCTTTTTGTCAGCCGGCAGCGAAAATTTACAGCTGAACGATGACACGAAAGCCTTCGGTAAATGGCTGGCAGAGAATGAATTCGGCGTCGTATTCGGTGGCGGCGATCGCTACCTGATGGGGTCGCTGCATGAGGGTTATCATGAAGGAAAAACCGCAGGGCAACACACCTTTGAAGCCGGATTTTCAACACCGGAAATCGTGAAGTCGGAAACCAAGCTGGGCAAATTGCCGGAGGATCTGGATGTCGCCATCCTCAATCAGGATATTTACGAACGCATGGGGCAAATGATCGCCCTGACCGATGACGCAATCATTATCAGACCAGGTGGAGCCGGAACCGTGCAGGAAATGGCCGCCATACTGCTGATGAAGGAAGTCTATAAGGATGTTCCAGAGATAGCGCGCAAAAAGATCATCATCCAGAATCCGCCGCTGATTGACGGTCAGGACCCATTCTATGACCCTGTCTTGGAAAGACTTTTTGGTGATAAATACAAAACCTTGAAAGCCGAATCACGCCCAGGAAGTGACCGTACCCTGTCGGAAAAACTAGGGATTTATGTGACTGATAACGATGAAGAAATTCAATCGCTTCTGGGAGAATTCAAGAGCGAATGGCAACGCAGGCAGACCACGTCTGCTGCTACGCTGGAAAAACCGTTGTATGTAGCCAAAAGATAAAGACACGCGGTCCCAATTGAAATTTAGCGAATTATCATTATAGTTGCCCTCCCTGTTGACCCTGTGAGCCATTATGACCATGCCGAAAAAGAATATTGTTCCGCCGATTGACGAAGCCCCAGCCACGCCGTTGAGCGGTGCGGAAATCATTATCAAAGCGCTCGTGGGTGAAGACGTGGACGTCATTTTCGGTTATCCGGGCGGAGCCGTGCTTCCCGTCTATGACGCGCTGTTCAAGCAGAATGCTTTGCGCCACATCCTCGTGCGCCACGAACAAGCAGCCACCCACGCCGCCGAAGGCTATGCCCGTTCCACCGGAAAAGTAGGTGTCGTACTCGTCACTTCTGGCCCTGGTGCCACCAACGCCGTCACGGGACTTACCGATGCACTGCTGGATTCGATTCCGCTGGTATGCATCACCGGACAGGTGCCCACCCACCTCATCGGTTCCGATGCATTTCAGGAAGCCGACACCACCGGCATCACCCGCTCCTGTACCAAATATAATTACCTGATCAAGGATGCGAACGACATTGGCCGCACCATCCATGAAGCCTTCCATATCGCCCGCACCGGCAGGCCGGGACCGGTGGTCATCGACATCCCCAAAAACCTGATGAATCAGGTGGCGCAGTATCTGGGCAAAGAGCCCGTCAAGCGCAGCTCGTATCCGGCCACCGCCAAAGCCAACCCGCGCGATGTCGCCAAGGCGATGACGCTGATTACCAGCGCCCAACGCCCTGTATTTTATGTCGGCGGCGGCGTCATCAACTCCGGCACCAAAGCCTGCGAAGCGCTGAAAGAGCTGGTGCATTTAACTGGCTTTCCCTGCACCAATACGCTGATGGGGCTGGGCGCTTTTCCAGGCACCGATCCGCAATTCGTCGGCATGCTGGGCATGCACGGTTCGCTGGAAGCCAACATGTGCATGGCCGAGTGCGACGTAATGATCAATATCGGTGCGCGCTTCGATGACCGCGTGACCGGAAGGCTCGATGCCTTCTCGGTACATTCCAAAAAAATCCATGTCGATATCGACCCGTCCTCGATCAATAAAAACGTTGCAGTGCATGTGCCGATCGTAGGCGATGCGGGAGATGTGATTACGCAGATGACCGCGATGTGGAAAGAAAAACTCGCCGATAAAAGCTGGAGCAAACCCGACCTCGGCGACTGGTGGAAAAAAATTGAAACGTGGCGTGCGCGCAAAAGCTTTTCCTACAAGCAGGGCGACAAAATAATTAAGCCGCAATACGCGCTGGAACGCCTGTACGAACTTACCAAGGGCGACAACACCTACGTCACCACCGATGTCGGCCAGCACCAGATGTGGGCGGCGCAGTTCATCAAATACGATCACCCCAACCGCTGGATGACGTCTGGCGGACTCGGCACCATGGGATACGGCATGCCTTCGGCGGTCGGCGTGCAGATTGCCCATCCCGACGCTCTGGTCGCGTGCGTGACGGGCGAAGCGTCGATCATGATGAACATTCAGGAACTCTCCACCATCATGCAGTACCGCCTGCCGCTGAAGGTTTTTATCCTGAATAATCGCTATATGGGCATGGTGCGCCAGTGGCAGGAAATGTTCCACGGATCACGCTATTCCGAATCCTACATGGATTCGCTGCCAGATTTCGTGAAGCTCGCCGAAGCCTACGGCATGACCGGCCTGCGCTGCGACAAGGTGGCCGATGTCGATAAAACGATTAAAGAAATGATCGCGATTAAAGGCCCTGTGATTGTCGATATGCTCGTCGACCAGAATGAAAACGTCTATCCGATGATTCCGGCAGGAGCGGCGCATTACGAGCTGGTGCTGGGGCCAGACGATAAAAAGGCCGAAATCAAAAGCAAAGATTTGTTGTAGGGAAAAACACGATGGACCGTCTGGATTCAGGAATTGTTTTATCGGGTACGATGTTTAGCGAAAAGGCAGATCTGGATGCGATTGTAGCCAAAGGGAGAGCCTATACAGGGACCATTGCCGTCGTCGAGCGTCTGCGCCCTTACTATACTCATGCCATAGAAATATTAAATATCGCCGGGCAACAAAACTCACAAGCAACGAAATTTGCAACACAGGTAACAGAAGATTTTAGCACGCTGCCAGCCTGTATCGAGAACATGACCATTAACCATCTTGCCCATCTTCAAACCACTGCCGATGGATATGAAATGGCAGGGAAAGATGCAAAAGCCGAAGAAATGCGTGATGTGATGGAAAATGTATACTCCATACTCAAAACCATCCAACTGGCGCAACAGATGGAAAAAAGCGGCCTGTCAAAGCACGCCGCCAACGGTGCCGGTCACAAGGGTGGCGGCACTACCCACTCGAAAACAGGCAATTGATTTACCATGAAAGACATTGTTTACGACATCCCTACGTTTAACCCCATTGTCCGTCGCCACACGCTGGCAGTGCTGGTAGATAACGAATTCGGCGTACTAGCGCGCGTGATCGGGTTGTTTTCCGGACGCGGCTACAACATCGAAAGCCTGACGGTAGCCGAAGTCGAACACGGCAACACCGACCACGGCACCGGACGCTCACGCATCACCATCGTCACCTCCGGCACCGAGATGGTGATCGAGCAAATCAAAAAACTGCTGGAAAAAATGGTGCCGGTGTACAAGGTACATGACCTGACCGTCGAAGGCTCGCATGTCGAGCGCGAACTCGGCCTTATCAAAGTGGTAGGTGAGGGGAATGACCGCATCGAGGCATTGCGTATCGCCGATATTTTCCGCGCACGTGTGGTTGATTCCACCAAAAATTCCTTCGTATTTGAAATCACCGGCGCATCGGAAAAAATCGATGCGTTTATCGCGCTGATGCAACCGCTCGGATTAATCGAAATTTGCAGAACCGGCGTTGCTGCCGTAAGTCGTGGTAAAGAAGGGATTTAGAAGGCCAATATTCTCTGTTCAACTTGAGTGACGGGTGCAAGCCATGCCTAAGCGAATGAGCGATGAAGTCCGTATCTCGCGTGTAGCCAGTGGTTTTGCATTTTTAGCTGGTGGAACCAGAAATCCCGAAATAGAGAGCATCAAAGATGCCGCCATGGATAAAAGCTGGCCTATTTAAAACGTGAATATGGCATGAATGTAGACATTGACCCCGCACAATTTCCTGATTTACCCACTAAGCCAGACGACCCGCAGCGCCCCAGAGCCAAGCGTAAGGTAGGCTAAAAACGCGTAAAAAAGGCAAAAAATCAGCTTTTTAACCCTTAATACAGGCGAAATTGTCACGAATGCTTTGATTTTAAGCTTATTAGGGCTTATAAACGCTATCCCTTTCACAACAATAATTGCTAACCAAAGGACCGTTCCATGCGCGTGTATTATGACCAAGATGCCGATTTGAACCTAATCAAAAACAAAAAAATCGCCATCATCGGCTATGGCAGCCAAGGCCATGCCCATGCCGCTAACCTGCGCGATTCCGGCTGCAAAGAAGTGCGCGTGGGCTTGCGTTCCGATTCCATCTCGGTAGCAAAAGCCAAAGCCGCCAAATTCGAAGTGATGACTCCTGCCGATGCCGCTGCGTGGGCCGAGATCGTAATGATTCTCACACCCGATGAATTGCAGGCAGAGATCTATGCCGCAGATATCGCCCCCAATCTGAAACACGGTGCATCGCTGGTATTCGCCCACGGTTTCAACGTACATTTCCAGCTGATCGAACCACGCGCCGACATGGACGTATGGATGGTTGCCCCTAAAGGCCCAGGACATACCGTCCGTGGTGAATACCAAAAAGGCGGCGGCGTACCCTGCCTCGTGGCCGTTCACCAGAACGCTTCCGGCAAAGCCTTCGACCTCGCGCTTGCTTATGCATCCGCAGTCGGCGGTGGCCGCTCGGGTATTATCGAAACCAACTTCCGCGAAGAATGCGAAACCGATTTGTTCGGCGAACAGGCTGTACTGTGCGGTGGCGTGTCCCACCTGATTCAGGCGGGTTTTGAAACCCTCGTTGAAGCCGGATATGCACCGGAAATGGCGTATTTCGAATGCCTGCATGAAGTAAAACTGATCGTCGACCTGATCTATGAAGGCGGCATCGCCAACATGCGTTATTCGATTTCCAACACCGCTGAATACGGCGACTACGTGACCGGCCCGCGCATCATCACCGATGAAACCAAAAAAGAAATGAAGCGCGTGCTCACCGACATCCAGACCGGCAAATTCGCCCGCGACTGGATGCTGGAAAACAAGGCAGGAAAGCCTTCGTTCAAAGCCAAACGCCGCCTGTCTGCCGAGCATCCGATTGAAGCGATTGGTGGCAAACTGCGCGCCATGATGCCATGGATTGCCAAGAATAAGCTGGTCGACAAAGCAAAGAACTAACGGGGCGGATGAAACAAAATAACGTTCTCATTATTGATCAGGGCGAAAGCATCCTCGTTAACCTTACCCATTTTCTGGACAGGCGTGAGGTAAGCGCCGACGATGAGCCCTTTATTTTTTCTGCCAGAACCGTTGCTGATGCGGAAAAAATCCTGCAAAAAAGCGCCCCTGACGACAGGTGGAAAATCGTGGTGATTGGCCGCGAAGGAGGCATCGAACCACAAGCGCAGACTGTAATTGAAGAGCTGGCGGCTAAATTTGGCTCTGAGCCAGCCGTTCCCATCTTACTCGTTACAAAGACATCAGCGGCTTTTGAAACGGCCCTAAAAGGGAATGTCCGCGGCAAGGCCGATGTTGCACGTGTTGATCCTGATACTGATTTTGACCTTGCTGACGTCATGCTGAGTGAGGGCTACGTTCCCAAAGAAGCAGAAGCAAAATTTGACCATCTGATTGAAAGAAGGCTCAAGGACTGGTTATTAACAGCACCGGAATCCGCTGCTATCTATCCCGTCACCCCACCGCCTAAGTCCGAAGGGCGTGGTTTCTGGGGCATGTTTGGCAAATAACAAGCTGCGATACCCGAAAACCAAGTTTTTAACGATTCAGGTTCAATTGTTAACCTTTTTCGTGTAAAATATAGCCTATAATCCACTATGTGGCTGTAGTTAAATGAGAATTGACATTGATGACATTCGCCCGCTATTAGCTGAGCACCTGCCCAAAAGCATGATTCGTGCGATTCGTGAAGGTGACACGCATGACGAGTGTCAGGATTTTTCCACGGAAGTTTTACGCGTGTTGCTGGAGCAGGGAGTAGACGCCATCATGGTACAGTCGCGGGAACGCGACGGCACACCGCTGCACCATTTCGTACTGTGCATGACGCACGACCATGAGGCCGTCATGATCGACCCAACCATCAGCCAGTTTCACGATAGCGACAGGTTCAAAAAAATCTTCATTGGCTCACGTGAAGATTTGCGTGAGAAATTATGTGATTCGGCGCGTTCTATGCGGTTGTTCAGTGAATACTGGCCAGAGGTCTTGCACGTATATGAGCCTGACGGGCTGTATGAGGAACTGGGCGTTAAAAGCCCGCGGGAAACCCCAAAGGAAGCGTTTCAGGAAAAATGGAGCAGCTACGGCGTATTGCAGGACGAGCATTTCGTCGACATCGTTTCCAAGAAAGGCAGCAGGAAAGAGAAAGCCACGCAAGGCGAGAGCGGCCATTCAGGTGGCAGCAGCAACAAAAATCGCGACCGCTACTAAAGCTCACACAACGGCATTATGGAACTCATTCTTATCTTTGCCAAATTTCTAGAGCATACGGTCTTTGCACCGCTCTGGTGGATTACGACCTATCTCGCCGCCTATTTCTATCCTCTTGAAGACGACTACCGGCAGGATTTCCTCGCGCTGATCTTTTCTGCCCTGATCCTGATCGGGGCATATGTGGGATACAGTTATGCCTATTCATCTCCCACCCCCAAGGCTGCTATAGAATCCACGCAGCAATCAGACCCCGATCTGGATATGTTAAAAGCCCAGATGGAAACGCTCAAAGCGGTCAACAAGATGAATGCAGGCAGCACCCAAGAGCCAGAGCCGCAGCGCTAGTCCTTCATCTGCCCCGCCAGAAAAAATAATTGTTGTTATTTTTCAAAATATTGATCTGCCGCAATTACTAAAATATTAATTTATTTACCATTACACCTGCGATATACTGGCCATGCTTTGAATTACCCCCCCTCTGTCCCGTTTTTTAAGGAGAGTCCGGTGAGTTGGAAAATTCTGAGGCCGTCCGTCAAGGAACTGTGCATCTGCGGTCTCGCGGGTGCTACATCACTTTTCTGGTGGTCGAGCGTGAAGGACATGGTGCAACCGCACCTGTCCGAAGAGTTCGCGGCCTTCACTGGTCTGCTGACGTTCTGGGGTTTCTTCCTGTCCATGGGCGCTATGCGTCTGGGACTGGTCAGCCCCTCCCACCCCCTGCGGGTGGTCGGTTACTTTGTCGGAGCCCTGTCGTTCCTGCTCAACCTCCTCGTCCAACAGAATGACGGTAACGTCTTTCTGGAAGTCGCGCTGGTGGTGGCAACGTCACGCAAGCTCCTCACGGCACAACCGTCGCAAGACGCGTTCAAGCCGTGGAAATGGAGATGGCTCGTCGCTATCCCCGTCCTCGTCTTCGCCTACTGGGCTGGAGGCGCGGTACAACACATCTGGCCCTACGGCAAAAGCTACCTGCTCCCGCAAGAGGGCTGGTCAGCGATCGCACTCTCCGGAGCCGCGATCCTGCTGTGGGCCGTGATCCTCCTTCAAGAGGGGATCTTGGATGGTAACGGCTGGCGCTTCGCCACGCTGTACGCCATCGGCACCACGTCTCTGGTCATTTCGTATCTGGGACAACGCTCCGATGCCGGACTACGCCTCAACGTAGCACTGAGCATTGTCATGGTCGCGTCGATCATCATCAGCGCGATCCGCAAACACTAGTCCAAGGCGTAAAGCCGAGGACTTTCAGGGGGGACCGCCAGCGCAAGCCGGCAGTCCCCTTTTTTATTAAATAGGCTTGATTTTTTTGACGGTTAAGCCGATGTTGTAACCCTTACAACTCATGGATTACGCTTATGGCACAAGACCGCATCATCATTTTCGACACCACCTTACGCGACGGCGAACAATCGCCGGGCATGTCTATGAACCTCGAAGAAAAGCTGATGGTGGCGGAAGCCCTTGATACTATGGGCGTGGATGTCATCGAGGCAGGGTTCGCTATGGCCAGTAACGGCGACTTCGAATCCGTACACGAGATTGCCAAGCGCACCAAAAATGCCGTCGTCTGCTCGCTGGCACGCGCCAAACCCGCCGATATCGAACGTGCGGCCGAAGCCTTAAAACCTGCCGCACAAGCACGCATTCACACCTTTATCTCCACTTCGGACATCCACCTGAAATACCAGTTCCGCCTGACCAAGGAAGAGGTGCTGGTCATCATCAACGACACGGTCAAGCTCGCGCGTAAATATACCGACAACGTCGAATGGTCGGCCATGGATGCCACCCGCTCCGACAAGGATTACCTGTGCAAAGCCGTTGAAACCGCCATTAAGGCGGGAGCAACCACCGTCAATATCCCCGATACGGTGGGTTACGCCACTCCCGATGATTACGGCGCACTCATCCGCCACCTGAAAAACAGCGTCCCGAATATCGATAAAGCCGTGATTTCCACGCACTGCCAGAACGATTTAGGCCTTGCCACCGCCAACTCGCTGGCGGCGATCATGAACGGTGCGCGCCAGATTGAATGCACCATCAACGGCATCGGCGAACGTGCAGGTAACACCGCACTTGAAGAAGTGGTCATGGCGATCAAAACCCGTCACGACCTCTATAACTTCGCCACGAATATCGATACCACTCACATCACACGCATCTCGCGCCTTGTGCAGAATATCACCGGCGCCTTGGTGCAGGTAAACAAGGCGATTGTCGGTGCGAACGCGTTTGCGCATGAGTCAGGCATCCATCAGGACGGCATGCTGAAAAACGCCAATACCTATGAAATCATGACCCCCGAATCGATCGGCCTGTCCAAATCGAATCTGGTAATGGGAAAGCATTCCGGACGCCATGCGTTCCGCGAACGCGTGCTGGAGCTGGGATTTGATATCGGTGACAACGCTTTCGAAGAAGCGTTCCACCGTTTCAAGGATTTAGCAGACAAGAAAAAGGAAATTTACGACGAGGATATTATTGCGCTGCTCGATAATGAAGCACGCAAGGAAGACCCGATCCAGCTGGAATCGCTGCACATCACCTGCGGCACTATAGGCCCGCAAACGGCCATGCTGTGCCTGCGCGTAGACGGCGATGTACGCCGCGTCACCATCGAGGGCAACGGCCCTGTGGATGCAACCTTCAATGCTATTATGGCGCTGGTTCCCCATCAGGCGAAGCTGAAGCTGTATCAGGTAAGCGCCATCACCCAAGGGACGGATGCGCAGGCGGAAGTCACCGTGCGTCTGGAAAACACCGAAGGCCAGATCGTCAATGGCGTCGGGTCCAATATCGACACGGTGGTCGCCTCGGCGCTCGCCTATATCAATGCCCTGTGCAAGTTACAATCGCTGCGGCAAAGGGTGTCGTTAAGCGATCGCTAAACCACTATGGCACCTGTCCACGAGCTATTCACCCTTGGCCAGCTCATAACAATTTTCTGCTGCCTCGCAGGCCTGCTGGATTTTACTTTGCATAAGCTGGCCTTTGACCGCGCTACCATCACCCTTTATCTGGTAGCTTTAGCGTGCAGCTTTATACAATTCGCCACCACTAGCCCATTCCAGTTTGCCAACGATATCGGGGGTCATATCGGATATATGACCTCCATTGTTGATACGCATCACATCCCGCCGCCGCTTGGGTGGCAAGAACAACAACCGCCTCTATATTATGTAACCGCTGCATTATTTGAACTCGCTGGCAAGTCATTGGGGGGAGCAAAGCTCTATTGTGGCCGCATTGCTTCCTTATTTTTTTACTATGGAGGACTGTTGTTTTCAGGCCTGATACTGCGGCAATTCGTCCCTCAGAAACGCGTATATTATGCCTGCCTGATAATGGTGCTGTTCTGGCCCGTAGCCACAGCGACCAGCGTTAAGATGAACAACGATATTGCTCTGTTCTTTTTTTCCTGCGGGTTTGTCCATTGCCTAACGACATGGCTTAAAACCCAGCACCTGCGCACCCTCGGATGGGCCATCGCACTGGCAGGCCTTGGCATGGCCTCTAAAAGTTCCGGCATGTTTATGCTGTTCATGCTGCTGATGGCGGTAACGCATCAATGGCTTACGAAAAAAATAACATTACCTCAGTTACGCTCACGTCCGGTAGTCGTGGGGCTTGTGGTCATGGCCGTTTGTCTTTCCATCAATTTTGGCCGTATTTATTACTGGCGAGCGCATGAAGGCAACGACATTAAATGGTTAATTAACCGCGACGAAAGCTATGTCGGAACGCTGGAAAACGTTACCAATACTCCTGCTGATTTTTTGGTTTTCAAATACAGGGCATTTATCGATCAGCCCTTTATGTGTTTTGAAAACACCTGTGAGCCAGCCCATCACTTCCTGAACGTACTGCTTAAAACACTGATGTTCGGTGATCACTCCTATCATAACAATGTCATGGAGCTGGCACCCATTCTGAGCTTTATGTTCTTGATATATCTTGGATGCATGGGCATGCTGATAGTGACCGACCGCAAAAAAATCCGCAGCGATATTCCGCTGCTTGCATTACTGTTAACCACGCTGTCGTGCGTTTTCATGGTGATGGGCGCACGCATTCTGGTGCCCGTATCGTCTCAGGCCAGCGCCCGCTACATATACGTCATAGTCGTACTTATCGCCGCTGCCTATGGAAATATCCTGTCGCGCCTCTATAGCG
Organism: Alphaproteobacteria bacterium; assembly: GCA_025360605.1. Taxonomy (GTDB): domain Bacteria; phylum Pseudomonadota; class Alphaproteobacteria; order Rickettsiales; family SXRF01; genus JANYBV01. The sequence goes on along the minus strand of JANYBV010000038.1, from coordinate 255,168 downwards.
AAAAACGCTCTGTCATGCTTGCAAACGCGGGGTTTTTTATGCTGGCGAATATGGCTTTTTTCTCACTCATATTCACCCTGACTCAATGGGGCTGGCCCATTATTTTCTCCGCAGTCCATATTTACCATCCGTCGATTTCTAAATAAAAATTTTCGCGATTTTTTCTTGCCTTATCGGGGAAGCGCGCTACAAATGGATCAGCATAATAATAGGTTTCCCCCATGTTCCATAGACTCTTCGGATTATCCTCTGCCGACATGGCTATTGATTTAGGCACAGCGAATACGCTCGTCTACGTCAAAGGTCGCGGCATCGTGTTAAATGAACCTTCCGTTGTTGCGATGAAGGATAATAATGGCATCATGGTGCCGTTTGCTTTCGGTAACGAAGCAAAGCTCATGCTGGGCCGCACCCCTGCGAAAATCGATGCCAAACGTCCACTGAAAGACGGTGTAATCGCGGATTTCCAATCCGCTGAAGAGATGATCAAGCACTTCATCCACCGCGTACATAACAAAAAAAGCTTCATCAAGCCGCGCCCGCTCATCATCATCTGTGTGCCGTCCGGATCCACCCCCGTGGAACGCCGCGCTATTCAGGAAGCCGCTGAAAATGCCGGTGCACGTGAAGTATTCCTCATTGAAGAACCAATGGCAGCTGCCATCGGTGCCGGCCTGCCCGTCACCGAACCTACCGGATCGATGATTGTCGATATCGGCGGCGGCACCACCGAAGTGGCCGTACTCTCGCTCGGCGGCATCGTGTATGCCCGCTCGGTGCGCGTCGGTGGCGACAAGATGGACGAAGCCATCATCTCCTACATCCGCCGTTACGGCAATTTGCTCATCGGCGAAACCACCGCTGAAAAAATCAAGAAAGAAATCGGTGCCGCCTGCGCGCCTGAAAACGGCGAAGGCAAGATGATCGAAATCAAGGGCCGCGATTTGATGAACGGCGTGCCGAAGGAAATCATGCTCAGCGAATACCAGATTGCTGAATCCCTCGTCGAACCCGTTGGCCAGATCATCGAAGCGGTAAAAGTGGCGCTTGAATGCACCCCGCCTGAATTATCCTCCGACATCGTCGATAAAGGTATCGTGCTCACCGGTGGCGGCGCACAGCTGCACAATCTTGACCTTGTTCTATCCAACGCCACCTCGCTGCCCGTATTCGTCGCCGACGAACCGCTAAACTGCGTGGCGTTGGGTTCAGGCCGCGTGCTGGAAAATCCGGAACAGCTCAAGCACGTCCTGTTCAAGCAGGAATAGTGCCTTTCTTAATCTCCTGATGTGTCATGACGGACGTGTGAAGCCGCGTGTGACAATGCAATATTCCATTTAGTCAATTGATTTAAAAGGAATAATTGCTTTTGCCCCAATAATGGCCAGCATTGAAAATTAACCATTTTTCCTGTACAATAAACCTGTTTCTAATCCTTGTTCACTTCGGCTTCGCTGGATCCCTCTGTTCAGCTATCGCTGACAAGGGTCCAGACTTACTATCGTAAGTGCCGGTGTGACTGTCCCCTGTTTCAGGAGTCGGTCGTGTCTAACCTGGTGATGGATTGGTTCATTCTGCCCCTGCTCGCGTCCGCCATGATCCTCTGGATCGAAGCGGTCGTTCGTCAGGGTGAAGAGAGCTCGCGCAAGACCCTCAAGGACCACGAGCAGTCGTGGGCCTTCCTCGAGGATCGGGCGTGGCGGATGAAGGTGTACAAGTGGGTCGTCGGACTCGCCACCATCGTCAACGTCGGCCTTCAGGTCGGCATCGTCTGCTCGCAGATGAAATGGTTCTAAGATGAATCAACCGCCCAACGCAAGGGCCACACTCGCAACCATCCTTACCAAGGATGCAAGCAAGTGTGGCCCTTCGTCATTATAGCAGTCAATCAGGAAAGATAGTGTTCGGACAGTGCTTGTGCCTTGATGCTACGTTGCTTGGCCAGATCAGCCACGAACGATTTGTCCTGAACCATCGAAACGCCCAGTTGCGCCGCGGGTTGTTGCACGAGCCCGTTATCTTTTGTTTCCTTGTTGCGCTCAAATTCGACCCAGTCCATCTGGTGGCAGGCCGACATAGCAATGGACGTCACCGGTAACACATCATTGTTGATAGCCTCGGTCAGCGCCTGCGCATGCGTCCTGCTTTCGCAAGCCTGCATCACGCGGGTTTTATTGCGGTACGACAGCTCGGCATACGGCTTGCCCAGATGGTCCTGTATATCTTTAGCCAGCTCCTTATCCAGCTTGACGATAACCGCAAACACCGGCTCCGGAGCCAGTTGCTGTTTCTTAGTCAAATCCTGCAACTGCGTCAGCTCATGATAAACCGTCAGCGGCTCATGGCTGTCGAAATATTTTTTACCCATGGTTTCGATCCCGATAGTCGCACCGGTCACGGCACCCAACGTACCCGTCAGCGGCCAAAAAGCGCTACCCGCCAAAGTCGTCCAGCCGTTTCCGGCTTCCAAGGCCGCTTTGGCAGGTGCCATCATGCCCTGCAGGGCAACAGCACCGCCGATAGTTACCAACGCCCGCACGCCCGCCATCAGGAAATTGTAGCGGCCACGGTACGCTAAGTGTTCGAGCTCCAGCTTAAGTGGTTTGATCGCATTATCACCGACCATTTTTTCGTCGGCGGCATGGCGCATATCCGCAATCGTCAGTGTTTCGAACGGCGATTTCCCAACAGCATGAGCGATTTCTTTGTGATAAAGAACCAGTTCACGGTTCAAGTCGGCTTTATTGTTGATATGGGCGCGGACAAGCTCGAATCCCAGCATACCTACACCAGCAGCAATCGTAGCTGGCAAACTGCCAAACATACCGATCGCCGCCACGGCAATAATCGCCGTAACTTGCAGCAGGCTGGGAAGCATTTTCTTGCTGAACCAGTCAAACGAACTGATCGCCTTCATTTCGTTTTGCTGCGCCCCATAGTCCGAGGGAGCGGCATGCGCCACTACAGTGTCCGTCTGACTGAGATCGTTAGGCACGTGTTCCATAAATCCCTAAATGATTTTCTCCTTATTATACATGGGTATTAGTCATTATGTATGACAATTTAATGACAAGTATCAACCTGCGTAAACGACCCGTTGATAGAAAAAAGCGTCTTATCAGTTGCTTGCTGCGGAGAGGATGCCGTCTTTGGGGGAACTGGCCACCGCCATGTCGCGTTTGGGCATGCGTCCCGCCAGAAAGGCCTGCCGTCCGGCAATCACCGCTGCCTTCATCGCACTTGCCATCAACACCGGATTTTCAGCGTCAGCAAGTGCGGTATTCAGCAACACACCGGCGCATCCCAGCTCCATGGCAATGCAGGCATCCGATGCGGTGCCGATGCCCGCGTCCACGAAAACAGGCACTCGCAGCGATTCGACGATCATGCGGATATTGAGCGGATTGACGATACCCAGCCCCGACCCGATCGGCGCAGCCAGCGGCATCACCGCCGCACAGCCTATCTGCTCCAGCTTTTTCGCTACCACCGGATCATCGGTGGTGTAGGCCATGACCTGAAATCCCTCGCGCACCAGAATGTCGGCAGCCTTTAATGTTTCGCCGACATCGGGATAGAGCGTCTGTTTGTCGCCAATCACTTCCAGCTTCACCAGCGTCCAGTTGCCCATCTCACGCGCAAGGCGAAGCGTGCGCACCGCTTCTTCTGCCGTGAAACATCCGGCACTGTTCGGCAGGTAGGTATACTGGCTGGGACTGAGGGTTTCGTGCAGGGAATCCTGACCTTTTTTGGACAAATCCATGCGGCGCAACGCCACCGTAACGATCTCGGCACCGCTGGCTTCCACCACCTGTTTCGTCTGCTGCATGTCCTTATAGCGTCCGGTGCCAACCAACAGGCGCGACTGGAAGGATTTGCCGGCCAATAGTAACGGGTCTTTCGCCTGCATCCTCAGCCTCCACCAATAAAATGAACGATCTCGATCTGGTCGCCTTCTGCAAGCATCACTTGCGCGTATTGCGAACGCGGCACAATCGACAGGTTACGCTCGACCGCGATCTGCGTGGTATTCAGTTTCAGCTGCTCGGCAAGCGCGGACACATTCAGCGGCGACGGAAATTCGCAATTCTTACCATTGACTTTGATTAACATCGGAATTGTACTATAACCGTTAAAACCTAATGATTTAAGGATGCGATTATGCCCGTTAAGATATTGCTCGTCAATGGCCCGAACCTGAATCAGCTCGGCACGCGTGAACCCGAGATTTACGGGCATGAGACGCTGGACGACGTGCTGAAACGTGCCCAGACCGCCGCCAAAGCGTTGAAGCTGACGCTGGAATGCGTCCAATCCAACCATGAAGGTGAAATTATCGATATTATTCATGGTGCTGGTAAAAAATACCACGGGCTGATCCTGAACGCCGGAGCCTACACCCACACCTCGATTGCCATCATGGACGCACTACTGCTGCTGAAAATACCCGTCATCGAGGTGCATCTGTCCAACATTTTCCGCCGCGAGGAGTTCCGCCACCATTCCTATGTATCGCTCGCCTCCAAGGGTGTCATCTGCGGGCTGGGCAGCCACGGCTATGTGCTGGCACTGGAAGCGTTGGCCGGATTGTTGGGAAAACATGGCCAGTAGGCCATGCAGCCCTGAGCCACGCCACATGCGAGAGCCAGCAGGCTCGCAGCAGGGGCAATAGTATGGTGTGGAAAATAGGCCATCGCGGGGCCTGCGGCTACGCACCGGAAAATACGCTGCTATCGATGCGCAAGGCACTTGAACTGCGCGTCCACGGGTTTGAATTTGACGTGCAGATGAGCAAAGACGGCGAGCCGGTGATCATCCACGATGAAACTCTCGAACGCACCACCAACGGCACAGGCAATGTGTGCGACTATAGCGTAAAGGAATTGCAGGAATTCGATGCGGGGAAGGGCGAAAAAATTCCCTCACTTCGCAACGTATTCGACATGGTGGACAAGCGCTGCCGCCTGTTCATCGAGTTGAAGGCACAGCACGCCACCATGCCGGTGGTGGAGCTGGTGACGCATTATGTGAAGCATGAAGGCTGGAGCTACGAACAGTTTTACCTGTGCTCGTTCGATCATTTCCAGATCGATGCCGCCCGCAAAGCCAACAACGATATCCGCACCTGCGCCTTGATGGTATGCGTGCCCATCAGCCTTGCCGCCATGGCCGACGATGCGGGGGCAGGCACATTAAATCCCTGCATCCATCACATCTCGCAAGCACTGGTGGATGATGCGCACAGGCGTAAACTCAAAGTGTTCACATGGACCGTCAACACGCCTGCCGATATTGCCAAAGCAAAGCTATTGGGTGTGGACGGTATCATCAGCGATTTTCCCGACCGCCTGTAATGCCCACGGACGAGAAAAAACTCAGCTGGGATTTCCTGCTCAATGCCTATGCTAATGGCTACTTCCCGATGGCGATGAACCATGAGGATGAAGAGATACACTGGTTTTATCCGGAAAAGCGAGGCATCCTCCCGCTGGATAGTTTTCACGTGCCGCAAAGCCTTGCCAAGGCCATGCGCAAACAACCGTTTACCATTACCACCAATCAGGCTTTTCCCGAGGTTATCAACGCCTGCGCAACAATCAATGAATCCCGCAAGGACACATGGATTAATCCTGCCATCATCCGCCTGTACTGTGAATTATGGGAGAGGGGATATGCCCACAGTGTCGAATGCTGGAAAGGCACAACACTCGCAGGTGGTTTATACGGCGTTGCACTCGGCGGCGCGTTTTTTGGCGAAAGCATGTTTTCAACGCAGACCAACGCCAGCCGCATTGCGCTGGTGCATCTGATGGAACTCTTACAAAAAGGGGGCTACCAGCTACTCGACACGCAGTTCGTCAATGACCATCTCAAGCAATTCGGAGTCGTGGAAATTCCACGCAAAGACTATCTGGGGAAATTACGCGAAGCACTTGGAGTGGTGGTGGAAGATGTGTTTTAAAAACTACGCGTGACCAACGACGGTGGAGAAATGCCCCATGTCGATGCCGAGCGAGGAAATGGCCGAATTCCATTTGCCTTCGTTATTACTGTCGAACACCAGCTGCGTGCTGGCAGGCACCACAATCCAGCTACCCCCTTCAATTTCCGCTTCCAGCTGACCGGGGGACCATCCGGCATACCCAAGCACGAGCATACCCTTGGCAGGGCCATTGCCTTGCGCCAATTCCTGTAAAATGGAAATGCTGGCTGTTACCGTAATGCCGTCCTTACTGATGAGGCTGTCTTCCGTATCGTAGTCGGAGCTGTGAACCACGAACCCGCGGTTCGCTTCCACCGGACCACCGAAATGAATCGGAATATCGCGGACGGATTTTTCGGTATCAATATCGAGCTGTTCGAAAATGTCGCGTATACCGATATTTTCAACGGGGTAATTGACAATAATTCCCATCGCACCGGTTTCATTATGCGCACAGAGATAAATGACCGAACGGGCAAAGCAGGAGTCCTGAACCACAGACGTTGCAATCAGCAAGTGGCCTGCGAGCGTGCCATGAGTATCCGTGGGGAATGTGGCGCTTGGAATCATAGCTACCATTATAACGTTTTTAAGAACAAAAGAACAGCTATTCCCATCATCATTTTTTTATCTTTAATGCCATGGCCTTAAGAGAATGTTAGCCATTCAGGAGATCGTATTTTTACACGCTGCTGGTTGCAGCGAATATCCTGAGAAAGTGCCTGTGCTTTTTCAACGGCTTCCGCCTGCAACATCGCCAATCCCACCGCCCCATGGACCGATAGTAATTCACCCACCAGTGTATCGCCGGTATGCAGCGGGGTGCCGCTGGCCGGAAGCGTGCCATCCAGCGCTTCCACCTGAAAAATATGCTTGCGAATCTGTCCAAGATGCTTGCTGCGCGCGGTGACTTCCTGCCCGACATAACAGCCTTTTTTAAAATCGACTCCATGCAAATATTCCATGCCAAACGGCAACAAAAACGATTTCTCGGGAATCATATCGCGTCCACCTTCAGGCACCCCGAGAGTCAGGCGGTGCAGATCATACGCATCAGCGGAAGAGGGGGCGATAGACTGCTGCCGGCACCACGCCAGCGCTTTCGCATGCTCGCCAATCAAACGCCAGCCGAGCGCCGGAATGCGCGGATCATGAAACAGGGATGCCATAACCTCACTGTCAGGTTCGCCCCACACCACTGTTACGCCGTGCGCTTCATCCAGCGCCTCTATCGTTACTTTGGAACGCAAACGATACTTCAAAAGCCGTTGCTGCAATTCCGCCATCCGTGATTTTTCTACATCCACCAGCACGCCATCCCCCTGCCACAGCAAGAAAAAATCATGCAGGAATTTTCCCTGTGGGGTTAGCATCGCCGTATAGATGAGGCCCGCCTGCGGCAGGCGCAGCACGTCGTTGCTGACCAACCCCTGCAAAAAAGGCAGGGTATCATCGCCGCGTAAAAGTAGGCATCCTCTGTCAGGAAGGGTTGCGTAAGGCATGGGTTATCATGTACTACAAACAAGGAATTAGTGGAATCACAGTACCATAGATAGAGACCGCGTTGTACTGACAATGAAACATATGCTTAAATTTGCAAGGTTCAAGTATCACCTGCCGTTGGTATTCGCCTTTTTAGGTGAGGCACTATTGCTTTTCGCATGGCGCTTGTCGGACGGGCTCTCTAATGGCGACACGGAGGTTGTGTTTGCCGCCTGCGAGATGCTCTGGTTTTGTACACCGCTTGCTTTGTTATTGTATGTCATCCGCAAAGGGTTTCCTAAAAAAACAAGCCTGCGCTATGCCCTGATTTTCACCCTATTGGTGCTAAGCGTAGTCCCGTTCAAAGAATGGGCATTTCGCACTATTTTTGCGCAAACGCTTTCAGTTATCGGGGTATTCCTGCTGGTCAGCGGCCTGCTCTATTGCCAGCGTCTGCATCCGGCCCTGCGGCTGCTAAACCGCCTGATTCAAAAGCACCGCGCCCTTTCCCCGCGGCAGTTTTTCTGGGGCGCTTTCAGTACCATTCTGGGGATATGTATCTACTTATCATGGTATTGCTTTGATTTCCATCCCGCCTACACCGATTCTACCGCCCAATATGTGCATGGGAAATTCGTTGCATCGGGGCATCTTTTTTACGTTATCCCCCATGCCCTGAGTGATTTTTTTCCGGTATGGATGATGGTTGGCGGGGCGAAGTGGTATTCGCAATACCCGCCCATGCACCAGACACTGATCGGCATCGGCCATATGCTGGGTGCGCCGTGGCTCATTAATCCGCTGGAAGGCGCGATCACCCTTGCTGCCGTCTATGGCATTGCCAAGCGTGCTTACGGAGAGTCGGTAGCGCGGCTGGCCAGCGTGTTTATCTGGCTAAGCCCGTTTGTTATCCTGATGTCATCGGAATTCATGAATCATTCGAGCGCATTGCTCTTCACCACCCTCACCATTTATAGTTACGGCGAATGGCTACATTACAGCCAGTCAGACGCTTCACAAAAACGTATCCGTTACTGGGCGCTGGCCGTGGGCATAGGCGCGGGCTGCGCGTTTTTGAGCCGCCCACTAACCGCCATCGGCACCTGCGCCCCCTTCATTCTCCACGCCACCTACCGCCTGTGGAAGGACACGAAAACCCAATTAAACCCTTTCCTGATAATGGCTGCTGGCGGCATCGTATGTGTTCTTTTCCAAATGTGGTTCAACTATGAAACTACGGGTGATGTGTTCACCTATGCCTACGCCAGATACCACATGAATAGTGTGGCACGCGCAATGGGGTTCTATAACGGCAGCAATATCTCTTACACGCTGCTTAAAATGCACACGGACTGGAATAATCTGAACATCAACCTGTTCGAATGGTCGTTGCCCTGCACCTTTTTCATCTGGCTGCTGTGCCTGCGCCCGCAGCACAATATCATGACCAAACTGCTGATCGGTGTGGTGGTCAGCCAGACCATCGGCAACATGTTTAATCAATTCAACAGCGCCGTATTCGGCCCACGCTACATGTATGAGGCCTCCTCCGCGCTCATTATCCTGACCGCGCTGGGCGTCCACCGCCTGCCTGTCACCCTGAAATTACTGCGCCTGCCATTACCAGACAAACACACGACACAGGGGCTGATTACGCTGGTGGTCATTATGGTGTTTGCCACCGGCCTGATTAACCATATCCCGAAAAGAATACGGGAGTTCTCGCATTTCTTTGATTCCCACCCGCAATTCCTGATGTCTATGTATTACCAGAGCGAACACCCCGCACTGATTTTTGTTGGCAGGCAGGATATCGACCCCAAAAATCCGCCGCGTGATCCTGCTGCTAAATTCCGCTGGACAGCGTGGACGAATCCGCCGATGGACGATGCGCCGGTGATCTATGCCTATGACCGCGGCGACTTAAGAAATAAGGCGCTGATCGAGTATTATCCCAACCGCCATGCCTATGTGGAATATAAAGACAAGCTCATTCCCGTGGATACCACCAAAACACCGGCACCCGCCACCACCAAGGCCAAGCCATGAGCGATTATCCCCAGATTCCCGCCTGCACGCGCCATGAATTCCATACCAAAGACAAAGCCTATGCCCTGATTATCGGTGTATATAACGAGGGCGACAAATTCATCCGTCAGCTCGCCGCACTCCAGCCATACCGCGCCTACGCCGACCTCATCATCGCCGATGGCAATAGCAGCGATGGTGCGACCACACCAAAAGCATTGGAAGGAAAAGTGCGGACCTTACTGGTGAATACCGATGAGCAGCGCGGCCTGAGCGTCCAGTACCGCAGCGCCCTGCACTACGCCCTTGAGCAGGGCTATAAGGGGTTCATCATGATGGACGGAAACGGCAAAGATGGAGTCGATGCTATTCCGCGCTTTATCGAAAAACTGCAAGAAGGCTTTGATTTTATTCAGGGTTCACGGTTCATGCGTGGCGGCTTCCACGAGAATACACCGCTGGTGCGCGTGCTGGGCATCCGGCTGGTCTTCAACCCGATCGTATGGCTTGCCGCCGGCTACGCCTTTACCGATGCCATGAACGGTTTTAAGGCCTGTAACCGCGCGTTTCTGGAACATCCGAAAATAAAGCCGTTTCGGCGCATTTTCGTGCGCTACGGCCTGCAATATTTCTTTAACTACAGCGCGCCAAAGCTCGGGCTTAAACTGTGTGAAATTCCGGTATCGCGGGTGTATATTAAAGATACCATGCCCCACAGCAAAATCGTCGGCTATAAGGCGTATCTGAAGATTCTGGTGGAGCTGGCACAAACGGTCACGGGCCGTTATAATGCCTAAGAAATGGTGCTGCTATTATGAACGAATCCATACCCCACCCCACTTCCGACAAGGCATACAATATGGAGAGCAGCAGCAAAATGGAAAAAATAATCGGTTATGTGATTAAAGCCATAAAATCAAAAATAATGTTTTTTCTGGTTTTACTTGCAATTATCCTTTGTATTTATGCATTGTGCTTTCTGTATCGTCCAGAAACATATCGGTCGTTCAGCTATATGCAATATCTGGGGGAAGGATTTTTGCAGGGACATACCTACCTTAATTATCCGCCCCATCCAGCACTGGCTACCCTGCCTGATCCCTATGAGCCGATGCAGAATTTTTTCTACAAACTGCATGACGCCAGCTATTATAATGGCAAATATTACCTCTACTTTGGTCCAGTGCCGGCACTTCTGGTTTGGATTCCCATCAAATTACTCACTGGAATCGCTGTTAATGACGGCATAATGGTACTTATTTTAGTCTCTGTCGGAACATCTTGTCTTGCGACATTGCTATATCAAATTTCTCGTAGTTTTGGAGCTTTCAGCAGAACCGGATTAGCCATAGTTATATTGTCTATCTCCTTGGGAACACGGCTTCCCTACCTACTGAACCGGCCATTATTTTATGAAGTAGCGGTAACAGGCGCGTATTGTTTTACAGCTATGGGAATGTTATCACTATGGAGGTTTCTACTCAATCCTAAGCGATACGCTTGGATTATTTGCACTAGCCTGTGTTTCGGGCTGGCGGTAGGATGCAGGATTAGTCATGCCTTTACTATTATTATATTGCTACTAAGTTATGGCTATTGGACCAAAGATAAGAATGATCAGGCTGTTTCTGCCCCTGTACGCATAGCGGCGGTGTTCGGCCTATGGTCCTTGTGCATCGTGGGACTTGCCATCTATAATTGGGAACGCTTTGGTTCCATTTTTGAAAATGGCGTTCATTATCAATTAGCCCTATGGAACCAACATAACATTAATTTTACTACCCTCGATTTTAAGGCACCTCTGGTTCACGCCTACCTTTATCTGGTAAAGCCCCTTAAGTGGCGACCGGATTTTAATTTTCCATTTTTTGTGGTACCGGCGGACTTTGAAATGGCTACCATTCCCTGGGCTCCCTATTTTGCCGCACAAACAGAACAGGTGTATGGTGTGCTGACCAATAGTCCGTTCTCACTTTTTTTCATTGCATTTCTTATGGATTGGCGGATACGCAAGCACTGGCAGGGAGAAATGCGGCTTATCGCCAATATCCTTTTCATCTGCACCTGTATTCCGTTGGCCTTCCTGATGGTATTCTTCTACGCAACACAACGATATGCTGTCGACTTTTCCCCATGGATGATGTCGGTGGCAGGAATTTACTACCTGCATTTATTAAAAAGTAACCGCCAGACAAAGTGCTACAGTTTCTGGATAATAACGGGTGCGGCACTTGCTTGCTACACTGCATTTACCGGAGTTATGATGGGGTATTGCGGGTATGAGGGATGCCCCCCGCTTGCAACAACCTTATAGCTTTAGACAGCAGGCCCCGCCCCTCAAGGGATAAACCGGAACATTCTGCACGAACATTTTACGTTAATGGTGCTGCTGAAGTGAATCGAACACTCGACCCCGTCATTACCAATGACGTGCTCTACCACTGAGCTACAGCAGCACATAGGCCTAAATGTTTATTTCAGACTCTAAGTCGGCGGAAAATGCCACAGCCGCGCGCCGATAGCAAGTGCTGAATAGTCCCCCTAGGGGTATATAAGGTGTTTTATCTATTAAACATTTGCAATATCGGCAATATTTTTGCACAATAGGGTCTCTCCCAACGCATAAATTGTACCAACCACGTGTAATTACTGCCGTTATGACCCAGACACCGCCATCTTCATCCAAAGACAAATCCGGCTTTCAGGGCGCCAAGAGCAAGGTCGAAAAAGACAGGCTGGCGAGTGCGCTGCGCAAGAATTTGCTCCGCCGCAAGTCACTGGCGGCCACCGATAAGAAATCCTGACCGGTTAAGCTCCTATGACCGTCAAGTTCCGCCACTTATCCAAAAAACAAAAGCGAAAACATCTCCAGAAGATGAACGAGATGCATGCAAAGCTATTCTTGCTTATGCGGCTACGCCGTGCGGAAGCGGCACGCATCAAGGAAATGGATGAAAAACGCAATAAACCCAAAAGTGCCGATAAAAAAAAGAAGAAGAAAAACTGGGCATCGAAAACCTCCAAAATCCGCAACCGGCTGACCGGTAAAAAACGCGAATCGAAAGAGCGCTGGAACCGCTTTTCCGGTACCAGTGGCGGCGGGGGCAGGGGATTGTAAACTCACCACTATCGCCGCTTTACTTTCTCTAATACGGCAACTAGCATTCCCTCCCATGGAACGTATCCCAAAGAAAACACACGCATGAAGGTCCGTTACCACTGGTTGCTGGCGGGTACGGTCACCTATCTGGGGCCACTGGTATTCATGTGGCAGCATTTCGAAAAACAGCAACGTACGGCTCCGTTTACACGGCCCTCATTTGCCAACGTGCTGGATTATGGCGCAGAGGGAAACGATTTTAGCGACGATAGCAGCGCCTTTCAGGCGGCATTTGATGATGCAGTCAAAGAGAATTTAGCCGTATACATTCCCAAAAAAACCTATGTTATAGCCAAATCATTGTCGATACCATCAGGCCTTGTCATACGTTCCGACGGCGCCGAGCTTAAACAGGCAGGGGGAAACCAGCCGCTGTTATCCGCCCAAAATGTCGATAACTGGGTAATTAACGGCCCGATGACATTGACGGGAAACCGAAGCGACAACAACAAAACCGGAAACGGGAAAGGGCTGTGGATTGGCGGAGGAAACCATTACATCGTCGATAAGCTGACTGTACAGAACTTCACCGGCAAGGGCATACAGATAGAAAGCGGCGAACGGAACGGACTGGAACGGGGTAACCACGGGCAATTCGCATTTGTGACGTTCATCAACAACTCCATTGGCCTCCAGATTGGCGCAGATGGCAATGCGCCTATCAACACCGGTGCGGAATATAACCTGTTTACGCTTCTGTCCTTTAGCAGCAATGACACCGCGGTGGTGACCTCCACCGGCAATAACGTCATATCCACGACCAACATCGTTGATAATAAAAACGGCATCCAGCTGATGTCAGGCTCCAATAATGGCCACGGCATTTTCAACGCCACCAACATTAACCACAATGTCGGCTTCAATATCCAAAGCGATGCCGTCGATAACGGCTATACGTTCAACGGTTGCCACATTTATGGTGACAGCGCCAAAGACGGCATCGTACACCTTACCCATTCCAAAGGCATCCACATCACCGGCGGCACGCTGGATGCGGCCGTGATCAACGACGTCGACGGAACCAATATGATCTCGGATATGTTTATCACCGGAGATAGTTACAGCGTCAGCGGAACCGCCAGCCAGTCAGTGCGCACACAAAACCTGTTTATCGTCGATCAGGATAAGGCCAAACCGTAAGATGCAGTACTCCCTTGAACCCGCACGCTGCCCATAAACCCGCGGATTACCGCGCCGATATTGATGGCCTGCGCGCCATTGCTATTATCGCCGTGGTCGCCTTTCATGCCTTTCCGCTGCTGGTAACCGGCGGGTTCATCGGTGTTGATATATTTTTCGTCATTTCCGGCTACCTGATATCGGGCATTTCGCTGCGCGGCCTTCAGTCCGGCAATTTCCGCTTCAGCGATTTTTACCTGCGGCGTATCAAGCGCTTATGCCCTGCATTGATCGCAGTATTTGTCGCCACCTACATCAGCGGCTGGTTAATATTGCTGCCAGATGATTTCAAGCATCTCGGAAAAAACATTGCCGGTGGGAGCGTATTCATCGCCAATGTCGTGCAATGGCAGGAATCCAACTATTTTGAACTGTTCATCGATTTCAAACCGCTGCGGCATCTGTGGTCGCTGGGTGTTGAGGAGCAGTTTTACCTGCTGTGGCCGGCGCTGCTCTATTGTATGTGGAAACGACGATCGAACCTCCTGACGTTCACACTCGCCATCGCCATCACCTCATTTACCCTGAATGTCTTTTGGGTCAACGACTACCGCTTGGCCACTTTTTACTTGCCCGCCACCCGCCTGTGGGAACTGCTGGCAGGGGCCGTGTTGCCAATAGCCACCCTCTATAATAAATCAGCCATCGTCCCGCCGCCACGTGCTGCGGCTAACATTCTGGCTCTGCTGAGCCTGCTGATTCTTCTGGTGGCAATGGTCGGCATCACCGATGGTATGGGCTTCCCTGGATGGGAAGCGCTGCTGCCTGTCATTGGTGCTTTTTTGCTGATATCCCTGCCGCCGGACACGCTGGTTCACCGCCACCTGTTATCGAATCCGCTCATGGTCTGGATAGGTATGATCAGCTACCCGCTCTATCTGTGGCACTGGCCAATGCTATCCTACTTGCATATTTTCTATCCCGACAACGCACCCCCGCTGTACCTTACTGGTACTATCGCTGCCAGCGTATTGCTGGCGTGGCTGACCTACCGCTTTATTGAATGCCCGATACGCTTCGGCCAGCTGCCACGCGTTGCTATCATCAAAGTCTTTGTCCTGATGGAAATAATGGGAACGATCGGCCTGATCACCTATATGGCAGATGGTTTTGCCTTCCGCGAGCCTGAAGGCGTCCGCGATTTCGTGAACGCTATCGGCTATCCGTATGGGCCATGGCGGGCGGGCACCTGCTATCTCGACCCCGCCAAGGAAAAATTTGATGCGATGGAAGGCTGCATTGAAGGGGGCGATAAACCGCTCGTACTACTCTGGGGCGATTCGCACGGCGCATCCCTCTATCCGGGGCTTAAGGCGCTCGAAGACCAGTATGATTTCCGGCTGGCGGAATTCACCACCTCTTCATGCCCGCCCCTGCTTGGCTACCAGAAAGATGAATATAAATATTGCAAACCCAACAACGATGCCATCTTCAGCCTGATCAAACGCATCCATCCTGATATCGTATTGCTTCAGGCGCGGTGGGATTTTATTGATGTACCGAAACTGGAGCAGACGCTGAGCGAACTTCAAAAAGTCAGCGGCACACGAGTCGTTGTGGTCGGGCCAACGCCGCGCTGGAAATACAGCCTTTACACACTGGCTAAAATCCAGCTCGTAACCGACCGCATGGCGGATTTATGTCCCGACAATGTGCCGCAAAACGATGCCCAGCTACGCACCATCACGCAAAAATACGGCAGCTTCTATGCCTCACCTTACCATGCGCTGTGCAACGACAAGGGCTGCCTGATGCGCGGACAAGGCAAAGATGGCCATGCGTTCGTGTTCGACAGCGACCACCTCTCGCCGCAAGGGTCGGTCTTTACGCTTCGGCAAATGGCTGATGAGATTTTTGAAGGTACGCGGGTGAAGAAAAAATAATCACTGCGCTTTCGCCTTTAACAAAGCCAAAAACTTGGTATCAACGAATTTCACCGGTATCTCGACCGGATGAAATGAACCGCTTGCGCAGCTTAGCCGAAACCCATCAATATTCGTAAATACTTTATTCTTTTCGACGTAAATACCCGCATCGGCAAGATGCTCGTCGGTAATGATTTCTTTTTTAAGAGCGGCAAACTGCTTTGCCTGTTCCTCGCTGGAGAACTGCTCCAGCTCTGGCTTGGCATAAAGGGTAACAAATTCATCAGCGAGTGCTTCTGCCATGGCGCCCATGTCTTTGGGGGCAACAATGTCTTTGATTTTATATTCGTCTCCGTTTGCCACATTGTAGGTCGTTACAACGGTGTTGCCATGACAGCCACCATTGTCGCCACGGTTAAAGGTGAGATTAAATATGGCCGAACTGACGATGGCAGGAGACGCATAAACAAAATTTGGCTGGCGCATAATAGATAGCACTTCCAAGCTGCATTTGCCGTATTCTTTAGCCTCGCGCATTTCTTTCGCATTAATTTTAGCTATTCCTGCACCATCGCCGCCCCAAACAATATAGCTGATATCCTCTTCGCAACTGCATTTTTTGTCAGGGCAATAGGGCTCAGACAAATTTTCTCCTGCGTCGGCGGGAACAGGAAAATCTGTTTTTTTATGACTCAATGCCTTTATTTGGGCAGAAGCACCCTGCGTTATAATGACCGGTCCACGATCCATACAATAGGAATCGGCAATGGAATGGCAGTCTTTTGGCGTCGGGTCTGCATGGGCGGCCCCGCAGAGACAGACAATAAGCACGCTGAAAAAAAGAGGTGATTTTTTATTGATTCCCGCCATACGAGCCTAAGCATAAATTAAAATTCATGGAATGGGCAGGAGAAATTTCTTCGAGATCAGTTCTGAAAAAATGGTCGGGGAGATAGGATTCGAACCTACGACCCTCTGGTCCCAAACCAGATGCGCTACCAGACTGCGCTACTCCCCGACACGAAACCTGTTTACAGGCAACCGAGCCAGAATGTCTAATAGAACTATTCGCTTAAGGCAACTAATTTACGCCTGTAACGATCAGTATGCACGTATTGCTGCGCTTACCGCATGAAAATCCTTATTTTTTTATGTAAATGCCTGACGAATCAAGGGCGCTTTGGTTAACAAATATCAATTTACCTCATGACTTGCAGCAGGCAAAATATAGACAGTTGCAGTTTTTACTACTTGGTATAGTCTGCCGTTCTTCATAAATGATGGCGGAAACTATGAATTTCAAAGGTGTATACACAGCTCTCATCACTCCTTTCAAAAACGGAAAGGTCGACGAACAGGCATTTCAGGACTTTGTCGAGTGGCAGATAACCGAAGGCATTAACGGCTTGGTCCCTTGCGGCACCACGGGGGAATCCCCCACCCTGTCGCACGACGAGCATAAACGTGTGGTTGAATTGTGTGTTGAAGCCGCCAAGGGCAGGGTTCCGGTCATGGCAGGTACGGGGTCCAACTCCACCGACGAAGCCATCATGATGACCAAGCACGCTAAAGCGGCAGGCGCATCCAGCGCGCTCGTCGTCGCACCGTACTACAACAAACCGACGCAGGAAGGCCTGTACCAGCACTACAAGGCGATTAATGACGCGGCGCAGTTTCCCATCGTCATCTACAACATCCCTGGCCGCAGCGTCGTCAACATCACCGACGACACGCTGGCGCGCTTAAGCGAACTTCCTTTCATCACCGGTGTCAAAGATGCAACCGGTGACCTTGCGCGCCCCTATACGCTACGCGCCAAACAGAAAAAAACGCTCGACCTGTTTTCCGGCGAGGACATGACGGCAGTCGCCTTTAACGCCGCTGGCGGACATGGCTGCATTTCGGTATCCTCCAACATTATGCCTAAACGCTGTGCGCAGGTGCAAGCGGCCTGTAAAGCAGGAGATTTTGCCAAAGCATCCGAGCTGCATGAAATCATGGTGCCGCTACATTCCGTATTATTTTGCGAAACGAGTCCCGCACCGGTTAAATTTGCCGCATCACTTATGAAGAAGTGCAACGTTGATTTGCGCCTACCGCTGGTGGAGCCTAATGCAGATAACAAAAACCAGATCACGCAAGTGTTAAAAAAATTGCACTTGCTCTAAAAACTTTTTTCATCTTTATTAGTAACTCCTATGGCCGGTAAAAAAAAATCTTCTGCGAAGACGACCGGAAACAACATAGCGTTTAACCGCAAGGCGCGCTACGAGTACACGATTGAGGAGGAGTTTGAAGCTGGAATTGTCCTGACTGGAACGGAAGTCAAATCGTTACGAGAAAGTAAGGCAAACATTGCCGATGCGTATGCGGGTCCTAAAGATGGCGAGATTTGGTTAATTAATGCCTATATCGCAGAATACGGCCCCGGAAACCGCTTTAACCATGAAGCACGCAGACCACGGAAATTGCTGCTTCATAAAAAGCAGGTACTCAAACTGCTCGGTCGCCTGAAGGTAAAAGGAGTAACGTTGATTCCTCTGTCGTTTTATTTTAACAGCCGTGGGCTGGCAAAGATGAAGCTGGGAATAGCAGTCGGCAAGAAGGTATACGAAAAACGCGATACGATTAAGCAGCGTGACTGGCAACGGGACAAAGCGCGTATCATGAGAGGCAAAAACGGGTAGATAGCTTTGGCGGTTAAAAATTATACGGGAAACGTTTCCCAATTAAGGCATAAAGAGTAGTGGAGGATTATTGATGTTAGATGTTATTGCCGATTTCTGGAAGCCGGTCAAAAAAGTGCAGGTGCAGGAAAAATTCCAGCCTGAACTTCTTCAGATCGGAAGCTCTCTGGGCTTTGGTTTCGTGCCCCAGATTATCCTCAGCGGCCGCCGCCTGCATGTCAGCGCGATTAACACCTATTTATTCGGCGAAGAAGCGCTGACCTCTTTTGTTCTGACGCAGGATAAAGATCCGGGCGTGTCCATGATTGTGGCGGAATCCGACGGTGAATATTACCTCGCTATTTCGCGCCGCATTTCGCTCAACGACCGCATGAAACTATTCGATGCACAGGAACTGGGCAACATCCTCACGCGTCAGGATGTGCAGCGTCTTGCCTGCCGCGACAATATCGTCGATTACAAAGGCTGGCTCGTGTCGTCCTACAAACGCGAAATCCAGAACCTCAAAGGCAGCATCTTCAAAGGTGACTACCGCAAAGCCAAAACACCGGCCGCTAACGAAGGGCTGGAATTTGAATACACATTGCTCGTCAGCGACAGCAACGAACACGCCATTGAAATCGAAAAATACAACGATGGCCGCATTGAAGTGTATGCCACCGTGTACCGCCGCTTGGGCGATATCGGTGAAATCACCCATCCTCCCCAGATTTCAGCACCTAATTTGGCACTGGCTGCTCAGGCTCCGGTGGAAGCACCGAAGGCAGAAGCGAAACCGGACATTAAATTAACGTCACAGCCGGAACCGGTGGTACCGCCTACACCTAAACTAACGGAAGCGCCTGTAGCTGCCGCTGCGCCCGTTGCGGTGGCCAACGAACCGGTCAAAAGCGAAGCCATCAAGCTTCAGGAGTTTACCGCAACGCCAGAACCTGTAATGGTTAAGGTTGAAGCCAAACAACCCGCTGCGATTCAGCCGGAATATGCCATGAAGGCAGATTTTTTAACCGCCAGCGCTACCGAAGAAGCACAATTAAAGGAACAACTAATGGCTACCATAGAAAACACCATCAACGGAACGAGGTCTGATATGAGCACGACAGAAGCAATGAAACCTAAACTTTATGTACAACCAAATGGCCCCGACGCTTTCGCGCGTCAGGATGTTAAAACCGTATCCAAAGCCGCAAGCGGTTTTGATTCGGATTCGATTGAATGCGACCTGCGCGTAGCCAATAAAATCATCGATGAAGCCATCCGCAATGAAATGCGCCTGACCGACATCGTCCGCCGCATCATCGAGCTGCCGGTGGCCTACCCTGAATCAGTTCAGATTCCGATCACGCTCACCGATGAAGACTATGCGCTGTTGGCTATCCGCTACGGCATCCCGTCGGCTGACCGTAATGGAATCAAGCGTCGTATTCTTGAAGATCTGAACGATTTTTCGGGCGACAAGAAAAAAGCCGCTTAATCCAAGCAGCCATTAAAAAATGAGGGCGCGGGGCATAAAAACCTCGCGCCCTTATTGTTTAAAGCCCTTTAATAACAGTGGTAATACTTTGGGTTAATTGGGCCAGCTCGTCGCTGGTAACCGTAAATGCTGGCGTCAGGTAGATAATATCGCCAAACGGCCTGACCCACACGCCCTGTTCAATGAGTTTCGGACGCAAACTGTAGACATCCACACCCGCTTCCATCTGCACAACACCAATGCCGCCCATCACCCGAACATCCTCTACAAATGGCAGTTTCCTGCACGGTTCAAGCTGTTCGGCCATCTGCGCTTCGATCGCCGCCACCTGCTTCAGGCGGGGTTCTTTGTCAAACAGATCGAGTGACGCGTTGGCCGCCGCACAGGCCAGCGGGTTGGCCATGAAGGTCGGGCCGTGCATGAAGGCATGGTCGGGGCTATCATCGTAAAACACTTCAAAAACAGCATCTTGTGTCAGCGTCGCCCCGAGTGTGACCGCTCCCCCCGTCAGCGCCTTGCCGATGCACATAATATCGGGCGTAATTCCTGCCTGTTCGCAGGCAAACATACTGCCGGTGCGCCCGAAGCCGGTGGCAATTTCGTCAGCGATAAAAAGAATATTGTGCTTTTTAGCGATGCGGTAGAGTTCCGCCAACACGTCAACACTGTGGAATTTCATGCCGCCTGCACCCTGCACCAGCGGCTCAATAATAATCCCCGCAATGTGGCCGTGTTCTGCCGCCAGCAACGAATCAAATTCGGAAAATCCGTATTCATCCGAAGGGATATCGACGACATATTGCTTAATAACGCTACCCCTGAAGGCCTTGTGCAGCGATTTTTCCGGATCGGACACCGACATCGCCCCCATCGTGTCGCCGTGATAGCCGTGGGTGAAACAGACGAAGCGGTCCTTATGCGGCTTGCCGCTATTGCGCCAGTATTGCAGGGCTATTTTCAGCGCCACCTCCACCGCCACCGACCCCGAATCGGAAAAAAACACACGGTTTAGTCCGGCAGGAGCTATTTTACTTAAACGTTTTGCCAGCGTCAGCGCCGGTTCATGCACCAGCCCGCCGAACATCACATGAGGAAAGGAACGAAGCTGCGCTTCGACAGCTTGGATAATATGGGGGTGGTTATAACCATGACAGGCTGTCCACCATGAAGCAATGCCGTCCACCAGTTCACGCCCGTCGGCAAGGGTAATGCGTGCGCCGTGGGTAGCAACCACAGGGAGAGAGGGAATCGCCGTTTTCATCTGGCTATAGGGCAGCCAGATGTGCGGCATCCCGTCATCATACCAGCGGGGGAAGGATGTGGACATCAGGCCGCTAGTGCGTCTTCCTTCTCCTGCGTTTCCAGCTGGAGCGGACGCAGTCCGAGTTTTTCAAATAGCTGCTTGTCGCGGTCAACGCCCGGATTGGCGGTGGTCAGCAGTTTTTCGCCGTAGAAAATGGAATTGGCTCCGGCAAGGAAGCACAGCGATTGCGTTTGTTCATTCATTTCCTCACGGCCTGCCGACAGGCGTACAAAGGATTTTGGCATCAGGATGCGTGCCACCGCAATGGTACGGATAAAATCAAACGGATCGACAGCATCCACTTTGCCCACCGCCGTACCTTCCACCTGCACGAGCATATTGACCGGCACGCTCTCAGGATGTTGCGGCATGTTGGCAAGGGTACGCAGCAATTCCGCACGGTCTTCGACCTTTTCGCCCATGCCGACAATACCACCGCAGCAGACATTCATGCCCGCCTGACGCACGTTATCGAGCGTATCGAGGCGATCCTGATAGGTGCGGGTGGTGATGATATTGCCGTAGAATGCTTCCGAGGTGTCGAGGTTGTGGTTGTAGTAATCCAGACCGCAATCGCCCAGACGGTTTGCCTGATCGGAAGTCAACATGCCAAGGGTGGCGCAGGTTTCCAGCCCCATCGCTTTCACGCCTTCAATCATCTCGGCTACTTTGTCGATGTCCTTGTCTTTCGGCGAGCGCCACGCCGCGCCCATGCAAAAACGCGATGCGCCTGCGTCCTTCGCCTTGCGCGCTTCGGTTAATACGTCCTCGGTGCACATCAGCTTGCTAGCCTTGACACCGGTAGAAAAATGGGCACTCTGCGGGCAATAGCCGCAATCTTCCGCGCAACCGCCCGTTTTAATGGACAACAACGTGCTGATCTGCACCTCGTTCGCATCGAAATGTTGGCGGTGGATACGTTGGGCGGTAAAGAGCAGGTCATTGAAAGAAAGGTTAAAAAGGGATAATACTTCACCCTTGTCCCAATCATGGCGTAAATCAGCTAGCATGGTGCAACCGTGGTTGTTGTTAATAGGAGCGCCCATTTTTAGAGCAGAACGATACGAAATGCCAGCATTAGACGACTATTTACAGCAAAAATTATTGCTTCTGGAGAGCAAACACCTGAAGCGCGAGGCCAAAACCACCCGGCGGGGCGAAGGAGTGGCCGTAACGCGCGCGGGTAAAACGCTGGTTTCGTTCAGCTGCAACGATTATCTGGGGCTAAGCCACCATCCGAAGGTGGTGAAAGCCGCCAAAGAGGCGGTGGATACCTATGGCACGGGGGCAGGGGCATCGCGCCTCGTCACCGGCAATATCCCGCTATACGATACATTAGAGGCCGCCTTGGCCCGCTACAAGAAAACCGAAAACGCCTGCGTGTTCGGCAGCGGCTATCTCGCCAATATCGGCACGATTCCCGCACTCGCAGGCGCAGGCGACCTGATCCTCGCCGACAAGTTTATCCATGCCTGCATGATCGATGCCGCACGCCTGTCAGGAGCGACCGTCATGCGCTTTGCCCACAACAATATGGAGCATGCGCGGGCGTTGCTGGAAAGCAACAGGGGCGAACACCACCACTGCCTGATACTCACCGAGAGTGTCTTCAGTATGGATGGGGATTGCGCACCACTTCAGTCGCTTAAGCGGTTATCGGACGAGTTTGACGCATGGTTAATGGTCGATGACGCACACGGCATGGGCGTGTTACAGACAAACCTTGAGGGAATGATTGTGATGGGCACATTGTCCAAATCCCTCGGCAGCTACGGCGGGTATGTATGCGGCTCCCAAACGCTGGTCAGCTACCTGAAAACCGCCGCCCGCAGCCTGATTTTCTCCACCGGATTGCCACCCTCTGCTCTTGCCGCTTCCATAGCGGCACTCGACCTCATCCAGACCGATCACAGCCGCGGCGAGAAAGCACTCGCCAATGCCCGATTATGTACCACGCTGGCCGGATTGCCACCGGCACAAAGCGCGATTGTCCCCCTAATTTTAAAAGATAATGACGAGGCGCTGAAAGCCTCCTTACTGCTGGAAAAAAGCGGGTTTTTGGTCACAGCCATCCGCCCGCCGACCGTGCCAGCCAACACGGCGCGTTTACGGTTTGCCTTTTCTGCCCTGCACACCACGGAGCAGATCAAAGCTCTTGCGGACATTATTAATGAACAGGGATGGGTATGCCGCTCAGCGGAGTAACAACACTCACTCTCAGCGGCTGGGGGCAGCCGCACGATGCGCTGGGGGAGCTCGTACCGCATGCCGCGACGCTGGACTATACCGGCTATTCCCACGTCGCCGATGCGCTGAAGGCCATCGCCGATCTGGGCAAAGACAAAGACCTCGTGATCGGCTGGTCGCTTGGCGGGCAACTAGCGGTGCGCGCTATCGCGGCAGGACTGATGCGCCCGAAAAAACTGGTGCTGATTGCTGCACCCTTCCAGTTTGTAAAACGCCCCGAACATCCGGTTGGCATGCCAGCCGAGCTATACGATATATTCCGCGAAAATTACGCGGCGTATCCCGATAAAACCCTGATAAAAGCATGGGCATCCATCGTTAAGGGTGATAAAAACGCCTCCTTTATCCGAAAACACCTCGAAAAACAGGATAAAGCAATCATTTTAGCTCAAAATTGGCTTCATTGGCTCGATATTTTGCATCATTTTAGCTGTAAAGACCTGTTTATGGATAATTTCCCCCCCACATTGCTGGTGCATGGCCGTGAAGATGCCGTGGTATATTATGAACAGTCGCAGGCATTCGCCCACGCCCTGCCGCATGCCACACTTATCACGCTGGAAGGCTGCGGCCACGCGCCGCACTGGCACGCCCCCGAACAAGTAACACAGGCGATCAGGGAGTTTGCCCATGTTTGACCGCAAAGCCATCAACCGTAATTTCGGAAAAGCCGCCACCACCTATGACGACCATGCGCAGCTGCAGTCGATTGTGCGCGAAGACTGTATCACGATGGCCGAGCAGGTCTGGAAAGAGGGCAGCCACATCCTCGATCTGGGCAGTGGTACGGGGGCGCTAAGCGAGGAAATCAGGCAGCGGGAGCTGAATTGGCGCATCACGCAAGCCGACCTGTCATTAGGTATGTGCGAGAGGGCAAAAACCCGCAATCCCGAAGTGGTGAATGCTAGTTGCGATGCCCTGCCATTTGCCGGTCAGACGTTTGACGGGGTGTTCAGCTCGCTCATGCTGCAATGGGTGTATGACCCGCTGCCGGTCATGCGCGAGATTGCCCGTGTCACCAAGCCTTCCAGCCTGTGCATCCTGTCTACCCTGACTCAAGGCACGTTGCAGGAGCTGCGGGAATCCTTCACTGCCGTCGACGACGCCATGCATGTGAACTACTTTGCCGATCCCGCCCCGCTGACCGCTCTGTGCGTACATGCGGGGTTTAAGCTGCTGGCCTGCGAGGAAGAGACTTTTATCATTGATTATCCGGATATTAAGGCGCTACTGAAATCACTCAAAGCCATTGGCGCCACCACCACGCAGGAGAAAAAACGGCAAGGACTGATGACCCCGCGGCAGTTGCAGCGCGCCGAAGCGTTCTACCGCGAGCGCTTTGCCTCGCCGAAAGGAAAAAATAAAGGATTGCCAGCAACATGGCAAGTCCTGTACATCCTGTTGGAGCGAACCTGAATCCCTAAGGACTCCATGAAGCCTTTTTTTATTACCTCCACCGGCACCGGCATCGGCAAAACCCTCACCACCACCTCGCTATGCTGGCAACTGCGCCAGCAGGGTAAAAGCGTCACCGCCCTCAAACCCGTCATCAGCGGATACGACCCGATTGATCTGGATAACGATTCAGCCAAAATCCTGAAAAGCTGCGGCATCACCCCCACCGCCCGCCTGATGGAAACCATCTCGCCGTGGCATTATTCGGTGGCGCTCGCCCCCAACATGGCGGCAGCGAGGGAAGGCAATCCGGTAGACCTCGATAAGCTGGTGCAGTTCTGCCTCGACCACACGACGCTGGCCTCCGACATCCTTCTGGTTGAAGGCATTGGCGGGACGATGGTGCCGCTCAACAACCAGCACACGGTACTGGACTGGATGGAGGCACTGCAATGGCCGGTGATACTGGTAGCGGGAAGCTATCTCGGGGCCATCAGCCATACACTCACCGCCGCTCAGGTGCTGAAAGCACGCGGACTGGAGATTCACGCTGTGGTTATCTGCGAATCCTATTACCGTGCCGTTGATTTGATAGATACAGCCACTACGTTAGAAACGTTTTTACCGAAGTCCGTTCCGGTGATAAAAATCCCGCGGATGACCAGTTCGGAAGAAGCGTGGAAATATACCCCCGCCATCAGCTGGATGTGCCAATAACTTGGGAATGATCTATGGATGCAGAACCCGTTAAAAAAATTGTCGATACATTGCTGAGCTACGGCAAGAAGAAGCCGAAGGTGCATGAAAAATACGTGCGCTTTAACCGCCGCATGCTAGCAGTGACCATCGATTCCTTTATCCTGATGCTATTCCTTCCCCTGATCAACCGGATTACACCGGTGGATACAGACGCACTGGCGGGCTATACTCTCGATCCGGATGATCCGCACGCCGGATCGCGCCTGATCATGCATGTGCTTAATAATCAGGAGTTTATGACCAGCTGGTTCGCCAATTTCTTTATGCAGATGCTGGTATGGTGCGTGTTCAGCGCCGTATTCCTGCATTTTTTCAGCGCCACCCCCGGAAAGATGGTATTAAGGATGAAAGTCGTCGATGCCAAAACCGAAGGGCGCATCAACGACATGCAGGTGTTTTTGCGCAGCCTCGGCTATCTTATTTCCACCGCCTGTTTTGGCCTTGGTTTTGTCTGGATCTGCGTCAATAAAAAACGCCGTGGCTGGCATGATTATCTGGCGGACACCGTGGTCATCTCGCTGCCGATGCCGTGGGCGAAGCAGCCGATAACGCTCGCAGAGTCGCCGGAAACACCCCCCGTAACCGAGGTACACACGAATGAAACTATTGCTGATTGAAGACGATATCGAATCCGCCAAGTACCTGATGAAGGGCCTGAAAGAGCAGGGCTACGTTATCGACCATTGCGCCAACGGCAAGGAAGGCCTGTTCATGGCTGCGTCAGAAAAATACGACGCGATGATTATCGACCGCATGGTGCCGGAAGTCGATGGCATCACCATCATCCAGACCCTGCGCGCCTCGGGCAACCAGACTCCGATGATTATTTTAACCGCGCTCGATAAAGTCGAGGAACGCGTCAAAGGCCTGAAATCCGGCGCCGACGATTATCTCGCCAAGCCCTATTCCTTCACCGAACTGCTGGCACGTCTGGAAGCGATCACCCGCCGCAAGGCCGGAGAAAAAGCCGTCACCAAACTGGTGTGCGGCGATCTGGAAATGGATTTACTGACGCGCGACGTGAGCCGCGCAGGCAAGCTGATCGAGTTACAGGCGCGTGAATTCGCCCTGCTGGAATACCTGATCCGCAACCACGGCACCGTGGTCACCCGCACCATGCTGCTGGAGCATGTGTGGGATTACAATTTCGACCCGCAAACCAATGTGATTGACGTGCATATCAGCCGCCTGCGCCAGAAGATCGACAAGGGGTTTGACAAAAGCATGATTCAGACGCTTCGTGGCGCGGGCTATAAGCTGGTGGTGTAAACCCGCTATAACCGTCATTCCCGCGCAGGCGGGAATCCAGCAATTAAATTACGAACCTGATATTTCTTAACTTAGAGGAAATATGACCTGTAAGCTTTGCGATGAAGAAAAAAAACTAATCGAAGCACATATAGTGCCACGTTGTGTTTTGTCGCCTCTTTTAAGTCCAGCAGGGCCTATGATACGCCTCACAAACGACCCCAAAGTGTACCCTCAATCATCTCATACGGGCGAATATGATAAAAATATTCTTTGTGCAGAATGTGACAATAGCTTTTCCCCTTATGATGATTATGCAGGCGAGCTTCTTTTAAATGGGTTTGAAGAAAAATACTCTCTCCAATCCAATACCAACCAAAGGCCACCATTTTATATGGTGCCTGAGTATGACTATAAAAAGCTAAAACTTTTTTTCCTATCGGTACTTTGGCGGATGTCCATTTCTTCCAGACCTGCTTTTAATAGAGTTGCTTTGGGACCTTTTGAAACACAATTTCAAGATTTATTAAAACGCAAAGATCCGGGAGATGCCGGTACTTTTCCTGTTTTTCTATACCGGTATATTGATGATATTGGTTCAAAAATAATGCTTGGAGCGCACCGTGAAAAACATATGGACCTAAATGTCTATAATATTGGATTACCTAATTATATTGCAGTTATCAAGGTAGACACAAGGTCAATTCCTATCGATGTTTCAGGTTTGGTATTACAACCTAATAAACCATTAATAATTGCAGCTCGACAAATGCAAAATGAAGCTGAATTCCAATTAATTACAAAGATTTTTGCCACCGAGAGACATCAATAATTAGGTTGGATTTCCGCTTTCGCGGAAATAACGTTAATCGGTTGGCTTTATTGCTGAAATTCGCTAGGGTGCGCCGTATGCGAAGCTTGGGCAAGAAACGGAGCGAGGCGTAGCAGCGCTACGTTGAGCGAGTATAGCAGCCAAAGCAAGAAAGACGGCCAGCCTAGTAGAATTTAAAGAAATGGAATCAAAACTCGCACGCATCGTCAAAACCTTCACCTTCCGACTAGCGCTCGTCTATGTCGGGCTGTTCAGCCTATCCGTCATCTTGCTGTTTACCTTCATCTACACGTTCGAAATGAACTACCTGCAGCAGCAGATTTCCGACTCCATCCGCATGCAATATTCCTATCTGCTCGACGAGTACAAACAAAGCGGCTCCAGCGGGGTGGAAATCCGCATCAAGGAACTGATCGCCGACGACAGCGAGGGTAATGAAATCTACATGCTGGTAAATACCAAATATGAAAAACTGGCAGGCAACCTAACCCAATGGCCGGCCAGCGCGGTGAAAGAAAGCGTGTTTGAAAAAGAAGGCAACTGGGTGCATTTCGAACTGGAAGGAACACGCACCAACCCCAAGAACGTGAAGGTGAGAGCCATCATGATACCGCTGTCGAAATGGCGTTATCTGCTGGTGGGACAAAACCTGCAAAGTAACCAGCGCATCGAGCAAACCATCGTCCAGACGTTCTGGGCAAGCTTGCTGCTCACCTTGTTCATGGCATTCATCGGCGCGATCATCATGACACGCAGCGTGATGCGCCGCATCAACGTCATTAACCGCTCGGCCTACACCATTATCCACGGCAATTTGTCGGTGCGTATTCCCTTCACCCAAGGCGGTGACGAGTTTGACGAACTCTCCTCCAACCTTAATGAAATGCTTGATAAAATTGAATCGCTGCTGACCTCGCTCGGCCAGTTTGCCAACAATATAGCCCATGATTTACGCTCACCCCTCAACCGTATCATCAACCGTCTGGATTCCGGCCTGCGCACCATCGACGACAGCAATCCCGCCCGTAAGTTGCTGGAAAAAAATATCCACGACATGCAAGAACTCGTCAGCACCTTCAATTCCATCTTAAAAATCTCGGAACTCGAAGCCAACACCGAGTTTCGTTCGTTCTCCACCTGCGACCTGCACGCCATCATCACCAATCTGGTCGAGCTGTACGAACCCTACGCCGCTGAAAAAGATATCTCCATTACCAGCTCGGTGACGGCCCCGCTGGTACTATTTGGCGAGAAGAACCTCCTCACGCAGGCCTTTGCCAACCTCATGGATAACGCCATGAAATTCACCGGCAAGGGCGGGCATATCACGGTATCCTCCGAGCTGGGCGACAACAGCACCAGCATCATCATCGCCGATGACGGCCCCGGTATTCCCGAAGAATTCCGCCATAAAGTATTCGAAAAGTTTTTCCGCTTGGAACAAAGCCGCAACACCAAGGGCAACGGCCTTGGCCTGTCGCTGGTGGCGGCCATTGCCCGTATCCACAATATCACCATCCGCCTAAGCGATAACCAGCCAGGGCTTAAGATCGAGCTTTGCTTCCCGCAGGTGGCTAATGCTTGATATTTAGTGGTTTATCCTCTAGTAATCTCTGTCTAATCTCATTTTTGGAGTCTGTATGCTAAAAGGAAAAAACGCCATCATCACCGGTTCCACCAGCGGCATCGGCCTTGCCATCGCCCACAGCCTCGCGGAACAAGGCTGCAATATCCTGCTTAACGGCTTCGCCGACAAGGCCACCATCAGCGGGCTCGTGAGTGAGCTTCAGGAAAAATACAACGTGCGCGTGGATTACTCCCCTGCTGATATGACCAAGCCCAACGATATCGCCGATATGGTGGCTATGTGCGACCGCATTTTTGGCCGCACCGACATTCTGATTAATAACGCCGGTATTCAGGCCACCGGCCCCGTCGATGGGTATCCAGTGGAAAAATGGGATTCCATCATCGCCATTAACCTGTCCTCCACCTTCCACAGCGTGCGCGCTGCCCTTCCGGGGATGAAAAAACGCAATTACGGCCGCATCATCAATATCGCCTCCGTACACGGTCTCGTCGGCTCGGAAAACAAAGGCGCGTATGTCGCTGCCAAGCACGGCCTGATCGGTCTGACCAAAGTGATCGCGCTGGAAAATGCGCCCGCCAACATCACCTGTAACGCCATCTGCCCGGGCTGGGTACATACCCCGTTGGTGGACAAGCAGATCGAAGACAAAGCCAAAGCCGAAGGCCTTTCCATTGAGGAAGCCACCAACAAGCTGATCGGCGAAAAACAGCCTAACAAGCGCTTCGTGGAAGCCTCGCAGCTGGGTGCGCTCGTTGTGTTCCTGTGCGACGATAATGGCTCGTCTATCACCGGCAGCGCCTATACCGTGGATGGCGGCTGGACTGCACAATAACTAAATAAACACTGAGATTGGGGAGCAAGGTATGCCAAAGAAAATCAATCTCGCGTTGCAAGGCGGCGGCGCACACGGTGCCTATACATGGGGTGTGCTTGACCGTCTCCTCGAAGAAAAAGACCTGATTATTGAAGGCATCAGCGGCACCAGCGCTGGCGCGATGAATGCCGCCATGCTCGTCAACGGCTATACGCAGGGCGGCAACGAAGGCGCCAAAAAATGTCTGGAAACTTTCTGGCGGCGAATCAGCGAAGTGGCTGTGTTCAGCCCGCTGCATAAAAGCCCATTGGAGCGAATGCTGACCGGCTGGAACATGGATATGTCTCCGGCCTATCACTGGCTGGACCTGATGAGCCGTATTTTCTCACCGTATGAAACCAATCCACTCAACATCAACCCGATGCGTATCATCATCGATGAAATGCTCGATCATGAGGCGGTTCAGGCCTGCTCAATCATCAAACTGTTCATCGCCGCCACGCATGTCGCCAGCGGGCAAGCACGCGTGTTTGAGTGCCATGAAATCAATACGGATGTATTGCTGGCATCCGCTTGTATCCCATTCATGTTTCAGGCGGTGGAAATCCACGGCCAGCATTACTGGGATGGTGGCTATATGGGTAATCCCTCCATCTGGCCCCTTATTTACAACTGCCAGTCGGAAGACGTGGTACTGATCCAGATCAATCCCATCCATGAAAATGAGATGCCGCGCACCGCGAATGAAATCATCAACCGCATGAATGAAATCTCATTCAACAGCAGCCTCGTTGCTGAAATGCGCGCGATTAATTTTGTGTCCAAGCTTCTTCAGGAAGGCAGCCTCGACCGTAAAAAATACAAAGACATGCGTATGCACCTGATCTACTCCGCCGATCATATGCATCACCTGAATGCCTCAAGCAAAATGAACGCAGACTGGGATTTCTTTTTGTACCTCAAAGCCATTGGCCGCAAAACCGCTGAGGACTGGATTCGCGAGAACTGGAAAAACGTTGGTACGCGTTCAACCGTAGATATTTATGAAAAGTTCCTCAAAGGCCCTGGCGACCAGCCTGACCACGGTGACCTTGCTGCCCGCATGAAAACATTTGAACAATCGACCACCGTTAAAAAAGCGGTTCCGGCAGTTAAAAAACCTACGAAAAAATAATACTGTTTATACAGCCAAAGCAGCCACCAGCACTCCCAGCAGGCAGGCCCACACCACCTGTGCCCGCCGGATATCTGCGAATGTGGCTTTTGCCGTTGCAGGCCCGAACCACTGGCCGTCCGTATACACCGAGGTAGGCCCGCCAAGGGAAAGATTCAGCGCACACGCCGCCGCCAGCACCGACACCTGTTCGGGGGATGCCTTTAACAACGGACTTTTAATGACGCTGCGAATAGCAACAAGCCAGTGTGCCGACGGCAATAGCAATAGCCCGAGCAACCATCCTGCCATCGTCACGCGGGCAGGGATATAATGCATCACATGATGGGCAAGGCGGATCGGCTGGGTAAAATCATTGGCGCGCTGCATGGGCTGGCACAGCGTTTCTATCAGCAGGTAGATGGCTTTACCGACGCATAATGCGGGTAATCCCAGCACCATATACCACAGCACGGGTGCAACGATTTTTTCCGATAGTTGCACTGCCAGTATCTCGATAGCGGCACGCGCCACCGCATGCTCGTCCAGCAGCGCATAATGCCGCCAGACCGTAGGCTGAAGGGCCAGACGTGCCGCAACGGTGTCATGCGCCTTCAGCGCTTTAAAGATAGCGTCCGCACGCTCCCATGTCGGCCGGACGGGCAACAGGAATGCCAGCACGAAAATCTCGCCGGATCGCCATGTGGAAACAAATAACGCGTGCAGCCCGCTGCCAAATGCCCACCCCGTCATCACGGCGGCCGCCAGCAACAACATCCCGCGCTGACGGCGTTCCCTTTGCGATCGTTGCGGCCGGTTCAGCTTACGCTCAACCGAGCGTATGAGCGTGGCAAGTGCCGTATGCCCCGATGGCGGGGCAAAGCGTTTCGAGCCCAGCAGGCCGATATTCAGCAGCATTGCGAGCAAAACAATCACCGATGACGCCATAGTTCTTCCTAATGCCCCTGCCGTTTGCTAAAGATAGGGTCTACACATAGCAAAATTAAGGCAGCTTCCAAAGCACTATGAATACTCTTTCAAAACTCCCCGCGCTCGAGCAGGTCATCCAGCGTTTCCAGATTGCAACGCGCAAGTCGCTGGGCCAGCACTTCCTGCTCGATACCAGCATCACCGACACCATCGTGCGCTATGCCGGTTTGCTTGAACACTCCCATGTGGTCGAGGTTGGCCCTGGCCCGGGGGGACTGACGCGTTCACTGCTCAAAGCAGGAGCCAAAAAATTATTCGTTATTGAAAAAGACGAACGTTGCCTTGAGGCGCTGGCGCAGATTAAAGAAGCGGTGGGCGACCAGCTCGAAATTATTATGGGTGATGCGCTGGAGATTGATCTGGTACAGGCTGTGCCCGCCCCGCGCAAGATCGTGGCGAACCTGCCGTATAATGTCGGCACGCTGATGCTGTTGAACTGGCTGGAGAGTATCTACATCCATGGCCCGCAGGCGTTTGAATCCCTAACGCTGATGTTCCAGAAAGAAGTGGCCGAGCGCATTATCGCCGAACCCTCCAGTAAGGATTTCGGGCGCTTGTCAGTGATTTCGCAGTGGCTATGCGAGTGCCGCTACGACATGGAGTTACCACCGACCGCCTTTTCCCCGCCACCAAAAGTGGATTCGTCTGTCATCACACTCACACCGCGCGCCAAACCGCTGGTGGATGTGCGTAAAGAAGTGCTGGAAATGGTGGTGGCCAAAGCGTTCAACCAGCGCCGTAAAATGCTGCGCTCCAGCCTGAAGGGGCTTGCCGTGCCCGCCGATGAACTGTTAGCGCTGGCAGGAATTGACGGCAGCCTGCGTGCCGAACAGCTGGACGTCATGACGCTGTGCAACTTGGCGCGCCACTATCAAGACCGGATGTAATTACTGCGGCTGGTTTTTGACCGTTATGGTCCCTGCGACCTTTTTATTCGGCGGGTAAAGCACCACACTGTTCTTGATGGCACCTTTTTGGTATTTTTTCTGATAGGTATCAAAGTTTTTTTGGTTATCCGCCACACTTTGGGATTTAGACGCATCGAGCTTGGCCGGATCAATATTGTCAAAATCAATGGTGGTGGCAATATCACGCATCTGCTTCACCAGCTGTTGCTGCTGCTGGGGCGACATGCTCTGCAACTCATCCATTTTGCCTGCTGCCTGCTTCATCACTTCCGCACGCTGCTCGGGAGTCATCGATTCCAGCAGATGGGCAACGCCGCCAAATCCTTCATTCTCAAAATTCTGTGAATTGATGGTTTCTGCCCGAGCGTTGCTCACAACCGCACAACATAGCAGGCAAAATACAGTGCGCCTCATTACCGTAGTCCCTCACAAGGTGGACTACCAGTATACGGTACCAGCCGTTAATAAATTATTAGGTTTTGAGGATGCCGATAAATTCGGCCAGCCCTTCCTGACGCACACGTTTCAGGCGCTCGGCCTTGAGAATCGTATCGATTTTCTCCAGAGTCTGGTCAAGATCCTGATTAATAATCACATAATCATATTCCTGCCAGTGACTTATTTCGGCTTCGGCCTTGAGCATGCGCTTCGCCACCACCTGATCGCTGTCTTGCGCCCGCGCTTTCAGGCGGCGTTCCAGCTCTTCCATCGACGGCGGCAGGATAAAAATACTGACCAGATCATCGCGGCTTTTTTCCGCCAGCTGGCGCGTTCCCTGCCAGTCGATATCAAACAGCACGTCGGTGCCGCCCCTGATATGCTGGCTCACAAACGCAGCAGGAGTACCGTACTGGTATTCAAAAACTTCGGCGTACTCAAGGAATTCGTTTTTTTCGGCCATCAGACGGAATTTCTCGGAACTGACAAAGAAATAATCCTTCCCGTCCACTTCACCCGGGCGGGGAGGGCGGGTGGTGACCGAAATGGACATCACAATATTTTCATGCGCGCCTGCGTCATTGTAACGCCCCAGTAAGCGGCGTGATAAGGTCGTCTTTCCTGCCCCCGATGGCGAAGAAAGGACAAACATTAAGCCACGGCGATTTAATTCAACTTCCAGCTGGAGTGACATAGCTAACCTATTGTATTGCTGCCTCGACAGCGCTGATAATTTCCTGCTCCGGCACATTATAGGCAAACACACGCATAAACTGCCCGTCTTTGCCCATCATGTAAATATAACCGGAGTGATCGACATTGTAATCCGGCGTATTTTTTCCGGCCAGATCTGTTTTATTGTTGGCCTCTTCCTGAGCGCGAGCGTAGTAAATTTTATAGGCATCCGCCACCTGTTTAATCTGCAATTCTGTGCCCGTCAGTCCGACAATGCGCTTATCAAAATTGCTCAGGAACTCCTTCATCACTTCCGATGTGTCGCGCTGGGGATCAATGGTAATGAACAAC
Organism: Alphaproteobacteria bacterium; assembly: GCA_025360605.1. GTDB lineage: Bacteria > Pseudomonadota > Alphaproteobacteria > Rickettsiales > SXRF01 > JANYBV01. The sequence goes on along the minus strand of JANYBV010000038.1, from coordinate 220,606 downwards.
GGCGTAACCTGCGCGGATTTCGCCTGCAACTGCTCCATGGTTTTCGATAGCGTTGCCACCGTCACCGGACAGATATCAGGACAATGCGTGAAACCAAATGCTACAAGTAGAATCTGGCCACGAAAATCGGTGTCATGCCGTGTTTTTCCTTCCTGATCGACAAGCGTAAACGCCCCGCCAATCGGGGTAGAATCTTGCTTGGAAACCGATTCCATGGCGTTTTTCTGACCGGTCTGGTCACGGTTAACCCAGATTTGTACCGATGTGACCAATACGAGGAGGGCGAGGAGGACAAAAAAGATTTTCTTCATATTTTTCAAATATATAAAATAGTTTGTAGCAAAAAAATAGGTTAATATTCTATAAAGACGATGACGATTTTACGCTCTTTTAGATGGCATTTTACGCTTAGCAGTTGTTTTTATTGACTTTTATTAATAAATACGTTAACCTGTTAGAAATAGGGAAGAGTAAAATAAAACTATGTTACCTGTTGTAGCAAGTACAAATACATTCAGTTTCCAAACTCCCCTCGTTAATACAACGATACCGGGCACGAATGTCGCGCGCGTGCCGTATGATAATGTCGCCCCTTCGGTGTCCAACGCACAGATCGAAAATAACACCCAAGCCAATACCACCATCGTCAGCCAACAGCAACAATCACCCGCTGACGTGGCAACCGATACCAGTCTCACCGAATCAGGCAGCAGTGCTTTTTTAGCGCAACAGCAACGCAGCGTGTCCGCCTCACTCAGTTCAGGCGTGCAATCTACGTTTGTGGCTCAGCTTGCCGCGCAGGACGGTTCACCGGAAACGCAAGGCATTCTGGTGCAGTATGAAAAGCTGGTCGCCAATGGTAACGTCAAATACAAACCAAGTAATGCCCAGAAACCACAGGATGGGCCTTCCAGTATCTTCGGGCAAATCCTGCAAAGCGAAAAATCAGCCCCTCAGGTCGTGGAAACCCCGCAGCCTCCTGTTGAAATTTTGAAGCCGGAGACTACGGCACAGGTAGCCGTTCAGGCTGTGGAAGCCGCCCCCGTGGAAGAGACCCGCCCGACAACCAAAAAATCATCCTCTGATGCCGCCAGTGCCGAGCCTACGCCAACAAGCGCGGAGCCGTCGGCACGCCCCGACAATGCCCAGCGGGCGTTCATCAACGCCTACACCGCTACGGCCGCACGCGTTGGCAGCTTCAATTCTTCGCATGTACCTTCTCCTGATATTGCCGTGGGTGGATTAGCCTAACAGATTAACTGCAAAAACGCAGCGCGCCCTTCTGGATCGCGTCCAGTGACTGCTGCTTGAGCGCATTGCCGTTGCGGCCAATATAGGCGGCGATGGAGGCGACAATTTCCGGCGGGACGATTTTTTCACGGTAGACATTACGCTTCAGCGCTTCGGCCATCGCCGTTTCATCGCCAATGGCATCTTTATATGCTTTCATGCGGCCGTAGAACGCCTGTGCCATGTTTTTAATACGCATGCTCACGCCCGTATCGGTGGAGCCCATTTCGCGCAATGAACGGTCCATATCGGCAAAGAATGCTTCCGAAAGGGTGCGGCTGAATTCTTCGACATCGGGATTATTTTTTTCAAGCTCCATCCGTGACAGCAACAAGAACAGATGCAGGACGATAATATCAAAACGGCCATCAACCGTATCTTCCACCTGCCAGCTCGAATAAAAAACCGGCTGCCGCGCCTGTGCTACGACCTGCACATACACGTCATACGCCTGCTGCTTAACGGGGGAAGGGGAAAAGAACTGCTTGAAGGCACTGAGCATGCTTAGGCCGCTTCTCCTGTCATTTCAGCCTGAAGCTTTTCAAAGGCACGCACTTCGATCTGGCGCACGCGCTCGCGGGAAATGTTATAGTCACGGCTTAAATCCTCGAGCGTATCAGGCTCGTCTTTAAGGCGGCGGCGGGAAATGATATCGCGTTCGCGCTCGGATAATGCGGTGAGCGCTTTTTGCAGAAGCCCCTGCTTTGCCGCCATCTCCTGACGGTTGCTTAAACTGACTTCCTGATTATCTTCCGGTGTGACCAGAAAATCGATTTTCTCGTCTTCGCCGTCAGCAGATACGGTGCTGTTTAAATACACATCATGACCGGACATGCGTGCGTCCATGTCGACCACGTCTTTATCGCTGACATCCAGAATGCGGGCAATATCGCCGACCTGCGCGTCGCTAAGGCCACGTTCACTGATCGCGCCGTTCGCGCCGATTCTCTGTTTGATTTTGCGTAAGTTGAAGAACAGGCGTTTTTGTGTCGCGCTGGAACCGATTTTTACCATCGACCACGAACGCAGAATATATTCCTGCATAGCCGCTTTAATCCACCAGATAGCATAAGTCGCCAAGCGAAACCCTTTATCGGGATCGAAACGCTTTACCGCCTGCATCATCCCGATATTGCCTTCCGCGATCAGCTCGCCCACCGGCAAGCCATAACCGCGAAATTTAAATGCGATCTTCGCTACAAGGCGCAGATGGCTGGTCACCAGACGGTGTGCCGCTTCGACATCACCATGGTCACGCCAGCGCTTGGACAAATCGATTTCTTCCTTAGGCTCCAGCAACGGGAACTTGGAAATTTCCTGCAAATAACGGCGCAGTCCATCTTCCGAGGATACAAGCGCCGGCACGGTCGCCACAGCGCCCATCTTCACATCCGTACCCGAGTCAGCATTCATTTTCTGTTTCATACGACCTCTAGCCCTATAATATAGTAGCTCACCCCGTATTTTTCAAGGCAATTTAAGAAATCTTCTTATATATCAAATATATAAAATTTTAATCCGGTAAGGGATTCAACTTAAATATGAATTGCCCTACCCAGCACCGCCAGCGCCGCCTCTTTGACGGCCTCATTCAGGGTCGGATGGGCATGGCAGGTACGGGCAATGTCCTCGGACGACGCACCGTATTCCAGTGCCAGTGCGGCTTCCGCGATCAGCGTACCGGCATCCGGCCCGATGATATGAACCCCCAGTACGCGGTCGGTCGTGGCATCTGCCAGAATTTTGACAAAGCCATCGGTTTCACCCACGGCGCGCCCACGGCTGTTCGCCATGAACGGGAATTTACCCACTTTATAATTTGTACCCAGCGCTTTGAGTTCTTCTTCGGTTTTGCCGACAGTGGCCACTTCCGGCCATGTGTAAATCACGTTCGGGATGCCATCATAATAAACGTGCCCTGCCTGACCTGCGAGAATCTCTGCCACAGCCATGCCTTCGTCCTCGGCTTTGTGCGCAAGCATCGGGCCGGCAATCACATCGCCAATCGCGTAAATGCCTTTGACGGCTGACTGGTAATGCGCATCCACCGGAACACGGCCACGCTCATCGAGCTTGATGCCAAGACCTTCAAGGCCAAGGCCATTGGTGTAAGGACGGCGGCCAATTGCCACCAGCACCACATCCGCCGGCAACGTTTCTTTATCACCGCCTTTGGCCGGTTCAATCGAAAGGCTGATCGATTTGCCACGTGTGTCGGCTTCCACCACTTTCATGCCCAAGCGGAATTCAATGCCCTGCTTTTCCAGAATGCGCTGGAACTGTTTGGCCAGTTCCACATCCATGGCCCCGCCAATGCGGTCCATATATTCCACCACAGTTACTTTCGCACCCAAACGCCGCCACACCGAACCTAATTCCAGCCCGATAACACCGCCGCCAACCACGACCAGATGCTGCGGCACTTTATCAAGCGCCAACGCTCCGGTGGATGACACAATACGTTTTTCATCCACGGCAACACCCGGAAGCGGGGTCACTTCCGAACCGGTGGCAATCAGGATGCATTTGGTTTTGAGGGTTTCCTTGCCGTTCACCACGACCTCCGTAGGGCTTTTGATCGCACCCTTACCGATGATGTATGCCACCTTGTTTTTCTTGAACAGACCTTCGATACCTTTGGTCAAATCAATGACCACCTTATCCTTGTGCGCCATCATGACGGGCAGGTCGAGTTCGACCTTGGCCTTGATACCGTGTCCGGCAAAATGCAGCTTTGCATCTTCGTATTTTTCCGACGAGTTCAGCAATGCCTTGGAAGGAATGCAGCCGACATTGAGGCAGGTGCCGCCTAAGCTTCCGCGCATTTCCACACAGGCCACATTCATGCCCAGCTGTGCTGCGCGAATTGCCGCTACATATCCGCCTGGTCCGCCACCGATAACAATAAGATCAAATTCCTGTGTCATATGCTCCTCTACGCGCTTTTACGCAAATCGTTCATAAAATGTCTGTTTCCGCTCGGCCGCTCGCGCACACGCGGCGACCCTTTAACCGCAGCCCACGTCACCAGCGCCAAACGCTCGCCACTTTCCGTAGGTTCTGCAGCATGCCTATACTGCCCTGTCGAGGGAAACGCTACCAACAATCCGGGGCTGGGCTGAATTTTCATCTGCTGGTCAGGAAAATTGAGTTTTCCACCGATAAAATCATCGTTTATGTACAATATGATACTGATATCACGGTCAAGGCTGCGGTCCCATTGGTGTTCTCCGTCAGGTTTGGTCACACGGCGCGACGCATCGGCATGCACCGAGTAATGGCCGTCTTTGAGGTAGAGCAGCAAAAAAGGTGGCTCCCACCAGTCAATTTCCACGCCATAAAACGGTTCAACATGCTTCACCATCAGCTGGTACATCACCTCTTTGAGATACTGTGACATCTGGGGATTGATCTCGATCTTGTAGGAATCGCGGATGTCTTTGCGCAAGAATCCCTTGGTGGTGTCCGCCCCCGCCACATGCGCTTCTTTGCGCGGCTGGGTAAAACCATACTCACGGATGGTATGGATGATTTCGCTATCAATGGCATGCTCGACCGTCATGATCTGCTGAGCCGACTCTTCTTGCAGCAAACGCACCGGCGCGGGCAACGTTTCGGCGGGACGGGCATCACGGATACCAAGTTCTTCTGCCAGCTGCCTGCCGATCACCACGCCATCGGCGCAGTTGAGTACCCCGACAAAGGCTTCCTTATTCCCCAGCGTCACACGCACCGGCCCCATATACGGCACAAGGCGAACGATAGAATCGCGCATATCGATGGTTTCACGCAGGGTGATCTGTTCGAGTTTCAGCTGTTCGGCTACTTGTGCGCCAACCGCCAGACTAAAATCATCATCGGTTACAATCGCGGTGGTTTTAATCACCGGCACCTCCGGCTTAGAGGGATTGGACAGAATGATATTCGTGACGAAACGCAGCATATAATGCTCTATAGGCCGAGCAATAGCCTTCTTGGATCTTCGATCGCTTCCTTGATACGCACAAGGAACGTCACCGATTCTTTGCCGTCAATGATACGGTGGTCATACGACAGCGCCACGTACATCATCGGGCGGATCACAACCTGACCTTTGACAGCAACAGGACGTTCTTCGGTTTTATGCATGCCGAGAATACCGGATTGCGGAGGATTGATAATCGGGGTGGACATCAGCGAACCATAGACACCACCGTTGGACACGGTGAACGTGCCGCCCGATAAATCACCCATGGTCAGGCTGCCGTCACGCGCTTTTTTCGCCAGACGGGCGATTTCCGCCTCGATTTCCATGATGCTCATCGAGTCGGCATTGCGAACCACAGGAACCACCAGCCCTTGATCGGTGCCTACCGCAACACCCACGTCGCAGTAGTTTTTATAGATCAGCTCATCACCATCGATAGTGGCGTTTACCGCTGGAATTTCCTTCAGCGCCTGACAGGCGGCTTTGACGAAAAATCCCATGAAACCAAGGCGCAGACCGTATTTTTTCTCGAACGCATCCTTGTAGTCATTGCGAAACGCAATGACGTTGCTCATGTCAATTTCATTGAAGGTGGTGAGGATAGCGGCGGTGTTCTGCGATTCTTTCAGGCGTTTTGCAATCACCTGACGCAGCTTGGACATTTTTACGCGTTCTTCTTTGCGGCCAGCAACGGGTGCTGATGAAGCCACCGGTGCAGCCGAACCAGCCGCCAGCACATCGCCCTTGGTCAGGCGGCCATCTTTACCGGTAGCGGGAATGGACGACGGGTTGATGCCGGTTTCTTCGAGCATTTTACGCACGGCAGGCGGATTCTGCACAGCGCCTTTGGCAGCAGCCATAGGATGTGGAATGGCTTTATGCGGATCGGATTTAGGAGCTTCCACCTTGGCAGGAGCCGCAGCAGCCGGCGCAGACTTTGCACCCGCAGCACCCACTTCGATCAGGCCAAGCAACGTGCCCACCTCAACGGTTTTTCCTTCGGCAATTTTGATTTCTTTTAGTTTTCCGCCAGCAGGTGCATTCACTTCGAGTGTCACCTTATCGGTTTCAAGTTCGAGCAACGGCTCGTCCTGCGCAATAGCATCGCCCACTTTTTTGAACCATTTGGCAATGGTTGCTTCGCTTACCGATTCCCCGAGTGATGGGACAATAATTTCTCCGGCCATGATAACTCCTTTTATTCTCTATGCCTTAGCTGCTTTTAGCTTTGTTACTGTGGATTGTAAAGCCATCTCCACCAGCGCTTTTTGCTCTTTTTCATGAATTTTCATATAGCCTGCCGCAGGTGAGGCTGCTTCTGGCCGTCCGGCATAACGCAAGCGGTCGCTACGGCCGATCGATTCCATGACATCTTCGATGCGCGATGCAACAAAGCCCCACGCGCCCATGTTCTGCGGTTCTTCCTGACACCAGACGATCTCGGCATTTTTGTAACGCGAAAGTTCGGCCTTCAGTTCACGCGCAGGGAAGGGGTAATATTGTTCCATGCGTACAATCGCCACATCGTCCATCTTGCGGTTCTGACGCTCTTCAAACAGATCATAATACACCTTACCGGACGTTACGACGACGCGGCGCACCTTGTCGTCCTTCACCAGCTTTTCGGTTTCAGGAATCACACGCTGGAACGACGTTCCCTTGCCCATGTCGGCAAGCGCGGATACGGCAAGCTTATGACGCAGCAGCGACTTCGGTGTCATGACGATCAATGGTTTGCGGAACTTGCGGATCAGCTGGCGGCGCAACACATGGAAATAATTGGCAGGAGTGGTGCAGTTGACCACCTGCATGTTATCTTCTGCACACAGCTGCAAATAACGCTCCAGACGCGCCGAGCTATGCTCAGGGCCTTGGCCTTCATACCCGTGCGGCAACAGCATGACGAGGCCGGACATACGCAGCCATTTAACTTCACCGGAGGAAATAAACTGGTCGATAATCACCTGCGCGCCGTTGGCGAAATCGCCGAACTGGCCTTCCCACAACGTCAGGTAATTCGGCTGGCCGAGACTGTAGCCATACTCATAACCCAAGATGGCAAATTCAGACAACGAACTGTCGATGACTTCGTAGTTTTTCTGTTCGCCGCCAAGGTTATTGAGCGGGACATAACGTTGTTCGGTATCCTGATCAACCAGCACCGAATGACGGTGCGAGAACGTACCGCGGCCGCAATCCTGACCGGATAAACGAACGCCGTAACCCTCTTTCAGCAAGCTGCCGAAAGAAAGCGCTTCACCCATCGCCCAGTCGATGCCTGCGCCCGTTTCCATCATTTTACGCTTGGCTTCCAGCTGGCGAATGATTTTGGAATTGGCTTTAATCGGCGGTTCCTTCGATAACGCCAAGCCGATTTCTTTGAGTTTTTTAACATCGACACCGGTATCGACGGTTGCGTGTTCACCGCTTGGTTTTTCAAATCCGGACCACTGGCCTTCGAGCCAGTCGGCCTTGTTCGGCTGGAAGGATTTTGCTGCTTCGTATTCTTTTTCGAAGAAGGATTTAAATTCGGCAAATTTAGCTTTTACATCCTCATCACTGAGCAACCCTTCGGACACCAGACGGTCCGAGTACACTTCAGCTGGCAGTTTACGCGCAGCAATAGCACGGTACATCAGAGGCTGGGTGAACATAGGTTCATCGGATTCGTTATGGCCGTATTTGCGGTAGCAGAAAATATCAACTACAGCGTCGCGCTTGAACAGCTGGCGGAATTCCGCCGCCAAGCGGCACACATACACCACCGATTCCGGATCATCACCGTTGACGTGGAAAATAGGAGCCTGCACGGATTTGGCGATATCGGTTGGATAAGGCGTAAAGCGCGAATATTTCGGCGAGGTGGTGAACCCAATCTGGTTATTGACGATGATGTGCAGTGTACCACCCGTGCGGTAGCCACGCAGCTCGGACAACGCCAGCGTTTCAGCCACAAGACCTTGACCGGCAAATGCCGCGTCACCATGCAGCATCACGCCCATCACCGAGCCTTTATCTTCTTCATCACCGCGAATATCAAGTTTCGCGCGCACTTTACCCACGACCACCGGATCCACCGCTTCCAGATGCGAAGGGTTGGACAACAGCGCCAGATGGATTTTACCAGTTGGCGTTTCACGGTCGGTTGACGTACCCAGATGGTATTTCACGTCACCCGATGATGCCACCCATTCAGGGAAATCAAGGTTGCCGTGGAAGATTGACAGCAGCTCGGCATACGGCTTTCTCATAGTAGTGGTCAGCACGTTCATGCGGCCACGGTGCGGCATACCGAAAATAATTTCTTTCACGCCAAGGCTGGCGCTTTTATTGATGATGGTTTCAAGCGCCGGAAGCATCGCATCGCCGCCCTGCACGGAAAAGCGCTTGGTGCTGGGATATTTCACCTGCAGGAACTGCTCGAAGGATTCGACTTCCATCAGCGTATTCCAGATGTCTTTTTTTTCTTCTTTCGAGAAGGTCAGGTTACCGCGGTCATTCTCAAATTTCTTCTGGATCCAGTCCTTCTGTTCAGGATGCTGGATGTGCATGAATTCCACACCGATATTGCCGCAATAGGTACGCTGCAGAATAGCAACGATATCACGCAGTTTTGCCTTGGCGATCCCCATGCTGCCATCAAGGAAAATTTCTTTGTCCATGTCGGCATCGGTGAAGCCGTAATGCGCGGGATCGAGTTCTGGATGGTGGCTGCGGTCTTCAATACCAAGCGGGTCAAGATTTGCCATCAGGTGGCCACGCACGCGGTACGCGCGCACCATCATAATCGCACGAATGGAGTCATGGGCAAATTTTTCTACATCGGCCTGCGCAATGCCGCCGACTACTTTTTTGTCTTTGCCTGCGGCGGGTTTGGCATCGGCCTGCTCAACCGCACCAATCACCTGTGATTTAATTTGTGTCCACGATGCAGCGCGCTGTTGCACACTGGCCGCACCATTGGTTACATCACGGAAGAAATCGCGCCAGCTGGCATCAACACTTTGCGGGCTTTGCAGGTAACGCTCATACAGCTCTTCAATAAACGTCGAGTTACCGGCAAAAAAAGGGGTGGTGGGGTCAAACTGGCTCATACATCCTCTGTATATCATGCCGGCCTTGTGGCGCGGCTATTACGTCTTTCAAACATCCATTATCATTTTATATCCACGCACCTGCTTAAGTCGCAGGCCGCTTCAGGGCATCAGACCATTGGCTTACGCGGCTTTTTTCTTTAGCAACTCAGCCATCGTACGTCCGAGCGCTGCCGGTGAATCAGAAACTGCAATCCCTGCGCTTTTCATCGCTTCGATTTTATCTTCCGCGCCACCCTTACCACCCGAAACAATCGCACCTGCGTGTCCCATGCGGCGCCCCGGAGGAGCCGTACGTCCGGCGATAAAGCCAACGACAGGTTTTTTAATCTTGCTCTTTTTCAGGAATTCGGCTGCTTCTTCTTCCGCGCTGCCACCGATTTCGCCGATCATCACAATCGCCTGTGTTTCAGGGTCAGCCAAGAAGAGTTCAAGGCAATCAATAAAGTTGGTGCCGTTGACCGGATCACCGCCAATACCGACGCAGCTCGACTGGCCAAGGCCTTCGGCCGAAGTCTGTGCCACCGCTTCATAGGTCAGCGTACCCGAGCGCGAGACGATACCGATTCTTCCTTTTTTATGAATGTGGCCTGGCATAATGCCGATTTTGCATTCACCCGGAGTAATAACGCCCGGGCAGTTAGGGCCAACGAGACGGGTGTTCGTGCCCGAAAGCGCACGTTTCACCTTTACCATATCCAGTACCGGAATACCTTCAGTAATACAGATCACCAGCTCCAGTCTTGCATCGATGGCTTCCAAAATTGCATCGGCGGCGAATTTGGGCGGCACATAAATCACCGAGGCGTTCGCACCGGTTTTATGCACGGCTTCTTCCACCGTATCAAATACGGGAAGATCGATATGGGTTGTGCCACCCTTACCCGGAGTTACACCGCCTACCATTTTGGTTCCGTACGCTACGGCCTGTTCAGAGTGATACGTGCCTTCGCGGCCGGTAAACCCCTGACAGATTACTTTCGTGTCTTTACCTACGAGAATAGACATTAGGCTGCCTTTCTTTTCACTGCTTTTACAATTTTTTCTGCGGCATCGGCTAGGTTGTCGGCCGGTGTGATCGCAAGACCGCTGGAGGCCAGCATCTTCTTGCCGAGTTCAACGTTCGTACCTTCAAGGCGGACGACCAGCGGCACATGCAAATTCACTTCGCGCGCAGCGGTGATGATACCTTCGGCGATAATATCGCAGCGCATGATGCCACCGAAAATATTCACTAAAATACCTTCCACGTTCGGATCCGATAAAATGAGCTTGAATGCTTCACCCACTTTTTCACGATTAGCGCCACCGCCCACGTCAAGGAAGTTAGCTGGCGTGCCGCCGTAGAGTTTAATGATGTCCATCGTCGCCATAGCAAGACCGGCGCCGTTGACCATGCAACCGATATTGCCGTCCATCTTCACATAGGAAAGGCCGAATTTCGACGCTTTCTGTTCGAGCGGATCTTCTTCATCCGGATCGCGCAACTCATGGATATCGGCATGACGGAACAGAGCGTTATCATCAAAATCAAATTTCGCATCGAGTGCGACCAGGTCGCCCTCATTGGTGATTACCAGCGGGTTGATTTCCAGCTGCGAAGCATCGGTATCGATGACAGCAGCGTAGAGTGCATTCACGAACTGCTCGAACTTGCCGTGCAATTCTTTGGGCAGATTAAGCCCAAACGCCAGTTTACGCGCATGGAACGCCTGAATGCCCGAAGCCGGATCCACCGCAAGGCGGATGATTTTTTCCGGATGGTGTTCAGCCACTTCTTCAATCTCAACACCGCCTTCGCTCGAAGCGATAAAGGTCACGCGTGAGGTGGCGCGGTCGAGAAGCACGCCCAGATAGAGTTCCTTCTTAATGCCGGTGCCCTGTTCGATGTACACACGCTTCACCACCTTGCCTTCCGGACCCGTCTGGTGCGTGATCAGCGTCATGCCGATCATCTGCTTCGCCAGTGATTCCACTTCATCGAGGGTTTTTGCCAGCTTCACACCACCCGCTTTACCGCGGCCACCGGCATGAATCTGGGCTTTGACCACCCATAAATTTCCACCCAGCCCCTGCGCTGCCGTCACCGCTTCTGCGGGCGTGTACGCAACCTGACCTTTGGGCACGGGAACGTGATAGCGGCTCAATACCTGCTTGGCCTGATATTCGTGTATATTCATTTCTTAACTCCTGTACCTTAAGCCTAATTCACCCATGACACACTATAATAGATGCATGGGGTTTACATATTACTAAGATGCGAGGGCTGTTATGCTCACACCGCAATACCGGCACAAAGGCTTTTTACTGCCTCTACCGATTTGTCAAACATGGCTTTTTGCTCTGAATTTAAGGAAATTTCAACTATTTTCTCGACACCACCTGCGCCGATAACTGTTGGCACACCGACGTACAAATCCTTAACGCCATATTCACCATTGAGGCAAGCGGCCACCGGCAGGATGCGTTTTTTGTCGAATAAATAAGCTTCCGCCATGCGGATAGCCGAGGCAGCAGGCGCATAAAACGCCGATCCGGTTTTAAGAAGACCTACGATTTCCGCACCACCGTCACGCGTGCGCTGCACGATCTGGTCGAGCTTTTCCTGTTTGAGCCAGCCCATGCGTACAAATTCCTTAATCGGAATACCGGAGATGGTGGTGTAGTCGACCACCGGCACCATGGTGTCGCCATGACCGCCCATGACGAAGGCATTAATATCGGCCACCGACACGCCAAGCGCTTCCGAAAGGAAATAGGCAAAACGGGCGGAATCCAAAACTCCCGCCATGCCAACCACCTTATTTTTAGGCAGGCCGGACACTTTTTGCATTACCCACACCATCGCATCGAGCGGGTTGGTAATGACGATGACGAACGCGTTTGGCGCGTATTTCTTAATATTTTCAGCGACGGTTTTCACGATACCAGTGTTAATATTAACCAGATCGTCACGGCTCATGCCAGGTTTGCGCGGCACACCCGCGGTGACAATCACCACATCCGAACCTTCGATGTCCTTGTAATCGTTCGTCCCTTTAAGACAAACGTCCGAACCGTCCACGGTGGAGCTTTGCGCGATATCAAGGGCCTTACCCTGCGGCATACCTTCATTAATGTCGAAAAGCACCACATCGCCAAGATGCTTGGTTTCAGCAAGGTGTGCAAGGGTTCCGCCGATCATGCCGGCACCGACAAGAGCAATTTTTTTGCGTGCGTTTGATTGGGTCATCGTGTTGTTCCTGTCAAAGAATGGTTCGTGAAAAACAGCTGATAGTAGAATGCAATCATTTACGTTTGATTACCGGAGGATGGTTTTTTGTTGTGGGACATCATGCGGGATAGGGGTGAGTCCTATGAATTCATCTTTTCGAAGAATTCATCGTTGCACTTGGTATCCTGCAGCTTGTCGAGCAGGAATTCAATGCCGTCCATCGCGCCCATCGGAGCAAGAATGCGGCGCATGACCCACATCTTGGTAAGCGTGCGCTTATCCACCAGCAGGTCTTCCTTGCGGGTACCCGATTTTGTGATGTCCATGGCAGGGAAGGTGCGCTTATCCGCCAGCTTGCGGTCGAGCACGATTTCGGAGTTACCTGTACCTTTGAATTCTTCAAAGATCACTTCGTCCATGCGCGAGCCGGTTTCAATCAGGGCGGTAGCGATAATGGTTAATGAACCACCATGTTCAATGTTACGCGCCGCACCGAAGAAGCGCTTGGGGCGCTGGAGGGCGTTTGCGTCCACACCACCGGTGAGTACTTTACCCGAGGACGGGATCACTGTGTTGTAGGCACGCGCAAGGCGGGTGATGGAATCGAGGAGAATCACCACATCTTTTTTATGCTCAACGAGCTTCTTGGCTTTTTCGATCACCATTTCAGCGAGTTGCACGTGACGGGTTGCTGGCTCATCAAACGTCGAGCTGACCACTTCACCTTTCACGGTGCGTTGCATGTCGGTCACTTCTTCAGGACGTTCATCAATCAGCAGCACGATCAGGAACGCATCGGGGTGATTGACGCTGATAGAGTGAGCAATGTTTTGTAATATAACAGTTTTACCAGTACGCGGCGGAGCTACGATCAGGGCGCGCTGGCCAAAACCAATCGGCGCGACAATATCGGTGACACGCATCGACATATCATTCGCCTGTTGTTTGGCCTGTTGTTGCTGGCGGTGCAGCTGACGGCCGGACACGGGTGAAGACTGGGTCATTTCCTGAATTTCGCGGGCGAGAGACTCGGGAGCCTGCTCACGCACCTGCGATTTCGGCATCGGCTTCGCACCCAGCTCTACTTCGAGCTTAATCTTGCGCTCAGGATAGAGCGGCACAAGGTTGTCGAAGTTGATGCGGTGGCGCACGACTTCCGGATCATCATAATTAATGGTGTTTACTTTCAACAGGGCAAAATAGCGCTCGCCTTCTTTCGGGGCGCGAATTTCACCCGCTACCGTATCGCCGGTGCGCAGGGCAAAGCGACGGATCTGGCTGGGGGAGACATAAATGTCATCAGGGCCGGCAAGATAGTTCGCCAGCGGCGAGCGCAAGAAACCGAACCCGTCCTGCAACACTTCAATCACCCCTTCACCCGTAATCGCTTCGCCTTTTTCCGCCTGTTTCTTCAGGATGGCAAAAATCATTTCCTGCTTGAGCAAGGTGCTGGCGTTTTCAACGCTGTTTTCTTCCGCAAGCTGCAGTAATTCGTCGGGTGTTTTTAATTTAAGGTCCTGAAGTTTCATAATATAATAGTGTCTAAGGGGATGAATTCAATAATGGGGAGGCAGAAACAATACACGTCTGGAGAAGAGTGGTCGACGTAGTTTCAAGGTTGCAAAACACTACCCCAGACAAAACCAAACGTCAATATATTAGTTAAAATGGTTTCAGCACCACCAACAGCACGATGATGATCATTAAAACAGCTGGTACTTCGTTGAAAATACGAAAGAAACGTTCTGATTTAATGTTTTGGTCGCGCATAAATGCCTTGCGGTAACGCGACATCAGTGCATGCGCAATTTGCATCAGTACCAAAAGTCCTAATTTAGCGTGGAGCCAGCCATTACCCGCACTCAGAGCATTCGTCCTAACAATCAGCCATATGCCTAAAATCCACGTCGCAATCATCGCTGGATTGATGATGATGCGCATCAGCTTGCGCTCCATCACCTTGAACAATTCTGAAGCCTCGCTGCCAGGCGCCACGCGTGTATGATACACAAAAAGACGCGGCAGATACAGCATACCCGCCATCCACGAGATAACGGCGATAATGTGAAAAGCTTTTAGCCAGAGATAGGTTTCAGCGAGCACTATACGGATCCTTTATTGTTACCGGTTAATAGCTATACAGGATTCAAGTGATGTTTTTCAATATATCTATCTCGTAAATAATCATATTCCCCCAGATTGAACAGGATAATATCCCTCCATCTCGTTATATCCATCAGATCTCCCGATACTATATGACGAAGTTTTAAGTAATATTGCTGTAAATCAGGATCCATTACATTCGATTTCCCTGGTCTAATCATTTCAACATATCCCCGCGGCAAAGAGCGTTTATAATGCCCTGCAATCGATATGTTTCTTGCATCAGACGGCAATCGCGCAAGGAGGGGATCAGCCAGACCAAGGTCATCAATAAGATGCATATGCGGCCCATGCTGCCAACCATAAATTGGTATCACATCGCCCGAAGCCAAACCTGATCCTTCACGTCGGTTTATGGCCGGCCAAGAAACGCCCTTTGTCAGATAATCCCTTAATACGACGCTTCCACCGCTTTGTCTTTGAATGCCGGCACCAAATCTCCAAGGCCCATCCATGACCAGCTGATAATGGGGATACATGAGTCTGAAGATAACCAAACATAATACGATACAAACACAAATACGATCTGAAACATGCTGGCTAAACACGGCATAAAGCCACCAAATTGACGCAAATACGGGTAACGACCAGTAATGCCATGCCATGTAGTCTCCCCCCACATACACGACATACACAGAGTAGCATAATATACCTATCGCAACATTGAGCATTTCTAATGAAATAGAAGCTTTTCCGTATTGTAAGATAAACCTGTAAACAGGTACGGCAACGGTAACCACAAGAAGTGAAAAACCTGACGAACAATCACTCATCAGCATATTTTCCAAATACAGTACCCCATGCCTGATGTAATCACTCGACGGGATACCTGTATTTAATTTGGCGTACTTGGTATTAGGAAAAATAAACCCATAATAAAAAAGGCTAAAAGCTACCCAGAGGATAATAGGAATACTTCCAAAAAGACATTGATTCCAGCGTATGCGCCGAAAACGGCTGATCAAAAGGTAAAAGCAAACAGGAAAATAAAAAATTGCCTCATCCAACCTGTTTACCAAACTGAGTGAAACGAAAAAGCTAATAAAAAACCAACGATTAGTATCGCTTTCTTTAAGAAGCGCCCATCCAAACGCACAAAAAAGAACGATAGTTAGCGGGGCTTCAAGGCCCGAAGTAGCAAATATGACAAACGTAGGTGAAATTGCCAGCGGTACAAAAAAAATCGCCGCCAACTGCGTCCATCTGCGCTTAAAGCTAAATGCCGTTAGCCATAACGCTATGAAGGTACATATTACACTTAGAAAAACGGTTGCAAAAATGATATTTTCCCAAAGGGCATACAAGGGAATATGCAATAACATCCATAACGGATTGGTGTAAGCCTGAACACGTTCTGCAATATTCCAACGTAACCCATATCCATGCACAAAATTATCAATAACACGAAATGTAATCAGTGCATCAATAGTGAGAGTAGTCTGATAAATAATCAACAAAAGGAGAAAAAAAGAAGCGCCTGAAAACACTTTCCAATAAACTTCAGAAAGCTTCTCGTCTGATACTGCCTTTGCCTTATTTATTGTGGAAATTCTATTGATTAGATTTTTTATGCCTAATTGCATAAGCATTTGCCGAAAGTACGCGGACAAATACGTTCGTTAGTTGAAGAGCTTACCTGCTCATCCTTGTCGCGTTTCAGGCATAATTCACTCAGTGCATCGATAAAAAAATCATCGGTGTTGAGCGCGGGAACACGGTAGTACCCCGGAATATTTTTAGATTCCGCCATCTTCCGGTAATCGATATCCAGCTCGACCAGAGTTTCGGAATGTTCAGACACAAACGCTACTGGAACCACAAGTACCGGCACCTTGTCTTCAGCAGCACGGTCAATCTCTTCTTCTGTGGAAGGACCGATCCATTCCAGCCTGCCGACACGGCTCTGGTAGCAGATTACGTGGTCCAGTTCGTCAATGGCCAGCACCTGCGTAATCGCTTCGACGGAACGTTCCACCTGCCACTGGTAGGGATCGCCTCCCGCTATGGTCTTTTCCGGTAAGCCATGAGCAGAAAATAAAACGCGTGGTTTGCCGTTTTCCGAAGCCTTCCAGTACATATCTTTGATCATCCTCACATGCGCGGCAACAAAATTCCTGTCGTTGGGGTAACAGCAGATACGAGTGGTTGGAGCATCAAACTGGTTTTTAGCGCATGAATTATCCCAGTCGGTAAAGGCTGAACCGGTGGTGGTGGTTGAAAACTGCGGATAAAGCGGCAGCAAAATGACGTGATCGGGTGCGTAGGATTTTACTTTTTTAACCACCACATCACTCATCGGATGCCAGTGGCGCATGCACACAAAAACTTTGTATTCCTCACTATTTTGTGCGGTTGATTGCAGCTTTTTTTCTAATTTTTCTGCCTGTTGCATGGTCAGTTCAAGAATGGGAGATTTACCACCCATGTGTTTGTAAATGCCCTGTGCCTTAGATTTGCGCAACGTAGAAATCAGGAACGCAAGCAGGTAACGGAAAGGTTGGGGAAGGGTAATAATCGCGGGATCATTGAATAAATTGAATAAAAAAGGTTTTACCGCATCAAGATTGTCGGGGCCGCCAAGATTAAACAATACAACCGCATTCTTCGTCATTATTTCGCACTATTTTTAAGATAATCACACAAAGTCTGCATGTGCTCGGTGGGCGTGTGCGGCAAAATACCATGACCGAGATTAAAGATAAAAGGATTATTTCCACCTAAAATCGAAACTATTTTTTGTGCCTGTTTCAGCGTCGCTTCTTTGTCCTCGGCCAAGATAACCGGATCAAGATTACCCTGAACCACACATAGCCCTGATAACTCCTTTGCAGCATATTCCAGCGACACCGATGAATCGATACTCACGCCATCCACCTTAGTTTTCAGGACATAATTACGGTATTTCGTACCCGCCTGACGTGGAAAACCAATCACCGGAATCTGCGGATACGCTTTTTTAAGGGCTGCTACTATTTTTTGGGTCGGTTCGATCACCCATTCATCGAACTCCTGTTCGCTTAACACTCCCGACCATGAATCAAACAGCTGGATAACTTCCGCACCGGCGTTGATTTGTTCTTTGCAGTGATCAATGACCGATTGGGTGAGCAAGGCTATCAGGCGACTAAAAAAAGGCTTATTTTTGATCGCCACCATTCGTACGGCATGAAAGTCTTTGTCCGATTTTCCCTGAACGGTATAGCACGCCAATGTCCATGGTGAGCCAGCAAAGCCAATCAGGGTAGTTTCAACAGGTAAAGCCGCTTTTGTAGCTCTCAGTGCTTCATAAACGGGAGCTAATTTACCTGCATTGTATGCCAGCTTATCTAATTCAGTTTCCGTTTGTACCGGAACTAAAATGGGGCCTTTTTTTTCTTCAAAACGCACATCGACCCCTAGTGCATCAGGAATCACCAGAATGTCTGAAAAAATAATCGCTGCATCCATACCAAAGCGGCGAATGGGCTGCAATGTCACCTCCGAAGCCTTGGAAGGCGTATAGCACATTTCAAGAAAATTAGCTGTCTTGCTTCGAATCTCACGGTATTCCGGTAAATAACGTCCTGCCTGACGCATGAACCAGAAAGGAGGGCGCGACATTTTTTCTTTTCTGAATGCTTTTAGTAAAGGCTTCACGTTTTAAGATTCCTAATTACTTATATAAAAATAGTTATTTTTAAAAGGTGGTAGTAGTTGTCTAAAGGAACATGAGGATGGTTTTTGATCCTCCGAGTTATCCAACGAGGGAAGGTTTAGCGCCTTTTATGGGGATAAAAAAGCAATAACTTGCCTAGAGTGCGAAAAAATGATGCAAATAGGGGCCTGTGGATGATAAGAAACATGGGGGTAACCATCCCGAAGTAACAAGATATAAGCAGTTGGGGATAGGCTAAATCACATGGGGATAATTTTCACGGAACACCCGCTCAGCTCTGGGATAAAAAGCCCCTCTTTTTTATGCCATGAACACTACCGTGTTTATCCACAACACAATGCACACCCACTATCAACCCGTCCATTCTCTTTATAGAAAAAATCGTATGAAAACATTTAATCTTCATCTTGTTTCGGACTCCACCGGAGAAACGGTCAGCAGTGTCGCGCGTGCGGCGCTGGCGCAGTTTAACGACCTCGAGCCGGAGGAGTTCAGCTGGACGCTTGTTCGCACCAAAACCCAGATGGAACGTATCCTGACAGCGATCAAGGAGAATCCGGGGCCAGTGATCTACACGCTGGTGGATAACAATCTTCGCGATATGTTGAAGCTGGAATGCGTTAAGCGTGGACTTCCCTGCATTGCGATTTTAGCGCCGGTCGTGTCGGAGCTGTCGACATTTTTAGGAACCGAAACCCATGCTTCCCCCGGCAAGCAGCATGAGCTGAACGAGGATTATTTCTTGCGCGTCGAGGCCATCAACTACACCCTTGCCCATGATGACGGTCAGGCGCACTGGGAACTGGAGGAAGCGGATATTGTGCTGGTAGGGGTGTCGCGTACCTCCAAATCGCCGACCTGTGTCTACCTTGCTTATAAAGGGTATAAGACGGCGAACATTCCGTTCGTGCATGGCTGCCCGTTGCCACCGAGTCTTGAGCTGATCAAAAAACCATTGGTGGTTGGCCTGACCATCAGCCCTGAACGCCTGCAGCAGATTCGCAAGACGCGCCTGCAATCGCTGAAGCAGGATCAGGACACGAATTATGTTGATATGGAATACATGCAAGCCGAGATTGCCGAGTCACGCAAGCTTTACCAGAAACATAAATGGCCGGTGATTGATGTGACGCGGCGTTCGGTGGAAGAAACGGCGGCGACTATTATTCAGTATCTAAAAAAACATCAAGAAAAAATGGAGCCAAAAAGTGCCTGAGCACTCCCTATCCGGTAAGGCAAAAATCGCAGGGGTCATTGGCTGGCCGGTGTCGCACAGCCTGTCGCCACGTCTGCATAATTACTGGCTGTCGCGCATGGGCATTGACGGGGCGTATATTCCCTTAAGTGTAAAACCAGAAGATATCGAAACGGTGATCCGCGCGTTGCCAAAAATGGGTTTTGCCGGAGCCAATTTAACGCTACCGCATAAAGAGCTGGTGGTGCCGCTTCTGGACGCTATGGATGACGATGCGCGTAGCGCCGGCATGGCCAACACCATTGTGATCGGTGAAGGTGGCAAGCTGTTTGGCATGAATACCGATAGTTACGGCTTTGCCGAAAATATCCGCCCGCATATCGGAGCATCGAAAAATAAAGCTGTGTTATTAGGCGCAGGCGGAGCGGCAAAAGCTGTGTGTTATGCGCTGATCAAACTGGGATATAAAGAAATTGTAGTGGTCAACCGCTCACAGCTGCGGGCGGATGAACTCGCCAGCCAGTTCGCCGGAGAAATTGCCACACAGACATGGGAATCACGCTCGCAGGCGTTACGCGGCGCTGACTTGCTGGTCAACGCTACCAGCCTCGGCATGGCGGGTAAGGAAGCCCTGACGATTGATCTGGCGGCACTGCCGGTATCGGCGCTGGTCACCGACATCGTTTATACCCCCCTGATGACACCGCTGCTGATGGAAGCGAAAACCCGTGGTAATACCATCGTTGACGGGCTTGGCATGTTGCTGCATCAGGCGGTACCCGGATTTAGCGCATGGTTCGGTGCAACGCCGCAGGTGGATGAGGCGCTGCGTCACTATATGATAAGCGGTGGACAATGATCGTCATCGGGCTGACTGGCAGCATTGGCATGGGTAAAAGCACGCTGGCGCTCCAGCTGGCCAGCCTTGGTGCCAAGGTCTGTTCGGCGGATGCGATTGTTCACCAGCTCATGGCCAAGGGTGGCGCGGCGGTGGCGGAAGTGGCCAAGGCGTTTCCGCAGGCGGTGAAGGACGGTGAAGTTGACCGCAAGGCACTCGGTGCCATTGTATTTAATGATAAAACCCAGTTAAAGCGCCTTGAAGAGCTGCTGCATCCGTTAGTGGTGGCGGCGGAAAACCAGTTTGTGTGGGAGCAGCGCCGGTTGGGGGCGCGCATGGCAGTACTTGATATCCCGCTGTTATTTGAAACGGGGGCCGAGCAACGCTGTGATGTTACCCTTGTCGCCTCTGCACCATTTTTTTTGCAAAAGCAACGGGTGCTGCGCCGCCCACACATGAGCGAACAAAAATTCCTGCAAATCCTGCGCTCGCAACTATCTGACCGCAATAAGAGACGGCGGGCGGATAAAGTTGTGCTGACAGGTCTGGGCAAATCGCATAGCTTCAGGACATTGGTAACGTGGTTGCGAAAGTCGGGCCTATGAAACGTGAGATTGTACTTGATACAGAAACGACAGGGCTTGACCCCGCCAGCGGCCACCGCGTGGTTGAAATTGGTTGCGTCGAGGTAATCGGTGGTATGCGTACGGGCGCGTTTTTCCATAGCTACCTGAATCCCGAGCGTGATGTGCCGGACGAAGCCTACCGTGTGCATGGTATTTCCACCGACTTCTTAAAAGACAAACCGATATTCGCCGAAAAAGTCGATGAATTTTTTGAATTTATCGCCAGTGATACGCTGGTTATCCACAATGCCGGATTTGACATGCGCTTTATTAATGCCGAGCTTGACCGTCTTGGGTTTCCGGCGCTGCCGATGAGCCGTGCAATTGATACGGTGCTGATTGCGCGTAAAAAATTTCCGGGATCTCCGGCAAGCCTTGATGCGCTGTGCAAACGCTTTGAAATCGATTTATCTGCACGCACCAAGCACGGCGCGTTACTGGATGCCGAGTTGCTGGCGGATGTCTATCTGGAATTGCTCGGTGGCCGTCAGGTGGCGCTTTTACTGGAACAGGAAAGCAAAAATACAGATGCACTTAGGGATGTCGGTGCCACGTCACAGCAGCGCGCACCGCGTGATTTCCCTTTGAATCCTGAAGAGCTGGAAGCGCATGCACTGATGCAGGCGAAATTGAAAAAACCTCTGTGGGACGAGTATAATTAATCGCGCTCAGTGGTAAGTAACCCGTCCCTCGTCGTCCGTATCGCGCGCTGAACCAATCAGTTTGGTCAGACCTAGGGACAGGCTCAGGCAATACCAGTACAGCATGGCAGGCCAGTTGGCGAAGGGGCTTTGCGTCACGACAAAAGGAAACACCACGACTGCGCATCCGGCGAAGGCGAACGCCGTTATGATAGCGTTGGCACCGCTGAAATCAGCTTTTCTTACTAGCTCGCGTGACATGAAAAACAGGGAAAGCAATAAAAGGCATATACCCGGTGTGCCGGTCAGCGCCATCCATTCCGCATACATGTTATGTGGGTGGATATCGCAATAGTTGGTATGCAGCGCGCCGTTATCACAC
The DNA here is from genome assembly GCA_025360605.1 of Alphaproteobacteria bacterium. GTDB lineage: Bacteria > Pseudomonadota > Alphaproteobacteria > Rickettsiales > SXRF01 > JANYBV01. The sequence continues at coordinate 198,541 of JANYBV010000038.1, read as the reverse complement.
GCTTTAAAAAATTGCTTGATGCCGATGCCGGTGAACGGATGTTGCAGCCATAATTTTCCGGCACCGATATAGAGCTGTCCGTACGGCGTGACCCAGAAATTAGATACTTGCTCGACGAAGAAAGCGGCCTTGCTCTGAATGACCGGTTGCGTGGCGGCGAGCGCGCCCAGCATGAGGGTGATGCCGACGACAGCGGACAATACCCATTTACGCGCCTGCGGCAGGCCAATAAAAAGCATCAGAGCAATCATGCCAAGGCTTAAGAATAACAACACTGCCGTGGAGCGTTCCCCCGATACCATCACCAGCGAGATGATGGCGCATAAACCGGCAACGGGCAGCCACAAAAGCCGTGTCTTATGCTGGCTCATCAGCTGATAAAGCGCGACACCAAGCATAGGAAAACCGGTTTTTAGCAAGAGATTGCCAATATTAGCGTATCCGAGCGGCCCTGTCAGCCTGTCCCCGTTCATCGGTCTGCCTGACAGCGAAACCCCCGTCCGGTATTGCCAGAACGTGTCTATCGCCACCAGCAACAGGACGAAAAGTCCGGTGTAGCTAACGGTGCGCAGGGCAGCGGCACGATTTAAAAGCCAGTAGCGCGCTGCGGCGAAGAACACAATAAATCGCCCCCAGATGAGGGCGCTGAGGAAGCTTTCGGTGTGGTTGAAGGGCGTGATCCATGACACTGCCAGCATAAAACCCCATAGAGCTCCAAGGGCACGCATCTCGGGATGGCGAGTCCACAGCCAATCTTTAGAAATGGTACTGTGGAGAAGAAAAAAAACTCCGATAATACAAAACGCAACATCCGCACCGGCGCGTGTTGCCGACAGCAGAAGTGGTATGGCACACATTAAAGCGAATGCGACGGCATGAAGGCGAGAAGATAGTTTAGCCATGCTACTACCCTCTAAAAGAGCAGTCATTACGTCAGCGCCCCGTGGCAATGCTTGAATTTTTTACCGGAACCACACGGGCAGGGATCGTTGCGCCCTGTTTTCTTAAGCGTTTCCTCATCAACCGCAGCTAAATTCTGTGCGGTACTCTGGCTGATATTACCGGATTTTTGGAAAGGGGATTGTGGGGCGAAGCCTTGCTGCGGCTCAACATGAATTTCCATATGCGAAAGACGCTGCACCACCAGCTCACGCAATTGCGACAGCAATTGCTCGAACAGTGTAAAGGCTTCCTGTTTATACTCGTTCAGCGGGTCGCGCTGGCCGTAACCACGCAGGTGGATACCCTGACGCAAATGGTCAAGCGAGAGCAAATGATCTTTCCACAACTGGTCAAGAGTTTGCAGCAAGACACGCTTTTCGGCCATACGCATTATCTGTTCGCCGTAGCTCGCTAGCTTGCTATCGAAATGGGCTGCGGTGGTTTCGCTGACGCGCTTCAGCAGCTCCTCATCGGCGATGCCTTCTTCTTTAGCCCATTCAACAACAGGCATGTGCAGCCCATAGATGCGGAAGAGTTCGGTTTGCAGATCACTGGTCTGCCATGCATCCGCATAGGATTTCGCAGGCACATATGCGCTGACCATGTTGCCGTTGATTTCTTCGCGCATAGAGGCGATGGTTTCGGATACGTCCGTTGCTTCCATCATTTCAATGCGCTGCTCATAGATCACCTTACGCTGATCGTTCATCACATCATCGTATTTCAGCAGGTTCTTGCGGATTTCGTAGTTGCGCTGCTCGACTTTTTGCTGGGCACGCTCAATCGCACGCGTCATCCATGGATGGAAGATGGCCTCATCTTCTTTCATGCCAAGTTTTTGCAGTAATCCGTCAATGCGTTCGGAACCGAAAATACGCATCAGGTCATCTTCCAGCGAGAGGAAGAATTTCGATGCGCCCGGATCCCCCTGACGGCCGGAACGGCCACGAAGCTGGTTATCGATACGCCGTGATTCGTGTCGCTCGGTGCCGATAACGAATAAACCGCCGGCAGCGAGGACTTCCTCCTTGGCGGCGCTTGTTTCGGCGCGTACGCGCTCAAGTATGGCATTTTTTTCAGCCCCTTCCGGTAGCGCGCCCACTTCCTGAGCCAGACGCATTTCCGGATTACCACCGAGCATAATGTCAGTACCGCGACCAGCCATGTTCGTGGCAATCGTCACACCACTCGGGCTGCCAGCCTGAGCAATGATATACGCTTCCTGCTCGTGGTACCTCGCATTCAGCACCTGATGCTGGATTTTCTCTTTGGCCAGCAATTTGGAGAGGTATTCGGATTGTTCGATCGAGACCGTACCCACCAGCACCGGCTGCTTTTTCTCATTTGCAATCTTGATTTCACGGATGACCGCGCGGTATTTTTCAAGGGCGGTGCGGTAAATTTCATCGTGATGGTCGATGCGCAAAACACCGACGTTGGTTGGTATATCAACCACTTCAAGTTTATAAATATCACGGAATTCACCCGCTTCGGTCATCGCCGTTCCGGTCATGCCCGAAAGTTTGGGATACATGCGGAAATAGTTCTGAAAAGTGATGGAGGCGAGGGTCTGGTTTTCGTTCTGGATTTTAGCGTCTTCCTTGGCTTCCAGCGCCTGATGCAGGCCTTCGGAATAGCGCCTTCCATCCATCATACGGCCAGTAAATTCATCGATGATGACAACTTTATCGTCTTTGACGATGTAATCGACATCCTTGGTAAACAGCGTATGCGCTCGCAGCGCCTGATTTACATGATGCACCAGCGAGACATATTCAATGTCGTACAACGAAGCATTTTCAGGCAAGAGGTTTGCAGCAACCATCAGCGCTTCGATGTGATGAACCCCCGCTTCTGTCAGCGTAACCGACCGGTGTTTTTCTTCTTTTTCATAGTCTTCAGGCTTGATCTGCGACATCAGGCGATTGACCTGATTGTACAGGTCAGAATTATCTTCGGTCGGGCCGGAGATGATCAGCGGGGTGCGCGCTTCATCGATTAAAATCGAGTCGACTTCGTCGACAATCGCGTAGTGGAACGGACGGTGTACCATCGCTTCGCGGGCAAATTTCATGTTGTCGCGCAAATAATCAAAGCCCAACTCATTATTAGTAGCGTAGGTAATGTCGCAACCATAAGCGTCCTGACGTTCCTGATCGTCCATGCCATTGGTAATACAGCCAACGGTAAGGCCGAGGAAGCGGTGCAGCTTGCCCATCCATTCCGAGTCGCGCTTGGCGAGGTAATCGTTCACGGTGACCACATGCACGCCTTTGCCAGGCAATGCATTGAGGTAGGCGGCCAGAGTACAAACAAGGGTTTTACCCTCACCCGTGCGCATTTCCGCGATCATGCCTTTATGAAGGACAATACCGCCGACCATCTGTACGTCAAAGTGGCGCATGCCAAGGGCGCGCTTGCCGGCCTCACGCACCGTCGCAAACGCATCCACCAGCAGGTTGTCGAGTTTTTCGCCGCCGTTTAAGCGTTCGCGCAGCCACGTGGTGCGGCCACGCAACTCTTCGTCCGACATTCTTTGGAGTTGCGGCTCAAGTGCATTAATTTGTTGCACTTTGCCGTTGAGTGTTTTGATAAAGCGGTCGTTGGCTGAACCAAACAGCTTCTTTGCAATGGAGCCTAACATCGTAAAATTTTAACCCAATTATTTTTTAGCAGGTGAAGAGAGATAGGCCTTTATTTCGGCCAAGTCAACGCTCACTACTTGCCAAGATGCCGGCATTATGCCATAAAGCCCCATCCTAAACGGTCCATTCATCATCACTAAAACAAGGATTAACACCATGAAACAGTCTTTCCGCGCATTGCTGCTTACTGCCTGCGCTACCTTCGCGATCACCGCTTCCGGCAACGTTCTGGCAGCAGAAGAAAAAGCAGAAACCACAACCGATAAAGCAGTAGCTGAAAAGCCTGCTGAACCACAAAAAGACTATACCATCATTAAAATCGGTGGCGAAGAGCTGAAAAACAGCGAAGTCATGGAGAGCTGGAAAAACCTGTTTCCGGGTGGTTCCGCGCCTGATTTCAATAGCTTCGATGAAAATATCCGCCAAAACGTGTTGCGTGGTCTGGTGTCCGAGCGCCTGATCTATAATGAAGCCATCAAAAGCGGTTATGACAAGAACGAAGAAGTAAAAAAACAGATCGCTCTGGTCAGCAAACAGGTGGTTATGAAAAACTTTATGGAAAATAAAGCAAAAAACCTGATCAGCGATGAAGATATGAAAGCTGCCTATGCTGAAAAAGTAGCGGCTGCTAAAGGTCAGGAAGAAGTTAAGGCCCGTCACATTCTGGTGCCAACGGAAGAAGAAGCTAAAAAACTGGCTGAACAGCTGAAAAAAGGCGGTGATTTTGAAAAGCTTGCCAAAGAAAAATCTTCCGACAAGGGGTCAGGTGCGAATGGTGGCGAACTCGGCTGGTTTACCAAGGAAAAGATGGTTCCTGAATTTGCTGAAGCCGCTTTCAAGCTGAAAAAAGGCGAATCGTCCGAACCAGTGAAATCAGAATTCGGCTGGCACATCATTCAGGTCGAAGACCGCCGCCCACTCCAGATCGCCAGCTTTGACGATATGAAAGAAATCCTCAAGGGCGAATTGGCTAACAAATCGGTGCAAAAATACATCGAAAGCCTGCTGAAAAAAGCGGACATCAAATACTTTGCTGCCGATGGTAAAGAAAAGCCATTCTCCACCTCGCTGTCGCCAGCGGCTGGAAAAGGCGCTGATAAAGCCAAAGACAAAAAATCAGACGCTAATTAATACGTGATTGGAATAGAGCAAGGGGTAACACCCTTGCTCTATTTGTTTTTACTATGACCATTTCCCCTTTAGCCCCTGATTCCTATCCGGAACTTATGCCTGTTGCTGGTGTCAGGCTTGCAACGGGGGAGTGCGGTATACGCTATAAAAACCGTACCGACCTGCTGTTGGTGGAATTGTGCGAAGGCACGCAGGTCGCAGGCGTATTTACCCAATCACTGACTGCTTCGGCGCCTGTATTGGCATGCCGCGAGGCGTTAAAAGGCGGCAAGGCACGCGCAGTGGTGGTGAACTCCGGTAATTCCAACGCCTTTACCGGCAGTGTCGGTGTTGCTTCGGTCGAGCGCATCATGGCAACATGTGCCAAAGAAATCGGGTGTGCGCCGTCCGAGGTATTTACCGCTTCTACAGGAGTAATCGGCGAACGCTTGCCCGACGATAAAATCACCGCCGCCCTGCATGACCTGACCTCCCGCTTGTCGGCGGCATCGTGGCAGGACGCGGCACGTGCGATCATGACTACCGACACTTACCCCAAAATGGCGACCCGCACACTAAGCCTTGGCGGAAGAACCATCACTATCAATGGCATCGCCAAAGGCTCGGGCATGATCGCCCCCGACATGGCGACCATGCTTGCCTTTGTGTTCACCGATGCGGCGATTGAGGCGAAAGCCCTGCAAGCCATGCTGGATGAAACGGTGCGGCCAACCTTTAACGCCGTGACCGTGGATGGTGACACATCGACCAGTGATACGCTCATGCTTTTTGCCACCGGCAAAGCAGCTAACCCATTGATATCCTCGCCTGAGGCGGGTTTCAAAAAGGCCTTGCAGGACGTGCTGCACGAGCTGGCTTTGCATGTGGTCAAAGACGGTGAGGGAGCCGAAAAACTGGTGACCATTAACGTTACCGGTGCGGCATCGGCCAAAGCCGCCCGCACGATCGGCATGAGTATTGCCAATTCGCCGCTGGTGAAAACCGCCCTTGCGGCGGGGGATGCCAACTGGGGGCGCATCGTCATGGCGGTAGGCAAGGCGGGTGAGCAGGCCGACCGCGACAGGCTCAAAATTACGATTGGTGGTGTGGTGATTGCCCGCAACGGCGAGGCGGACCCTGACTACCGTGAAGCGCAGATTGAATCCCACATGAAGGGCCGCGATATTCAGATAGCGGTGGATGTTGGTATCGGTACGGGCGCATCGGTGGTCTATACCTGCGACCTGACGCATCGCTACATCGACATCAACGGTTCCTACCGCTCATGACCATTTTACTAGTGGTGGCGGCGGCTCTCGTCAATCCCGATAACGAAGTGCTACTGGCGCAACGGCCAGAAGGCAAGCGGCTGGCGGGAAAATGGGAATTTCCGGGGGGCAAGGTCGAAAGCGGCGAAACGCCGGAAGCGGCGCTGGCGCGGGAATTACAAGAAGAACTCGGTATTGACGTGGTACCCGCCGACATGGAGCCGTTCTGGTTTTTATCCCATGATTATAGTCAGGAATTCGGGTTTCACCTGCTGATGCCGGTCTATGTCTGCCGGACATGGCAGGGAACCCCGCATCCCAAGGAACACACTGCCATTGCGTGGAAACGTCCGCAGCATATGCACGAACTGCCGATGATTGAAGCCGATGCCGAACTGATCGAACGACTGAAGCACCAATTATAGCCAGCCTATTGGCAAGCCTGCGTAAATAGATTATACCCTGACTTCCTTGAAGTGTTTTTTAACCATTGTAACAACCCATGAACCATACCATTTGCGTGTCCGGAGGATTTGATCCGCTGCATTTCGGACATCTCGCCATGTTCCGGCAGGCCAGTGAACACGGAACGTTAACGGTGATCCTGAACTCGGACGACTGGTTGTTTCGCAAAAAAGGTTTTGTATTTTTACCGTGGGAACAGCGTGCTGCTATCATCGGTGATTTGCGTTATGTCGATGACGTATCGACGGTGGACGACCGCGACGGTTCGGTATGCGAGGCGCTTTCACGTCTTAAGCCGCGCTATTTTGCCAATGGCGGCGACCGCACGTCGGTCAACACGCCCGAATCCAGACTATGTGACGAGCTGGGCATTGAAATGCTGTGGAGCATGGGTGGCGGCAAGGTCGAAAGCTCTTCGGAGATTGCGGCCCGCAACTGGGTTCCGCGCCTGTGGGGCAGCTACAAGGTGCTAGATGAGGGCAAGGGCTACAAAATCAAAAAAGTGCTGCTTGACCCCGGCCAATCGATCTCGCTGCAATACCATAATCACCGCAGTGAATACTGGTATATGGCAGGCCCGCACGCGCTGGTGCAGCTGGGAGACGAGGTATTTGAGGTCGCAGAAGGCGGCCCGCCGGTGATCGTGGGACAGGAGGTGGTGCATCAGCTGACCAATGACGGCGATGAACCGCTGGTGGTGATCGAAATCCAATCCGGCGAGTATCTGGAAGAAGACGATATTATCAGAATTAAACACAAGGTGAGGGTATCATGAAACACGCATCGGCATTTTTAGAACTGGTAGAGCAGGTGAAACCCAATATCCGCGAGGTGAATACCGGTCAGGTGAAAGCCATGATCGACAGCGCTAAACCCTTTACACTGATTGATGTGCGCGAGGATTCCGAATGGGCCAAAGGCCATATTGTTGGCGCAGTGCATATGGGGCGTGGCATCATCGAGCGCGATATTGAAAAAGCCGTTCCGGCGAAGGATACGCAGCTGGTTCTGTATTGCGGCGGCGGATTCCGTTCGGCGCTCGCGGCGGAAAGTTTACAAAAAATGGGTTATACCAACGTGCTGTCGATGGATGGTGGCTGGCGTGACTGGACGGAAAAAGGATTGCCTGTTGTATGAATGATGCCCCGTATATCCCTAAAAAACCCGCAGGCACGCCGGACGATCCGTATGATCCGCTGCAATATTTTATTGCGCTGTTTGAAGGGCGCAAAGGCGAAGCATCGGCCAAGAAAAAGCGTGCCGACACCATTGAGGATGTGCTGAAGGAACGCATCATTGATGGCGATAAAAAAGGCCTTGAGGGCGATCTGGATGAAGCGCGTAAAACTCACGCCCCACTGTTCATCATCAACGATATTCTGCTGGCAGGCATGAAGGTGGTCGGCGAATTGTTTGGTTCAGGTAAGATGCAATTGCCGTTCGTGCTGCAATCGGCGGAAACGATGAAAAAGGCCGTCGCGCATCTCGAGCAGTTCATGGAAAAAATTGAAGGCCAGCAAAAAGGCACTATTGTGCTGGCGACCGTCAAAGGCGACGTGCATGATATTGGCAAAAATCTCGTCGACATCATCCTCACCAACAATGGCTACAAGGTCATCAATCTTGGCATCAAGCAGCCGATTGCCAACATCATTACCGCCGTCAACGAAAACAAGCCCGATGCTATTGGCCTGTCAGGATTGCTCGTGAAATCCACCGTCGTCATGCGCGAAAATCTGGAAGAGCTGACGCAGCTTGGTTTCAAGCTGCCCGTGTTACTGGGCGGCGCGGCGCTCACGCGTGCCTATGTGGAAGAAGATTGCGTTGCGGCGTATGGCTCGGGGCGCGTGGCCTATGCGCAGGATGCATTTGACGGGCTGGATCTGATGAACAAGTTGGCCGATGGTCAGTTTGATACCCATCTGGACGAGATCAAAAAGCGCAAGCACAACCGCCCGAGCAACGCCAAGGCCAAACAGCGCTGGTCGCAAAACGAAGTGGCGGGAGCCGAGCTGATCGGCAGGGAATTGCGCCCGATGGAAGTCGAGGCCATCAAGCTCAAACGCGCGGAACTGGCAAAACAGGTGAGTGTTCCCGCCCCGCCGTTCTGGGGCGCACGCATTATCGAAAACGTGCCGTTCAAGGCGCTCATCCCCTACCTCAACGAGCAGATGCTGTTCACCTTTCACTGGGGATTTAAAAAAGCCGGCAAGTCGCTTGATGAATACTGGAAGTGGGTAGAAACCGACGTCAAACCGATTTTAAAACGCCTGATCGATGAGTGCGAACGCGAGGATATTTTGCAGCCAAAAGCGGCGTACGGCTATTTTAAATGCGCCGCCGAAGGCAACGACCTTGTGCTGTTCGATGAATCCGGCACCAAAGAAACAGGGCGTTTTTCACTCCCGCGTCAGGATAAAGAAGGCGGCATCTGCGTTAGCGATTTCTTCCGCGAGATCGATTCCGGTGAGCGCGATGTGCTTGCCATGCAGGTGGTGACTGCCGGACAAAAAGTGGCCGATGTCGCGCGCGAATGGTTCGCGAACAACCGCTATCAGGATTATTTGTACCTTCACGGCTTTGGCGTAGAAATTGCCGAAAGCTTGGCCGAATATATCCACAAGCGCATCCGCTCCGAACTGGGCTTCGGCCATGAAGATGACCGTGATGTTAAAAAGCTGCTGAAGCAGGGCTATCGCGGCTCGCGATATTCCTTTGGTTATCCGGCAGTGCCACGCCTCGAAGACCAGAAGTTGCTGCTGGAATTACTGGGAGCAGAGCGTATCGGCATTGAGCTTTCGGAAGAGTTCCAGCTCCATCCCGAGCAGTCAACGTCTGCGATTGTCGTACATCATCCGCAGGCGAAATATTTCAATATTTAATCCCGCCCGCGCAGCAGCTTGCGGCAGGGTTTTTCGATGTGGCGGTAGGTTAGGGTGGATATAATCATGAGGACTACAAGGTAGGCCAGCCCGCCGACAGGGTGGGGCCATCCGCTTTGCAATATCGGTTCTATATCAAAGGTTTTGATCAGGAACGTGAGCGGCTCCTGCACCATGTAGAGCGAGTAGCTGATAGTGCCCAGTGCGGTAAAGACCGGTAGCGAGCCGATAAAACCGCAGGCGCTGTGACGGTACAGGCCGAGTAAAAGCAGGGCAGGGAAAAATACCAGTAACAACAGATAATCAATCACCGGCTCGTGCCCGAGATAATAGCAGGCAATGGCCGCTGTCAGCGCCAATAGCGCTTCGGTGATGCGTAAATGCGCCACTAGTAATGGCGGAAGCCGGTGATGCCAGTGGAATAAAATCGTACCTACCCCGAATCCGGCGATGCCGCGCAGGATTGGGTTGCTGAACAGCATATGGGTAAAAATCAGCACTTTTAAATCGCCGGATGCATAAAGAAAATACACTGATTCCAACACGATGAACAACGCCAGCAGGTATGGCAGGCGGTAGCGGTGAAACAGGAAAAACAGGCCGTTTACCACCAGCTCGACCGAAGCCGACCATGCCGAGGATACCCACGACATTCGTGGCCCGCCGATGGCCTGCAACAAGATTAGCTGCCAGAAAAAATTCCACCCCAGATGGTCGTCGCTCCACGGAATTACCGTGGGTTTATGATACAACTTTACGCAGATAAGGTGGGCGAAGACAATAAACACGAAGCACGCGAGGTAAATTGGATACATGCGGGCGATGCGCCGTAGCGAAAATTGCCAAAAACTAATGCTGTGGTCGCGGATGGCCGCTTCGTAGTGCCGCGCGATAATAAACCCCGACAATATAAAAAATAAATCCACGCTCAGGTAACCCCTGCTGACGTTGTTGCAGTTGGTGAACATGGCGCAGCTGTGATAAATAACAACGCACAGTGCCGCGATGCCACGATAGCCTTCCAGCGGTTTGAGTTGCTTCTGGTCAGTGATAAGATGTGATGCAACGTGCATAAATTACCCTGCCTTTCGTGCCAGTGTCAGCACGTTGACGTGGCTGGCTCCGGCGCTTAGCAGGGTTTTGGCGCATTCGCCAATGGTGGCCGAAGTCGTCATCACATCGTCAATCAGCAGCACGGTTTTGTTTTTTATCAGTGGCAGCGCATGCGCCGATACGGCGAAGGCATTTTTGACGTTGGTTTTGCGTTGCTTGCGCGTCAGTCCGGGTTGCGGCTTGGTGGCGCGGGTGCGTTTGAGCGCATCTGGCAGCACACTAAGGCCGCAACGTTGCTTGATGCTGTAGGCGAGCAAGGCCGACTGGTTATAGCGCCTGCCAATAAAGCGCCAGTAATGCAGCGGGACGGGCACCATGGCATCGCTGGCTTCGATCAGCTCACGTCCGAAACTGGTTAGCCACTGGCCATAAACGGCTGATAGGTGCAGTTGATCGGCGTATTTGAGTTTCGTGACCAGCGCGCGGCTTTTGTCGTCATAGCGGAAGACGGCGCGGGCGCGGGTGAAGGGTGGCAGCTCACGCAGGCAATTGCCGCATAGCGCGTCTTTCCCAAGCGCGAAATCAAAGGGTTGGCCGCAGCAGGCGCAATAGGGATCGGTAATAAAACGCACCCCCTGCCAGCAGGTATGGCATAACGTGCCATGCTCTGTGACCGCGTTATTGCACACAAGGCAGTGCGGTGGGAAGAGGAGGTTGATTAACGCGCGCGGCATCCGTTACTAGCTATTAGAGTTTTGCCGAATATACTCTATAGTGAGCTAAATTTCTAACCCCGAATGCATCCGTATCCATGTCCGCTGCCTACATGATCTTTGACCGCAAAGCGGTGCGACACCACCGCGACCGCGCGGCACGCACGATCAGCCATAGTGATTTTCTCTATCATGAGGGAGCCCAGCGTCTGGCCGAGCGCCTGCCCGACATTAAACGGCACTTTCCGATGGTGCTGGATTTGGGTGCGCATCACGGAATTATGGCTTCTTACCTGCGCGGCTTAAACGGCATCGAGCATGTGGTGCAGGCCGACCTTTCGGCGGCGATGGTGACGCAGGCGCGGGGTATGCGCGTGGTCGCGGACGAGGAATGGCTGCCCTTTGCGGAAGGTAGCTTCGATCTGGTGCTTAGCGTATTTTCACTGCAGTGGATCAATGACTTAGCGGGAAGTTTGATCCAGATAAACCGTGTCCTGAAAGCCGGAGGGCTGTTTGTGATGATGGTGTTGGGCGGCGAAAGCTTAAAAGAATTGCGGACGTCTTTCGAGCAGGCCGAGCTGACCATTAAAGGTGGCATGTCGCCGCATATCTCACCGTTTATTGATGCGCGGGAAGCGGGAAGCCTGTTGCAACGTGCCGGATTTACCATGCCGGTGACCGACAGTGAAATTCTAAATATCCATTATGAAAACCCGATGAAATTGCTGGATGATTTGCGTGGCAGTGGCGAAACGAACGCGCTGCTCAACCGCCAGAAGGGGGGGATGCGGCGCTCGGTGCTGTATGAGGCGATGGAGTATTACCAAACGCACTTTGCCCACAGCGACGGGCGTGTGAATGCCACCTGCGAACTGGTGACTATGACAGGCTGGAAGGCGGATGCGCCGTAAACTCGCTGTATGGGTTGCCGCCGAGAGGAACCGCCTGTTCCTGTGGTCACCCGCCGTGCTTATGGTGGGCATTGGCGCGTATTTTTCACCCGAAGGCGAGCCGTCGTGGGCGCTTGGCCAATCCGTGTTTGCACTTGCGACGGTTATTCTGTTAGCGATGTGGCGCTTGCCACTACGCAGGTTATGGATTCCTTTCTTCCTGATCAGCCTTAGCTTTGCTGCCTGCCAGTGGCGGGCGCAATGGGTGGCGACCCCGCTGCTGCGTGAAGAGGCGCGCAACCGCACCGTCGAAGGCATCATTGATGAGATAGAACCAATTGAAGAAAAAGAAAAACTGGTGCTGTCGCACCTGACGATTGAAGGTGTGCCGCCCGAACAGACACCGCTGCGCGTGCGTATCAGTTTTCGCCATCAGGATAATCTTTTGGCGGTCGGTGACCGCGTGCGGCTCACTGCCAACCTGTATCCGCTCCCTTCGCCGATTATGCCCGCCAGCTACGATTTCGCGCGGCATTTTTATTTCCGCAGCATTGGCGGCAACGGCTTTGCCATGCGCGCTGCCGAGGTGATTCAACCTGCCAGCGCGTCGGGTTTTCATGTGTGGATGAATAACCTTCGCCATGCCATCGGCGAGAATATGCGAAACGGCATGTCCGGCAGTGTCGGTGCGGTGGCGGCGGCGATGACGGTGGGTGAAACAGGGCCGATTCCTGCCGATGTGAAATCGGTGCTGCGCGATTCCGGCCTTGCCCACATGCTGGCGATTGCGGGGCTGCATCTGGGCATCGTCACCGGTATCGTATTTTATAACATCCGGTTACTGCTGACGCTGTATCCGCCGCTGGCGCTGCGCGTGCCGGTAAAAAAAATCGCGGCGGTATGCGCGCTCTTCAGCGGCTTGGTCTACCTGATGCTGGCAGGCGGGCCGATTCCGGCGCAACGTGCCTTTATCATGGTGGTATTTTTATTCACCGGAATCCTGCTTGACCGCAAGGCGGTGACGCTGCGTACGCTCTCGCTGGCGGCGATGGTTATTTTGCTGTTATTTCCCGAATCCCTGTTCGGCCCGAGTTTCCAGATGTCGTTTGCGGCGACGCTGGCGATTGTGAGCTTGTATGAACGGTTCGGCAGTGCGCTCGGCATTCATCGGGCTCATGGCTTTCGCGCTCATGGGTGCATCTGCTGGGCATCATCATCACCTCGCTGGTGGCCACGCTGGCGACCGCGCCGTATGTGTTGTACCACTTCAACCGCTTTGCGATTTTCGGGTTGCTGTCCAACATGGTGGTGGTGCCGCTGGCGACATTTGTGATTATGCCCGGCATGGTGCTGGCGCTGCTCCTGATGCCGCTGGGGCTGGAATGGATTGGCTATGTGCCGATGGCTTACGGCACGGATATCATGATCCGCATGGCGCGCTGGGTAACTAGCCTTCCCTATGCGTCCTTGCATTTACCCTCGCCCACGGGGTTGGGGCTGAGTGTGTCCACCTTCGGGCTATTGTGGCTGTGCCTGATGCAGGGGCGCTACCGCATTGGCGGGATTGCGTTCATTGCCTTCGGGATGGCCACCATCGCGCAGCATGTGCCGGTGGATGTGCTGGTGAGTGGTGATGCCCATCAGGTGATGGTACGCCTTGACTCCGGCCATTATACGACACTTAAAGGCACCGCACGCTCGTTCACCGTGCAGAACTGGCTGCGCTCGGAAGGCGAAGATGAGCTGGTGCCGCTAAAGGATACGGCTATTACTTGCGACCGCAGCCTCTGCACCTATAATCATAACGGCTATACGTTGAAAATGATCAAAAAACCGCAGGATAATGACGCGGTGGCGCAGGCATGCTCAACGCCTGCGGATGTGGTGATCGCGTGGCGCTATATCGGCGCGGCGCAGTGCCCGCAGGCTGTGCATGTGATCGGGCGTGCCGAGCTGGAATCGGGTGGTGCGCACGCACTATGGCTGGAAAAAAATGGTATCCGCACAGCGCGCACGCGCCAAGGGGCAGCGTACCGCCTTTGGCAATTGCCGTTGAAACCTGAAGAATTGGATGATGAAGCAGAGTGAATTATAATGCGCTTCTGCGGATACGAAATGCATTCGCAACCACCGATACCGAGCTGAGCGCCATCGCCACACTGGCAAGCATCGGATTTAACAGCTGGCCGGTGAAGGGATAGAGAATACCCGCTGCCATTGGCACACCGACGATATTGTAGATAAAAGCAAAAAACAGGTTCTGGCGTATATTACGCATCGTTATTGTGCTTAAGTGGCGCGCCCGCACGATGCCCATAAGGTCGCTGTTGAGCAAGGTAATGTCGGCGCTTTCAATGGCGATATCCGCGCCTGTGCCCATGGCAATACTGACATTGGCCTGCGCCAGTGCCGGTGCATCGTTGATGCCGTCACCAGCCATGGCGACGATATGGCCTTTGGCCTGCATTTCCTTGATAATTTCGTATTTACGTTCGGGCAAAATTTCCGCTTCCACCGTTTCAATGCCGAGTTTGCGGCCAATGGCAATGGCGGTGGAACGGCTGTCGCCGGTGAGCATGATGATGTTCATACCGGTGTCTCTCAGCAGTTTCAGCGCATCGGGGGTGGTGGCCTTGATCGGGTCGGCGACGGTGAGTAAGCCTGCTGCTTTGCCGTCAATGGAGATAAAGGATACGATCTGCCCTTGCGAACGGTAGGGTTCGGCTTTGGTTTTTAATACGGTTACGCCGAGGCTCTGCATCAGTGCCGCATTGCCCAGCCCGACCGAGCGGCCGTCCATAATGCCCGTTACGCCTTTGCCGGCGATGACTTTAAAAGCGTGTACTTCCAGAAAACCGATGCCGCGTTCTTCTGCCCCGTGAACCACCGCGCTTGCCAGCGGGTGTTCGCTCCAGCGTTCAAGGCTGGCGGCCATGCGCAGCAGGTTGGTTTCGGTGTAGCCCTCGGACGGCATGATCGCCAGAAGCTTGGGTTTACCTTCCGTCAGCGTGCCGGTTTTATCGATGACCAGCGTGTCGCATTGTTCGAGCAGTTCAAGTGCGGCGGCCTTGCGTACCAGCACACCTGCGCGTGCGCCCCGCCCCGAAGCCACCAGAATCGACATCGGCGTGGCCAGCCCCAAGGCGCACGGGCAGGCGATAATCAGCACGGCGACCGCATTCGTCAGGGCGTACGATAATTTCGGATCAGGTCCCCAGATGCCCCATATAACAGCAGAAAGTATGGCTATTGCGATGACAGCGGGTACAAAATAGCCGGAAATAACATCGGCAAGGCGCTGGATCGGCGCATGGGTGCGCTGCGCCTTGGCGACCATATCAGCGATATGGGCAATCACGGTGTCATGCCCTACTTTTTCAGCACGCATAATGAAGCTGCCGTTGCCGTTTTGCGTTCCGGCGACGACCGTATCGCCGGTGTTTTTTTTAACCGGCATCGATTCGCCGCTGATCATCGACTGGTCAACAGTACCGGAACCTTCGGTGATAATACCGTCCACTGGAATGGCCTCACCGGCACGTACACGTAACAAATCGCCGATTGTCACATCGCTGACGGGTACGTCTTCTTCTGCATCGCCACTTCGGATAATACGTGCGGTTTTGGGAGTGAGATTCAGCAATTCCCGCATGGCTTGACTGGTTTTGTTGCGCGCTTTCAGCTCCAGCACCTGACCGAGCAGGGCGAACATAGTGATGACGGCCGAGGTTTCAAAGTAATTCGGGCTGTTGGCGGTGTTCAGCTGCGGGAAGGTGATGATGGCGAGGCTATATAGATAGGCGATGCCGGTGCTCATGGCGATGAGCGTGAACATGTTCAGGCTGCGGTTGTGGATGGAATCCACGGCGCGTGTAAAAAACGGCCAGCCGCCCCAGCCCACCACAATACTGGCAAGAAAGGCCTGAATCCACAGTCCTTTCGCACTTTCCATGAAATGATGCATGTCCGGCCCCGCCATCATTAGCAGCAGCGGCAGGCTCAGCAGGGCAGACACGATAAAACGGTGCTGCATGTCTTCGAGTTCGGAATTGCTGGCAAACGGATTGGTAGGTGATTCCGGATCAAGAGCCATGCCGCAAATAGGGCAATGCCCCGCCCCAAGCTGACGAATCTGCGGGTGCATCGGGCAGGTGTAGTATGCTTCGGCATCTTGTTGCAGCGGCGCGGTGGGCGCTGGGGGTGTATCCGAATGGTGACAGCAGGTATCCATGTAGGTTTAATTCATTGGAATCGGGTTACAAACCATTTATAACAGTGCTATTACCACTAAATAGTTAAAATAGTAAATACAGCCCATTAAAACATAATTGTATGAGCGGAAAAAATAACTGGCCCAAAGACTGGATCAAGGCAGGCGGCATTCTGGGCATCGCCATCCTGTCTGCCCGCGCCACACGCACACCGCTGGCGACCATTTTATCCGCTATGCCTTTTGTGCTGAAAGCCCTGCGTCAGGCCGAAAGCGAGCAAACCAGACAAAGCGGCAGCATGACGGCCACCATGACTCCCGAGGAAGCGGCGCTGATTCTGGGCGTAGCCGTCAACGCGAATGAGAAGGAGATACAGGAAGCACACCGCCGGCTGATCCAGAAAAACCATCCCGATGTCGGTGGCACCGATTATCTGGCGGCAAAAATCAATCAGTCGCGTGACATATTGCTCAAGCGATCATAGAACCACATCATGTCATTAGTAAAATCCACAGCCACCATCGGACTCTACACACTGCTTTCGCGTGTGCTGGGTTTTGTGCGCGATGTGACCATTGCCTCAAGCCTTGGCGCGAGTTTTCGTTCGGACGCATTTTTTGTCGCGTTCAAACTACCGAACTATTTGCGCCGCCTGTTTGCCGAAGGCGCCTTCAACTCGGCGTTCGTACCGCAATTTGCTGGTATGCTTGCGGTCGATGGCAAGGAAAAGGCGCGGCAGTTTTCCAGCGAGGCGATGTCGTTTCTCGTGATGATTTTGCTGATCGTCACGGCGTTGTTTATGATTTTCATGCCGCAGCTGATGGTCGTTCTCGCCCCCGGATTTTCCGATAATCCTGAAAAATTTACCCTCACCGTGGCGCTCACGCGCATCACTATGCCCTACATTGTTTTTATATCGCTGGTGTCATTACTCGGTGGTGTTCTCAACAGCAGCGATAAATTCGCCGCTGTGGCGGCTACACCCGTGATCATGAATTTGTGCCTGATCATTATTCCGTATTTTATTGATGGCATTACGCCCAGCGGTGCCCATTCGTTGGCGATTGCCGTCATGGTATCGGGTATCGCGCAGTGGCTGTGGCTTGCCTATTTCTGCCATAAGCGCGGCATGTTGCCGAATCTGGTGAAGCCCACGCTCACACCGGATGTCAAAAAACTGCTCAAGCTGATTGCACCGGTGGCGCTCGGCGCGGGAGTGGCGCAGATCAATTTATTTATCGACACGATCATCGCCTCGTATTTCAACAGCGGCGTATCGTATTTGTATTACGCCGACCGCATCAACGAGCTGCCGCTGGCGGTGATCGGGATTGCGGTGGGGACGGCATTACTGCCGATGTTGTCGCGCCAGATCCGCGAAGGAAAACATGAAGAAGCGATCAAAAGCCAGAACCACGCAATCGCGCTGGCATTGTTTTTGAGCCTTCCGGCAGCGGTGGCGCTTGTGGTGATTGCCGAACCGGTCATCACCATCATGTTCCAGCGCCATGCGTTTGGTGCGGTGGAGACGGTGGCTACCTATAAGGCGCTCATAGCTTTTGCGTTGGGATTACCTGCGTTTATTCTGGCGAAAGTCTTGTCCCCTGGATTTTACGCCAATCAGGATACGAAAACGCCGTTTAAAATCGCTATGGTGTGTATTGGTGTGAATCTGTTTTTTAACCTGACGCTGATGGGGCCGCTGCGCCATGTCGGCATGGCACTAGCCACCTCGATTGCCGGTTGGGTGAATGTGGTCATGATGATGGTTATTTTGCGCAAGCGCACATGGCTGGTGTTTGAACCTGCCCTGCTGCAACAGGTGGTCAAAATTCTGGCGGCGAGTGTGGTGATGGCTGTGATTTTATATGTGTTGCGCGGCTATAGCGATCCGTACATGCAAAAAGGCGAAATCCTGCGCACCTGCGTGCTGATTGCCGTGTCACTGGTCGGGGCGCTGGGGTATTTTGCTACCAGCTTTGCCTGTAATACGATGAATGCCCGCGTGGCGATTCTCAAACGCCTGAAGAAATCATAAAATAGGTTAGCGGGTTAAGGCCGGACGCGTGGCGGGAATGGGCGTTTGTCCCTGTGGCACGCCAGCTTCTGCCGGAATAGTATCAGTATCAGCAGGTTTGGCAGGAGGAACGTCCCTCCAGCTATTTACTCCTTGGGGAACATCCTTAGGGGCGAGGTTTCCTGCGGCAGGTTTCTCTGTAACAGGTTTTTCAGGGCTGGGAGCTAGTATTACGCCAGCGCTTTGTTCGGAATCCCATTGCTCATTGGTCATATGCTCAAGTTGCCATATGCGCCGCCCGAGCCGTCCGCGGCGTGTTTGAATATCCGGTGCGGTAAAGGTGGGCTCGGTTTTTTGCCGTTCCGTATATTCTGCTGCCGTCATTTTTTCGGCATCTTTCAAAAGCCCCTTCACGCGCTCACGTTCCTGTGACAGCGGAATTTTTTTGATGGGGACATGGGTAACGGGCGCGCCCACGGAGGGTCTTTTTTCAGAAGGTTTTTTGGGATAGAGCGGCTGCCCCGTACCGTTATACGATACGAAGATCAGTGCAAATAGCGGCAGACAAAAGGCCGCAAGAATAATAACCTGACGCTTATCAAGCGTAATCATAAATGGCGTGTGTAGGCTAAACAAATGACTAAAAACAATATATGAGTTGTCTATAGCACATTCCCAAATTCAGAAGAAGCCTTTTTTGTAGCCAGTAAGCTGGTGGAAGAGCGATTGATTGCCTGTGCCAATGTCTATGACCATGTAACATCGGTCTACCGCTGGCAGGGCGGCATCCAGCGTGAAAAAGAAGTGGTGATGGTGGCTAAAACCAGCCAGCCCCGCGTGGCGGCAGTCATAGCGGCTATTGCAGAAATGCACTCTTATCAACTGCCTGCCATTACATCCTATCCGGTGGCGGACGGGTTCGAGCCGTTCCTGCAATGGGTGACGGACGAGACGGTTTAGCGTCTCAGAACTGCGGCAATCTCCAGATGCTGGCTCCACACAAACTGATCGATGGCGCGCACGGTTTCCATCGCAAACCCTGCTTTTTTCAAAATGAGCATATCGCGGGCGAAGGTGGCGGGATTGCACGATATCATAACCACGGTCTTCAGTTGCGATTCGGCCAGCTGCTGGCACTGTGCTTTTGCGCCCAGACGCGGCGGGTTGATAACCGCGGCGGTATAAGCGGAGAGTTCGGTGGCTGTGAGGGGCTGTTTAAACAGGTCGCGCCGCTGCGCGCTCACATTGGTTAGGTTGTGGCGCTTGATGCTGTCTTTGAGTACGCGCACCATGGATTCATCCAGTTCCACCGCATGGGTTTTTACGTGGTGGCTTAAAGGAAAAGAGTAGCTGCCGATCCCGCAAAATAAATCGACCACCGCGCCGGAGGATTGCGTAGCTTCCAGCGCCATGTGCGTGAGTTCTGCTTGGCCTTCGGCGGTGGCCTGAAGGAACGCTTCCGGCGGCAGGGTAATCGCGTAATCTCCCAATTGCATTTCCACGGGCTGCAGCGATGCAACGATAATTGCATTTTCGTTGGGCGTGCGCACCGAAATACGGGCAATGCCCAGCGTCTTGGCCAGCGTTTCGAGCGAAGAAACGGCGCTGAGATCATAATTTTTTAGTGTCAGCAGCATGTCGATGCCATGATAGGCCTTGGTCAGGCCCACCGAATAGAGTGCCTGCGAAAAATCCTGCTCGGAGAGCTGTTCATTGAGCGGTGCAATCAGCGCCTGAAGTTCCGGCACCAGCAGCAGGCATTCGTCAATCACCGTGGCGTTATGGCTGCGCAGATCATGAAACGCTAGTGAAACCTTGTTGCCTTCGTGACGCACTTTGAATTCCACGCGGCGGCGCGAATGCGGCGGCATAAATAATACTTCCGCCTTTGGATTGGAAAAGCCCGCGCGTTCGAGCGCGCTGTGGAGCATATGGGTTTTAAACGACTGATAGGCAGCAGGAATCAGTTGTTGGAGCGTACACCCGCCGCAATGGTCAAAATAACGGCATGGTGCTTCCTGCCGCTGCGGCCCTGCATCGATGACGCGTTTAATCGATGCTTGGATGCCGTCACGGTTTTCATGCACAAAATCGACTTCAAGACGGTCACCCACGCAGGCCTTGGGAATGAATACCTGCTTGCCCTGATAGCTGGCGATGCCGTCGCCCAGTCCGCCGAGCATTTCTACGGTAATGTCAATACTCAATGGAGTTCCAGTGCATTGCTCAGATTGTTCGCATTCGCATCACGCGAAGACAGTGATTCAAGGTCAAACCGCCATTCGATCAGCTTCAGAATGGAGGTGGTATCATACACGGTGTGGTCGATAAAATGTTTTTTGGCGAAGGGCGATATCACAAGCGTAGGCACGCGCACTCCAGGGCCCCAGCGATCGCCGGACGGTAGCGGCACATGGTCCCAGAACCCGCCATTTTCATCAAAGGTAACAATCACGACGCTGCTTTCCCACGCAGCGCTTTTTTCAATCGCCTTTAATACTTCAACGGTTTGTTCATCGCCGGATTTCACATCCGAATAACCCGGATGCATATTGGATTCACCCAGCGGTTTGAAAAACACGACCGCCGGAAGCGTATCTGCTTTCAGGTCGTTATAGAAATCGGCCGTGTCCTTCAGATGGTTTTTGCGCGCTTCGCTGTTGTCGCTGTAGTTTTTAAAATAGGCGAAAGGCTGATGGTGAAACTGGAAAGAGTGATTGGGTTTTCCGGCGATAGCATCGTTCCAGCCACCGGAATACCACGCCCAGCCGATGCCCTTGTCGTTCAGCCGGTCGCCAATGGTTGGCATATCTTGCGGCGGCAATAGCTTACTGGTGTCTTTGAGTGCGAGAGGGTGCGGGGTTTGGGAAGAAAAAACGGTATTCACCGCATAGCCATCGGCCGTGACGGATTGTTTTTGTACCAGCTCGTCCGGCGCGCCGTCAAAACGTGGTGTGCAGGCGCAGATCAGCCAGAAATGATTGAGGAACGAACCGCCAAAAGCGGCATGGAAAAAATGGTCGGAAAGAGTGTAGTTTTCAGCGTATTTCCACAATCCCAGCTTGCTGCCGTCATAATAGCCCATACTCAGGCTGCCTGCATCCGAGATGGCGGCAAAGCGGTCCATTTTGCCGCCGTTAATCTGGTCCTGTTCCTGAAAGAAACGGTGTACCAGATCGCCGGTTTTTTCTCGCGAGCTAATATATTTCTCAATAGGAAATGGCTGGTTGGGTAAGTCCTTGGGAAAACGTTCATCTGCGGCGGGTGGAATCTGGCGTGTGTCCAGCACCGGCGGCAGGATTTTGTAAGGCGTACCGTTTGGGTCGGTCTGGGGGGAGGTTTTTAGCGAGTGCGACAGGCCTGCGGCTTCGGGAAACTGGCCAAACAAATTGTCAAAGCTATGGTTTTCCAGCGAAATAATGATGATATGCTGAATCTGTTCTTTGGGGGCTTCCTGCGCATGGCTTGCCTGAGCCAGTAAAAACGCGGAAGAAAAAATGGCGAAGGAATAAAATGGGCGCATAAGGAACAGGTGGCTGATATTGACATCAAGGCGCAAGTATTAGCAGATACTTTCAGCGGTTGTCTATCATGAAGGGTTCGCATATGCGGTTCTGGTTCGTTATATTGCTGGTTGCTGCGTTGGTGTTGTTGCTGAAAACGCAATTCCCTTACGCGCTCAACCGTCCCGACCAGATCACGCAAGTGCTTTATCTGGGATTGTTCATCGCGCTTATTGCCAGTGGTTCAGGGCTGATGCGGCGTGTGACGCTGACGCAAGCAGCGCGTGATGCGATGGTTTGGGTCGCTATTATTCTGGTGCTGGTACTGGGCTATAGTTTTCGCGGCGAGTGGCGCTATAGCCGCATCATGACGGCGCTGATTCCCTCGCGCATTCACAAAACCGATGACGGTGGCTTAAGCATTGAAATGGCGCAGGACGGGCATTTTCACATGGAAGTGGAAATTAATGGCGTGCCGGTGGATTTTCTGGTCGATACAGGTGCAAGCGATATCGTGCTGTCACCGGAAGATGCGGTGTCGGCGGGCTACCAGCCTGAAACGCTGAATTACACCAAGATTTATAGCACTGCCAACGGTACAGGCAGCGGCGCACCGGTGAGCATTGCCACGATGGTGGTGGGGCCTTACACGCTTAATAATGTTCCGGCTTCGGTGAACAGCGCGGCGATGGATATGTCGCTGCTGGGCATGAGTTTTTTAAAACAGTTCCGCGAATACCGCGTAACCGGTGATACACTGACACTCTATCCCTAGGAGAAAGCGATGACACTCGATGCAAGCCTGAATGAAGAATTAACAGCGATGGACAAAGCCGGAACGCGTAAAGCCTTCCGCTATCTTTCCACACCGATGGATACCGAAGTGACGATGGAAAATATCGGCAAGGTGATGGTGCTGTCATCTAACAATTATTTGGGACTGGCCAATCACCCGCAGGTGATTGAAGCCGGACGCGAAGCACTGAAAACCTACGGTGCGGGCACGGCTTCGGTACGTTTTATCTGCGGCACTTTTTCCATTCATGAGCGCATTGAAGCGGCACTGGCAAAGCTGCATCATACGCAAGCGGCGCTCACCTATGTGTCGTGCTGGACGGCGAATACCGGACTGATGCCCGCTATCGCAGGCGCAGAGGATGTGCTGATTAGCGATGCGCTCAACCATGCGTCACTGATTGACGGCTGCCGTATGTCGAAAGCCAAACGGCTGGTCTATCCACATTCGGATCTGGCCGATCTTGAAGCCAAACTACAATCGGTTGTTGGCGCTCGGCGTATTTTCATTGTAACGGACGGTGTGTTCAGCATGGAAGGCGATATCGCGCGCCTGCCGGAGATTATTGCTTTGGCTAAAAAATATAATGCATCGGTAATACTTGATGACTCGCACGGCGTGGGGGTGATGGGTAATCATGGGCGCGGCACCGCCGAGCATTTCGGTGTCGAAGGGCAGGTGGATATTATTACGGGCACACTCGGCAAAGCGCTCGGCGGTGCCGCGGGTGGTTACGTGGCCGGATCGAAAATACTGATCGAGTATTTGCAGCAGGTGTCGCGCCCGCAACTTTTTTCTAACGCCTTGCCTGCCACCATTGCCGCAAGCGCCATGAAAGCCATCGAAATTTTGCAGGCCGAACCGCAGCGTGTGACGCGTTTGCATGACATTACCAAACGCATGCGCAACGGCCTGATAAAGCTGGGCTTCAAACCGCTGGAAGGCGAATCGGCGATTGTACCGATCATTGTCGGCGAAACCGCTTTTGCCATCCGTATGAGCAAAGAGCTATTGAAAGAAGGCATTTTCATCACTGGTTTCGGGTATCCGGTGGTGCCTGAAGGCGCTGCGCGTTTGCGCATCCAGATGTGTGCAGACTTAAGTGACGCGCAGATTGATTTTGCATTAAAGACCTTCGAGAAAGTCGGGAAAAATCTCGATGTCATCTGATTTTTCATCGTCTTATCTTACCATGCCGCACTGGCCGAAGCTGTTGTTCGACAACAGCGAAGGTACGCCGCTGGAGCGCACGCAGGAACTATTAAAACGCCTCGGAAATCCGGAAGCAAAATTACCTCCGGTGGTGCATGTCGCGGGCACTAACGGCAAAGGGTCAACGATTGCATTTTTACGCGCCATACTGGAGGCGGCCGGATATAAAGTACATGTCTATACCTCGCCGCACCTGAAGCGTTTTAACGAACGCATTGTGCTGGCCGGACGCGAGATAGACGATACCAGTTTATTCACCGTGATCGAACAGGCACGCCTTGCGGCCGGAGATGATTCGTTTAGTTTTTTTGAGGGTACGACCGCAGCCGCCATGCTCGCCTTTTCACAAACTCCCGCCGATATTGTGCTGATGGAAACGGGCGCGAGCGGGCGTTTCGACCCCACTAATGTGATCGAACGTCCGGCACTCACTATCATCACTACCATTTCGTTCGACCACATGACTATACTGGGAAATACGTTGCCGGAAATTGCATGGCACAAGGCAGGTATCATGCGCGCAGGCGTACCGTGCATCATCAGCTTCCAGCCCGAGGAGGTGCATCAGGTGCTGCAGGCCGAGGCGAAAGAATATGACGCGCTGGTGTGTGTGTATGGCCAGCATTGGGCGGTGCAGAAAACCGCTGCCGGACTTCGCTATATCAACGCCGACGGTGCGATTGATTTGCCGCCGCCTTCTTTGCTGGGCCCGCACCAGTATGTCAATGCCGGTAATGCTATCACTGCGGCAACCTTGCTCGAGGATTTCACAATTTCTCAGGAAGCGGTGGAGGCGGGGTTGTTGAATGCGCAGTGGCCGGCGCGCTTGGAGCGCATTACGAAAGGGCCGCGCCATGATATGTTGCCGCCGCACTGGGAATTATGGGTCGATGGTGGCCACAACATGGCAGCAGGGCATATGCTGGCGGCCTTCATTGAGGAATCGTGGCGCGACCGTCCCACCTACATTATTTTCGGCACCACACAAGGCAAAGATGTGGAGAGCCTGCTCACACCGCTTGCTGGGAAGGTTAAAGGCATGTATGCCACGCCGGTGGTATCGGAGCCGAAGAGTTATCCTGCCAACACCATTGCCGAGATCATGAAAGCACATATGCCGGTGGAAACATGCGCTAACGTTGAAGATGCCATCAGCAAGATTACGGAAAACACCTCAATGCCTGCGCGTATTCTTGTATTTGGTTCATTGTATCTGCGGGTTCTGGTAGCATGAGGCAAAATCGGAAAGATAACAGGATGAAAAAATTATGGGTAGCCATGGTCATCAATCTGCTCTTGGGTTCACAATCATGGGCAGCAGCCAACACGATCGCCGCTTTCGGGGATAGTTTGTTCTCGGGGTATGGTCTGGCTGCGGAAGACAGTTTTCCGGCGCAGCTAGAGCGTAGGCTGAAAGCCGATGGGTACGATGTCACCATCATCAATAACGGCGTAACCGGCGAAACCACGGCAGGCGGTGTCGGGCGCGTCGATCAGGTGGTTGCGCAAAAACCCGACATCATTTTAGTTGAATTCGGTGCCAATGATTTACTGCAAAGGGTGCAGCCTGCAGAGGTCCGCAAAAATCTGGAAACGATCATGTCGCGTATTAAACAGGCCAATATCCGCATGATGCTGATCGGCATGAAGGCACCGTTTACGGCGGGGCCTGCCTACGCCGATGCGTATAACGCTCTATTTCCCGAACTGGCAACGACGTACGGCGCGGGGTTCTATCCGTTTTTTTTAGAAGGGGTGTATGGCAAGCCGGAGCTGATGCAGCCCGATACGGTACACCCCACCAAAGAAGGTATCGCCGTGATGGTTGCGAATATGTATCCGCTGGTAACTTCAGGCCTCAGGAAATAAGCTAGAGCGGCTTCGGTATAATCGCAAGAATCGCTTGTTCGTCCACCGTATCAATCAGTTCTTGGGCAAGATACATATGCGCATATTCCAGATAGGTTTTCGATGTGATGAAAAAATCCACCAGCTCGGGGTCGAGATGGTTGTCACGCTTCATGTTGCCCATAATCTGGATGGCCTCGGATAATTTCTTGGCGGGTTTATACGGCCTGTCGGCGGCTGTTAGTGCTTCGAACACATCGGCAATCGCCATCATCCGCGCGGGGATGGACATGGTTCCGGCCTTTATTCCTTTGGGATAGCCTTTGCCGTCCATGCGTTCGTGGTGGCCGCCGGCATATTCGGGCACGCGTTTTAAATGTTTAGGGAAGGGTAATGCATCGAGCATATTGCAGGTATGCACCATATGATCATTCATGATGGTGCGTTCTTCCGTGGTCAGCGTGCCGCGGCGGGTGCCGAGATTGTAGGCTTCGTTGTCCGTGAGCGCATACGCGGCGATGGTTGTAAGCCGTGCCACATCCGCGTCCGACATGAACTCGCCGCCGATATTGATCTTTTCGATAAAGGCGCAGTCACTTTCCAGTTGCGCGAGGTTTGCCTGCAACTGCGTTTCCAACGCAGCGCGGTCAGCACCTGCTTGCGCCAGTGCTTCCAGCATAGCAATTCTGGCCTCGCGCTTAAACACTTCAAAGCGTGTTTTAACCAGCTCAATGCGGTCGGAAATGGTTTCCAGTTTGGTTGATTTATCCATGATATGCACCGGCGTTGCCACCTTGCCGCAGTCATGAATCCATCCGGCGATATGCAGCTCGTATTTTTCTTCTTCGCTTAGATTAAAATCTTTGAATGGTCCGTCTTGTGCTGCGCACGCCGCCCGCGCCAGCATGTTGGTCAGCATCGGCACGCGTTCGCAGTGTGCGCCGGTATAGTGCGATTTTGCATCGATGGCTTGTGCTATCATCTGGATAAAAGATTCCAGCAATTTTTTCTGTGCGTCCACCAGCTTCTGGGTTTCCAGCGTGACGGCAGCCTGCGAGGCGAGCGACTGCACTAACTCTTCCAGTTGCGATGAAAACGGAATCACTTTGCCCGATGTATCTTTGGCATTCACCAGTTGTAAACAACCCATGACATCGCCGGAATGCGACACCATCGGCACGGTAATGATCGATTCGGTGTGGTAATTGTGCTGGAGGTCAAATGCCTTTGCACCTTCAAAATTGAATCCGTCGGCACTATACACATCAGGGATGTTGACTGTTTGCTTCATCAGCACGGCATAGGCGGCGAGTGTGGAATAGTTAGGCGTTCCCGTAACAGGATCATACAGGTTGAGTGGTTTAAGCACCGCTTTTTCACCGCTTTCACCGCCATAGGAAATATCCAGCGAATCATTGCGTATGATCGAAAATTCGAGGCGGTTATCTTCGCTCAGGTAGTACAGTGTGCCACCATCAGCGTTGGCGATGTCCTTGGCTTCCAGTAAAATAATTTCCAGCAGGCGGTCAAGATTGCCTGCGCCCGATAACGCCATGCCAATAGCGGTCAGGCGTTTTACCAGCTGCACCGAATCATCGGTATCGGGAATAACATCGGGGGGAATAACGAGAGGGATATTTCCGATCATCTCTATTTTCATGCCATCCTGCACCAGTACGGAATCAGGGCGAAGCGCACTCAGCTGTGCGGCGCGCGCATCGAGGGCGGCATCGTCGGCTTCAGGGTCGTGGTGAAATGCCACCAGTGTTTTCACGTTCGCATGATTCGCCAGCCGCACGCCCTGCTGCCATGTAGAATGGCCCCAGCCTTTATAGCGCTCAAAATTTTCATCACTGTAGGTGGAGTCATATATCAGGCAGTCCGCACCGTGAACGAATTGCGCTAATTGCGGGTCGATCTGTCCGGCAACATGTTCGTAATCGGTGATGTAACACACCGATTTATTCCGGTACTCGATGCGGTAGCCCGTGGCGCGGTCGGGATGCGATAGCTGCAAGGTGAAAATACGCACCCCCGCCTTGGCCCATGCGTCAGAGTGCAATTCTTCACCTGCGGTGAAATCACGGTATTCGAGTGTACTGGGCAATTGGTCGATGCCGATAGGAAAGAGTGGCGGGCTCATCAGGCGGCGTAACGTGTCATGCAGTGAATGCTCGGGTGTTAAATGTCCTGCCCACAGGCGGATATGGCGATCGCGTTTGTACAGCGGCATGAAAAAAGGAAAGCCGCTGATATGATCGATATGTGTGTGGCTTAGCAATATGTCGATGTCGGGTGAGGTGATCGTGTCGCCCAGTGACTTTAGTCCGGTGCCGGCATCCAGAATCAGCCGCACCTCGCCGCAACGCACCTCCACGCACGAGGTGTTGCCGCCGTAACGTAATTTCGAATGGCCACAAACAGGAATCGTGCCGCGCCCGCCCCAAAAATATACTGAAAAATCGTGAGTGTTGCCCATAAATTATCCGGCTGCCTTGAGTTGTTGTTTGAGCTGTTTGGCGGCGATCGCATAGCCACCATCCGCCCCGTCGACCAGATGGACATGATCACCCGAGGTGCTGAAAACAAGGCAGGTCATCAGCGCCTGCGAGGATTCATGGATGCCATACAGGATCTGTCCCGATACGCGTTTGGTTTCGAGCGTGTGGACGAGTTCGTCATGCTGTGCCTGTGTGCTGTCGAGTACCATGCGCAGTATTTCATCAAATTTGCGTGAGTCGCTGTTGGCCACCAGCTCCTGCAGATATTGCGTGCCATTAAAGCCCAATAGTTTCCGCCTACTGAGAAAACTGCACTGACCGATCAGGTTGGTGAGCAGCATCCGTACGAAATACAACATTTTTGCCAGCAGCGAATTATGGCTGCGTAATTGCACCTCTTTCATTAGCGTTGCCGGAGAAAAACTTAGCTGCATACCGCCTGTGGTTGCCGGAGAGGATTGGGTATGTTCCGGATAAATCGCCTCGATGGCCTTGAGTGTTTCGGCATAAATTTTCCACGCCTGTTTTTCATAGGCAGGTGCTACTTTGACTAAGAGGCTGATGATTTTGCCATGACGGTTGTGCAACGGCTGCCAGCGGCATTCCAGCCCCTCAAGATCGGGTTCATCCGTTGAGGTTTGCGGATGGATGACCTTATCACTATTTTTTTTCAGCCATTGCTCGGCCACTGTCAGTGCATTCCCCTGAAACACCGCCTGCGAGGCGGTGGAAGAGAGATGAAACTTGCCTACGAGTAACGTGCAGCCTGCGTCGTACAGTGCCTGTACCGGCACCAGTCCGGTGCGTAGTTCAAGATTAAATGCCAGCTCCACTTTGGTTTGTACCGCCGCCAGCGCTTGCAAGGCGTCATCCCTCAACGACGCGGGAATAAGCATGGTTGCACCGTCACCGCCAAAGGCGTAAGGCAGTGACACCTCGCGCGCGAGATTGAGGACAGACATAATCACGGCAGCACCGGATAGGTTGATGTCTTTGTACTGGCCGTTTTCAATAGCGATGGTGGAATTAATAACATCAGTTGTCACTACAAACCACGAGGCGGGAGCGGCAACGTAATGCGATGGATCGGACAATTGCGAGAATTGCCCGAAGCCTTTCACGTTTTTATAAAAATCATCCCTTACAGCATCCATGACATACGTTCCCAGCTAGGAGCGAAACGATTGTAAACAGGATGATTTTTAGCAAAAAAAGCTTTTAAAACCGTTAATTTACGGTTTTTCAGGGTGGTTTTCGTCGCCCCATAGCGTCTTCAGGGTGGATACACGCCCACTGCCATATTTATAGGCGTTATAGTGGAGTGGGTTCTTTTTGGCATAATCCTGATGGTAGGTCTCGGCGGGATAAAACTCACCGGCTTTTGTTATTTCAGTATAAATCGTCTTTTTTAGTTTCTCTGCAACGGCTTTTTTCGATGTTTCTGCCAGTTGTCGCTGCTCGTCGGTGGTGTAGAAAATAGCGGTGCGATACTGGCTGCCGCGGTCGGCGAACTGTCCGCCCTGATCGGTGGGGTCGATATTGCCCCAGTATATTTTCAGCAGTTTTTCGTAAGCAATTTTTTCGGGATTGTACACCACTTCAATGGATTCGGCATGTCCGGTGGTGCCGCTGGAAACTTGCTCATAGCTTGGGTTTGGGACGGTTCCGCCGCTGTAACCGGAGATTACCGAGATAATGCCTGCCGTGTCGGAAAATTCGGATTGCATGCACCAGAAACATCCGCCCGCAAAAATGGCACGCTGGGTTTCAGCAGCATACGATTGGAGTGGGAATAGTAATCCCAAGGTTAGACACAGGCGTTTCAACAGGGGCATGGCGGATACTCCTTTAAGAGGTGAGCTTACCACGTCATTCGCATTCACTGCCCCAGAAGTTACAAGCGGGCGCAGAGCGTACCTTGTCACTAAAAATATTTTACTGCTAAAAGCAAAAAGCGTGACTACCGTTTATGTCCGTTAAATCATGGCATTGCAGGGGTAAAATACATTTAGGGCAAATATGCCTAAAATACGGTAAATTATTGATTAATAACTCATTAATTTACATCGCTTATTATGGATATACACGCATAGGCAACAAGGCCATCGTATGTCGATTAAATATAAACTTACCATGATGATGATGGGTATTTCGCTGGCGGCAGTGTTGCTGACAGTCACGGCTATCACCTCGTACCTGATTTACGACATGCATGACAGCAAGCTTAAAGAGCTGGCCGTTACCGCAACGCTCGCCGGTGACCGCAACAGTGCCGCCATTGCGTTTATGGATAACAAAAGGGCACGCAGCAATCTCGATATTTTCCGCCTGAATCCGGCGATCAAACTCGCCTGTATTTACGATGCCAAAGGCAACGCTTTTGCCGCTTACGAAACCGGAAACACCATCAGCTGCCCGCCCAAAGCAGATGGCATTCCCGCCGTCTTACCCGAAATGCTGACAGCGCAAAGCGAGGTACGCCAGCAAGGCGAGCGTGTGGGGGTGGTGTATCTTGCCTCTGACACACGCGAGATTGATACCTATGTACATAAGGCCATTGTTATCAGCATTACGGTAGCGATGGTGGTTTCGCTGGTGACGCTTCTGCTCACTTTTTATTTTCAGCGTACGATTTCCGGACCTATTCTGGAGTTGGCGGCTAAGGCCCAGATGATTACCCGCAACCGCGATTATTCGTTGGTTGCCAACACTTCTTATCCCGATGAAACCGGTATTTTAGCGCACGCGTTTAACGACATGCTCGGCGAGGTGTGCAAACGCGACCTTGAGTTGCGCCAGTCGAATGAAACTCTCGAGCATAAAGTGCAGGAGCGCACCCATCAGTTTGAACAGGCCAAGATCAAGGCGGAAGCCGCGAGCGAAGCCAAAACCGAATTTTTACGTAATATGTCGCATGAATTCCGCACGCCGCTGCATGCTATCGTGAGCTTTGCCGATTATGGGGTCAATGAAGTTGAAACATCTCAACCATTGCAGCTGAAGCAATATTTTGAGCTGATACAAAAGGGCGCACAGCGCATCAGCCGTTTGGTCAATGAAGTCCTTGATTTGGCGAAGCTCGAGCATGGCGAGCATATGTTTTTACTCCAGCGCGGTGATATACATGATCTGGTGCAACGCTCGCTGGAAATGGTGCGTCCTATGATGCAGGAAAAACATATAGGCATTCATTTCGAGGCGGATACATCGCAGAATTCCGTGGTGTGCGACCATGAGAAAATTGTGCAGGTGCTGACCAATCTGCTGACCAATGCCATTAAATTTACACCGGAAGGCCGCAATATCAGCGTGCATACGCGCACGGTGCCGGTTGAGGATGCGCCTGTCATGGAAGTATCGGTGTCGGATGAAGGTGTCGGCATTCCCGAAGGTGAGCAGGAGCTGATTTTTGAATCGTTCCGCCAGAGTAGCCGCACCAATACAGGTGCAGGCGGTACAGGGCTTGGTCTGGCCATTTGCCGTAGTATTATTAAAGCCCATCATGGCCAGATCAGCGCACGTAATAATGTCAACGGCAATGGGGCGTGCGTCACTTTTACGATGCCTGCAGCGATGCAGGAAGGAAGACAAATTGTGCAAATGCAGTCAGTGGAGGAAAAACATGAAAACGCCGCGTAGATATACGGTTCTTGCCGTCGATGATGATGATATCAACCTGATGATTCTCACCAAATGCGTGCAGGAAACGGGTTTTACGGTGAAGTCGTTTGAATCTGGCGATGCCGCGTGGGAATTTCTGGTGAATAATCCCAGAGCCATCGACATTGCGCTGGTGGATAAAATGATGCCGGGGCTAAGCGGCCTCGAGCTGCTTAAACGCATTAAAGGTAATGACATGTTACGTCATATCCCCGTGATTATACAGACCGGTGATGTCGGCGTGGCGCAGATGAGCGAGGGGTTGAGCAGCGGTGCGTATTACTACCTGACCAAGCCGTTTCATCCGCATATCCTTTCGGCGATACTGAATTCCGCTGCGAATGAATGCGCCATGCGTGAAGAATTGTTGTTACAGGCATCGGCGGATCACGCGCAGTTTATGCACCTGATGCATGAGGGTGATTTTGTCATTAAAACCCACGCCGAGGCTGGCATTCTGGCATCCACCATTTCGCAGGCGGCGGTCTATCCCGAATTTATTGCGGTGGGGCTGATGGAAATTTTGTCCAACGCGATAGAGCACGGTAATCTTGATATAGGTTATCAGCGCAAGAACCGCTGTTTGGTTGCCAACCGCTGGAAAGAAGAAATTGAAAATCGTATGAACAGCGCGCAATATGGGATGAAGGTGGTGCATGTGCATCTGGAAAAAAACATATCGGGGCTGCATGTGATCATACGCGACGAAGGCAAGGGGTTCGACTGGACGAATTACATGTATCAGGACCAGCCTTCGGGTAATTTAAGCGAGCCTAATGGGCGCGGTATCGCCAAGGCGTTTATCATGCTGGATGATTTGCGCTATGCCGACAATGGCAACGAGGTGCACTGTAACGTGTCGCTCGCCACTCCCAAACATCATCACGATGAACATGGGGTTGCTGATGCGCGGCCGATGGCACAGTAAATGTAATGGCGGCCAGCAACCCAATTGTACTCCATGTCATACCTAAATCCTCACGCAACGAAATTACCGGCTGGCTGAAGGATGCTGATGGGCAACCGGTATTAAAAGTAAAAATCACCGCCCCTCCCGAGGATGGCAAGGCCAATAAGGCACTTTTGAAATTTTTGGCGGGGGAATGGGACGTGCCGGTAGCCGCACTGGAGCTTTCCAGCGGCGCCGCATCAAGGCATAAGCGTCTGAATGTTAAATCAGAAGCTCTCTTACTGCAACTTGCCAAACAGCGTGAAAGCCAGCAATCTGATTAACGGCTGTAAAAACATTGCTTGATTTACGCCGATAAATTCTTAAGAATCCCCGCCTCAGCTTCGTTTCGGAGCCGAAAGAAAAATAAAATAAAGCAGACGTTCAACTTACACTAACTAATCCACAGGCAATCCATGCTGGCGATGCAATATTCGATACAATTGCCGATCAATTACGATGCGGCGCTGATTGAACAGCGCGTGAACGAACGCAAGCAGCATTTTGACGGCCATAAGGGGCTGGTGCATAAGTCGTTTCTCTACAACGAAGAAGACAAGCTGTATGCGCCATTTTATGTGTGGAAGGATCTGGTCGAGGCGCAGACATTTTTACTGGATGATTTATTCAAAGGCGTGGTGGAAACCTTCAGCCGCGTGCGCGTGCGCAGCTGGTTTGTGGTGCATACAGGCTATGGAAACCGCGACATCGTGCCCACCTTTGCGCGCCGCGAGGTGGATATTATTCCGCCGGAAGAAAAGCTGGATGTTTTTTTGAATTACGAAAAAGATTTGCAGTCAGAAGCAATGAAAGATCCTAACCTGTACATGCATGTGGCAGCATTCGATGCCGACCGCTGGGAAATATTGCGTTTTTCCTTGTGGAAAGACATGGCTAGCGCCGCCAAACCCAGCGGCGACTCGCACATCGACTACCGCGTGCTGCACGTTTCCGAGCCCATAGTGTACAGTATATAAATTTTTTAATTTATAAATTTCAATAACATATAGAAATATTGCCGCTGAAAATGGTTAATTTCATTAACTATTCCGCCTTCTGGCTGTGATATAATTCAGGTGTTCCAGTGTTTTGCAATATGAGAGGCTTTTACCTCTTGAGCAACTTGCCCCACCACAAATGGGGAATACTTGAGGACACAGTCCGGGGAAGCGCTGAAATGCTTCCCAACCCCTTCAAATGGGGTAAGAAAGGTTTGTGCCATGCGCACTGCTTTTATGACGACGGTTACACTGGATGAAACCAGTGTGTACGAGGTTCTCAAACGTCGTACCGACGGCAAGGTGTGCCTGAAAAAGGCCATCGCGGCTGTGGTCACCAACAACAGCGGCCTCGACCTGCACTACTCGACGATCATGTCGAGCGGAAAGGTGGAGGCTGACAGCGCGGTGATCAAGGCTAGCTTCGCAGCGGTCGTGCAACCCGACGGAGAGCTGAACGTGCAGATCGACCCCAAGGGTCGAGCGACGCACACGAAGCTCTACGACATGGACAACCCGCTGACGCCCCAGAAGGCTCACGAGTTGGCCGTGATGCGTGGTCTGACGATCCCGACGGTGCAACAGGTGATGGCCGCGCTGAAGCTCATCGACGAAGACGTGGACCCGCGGCAACTGCCGTGGACCTACGCCGAGTCGAAGGGCAAGGTCATGCCGTTCCGTTGCGCCCTGCGCTTCGAACTGCCAAAGGCTCAGTGGCAGTCGGTTCAGGTGGCTGAAGTGGACGCGTCGATCGTGGTGAATCTCATCACGAACGAAGCGTACTACATCGGTCGCGACGAACTGGTCAAGAACTGGGTGCTGGAAGCCGATCAAGGGCTGAATGCTACCAAGTTCTGGGACTCTCTGCCCATCATCGGCAACGATGATTTCGATGCCATGATTGCGTAACCGTTGTTAAACAGCTCTTCGGGAGTTGTACAAAACCTCACATCCCACAAGGATCGTGGGGTTTTGTTTTTTTAGGGATTTACGAGGGTTATTTTTTGGCGCGTTTGCGCTTCACCATCGCTGTGAATTTACCCTTGGTTTCGTTGGGCTCAACTGGCCGCACGGGTTTCTTCTTCTTTCTTGTTTTAGGTTTCAGCATCAGCTTGGCGCCGCCGTCGGATTGCGGTTTGACTTTGAGCGTAATCTTCTCGATAGGCGAATCTTCCTCGCCAGCGGACAATTTGCGATTATACACCATTACATGCAGCACATCCTTGCCGGGGATGGTGGCATCAGGATATTCAATATGCAACGCTTGCAACTGCGCCCGTGCAATTTCCAATCCAGAAAATATTTTGGCTGTTTCTACTGCTCGCAACACCGGATGACCCCAATTGGGGTGAGGCGCTTTCGGGCGTTCTTTTTGGGGATGCTTATCCAGCGCTACCGGCAATTTTTCGGCAGTGATAGTCCATTTTCCTGCTTCTGCTGCCTGAATCGTAAGCCTGACGAAGTGCCCACGATAGCCTTCGGCTTTTTCCTCTTTGGTTACGCCAAATCCGCTCACCCATAGCCGCAGCGTCGGGAATTCCATGCCGGTGCAATCATCCTGTTCTTTGCTGCGTATGTAGGTGTCGTGGATTTTGGTTAGCATCTCGCGTGCCTGCCAGTCATGCTCCCAGCGAAAATAGCCGCGTACGGCCGCCAGTATGGTCGGGTCGTCAACAGAGGCGATGCGAGGTTTTTGGGTCATGTGTTGTAGGATAATATCTCATTGTGCTACCGAGATAATACCCTGATTTGGTTAATAATATCCAAATAAGCTTAGGTTCCCGGACGACGGCCGGGGGCGACGGTTTTATCTTTGCCGGCAGGGCCGTTGAAGCGGCCGACGTTACCCAGCACCTGCTCAAAGAAACCAAGCGTGTGGCCTTCGGTAGGGGTGGTGCGTTTGACCAGCTCGAAATCCTTGCTATCATCCAGTTTATAATTGCCAATTTTGCTGACGATGCCGTTGGTGTCGAAGACAATGCTGAACACATCTTGCTCCACCAGCTCCGGTTTTAAGAACGCATAGGATTCCTTGCGGTCAGTGACATAATACCACGTGTCATCACCAAAACTGGACTGGGAGGAGGGCGAGCCCAGCTTGTTGCGCACGTCTTCGTGCGTGGATTGCCCTACAGTAATCTGGCTCTTAATGTCGCCCTCGCGGATGTACCCGCCATTATTCACCTTGGGCGCACAGGCCCCTAATGACAACAGTAATGATGCCGCCACCGCCACAAAAACCTTATTAAGGCACTGATTTTTAATCATAAATATTCATTATAAACGTGATTAGCGCTACGTTAGCGCATAAGTTTGGTAAACGCAAATAGTGTCTTCAAAGGGCCATTTAAGGCCGCTTTTTTCTTGGCCACCCCTATATAATTCTTGGATTTTACTGCAATTGTCGTTAAAAGGTTAACCTCACTGAATCAGGAACCCGATTAATGGACAAAATACGAATTATAGGCGG
Source organism: Alphaproteobacteria bacterium (assembly GCA_025360605.1). Taxonomy (GTDB): domain Bacteria; phylum Pseudomonadota; class Alphaproteobacteria; order Rickettsiales; family SXRF01; genus JANYBV01. The sequence goes on along the minus strand of JANYBV010000038.1, from coordinate 162,408 downwards.
CACACCGCTGGTTGGCACTATTCCGATTTCGGGCGCAAAAAATGCCGCCCTGCCACTGATGGCGGCTTCACTGCTGACCGATGATGCGCTGACCCTTTTCAACCTGCCGTATCTGGCGGATATTGTCACCATGGCAAACCTTCTGGCGCAACACGGTGTGTCGCTTTCCATGCACGGCGATGGTCAGGGCAATGGTTACGGTAACGGTAGGGGGGTTTCGCTGGACGCATCAAACATCCACAACCTTACCGCACCCTACGAAGTGGTGCGTACCATGCGCGCGTCGGTGCTGGTGCTGGGGCCGCTGCTGGCGCGTTTTGGTGCTGCCCGTGTATCGCTTCCGGGAGGATGTGCCATTGGCACGCGCCCGATCGATCTGCACTTAAAAGCGCTGGAACAGATGGGCGCTGAAATTGAGCTGCTTGACGGCTACATTAATGCGAAAGTCGCCAGCCGTTTACATGGTGCGGATATACAGTTTGAAAAAGTTTCGGTCGGTGCCACCGAAAATATTTTGATGAGCGCATGTCTGGCGGACGGGGAAACCATTTTACGCAACGCCGCGCGCGAGCCGGAAGTATGTGACCTTGCCTATTGCCTGCAGGCCATGGGCGCGCAGATTGAAGGCATTGGCACGAATGAATTGCGCATTCAGGGTGTCGACCGCCTGCATGGCTGCGATTATTCCGTCATTGCGGATCGCATTGAGGCAGGCTCTTTTGCTGCTGCCGCTGCGATTACCGGTGGCGATGTAGAGTTGCTCGGTGTGCGTGCGGAATTATTGCATTCCGTAATTGAAAAATTTAACGAAGCCGGCATCAGCGTAACGTCGACCGAGCGCGGAATCCGCGTGAAGCGCACAGGGGATCGTATTCAGGGCATCGACATTATGACCCAGCCATATCCAGGGTTCCCGACCGACATGCAGGCTCAGATGATGGCGATGCTTACGCTGGCCGAAGGTGCTTCCATGGTGACGGAAACCATTTTTGAAAACCGTTATATGCACGTTCCGGAATTAACACGCATGGGTGCTAAAATTATTGTTCACGGTTCATCTGCGATGATTCGTGGTGTACCGTCTTTGCGCGGTGCCGAGGTGATGGCCACCGACCTGCGTGCCTCCGTATCGCTGGTGATTGCGGCGCTTGCTGCCGAAGGTGAAACGGTTATTCATCGCGTCTACCATCTTGACCGTGGCTATGAACGTCTGGAAGAAAAACTGGCGGCGTGCGGTGCGAACATTGAACGCATTGCGTCGCGTCAGCCTGCTAAAGTCGAGGCGGCGTAATGTCTTCTAATGGGTTAGTGATTGCCGTTCCCAAGGGGCGTATCGCTGAAGAGCTGGCTCCTATTTTGCGTAAGGTGGACATCCAGCCGGAAAAAGCGTTCTTTGATGAAAATTCACGACAGCTTCAGTTCCGCTGCGATAATTCCGACATCTCCCTGATTCGTGTCCGCAGTTTCGATATTGCGACGTTTGTTGCGTTTGGCGCAGCGCAGATTGGTATTTGCGGGCTCGATGTGCTGATGGAATTTAATTACGCGGATTTATACGCGCCGCTGAATCTGGATATTGGGCATTGCCGCTTATCGCTGGCCGAGCCGGAAGATTTTGACATCAGGCAGGATTTATCGCTGATCAGCCATTTGCGCGTCGCCACCAAATATCCGAACATTACCCAGCAGTATTTTGCTAAAGCAGGCATTCAGGCGGAGTGCATCAAGCTCAACGGTGCGATGGAATTGGCGCCCAAGCTCGGCCTCGCCAACCACATCGTCGATCTGGTCAGCAGCGGCCGCACGTTGAAGGCCAATGGCCTGCGCGAAGTGGAAGTGATTGCCAATATTTCCTCGCGCCTGATCGTCAACCGCGCGGCATTCAAAACCCGCAGCCATGAAATCAACGACCTGATCGAGCGTTTTCGTGAAGCGGTAGGAGCATCCTGATGCCTGCCGTTTTAAACATCACGCAGGGTGATTTCGTTGTCGCTTTTAAGCATTTTTTAGAATCGCGTGAAGTCGCCACCGACAAGGTGGGCGGCGTTGTGACCGATATCATCCGGCATGTGCGCGCTGAAGGCGATGCGGCACTGCTGCGGTTTACGACCCAGTTTGATCATTTTGAAGCCACGGCAGAAACTATCAAGGTGTCGCCGCATGAAATCGCCGAAGCACTTAGTTTGTGCGAGCCGGAACTGATGAAAAGCTTGCGCGTTGCCGCCCACCGCATCGAAGAATACAGCAAGCGCCAGATGCCCGCTGATCTCGATTACACCGATGATACGGGAGTGCGTCTGGGGCATCGCTGGTCGGCGTTACAGTCCGTTGGACTATACGTTCCGGGGGGGCTGGCCGCCTATCCGAGTTCGGTGCTGATGAATGCGATTCCGGCGAAAGTAGCGGGAGTCGAGCGTATCGTGATGGTGGTTCCTGCTCCGGACGGACAACTAAATCCAGCGCTCTTGGGTGCAGCGCATGTGGCGGGCATTGAAGAGATTTATAAAATTGGTGGCGCACAGGCTGTGGCGGCACTCGCCTATGGCACGCCAACGATTGAGGCGGTCGATAAAATTGTCGGCCCCGGCAATGCCTATGTGGCGGAAGCCAAGCGTCAGGTGTTCGGCAAGGTCGGCATCGACATGATTGCAGGGCCTTCGGAAATTCTGGTCATCGCCGACAACAAAAACAATCCGGTGTGGATTGCGGCGGATTTATTGTCGCAGGCCGAGCATGATGAGCTGGCGCAATCGGTGCTGATTACCGATGATGCAACATTTGCCCAAGCAGTCATTTCGGAAGTGGAAAAAATTCTGGTGACGCTTACGCGTCAGGACATTGCCCGCAACTCGTGGGAGCGTTACGGTGGCGTGGTGATCGTTGAAGACATGGAGCAGGCCTGCGCGGTGGCAAATACGATTGCACCCGAACATCTGGAACTGGCCGTAGAAAATCCTGAAGCGCTCATGCCGCTGATCGCGCATGCGGGAGCGATATTCCTTGGCCGCCACACACCCGAAGCCATCGGTGATTATATCGCCGGACCCTCGCACGTATTGCCCACCTCGCGCACCGCGCGTTTTTCTTCAGGCCTGTCGGTATTCGACTTCATCAAGCGCACCTCGATCATTGGTTGCAGCCCCGAAGCACTGGCCAAGCTTAGCGATTACACCGAAGTGCTGGCCACCACCGAAGGCCTTGATGCCCATGCGCTGTCGATCACCACACGCCGCCCGAAGCACTGATTATGACCAACCGCATCGCCAAAATCACCCTCGACGAAGGCAGCATCAAAAAACGCTCCAAGGAAGCCGAGCATGAAAAGAGTGTGGCCATCGCCGATTTGATGGGCGAAAACAGTTTCGAGCCGCATTGCATGCAAGGCGGGCCGTATGACCTCCATTTAAGCATATCGGAAGGCCGCCTGATTTTCGACATCACCTCCGAGAAAAGCGAAAAGGCTAAAGCCGTGTTATCGATTGCTCCACTCCGCGGTGTTATACGCGACTATTTCATGATCTGTGAAAGCTACTACGAAGCTCTAAGCGCTTCCAACCCCAGCAAGCTCGAAGCCATCGATATGGGCAGGCGCGGCGTGCATAACGAAGGTTCTGAAGCGTTGCAGGAGCTGCTAAAGGGCCGGATTAACGTCGATTTCCCGACTTCAAGGCGATTATTTACTCTTATTTGCGTTTTACATATTAAGTGATATACCTCGTACCCAATCATTAAAGTTATTAAGGACATTATGGCTAAAGAAGAACTGCTCGAATTCCCCGGTGTCGTCACCGAACTCCTGCCGAACGCTACCTTTCGCGTGAAGCTCGAAAACGGCCACATCGTGATTGCCCACACCTCGGGCCGCATGCGCAAAAACCGCATCCGCGTACTGGTGGCGGATAAGGTGGTGGTCGAAATGACGCCCTATGACCTGACCAAAGGCCGCATTAAATTCCGCGAAAAATAATAGTGTATGAGGGCCGCTGATGTCACCGACTGCCCTTATGTCATTTATCCTTGCCTCTGCCTCGCCGCGTCGTCTGGAATTGCTTAAGCAAATTGGGCTTGTTCCTTCTGCGGTTGTGCCCGCCGATACCGATGAAACTCCCCTGAAAAACGAATTACCCGCTGTCTATGCGCAGCGCATTGCCCACGCGAAAGCGCATGTCGTTGCGGCTCATCATTCCGATGCCATTATTCTTGCTGCCGATACGGTGGTGGCGTGCGGACGGCGCATCCTGCCTAAAGCGGAAAACGAAAAACAGGTACGTCAGTGCCTTGATATATTATCGGGCCGCCGTCACCGCGTTTATACGGCGGTCTGTGTCAAAACTCCTAAAGCTATCAGCCAGAAATTAGTTCTCACGCAGGTGCAGTTTAAGCGCCTGCGCGATACGGACATTGCTGCCTACATCGCCTCCGGCGAATGGCAGGGGAAAGCCGGTGGCTACGCCATACAAGGCTTGGCTGCTGGCTTCATTCCGCGCATCAACGGCTCGTATTCGAATGTAGTAGGGTTACCGCTGGCGGAAACAGCGCAGATGCTGGAACAGGCCGGTATGAAATGGTAGCGCATGTCCGCACCGTTGCTTTTGAAGGCGTGGAAGTCATCCCCATTGAGGTGCAGGTGCAGATGGTGTCGGGTCTTCCTGCATTTGCCATTGTTGGGTTGCCGGATAAAGCGGTGGGTGAATCTAAAGAGCGCGTGCGCGCAGCCATTCATTCGCTCGGGTTATCGATTCCGGCGCAGCGCATCATCATCAATTTAGCGCCTGCCGATATTTTAAAAGAAGGCAGCCATTTTGATCTGCCGATTGCGCTGGGCTTGCTGATTAGCATGGGCATTGTGGCACAGGAGGATATGGATGCGTATATTGCGCTCGGCGAATTATCGCTCGATGGGCGCTTGTTGCCCGCCAGCGGCGTATTGCCTGCCGCCATTGCCGCGCAGGGCGAAGAGCTGGGATTGATCTGCCCGCAGGCCTGCGGTTCGGAAGCGGCATGGTCGGGCATTGAATCCTTATTAGCACCGTCCTCATTGCTGGCACTGATCAATCATTTCAAAGGTATTCAGGTGCTCTCCAAGCCCGAATGCGAGATGGAAGAGGAAACCCGCCGCTTCACCGATATGCGTGAAATCCGCGGGCAACACACCGCAAGGCGCGCGCTGGAAGTTGCTGCTGCCGGAGGCCATAATCTGCTGATGACCGGCCCGCCAGGTGCAGGAAAATCCATGCTGGCCTCGTGCCTGCCCGGAATTTTGCCGCCAATGGATACGTCCGAAATTTTCGGTATTATGTAGCAAACACACCTAGAAGTACCCTTCCAGTACACTCAGTATCGCCTATACTGAGGAAATGCTCAACAAAACACACATATTCTTGACTGCCGAGTTTCTGATTAAGGAACACGGCGGGAGAGCCGAGGCCATAGCAGAAAGCAGGATGCAAGAATTAATGGCTCATGATGATGCCAAACGGGCAAGCGTATGGCTTTCTATTGTGAGTGCTATTGAAGACTTACGGAATAAGCAAAAACAGGGAACGCTGCATTAGGGGCATGGCTGAAACACACGTTATATCCGCACTGGTGAAAAGACGCGCCGAACTGGCGGGAGAGATTGAGCATACCCAGATACGAGTGAAGCAGCTTATCACCGACCTCGAACACATCGACAACACCATAAGGCTATTTGACGGTGAGTACCGTGTGGAAGCTATCAAGCCGAAGGGGTTCCGCCCTCCCGCTGATTGGGCTAACCGTGGCGAGATGTCACGCATCATTCTGGACGTGCTAAGGCAAGCCGCTGAACCGCTAACAAGTCAAGACATAGCGCGTGAGCTGATGGTGTGCAGAGGGCTGGATGTTGCCGATACGAAGCTACTGCGGAAGATGACTAAGCGCGTAGGCGTGGCGTTGCGAGGTCAGCGGGAGAACGGGCTGGTAGAGTCGAGTCAGGCGGAGGGGTTGTTTATGGTTTGGAGTATTCGCTAAACGATATGTAGCTTGATGAGCCCATAAAAACACCATATATGGTGCAGATGAAATTAGAATAATTGTATTTATTCCTGCTAGTAACCGCTTACCGAAATGAGTATAATTTGACAATGGCCGATAAAGCACCTGAGTTAGCAAACAAGAATACTGAAAATCCATTTCCCTTATTATCGGGAACACCATCAATGTTACCCAAATGGTGCAACAGGGCAAATTTAGCCCTAATAGATAATAAGTGTGCTGTGCTATCCCTTGCGTATTATGAAGGAATGGATTCTGGGCTACTTATTGAGAGGGTAGCTATGGACACGGATATGATGCGAAGCCTTCGCGATACGTTAAACAAAGCTATAGAGGAGTCCGAAAAAAATGAGCAATCAGTATTCTCCTAACGGCTTCCCGCTATACATTGAGGTGGGCTACCAAGCATCTTCCACGCCACGTAAAGTGGTGCAAATGGCTGTTCGTCCCACGAAACGAAGTGAAGAAATTGTAAGGCAGTTTTTCTTGCAGGGTATCGCTCGTTTAGAGCAAGCTGAAGCAGATCTTCAGCGCAAATACCCCAAGCTTTTAACAGCTTAAATGAGCTCCCCTACCTCTCCACCATCACCTATACAGGCAAGTGCTACGCCAGAAGATATACTGACGTTAGCTACACGGTATATGGATAAGGTAGAGGAGTTTGCTACGAAAGTCACGGTTGCAGTGGGGCAGCTCGACAAAGCAAGGGGCGATTATGAGACAGCCAAATCAAATTTTAAAGTTAATTGGCTTCGAGAATTTGGTGATTTTCTAAAAGCTGCTGCTCCATATGTTCTGCCGATAATACTTATTATAGGCATTTATAAGATTCCATGTGGCACAAATTGGGAGGGTGGAGGCGTCAAGTTTAGTTCCCGTCCTTGCCCTGCCCAGACAGTTCCTGACGCTGCCAATAGCCTTTCCAAGCCCGCGAAACCGGAGCCTGTAATTCCGCATTGACCGCCAGCAAATATTGCTCACCATTGCTGATACGGCGGTTGTTCTCTCTCCACGCCATTTCAGCGGCGTACATGTTCAGGTATTTTCCTGCTACGCTATGGTGCGTTCCGACTTCTGCCCTACGGAGGCGGGAAAAGAAGCTTTCAGCCTGATTGGTGCAAGCCCCATCTTCTGAGTAGCATTTGCTGTGATTGATACGCTTCGTCAGGTAACGGGCATGGAGGGAATCCCAGCCCGTTGCATCGTCTGCATAGATTGTGCTGCCAACAGCGACACGGCTCTGGATAGTGGCAAGCGAGTCATGCTCGGCCTTGAACACGTTGGTAATGGCATCGCCACCACGTTGACGCATTACAACCACCACCTCGCGCTTGCCGTTCTGGACGTAGCGGGTACGGCGGTCTAAGCGATGTTCCTTGTGGTTTGCTGGCTTGATATAGCCACCAAAGTACGCACCATCAACTTCAATTTCGCCGCTAAGCGTTTCGGTTTTGGTTGTTCCTGCTAAAGCCTCACGGATTTTGTGGGAGAGAACGAAAGCGGTTTTATACTGCACGTCCAGATCGCGGGAGAGTTGCAATGCGCTGTGACCCTTCGCACCGTTCACGAAAATAGCGATAGCAGCGAGAATATCCCGCAGTGGAAGCTTGCGGCTTGCAAAGATGGTTCCGGTGGTCACAGAGAACTGGGCGTTGCAACCCTTGCACTTAAACACCTGACGTGCCTTGTAGCTGTAAATCGTAACACAGCCACAACGAGGGCAAAAGGGAGCGCCATCGTTCTTTACCCAGCGAATCGCCTTGAACGTCTCAAACGCTTCCGCATCGGACATACGCATCACCTTTGACAAGGAAAGCGTCCGTGCTTTGGCTGACAATAAGAAGTGTTGAGACATTTAGAAATCACCGTATCTGATGTAATTACACCGAATATAGTGACAATAAACTTCGTTGTCAATGATAATAACATCAGATATGATGATGAAAGCGTCACAAATGAGGGTGGTTATGTCCGAGATTTATCAGAAAAAGGCAAAAGGTATATTAAAATCAGAACTTAAGCGGCGTCACCTTGGTTATAAGGAGCTTGCTGAAAAACTGGGAGCAATTGGGGTAAGCGATAGCGAAAGGAACATTGCGAACAAGCTGGCGCGAGGCACGTTTACAGCGGTCTTCTTCCTGCAATGCCTTGATGCCATGGGCTGTCATACCATTCATCTTAGCGAGAGTTAGCAATAAGTAACCATTGTTCCCGTGACTCCTGTGACTTATGACGTTACATATGGATGATCTACAGCAACATTATGAGGTTCCTATGAAACAGTTCTTACTCACCGTCTCGTTTATCGCTATCTCCTCTGCCGCGTATGCTGAGTATGTCAATGGCTACACTCGTAGCAACGGAACTCAGGTTCAGGGCTACGAACGTAGCGACCGTAACAACACAGTAACCGATAACTACTCATATCAAGGTAACACAAATCCGAATACTGGTGCTGTTGGAACAAACCGTTATGAGCATGATACCACCTCACCAAACTACACTGGCCCAGACGCTAATGGACGCGTAGGTCACGCTGGCGTGAACAATAGCAACACCATTTATCGCTAATCTGTGCTATCCAAACTGAAGGACAGGCTAAAAGACGTCTCCTTTATTGTGTTCTTGCTGCTTATTGGCGTGTTGCAATATGGATGGGTAATCTGGCCTAAACTAGGGAATTTGGTCGGTTTATTAAGCACTGCTGTCTTGGTTGTTATTATAGCAGCAGCGTTCGCCCAACATGTTTCATCCCGCTTAAAGTTGCTATTGGCTTGGGCCTTCGTTATTGGCGCTCCGTTCGCCATTATGATGGCTGCGAAATATCCCGTGGCCGCATTTGAATTACCCCATCAGCAGCAGCCCCACTACGAAAACAACGGCAAACAAAACGAAAGTAATAGTCGCGAAACCTTCTGGCAGCGGACAACGAACGACCCCATAGCACTCTTCACTTTTTGGCTCGTTATTTTCACGGGCGTTTTGGCCTTCTCGACTGTCGGTCTTTATCGCTCCACGAAAGACGCTGCTCTTGGTGCTTTGAAGGCCGCTAATGTTGCTGAAATGGCCTTGATAGGATTGGAGCGGCCATATCTCTATGTTCAGATTACTCGTGAATCTGGGCTTATGGAATGGGCTGGGGAAGCGTGCATAGAGTGTTTCGAATACAGTGTTTCTAACTGTGGACGTACTCCCGCCATCCTGAAAAGTATCGCGAAGGAGTTTGCAGATGTTCCATGCGGAAGTTGGCCTGATGCTATAACAAGAGATAATGTCAGGCATTTTCCCGAAGGAATTGTAATCGCTTCGGCTGGCAACACTATATATGTCGGCACTCCTCCAAAGCGGACTGGCGTAGGAAACGATGTTAGAGACGGTATTAAGGACATGCTGTTTTACGGCCTCATCCATTACGCCGACTTCATCGGAGGTGAATACGTTAATGGCTTTTGTTTCCGCTTTACCGGAAAAAGCGGTCACTTTCTCCGGAGCGGTGGCGAGAAGTACAACTACAACAAAAAGCTGGAAGTTACGGCTCATACGTAAGCCACTTTGGTGTGTTTGCTACATAATACCGGAAATTTTAGAAGCGAGCATGGTGGCGAGCATTGCCGGAAAACTCGAAGGGGGGCGTTTAAGTAAATTCCGCCCGTTCCGCGAACCGCACCATTCCAGTTCCATGGCTGCTATGGTCGGTGGAGGAAAACGCGCGCTTCCGGGAGAAATATCCCTCGCGCATCACGGCGTGTTGTTTCTGGATGAGTTGCCGGAATTTCCGCGCGCCGTGCTGGAATCGCTGCGCCAGCCGCTGGAATCAGGCCGGATTTCGGTGGCGCGTGCTGCCGCCCATGTCACCTATCCGGCGCGGTTCCAGTTTGTCGCTGCCATGAATCCCTGCCGTTGCGGGTATTTAAGCGATGCCGAGCGCGCGTGCAACAAAGCCCCGCGCTGTGCGGTGGATTACCAGTCAAAAATTTCCGGCCCGCTCTATGATCGCTTCGACATGACCATTGATGTGCCGGAGGTGGCCACGCTTTCGATGTTAAGCCGTGAGGCGGGTGAGGGTAGCGAGGCGGTAGCCAAGCGCGTGGCCGCAGCACGCAATAGACAAAAAGAACGTTTCGCTGCCATGAAACTGCCGTACCGCATTAACGCTGAATTATTTGGTGAAGTGCTGCATGAGCTGGTGAAGCCGGACGATAAAGGCCGTCAGATGCTGGAAGCAGCTACCGAAAAAATGCGCCTGTCCATGCGCGGCTACACCCGTGTGCTGCGCGTGGCACGTACAATCGCCGATTTGGAAGGCGATGATAGCGTGAAGATGGCGCATGTGGCCGAGGCACTTTCCTACCGCCAGATGCAATTCGGCAAAACGCTCGAAGAGGTATGATTTCCAAAAAATACAAAAGAAAAAGCCTCCTTTAGGGAGGCTTTTTCTTTAAGCACGAAGCTTGATTTTAATCATCTTCCGTCGGAAGTTCGATGGTCTCGACGATAGTCAGGCCCTGTTGGAGGCCTCGTTCCTTCGCCCATTCGATGACAGCCTGACGGGAATCATCGAAATCACCTTCGCCGGTCCACAGCTTCAATGCCTTGAGGGCCTGCTTGGTGGCTGTGATGGTAGAGCAATTGCTCAATCCGTCACGAAGCTCCGCGGTCACCAGCTCGATTGGAACAAGCCAGACCTGATAGTAGCACTTGTAGGTTGCAGTCTGCCGCTGTTCTGCGAGCAAAACGACGTCTTGCATGACATTCCTCGAAAGGAAGCCGATCTTGCACTCACCCGCATAACGCAGGCTAGTCTGGACTTTCCTGACAACACGTCAAAAAATACCTGACGAGTACAAGAAAATGTAAGGGGCATGGTTAATATATATTAACTACAGGGTAAAATCAAGGTGGGACAAGGGAATGGTTAACTGAAATGCTGGAAGCCAGTTTTGTTTATTATCAATTGCTTGCTGTCTTTTCCAAACACATTCACTCCCAATTCGCGCGTAATCACGCCAATTGGCGTACAATTTTTGGGCAGCAGGTGGATGCGCTCCGGCGGCACGGTGAAGAGCAACTCATAATCATCTCCACCGTTGAGGGCGAGCGATAATAACTCCGGCTCAAGCATGACCCAGTGCTTTGCCGCAGGCGAGAGCGGAATTTTCTCCATTTCAATAGCGGCCCCCACTCCCGATGCATGGCAGAGGTGGCTTATATCCTGCACCAGCCCATCGGAGATATCCATGGCGGCGCTGGCAATGCCGTACAGTTGTAACCCGAGTTCAAGGCGTGGCTGCGGGAGGAGATAACGTTCTTTTACAAAAATCTGGTCGGTTTCCACCACATACGGATTGGCATTGCCCTGTAAACAACGCAATCCCAGCGCGCTATCACTAAGCGTGCCCGAAACAACGATAATATCGCCTGCCTTTGCACCATTCCGTCGCAACATCTGCCCTGTGGGTACGGTGCCGATGGCGGTGATCGAAAAGGATTTCATCCCGAGTGTCGCGGTTGTGTCGCCTCCGGCGAGATGGATAGAAAATTGTTTCTGGTCCTCCGCCAGCCCTTCGGCAAAACGTTCGATCCATAGTGGCTTGGTGTCCTTAGGCAACATCATCGCCAGAAAATACACCCAAGGTGTCGCTCCTTTGGCGGCAAGGTCGGACAGGTTGGTGCGCAGGAGTTTTTGGGCAATCAGGGCAGGGTCTTCGTCACCGATGAAATGGATGCCCTCACTGATCGCATCTTTGGTGATAACCAGCTCTTTGCCTTTGGGGGCTGTAGTAAGCAGTGCGGCATCATCGGCTAATCCCAACGCGCCGCTGAACCCGCTGGCCAGCGGTCTGAAATAGGTGGCGATCAGGTCAAACTCATTCATCGATAGGAGGGGCAGTGCCCTCGGCAGGGGGCAGCTTGTCGGTGTATTTACGCGCCAGCTTGGACAAAGCCGCATGGACAAAATTCACTTCCGGCTCTTCGAAAAAATTGCGCGTCAGACGGCAATATTCATCAATGACGATTTTAGGCGCGATTTCCTTGGCAAAAAACATCTCGAAAATCCCGCATTGTAAAATCGCTACCAGCACGGGGCTCATGCGCTCGCGTTTCCATTGTTCGTTGAGCACTTCCTGCATGCGCGAATCAATTTTTGGCGCCCATTCTTCCACACCACCCAGCAACATTTCCACCAGTTTGTAGTTGGGTTCAATCGGGCTGCCGACCTGAATTTTTTGTTCGTTTTTGTTATTAGCCAGTTGTTTTTTGAGCAGCAGCACCTGTTGTGCAGGTGATAGAACTTCGCCGCTCATGGCAAATTTATACAGCGACTGCACAGCAGACATGCGCGCAGCGGTCTTTTTTTGCAGTGAAGAGTTGGGTGCGGAAGATTTTTTTTCGGATTCCATATCAGCCCACCGTGTCGAACTGGCGTTTCAGTTCAATCATGCGTAAGCAGGCAAGCGCCACATCCCCGCCCTTATTGCCTTGTTTGACATCGGCGCGTGCCTGCGCCTGCGCCATGGTCTCCACCGTGAGGATACCATAGCCGATAGCCGCATGTTCGCGCACCGCGAGATCCATCAGCCCGCGCGCGCTTTCCGAACAAACATAATCATAATGGGTGGTTTCCCCGCGGATGACGCAGCCGAGTGCAATAAAGCCATCGTATTTCTGATTATGTAGCGCAAAGCTGACCACGCCCGGAATTTCAAAAGCTCCCGGAACATTGATGATTTCAAAGGTAACACTCTTGTTTTTCAGGGTGGCGGTGGTGCCTTTGACCAGCATTTCGGTAATTTCGGGGTAAAAATCGGCAGTAACGATAAGGATATGGGTCATAAATCGATCTTTTGATAGCCTTTAATGGTTAAACCATAGCCTTCAAGGCCAATAACAGCGCGTTTGGAATTCGATAGCAGTATCATGTCGCGCACGCCAAGGTCGAGCAGGATTTGTGCGCCGATACCATAATCGCGCAAATCCATCGGTGAGAGTGGCTGCGCACCGGTTTTAAGTCGCAAACGGTCGGATACCGAGGTTTTGACCGGCTCGCGGATGAGCACGATGATACCGCTGCCGAGTGTGTTGACCTGTTTCATCGCTGCTTGCAACACGCCGCCACTGTCGGCTTGCTGGTCACCCAGCATATCTTGCAACAAGTTGAGTGAGTGCATGCGCACATGCACCGGCTGTGTCGGGTCGATGGTGCCTTTAACCAGCGCGATATGCTCAGCATATTCGTGGGTGGCGGTGTAGACGATCATGCGGAAATGGCCGCCGTGAGCGCTGTCAAAATTACTTTCGATCACGCGCTCGACCAGTTTTTCCGAACGGCGGCGGTGAGAAATCAGGTCGGCGATGGTGGCGATTTTCAGGTTGTGTTTTTTCGCGAACTCTACCAAATCAGGCAGTCGCGCCATCGTGCCGTCATCATTCATGATCTCGCAGATGACCCCTGACGGGTTGAGTCCGGCAAGGCGGGCAATGTCGACAGCGGCTTCGGTGTGTCCGGCGCGAATAAGCACCCCACCATCGCGCGATACCAGCGGGAACACATGGCCGGGGGTGGCGATGTCGTCGGAGCTTTTGGACGGGTCAATGGCTACCTGCACGGTGCGGGCGCGGTCGGCGGCGGAAATTCCGGTGGTTACACCTTCACGCGCTTCAATCGAAACCGTAAAAGCGGTCTGGTGGCGGGATTTGTTGTCGCGCGACATTAAATTCAGCTCCAGCTGCTCGACGCGCTCGCGCGTCATCGACAGGCAGATCAGCCCACGGCCGTATTTCGCCATGAAATTGATGACATCGGGTGTAGCGAATTGAGCAGGGATGACGAGATCGCCTTCGTTTTCACGGTCTTCATCATCGACGAGGATGAACATGCGCCCCGACCGTGCTTCTTCGATAATGTCTTCAATGGAGGAGAGTTGTGTGTTGGGCATATTATTTATCTAACAACCGTGCCACATAGCGCGCGATGGTATCGATTTCCACGTTTATGCGATCTGTGGCCTTATGCTCGCTTAAGGTGGTGGCCGTCCATGTGTGTGGAATAATATTGACCCAGATGCGGTTACCCCGCACCTGATTGACGGTGAGCGATACGCCGTCGAGAGTGACCGAGCCTTTTTCCGCCATAAAGCGCGACAGGTTTTCGGGCACTTCAATTTCCATGATAAACGAATCGCCTGCAGGGGTGATGGCGGCAATGGTGCCAAGCCCGTCAACATGGCCGGTGACCATGTGGCCGTTTAGGGCATCGCCCACTTTCAGCGCCTGCTCCAGATTGACCTTTGCCCCTTTGTCCCATGTGCCAGGGACGGTACGGCTTAAGGTTTCCTGCGATACGGTGGCGGTGAAATAGGTTTTGCCTGACGCCAAAAAACCTTTGGTCACGACCGTCAGGCACACGCCGTTTACGGCCACGGAAGCGCCGGTGGCGAGGGTTTCGGGTTTATAGTCGCAGTTAATTTTGACGCGCAGGTCGCCCTGTGGCTCTGCTGAATCAATGGTGCCTATGCTGGTTATGATACCGGTAAACATTCTAAAATACTCAACGTGTCAGATCCTAGGGTGATATGTTCAACCGTTTTCCACCGCGCCAGTTGCGTCAGTTCGCTGCTGAAGCCTTCACCTGCCGCACCTTGCCCGTCATTGCCAATCAAGACGGGTGCGCGGAACCAATAGATACGGTCAACCTGCCCACTTTGCAAGAAGGCGGTGGATAATTTTGTACCCGCCTCCACTAGCAGACGGGTGATGCCGCGCCCTGCCAGTTCATGCAGGGATTCTTCCACCCCGTTCTTCGTCGGCCATACAGGGGCTTTATCTTGTGTTTTCATTAGCTTGGAATTTTCCGGCAGCCGTCCCTGACGGTCAAACACCACCCGTACCGGCGAGCGATCCTCCAGCCCTTCGATCCGGCAGGTTAGCAGCGGGTCGTCGGCTAACACGGTGCCGATGCCGGTGGCGATGGCATCGTACTGGCTGCGCAGCAGATGCCCGCGCAGGCGTGACGGTTCGGAGGTAATCCACTGGCTTTGGCTGCTGCGTGTGGCTATTTTTCCATCCAGCGAGGTGGCCAGTTTTAAGGCAACGTAGGGGCGTTTCTTCGTGATGACGGAAATAAAACCACGGTTGAGGTCAAGCGCTTCGCCTTCACCCATTTTTTCGGTGACAGTGATACCCGCTTTTTTTAGCAAAGCGATTCCTGCGCCTGAGATCAAAGGGTTAGGGTCGGTGCAGGCGACCACCACATGTGTAATTCCTGCCTTGATAATCGCCTCAGCGCAAGGCGGTGTCTGTCCGTGATGCGAGCAGGGCTCAAGCGTCACATATAACGTCGCGCCCTTGGCGTTGTCGCCTGCCTGTTCGATTGCTTGTGTCTCTGCGTGCGGGCGGCCGCCTTTGGCGGTAATACCTTCGGCAATGATCTGCCCATCCTTCACAAGGATGGCCCCGACGGTTGGGTTAGGCCATGTCTGGCCGAGATTGTGGGCGGCCAGCCGTAGCGCGATGCGCATGAAATTGGGGTGGGATGTGTTCATAACATGCCAGAGGTACGGATTCAGGGATGCTCGGCAGGGATATCTTCCTGCGGCTGTCCAAACAGATAATCCCATGTCGAGCTTTTGGCAGGGGCGGGAGGAACAGGAGTAGCCGGAAGCGGTGTGACCGGAGCCGCCGCTTGCGCGGCCTGTTTTGCGGCACGTTCCTGTGCAAGGCGTATCTGTTCTTTAGCGATAATTTCCTTGGCCTGTTGTTCGCGGGTAGCGTTGGAACCTGACATACACTGGAAACTTTCGCAGCGTTCGCCAAGCACCGGCATGCTTTCTGCCATGTTATGCAAAGCCGCGTTGCAGCCGCAAAGCAGGGTGGCCGTGAGAACCGATGTGCCCAACATGAAACGCACTACTGCGCTCCTTTATCCAGTTCGTCGATGATATTTTCGAAGTCTTTGGCTTCGCGGAAATCCTTATACACCGATGCGAATCGGATATAGGCGATGTGATCGAGGTTTTTCAGCTCATCCATAATCGTCATGCCAATCATGGGTGTCGGAATTTCACTTTCTCCCATGCTTTCGAGCTTCTGGGTGATGCGGGTAATTAGCTGCTCGGTCTGCTCGGCGCTGACCGGACGTTTACGCAGCGCCAGTTGCAGCGAACGCGCCAGTTTGTCGCGGTCGAACAGCCTGCGTTCGCCGTTTTTCTTGACCACGGTCAGCTCGCGCAACTGTACGCGTTCAAAGGTGGTGAAACGCGAGTTGCATTCAGGGCAATAACGCCTGCGGCGGATGGTCAGCCCGTCTTCGCTGGGGCGCGAATCTTTTACCTGAGTATCAGCATGGCCGCAGAAAGGACATTTCATGGTTTCATCCTAAGAGTTTTGATTTCTTTACTCGCACGTGCGATGGAGCTGGTGAGGACGCCGATAACCCCAAATCCCATAAGCGTATGCACCCAGTAGATAAATTCATTTTCGCTTTTCACGACCATGAAGTATTTGAGGACGAAAAAAAGTGGACATCCTCCGGTACTCAGGGCCTCATACAGCCCGTGCAGGCAGATAACCAGATAGCTCACCAGCAGCGCAACCAACCAATATTGCTTATGAAGACGTTGTTTTTTTGTTTGCAGTGAGCGTGTCATCATTACCCCTAAGCTCCGTAAATCGGGAAGGCTTTGCATAGCTCTGCCACCTGAGCGCGGACTTTTTTCTCAACGGCGCTGTTATCGCCGCCAGCCGCCAGACCATCCAGTACATCGCCGATCAGCTCGCCGATTTTTTTGAACTCGGTTACGCCGAATCCGCGTGTCGTTCCTGCCGGTGTGCCAAGGCGGATACCCGAGGTGACGAACGGTTTTTCAGGGTCGAACGGAATCGCGTTTTTATTGCAGGTAAGGCCGGCGCGCTCCAAGCTTTCCTCGGCGGCTTTGCCGGTGAGTTTTTTCGGACGTAAATCCACCAGCATCAGGTGGTTGTCGGTGCCACCGGACACAATGTCCACGCCGCGTTTTACCAGCGTTGCCGCCAGCGCCTGCGCATTGTCGACTACTGCTTTGCCGTAGGCCTTGAACGATGGCTGCAACGCCTCGCCGAACGCCACGGCTTTACCGGCGATCACATGCATCAGCGGGCCACCTTGAATACCAGGGAAAATAGCGGAATTGAGCTTTTTGCCCAGCTCTTCGTCGTTGGACATTATCATGCCGCCGCGCGGGCCGCGCAGGGTCTTATGGGTGGTGGTGGTCACGATGTGTGCGTGTGGCAGCGGGCTTGGGTACACACCCGCAGCGACCAGTCCGGCGACATGCGCCATATCGGCCATCAGGTACGCACCGACGCTGTCGGCCACTTTGCGGAAACGCGCCCAGTCAACCACGCGCGAATAGGCCGAGAAGCCTGCGATGATCAGCTTGGGTTTATGTTCTTTGGCGAGTTTTTCCATTTCTTCGTAATCGATCAGCCCGTCTTCCTTGCGCACACCGTACTGTACGGCTTTGAACCATTTGCCGGACTGGTTGGGTGTAGCACCGTGGGTTAAATGACCGCCGGCAGCGAGTGACTGGCCGAGGATGATATCCCCCGGTTGCAGCAGTGCCTGAAACACGCCCTGATTGGCCTGTGAACCTGAATTCGGCTGAACGTTGACGTATGTGCAGCCAAAGATTTTTTTTGCACGTTCGATCGCCAGTGTTTCGGCTTTATCGACGAATTCGCAACCGCCGTAATAACGCTTGGCGGGATAGCCTTCGGCGTATTTGTTGGTCATGACGCTGCCTTGTGCCTGAAGCACGGCCTTGCTTACGATATTTTCGCTCGCGATCAGTTCGATCTGCGTTTGCTGGCGGTGCAGCTCTTCGGTGATGGAGCTGAAAATTTCCTTATCGGCCTGCGCCAGATCGGTATCAAAAAAGCCATTCGTTGATTCATTCATTGTGCCGGCTGCCATTTTATTCGAAAGTTGTGTCATGTATTATTGTTTCCTCGTTAGATATCATCCTAATTTTTCTATTCGTTTTACATGTCTGCCACCCTCGAATCCGGTGGTGACAAACTGTTTTACGGCATCCTTCGCCACTTCGATGCCAATGATCCTTGCGCCAAGGCACAAGACGTTCGCATTGTTGTGCTTACGCGTCAGGGTTGCTTCCAGTCCGCTATGCACGAGGGCGGCGCGGATGCCCTTGTGGCGGTTGGCGGCCATACTCATGCCGATACCCGAGCCGCAGATTAATACGCCTTTGCCATCGGGCTGTTTCAGCACCCACTCGCACAATACATTGGCATAATCCGGATAATCCACCGATTCGGTCGATGCCGGACCCAAGTCATGTGTCTCGAAGCCGAGCTGTTGTAATTCCTGTGCCAGTTGTTCTTTTAGTTCAAATCCCGCATGGTCAGAAGCAATTGCGATCGTATTTTTTTTCATTGGTGCCATATACTATATATAGACGAGCAGTTGTGCCATGCTATTGTGGATAACGCAATCAAAAAAAGCAGTAACCTAATGTTTTTTAAAAGAAGAGTTGAATTTTACGGGAAGCTATGGATTTAGAACTTATTTCGGGTGCGGTATTTTTTGCGGTCAGTTTTGTCGCCGCCGCGATCAATTCGGTGGCGGGAGGGGGAACTTTCCTTACATTTCCGGTGTTTATGATGAACGGACTGACCCCGTTGCAAGCCAATATCATGAGCACGATGGCGCTGTGGCCCGGAAATCTCGCCAGCGCCTATGGCTACAAAGAAATATGGAGTAATAACAAGCCATTACTAAAGCCATACCTTGTCATCGGCCTCATCGGCGGAACGATTGGTTCTTTGTTACTATTATTTACACCAGAGGTGGTTTTTAAATCGCTGGTACCGTGGTTATTGCTGACGGCGACCCTGATTTTTACCTTTGGCCGCCACGGCATCGCCTCGCTGCACCGTCTCTCGTTCACCGATGCGCAGCGCCGCACCGGTAGCATGGTGCTGCAGTTGGTGATTGCTATTTACGGCGGGTATTTTGGTGCCGGCATCGGTATTCTTACCCTTGCGATGTTGCAGATTATCGGGCAATCGCACATCCACCAGATGAACGCGCTTAAAACGGTACTGACGGCGTTTATCAATGCGGTGACGGCAGTCATTTTTATTTTCTCGGGCAAGGTGTTGTGGTCTTTGCTGTGGGTTATGGTACTGGGCGCTATCGCTGGTGGGTATGTCGGGGCGCGGCTTGCTCTGAAAGTGTCGCCGGCACATGTGCGGACACTGGTGAGTTGCATCGGATTTTCCATGACTGCCTATTTTTTCTTCCACGGTAGCTGAAAAGATAAAATGCCGGCCTTTGGTAAATTTTTGAGCGCGACGTCCCGTTTTGTGGCGTATTTTCTCATCACACACTGCCACTTACATATTTATTAAAATTACCGTTGAGTCATCTCTCAAGACGGTTATAATCACTTTAATAAAAAATGTTATGAGGGTGGAAACGTCATGAGCGAGCCAAGGTTTACCAACGAAGCGGGACTGTCTGCACCAGTATTTTCGTCGTCAACACCTGCCGCATCGCCGCTTCCGAATAAAAAAGCGTATGTGGTGGTGCTGGGGAATGAAAAGGGCGGTTCCGGTAAAACCACCACCTGTATGCATCTCATTGTGTCGCTACTGCGTCTGGGCTTCACGGTTGGCACCATTGATATCGATGCGCGCCAGCGTTCGCTCTCGCGCTATCTTGAAAACCGCCGCCAGACCATGCTCAAGGAAGGCGTGACGCTGCCGCAGCCACAGCATATCGTCATCCAGCGCTCGCCTTTCAATATTGTGCAGGAAGCTGAAGAGGACGAGCGTGAACGTTTTACCAAAGCCCTTTCGCGCCTGGTTGCGGCCAATGATTTTGTGGTGATTGACAGCCCTGGCAGCGATACGTTTTTAGCGCGCGTGGCGCATGCTTACGCCGATACCGTTATCACCCCGATCAATGACAGCTTCGTTGACCTCGACGTACTCGCCACGGTTGATGGCCAGACAATGAAAATCATCAAGCCAAGTATCTACTCGGAAATGGTGTGGGAACAAAAATTACAGCGCGCTAAACGTGACGGCGGTTCTATCGAATGGATCGTCATGCGCAACCGCCTCTCCAACATCGACGCGAAAAATAAACGCTTCATGACGCAGGTGACGACCGATCTCTCTCGTCGCATTGGTTTCCGAGTGGCTCCGGGGTTTTCCGAGCGCGTGATTTTCCGCGAAATGTTTTTACAGGGCCTGACCGTACTCGACATCATGGAAGCGGGTGGTAATGCCAGCCTGTCCATGTCGCATGTGGCAGCGCGTCAGGAAGTGCGTGATTTGCTGAAAACGCTCAATATTCCGCTCATCAATGAACGCATTGCTAAAGTTAAGGGTGACAATGAAGAAGAAAAATTAGCTGCAGCAACGGCTGCCGCTGCACCGGTTGTTGCGCCAGTTGTTGTGGGTGTATCCACGGATGCACCGGTTCCGGTGGTGTCTTCTTCGGCAAATCCTGAACAGGTGAGCGTTCCTGCTGCTCCAACGCTTGGCGATGGCGTGCCTAAATCTTCCGAACCTGTGATCAGTGCATCCGAACCTGTGAAAGCACCAGAAGCCAAAATCGAAATGAAAGTGGTGGAATCGGTCAGCATATCCGAACCACTGAAGGTGGTGAAAGACGCTGATAAAGTTTCAGAAAAAGCGCCAGAAAAAATACTGGAAGAGTTAGCGTCTTAAGTATCAGTGTTTTTCATCCGCGAATGCGGCATGAATTTGCTCGACCGCCGACTTCACTTTAAGTCCCAATAATATCTTTCCGTACTGCGCGGTGGCCTCGCTTGGATCGCCCATGGTGCCGTTTTCGGGGAAATCTTTTTCGGTGTAATGTTTAATCAGGGCAGGGCGCACCCCCTTAGGGTCAATAGCCATGACTTCTGCCGCATCCATAAATCCGGCATGCGCCGACCCTTTTTCCACATGTAATTTTTTTGCCGCGTTTTGCGTATCCACCCATTCATCAGCTTTTTTATCGGTGTAGTAATCACCTACCTGCAAAACGCTCACGCCGTCTTTTTTCCATTCTGCCGTTAGCTTGTCTGCTACTTGCTGCTGCACCGCCTGATTGCCGCCGTGGTCACCGATGAAGCATATATGTTTGAAACCGTGCTGCTTGAAGCTGCGCGCAGCGTCTTCCAGCACCATGGAAAATCCTTCGTCGCGCACGCTGATGGTGCCTACGAACATCATGTGGCCGGATGGTGGTGAAATGGGTCCTTCAGGAACATACGACAGCACAGGGGCAGCAAGCGCATTGCCGAGTTGTTTGGCGATTTCGCCGGAGGTATAGCGCACAATCCAGTTATGTTTGCCGATGACGATATGCGGGCCGTTCTGTTCGGTGCCGCCGGTGGGAATGATGATGGTATTCACGCCGTGCTGCATGCGTTCATGCACTTCCGTCCATGTCAGGTCTTCAAGGTAATAGGATACAGGTGCGGTATCGGCTGCCATAGCAGCGCCCGCATATATTAGCCAACCGATACATAACGTACGTTTTATCATTATCGTCAACCTGCTGAGTATAGGATGGCGCAATCGTAGGGGCGGCACACGCGGATGTACAGCGAAGAAATGCGGTCAGCTAGTGGATGGCTTTATTGGCAGCGGCCATTTCCCGCTCGGCGAGCAGGCGGGTGCGGTGACCGGAAAGATTGATGTCGCTGGCAGCAAGTTCGTACGGCAGGTCAGGGATGGTATCCAAAGGCTTGTCAAACATTGCTTTGTATTTTCCATAGTCGGGTAAACGCTGATCGGCGTGACCACCGGCAATAAAACCGACAAAGCTAGGTTTGATATCGCCTTTATTGATAGCGTTGGTGAGGGCGATCACGCGCATTTCCGGTTCGAAGGCCTCTACCACATTGGTTTTTCGCATAACCGGAAGGTCGCTAAATTTGGTGTGGTATTCTTTCTGGATGCGCTCCTGTAATGTCGGATTGGCATCGACGAACAGGCTAAACAACTCTACCGGAGTCACCGGCTTTTCTTTGATTTCCTCACCAATACGTATCATATGCTGGCTGATGGTATGGTCGGTGTCGTGGGCGCCGAATATTTCATGGGCAGCAGCACGTACGGTTTTGGCGATGGCGGTGTAGCCGAAGCCGATGAGACCCAGTCCAAAAATCATCGTTATGCCACCACCGGCTAAAAACGGCGGGAAGGCAAGGCTGATGCCAATCAGTATGCCGCTGGTGATGGCAGAACTGACCGCGCTGGCGCCAAAACGGACTTTCCTGCGTTTTTCCATTTCATCGAGTTCATGTTGGATGTTGCTATTGCCATGCCCACCTTCAGCCACAGGCGCTGCCACATGTTTCAGGTCTTCAATGGTAAGGCTATGGACAGGTTTTTGCTGGAGAGCGGCGATTTCGTCTTTGTAGAAGCGTAGCAGTTTTTTTTGTTCCACAACTCTGTCATGGTTAAACACGAAGGAATTCAGCGCCAGCATCGATAAGCTGACCAGTGACAATGCGTCTAGTCCGAACGGTGTGGAGGCTGCCATCAAGCCGCCAATGATCAACCGGCGTACCGCTGTTACGGTGTCGTTCTGTGTGACCTTGTCGAGGAAGGTCTCATCCATGGCATTGGGGGGCTTGGTTTCCATGGCTATCATTATAGCGGCAGGACGGCATAAGTAACGTTACATCTTGATGACGGTAGCGGCTGGTTAAAAATAATTAATATAATCAGTATCTTGTAAATTCCGGATACTTGCTTTATCCTGTGTATCCTGTTCATTCCCATAGAATATTCACCTTCATTCAAGGAGTTCTTTATGCCTGCCTACGCTTCGGAAGGCCTTAGCCAGCATTTCAGCCGCAGTGCCAAATGGATAGCATTGGGAGTTTTAGGGTTTTACGGCATACAGGATTCGTTTTTTAGCATCCAGCCGACTGACCGTGGCAATATCCGCCGTTTTGGCGTGGTGCAGTACGAAAAGCCACTGGCTCCGGGGTTGCATTTCAAAATTCCGTTTATTGATGCGGTCGACCGTATTCAGGTCAGCCTCGTCACCATGCATATCCCGCCGTTCGATGTGACCACGGTCGACAACCAGAAGGTGACGCTCGATCTCAATTTCAACTACACGATTCCCGAAAACAAGGTCTACCACCTGATGTATGAAATTGGCCGTCCAGGGAACAACGAAATCGAAAGCCAGATTATGCCCGTGGTGCGTGACCGAGCTAGCCGTATTTTTGCCGGACAAAATATGGTGACGGTGAATGTGAACCGTAATGAAATTCAAACCCTGATCGAGCAGTCCATTTCCAAATCGGTGGAAGAGTTATTTGGTATTGAACCGCACAGTTTGCAGATTGCTGGTATCAAGCCGTCGGACGCGTTCATGGCTTCCAACGAACTGGCGGTGAAAGCAAAGAATGACGCGATTGCTGCCGAAAACACCAAGCGCACGCGCCAGTTTGAAGCCGATCAGCAGGTGATTAAAGCCAAGGGAGAAGCAGACGGTGCGATTGAAGCCGCCAAAGGGCGTGCGGCTGCCGTGCGTCTGGAAGCGGAAGCGAATAAAACCAAGCTCGAACTCGAAGGTTCAGGGCAGGAGGCGCGCCTGAGCGCCGAGATCAAGCCGTTTGGTTCGCCTGAGCGTTATATTCAATATCTGAGTGCCAAGGCCGCCCTCAATTGGAATGGCCAGCAACCACAGGTGGTGGCGGGTACTGGCAGCTCCACCAACTTGCTAGTGCCGATGCCGATGGCTAAGTAGCGGTTGTTTCCGTTCCGGTTACGGACCAATAGGTCCAGAAGGGCCAAGTATGGCGACAGCATCAGAGCCGGAAGCAGCACCGCCTTGCCCCCACGATTCCGCACCGGTGGGCGCACAGGCTGACAGTAACAATAATCCTGCTAGAGCGACGATAACGGGTGGAATTTTTAACGTGGCTTGCGTGACGTAAGTGATTTGATCGTACATGGCAGACCTCCTCTGTTACACAAGACATAGATCAAGAACCATACCAACCAAGAAAGTGAGGGTGAGTGCGGGTTTCATGGAATTATACCCATAGGGTTTGCATAAATTTTGTGCAGTGCAGCGATTTCGCGATTAAAAATGATGCGAACAAGCTATGCGATAGTCCGGCGAAAAGTATTTAGGGATTTAATACGATCCTCTTTTGGATTATATTTTAATAAATACATGAAGAGTCGGGGCGCTCATGCCAAAAGATCACTGGAAATCAGAGAGAGATAAAGAAGCACGCCAAAGGCGTGCCAGAGACATCCGCCAACAGAAGGAGCGTGAGGCAGAAGAGAGGCCTGTTACCCAAACTGGCCTTGTCGATTTGTCTGAAGATGTGCAACAGAGATATCTGGAGCAATCCCGCCTGCGCCTGAAAAAAGCGGCTTTAGGAAAATTTCGCCCCGATGTTGCCCGCGGCTCCAAGGCTCCAACGCATTTTTCGGGTGAATTTTTGGTGAATCCCTTTGGATTAACCGCGGATATTCTTGCGGATGTCTTTGACCCCGCCATCGCTTCTCCTACACCTGATGCCAGTCTTGAGGCGCTGGCCCACCTTGCCAAGGTGGTGAAAGATGTTTCCGCTGCGCCACATTCTGGCGCGATGGGAGGAAAAGGTACGGGCTGGTCCGTCAACTGTGAAGATGACCCCCGCGGAGTGCTGGTCACTGTCCGGATACCTACGCAGATGTATTGCGATGTGATGGCAAAGAACCTCACCGGTGAAGGCAAGACGCAAAGGCCGGCGTTACTGCCCGCCGAATTTCAGGACAGGTGGGAACGTTCTTTACAAAAATTTGAGGCAGTCCGACAAGGTAAAGACGGCGTGATAACACCCTCCGGCAATCCGGAACGTTACTGATACTAATCGGGCGCACTGTTATCCGCCAAACGATGTGCAGTATTATTGACGAATAGCACTAAACCTAATACCTATTGGGACAGGTGTTTCTTGCAGAAAGGGTACGATCGAATGAAAGCTGAACACAAACCACATGCCCGCATAGCGGACCGCTCCAAGGCGGGCCCCCATATCACACAAGACGAGCACGTGGGTTTCAATGGCCGTCTTGCAATGATTATCACGAATGCTGTCAGCACCATGTGGTGCGCCTATATATTCGCTTTACTTGCACTTATCAGCTTACCGGATGCTATTCAGGCTGGTACGGCGGCATTAGTGGCGTGGGTTGCGCAAACATTCTTACAGCTTGTTCTGCTATCCGTTATTATGGTGGGGCAAAAAGTGGCGGCACAAGCTTCCGACAAACAGGCAATGCAAACCTATAAAGATGCCGAGGCGATCCTTGAAATACAAGATGAACTGCACCGCCTGATAAAACTGAATAATGATTTAACGGAAGAAATTCACCGTTCTTTGAACAGCGCAAAGACACCGTAACGCTGCGCATAGCCCTTAAAAAAGAATGGTGACCCCTACGGGAATCGAACCCGTGCACCCGCCGTGAAAGGGCGGTATCCTAACCGCTAGATGAAGGGGTCATGCTCTAAAAAGAGGCGTACTATCTGCGATAAGGGGGCGGTTAGTCAATAAAAAACTTACCGGAATATACAATCATTCTGCCAGCCCTTCGCAAGGTGATGGCGGATAGCGTTACAATACGTTGATTATTAAGGTCTAATGCTGTCTTTGCTTAGCGGTGCAACGGGCTTTTCGGGGTCACCAGTTCCAGCTCGAGCAGCGGCTCAAGGCGGTGATACAGATGCACCATCATGGCAATACCCCAGAAAGGAGCCAGCAGGTTGGCTACGGGGATGGTGGCCAACACACATACCAGTACGCCGGTGCAGATGATGACGGCGCTGTGATTGTGGTACATATTATCGGTTTCGCGTGAAGATACGTGGCGGCGCGCTACCATGCAGAAAAACTCACGTCCCAGCAGATAGCCGTTCAGGAAGTAGAACAGGCACATATTCAGCACCGGCACCAGATACAGCGGCAACACCAGTACATTCAGCCCGATTGCCACGAGGGAAAAGCGCATGTCATGCCAGAATTTAGGCCAGAAGGCCTGTTCGTGGCCTTTCATCGATTTCGGATAATCCTGCTCTTCGATCAGGAAAGCGATGGTGTCGTCGAAAAAATTGATAATAACAGGCATGATAGCAGGAAACAGGATCCATGCGATCAGGCTGGCACCGATACTTCCCAACCATGGCAGGAAATTAGCGATGGCAAGGCCATGGACCTCATGCGCCAGCCAGTCAAAAAACAGGCTGAAAAATACGACAAAAATCGCCAGCGACATCACCGTTACCACGATGGTTTTCATGAATACCTCGATCATGCCGTAGGTAAACAGCGACTTTGCTGCACGAATCGCAGAAGACAGTAATGCTTCCATGGTCGTATCCGCCTCTTGTGAATAGGGGTAAAGCTTAAAAAGCCTTAACTCAATTTATTAACAAGATTATACGGAAAATTAATTAACAAAGCATTTCTGACCGGTGGTCTGGCAGGAGGGAGATGCCAGCTCGACGAACAGGTCGGTAATGGCCTCAGGCTGCGGTAAAATAAGGGGATCTTCCCCCGGATAGGCCTGTGCGCGCATGCGGGTTCGTACCCTGCCAGGGTCGATAAGATTGACCCGCAGGGGCATTTTGGCATTTTCGGCAGCATAGGCCATCACCATGGCTTCCAGTGCGGCTTTGCTGGCGGTATAGGCTCCCCAGTAGGGGCTGGCCTTGGCGGTCACGCCCGAAGTGACGAACAGGGCACGTGGGGCATCGGATTGTTTCAGCAGCGCATCGAAACAACGTATCAGGTGCCAGTTGGCGGTGACGTTCAGCCCCATCACCTTGTCCCAGTCCTCGGGGGTGGTGTGCGGCAGCGGCGTTAAATCGCTTAAGGCGGCGGCGTTGCCGACAAGGATATCTATTTTGCCGAAACGTTCGGCGATCAAGGCCGCCATCAGCTCAATTTTATCGTACTGGCGCAGGTCAAGCGGGATAAGGGTGGCGGTTCCTCCGCCATTATTTAAATGGGTTTGGGCGCGGATGGCATCGTCGGTGGTTTCCAGCCCCTTTGTATCGCGGGCGACAAGGATAACATGAGCCCCTTCGCCGGCAAAGCGTCTGGCGACTGCCGCGCCGATGCCGCGCGATGCGCCAGTGATGAGGGCAATGCGTCCCTTGAGCGAATCGGACATGTGACCTCAGGCCCTACACATCCACCACATCGGAGATGGCATCTTTCTGCGAGCCGTTCATGGTATTGCCGGCATCGGTGAGGGCGATGGGGTAGTCGCCGGAGAAGCACGCATCACAGAATTGCGGTGCATCGTTATTGCGCGACTGACCGGACACTGCACGGTACATACCGTCGAGGCTGATGAAGGCAAGGCTGTCTACGCCGATCAGCTTGGCCATTTCTTTCACGTTATAGCGCGCTGCCAGTAGCTGGTCGCGGGTGGGGGTGTCCACACCGTAAAAACACGAATGGGTGGTGGGCGGGCTGGCGATACGCATATGGATTTCAATGGCTCCGGCTTCACGCACCATATTGACGATTTTTTTCGAGGTGGTGCCACGCACGATACTATCATCGACAAGGATAACGCGCTTGCCTTCCAGCATGGCGCGGTTGCCATTGTGTTTAAGCTTCACGCCGAGATTGCGTACATGGTCGGATGGTTCAATGAAGGTACGTCCCACATAGTGGTTGCGGATGATGCCCAGTTCAAACGGAATGCCGGATTCTTTGGCATAGCCGAGCGCACCCGGAATACCTGAATCGGGAACAGGAACAACCAGATCGGCATCGACCGGCGCTTCGCGCGACAGTTCGGCGCCGATGCGCTGGCGCACCTGATAAACGTTTTGCCCTTCGCTCTGGGAATCGGGGCGGGAAAAATAGACGTATTCAAAAATGCAGAAGCGCTTGCTTGTGTGCTTGAAAGGCTTGAGCGAGCGGATGCCGGTGGGTTCTACAATCACAATCTCGCCCGCTTCGAGATCGCGGATATACTGCGCACCGACGATATCCAGCGCACAGGTTTCTGATGCAAAAATAATCGAATCACCAAGCTTGCCCATCACCAGCGGACGTACGCCGTACGGGTCGCGCACACCGATCAGCCGGTCGTTGGCCAGCACTACCAGCGAGTAGGCTCCTTCAACGCGCGAGAGCGCATCGATCAGCCTGTCTTCTACGGAGTTTTGCTTGGACAGCGCGATCAGGTGGATGATGACTTCCGTATCCGAGGTGGACTGGAACAGGCAACCAATATCTATGAGCTGGCGGCGCAGCTTCATGGCGTTGGTGAGGTTGCCGTTGTGGGCAATGGCAAGTCCGCCAAAGCTGAAATCGCCGAACAACGGCTGCACGTTACGCAGCAGCGTGTCGCCGGTGGTGGAATAGCGGTTATGGCCGATAGCGATATGACCCTTGAGCTTGTTCATGATCTCGGGCGAATTAAAATTATCACCGACTAAACCCAGCGCGCGGTGCGAGAAAAATACATTGCTGTCATGGCTGACGATGCCGGAGGCTTCCTGCCCGCGATGTTGCAGTGCGTGCAGGCCGAGGGCCACGTGTGCGGCGGCATCATCATGCCCGTAAATGCCGAATACGCCACATTCCTCGTGGAGTTTATCCTGATCAAAAGGGTTTTGGCTGTCGTCCATCGGATGTGTCATTGACTATCACTGCTACTGCTGTTGATTAAACGGTCTAGGGCGTTGGTGGTTTTGGCGGAACTGGTTTTTTTAATATCGGCGGATTTATCCGATACATCCTTGTCTATATCATCTTCAACGGCTTTCACGTCAGCCTTCTTTTTCTCTGCCTGCATTTCTTCCACCGCTTTCTTTTCCAGCGTGGAAATTTCACGCAGGTATTCAGGGGCTATTTTGGCAAGCTTGATCGCTCCCATCTCGGCGTACGGTTTGGTCAGCGATTTTTTAAGCCAGTCGGGATATTCTTTTTCGGGCATGGCAATGGTGATGAGGAAATATCCGAGCGAAATAATGAATGCGCCGCGCGCCGCGCCGAATAAGAATCCCATGCCGTTATCCAGCATCCCCACATCGTTGCCACTACGGACAAACTTGATGATAACGGAATTGATGATCGAAAACGTAATCAGCGCTCCGGTATAAATGATCAGCGTCCCCACACCGGCAGCACCGACGGCGCTTTTGAAATGCGGCTTCAGGCGGGCGGCCATTTCCGGAAAATAATACATGGTGACGATAGCCGCACCGAGCCACGCGCCCAGCGACAATACCTCGCGCACAAAACCGCGGAAAAAAGCGAAAAGGCATGACAACGCCATCACCCCGATGACGCTTGCGTCGAAAATATTTAAATGGGTTTCTAACATCCTAGCCAGCGACCTTTTTTGTAAGCGCCGCGCCAAAGAGCTGGCGCGCTAACAGATGTACAGTTTCTACATGTTTTATGTTCATCGTCAAACCTTTATACTGACTATTTTTAGCCGTTGCCTGAGGAGAGGCGGCAGGAATGTAAGCGCTGCTAAATCCCAGTTTTTCGGCTTCCCTGAGGCGGGCTTCCGTGCGCGATACCCCGCGGATTTCGCCGGACAGGCCGATTTCCCCGAACATCACGCATGACGATGGCAGGGGCATATCATACAATGCCGACAGCAATGCGGCGGCCACGGCAAGGTCGGCGGCGGGTTCACTGACGCGGATGCCGCCCGCCACGCTTAAATAGACTTCCTTGTCGGAAAAGCGGATGCCACAGCGCGTCTCCAGCACGGCAAGAATCATGGCGAGGCGGTTACTATCCCATCCCACCACGGCACGCCTCGGCGCACTCATGTACGAAGGGGCGATGAGTGCTTGAATCTCCACGAGCAGGGGACGGGAGCCTTCCATGCCGGCAAACACGCACGCACCGCTGATCGGGTGTTCACGGTTCGATAAAAATAACGCGGACGGGTTGCTGATTTCCCGCAATCCTTCATTGCCCATTTCAAATACGCCGATTTCATCGGTGCCGCCGAAGCGGTTTTTTACCGCGCGCAGGATGCGGAATTCATGGCCGCGCTCGCCTTCGAAATAGAGTACCGTATCGACCATATGTTCGAGTACGCGCGGTCCGGCAATCTGTCCGTCCTTGGTGACATGGCCGACGAGAAAGAGTGTAATACCGCGTTTTTTCGCCATTTTAATCAGCTCGTGGCTGGCGGCGCGCACCTGCGATACCGTGCCGGGGGCGGCATCGAGGTTATCGAGATACATGGTCTGGATAGAATCAATAATCACTACTTCGGCAGCATTGCCTGCCTGCGGGGTGTCGAGCGTGGCGATAATATCGCGTACCGACGTGGCCGATGCCAGCTGCACCTTCGGGCTTAACAGCCCGAGGCGTTTGGCGCGTAGCGTCACCTGTGCCACCGATTCCTCACCGGAAATGTAGCTGCAGGCGATGCCCTTTTGTGCAATGGCGACCACGGCCTGTAGCAAAAGTGTCGATTTTCCGATACCCGGATCCCCACCGATCAACACCGCCGAACCTGCCACCAGCCCGCCGCCGAGTACGCGGTCGAGTTCGGCAATACCCGTGGCGCTGCGGGCGGCGTCTTTGGTGTCGCTGGACAGTGTCACGAGGTCGATTTTTTTGCCCTTGCCTGACGTCAGGCCTTTGGGGGTGGTTTCGCTAACACTCTCTTCGGTAATGGTATTCCAGTTGCCGCAGTCGTCGCACTTGCCCGACCATTTGGGGTGGATCGCACCGCAGGACTGACATACGAATTGGGATGTTTGTTTTGCCATAAGGGCTTTTCTAGCCTATAGAGATGCAAATGTCACCTTTTTGGAAACTTACATGACCCATTTTCTTGATTTCATCGAATCGCAGGTACTGCTTCTTGATGGTGCCATGGGCACGCAGATTCAGGGCGCCGACCTGAAAGTGGAAGAGGATTATTGGGGGCAGGAAAACTGCTCGGAAATCCTGAACCTGTCGCGCCCCGATTTTATCCGCAACGTCCACCATAAATATTTCGCCGCCGGTTCCGACGCTGTGGAGACCAACACGTTCGGCGGGTCGTTCCTGACCCTTGGGGAATTTGGCCTTGAGGACAAAACACTCGAAATCAACAAGCGTGCCTGCGAGCTGGCGCATGAGGCGATTGCCGAATTTGCCCATGATGGCCGCAAGCGTTTCGTCGTTGGTTCGATTGGGCCGGGTACGAAACTGCCAAGCCTTGGCCACATCGGTTATGACGCACTCGAATCGTCCTTCACCTTGCAGGCCGAAGGGCTGATCGAAGGCAGGGCGGACGCATTTCTGGTAGAAACCGCGCAGGACCCGTTACAGGTCAAAGCCGCTGTGAATGGCTGCAAAATAGCCATGAAGAAAAAAAATATCACTCTTCCTATTATGGTGCAGGTAACGGTGGAAACCACCGGAACCTTGCTGGTGGGCAGCGATATCGCTGCTGCCGCCACCATCATCCACGCGCTTGGCGTAGACGTGATGGGGCTGAACTGTGCCACCGGCCCGCAGGAAATGTCCGACCATGTGAAATGGCTGTCACAGAACTGGCCGCGTAAAATCTCGGTGCTGCCCAATGCCGGATTGCCGGAGTTGCATCAGGGGCATGTGCATTTCCCGCTTTCGCCGGACGAGATGGCGCGCTGGATGGAACGGTTTTTAAAAGAAGACGGCATTAACGTGATTGGCGGTTGCTGTGGCACAAACGAAGTGCATATCGCCGCACTGAACGCCATGCTGGAAAAACAGGTGGCCGGAAAAAAAAGACCAGCGCCTTCGGCGCGCACATTCCATTGGGTTCCGGCGGTGGCCTCATTGTTCCAGCAGGTCGAGCTGCGTCAGGAAAATGCGATTCTTGCGATTGGCGAACGTTGCAATGCCAACGGCTCCAAAAAATTCCGCGAAGCGCAGGCGGCGGAAGATTGGGATACTTGCGTCGATATGGCCAAAGAACAGGTGCGCGAAGCGTCGCACACACTCGACATCTGCACTGCGTTTGTCGGGCGTAACGAAATTAACGACATGACGGCGATGGTATCGCGCCTGCGCGGTACGGTGACGGCACCGCTGGTGATTGATTCCACCGAACTGATCGTGCTGGAAGCGGCACTAAAGTTATATGGTGGCAAAGCGATTATCAATTCCATCAATTTTGAAGACGGCGAGGAACCCGCCCACCGGCGCATGGAACTGGCGATGAAATACGGTGCGGCGGTGATTGCACTGACCATTGACGAGGAAGGCATGGCGAAGGATGTCGACCGCAAGCTCGCCATCGCCCACCGGCTGCATGATTTCTGCTGCAAGGGCTATGGATTGCCGTCGTCCGATTTAATGATCGACCCGTTGACGTTTACCATTTGTACCGGCAATGAAGACGACCGCAAGCTGGGGCTATGGACGTTAGAAGCTATTGAACGCATTGCGAAAGAACTTCCCGATATCCAGATTATTTTAGGCCTGTCGAATATTTCCTTCGGGTTGAATCCGGCTGCCCGCCATGTGCTGAATTCGGTGTATCTGGATCATGCTACCAAGCGTGGGCTGACGGGAGCGATTATCCATGTGTCGAAGATTGCCCCGTTGCATAAAATTCCTGCCCATGAAGTGCAGGCGGCCGAAGATCTGATTTTCGACAGAAGGCTGCCGACCCAAGACGCCGCGTAATTATCTGCGCCCGCTGTGTCCGCCGCCGCGTTCTTCTTTGCGCAGCCGCAATAACTTCATGATTGCATCGGTGCGTTCTTCGCTGCCGTTTAACAGCTGATCATCAATGATGGTTTTGATACCGTCACGTAGTCTGAGTTTTGATGCATCCCGTACCAGCTCATGGACATGCTGTTCGTCGCCTGTGTCCAGCTCAATCTGGTTACGTTCGATAAAACCGCGCACGATGCCTGCCACTTCCTGTGCATGCGTGGCATCTGATGGGGTGCGTGGTGTAATAACGATTTCACGGTCGGTGGTTTCGCGTTTGGTGATACGTTTAACGGATACATGATCCGCGCCGAAATGATGCGTAAGTTCTTCCGCCAGTGAATCGCGTTGGGCGGTTCCGCGTGGTGTCCATGTCTTCATGCCGTCATGTTCGTGACGTGAGCTGACAACAATCACTGCCGCATTGTCATCTCGTGAGCTGACAACAGCAGACAACTGGAACGTACAATCATCAAAAAGGGGCGTGGAATCAACCATCCGGCTCTCCTGTGAGTGGAGTTTCAGTATGACAATACGAGCTTAATATCCGGTAAATAGTCAGGCGGCCGCGTGGCGGTTCGTGGCTGCGGCCATTGCCCGCTGGTAGTTTTCTTTCACGTTCTGGCTGGCGTTGGTACGCATTTGCTCCTCGCAGGCGACCAGATACTCGCCAATATCCTGCATCAGCTGGGCAAATTCGTTTATTTTTCCTGCAGCGCTGCGGCGCAGGAAATTCACTGTTTTACAGGTGCTTCCAAAGCGCTCGGTTAGCATGTCGAGGAGAGCTTTTGCCTGTGCGGCGGCAACGCCGCGGGCGGAATCCCCTTCATTATGCATGACGATGGCGGCAAAACCCGACCAGCGTTTCAGGTATTTGACGAAATAATAGGCGGGGTTATAGCCATCCATGGGTGAAAAGTCCTTCAGGCCACTGGTGCTGTTGGGGCGGTAAGGGCGGTTCAGCGAGAGTAATTCCATTAATTTAGCCACCTGATCCGAGGCGGGGAAGAGGTCAAAGGTGACGCTCTTGATGCCGCAGCCGGACGAATAATGCGATATGCCTGCTTCTTTAAGAAAAACAATAAGTTGTTTTAGTGCGGGGGCAAATTCCGCAGCAAAATGCTGGAGGCGTTCTTCGAGTTTTTGACGATTGCGTTGGACCATATTCCCATCCCCTGTAAAAGCTGGTAAAGGTAAGCACGTGTAGTCGCAAAGACACTAACCTAAAAAACCGTAAAAGTAAACAAAAAGTAAATTTTTATTAACCAATGTCCGTTTTTCAGCCTTATAGCCCGTTTGTAAACCGTAACCTGCCGGAAAGGGGGCGGTTTTGCTAAAAAAAATCCTCTCCGTCTATAGCCAGCCGCGAATACTGGCCATTCTCTGCCTTGGATTTTCCAGCGGGCTGCCGCTGGCGCTGACCGCCTCTACGTTAAGTGTATGGCTGACGGGAGCAGGGGTGAGTAAATCGGCGATTGGCCTGTTTGCTTCTATTTCCACGCCGTATGCGCTCAAATTCCTGTGGTCACCGCTCATGGATGCGGTGCCTTTTCCGTATTTAAGTAAGATATTTGGCCGCCGCCGCGGGTGGTTGCTGGCGACGCAAGGCGCGCTTGTTGCCACTATATTTATGCTCGGCATGGCGGATCCTTCGGTAAACCCGTGGCTCACGGCCTTTTTTGCGCTGCTGGTGGCGGTGTGTTCGGCCAGTCAGGACATTGTGATTGATGCCTACCGTGTGGAACTGCTCCCTGCCGAACAGCAAGGCGCAGGTGCGGCCGCCATTGTGCTGGGCTACCGTTTCGGCATGATCGCCTCGTCGGCGCTGCCGCTGTTTATCTATGAAACGGTGGGCTGGCATGCCACCTATACGCTGATGGCCGCATTGATGACGGTAGGTATTATCACCGTATTGTCGTCTGCCGAACCGGAAGCGAGCGAAGATAGAGAGTTAGCGGTTTCTGATATGTCCGTGGGTGACTGGCTGCGCCACCATGTGGTCGCTCCGTTTGCCGATTTCATGACCCGCCCGCACTGGCTGGCGCTGCTGCTGTTCATTCTTCTCTACAAATTAGGCGATGCGTTCATGGGGGTGATGACCAATCCGTTTCTGATCGGCATTGGTTTTACCGGCCCGCAGATTGCCACCGTGCTGAAAGTGTATGGTGTTATTGCTACGATTATCGGCAGCATTGCCGGTGGTTCGCTGGTGTTTCGCATCGGCATCTCGCGCACGTTGTGGCTGTGTGGTCTGGTGCATATGTTCACTAACCTGATGTTTGTCGTGCAGGCACGTCTGGGGGCGGACGTGCATTTTCTGACGCTGTCGATCACGCTGGAAAATATCAGCGGCGGCATGGGTACGGCGGCGTTTGTCGCCTTCATGAGCCGCCTGACGCATGTGCGTTTTACGGCCACGCAGTATGCTCTGCTGAGTTCTTTTGCTGCCTTTGGGCGCACGTGGTTGTCGATGCCATCCGGTTGGGTGGCGGAGACGTTGGGCTGGGAAGGTTTTTTCACCTTCGCATCTTTTCTTGCGGTTCCTGGGCTGCTTACCTTGTGGTGGTTAAGTAAACGGATGGACTGGGAGAAGCCACACCTATGAGAGTGTCCGCGCTTGCGATGGGGCTGTATGAACGGCTGAGGCGCTGCCCGCCGCGCGTTATCAATGTGCTGATTATGATGGTCGCACTTGCGGTAATGGCCAAGTTGATTCTGAAACAAACGGCCATCACCGCCGATGCCTACGTCACCTTCCGCGTGGTGGATAATTTTGTTCATGGCTTCGGCCTGACATGGAATATCGACGAGCGCGTACAGGTCTACACACATCCGCTCTGGCTGTTTTTGCATGCGCCGTTCTATGCCGTGTGGGAAAATATCTTTTACATCACCATCATTATTTCTATCAGCTGTACGTTACTGGCGGTGCTGGTGACGCTGGCGACGTTCCGTCATCCGTGGCTTCCGGCGCTGGCACTGCTGATCGTGCCGTTGTCGGTGTCTACCGCCTTTACCGATAGTTCTATTCTCGGGCTGGAAAACCCACTCAGCCACCTGTTATTTGCCTGTGTTGGCTGGGTGTTGCTGCGTGCCGAAAAAAAACGCTTCTGGTTCTGGTTATTGTTCGCCTGCTCGCTGAATCTGCTGAACCGTCTGGATACGGTGGTGATCTATGTGCCTGTGCTGCTGGTGATGGCTGTCATCCGTTTCCGCACACTGAACGTGATGCAGTGCTTCCTTGGCAGCCTGCCTATCCTTATGTGGGAGGGATTCAGCTTCTTTTACTACGGTTTCTTTTTCCCCAACACTAAATACGCCAAGATGCCGTCGTCAGTGATGGAGCACAGCTATATCGTGCAGGGCTTTCGTTATTTTAAAAGCTTTATCGTAGTTGAGTGGATGTGCGCGTTCTATATGCTGATTGCGTTGGTCTGTGTGCCGCTGGCGTATCTGGCGATAGGGCGTTTCCGCCGCTCGGTCAGGCCGGAAATCATTGCACTCGGGGTGGGGGCGCTGTGTTATAATTTCTATATCCTGAGTGTCGGCGGCACCTATCTGTATGGGCGCTTTATTTCGATCCAGATATTTGCCAGCGCGTGGCTGATGTACGGGGTTTTTGGCCGCCTGTGGCGGGTGAATGCCATGAAAACAGTCTATCTCCTGCTGATCATATTTTTCGTTGCCGTGAAGCTGTACTATCCGTTCAAAACGCTGCATGGGTGGATGCCCGATGCGTTTGGTGGCGGTATTGCCCGTAAATGGTATGCGGTACAATTTAATGGTAATAGCTATACACCGATACTGAACGGTGCGCCTGCACCCATGGCGCATCATAACAGGGGCTACTGGGTCTCGGTCTTTACGGGCGTGGGCATGTATGGTTTTTCCGCTGGCCCGTCGTTGCATGCGGTGAACCCGTTTGCGTTCACCGATCCCCTGCTGGCACGCTTACCCAATACCGGAACCCCCATCACCGATTCCTATATCTACCATCTCTACCGCGATATCCCGATGGGCTATGTGCATTTCCTGAATACGGGGCGTCTGGGACAAATGGACCCTGAACTGGCGGCCTATGAGTCACGACTGCGGTTTATTACGACGGGGCCGCTATGGAGCTGGGAGCGCTTCATTGTTACTGTAAAATTTAACTTGGGGGATTTTGATTATTTCCGGCGTAATTTCATCCGTAGCAAACAAGCTATGCAAATGCGTAACCAGCACTAGTTCGTCATTATAATTTAGGGCGCTCCGCGCGCGGACGGATCGTAGTTGCGCTGGCGTTCGGCAAGCCGTTCGCGGTGTTCGCCTTGGGTTTCAGAGTGGATACGCTCTTCAAGCATCGGCTCCACCAGTAATTTCGGTTTATCCTGTGAGGTGGGAATCAGTGAATCGCGCGACACCTCGTCGGCGTTGAAATAACGGCGTGCATCGCGGGTGGACTGAATACCTGCCACTGCGCCAAAGGCACCGGCAGGAATCATGAACGCCATTCCGACCGTGATTGCGCCGGCAACGGCAGCACTGCTACCGAAAGCACCGGTAATCGCAGCGGGGATAAGGGTGGCAGGCAGTAATCCGGCACCGAATGCGAGTGCGCCAATCGCTCCGCCAATGGCAAGGGCGAGTACCGCGCTTTTAAAAAAGCCGGCAAACGCATTGCGCAACATGCGGTTGAAAAGGCTGGATTCGACTTGGGAGACGACATCGGTATCACTCATGCCCCCAGTATAGCAATAAACGGCGAATTCACCAGTTAATTAATATTAAGGTTGTGTGACCAAAATAGCGTAATTACGGCCACTTAACCTCGGGGGGCATTGACATCAGGATGGCTTCGGTGTTCCCGCCTGTCATCAGCCCGAACCGCGTGCCTCGGTCGTACAGCAGGTTAAACTCGACATAACGGCCGCGTTTGACCAGCTGGTGTTCCCGCTGTGCCATCGTCCACGGCTCGTAGATATGGCGGCGGACGATGGTTGGGTAAATGGAGGCGAATGTTTTGCCGACGGCTTGCGTGAAGGCAAAATCGTTATCCCAGTTGCCGGTGTTGATGTAGTCGTAAAAAATGCCGCCGACACCGCGTGCTTCGCCGCGGTGTTTGAGATAGAAATACTCATCGCACCACTGCTTGAACTTCGGGTAGTAGGCGGGATCAAAATCGTTGCAGGTCTGCTCGAAGGCGCAGTGAAAATCTTTCGTATCCTGTTCCACCGGCACCATCGGGGTCAGGTCGGCACCGCCGCCAAACCAGAGTTTGCTGTCGCCCACTACAATCATGCGCGTGTTCATATGCACGGCAGGCACTAGCGGCGAAGACATATGCGCTACGAGTGAAATACCGCTGGCCCAGAAGTGCGGGTCGGTATCGGCCCCCGGAATTTCCTTGCGCATGACGTCAGAAAATTCGCCGTGGACGGTAGAAATATTTACACCTACCTTTTCAAATACGCGGCCTTTCATTACCGACATCTCGCCACCGCCGCCTTCAGTACGGTTCCATGGTGTGCGGACGAATGTTCCCGCTTTGGCGTTGCTATCAGGCTGCGCTTGCGCGAATTCGTGTTCGATGGTTTCAAACTCGGCGCAGATCTGGTCCCGCAACTGACGAAACCATGCGCTTGCTGTAATTTTGCGTTCATCAATAGTCGCAGGCGACTGGGAAGATTTAGGAGCGGTAGCGGGCATAGTATTACCTCGGAAATTGGTTGGTTTGTCGCAAGGCTTCACCTACTATCATACTGGCTGCCTGCACAAGGTTCAACGAGCGAGCGCCCGATTGCATCGGAATTTTTACCGATGCGTCGGCAGTCTCCCGAACGTACGGGGGCACACCGGACGACTCGCTGCCAAACAATAACATATCGTCGGGCCGGAAGGAAAATTCAGTATGGGTATGCGTTGCATGCGTGGTCAGTAGTACCAGTCGGGGGCTGCCTTGTGTTTGACGGTAATCAATAAATGCCTGCCATGAACGGTGGCGCTTAAGCGTCGCAAGCTCATAATAGTCCATTGAAACTCTGCGCAACCTTTTGTCTTCCAATGGAAAACCGCATGGTTCGATGATGTGCAAGGGAACATTCATGCAAGCCGCCAGCCGGAGCATGCTGCCGGTATTTTGTGGAATATCCGGTTCAAACAGTGATATCAACATTTTATTAATATTCAGCAGGTTATAATGTTAAATGAAAACGTAACAAAAAACAGGTTTAAGACCAACCATAAATTTGGCACAATTAGATAACTAGTATTTTATAGATAATCACAAATTTTATGCCCTTGCCCCCCAATGTTGACCCGCGGTTTAATGCCTTTTATCTTTTGACAGGCTTTACCTTTATGAGTTTTGCGTCGGGTTTTGGCGTGTGCCTGTTCAATCTCGACACGGTGGATGCCTGTGTTGAGGTGGCCAATAGCTGGGTGGGTGTGTTCAAGGACATGGGAGATCATATCATTGCGTGGGCATTTGCCTTGGGACACGCGGCTTTTGCGCGGTAATCGTTTCCCGTCTTTGTGCTTCTTTCCCTGAAGATTTCCGCTTGTTGCGTTTCTTAAGTTGAAACTTCCCAAACTTTTGTTTAGAACAAGGCTCGACATTCTATTAATCGAGTAGTGATTCATGAGCAACAAACCAGATTCTATCCCTTCTTCCACCGCTTTAGAGCCCACCCGTCGTGACTTTATGATGCTAACTGCGCTTGGCCTTGCCGGCGTAGGAGCGGGTACGGCCGTATGGCCTTTCATCAACAGCATGAACCCGTCGGCCGAAGTGCTGGCATCGTCTTCTATCGAAGTCGATTTGTCCCCGATTCAGGTCGGGCAGACGATTAAAGTAAAATGGCGCGGCGTGCCGTTGTTTATCCGCCACCGTACCCCGAATGACATTGAAGAGGCGCGCAAGGTGCCGATGAATGTGTTGCCGGATCCGCAGACGGACGATACACGAGTGAAAAAAGGCCATGAACAATGGTTGGTAATGATTGGCGTGTGCACGCATTTAGGCTGCGTTCCGCTGATCGGTGAAGGTGAATTCTGTGCTGGTGATGGCGGTGGTTTCTTCTGCCCGTGCCATGGTTCGCAGTACGATACGTCGGGACGTATCCGCAAAGGTCCCGCACCGCGCAATCTGGCCGTGCCGGAATACGCGTTTTTAAGTGATAACAAGATCAAGATTGGCTAACATCTTATGAGCAATACCCCTGTAAAAGCGCCTGCGGGCAAGCAATCGGTTAAGGACTGGATTGAATACCGTCTGCCGATTTTCTCATTTCTTGACCACAGTCTCGGCAGCCAGTATCCGGCACCGCGTAACCTGAACTACTGGTGGAATTTCGGCGCGATGGCGGGTGTGTGCCTCGTGATGCAGATTTTAACCGGCCTGTTCCTCGCCATGCACTACACCGCGCATGCCAGCATGGCGTTTGACAGCGTGGAAAACATCATGCGCAACATCAATTACGGCTGGCTGCTGCGCTATGCGCACGCCGTGGGCGCGTCCATGTTCTTCACCGTGGTATTCATCCATATTTTCCGTGGCCTTTATTACGGCTCGTACAAATCGCCGCGTGAAGTTTTGTGGTGGTTTGGTATCGTCATCTTATTGTTGATGATGGCAACTGCGTTCATGGGCTATGTACTCCCATGGGGTCAGATGAGCTTCTGGGGTGCTACCGTAATTACCAACCTGTTCTCGGCTATTCCCGGAGTGGGCGAATCGATTGTACATTGGCTCTGGGGCGGTTTCTCCGTCGACAATCCAACGCTCAACCGTTTTTATGCGCTGCACTTCTTGCTGCCGTTCGTGATTGTGGGTGTTGTTATCCTCCACATCTGGGCGCTGCACACACACGGTTCCAATAACCCGCTCGGCATCGACGTTAAAACCCCGCAGGACACGATTCCTTTCCACCCTTATTATACGGTGAAAGATTCGTTCACCTTCGGCCTGTTCTTTATGGTGTTTGCGTGGTTCGTGTTTTTCTCGCCGAATTCGCTCGGCCATCCCGACAACTACATTCCCGCCAACGCGATGGTGACTCCGGCGCATATCGTTCCTGAATGGTACTTCTTGCCGTTCTACGCCATTTTGCGCTCGATGCCGGATATAGGTATTCCGTTCACCAACATTGTGTTCATCCAGTCGAAGCTTGCGGGTGTGATCGGCATGTTCGGTTCGATCCTGATTTTCTTCTTCCTGCCATGGATTGACCGTTCCAAAGTGCGTTCTGCGGCGTTCCGTCCTATCTACAAAGTGCTATTCTGGTTGTTTGTAGTGGATTGCATCGTGTTGGGCTACATCGGCTCGCAGCCACCGGAAGGCATTTACCTGTTCATCGGCCGCGTTGCATTGGCATGGTATTTCGCCCACTTCGCTATCGTATGGTATATCGGCGATAAAGAAAAAACCCTGCCGCTGCCGGAAAGCATCAGCAAAGCTGTCCTTGCACAGCATTCAGCCCATCATTAATGGAATCGCGCCCATGAAAAAAAGTCTCTTACTCGTTTTTACCTCTCTCATGTCTCTGGGCGTCGCCGACATGGCGTACTCCGAGTCAGCCCAGAAGGCTCCGCATAAAATCGACTGGTCGTTTGACGGTGTGTTCGGAACGGTGGACAAGCAATCCGCCCAGCGTGGTTTTCAGGTGTATAAGGAAGTCTGCTCGGCGTGCCACAGCTTAAACCGCGTTGCGTTTCGCAACCTGACTGAAATTGGATTTTCCGAAGCCGAAGTCAAAGCACTCGCCGCCAGCTATCAGGTGAGCGATGGCCCGAACGATGCAGGCGACATGTTCCAGCGTCCGGGCAAACCGTCCGACACATTTGTGCCACCCCATGCGAATGAACAAGCCGCACGCGCTGCCCATAACGGCGCATACCCGCCTGATTTCAGCCTCATTCTCAAAGCGCGTCATGACGGCGCCAACTACATTTATTCATTGCTGACCGGATACGCGCCTGCACCTGCGGAAGTGAAACTGGCCGATGGTCAATACTACAATCCGTATATTGCCGGTGAGCGTCTTGCGATGCCGCCGCCGCTGTCGGAAGGTGCTGTGACCTATGCGGATGGCACGCCTGCCACGGTTGACCAGATGGCACGCGATGTGGTGAACTTCATGCAATGGGCTGCCGAACCGGAAATGGAAGCCCGCAAGCAGATGGGCATCAAAGTGATGATCTATCTCGCCATCTTCACAGTATTTATGTATATTGCGAAGCGCAACTTGTGGAGAAAACTGCACTAGTCATCGTCGGCTGATTTGCACGACGATAGCGCATTGCGTTTGGCTGAGTGTTTTCATGCAATGAGGTACGTTTTTTGTGGTCATCGTGCTTGCCAATTACTATGGTGCTAGCTAACGATGCATCTTATGGCCCATAGCACACACACACATCTCACTGCTTCTTCAACAGCCGCGCCGCGTGCTGCGCGCTGGCTTGGCACTGTTTTGCTGTTGCCGTTGCTGTCATGCGTGGCGATGAATGATGCCCATGCCGGTTTTAAAGTACAAAAAGATCCCAATCTTCCCAAATCCAAGCTGAAAGAACAGCCTGTTTTCTCTAAAAAAGTACCGGTACTGATGAAGTCCGATGCGCTAGAATATGACCAGAACCATGATCTGGTGACCGCCAGTGGACATGTGGAAATCTCGCAGGGAGATACGGTTATTCTCGCCGATGAGCTGCTTTATGATCAGGCGAAAAATACGGTTAATGCCAAAGGCAACATCAGCATGCTCAGCCCGTCGGGCGATGTATATTTTGCCGATGCTCTGGAATTCAAAGACGATTTAAAATCAGGGGTGATCCATCAGTTCAAGGCGCGACTTGCCGATAATTCCGTAATGGTGGCCAATGCCGGACATAAGGTGAGCGAATCGGTTACGCGTCTTTTCAGGGCAGCGTATACGCCGTGTAAATGCCATGATGAAGACGGCAAGCCGACCAGTGCGTTGTGGTCAATTAAGGCGAGGGAGGCCACGATCGACAATGAGGCGCAGGAAGTCAGCTACGAGGACGCACATCTGGATGTATATGATGTGCCTGTCATATATTCACCGTATTTTGCGCATTCCACTCCGGGGGCTGAAAACGAAAGTGGATTGCTCACGCCATCGTTCCTGCGTACCCGTAATTTAGGCGAAGTTTATAAACAGCCGGTCTATTACACGTTTGCTGCGGATAAGGATCTCACCCTCTCGCCAATCTTTACCAGCAAGGCAGGGCAGGTGATGGAAGGGGAATACCGCCAGAAATTCGACACCGGTTCGATCAAGCTGCAAGGCAGCCTGACCAATAATGCGCCCAACACCACCGCCGCCGGACAGCCCTCCTATGGGCACCAGATGCGCGGCAATTATGATGCCAAGGGAGATTTTGCTCTCTCTGACACGTATGACTGGGGTTTCAATCTGAAACGCGCCACTGACGACACCTATCTCCACCTCTATAATTTCAGCAACGATTCGCTGCTGACCTCACGTGTATACGCTGAGGGCTTTAATTTTATAGGCAACGGCGACCGCAACTATGCGTCGGTGGAAGGTCTGTCGTTTCAGGGGTTAACCGGCAAGGATAACTCCAAGCTGATTCCGGTGGTAGCGCCTTTGGCCAGTATTACATGGCAGAGCGAGCCGGGGGCCTATAATTCACGCCTCACCTTTGAAGGTAATACGATGTCGCTCTATCGGTTGACGGGTTCGGAAAGCCGCCGCATATCGGGTACGGCACGCTGGAACTTGCCGTATATCACCGAAGACGGGCAGGCGATTGAATTTGAAGCCCAGATGCGCACGGATATCTACAGTGTCAGCAATGTGACGCGTGCTAACGGCAAGGAATTTGATGGGATAACGGGACGTGAAGTGCCGCAGGTATCGCTCACATGGCATTACCCCTTCATCAACCGTATGCAGTCTTCCAGCCTGATGCTCGAACCGGTCGTGAAATTCACCGCAAGTCCGGGTGGCGGCAATTCGGATAAAATTCCCAATGAAGACAGCTTGCTGCCTGAATTTACCGATGCCAACCTGTTTTCCACCGACCGCTTTGCCGGAATGGACCGCATTGAAAATGGTCCGCGTATGAGTTATGGCGTGCGTGGGCAGGCGCAGATAGAGTCGACGCATTATGTCGATTTTCTGGTTGGACAGGAATATCGTCTGAACAACGACCCAACTTTCCCGACGTCTAACGATGTGAACAGCCATTTCTCCGATTATGTTGGCAAGCTGGGGCTCACCTATCAGCCATTCAATCTGGGATACCGTTTCCGTCTGGATGGCAACAATTTTTCGGCTAACCGCAGCGAGTGGGATGCGGGCTATAACCACTATCCGTTTGCGGTGAATGCGTCGTATCTTTCGCTGCGGGACGATCCGGTGCTGGCCACGCGTGAGGTGGTTAACGGGAATGCCTCGATCAACCTGAACGAACAGTGGAGCCTGACGGCCAGTGGTAGCCGTGATCTTAACCTTGATCAGACGGTTACGGCTTATTCGGGGCTGGTGTATAAAAATGAATGCCTAACTTTGACAACTGTGGTAGGCAAAGATTACATTAGTTTGCTCGACATCAAGCCATCGGTGTCATTTTGGTTTAGGGTATCACTCAAGAATCTGGAATAATTGGATGAATTGCAAAAAACTCTATTGCTTTGGGC
This sequence comes from Alphaproteobacteria bacterium, assembly GCA_025360605.1. Lineage (GTDB taxonomy): Bacteria > Pseudomonadota > Alphaproteobacteria > Rickettsiales > SXRF01 > JANYBV01. The sequence goes on along the minus strand of JANYBV010000038.1, from coordinate 117,999 downwards.
GCTTTGGGATGGTGCTGCTGGCGACGACAGTGTTATCGTTTCCACAGGCGGTTTTCGCTTCGGCTAAAAAACCGGCTGCGCCGGTGTCTTCAAGCAAGAATATGGGCATTGCTGCCGTTGTCGGCGGGGATGCCATATCGTCCTATGATGTCGATAACCGCATCCGCTTTATTATTGCAACGGCCCGTCTGTCCAATACCCCCGATGTGATTGACAAAATCCGTCCGCAAGTGGTTCAGTCGCTTATCGATGAAAAGCTGAAATCGCAGGAAGCGGAGAAAAATAATATTTCTATCTCGCAAGCCGAGATCGATCAGGCGATTGCCGCTATTGAAGACCAGCGCGGTATGCCAAGGGACACCATTTTCCACATACTCGATGGGGCCAACGTTCCGCGTGACACCTTCACGCAGCAGATCCGAGCGCAGCTTTTCTGGAACCAGTTGCTGAATAAAAAAATCCGTCCGCAGGTACACATTACCGAGGAAGAAATTGCGCAGGCAGGGCATCGTTTCGTGCCTGTTCATAAAAAAGAAACACCGGTGGATGCACCGGACGAGCTGAAAATATCGGTAATTACGCTGCCTGTGGATAAGCCAAGTCGCAGGCATGAAATCAAAAGGTTAGCTGAGAAATTAGTCAAGGAAGTCCGTGGCGGGGCGAACTTCGAAGAGGTGTCGAGGCAATTCTCCAGCGTCACCGCGAGCAGCGGCGGCAAGGTGGAAGCCTTCTGGATTAAACTGACGCAGCTTGACCCGAATATCGCCCGTGTCCTTTCCACCGTGCCTGTGGGTTCGGTGACCAGCCCGCTGCCATCGTCCGAAGGCTTCACCATCATCAAGGTGTATGACGTGCGTGGCAACACTAAGAAAGCGGCGCCGGAAAAAGTGGAAAAGGCACCGGAACCTAAAGCACGCGTCACGGAAGTGAGCATGAAGGAAATCCTCCTCAAGGTGAAGCCGGATGCTGACAGCAAGGAAGCCGAAGCGATGCTGAAAGTGGGCGAAGACGTGGCCAAAAATCCGGGCACGTGCGAAAGCAAGGATCTCGGCAAACTCAAAAATCAGGGCCAGTACGATATTGATGTATCGTTCCGCACGCAGCCTATGGCGGATTTGCCGCCTGCCATCAAGATTATCGCCGAAAATCTGGCGGTAGGCGATATTTCCACCCCGTTTGCCAGCAATGAAGGCATACGCCTGTTCATGCTGTGCAGCAAAAAAGAGGTGGATGCCAAGCCGGTGGACCGCGATGAGGTGTTCCACATGCTGTTGCAGCAGAAAATGGAGCTGGAATCGCAGAAATACATCCGCAATCTGCGCCGTGAAATTTTCGTTGATATTCGCTAGGTCAGGGTGGTGCAATGAACAAGACCATTTGGCTCAATGCCCTCATCTGCCTCGCCGCTACGCAAGCGATTGCGGGCCATGCGTATGCCGGACAGGCAGCTTCAGCGCCGACTAAACCGGTCTTTTATAAAAACCTTAACGCACCTGAAATCCAAAGCGATAACCGTAAATTGCAGGCTATTTTAGATAAGGACGATGCGCCTGTGAATGCCGCCGCTGCCAGTGCGGTAGCGGAAGCGAAACCTGCTGCGCCGCAGACCATTCTGGTGATGCCGTCGGCGGTTACTCCGCCACCGCCTGCGTCGGCGGCGCAACCAGTAACTCCGTCGCCCGAAGCCGTTCCGGCGCGTTTAGAGGCCAAGCCTGCCGCGCCTGTTGCCGTGCCTGCGCCAGTGGTGACGGAAGAAGAGCTGGTCAATGACACCGCTCAGGAAGCGCCGCCCTTATCGGTGGGGTTTCAGGAAGCGGGGAGTGAATCCGGTGGCTGGTATCAATGGACACATGAACCCACGGCGGTATTTACTGCCTGTATCGCGCTTTTCACCTTCATGCTGGCCATGGCCGGTGGCTACCACGTCTATGTAGCGGGCGCTACCGCGCGCCGTCAGTTACGTGCCTATGTGTTCATTACCCAGACTGAAGTCAACGGTGTCGCCTCAACGACGCAGCCGGTGTCGCAGCTGGTCATCCGCAATACCGGACAGACGCCTGCTCACGATGTGATGGTGTATGGCAACATGATCTTCGATGAATTTCCGTTGAAAAAAGACCTGCCCGTGCTGGTGTTTTCTGACCCGCAGCTGACCAAGGAAAATTTAGGCCCCGGTAGTGAGCGTTACAAATGGGAGTATGCGCTGACACCGCTCAACGAAGAGCAAATCACCAAGATGCACGCCGGAACTCACGCGCTATATGTGTACGGCGAAATCCGCTACCGTGATGTATTTAAGAAAAAACGCTTCACCAAATACCTCTACTACACTGGTGGCAATATGGGCATTCGCGGTACCATTTTAGGCGGCTATCCCGAAGGTAACGAGGCGATTTAACGCCCTTAAAAGCAGAAAGGCCCCGTTGTGGGGCCTTTCTTCAGGTGTAAGCCTGATGTTTCTTCGAATCTGTATTACACGGTCACGTCCTGTTTGTGCAGGACGTTGCTGAGATCGAATCGGTCACGGACGACGAGGGTAAAGCTCCCATGGCCTTGATGCAGCGTACCTTCGGAGAGAACCTTCACCCGCCGATCGACCGTGTACAGGCACTTTTTGCCCTGCACCACGTCAATCACGTAGTTTTCCGGGGTGTCTTCACCGAATGTGATGGCCGTAATAATCCCGAGATCTTCCAATTCGATATACCGCGCCATAATGACCTCCTTTGGGGGTATTGGCGCATTCCTGAACCCACCGCAAGCGGTTGGCATGGACTCTTGTCAGGCAACGCGCCGGACAGAATTTCCAACGGTGCAGGAAAGAGTTAGATACAGTTCAACTGTAGCATGGCCAAACCGTTTTTACAACAAACAAATAGACCAATAAGTCTATTTTTAGACGTAATAGTGTGATTGGTATTTGCCATGACACTGGAAATTATGGATTTTATCTGGGCTTAATATTGGTAAGAGACCGCCCTACACATTCACTTTGACGTAGCTGCCTGGCGCATCCTCAATCGGCTTCAGCTTGCCATCTCCCAGCACGCGCGCGGGTACTTTAGGGCCAGCGAATTTTTTCTGCCAGCTCTGCCAGTCTGGCCACCATGAACCCGCCACTTCCGTGGCGCCTTCGAGCCATTTATCAGGCGATTTCGGATATTTTTTATTGCCGTGCACCTTGTCTTCGGGAAAGAGCGAATCGGAAAAATCCACCCAGTGGTTGTATTTAGTCTTGTAAGGCGAATTGACGACACCGGCGATGTGGCCGGACGCGGCCAGCACGAAACGGATTTCGCCCTTATAGGTTTGAGTAGCCGCATAGGTGGATTTCCACGGAGCGATGTGGTCTTCGCGGGTGGCCAGCACGTAGCTCGGGGTTTCAATCGTGGTCAGGTCGATCGGCACACCGCCGATGGTGAGCGACTTCGGCTTAATCAGCAGGTTTTTCTGGTACATGTTGCGCAGGTAGAAGCTGTGCATGGTCGCGGGCATGCGCGTGGAATCCGAATTCCAGTACAGCAGGTCGAACGGGAAGGGGTCTTTGCCCAGCAGGTAGTTATTCACCACAAACGACCAGATCAGGTCGTTGGCGCGCAGCATGTTGAACGTCATCGCCATGTCGCTGCCTTCAAGGTAGCCGGTTTGCGACATTTTCGCTTCCATGGCCTTGAGCTGCTCCTCGTCGATAAACACCGACAATTCGCCCGATTCGGAAAAATCGATCATGGTGGTGAGATAGGTGGCAGATTTGACGCGGTGCTGCTGGTTATGGGCATGCAGCCACGCCAGCGTAATCGATTGCAACGTGCCGCCAAGGCAATACCCACCGAGGCTTATCTGACTTTCGCCGGTTGCTTTTTCAATGGCATCCATAGCGGCGAGCGGGCCTTCGGCCATATAATCGTCGAAATTTTTTTGGCTAAGATGTTCATCCGGATTGACCCATGAGACGACAAACACCGTGTGCCCCTGATCGATCAGCCATTTCACCAGCGAATTTTCCGGCTGCAGGTCGAGGATATAGAATTTATTGATCCATGCTGGCATCACCAGCAGTGGCGTTTTGAATACTTCCTTTGTTGTCGCCTCATACTGGATGAGTTGTATCAGGTCGTTCTGGTAAATGACTTTTCCTTTGGTAAGCGCAAGGTTCCGCCCTACTTCAAAGGCGCTTTTGTCGGTCATGCTGATGCGCAGCTGGCCCTGACCACGCTCCATATCATCGAGCATGTTTTCAAGCCCATGTACAAGATTTTCGCCGTTGCTGTTGATGGTGGCTTTCAGTACTTCCGGATTGGTGACGAGGAAATTGGTAGGTGAGAGCGCATCGACGAACTGGCGCGTATAGAAATCAATTTTGCGGGCAGTGTGCGCGTCCATGCCGGAGACATCCTTGACCGAATGTTGTAGCCAGCGCGCGGTCAGCAGATAGGACTGTTTCACGAAATCGAATACGGCGTTCTGTTCCCACGCTTCGTCCTTGAAGCGCTTGTCCTTGCTGTCGGGCACGATCATCGGCTTTTGTTCGTCGCCCAGCAGGCGGTGGGCGGCATTTTGCCACAGATGCATGTAATCCTGCCACAGTTCGATTTGCTTTTCCCATAGCTTGACGGGGTCGCTCATCAGGCGCGCGCACAGTTCCATGAACGCACCGCCCATGTTCATCGGGTCGAGCGGGGTCTGGGTAATGTCATGCGCTTTGCGAGCGAGGAATTCTTTCATGATCTGCTGGCATTTTTCAGCGGCAATAGCCATGTTCTGGGCAAATTCGGAGGCGTTATGCTCACCCTGAGGCGCGCCTTTACCCTTGCTTTCCTTGGCACCAGAACTTTGTTTGGAAGTCTGTCCAGAAGTCTGATTTTTATCACGCTTGGTGGTCATAAGAAAATGTCTTTGGAAGAATTAGATAATTGCACAACATCGTGGGCTGAGATATACCTATACAGCTAAGCAGGTTAGTTATGTTGGCGCAACTGGTAATTGTAATACATAATTGCGTTGCATGGACTAAGGCAATAACTTAGGTTTAAGCTTGCATAATTGGTGGTTGTTGCTAAATGAGTATTTTATTTAGGGTATTATGAAGAAACCTCTAGTATCATCAAAGCATCCGGTAGCAAGGCGGACGGTGAAGACCCACGCTGGTTTCAGGTCGGGAGTGGTTCTGCTGACAGCGCTTTCCGGAACTGCCATGGTGACCGGATGTGCCCTGACAGATATCAAAAATCCTTTTGGCAGCCAGCGCGCTGAGCAGGCCGTACAAGGTGAGCGCCATGCCCCGATTTATAATGTCGTGGACATGCAAAAAATTGCACAGTCTTCCGCTCCGTTGCCTGCTGGTCCGGTTGTACCGGCTTCTGCTCCAGCGCCAACGAACGCGTCGTTGCCGCCCGCACTCAGCACTCCCATGGTGCAGACCAAAAGTGATGGGTACGACTACTATGCTGCGGCTGCGGCTGAACAGGCGAAGGCCGATGCTTCCGGCGGTTCGCTCGGCACGTTAAATCCGGCTCCGGTGAAGGCCGATGCAGCGCTTCGCGTCCGCAAACCACTTTTAGAAAATCCGTATCAGGCCCCGTCGTCTGCCCCGCGTCTGACGCAGCCAGCTCCGGCGGCTAATCTGGCGCCACCCTCTGCGCCGATGGCATCAAACGCACCTGCTTCACCGACACCATCATTGCAGCCTGTACCGGCGGTGGTTTCCACTGGTAATGTTGCCGAGCATCCTGCGGAAAATGCCGCAATGGAAGCACCGGCAGAACGCCCTGGGTTTTTTGCCCGTATGTTTGGTTCTTCGGATAAGAAAGCGCCGCCTGAGGGTTCCGACGCGCCATGGAAGAGCCGTGGTGAGCCTGTGGATGATAATGCCGTGTCAGACAATGAAAAAAATGCGCCTTCGGCGGCGTTGTCTTCGGTACCGTCAACTCCGGCGGAGTTCAACGCAATAAAAGCGAATCGCGATCAGGACATCCAGAACCTTCGTAATGACCATGCCAATGCGCTGGCGCAAAAACAAGCGCTTACCATTGAGCCATCGCAGCAACAGGCGGGTAATCCGGTGGAAATGCCTGTTCAGCAGCCGACTCCGGTGGAGGCTGCTCCGTCGCAACCTGCGGTCAGCTATCCTGCCGATACGCAATATCCGCGTTCGCCAAGGCGTGGCATTGATATCATGACGCAGCAAGAGTGGGATGCGTTGCAGAAAGCAAAAATCACCCAGCAGTCCATGCCACCGCAACAGCAACCCGTTATCGAGCAAACTCCTGTGGTACAGCAGGCTCCTGCTGTTGAGCAAACGCCGGTGCAGAACATGGCCCCCCAGACGGAGGCACAGCCTGTGATTGAATCGCCGGAGCCGCCGAAAAATGGCACCAACAACCTGATCATGACGCCGCCTCCGGCGCAGCGTGATACTCCGGTGCCGGCGGAATATCCTGCTCCTATGAAACCCAAGGCACCCGCGTCCGAAGATCCGGCGCCTGTGCAGCCTATGGCTCCGCAATCAGCGCTTCCCCAGCAGGATGTTAAGCCTCTTGCCGAGGATGCCGCAGATCATTCCGACAATGCTGCAAAGACGGAGGTAGCCGAACATCGCCCGTCTTTTTTCGACCGCTTCTTTGGGGGCTCGCCCCACTCGCCTGAGGCTGCTGACATAGCAGCCACTCAGGAAAAATCCGAAGCCGTTGTCGCTGACGATAAAGACGCACTCAAAGAGCTGACCAAGCCGCCCATTCCTATTGAAGCGCCTGCGAAGAAGGCTGAACTGCCGCCGGAAGAAAAACCCGCCGTTATCGTGGCACAAAAAACGGACGTTAAACCTGCTGAAGAACCGTCGTCCTCTGGAGATTGGCTGCAGTCGCTGGTGTCGGATTCACAGGCAAAACCCGTTGATGCGTCCGCTGTTTCCAAAGACGTGCCGCCACAGCCGGAACCTAAGGCCGAAGCCGTTGCCGTAAAAGACAAGGCGCCTGTCGTTGCAGAGACAGCTAAGGATGCAGATAAAGGCACATCGCACCTGATCGGTCATATGACCGACACCTCGATGATGAAGCTGATTTTATCGCCGGAGGATACCACGCGTCCGGACATTCCTGCAAAAACGCAGGAAGCGGCCAGTGATAGCAGCGCAGATAAGACGGATTCTAAAACCAAAGATAAAGCTGTTGAAATATCGCAAGCGGCACAATCATCCGGTTCGCCGGTTGGTCACCCAGCGTTTTCGGACCGTTCGCTGAGCGATGATACGCAAACGGAGGCCAAAACGGCTTCTCAGCCAGATGCCGTTAAAAATGAAGAAGCGCCAGCTCCTCACGAATCGTTCTTCTCGCGGCTGCTTGGCCATAAGTCCAGTCCGGAGCCAGACACCGCTGTTGCCGCTCCTTCGCCTGCCGATGAGAATCAGGGGCTGGCTTCGTTGCCTAAGCCTTCTGGCGGTGAGCCGGTGGATGTCGAAGCGCTGCCTAAGAAAGACGAATCAGCAAAAGAAGGCAAAACCGTTAGCACCGAAAACAAACAACAAGATGCCGATCTTGAACCGGTGGAGGTTACTCCCCACCGCCCGTCACTTCTTGCCCGCATGCTGAGCAAAAAATCATCGGATAAAGCTGCCGACACATCGGAAGCTCCCGTTGTCGAAGCAACGGCTGAAAAACCATCAGAGGCAACCACCGCCGGACTTGCTGAAAAATCGGCTCCTGCGGCAGTGGCATCGTCTGTATCCAAACCGGCTGAGGAACGTCGTGCGACATCTACCGCTCAGCAAACCAAGGAGTTATTCGCTCCTGACGAAACGGCGGCGGCGAAAGAACCGGAACCTGCTGTTGCCGCTCCTGTAGAAACAGCTGTAATAAAAGCTCCCGAACCTGCCGCGCCGTCTCCTGTTGAAGCGGCAGTAGCCAAAGAACTTGAACCAGCGGTGCAGGCTCCTGCGGAAACCACCGAGGCAGCCCCGCAGCGTCCGTCCTTCTTTTCTCGACTGTTTAACAAGCAGCCAAAAACCGGTCCCGATGCTGACAAAACCGACAGCGCGCCGGTAGAAACCGACAAAACTTTTGGAACGGTGCTGCCAACGGATACTACGCCTCCGGCAGAAGCCAGCAAAACAAATGATGCTGCCCCGCTGCCTGCGGCAACACCATTACTCACCACCTCTGCGCCGGTGCAGCATGTCGTCACGGGGGATGTAAAAGCGGGAGATGCTGCGGCAGCCAGTGCGGCGGCGCCGGCCGCAACAGACACGCCTTCCTCATTGCCATCGCCGCGCCTTCTTGATCAGGTAAAACTCTTACCGGTGTCACGTTATTCTGCACGCGCGAAGGCGAACAAACAAAATCCGGACGACAACTAAATATATTTGAAAGACGAACGTCATGAGTGAAGATTTTTACCGCATTAAGCGCCTGCCGCCGTATGTATTTGCCGAAGTGAACAAGATGAAGGCGAATGCGCGTGCCAACGGCCACGACATCATCGATTTTGGGATGGGCAATCCCGACTCCGCGCCACCGAACCATGTGGTGGATAAGATGCGCGAAACCCTGAAAGACCCGAAAGTACACCGCTATTCGCTGTCGCGCGGGATTCAGGGACTGCGCCGCGCGCAGGCAGGGTATTACCAGCGCCGCTTCGGGGTGGAGCTGGATCCTGAATCGGAAGTGGTGGTCACCATTGGGTCGAAAGAAGGCCTCGCCAACATGGCCGAGGCTATCAGCGGTCCTGGGGATTCATTTATCGTGCCGGATCCAAGTTACCCCATCCATACGTGGGGTTTTGTCATTGCCGGTGCCGATGTGGTGTCTATTCCCAATACGCCCAACGAGGAATTTTTCGTAGCGCTGAAAAAAGTGCTGGATACGTCCAGCCGCAAGCCGGTGGCGCTGGTGGTCAACTATCCGTGCAACCCAACGGCGATGTCGGTTGATATCGGTTTTTACGAGCAGGTAGTGGATATATGCCGTCATTACGGCATTTATGTCCTCTCCGACCTTGCGTACTGCGAACTCTATTATGACGGCAAGCCGCCACCTTCCATCTTGCAGGTAAAGGGTGCGAAGGATGTGGCGGTAGAATTTACCACCATGAGTAAAACCTATTCCATGGCGGGCTGGCGCATCGGCTATGCGGTGGGCAATCAGAAACTGATTGCGGCACTCACCAAAATAAAATCTTACCTTGATTATGGGACGTTCCTGCCGATTCAGGTGGCGGCGACAGCAGCGCTTAATGGCCCACAGGACTATGTGGAAAATCTGCGCGGCATGTATAAGGAGCGCCGCGATATCCTCGCCGAAGGCCTGCTGGATGCCGGCTGGAATGTGACGGTTCCCGAAGCGTCGATGTTCCTGTGGGCTCCGTTGCCTGAGGCCTATAAGCGTGTGGGCTGCCTTGAATTCTCCAAGTTGATGCTGAAGCATGCCGATGTGGCGGTTGCTCCGGGCATTGGTTTTGGTCCGGGCGGTGAAGGCTTCGTACGCATTGCGCTGGTAGAAAATAAACACCGTATCCGTCAGGCTGTGCGCAATATCAAACACTTCCTGTCCGAAGATGCCGAAAAGCAGATTCACGAGCTGGAAAAAGCGGGCTAACACGCAATCGACACAAAATACATCTAAGGATCGGTACATGGCATCTTCCACATTACGCATCGGCATTGCAGGCCTCGGCACCGTCGGTGGCGGCACGCTAAAAATCATCACCGATCACGCTAAGTTGTTGAAAGAGCGCACGGGAAAAGAAATCATCATCACGGCGATAAGCGCCAAGGATCGTAGCAAAAATCGTGGCGTGGATATCAGCGCAATCCGCTGGTGCGAGAATCCCGTTGCCATGGCTACGGACCCTGAAGTGGATGTGGTCGTCGAGCTGATCGGTGGCGCGGAGGGTGTGGCACGTGAACTGGTGGAAAAAGCGTTGCAGTCCGGTAAGTCTGTCGTAACGGCCAACAAGGCGCTCATTGCCCATCACGGTGTGGCACTCGCGGCACTCGCTGAAAAAAACAATGCGGTGCTGGCGTTTGAAGCGGCGGTAGCGGGTGGCATCCCTATCATCAAGGCGCTGCGCGATGGGCTGGCTGCCAACCAGTTCAAGCGCATCATCGGTATCTTGAACGGCACCTGCAATTACATTCTCACCTCGATGTGGGAAAGCAAACGCAGCTTTGAAGTGGTGCTGAAAGAAGCGCAGGATAAAGGCTACGCGGAAGCTGAACCAAGCTTCGATGTCGATGGCATCGATACGGCGCACAAGCTGGCCATCCTCACAAGCCTTGCCTACGGTACGGCTCCTTCCATCGAGCATATGTATGTGGAGGGAATACGGCGCGTGTCCCTGCGGGACATGGAATTTGCCGCCGAGCTGGGCTACAGCATCAAGCTGCTGGGCATCACGGCGCAAACCGATAAAGGTATAGAGCAGCGCGTGCATCCGTGCATGGTGCGGATGGATTCGTCGCTTGGTACGGTCAGTGGCGTGTTTAACGCCATTGTGGTCGAGGGCGACTCGGTAGGTCGGGTGTTGTTTGAAGGGCGTGGTGCGGGCGCTGGGCCGACAGCTTCTTCGGTGGTGGCCGATCTTATGGATATCGCCCGTGGTGTGGCCTACAAACCATTCACACTACCGGTAGCGTCATTGCTCAAGCTGCCTTTTTCAGCTATGGACAATCTGCGTGGTTCGTATTATCTGCGGTTAAGCGTGATCGACAAGCCGGGGGTGTTATCGGAGGTTACGGGTATTTTTAAGCAGGAGCAAATTTCCTTACGCTCTTTCTTACAGCATTCCCACAAGCCCGATGAGCCGGTGAATATCGTATTGACCACGCATGACACGCAGGAATCGGCGATGCTGCGTGCCACACGGATGATTGCGGCGCTGGATAGCGTCAAAGAGCCACCCTATATGATAAGGATAGAGAACATATGACCACTGCCGCTAAAAAAGAGACCGCCGTTAAAAAATCAGGGGCCAAGCAAGAGTCTTTCTGGTCCGATCGTAATTTCGCGCTTGAAGCGGTGCGTGTCACCGAAGCGGCGGCATTATCATGTGCAGGCTGGATGGGGCGTGGGGATGAGAAAAAAGCCGATCAGGCGGCGGTAAACGCCATGCGCGAAGCGCTCAACGGCCTGTCGATTGACGGTACCGTGGTAATCGGGGAAGGCGAGCGCGACAAAGCGCCGATGCTTTATATCGGTGAAAAAGTGGGCAATGCTTCAGGCACTGGCCCCAAGATTGATATCGCACTCGATCCACTCGAAGGAACGACCATCTGTGCCAAGGGCGGCGTGAACGCGCTGGCAGTCATCGCGATGGCGGAGAAGGGCGGTTTTCTGCACGCTCCCGACGTTTACATGGATAAAATTGCGGTGGGTGCTGGCCTGCCGGATGGGGTGATCGACCTTGACAATTCGCCGATTAAAAACCTGAAGAATCTTGCCAAGGCAAAAAAATGCGACGTGTCCGATCTGGTCGTGGTGATTCTTGAACGTGATCGCCACGAGGACCTAATTGCAGCCGTGCGCGCATCTGGCGCCCGCATCCAGCTGATTGCTGACGGCGATGTGGCGGCGTGCATTGCAACCTCCCTGCCGGATACGGGTGTGGATATTTACATGGGTACCGGCGGTGCGCCTGAAGGTGTGCTTGCGGCGGCAGCCTTGCGCTCCATTGGCGGGCAGATGCAAGGACGTTTACTGTTTTCCCGTCAGGAAGAAAAAGACCGTGCCAAGCGCATGGGTATCAATGACTTAAGTCGCAAATACCATCTGGAAGACCTCGCCAAGGGCGATGTGATGTTTGCTGCAACCGGCGTGACTGATGGTTCAATGCTTAAAGGCGTGCGCCTGTTCCCCGGTGGGGCTACTACCCACTCCATCGTCATGCGTTCCAAAACCGGAACGGTGCGTGTGGTGGAAGCGCATCACAATTTCACCCGCAAGACATGGGGTAACCCTTCCAAAGCTGATCGCTAAACTTTTTGGCATTAGGAGCAAAAGATGCGCATCTGGCTGGTAAGGCACGGCGAGTCATTGGGTAATGTCGATGAAAAAGCATGGGCTAGAATTCCCGATCACCAGATTCCGCTGACGGAATTTGGCATGGATCAGGCTCAAAATGCCGGAAAATTAATCCGTGAATATTATCAAAAGGATGAGCCGCTGAAAGATAAAAAGCTGCGTCTGTGGTATAGCCCATACCTGCGAACAGTGCAAACCAAGGACGGAATTGCCAAAGGGCTTGGTGACGAACTGGTCGCTAACCATGACCACAAGGGCAGGGCAGGATGGGAAGATGAGCGTCTGCGCGAGCAGGATTTCGGTGCATTCAGTGCCTTAAGCAAAGACGAGCAGTTTGAGCATTTTCCCAAGCAGGCGGAGCGTTTTTACAATACCCGTGACAATAAGGGACGGCACTGGGCGAAGGCACCTGATGGCGAATCACGGGCTGAAGTCTGTGAACGTGTAGAAGGCTCGATCGAAACCCTGATGCGTGATGTTGCCAATGGCCATGAGGATATGGTGGTCGTAACTCATGGGGTTACCATGCGTGCTTTCGAGAAACGCTTTTTACATCATGATATAGAGTGGTTTGAGACATCACAGAATCCAAGGAACTGTGATGTAGTATTGATCGAAGGCGACAAGGAACACGGCTATAGGGTTACCCCCATGTTTAAAGGTCTTGAGCGTCCCCCAACATTGCCTGCCGATTATAAAAATGAGCCCGTTGGTGGATATGAAGCGTTGAAGAGTGAATATGGGTACGACCATCCACCTAAGGGGTTGGAATAATTAATTAATTTTTTAACCCGTTATTTTTTCTGGCTACAACCTGTTATTTCGCGTAAACACATGTTTCGCAAAAAATTAATGCATAAAAAATAATCAGTAACGGGGACGATTAACCTATGAGTACGACCGACGCAAGCACCAAGACCAAAAAGCCCTTCTACAAAGGCCTCTTCTTTCAGGTGATCGTCGCCATCGCGCTTGGGGTCATCGTTGGCTGCGTGGCGCCTGCAACCGCAGTGGCGTGCAAGCCGCTGGGTGACGCATTTATCAAGCTGATCAAAATGCTGATCGCACCTATCATTTTCTGCACCATGGTTTCGGGCATCGCCGGCATGGGCAACATGAAGCAGGTTGGGCGCGTAGGTGCAAAGGCGCTGCTCGTATTTGAAATCATCACCACACTCGCGCTGATCATCGGCTGGGTGCTGGTGGAATTCTATAAGCCTGGCAGCATGCTTAATATTGATGTAGCGGGGCTGGATACCAGCGCTGTTCACGAAAAAGTATCGCATGCCAGCGTTGCTGGTCATAGCATGGGCGATTTCTTCATGAACATGATTCCCACCACGCTGGCGAGTGCGTTTTCCGAAGGGGAAATTTTACAGGTGCTGGTGGTAGCTATTTTATTTGCATGGGCACTGGCGGCCATTGGTTCCAAGGGCCGTGAGGTCGTTGCCATGATTGAATCCTTCTCGCATGTATTGTTCAAAATGGTGGATATTATTACGCTGGCGGCACCACTCGGCGCATTTGGCGCGATGGCCTATACGGTAGGTAAATTCGGTGTCGGATCGCTCAAAGATTTAGGTGAATTGATTCTGTTGTTTTACGGCACGGGTGTAGTGTTCATCCTGATCGTGCTGGCGCCTGTCATGCGCTATTACTGCCACTTAAGCACATGGCAGTTCCTGAAATACATCCGCGAGGAAATCCTTATCGTTCTCGGCACAGCGTCGTCTGAAACTGTACTTCCTGCGATGATGGAGAAGCTGGTGGCGATGGGCTGTTCCAAGCCGGTAGTCGGGCTGGTGATTCCGGCAGGCTATTCGTTTAACCTTGTCGGTTCGTCGATCTATTTTACCATGGGTGCATTGTTCATCACCTACGCGACCCATACCCCCATCACCTTCTGGCAGGAAATGACCCTGCTGGGGGTATTGCTCATCACCTCCAAGGGTGCGGCGGGTGTAACCGGTAGCGCGTTTTTGGTGCTGGCGGCAACGTTGTCGTCGATGAACCTGATGCCGGCAGCGAATCTCGAAGTCGGGCTGGCGCTGATTTTTGCAATTGACCGTTTCATGTCAACGGGACGTGCCATTGTAAACCTGATCGGCAACGGCATGACCACCATCATGATTGCGCGCTGGGAAAACGAGCTGAACCACCAGCAGGCAGTGGCGGTGTTGTCAGGTAAAAAAGAATCCAATCTCGAACAGCTTTAAGCGGCTGCCGCCCGTTTCCTGATCCGCGCTTCGCGGTGGGCGATGTAGACGGTGCTGGCGACAATCAGCAGCGACCCACACAAAGTCGGGGTGTCGAGCGTTTCGCCGAACAGCAGGTAGGCGAGTATCGATGTGAAAACGAGGCGTGAGAAATCGAACGGCATCAGCATCACCATATCGGCGCGGCGGTAGGCGCGCGCCATCAGCAGGTGGGCTGCTGTTGAGAAAAGTGCCACAAAAAATAACAGCTGCCATTCATGCCAGTTGGTGCCATTCCAGTTTGCGACCGCCAGTGGTATCGACCATGGAATCATGAACAGCGCCATATAAAATACAATCGTTTCGGGCGGTTCGGTGCGCGAAAGGGTTTTGACCAGCACGCCGGCTACCGCCATCATGGTGGACGAGCCAATCACGAACAGTGCGTCGGCACTGATGCCGCTGATGCCGGGGTGCAGGATAATCAGTACGCCGATAAAGCCGATGGCAATAGCGCTCCAGCGCCGTATTCCGGCTTTTTCTTTCAGGAAAATGATGGCGATGATGGTGGAGAAAATCGGCGTGGTAAAGCTGAGTGCCGTCGCCAGCGTCAGCGGCAATAACGTAATGGCGTGAAACCATAATTCCATCGCCACAATGCCCACGCTTGCCCGCCAGAAATGGCCGGTGAGCCGGTGGGTTTTAAATACGGGAATGCGGCGGTGCAGGGCAGTTTCCCACAACACAATCAGCACAAGGCTGCAACAGTTGCGCAGCAGCACCATCTGGGTCGATGGCATGGTGTGTGCGAGCAGGCGGATAGCGATATTCATGGCTGAAAAACAGGCCATGGCCATCAGCATCAATACAATGGCCTCAATCGTCGGGGAGAGTGGTTTCATGGCCGGACTGCCTTACGTCTACCTCTCGATTATTAAGGCACATCCATAACAAATGCTAGACCTGTTTTCAGATAGGTTTAGAATGGGCAGACTATGAAGACTTCCATCGCCACTGCCAATCCCCGACTGACCCTGCTGGAGCAGCAGCTGGAACCCCTGCGTAAGGTGGAAAAATCCAAGCTGCAGGCGCGCACGTTGCCGCTGGTGCGCACTTGGCTTGATTTGCAGCGTGAAGCCATCCGGCTGGACTTTATGGAAGACGGCCCGCACAAGGGCAATGCAAGTCGCATGCTGGAATCCTATTCGCTGGTGATGGATAGTTTGCTCATCGCGCTGTACCGTCAGGTGATGCCTAAAAATGCCACTGATATCGCCATTGCGGCGGTAGGAGGTTATGGGCGCGGCGAATTGTTTCCC
Source organism: Alphaproteobacteria bacterium (assembly GCA_025360605.1). GTDB lineage: Bacteria > Pseudomonadota > Alphaproteobacteria > Rickettsiales > SXRF01 > JANYBV01. Next base: position 102,474 of record JANYBV010000038.1, on the reverse strand, counting down.
TATTCGGATGTGGACTTGTTATTCATTTACGATGCGCACCATGCAGCTGAAGCCGCACGCATCGCCGAATTTATCCTGTATATTTTATGGGATTGTGGCCTGAAAGTCGGGCAGTCGCACCGCGATATTGACGACACCATCGCCAAAGCCAAAGAAGACATAAGCATTCGCACCAGCCTGTTGGACGCACGCTTTATCGCCGGCGAGCAGCCGGTGTTCGACACGATGCAAACACGGTTTATGCAAGAAGTCGTTGCGCCCAGCGAATCGAGTAACAGCGTGCTGGAATTTGTGGAAGCCAAACTGGCCGAGCGCGAAACGCGCCTGCAGCGTTTTGGTGAATCGCGTTACATGCTGGAGCCGAATGTGAAGGAAGGCAAGGGCGGCCTGCGTGATCTGCACACGCTGTGGTGGATGGCGCGTTATATTTATCCCATTACCAGCATCAAGGATCTGGTCGGCATGAAGCTGCTGACCGAAGAGGAATACCGCACCTTCGATCAGGCACGGCAGTTTTTATGCCGTGTGCGTGTCACGTTGCATTATCTCAGTGGACGTTGCGAAGACCGCCTTACGTTCGACCGCCAGCAGGGGCTTGCCGAAGCCATGGGCTACGCGCATCCATCCGCCAATTATGCGATTTCACGTTTTATGCGCCGCTATTTCGTCGCTGTGCGTACGGTGGGCAGCATGACGCGTGTGTTCTGTGCGCTGCTGGAAGAAGAAAAAAAACGCAAGCCCCGCCAGTCGCTGGCATGGCTGTGGCACATGCCGTGGAAGCTCGGCTCGTTCCGTCTGGACGGCGAGCGTCTCACCATCCGCAGTGACGAGGCGTTCAGTCAGAATCCGGTACTGATGATAGAACTGTTCCGCGTGGCGCAGCAGCACGGTCTGGACATTCATCCGCATGCGTTGCAGTTGATTGGCCGCAGCTTGTCGATGATCAATGATGAGCTTCGGCACAATGCTAAAGCCAACAGCCTGTTCATGGATATCTTGCTGGGTGACGAACCTGAAACGGCGCTGCGCCGCATGAGCGATGCGGGCGTGCTGGGGAATTTCATTCCGGATTTTGGGCGTATTATCGGCCAGACGCAGTTCAACATGTACCATGTATTTACCGTTGATGAGCATACGCTGGTGGCTGTGGGCATCCTGCGCAATATCGAAAAAGGCTTGCTGAAAAAAGAACTTCCGGTGGTAACCAGTATTACCGCGCGTGTGTTCATGCGCCGCGTGCTGTACCTTTCGCTGTTCTGCCATGATATTGCCAAGGGCAGGGGCGGCGATCATTCCGAGCTAGGCGAAAAAGTGGTGACGCGCCTTGCCACCCGTTTCGGATTTTCGCGTGACGAGGTGGAAACCTGCGCATGGCTGGTGCGCTACCATCTGTTATTTTCCAACACCGCGTTCAAGCGTGACATTGACGATGCCAAAACGATTTATGATTTTGTCTCGCTGGTGCGTACGCCCGAACGGCTGAAATTATTGCTCGTGCTGACGGTAGCGGATATCCGAGCGGTGGGGCCGACGGCGTGGAACGCATGGAAAGCCGAGCTGCTGCGCGAGTTGTACCGCCGCGCCGAGCAATGCATGGGCACAGGCGAGGTGCTGCTCAAACAGCATCAGGAAGGCCAGTTCCGTGATGACTTGCTCAAGCGTCTTAACGGCTGGAGCGAAGAAGATATCGACGACTACCTTGAGCAGGGCAATCACAGTTTCTGGGCAAATATTGACCTCGCACGCCACGCGGTGATCGCGCGCATGATGCGTCAGGCGAAGACTATGTCGCTGCCGTTGCTGGTGGACACGTATCACGACTACGAACGTTCCGTTACCGAAATAATTGTTGCCACGCAGGATCAGCCGAGCCTATTTTCCAAAATTGCCGGAGCGATGGCGCTGGCGGGTGCGAATATTATTACCGCCAAGATTTTTACACTGAAAAACGGCATGGTGGTGGATGTGTTTCAGGTGCAGGACGTGACGGGGCAGGTGTTTGACCGCCCCGACCGCATGGCCAAGATGTCAGTGTATCTGGAACAGACATTGTCCGGTGAGCTTGATCTCACCGAATCGTTCAGCGAACGTTTGCCGGATTATACTAACCCGAGTAAAAATGCGCTGCCGGTTCCCGCCCAGATTTTTATCGAGAACAATGCCAGTAATATTTGCAGCGTGATTGAACTGACCGGACAGGATCGTCCCGGATTTTTGTACGAGGTGACCAAAACCATCGCCGATCTCGGGTTGTCCATTGCCACTGCCCACATTACCACTTATGGCTCGCAGGTGGCCGACGTGTTTTATGTCAAAGACCAGTTCGGGATGAAAATTGCTCATGACACACGGCTGAAAAAAGTGCGTGAGATATTACTCAAAACGGTAAACGGTTCGTAGGTTTGCGTACACATATGGCGATACAGGTGTTTGTGGATAGTGATGCGTGTCCGGTAAAGGATGAAGCGGTGCGTGTTGCTACGAGGTATAATCTACACATTACATTGGTGAGTAATCAGGGAATGCGCCCCATAGCGGGCAATAATATCAAACAAATCGTCGTCGGTGCAAAGTTTGATGAAGCGGATGACTGGATTGTCGAACATGCCAGCGAAGGCGATATTGTCATCACGGCGGATATTCAGCTGGCGGCGCGTTGCCTTAAAAAAGGCTGCAAAGCGCTGAATCACACGGGAAGCCTGTTTACAGGTCAAAATATTGGTTCTGCCTTAGCGATGCGTGAATTAAATGCCCATTTGCGGGAGACAGGAGAAATAAAAGGACACAATCCTGTCTTTTCAAAAAAAGACCGTTCCCAATTTCTCCAGTCGCTGGATATGCTGATTCAGAAATCAACCTAATGTGTAGTTAAGCAAATGGCTACACTTGCGGTTTTTTAAGGTATTTCTGAATGAGCCGTGCCAAATCTCGCATCAACTCCTTGCCCACCTCACCGCCGTCACCGGTGATTTTATTGGCGAAGATGGCGGCAATGGTCTGGATATGTTTTTCTAAAATGATGAGGTGGTATTTGTTTTCCTTATCGTAATAGCGGCGGCAGAAATTATGCAGCTGGCCCGCCACCTCGGTCGCGCGCACATAGCCGAAAATACCCGAGCGCGCCTTAATGGATTCGGCGGCATCCTGAATATTTTTAATCAGCATTTTCACATTATCGGGGCTGGTGATAAGCAGCTGATAGGACGCTTCCAGTGACTCGACATCTTTCAAAATCACCTTCACAAAATCTTCCTGTACCTTTTTGACTTCTTCGTCTGAAGAGGCAATCGTCAGCGGGTTGATAAGTAATTCTGCCGGCACTTCCATTCCGATTTTTTTCTTCAGTGTGTAGTCGGGCATGACCATGCGCGGTGTATCGTCAATCACCAGCTGCCTGAGCTGTTCCTTGGGAACGATGATCGGCGGTTTGCGTTCGAAATAGGTGCGGTTGGTGTCGGGGTCGGGTGGTAGAGTGAACGAGCTGATGCGCCTGCGGTCAGGGCCGACGAACGACTGGCAGACGATAAAACTCCTCGGCTCTTCCACGATGGCATACAAGCGTTCCAGCAATGTTTTGGCGGAAAAGGGTTTGACCAGATATTCGGTTACGCCGGCATCGCGCGCCAGCTCGATATCGCTGCGGTCACTGTGGGTGGTGAGCATGATGATCGGGATCATACGGTTGGGCGAGTCGAGAGATTTGCGTAAGTGGATGGCCAGATCGATACCGCTGACGGTTTTTAGTTTCCAGTCGGTGATGATGATGTCGATTTTTTCTTCCTGCATCAGTGTCAGCACATCGTTGCCGTCACTGACGATGAAGATACGGTTACAGCCCAGAGTCGTGAGAATTTTTTTAGCGAGGGTTGCCACCTTGATGTCAGGATCGGCAATGACAATATTCACCTTCGCAAACAGCGAGCTGGTACTCAGCAGGGAAGGTTTATCGAGCTCGGTTAATGGTTTCATCACTATAAATCGTAAGGTTGCCGGACAAAAAAGGTTCAACTTTAATCCTAGCAAGCTTTAGTAAATAAACCATAAAGGCAGCTTGGTGCGCTTACGGACGGGGGGATGCGGGACGGATGCCGAGTAAATGGCAGATGGCTCCGGTGAGGTCGGCGCGGTTTAATGTATAAAAATGAATATCTTTGACCCCGAAGCCGATCAACTGGCGCGCCTGTTCGGCGGCGACGCTCACGGCAACGGCGTTGCGCTTGAGCGGCTCGTTATCCAGCCCGTCAAACAGCCCCATGAGCCATGATGGGACGCTCGCTCCGCAGAGCTGGCTGAATTTTTTCAACTGGGCCACATTTGTAACCGGCAGTAATCCGGGGATGACGGGGATGGTTACGCCCTGCTGGCGCAAGCGTTCGATGAAGCGGAAATAATGTTCCACGTCGAAAAAATACTGGGTGATGGCGCGGGTTGCACCGGCATCTATTTTCCGTTTGAGGATGTCGATATCGGTCTGAAAACTGTCCGATTCAGGGTGTTTTTCAGGATAGGCCCCGACGGTAATATCGAAATCGGCAATGTTCTTCAAGCCCGCCACGAGGTCACAGGAATGGCGGTAACCCTGCGGATGCGGCTGGTACGTTCCGGTTGTGCCATCGGCATTCGCCGCCGGATCACCGCGCAGCGCTACGATATGGCGCACACCTGCGGCCCAGTAATCGCGTGCCACCTGATCGACCTCGTCGCGGCTGGCGCCGACGCAGGTCAGGTGTGCTGCAGGTTTGAGCGAGGTTTCGTCGACGATCTTGCGCACGGTATGGTGCGTGCGTTCACGCGTGGTGCCACCGGCACCGTAGGTAACGGAAACGAACGTAGGATGCATCGGTTGCAGGATCTGGATCGAATCCCATAATTTTTGTTCCATCTCCGCCGTTTTGGGAGGAAAAAACTCGAAAGAAATATTCAACTGGTTGGTTTCTCTTGGAAAAGTCTTTTCCATTAACGTTTGCGAAAGCACTTCACATAACTCCTTGCTCATCGATGGGCATCCATGTGGTAAAACTACCACAGCGCCTCAATTCATTTGGTTCCGGCTGAATATAACGGTCTTCGCTATATATATTAAGACCGCAGTAAACTACAATGCTTAGTTTGCCGTCAGCTTCATAAAAGATTAATAGATGTCCGTTACTATTAACCAATAAAGTTAATAAAGCGGCCCATTAGAGCCAGCAAAAAACAGATTCAATCAGGGTAATACCATGCCAACGGGACCGACGGCTAAATATAGAATTTGCTACGCACTTGCCGTCACGGTGAGCCTGATGCAGTTGTCGGGGTGTGCGCATACGGTCAAAAAAACGGCGGGCGCTGGTGACGGGCAGGTCGAGGTGGATGATGTTGATTCCCTCGAAACCTTCAACCGCTTCATGTATAAATTCAATTATGGGCTTGATACACTTATCCTGAAACCGATTACCACCGGTTACCGTTTCATCATGCCGGCGCGTGGCCGCGTGATGGTGACGAACGTGGTGGAAAACCTCTATTCCCCTGTCGTATTTGCCAACTCGGTGATGCAGGGTGACCCAAAAAACAGTTTTGCCACACTGTGGCGCTTTGTCCTCAACACCACCTTCGGGTTGGGCGGTACGGTTGATTTTGCCGCCAATGCCGGCCTGAAGGCACGTTCGGCAGACTTTGGCGAAACCATGGCGATGTACGGTACCGATACCGGCCCTTACATCGTATTGCCATTTATGGGCCCATCCAATGGGCGTGACGCGATTGGCCGCGCGGTAGATAGTTTCCTTGACCCGCTGAACTATGCCGGACTGGAAGTAACCATTCCGCGCACGGCCGTTGAAGCCGTGGACGCACGCTCGCGCAACGGTAAGTTGCTTGATGATGTATATGAAAATTCCATTGATCCGTATAGCACCTTCCGCAGTGCGTACATTCAGAAACGCACCTCCGATATACGTCATGCCGAAGCCGACCGTCAAAAAGCACTTGAACAAATGTCAGGGAAGCAATAGAATCCTCCTAAGGATTGAAAAATATTATGAAATTACTGCGTACACTTACCCTGATACTTATTGCCGCTTCCGGATTGTCATTGAGCGCTCCCAAGCCCGTGCTTGCAGCGGCCGATGAAGCCAGCCTGTATGTGCAAAATGTCGGTACTCAGGCGCTGGGAATTATCAGCAATAAATCCTTCGCTAAAGAACAGAAACAGACGAAGCTGGAAGCGGTATTTTCCGATAGCGTTGATTTTCAGTGGGTGGGACGTTTCGTGATGGGACGTTACTGGAAACAGGCGACGGACGAACAAAAGGCCCACTATCTGGTCGAATACCAGAAATTCCTGCTCCTCAATTATACCTCGCGTTTTTCTAACTACAGCGGCGGTTCCTTCAAAGTCACCTCCTCACGCGATGACGGCGACGGTGAATTTACCGTCAGCACCCAGATGCAGGCCGGTGAAGTGGCGGATGGCGAACCTATTCTTGTCGATTACCGCATTCACAAATCCGACAAGGGCTTCCGCATTTTTGACGTGATCGTTGAAGGTGTGAGCCTGCTCACCACACAGCGCACCGAATTCTCATCGGTTATCGGCAATAAGGGTATTGATTACCTGATCAGCCAGCTGATGGAAAAAACCTCTGCGGCCGCGAAGAAGACTGCCAGCAAAAGCTAATTCTTTTTCTTGCTCTCGGCCTCTTTGCCCTTGTCTTTACTCTCGTCCTTTTTATCCGTCTTTGCTTCGGTCTCGTAATGATAGGGTGAATCCTTGAACGGTGTCAGCTTGTCGAAATCCAGACTCTTGAACTGATTGACGATCAGGTTGTAATACACTTTATCCAGTCTGACAGGTGTATCGATAACTCGCCCCTCCATGCCGGCGATTTTAACCGCAATAAACGAACCGCGCATATCACGTTCGTAATCCTCTTTTTCATAAAGCGGATTCTTATAGTTCCAATAATCCTCGACCCGAATACGTGCTCCATGATCGCTATGAACGAATATCGTTGCATTGGAGGTTTCTTCACGCTTGCTCAGTGCATCGGTCAGCTTAAATACGTCGAGTGCGGCACATTGCGCCTGCGCATAGTGCATGCGGTAAAAATACAACCTTTCTTTGAATGGAGCATTGCGTTTACAATAAGGGCATAGCCCCCATTCAGAAATCGGCAATAGTTGGCAGTTTTCATTAAAAAGATAAGGAGCATGTGGTATCAAAAAATGAGCAAAATAGTAGGTGCCGGTTTTTCCTTGATTGGCAACGCGTTCGATAAAATTTTTGAAAATCAATTTTGAGGTTAATGCAAAAGAGGCAAGAGAAAGGGACTTACTATTTTTATAGCGTTGACCAAGTCCAGTATGTTCCATTGACCATGATACTACAGGTGAATTGATGCCCGCAAATAACCAGTTAATGGAAGTAACGCTTGCTAATAACATCCGGTCGGAATAAGGGGCTTGAACGTATTGCATGCCATCGCGAGTTCCTGTTTCATTATAACCCATTAATCGTGCAACATCTCCTTTGTCTCCCTTTTTTTTGATGGCTTCTCTCATATCCAGCGTTTTGATATAGGTTAAATCCAAAACCCGATCTTTGGTAATTTTTTCTAAACTGCTGGATTGTATAAATTTATTATACTTCCCATTATCGTACGGCTTCAAAAAGCTGTTAGGATCTTTCGAATCCATATTCATCAAGCGACCAAGCGAATCATGAGTGTTGTTGTCCGCCGTATAGGCATGGGTGAAGACAATAAATCCATGATCGACATAATTTTTGACAAATTCCGCCATTTTTTCAGGTGGCACAGCTTCAGGCGGCATGGCCGCGATGCCAAAATGCTCATCCAGCAAAAGATGCACCACGGGGGATATATCCTTTTGCGGTGGTGAAAAATCTTTTGTGAAGTAAACCAGTGGAGTTGTCATTGCTGCAGCTGTTACAATCTGTGCAAACCCAACCACACCTGAGAGTATCAGTACTTTATCGAAAAACCGGAACGCCAGATAAATAAACCAGTTGGCAAAAGATACCACACCAATCATCAACGCTAATGACCTTAGCATGTAATCACCAAAATAGGTGATGGTGGTAAAACCCACGAGCGTCAGCAGCAGGAATAGTCCTACATAAGGAATCCGCGCAATCTGGCTGAATACGGCTCCCAGAAGCACGCTTGCCAGCGCTACTGACAGGTACTCCATATCGAGTGGGTAATAGCCTACGTTGGAAAATGCTGGCAGCAACAACACTCCGACCAGATTGCTCCACAAAAATAGCGACCATCTTGTCTTCATGCGATTCTTTCAAATTCTATCAGGGTGCGGCCGCTGGCACTGATGGTATGCTCAGCGACGATAAGTGCATACTGTAAGAGATTCATTTTACACATTTCAAGAGTATAATGCGGAAAAATATCCTCACGGTAACGTAATAATCCCGCCACCTGCGGATCGGATTTCGGGATAAATTCAATCAGTCCGCGCGGTGCCAGTGCAACCAGAAACGCGAGCGCTTCCTTCATCGGGATATTTTTACCGATCACGACATGATGCAGGATCGCTAGTGCGATGACCGCATCAGCCTGCACACGTTGCATCAGGCCCGAGCGTTCCGTTGTATTCCAGCCTTGGGCGGGGGAGGGGTTGGTGATATCGATCATCAGCGGCGTAAAGTTGAGGCTCTGTTCTGCCGCTCGATTAAAGGCATGATTTACTGACGAACGGTCTGAATCAAGGCCGATCACATGCTGCGCTCCGGCAGCGAGTGCAATGGCGGCGTAATCTCCTTTGTTACAGCCTGCATCCAGCAGCGTTTTGGGGCGGTGTGTGGCTATAAATGCTTTTACCTGTTGCTGTTTGGCGGTGGATTCGTCGGTGGCATAGCTCACGGCGCTGCTGTAACCCGACCACAGGCTGCGATGGGTATGCTTTGGCTGGAGTGCAGCAATGATCTGGCGCAGATGCAGCAGCAAGCCGCGATAGCGGTGTTTAGGTAGGGGAACCATGGCCTTGGCGGAAGATGCTGCGGTATTAGCGTGGCGCTCGGCAAGGGCAGGGGTGACCAGATGCATGAGCATCGATGGTTTGAGCAGCCAGCGCGCCGGAACCAGCCTCAGCAGTTCATCGCTGGTAATGCCGTCGAGTGTGCCCCTGAAAAAAGGGGCAAACGAAATACCGGTGGCGGATTCCAGCACCAGCGGATTGAAGAAATGCTGTAAAAACTGCCGGTAGCCATGCCAGCGCATGCCTTCGCTATAGGGAATCACCGAAAGCACATCGATATGGATGGGCTGGCCGTGTACAAACTGCATATTAAATGCCGACGCATCCGAGAGGGTAAATCCCTCATCCAGCAAGGACAATTGCAGGTCGAGATGGGCAGTGGCGGCAGCTTTGAGCGCTCCAAACGACCATTCATACGGGTAGGTGACCAGCGGTAAGGTGGGGTGGCGAAGGATATAGGCCGCATCAGGAGCAATAGTGTGTTGCTCAGGGCTGGATTCGGGCAATAATTCAGTAGCGATCAGTTGTTTTTTTTCAGCGCAGCGTTGCAGTACACCCTGTTGCCATGCGGCCATGAACGCTTTCGCGCCATGCGCTGAGACGCTCCGGTAAATGCGGTCTTTTATTCTGTAGACGGTGCCGGAGGGGTCGCGCAGTGAGGCGGGGTCGGCAGATGCGCCAGCTAGCGTCACTTTGCATCCTTGTCGGAGGGATGGTAGGGTGCGGTTGGATCGGGGGCTTTGCCCAGCCACGACCGGACGGTTTTTTTAATATGCTGCCAGCACAACGAGATCGACACGCTGATGGTGGCAAACATGGCAATAACACCTTGCAGGAACAGGCTGCCTGTTCCCGGATCCAGATAGGCCTGTGCGGGCATGGCAATCATGCACAGGGCAAAGGTATATATGAGGGGAGTAATTAAACGCATCGTTTGATGCCGGTTCAGATATTATATCTGGGGTATAGTTATGCCTGTACACCCCCTATCTAGCAATAGATTTTATCACAATGAGCCGCCTGTTTTTCCTTGCTATAAAAAATTAATGATTTGTTTTATAAGCTAAATTAGAAAATATGCCTTTTGCCGCAAAGACTACCGTAGCGCCGACAAACCTTTAGATTTTTTTACTATTTTGAGGTATTATAGCGGTGTCAAACCAAGGAGAGGTATTATGCCGCTGGAACCCGCCGACGCACTTTCAAATGCTGATGTGCAGATCACCCATCATGACAAACACGTCTATATCGTCACTCCACCGCACGAACTGCTTGAAATGTCGAACCAGCAAGATGCCGTGAAGGCTTTTTTTAAGGCAGTTTCAGATGCTGCGGCAAAGCACCGCGAAGAACATGGGGAAGGTGCGGTGATGGTGCTGGATATGGCTCATACTCGCTCCATGAACAGCGCGGCTATTCTTGAAATGGCAGATGCTGCTAAGCAAATGAACGATAATGGGAACAAATTGGTCCTTGCAAAAACAGACCGTATGCTTGCCCGTATGCTCAGCAAAATGGATCGTGAAAAATCGCCTGTTGGAATTGATTTGCCATTGGCCACTGTCGTTGCGAAGGATTATTCGGAGCTTCCTCCTCCAGAGATGCCCGCACCCGTTGTTGCCGCACCTGCTGCCGCTTCCATAACTACTTCCGAGGAGCCAACTAAAGCTCCTGAGCCACCCAAACCACCCAAGCCGGAATGGGTGGTGGATCGCATTGGCAATGCTATTGTCATTAACCCGCCGGAGGGAACCAAGCTGGAGGGTGAAACGGATGCGATGGCTTTTACCGCCAAAGTAAAAGAGTTTATTCCTAAACCGGAAGATCTTGCACATGCTGAAAAGCCGCAGCTGATTTTAAATATGGAAACGGTTAAAGTAACCAGTCACGGCATTGGCCCTTTGCTGGGTATACCTAAAGCAGCGAAGGCGGCTGAGTTGAAGCTAACCGTGATAAATATCGCCCCTGACACGGCAGAGAAATTACGGATCATGCACTTAGATACGATGTTTAATTTATCCAAGAAGCCTTTGGATGCGCTTATAACCGCCGCCAATACCCCTGATGGTGCTGCTGCTGGCCATTAGCCTGTGGTGCGAATAAGGTGTGTCAGTGATTGCGCGTAGCGGTAAATAGCACTATAAGCATTTCACTGTTTTCCCTTACGGGGCCGTAGCTCAGCTGGATAGAGCACCGGATTCCTAATCCGGGGGTCGTGGGTTCGAATCTCGCCGGTCCCACCATATTTATTGTGGTATGTCAATAACTTAGATATATAACAGCGTGAGCCGCGCTGTTCCCGCCTCTCACGTATGTAACGACACTGGAGATATGGATTTCCGGAGAATTTTAGCGCTGATTATGGCTATTCTCTCCGTTGGGCAATTTCGAGGTGTCGTTATAGGTCTTCCTTTCGTATATGCGATTACTTTGTGCCTGTTCCGTAGGCGAATCCATTAAGCGCTGGGCGTTGTTTGAGGGGCAGTGCATATTGGTTACAATCTGGAGAATGGCGTTCCGTTAGCATGTTGCGCGGGTTTGTCATCTTCTTTACCCATCAGGTCGGCCATTTTTTCGGCGATCTCAGGGGTATTGAGCAGGGATTCGCGTAAATGGAATATGCGGGATCTTACGGTTCCGGTAGGGATGCCGAGATGTTCGGCCACGCGGGTATACAGTCCGCGTTCATCGAAGCCACATTCGCGGATGGCCGCCAGCATTTCAATATCGTTCGGGGTGAGGCACTCTTTATGCTCATCGAGCAGGGCAAGGAGTTTCCGGCCTATTTCGCCTTGGAACGGGTCTTCGTCCATCACAGCCGCGGCGGAGTGGTTTTCGAGCCCATCCATACTGGTGGACCTGGCTATGTGCCGCCGCCACGTGCGGTTGGCATCTCTGACTTTATTGGTAATCATCAAGGCCACAAGGCCCGGCATGGTCGCCAGATTATCGATGCGCTTATCCAGCAGGATGCCGTGCAGCTTGTCACTCACCTGGTCGAAGATCATATCAGTATCCAGCGCCTTATCACGCGCCCGCGTGTGATACCCGATCTGCTTGCGCATATATTCCATCATCAGCACGTCGCCGAAATGTGCCAGCGAATCACATTGCTCGGGCAAGTTGCGATCGTGCATCTGCTCGACCACGGTTGCCAGCATGGCGATGCGGGCCGTGCCATGGTCTTGCCGCTGGCCGATGTGCAGGGCTATGGTTTCCACGTTTTCCTTAAAGCGCGGGCTACGCAGCCGTGCGGGATGCACGTTGGAGAACAATAGGTCGTGCAGGTCGTTCCATCCTTCCACCATGCGCTCAGATGTTTCTCCTTTGCCTTTGGCATAGGCCTCCATGTGCTCTGCGGCCATGGTGCGCCACCAGAGCTCCACCGGCGCGTCATGAAGCTCAAAGCGTATGGACTTGCTGCGCTCGGCCACGGCTTCTGCATCGAGAGAGACATGGCTGCAGCTTGCAGCAAGCTGGGCTCGATAGGTGGCGCCGTCTACGGGAAAATGCGACCCGCCTTCGCTTCCCTCTCGCGCAGGAAGGATAAGGCACGCGCGTAGCGCTTCACGCTTTGCGTTGTCGCCCGAAGTCAGATAGCCTGCAATGAGGTCTGCCGCCGCTGGCGGGGCTTTCTTCACCTTGCCAGTTTCCAGGTTGCGTGTGAGGCCTCGGCTTAGCCCGATCAGCTGGTCGAATTCTTCGGGGGACTGGCCTTCCTCGGCGCGCAGGAGGGACAAAACTTCCCCCATCCTGATTTTTCCCAGCAGCAGCTCTGAGGAGACGAAATGAAGATCGCTGCGGTGGAGCAGGCCGGTGCGCGCGAAGGCGATGAAATCGCGCTTGTCGGCGGGGTCGTCATAGCCCATGCGCTCGGCCAGCGCCGCGGCATGCGGCGGCTCTACGCGCTTGCCTTCCATCCAGCGGTGCAGCGTGGGCCATGTCGTGGGTACACCGCCTACCACGACGGATGTGGCGAATGCTTCCTGCGTTATCTTTTCCTGCTGGATGACCTCCTTGAGATAATCCGTGAAGGTAATCTCGCCGTTGCGGATTTTCGTAAGCCATTCTTCCTTGCCCAAGAGCTGCGTATCTTTTTCAAGGCAGGGCACCAGATCGAGGTTTTGCGGCGACAAGCCCAGCACCGTGCCCAGCGCATGGGCCAGGGGTAGCTTGGAAATGGATTCGCCCGCTTCCCAGTGTGCGATATGGGACTGGCCAATTTCCGCAATGCTGATGCCATGCTCGCGGGCGTGGGTGTTGACCGCCTTGGCCAGCCGCTGCTGCGAAAGATGGGCTTGCGCACGTAGGCGCCGGAGAAAGGTTTTGGAGTCTATTTTTCCTTCGCGGTGCTGGGCGGCCAGTTCATCGGGTGTGGTTTCCGCGGCATGGCCCAATAACAGGCGGGTGAGACGGTCGACCTTTTCTTTTTCCTCACCGGACAGGATTGCCCGGGCAAGCGCTTCGGCGCGCATGGTATCAAAATGGTGGTCTTTGTTCTGCATAATGTCATTCATCAGGCGCGGGTGGCCGGTGAGGTCGCCGAGCTTCTCATGGGTGTATCCGCTGCGGTCGAAAATCTGCAGCGCCAGGTCGCGCGCCGCGGAGAGGGTTTCTGCGCCCTGCCTCCGGCTCATGCGCCATTGCGCGGTTGCAATGATGTCGTCGATGGGAGGCAGGGCTTTGTTTCCGCGCGCCAAATACCATAGCGCCGCGTCTTGCTTCGTGCCGTGTTCTATGCCAAGATTTGCTTCAAGCGTTTCTATCACGAAGGCTTTTTCGATATGGTTGATCTCAATCATTCGCTTGAACGACCTAGGCGCCATGCCAAGCTGCCGACACATTTCTGAATACTCGCCGCCCATTTGCTGCATCAGCCCTTCGAACTGCCCGATGCAGTGCTTGGGTTCTGGAGGTGGATTCATCTGAGTTCGGATCTGCGAGCCCAGAAAGAACTCGCCCAAGTCCTTGCCGCCTTTGCTGCAGTAACTTGTGATGAGGTCAGAAGATACCGGGTCAGCCGTGGTCATAGTAACAGGGTATTTTGCATTCATTCTAATGAGGATAACAGCCGCTTAGGCTTGCGTCTATTGACGGTTCGGTGACAATTTCATTAATAGCAAAAGATTTAGGTATACGGTCACTGCTCGACAGTTCTGAGGTATCGCTATAACCATCGGGTGCAATAATGACTTGACTTATGAAGTAACATATTGTATAATAACGCTATATATTTATAGCGAAGTCGAGAGGATTCGAATCTTTCTGGGTCCGCCATATTTTTCTTGTATATCAATGAGTTAGAGATATATAGCTGTCAGTGGCGCGGTTCCCGCCTCTCACGTTCCTGACGACACCGGAGATATGGATTTCCAGAGAATTTTGGCGCTGATTATCGCTTTTATCTCCGTTCGGCAATTCCGAGGTGTCGTTATAGGGTGAGTTAATCTTTAAATCCGAGCACGCGTTTTTGCTCTTCCCAGTACAAGGGAATACTGATCTGTCGGATCAGCATTTGGGTGGTAAGATGGGCTGGTTGTTTTCCGGCAGTGATGGCTTCGATGATATCAGGAGCCAGGAATGCCAACGGCATTAATTTCTTAACATAACTATTGCTTACTCCACTGCGCGATGCGATTTCGGTCATCGATGGTACTCGACCAGAGAGCAATTCCTCACTCCATACATGGGCACGAGCTATGGTCCGGATGAGAACAGGATCAATATGAGTTTTAGATGCGACGCTGTTTATTACCAAACGCATCTCGACCCCGCGCCGCTTGACGCGCATCGGAATATGCCGGGTCATGACTGGGGACAGATTTTTGTCAGGAAGCCCTGCAATTAGGGTTGCCAGTGATAGCGTAATGCGTATGCCATCCTGCAACAGATCAACTCGCTCAATCATTTCATGATTTTGTTCTATACTCCTGCCTGTAATACTCCAAGATTACCCAGCTTTCGAAAAAGAGGATACCTTTAACCATGACAGCGCCTGCGAGGTCGAATCGACCTGATCATCATGCTCTTGCCCTTAGGGAACGTGCTGAACTCATGTAGGTATTTCCATCAGCATCAGTGGTTTTAAATTTCGCTAGAGATTTTTGATAAGCGCCCACACCCTCCGCTATTTTTTGCCAGCAGGCACTTTCCTGTTTTGCAATGATGCTTTTAATCTCAGCAGCTTCCATGAGTTTTATAAGTATTTTTTGCATATTAAACTCCATGTGTCTGATGTAACGAACAGGGAATATCAAGGTTATTAGGAACCCTGACGCCAGAGGCTTTACATCGTAATAAATTTACTTTATAAGGCCAGAACCCTGTCAGCGAGAGTACGTTTTCATGGGCAGTTCAGTTGGCAGAGCAGCTGAATCCGGTCTTAAAGATGTTGATTGTCTTACCGTTTTTCTGCTCCACATCTGATTTTCTAATTGGGGGATCGTCTAATGGTAGGACAGCGGACTCTGACTCCGTCAATCTAGGTTCGAGTCCTAGTCCCCCAGCCAACTGATAAATAACAATAAAATCAATTTTTATTCTCTCCAAAAAATTCTCGAAAATGTCAAATGGTGCACTTATGGTGCATTAAATCCCAAAAAATCAGAATGACTGGCAATCCTCTACATCACTAAAAGCAGGTGTTTTAGAACCGAACTGCACCACTAGTGCACCATTTTTTTGGTGCAGTAAATATTAACATTACATTTCATGGTGATGTATTGCTAGATTGCCTGTCTTTGTCTCCTCTATTGCTATTTATTCCCTGTTGTTGTAGCTTGCGACAGTAATTAGGGGAGGCAATATGGCTTACATTCAAGAACGCACAAATTCTGAAGGCGGGACAAACTATCGCGTAATGATTCGCCTCAAAGGCCATCCGATACAAACCGCCACGTTTGAACGTAAGACCGATGCCAAGAAATGGGCGCAAGATACCGAATCCGCAATTCGTGATGGTAGATACTTCAAAACAGCCGAAGCCAAGAAACACACCCTTAAAGAACTTATCGAGCGATACAAGAAAGACCATGTACCGCAAATGAAGAGCGGCAAAACCCGCACACAGCACTTAGACTGGTGGAGGGATGAATTAGGCGATTACATGCTAGCAGACATACGTCCCGCCCTGATAGTCGAGTACAAGGACAAACTCGCGCACAATAGCACCTATCGCGGCGGCAAACGTGCCGCAGGTACAATCAACCGCTATTTGGCTGCCCTATCCCATGCTTTTACCATAGGCATGAAAGAGTATGGCTGGGTAGAAGAAAACCCTCTCTTGAAAATTACAAAGCCCAAAGAACCACGCGGGATTGTACGTTTTCTTAGTGATGATGAGCGCAAACGGCTTTTGGAGGCTTGTAAGGCTCATAGTGATAAGTTGTACACACTTGTCGTTGTGGCACTCTCCACTGGTGCACGAAAGGGTGAAATCATGTCGTTGCGCTGGCAGGATGTGGACACTAAAAAAGGTGCCATGACCTTACATGATACAAAAAACGGGGAAGTTCGTTTAGTTCCCCTGCAAGGATTGGCTTTGGAATTGGTGAAGAACCTCGGCAAAATTCGCAACCTACACACTGATTTGATTTTCCATTCTCGCCGTGACCCGAAAAAGCCAATCGAAATTCAAACAATCTGGGATAAAGCCATCAAACAGGCTCAGATTGAAAACTTCCGCTTCCATGACTTGCGTCATAGTGCCGCCAGCTATCTTGCAATGAATGGTGCAAGTATTGCCGAAATTGCTGAGGTGCTAGGCCATAAAACCCTGCAAATGGTAAAACGTTATGCACACCTTAGCGAGGCGCATACCAGCAAGGTTGTGGCGGCTATGAACAAGAAGATATTTGGTTAGACATTATGAAAAGAGGGCAAATAAAAAGGGGACAAAACGCACTAATTCCCGATTATCCAGAATGGTTCAAAAAAACAACATGGAATGAATTAGAAACCACTTTGCTGCTGATGGGGATTGACCCTGCTTTACTTAATTTAAGTGCTTGTGAAAAATACTATAAAAATGGCCGACCATCTTTTGAAGACATTGGAACCGATAATTATGAACTGATTTCTGCATTCGCGGGAAAAAATGAAAATTTAGAATATTCATTAACTGATTATTGCGCGAATAATGAATTTGAATGGATGATTCAAGTCATTTCTAATATGATTGTAAACGCATATTGTGCTGGCGAATTTGACGAGGAGCCATACGCGAATATGGAACCTAGCAGTCTTAATCCTTACAAAATATGCCAATGGGCTTATGATAATTCCTATGCTTCCCGGTTAATACTCCATACGGAACTCAAGCAACATTTCCTTCATTGGGAAGGAAAACCTTTGAGATATTCTCCCGGAACAGATGGTTATGCCTTAAACGGTATTATTGGATTGATGTACCTTATTTATTTTTGCGCAATAGGTCATGGGGGGGCCTATCAGGATGCCCGCTATATTTATCCATCGCTTATGTGCTTTGTTATATTTTTTGGCAAGAGTTATGAGATGCAAAAAGCCCGTGGTGAGGTGGCGCTGACAGCTTTGGGGCCACTGCTGGTAGCCTGTTTCACCGGATTGTCCGTTTTTTATTTTTGGATCAATTATCGGTAGTAATTTTTCCTGTCCATGGTGCAATGGGACACTGATCCGATAGCTAGCTTAAACAGCATTATACCGCACTTGCTTGCTTAGGAGCTTTTTGACCGTTCTCGTCTAAATATGCTTCCAGCTTATTGAAAGATCCGGTCCAGCCTTGAGTCATGCCGCCTCTTGCTTTGATGAAGGTTTCAAGTTCTTCAGGCGTTGTGATTCCATAAGGTTCCCAGGTCACAGTTACGCGAGTCCGGTCTGGTCCTTCCTCAGTTAATTTCACGGTGGTCAGCATCGTCGCAGGCCATGTAGGAGACATGGGATGGCGGGAGATTTTTTCATTTTCATCGCAGAATTGCTGTGTGTAAATAATTTCATCCGGCTTTTGAATTTTTGAGTATTCAGCCCTTCCGTACATTTTGATCCCATTGCCTGCCATGTAATAGAACGTGCTTCCTCCGGGCTTGATGTCGGATCTGATAAACTCCATGGTAAATCCTGTCGGAGCCAGCCATCCCGAGAAATGTTTTGGATCCGTCCACATATCGAACATCAGCTCAAGGGGCGCATCGAAGGTTCGATTAATAACGAACTTTTCTTTGCCGGAGGATTCTTTCTCCATATATTCGGCAAGTCGATCCCATGTTGAATCGCCGCCTGCTTTCTTGATGAATTTTCTGGTTTCATCGGCCGCTTCGGGAGTTGGCAACGTCATGGTCATGTCCATCTTCGTCTTGCCTTTGAGATCAGAAAAAAGGACCGTCACACGGAAGAGGGGGGCATGCTCATCATTGCCACCATGGTCGTAAACCAGTTTTAAGTGTGTATCGACTTCAAAATAGTGCGTTTTATTGATGTAATCCGTGCCGTCGGGGCCGTGCATGGTATAGTGCCAATGACCGCCTGGCTTTAAATCTTTGCTATGAGTGGTGAGAGTAAAGCCACGAGGTCCCCACCACTTTGCCACTTGCTTAGGGTCGGTCCAGGCATCCCAAACAGCTTTCACTGGAGCATCATAAATACGTGTGATTCGGATTTCGTTGGATTTATTTTTTGCGGCCATTTTTCTTCCCTTTCTTTTTTGCAGTGACGGTTTTTAAATAGGCATCAAGCCGATCAAAACTTTCTTCCCAGAACATTCGGTATTGTTCCATCCAATCGGCTACATCCTTAAAGGCATCACTATTAAGCTTACAGGGGCGCCATTGGGCTTCTCTGGTTTTGGTGATAAGGCGAGCTTTCTCTAATACTTGAAGATGCTTCGTGATAGCAGGCAAGCTCATTTTTTCCAGAAATGGTTTGGCCAGATCGGAAACATTGGCATCACCTCTGGAGAGCTGAGAAAGCATGGCCCGCCTTGTCGGATCCGCGAGTGCCGCAAATGTCTGGCTGAGATTATCTTGCATGTTATTATACTGGTATGTTAATTAACTTAATGGTTAATTATAGGCCGCGACACAGCTTAGGTCAAGAGAACACTGTAATGATTATCTGCGCAACCCAACCTTAATGGCGCTTATCAGCTCAGCAATATGTTTAGGGTTGATGCCCGCCTGCTCTATGAGCTGGCGTAATTGTTTCTGTGCAAATTTCAGTTCACCATCTGCCTTAGGTATTTCATACGGCGATGCATTATCTGCGGTGCGAAGTGCCTTGCTGTAATTGGCATACTCGGCGGTCTGGGCGATCAGCGCGATACAGTCTTCCATGCTTTTGTTGTTCAAATCCACAGATGCACCTTTACGAATCAAGGGTTGCCATGTGATGGTGCAAACGACCTTCCATGAATGTCTGGATGAAAATAACTTTTGGCACTAATTCTAGTAATTAGCTCTGTGGCATTGTCGAGGTGTCGTTGCAGGTATCAGCGAGTCTTCCAGTTGCCATTCGCATCCTGATAGGGGCTACCCGATTCCAGAGCGTTGATGATTTGTGCAGCCGCCAGTTTAGCAACTACGTCCACTGGCTGGCCATTTTCCTTGGAAATGCGTGCATATTCCTGCTTCCGCTTGGCATTGACATCTGCCACCAATGCATTGACCTCGGGAGAGGCTTTTATAGCGGCCGCATAACCATCCAGTTTTTCGCCGATCATACCGGAACTGCGAGCCTGATGCAGTTCAAGAGCAAATGCAGGAAATGCAATCAGAGTACCTAGGACCGCCAATACCGTTAAAAATCCTGATTTCATAGTAAACTCCTAAAAAATTTCTTTGTTTTTTGCAATTGCCTGCTTCACATCTTTCTCAATCGAAACTCTGACATGCTGCTCAATATTGACATTAAGGTTGATTTCAATTGGCTTGTCGGGCGCTTGTAATTGCACGGTAGGCGTACAGCCCAAAAGAGGAAGCATTAAAAAGATATAGAGATATTTCTGCATTTTATCCTACTTTAGAAGCTGCTGTGGGTTCATAAACGGCATCACGCTTTGCTGTATAATGTTTAGCAGATCGCCGGTCAAATGCACATTCATTTTAACGGGGCGGCCTTCATATACATCAGGATTATTCCCTTCCAGAACCAGCAATACCGATAATTGGTTTCCTCTATGGCTATCTACGGCAATGGAGAAATGGGTGTAATGCAGGTTCTTGAGTACGTTGCGTACCACCGCAACCTGCTCATTATCACCGGGAATCGCATCGGGCGCCATACTGATGGTTCCCGGCTCCTCTGCTTTCAGGCTGCCTTCATGAAAGGTGATGCTGCCATCAGCTTCTATGGTAATAGGTATCGTACCGGAAACTACTCCCGTGGCTGAAGCATGTTTTCCTGTCAGCATCTGCATCAGCGCATCAATGGAGGCATGCTGTACCTTCAGATTCACCTCAGTCGCATATTTGCCCGAAAGCGGTATCTTTACGTCATGCACCGATAACGTTCCGCTATTCCACGGCATAGTGGCATCCGTCAGCGTGAATAGGGATTTCTCAGGTGTATTCAATGCATATTCCATGCTGAAA
Source organism: Alphaproteobacteria bacterium (assembly GCA_025360605.1). GTDB lineage: Bacteria > Pseudomonadota > Alphaproteobacteria > Rickettsiales > SXRF01 > JANYBV01. The sequence goes on along the minus strand of JANYBV010000038.1, from coordinate 81,913 downwards.
TTCGCGTTGTAGCCACTATCGGCGCTTTTCATTCCGCCTAACAGAGATGCATGTTCTGTCTGTGCTGACAACACTCCTTTTCCTTCCATAACAGGCATAGGAGTTGCGTCGCCTTTGGCGATAATATCTTTTATTTGCCATGCTCCGTCCCATTGTTTGTCGCCTTCATGCAATGTGACGTCGAACGAAATTTCACCTGTGTTGATTTCTATGCCATGCATTTTAAATGTAAGCGACTTTACCTGAGTAGTAAGTTTAGGTATGGGAGTTTTTTGCCATGTAAATTGAAAGGGAATATCCACTTCTCCCCCGTCAGAAATAATATGGATACTACTGTTCTCAAGTTTTATGCTGCTTAAAGGAATATAGGCCAGCTGATCGAGTGTTACCGGTATGGAAGCGTTGGTTTTATTATTTGACCAATTTTCTAATCCCGCTATCGCCCATTGGTTATTATGTCGATATAGTGTGATTCCGAGTCCATTAATCGCTAATGCGCTTACATCCCCTTGCCACACATCCGATAGTGAATAACCGATAGTGACATCTTCTAATGTCAACGGTTTATCACCACCAACGGAAATATTTTTAAACGTAATGCTACTCAATCCTAAGGTCGAGATGGCAAGATGAACATTGTGAAAACCTCTCGCTTCCAAGATGCTGGCAAGTTTTTTTTCTATCCAAAACTTCCACGGCAAAACCAACGCCGCTATGACCAATAATACGGACAGCACGGCAAATAGTTTTACAAATCCGTGTCTATTCACATGCGGCATCTTTTCATCTCCGGAAGTGTTGTGGAGCATTTTGCCTTTTTGTACAAGGGCTTTGGTGCAAATAATGCGATGCCACGACAAAACTGAATGACATGTTTTGCACGCTACTCAGCATGTGTTTTCAATTACGGCGTTTAAGTTACCCTGTACCCATATTGTTGCTGGGCAATTCGTTCATTATCTCAATATTAAGCGCCGCGTTTTTGCGACTGCTGTCGTAATTGTTCGGCTAGCGCCGCCACGGTGTCAAATTCATGTGGATGGGTGAAGCTTTCCCGTCCCATTTCCAATACCTTTGATAAGGGCATGATTTTTAAATCCGACACTTCACCGCCACTTTGTTCTCTTACTGCGGCCCTATACTCCTGATCTTCTTCCAGTTTTTTAGAATGCAGCTTCAGTGCTGCAAGTTCCTGTGCTGATAACTCCATGCTGTGTGGATTGAAAAGTACGGGTAACTTAGGTACGCGATAGTCAATAGTCAGATCCATATTGATTCTCGCAAGGCGCGATGGATTAGGAGAAATGATGGGTTTACCCTGATCATCTACCGCTTCTTCCCTTACTTCACGCACCGCTCCTTCTTTGGGTTGTTCACCGGCTGTAAGATTGCTCCCAAGGTCAGTATACCCGCCCAGAACGCCATAACGGTCTTCACCGGCAGGGCCTTTTTCTCCACGTTTGATAATGGCAATGACAGGTTCGCCTCGAACCGCACCTGCACCGGTTTCTGTGCCGTGGCAGATCACAAAAGAACCGACGGTTGCGGTTTTTACATTTTGTAAAACAGGGGCATCAAGCGTTGACCATCGCGGCATTTTTCCATAGGCGGCGGCCAGAAATTCCGGCGTAAGGCCAGCTTTGATTTCCGCAGCTGTCGCATCGGGATACTTTTCCATGATGGCGGCCATGATATCTATTTTTTGGGGTGCATCGGTCATTGGTTGTTCCTTTGTTGGGGGTTCGTAGTGGCGGAAAGATTGCTGGAGATTTTTAGCGTGGATGCCATAGGTGTTTCCTTCAGCATCCTGTGTTAAAGCGCTACCGGCGGGCAGGTATTGCATGGAGCCCCAAGGTGAGCGAAACGTGACATCTTTGGTGATGGTAATGGCGGGTTGCGGAAGGCCTTTGGGTGTGTACCAGTCGTCGGCAGTTTTACTTTCGAGGTCGTAACGTTCCCTGAATTTTTTATCGCTGATAAAATACTGGTCGCCACTCTTGGTGGTGATTTTCCAATCGCCTTCATGTGCGATGTTGTAGGTGATATCAAAATCGCCCTGACGTGTGTAGAGTGCCTCTCCGGCAGTGGCAGGCTGCGCTTTGGACGGCTCGACGCGCTGGATAAAGTGAACAGGACTCGCAGCCCAGTCGAGCTGGATATCGGTTTGTTTGAAATCAACCACGGTGGGATCAACAGTGGTAAACTTGTCCTGATCTTCGCGTCTCCAGTTCACAACATGGTTACGGTGGTTTCGCGCATGGGGGTCACGCGGTACCCATTCCCAGCCGGAGTAGTCGAGTATCGGCTTGCCATCGGCTCCCATCGTGTCGTTAATGCGGTTCCCGATCAGGTTATAGGGTTTTTTGCTGAAAGAAATTTTGATAAAGGTACGTTTAATGTCTTCACCGCTGGTGTTGACCGCCGGTGTATGAATGTCATAGGGCGTCAGCTTGACCATGGTATGCGGCGGATAGGTAATAGGGGGATGGCCTTCCGATTTACTATCAAAATATTTGAGTACCGCATCGCAGTCTTCAGGATCCACATGCCCTTTTAAAGGGAACGGCCCCGACTGGAACAGGGTGGGAATCGCGTCATAGACCAGATAGGTATTATCCACCTTGGCGTGTTCGGTGGTGGTTTCGCTGGTTTCAAACGCATCGCTGTGATATCCGGCGCGGCGCTGGGTTTTATTCGGCTGAACCAGTTTCTGGTCAACGGTGATATAGACATAATACTGGTCTATATCGGGATTGATCATGCGTTCATGATCCCATGCTTTCTGGATAGATTCCCTAAATTGCTCCAGCTCTTTAGGAATGGCCCATCCCTGTTCCGGCATGCGTATAGCCATATCCAGAATACGGATTCCGCGTTGCTCACTGAATCCTGCCTTGTCCTTAATTTCTCCGATGACGACGGGTAAATGTGGTTTATCAAATTCTCCCACATTCCAGTCCTGCATGTGAAGATGCACGTTTGGGTCTTTATCGCCATTCAACGTTTTGAATTCATCTTTGAGATGGTCTGCCTTTGCCGGCTCAAGAGGTGTATCAAGATCGGATGTATCGATAGCGCCGGTAAATGTAATGTCGCATGGCTTAACGACTTTGTTTTCATTGAATACACGCTGGGCAATCAGCGGATGCAGATGTTCGCGGTAGCGCTCGGGGTTATTGCGTATTTCATTGGCCTGAATGTGGTTGATAACATGGTCAGGATCCACTTTAACAAGTTCCGCCTGAAACCGTTCTGCTGCATCCTGTCCAAAAAATTCGTTGCAGAATACTTTGTCAATTTTTACATCTTTAGGCAGATGCTCCTGCATATAGTCCATATGCCGGATGCGCTCGTCAGCTTCACTGCTGGTTGGAGGAGCATTATAACACTCGATAATTTTTAAGCGTGGGTCATGTATCACGGCATTGATTAACGCGGCGCGTTCAGCGGTCGGAATACCGGCCAGTTCAGGGTGATCATACACCAGCAAAAATACGTCGCCGCTTGTCTGCTTCAACGCCTCGCGTATGAGGTGCAGGTGCCCGTTATGGGGTGGATTAAATTTTCCAAATACAAGCCCGTTAGTTTTTTGATCGCTCATAGTATCTTTCTTGCGACATTGCCTGCTTTGGGTTTAGTAGCCCGTTATCCGCGTACTGAACTGCGCGATCTCCAGTCACGGGCCCCTTTAAGAATATCGTCGATGGCATTGGGTTTGAGGATAGAATCAAATCCTTTATCTTTGATGAATGCGTACAGGGTTCCTACCTTCATTTTCCGGCCATCGGTGGCATCGGGAGTCCACATTTTTGATGATAACGCAGCGGCGAACTCGTCATCGAGTAAGGCACGCTTCGACAAATCCGTCAGGCTTTGCCCTCCCGTCAGCTGTTCAAAGGACGACCCGTCACGCTCCGCCATTTTACTCAGGCTGTGCAGGGAAAGCTGTGCCAGTTCGGGCCTGTGAAACGCACTGATATTGGGCGTGCGCAGCGAGGACTGATGATCGACGTTTTTACCGTAGGTGGATGCAATCGGACTGCCATGGATTTTAAACTGTGCATGCGCCCATTTATCGTAGGAAAGACGGATGCGGTCATGGAGTTTTTCAACATCGTCATCTTTGAACAAAGCGTGCTGTTCGCATTTTTCAAACACTTCAATGGGGTTGTTTTTACGTTCCTGCTGCGACAGGGGGCGGTCATATAGCATATAGTGGGAAATAACATCCATCTGATCAAAGCTTCGGCCAAGCTGGTCTTCATCAAACTGTGTGACTTTTCCATCTTTGCTGAGTGGCTGCAATTCGGCGGAAGGACGGTTTTTATTGGCCCAGTGCAGTGCGCTGACAGGACGGATGCCGTCAAGGCCATGCTCTTCCAGCAGTCCCATATGCTCCAGCTGGCGAGCCTTGTTTTTGTGGGCATTACCGCTGATCATACCACCGTGCAAATCACCACCCCATGTGGCGTAGGAGTTGCGTGCCTCGTCAAGGTTGGGGTTCGAGATCGCAATTTTGTTTTCCACATTGGAAAACAGCATGATCAGCACCTGACGCAGGCGCGCCTGAATATTTTCGTAGGCAAGCTGGTGTTCCTCGCGGGCCACCGAGAGTACGTCGTGCGATACTTCCTCAAAGGTGGATTTAATAATTTCAACACGGTGATCCAGCTCTTCTCGGGTGATATCCTCCGGCCGTGTTTTCAGGATGGCGGCAAGTTCCTTGCGGATGGTCGCGTCTTTGGCCTCGTCAATTTTCCCCGGATTCACGCCGGAATAAATCTCAGCATAGACTTCCACTAAACGCTGGACGTTACGGTAATAAAAATCACCGCCAATCCCGTCATACACATCTGGCTCGCCTTTATGGGCAGCGAGTAAATCCTTCACTTTCGCTGTGACGGTTTTGTCCGATTGGGTTCCGGCGATTAATGTTTTCAGTTCCTCGTCAATTTGCTGATACAGCGCCGATTCCTTATCTTTGGTGCCACCGACGATCAGGGTAAACGCCGCACGCAACGTGTCCAGCGAGCTGTTGTCGGTTCCCATGTAGACGCTGGTGAGCATCTGGTCGGAAATGAATTTAATGGCGGCCTGATCACCCTCTTTATGCAGCACCTCAAGTGCCTGAGCCTTGAATTTCAGGTGACTCATGGCTTCAAGGAAGCCTTCCACGCCGCGTTCGTGGCAGGCAAGCTCGACCATCACCGGTAATTTGGTAGCGTTATAAGCGGAATCCGCCCCGCCGCTTAATGCCTGAGATATGCCCTGCAATTTATTTTTACGCATGTAATCGAACAGCCAGAGCAGTTCATTGCGCATTTCTTCTTCGAATTCACGGCGGCCTGATTTTTCCCATTGGGCAGGGCCGTCCTGTACAGGAGCGGTATACTGGTCTTTGAAAGTATGTGCTATCACGGCATGCGGTGCATGCCCCTTATCTACCGGTGGGGTGATGGTGACGATTTGGCTGGTATAGGCCACGTCCTCAAAGCTATTGCGGACACCTTCTGAAATGATTTCGCCGTTTTGCGCCATAAGGCGGCTGCCGAATTGGGCAAAGGTGGAGCCGGAGCTGCCGAGGCCGTCAGTATGCACGATGACACCGCAATGGTTGGAAGCCAGTTTGCACAGCTCGTAATGTTTATCGATTTTATTGGCGACCGGCGGGCTGGCGTTCGGGTTGATGGTCACCGAGATATCGAAGTCTCTCGCCTTTTGCGGCAGCGCATTATCACGCTCATAATCCTTATTATCGGCCGAACCGTCATAGCGTGAGCCGATCCAGTATTCTTCACAGATCATGTGATACAGGTTGGCTTTTTTCTCACCTTCGCCGATTTGCACAACCGGACTACCAAACGGGATGACTTTCTTGGGCAGGGAAGTGCCATCCGGGTAGCGGATTTCCGGTAACTCGACCATGATCGTACCGTCACGGCCTTTGCCATGCTCATTTTCATATTGGTTGGCGTGGGCATCGCTCCATTCTTCAAAATGACGCTTTTCATAGCCGCGTTCATAATTGAACAGGTAACGCTTGTCCGACATGGAAACAATCTCGCCGCCTGCCAGCAATGACTGTGTGTTGAAGTTATTGTTGATGCGGTTATAGATCGGATTTTTGCGGCGTTCATCCTGATCGGGGATAGATTTGTCCGCAAAAAACCATGGATGACCGATGGAAATGACCAGATTGGGATCTTTGCTGGCAGCGTAGGCAGCAATGGTTTCCAGCATTTCTCGCGTTTTCATGTTGTCGGAATAGTAGAAATCATCACCGCGCTCATAGCCTGTGAGTCCCAGCTCTTCGAGTGCAAGGATATCGGCCCCGTCGGCAACGGCCCTATCAATGGCTTTACAAATATTTTTAACGTTACGCGGCCAGTCCCCACCGGTCTGGTTACAGCTTGCGGAGGCAATTTTAAGCTGAAATGAATTTTCAGGAGCGGGCATAACACCTCGTGGTTGTAGTCGTTGTTTGTTCAGCGTGCTCGCGGCATCGGCGAGCGTGTCCAGATCAGGGGTCTGCTGTGCGTCGGTTACGTGTTGCATAATGTCTGCGGTGGAAATGTCAGCTTCCTTGCGCAGGCGGTCAAGCGTCAGGTCGAGTACGCTGACAGGAACATGCGCCTCATCCAGTAACGCGCGGTCAGGATTGCTTTCGCGTGCTTCTTTAGCGATGGAGGCAATATAATCGGGTGCGGCAAATAACTCGCGTTGCGTAGTGTCCATGTGTCCAAGGTCAACCTTGCGCAGATCGCTGGCGTGGATGCTGTCATCGGCGGGATCGCTGTTAAACGATTCCCATGCGGGTACGCCGTGAGAGATAAACTTGCTCATATAGGAACTAAGGGGGTTTATTTTTCCTCCGGCCTGAGGTGCGTCGGCGGCTTTGGAACGATAATGAACCACCGATTTATCTTCAAAATCAGTGCCCTTAATCATTGTAAAAAAACTATTGAACCATAGTTCGGAATCCCCCTGATCGGGGAGTGTCAGGATATGTTTTTCGTTATACACATCCGGTGCGGCAATGCGCAGCTGTTCTTTTTGCTGGTCTACGGTCAGGGGATTGCGAACGGGATCATAAAACGCGCTCTGAGCGTCGTTGGTGGAGCCGATGAATACGACGGGTTCAAGCCCTGCTTCTTTAATCTCGCGCAGGCAATCCACATGCATTTTATGCATCGGTGCGCGGCGGCCTATCGAAATACCGTAACGCACACCCTGTGCAGCTAAATCCGGCCCCACATGTTCTGCATTGCCTGAGAAAGCATCGGCCATGACCTACCCGTTATAGCCGTGGTTTGCGCGCATATATTCAAGAACGGAATAGGGCGGTTCTTTCCCATATCCTGATTCTAAAATGGTGCCATAGGTAGAAAGATCGATGGAGCCGTCCGCGATTGCTTTGTTGAACAAGCGTACTTTATAGGATTCAACGCGAATGAAATACCATGTTGATTGCTTGGTGTAATCCACACCACCCTTTACAAGATACACCATATCGCCGCGTGACTGCTCGACTGTCTGTGCAAATGCCGGTTTCATACAATTACCCTACGGATACGCGTTTCAGGTTGGGGCCACCATCGGTTTCCAGATCACCGCCGGTGCGTGAGGCTGGTTTTTGCATGGCCATGGCTTCAGACAGGGAAATGGATTTGATGCCGCGGCTGGCTTCCATGCGTGGGCTTGCGCCTTCTTCACTGAACGGTACTTCTGGCCCACCGGCAATAGGGATGCCACGGCTGATTTCAGGCACAAAGTTAATCTCGGTTTCCATGCCGCGCATTTTGAACTGGCCCGCGAGGAAGTCGGCGATGTTGTTACCGGAAAATTCCACGCAGAAGTTGGTGGCAAGACCGCCAAGGTTAAACACCACTTTCTCGCAGCCTTGTTTTTTCAGCTTCAGTGCGATCTCGCGGAATTTATCCCATGCGGGTGTCATGGTTTCGCCGTCGTTTTCCACGCCGATACCATAGCTGTCCACCTCGGAGCGGTTACCTTTGCGGATCACATGAAATTCGTTGCCGGTTTTGGGGTCACGGTAATCCACCGTTTTCGACATCATGTCGCCTTGGAGCTTTGTTTTGAGGCCTTCCGGAAAATTCATGCTGTCAGGATACTGGCAGCTTTCGGTGCCTTGGATGCAATGCTGTGTCCACAATGTTTGTGTGCTGAGCAATTCACCAGCAGCGCGTTTTTCATCGAATGTTTTATCATAATAATCATCCAGAACCTTGGTCACGCGGCCAATGTCTTTAGGTGAAGGTTCAAGACCGCTTTCGGTGGTGACTTCGACTTTGCGGATGCGGCCATCCGCTTCTTTTAAACCGATGATGTTGCGGTCTGAATCCAGCACAATTTCTTCAAACGGAAATGGTGTGGGCGGATGATCGTAGCCTTTGAAAAAATGCACCGGTTGCTGGGCCGCGAGTGCCAGTTTGGCATCATCCTCTGGGATGGGCTGGTCGTTTTCCCTCAGAAATTCTTTGAATTTTTCAATGCGGTATTCCATGACACCCGGATGGTTGGTCACGAAACTGATGTGGTTGGATGGATGGTAATCCTGTCCGATGATGAAGATGCTGTCGCTGGCATCCGCAATCATTTTACCCATCAGCGGAGCCACCTGTTCGCCGTTAGGCACATACAGCGCACCGCCTTGTTCGGGTGTCAGCGTAGGGTTGAGGAAACCATTTTCCGGATCAATGAATACATTGATTACGGCTGTTTTTTTCCCGTCATTTTCAATAAATCGTGTCATGTGTATTGCCCCCGTTATGGTTGTACGATGATTTCTTTGCCGCCACCAAGAGCTTGCAGGTCGTCGCCTGTGGTGGTTGGGTTTGGTTTGGCTGCCAGTTCGGCGTTGGTTTTAGCGATAATAGACAGTCGTAATGCCTGAATCTCGGGATCAATCAGGACCACCGGTTTTTGTGTGTGGTCAACACCGCGCACTTCCAGCGGAAGGGCGGCTTTGCGGTCCAGATGGAACTGGCGGATTTTTGCCAGATCGGTCACCTGTTTGCCGTTATAGAGCGTCTTTTGTTCCGGCTCGGCGAACACATATTCGGAAACACCTTGCGCATTGCGCTTGAACACGGATTTTAGCAGTGTTTCGTAACGGTCATACTCAGGCAGCTGGACGCTGGTTTTATTATCATGCAGGCTGATGCCCTGTCCGTTTTTAAGCATCCGGTCGACGTTACGCGCCTTATCGACCACAATGTCGGCAACAATCTTGTCATCCTTCCACAAGCGGACGACATCCAGATCGAGTCCGGGGATAGAGGCTTTGGACGAAGGCAGGGTAGGTTCACTCGGGTTGATACCTGCGAGTTTCATCACCGGTTCCATAAAGCGTTTAGCACCGTTAATCACGGTTTCAATGACACCTTTGGCATGTTCGGCCTCTTTCACTTCATGGGCGGACACCTTGTACACACCACCCCTGAACGGCCCTGGGTTCTGGAGTTCCGTGCCTACGCCATAGGCCAGTATTTTGGGGAACGGTTTTCCGTCTTCCCTCTGGCTGATGACATCAAGTTCCTTGCGGAGTTTGACGATTTTGTGCTCGTCCAATCCATCGGTCATGAATACCCGTGTGGCGTTGAACAGGTCAGGATGGGCTTTTTTTGCTTCTTCTATCTGCTTGGAGGCATACCATGCAATGTCCACCAGATTGCCGGAATCCAGCCTGACACCATCCAGCGCAACATTCATTTCAATAGCGGCCTTGATAGCATTATCAATGCCCTGATAGGGATCGTACGTATCGACGAGCAGTACCGAATTATGCGGCATGGATTTAAGGAACGACTTAAACGCTACCAGTTCGGTTTCGACGTTTGGCTTGCCTTCTTCCTGAAAATTCATAATCCATGCGTGCGCCATGGTACCGGTAATCGGAATACCGAGCCTTCTGCCCGCATCCACGTCGGCTACCACATCGCATCCGCCGATATAAGCGGAACGCGCACTGCTGACATCGATTTCGGATGCGCGGCGCAGCCCAAATGCCGCCAGCGGAGCGCCGTCGACTGCCTCATGCACCTGCGAGGCTTTGGTGGCGATGATGGAGTTGCGGTTCATGATATTCAAAAGGGCGGATTCCACCAGCTGACACTGGTAGAGTGGGCCTTTAATCATCATCACAGGGCCAGGGGTGGTTTGCAATTCCCCTTCGGGCAGCATTTCAACGTCCAGCTTCAGGGGGGTGTCTTTCAGGAATTGCAGGAAATCATCGGTAAAGAGCCGGCGCCCTTTCTTTTCCTGCGATTTGAGATAGGCGATATCATCATCGGTGAATTTAAAATGCTTGAGGAAATCGATGGCTTCTTCTGTGCCCGCGACGGTGGAATACGTGCCGTCTTTAAAGGCGGGTGAACGCCAGTGAAGGTAGTAAGCGGATTCCCGTTCGGCGATACCCTCGTTAAAGAACCCCTGAGACATGGTTAACTGATACAAATCAGTCGTAAGCGGGTTCAAGCGTTCATTGTTCTCTGCATATCCCATAAAGCCAACCCCTTGTTTTGTAGATAGCTTGTTGGCGTACTATAGAATATGGTTAATATAAAGTTAAGTTTTTATGACAGCGGTAATATTTTCATTTAAAGTTTAAAATAATTAGTAAATATAATGCAGATAATATGAAAGTAGACACCGGAGGTTCAAGCAAAATGGTAGCGCCAGACAGAAAACATTTTGTGGTATTTGGCAAAGGCCTGTCTATGGGCCTGATTGAAAATATCGCCCAGTCTACACAGGCGACCGAAATACCGACTAGTCAGGGCACCTATATTGACGGTGGCATGCCGTATGTCGAGTTCTGGCCGAAAGTGGCGGGTTTCACCGAGGATCAGATACGCGACGGAAAGCAGCAACTCGAAGGCAGTGTGGTGACGATCGTCCAGTCCGTCGGCAGGCCTTATGCCGAAAATTTTGCCTATGCCAAGCTGGCCGCCAATAATGCCAAGCGTTTTGGTGCCAAAGCCGTTCACATGGTGTTCCCGTTTTATGACCTGCGCGAGGACAAGGATTATCCGAATCGTGGCACATCGTTTGCCAATCCCATGTTTGCCAAAGAGCTGGCCTCGGCGGGTGTGGATTACGTCACGTTCATCGCGCCGCATTCCAAGGCGGGTGTTGAGCAATTTGCCGAAACCTTCGGCAAGAATATCAGCGTCGTGGAAATGCCCGACATCATGGTGCCCCTGCTGAAGGAAAAATTTGGTCCTGATGCGTCCAATGTGGTTAACGGGGCACCCGATGGCTGGAACAAACCCACCGATCAAGCATTTAGCTGCGCGGTTGAAATCGCCAAATCATTGCATGGCGAGGATGATCCGCAATCCCACATGTTCGGGATTGAAAAAGAACGGCAAGCGGCAGGCCAGTCGCATGTGGTGTCATTCCACGGCGATGTGGCGGGTAAAACAGTAGTGCTGGCCGATGATATGTTTGATGGCGGCGGCACCAGTATCCATGCCGCCGAGCAGGCCGACAACCACGGCGCCAAAGAAATCTTCACCGCCGCACCGCATGGTATTTTTTCCAAGGGTCTGGCCCCGTTTCTCGCCGCCCGCAATAAAGACGGTTCTCTTTTGGTGAAGCAGGTCATCACGACCAATACATTACCGGTAGAAAATGCCATCGCCGAAGCCCGCAGCAAATTCCCGAACGTGCGTGACCGCGTTTTAGTTGCGGATGTATCACCGTTTATTGTAGCAGAAATGAACAAGGTGGTCGCAATGGCCGATCAGGTGGCCAGAGAGTCGCAGGCCAATCAGCGAAAAGCAGCCAATCTGCGATAAGACACTATTTGCAGGGAAATAAACGCAAATACTATGGCTTCATGCTCAGCGCGATGGCCTCGGCAATTTTGATACCGTCTACGCCTGCTGATAAAATGCCTCCCGCATAGCCCGCGCCTTCTCCGGCAGGAAATAATCCCTTGGTGTTGAGGCTCTGGAAATCATCGCCGCGCTTGATGCGGATCGGGGAAGAGGTTCGGGTTTCTACACCAGTGAGAACAGCATCGGGCATATCGTAGCCTTTAATCTGCTTTGCCATGGCGGGCAATGCTTCGCGTATGGCCGCGATGGCGTAATCCGGAAGGCATGTAGAAAGGTCGGTGGGTAAAACCGCCGGTTTATAGGAAGGAATCACATCCCCGAGTGATGTTGATGCTCGTCCGGCGATAAAATCCTCCACACGTTGTGCGGGTGCGGCATAGGTGCTGCCACCGGCGATGAAGGCTGCCGATTCCCATTGGCGCTGAAAGTCGATGCCCGCTAACGGACCATCCGGATAATCAACTTCCGGTGTGATGCCGACGACGATACCGGCATTGGCGTTGCGTTCCGCGCGCGAATATTGACTCATGCCATTCGTCACCACCCGTCCGACTTCCGAAGTTGCGGCAACCACGGTTCCCCCCGGGCACATGCAGAAGCTGTACACATCGCGCCCGTTGCTGGCGTGATGCACCAGCTTGTAATCCGCCGCACCTAATATAGGATTACCGGCAAAGCCACCAAACCTCGCCACGTCAATCAGCGATTGCGGGTGTTCAATCCTAAACCCGACCGAGAATGGTTTGGCCTCGATATAGACGCCGCGGTCATGCAGCATCTGAAACGTATCGCGCGAGCTGTGGCCGATGGCAAGCACCACATGATCGGCAGCGATATGTTCTCCACTGGCAAGCACGACCCCGCGCACGCGGCGCACACTATCGCTTCCGGTGTCCACATCGATATCGGTGACGCGGCTTTCGAAACGGTATTCGCCGCCGAGTGATTCAATCGTTGCGCGCATGTTTTCCACCATCTTCACAAGGCGGAATGTGCCGATATGCGGATGGGCTTCGGTGAGGATTTCCGGTGGAGCTTCTGCCTTCACAAATTCGGTCAGCACCTTGCGCCCCAGATGGCGCGGGTCTTTGATCTGGCTATAGAGCTTGCCGTCGGAGAACGTTCCCGCACCGCCTTCGCCGTACTGTACATTGGATTCGGGATCAAGAACGGATTTACGCCATAATTTCCATGTATCCTTCGTGCGCTCGCGCACGACTTTGCCGCGCTCCAGAATAATCGGTTTGAACCCCATCTGCGCCAATAGCAGTGCGGCAAATAACCCGCACGGTCCGGCACCGATTACGAGCGGGCGGTTTTTGAGTATTGCCGGTGCATGCGCGACAAATTGGTAATCGATATTCGGGGTGGGTTTCACATGCACATCGTTGGCAAAGCGCTTGAGCACGGCAGCCTCGTTTTTCACCTCTACATCGAGCGAATAAATCAGGAATATATTAGATTTTTTACGCGCATCATGGGCACGGCGAAATACCACGCACGACAGCAAATCCGGCGCGGTAATTCCCAAGCGGGCAATCGCCGCCTGTGCAATGGCTTCGGGGGCATGGTCCAGTGGGAGTTTGATTTCGCTCAGGCGTAACATGTCGTTTTTATTTCCGCTAGCTGTGCCTTTTTCAGGGAAGGCAGGATCGATTACTCGTCGCTCAGAGAGTCCGCACCGGCAAACGTCACGTTGACACCGCGTTTTTTAAAATAGGATTGCATCATCTTGCGTCCCTGCCGGTTGGGTTGGGCCAGTTTGGCAGGATCCACCTCGACGGATTTTGCTTTCTCGGCATGCAAAATAATTTTCAGTGCCAGAATATGTTTATCAATGTCCTCATTCTCATTTTTCAAGGACGCGTAAATATCTTCGAGTGTTTTTTCTAATGCGGTGTTTGTCATGTGGTTACTTGGTGCAATGGTTGTTAATTAACCACCAAAACTTAAATGATTCACGAATTATGGCAAGCACGCATTGTTATTATTATCACGCCCCAATATCAATAGACTGCGCTCTCAAAAGGGGGCTTCATGCGCCCCTGATCTATATAGGCATATTAAGATTATATTAATCTATTCGGATTATGAAATTATTTATAGAATAAAGTTGGTTGGAGTCAATGCACAGCAATGCATAAAAAAATAAACCTTGTGCTTTTGTCCTGCGTCCTAGCGGCATACGGCCCATGGAGTTCGACTCGCCCAGCCCATGCTGCTCAGGAAACGGCCCCACCGGTTAATAATACTCAAGCTGTATTTGATGCAATTGACAGAGGTAACGGGCGCTATCTGGCGTCCTACACTAATTTTGTCAAAACATTTCAGAGCATCAATCCTGACCTCATTACCAATGGGAAGCTGAATTTCAATTTCAGGGATCAGGAAGGCAATACACCGCTCATCCATGCCGCCCGGCAGAAAAATCTCGATATAGTGCAGTTCCTGATTAACAACGGTGCCGATATCAATGCAGTGAATAATAATAACGAAAGCGCATTGCTTACATCCTACCTCTATCAGCAGTACGATATCAGTAATTACCTGCTATCAACGGGTGCTTCTGATTCCTACCACATAGCTCAATTACTTCAGGGAGGGCTCGCACCTGCTGCCCAAGATATACAGGTAGCGGCAGCACGGACCGCACCAGTACCTGCTGCAACAATACCGAGCCAGCCAGCGCCTGTAGTGATGGCACAGAACCAACCATTACCTTCCACGGTTGAAGGAGAAATACAGCCAAAACATAGTACGCAGGATCTTGGAAACCTGTCACCAAGTGCAGGCGGTATAGGGGTGGTAGCAGCTGCAGGTGAATCAGGATTTATATCAAGCAACCTCTATTTAATCGGCGGTGGTATTTTGGCAGCAGCAGGAGCGGGTGGAGTAGCAGCGGCTGGATCATTTTCATCGACACCTGCGCTCTTTGTTCCTCCACCCCTTCCGCTGTCGGATCCTCCTCCGCAATATGTGAATCCTAACGCCTTTACTACATCGGAAGCGCAGGCCCAAGAAGGCATCCTTGCTATGAACGTGCAGTATGCACTTGCGCGCGGCTATGACGGCAGCATCTATTCCCGTGCCATGGATGGTTCATTGCTATCTCCTACGCCGATTGGCAACGTCAAGGTAGCGGTGGTGGATTCAGGCGTCCAGCTAGACCATCCCGATCTGGTTGGCAATATCCTTGCCAATCTCGCAGTGACATGCAACGACCTCGGTTGTGTATCGGGTGGAAATGATACGGTGGGACATGGGACAGAAGTTGCGGGCATTATTGCTGCGACAATGAACGGTACCGGAATATATGGCGTTGCCTCTAAGGCCAAAATCATCCCTGTTGGTTTCGCTGATAATTTAGGCGCCCTGACACATGGAGACGCGCCAGGAATAAAATGGGCGCTCGATCATGGTGCTCAGGTCCTAAACGGAAGTTATGGTATTCCTGCCTTGTACGCTTCCCAAGCGGATGCTGCGGCGGTCACCGCTATCCAGACCATGTTAAATACCAATTATGGGGGAACCAACCTCATGACCGAATATCAGCATGGCGTTACCAACCATGCCATATTTGTGTATGCGGCTGGCAACGAGAGCACGGCAGGACACCCTGTCGGCCAGCCTGTTGCTCCAGCCGGCCTGCCGTATTATTTCCGTGGAGGCTCGGTGCCTGCTGGAGTAGATGCGACGAAGTACGCTGCTATCAACCCTAATGGGTATGACTGGTCCGAGAATTGGATCGTAGCGGTGTCTGTTTATAAAGATAGTAACAGCACATACAAGATCTCAGATTTCAGCAACCAGTGTGGCGCTCTGATGAATATTTGCCTTTCTGCCCCAGGCCAGATTACAAAATCGACGGCTGTTGGCGGCGGATATTCAGGGGCTATTCAGGGAACTTCTTTTTCAGCTCCCAATGTTGCGGGGGCAGTTGCGGTATTACTTGGAGCCTTCCCCCAACTTTCTCCAGAGAGAGTAGTCAGGATATTATTTGATACGGCAACCGATTTGGGGCCCACAGGAGTAGATCCCATATACGGGCATGGCCTGATTAACCTGCAAAAAGCCACCGATCCGTCTGATAGCGGCTGGCAGCTTGGTGCTGTCACCGTACCCGTTCCGTTTGCCTTTAGTACTTCGGTGATTAGTTTATCGGTGCCGTTTGGTAATGCGTTGTTTTCCAACCATGCTAATCTTATGTTTCTCGACCACTATGGAAAAAATTATACGATTCCGTTTTCTGCGGTTTCTGGTAATTTAACGCAGACGAAGACGGCTTATGAAAAGCTGACGAACCTCGCTACCGCAGATATGAATAACACCATTCACCTCGGTGGGAGTTCCATGTTTAGCTTTTCCACCGATGCGGGACAAAAGGATTCAAAGAATACATTCTCCAGCAAAATGTCGAAATTCTCTTATTTTTCTGAAGTGCCTCTTGATGCAACGGGTAACCGTACCGCATCCTTTACTTTCAATTACCGGACGAACCTTGCCAATGCATTGTCGCCCACCGAGCATAGAGCGATTGTCAGCGATGCCCTGAAAAATCCGTACCTTGCTCTGATTGATACGAGCAGTAGCAGTGTCATCAATATTCAGAATGGTCACACTAAGGTCACCACAGCGGCTTATGCGGGTCAATATAACCGCGACGAATATAATTACAGATTCAAAGGACAAAAAAAAGTAACGGGTGTTTATTCCGAAGTGACCTATGCAAAGGATAAATCAAGCCTGTCGTTCGATGGTGGTATGACCGTAGAAAATAAAAGTCTGCTCGGCTCGGAGACCAGTGGTGCGTTTGCTGTGGATAAGGCCGCCACCTATTATACCGGCATCTCGGGAAAATATGCATTCCGCGATAATGCCGCGCTGGTTGCCAATTACAATATAGGATATACCGATGTCTCGGCAGCCGATTATTCTTTTCTTGGTGGCTTCAGTGGTATCGTCAGTAGCTCTTTTGCTGCGGGCAGCGAATTTTATAATATTGCAGGCGAGCATGACACGCTGGGCTTTATCGTATCCCAACCGCTGCGGGTCAATCAGGGGAATGCGGCACTGACATTGCCGGTAAGCATCGCCAATGATGGAACCATACAATCGCAAAGCAGCAAGCTTAATCTTACGCCAACGGGCCACGAAATGGACCTTGAGACCTTTTATAACCTGAAGCAAGGCGATGATTCCGAACTGAGCCTTAATGGTATATTCCGGTTAAACCCCGACAATACCTCAGCCAAAAATGAGGCGTTATTTCTGGCAAAATATAAAATTACCATGTAGCCACCTGTGGCTCATAAACCTGCATGTACTCTGAAAGTTTTCCAACGAGTTATTTGGTTTTAATAAATGGTCTTTACTATTTATTAGTTGTTTTATGATTTTCTTATGCAACCTGAGAGGGGTTTCTTGCCGAAAAATACACATAGATAATTATGGCTGATGCAAAAATAATGCCTGATTTTGTCGTACACGCTCTCTCGCTTGCCTTCTGTTTCATGGTATTTGCTGCCTCGCCTGCCTCTGCCGCCACCGATCAGGCTGATTTATCGGTGGGCATGAAAACACTGCCACTTCTTACCAACAAAATAATCGGCACAGCATCCGTTGCCATTATATTCGATCCTTTAAATCCTGCCTCCAAAGAAGAGGCTGTGGGGATCAAAGCCATAATCGATGACAAGTTTGAAGCGCCGGGTGGTTTAAAGCTCATTGCTACACTAGTTCCCATCAATGAATTAGGGAAAATGGCAGGTAGCCAGATTGCCATCCTGAGCAGCGGGCTGAGTCATCACTATGATAATATCGGCGATGCCGCCGCGGCAAACAATGTGCTGACCATGTCTACCGATCTGGGATGTGTTCAGGCCAATAAATGCGTGCTGGGTTTGGTGTCGAAACCGCATGTGGAAATCTATTTCAGTAAGACGGCGGCGGATACGGCGAAGATTAGCTTCGGGCAGGTATTTGCCATGTTAGTCAAACAAATATGAAGGTAGGATAAAAGGTAACAGTATGAAAAAATATAACATTGTCCGTAGCTTATTGTCGCTTGCCTGCACGAGTATGCTAACGGCGAGTAACGCATATGCAGATATGGTCGATTACGGTTCCTTGCAATCGTTATTCGGGGAACCCGTAACCACGAGCGCTACCGGTACACCGCAACGTGCCAGCGACGTCGCAGCGAATATGACTATCATCACCGCCGATGAAATTCGTCAGTCAGGCAGCAGAAACATCCCTGAAATTATTGGAAGATATGTTTCCGGAATCGATATCTTCCAATCGGGCGTCAATGCTTTTGATGTGGGGGTGCGTGGGTATCAACAGCCGTTCCAGCCACGGTTGCTGGTGCTTGTGGATGGTAGAGAAATATTTGTAGATGACTATTCACGCACCATCTGGGGGAATATTCCTGTCAACATCGATGATATACGGCAAATTGAGGTCGTAAAAGGGGCTACTTCCGCTTTGTTTGGCTCGAATGCAGCAGGCGGAGTGGTGAACATCATTACCTACAGTCCGGTGTATGATCATAATAATGTCGCATCTGCGAGTTTTGGCACACAAACTACAGCCACAGGCGATACCACCATCAGCCATAAAATTGGCGAGGCCAGCGGTGTTAAAATCAGTGCAGGTGGTTTGCATGCCCATGAATTTAATACCGAGTATAACGCGACGAATAAAGCAGCCATTCTCGATCCGATGCATCAATATGTGACACAAAGTTCCGTGTTCCAGCTTACACCGTCGCTTCAGGCTGATACAGAATTTACCTACTCCGAAAGCCGTGAAAACCCTCAGCAGCCGACACTGACAAACCGTTCTGCAGAGGCTGCACACACATTCTCATTGCGTGGCGATGTGCATTGGCAAACAGACTATGGGATGATTTGCAACAAAAACTATTATTATCATGCCGGCAGTGAATCACGCATAAATGGCACCTTATATCCCTCGAACACCAACGTCTTTCTAAGCCAGTTGCAAGACCAGTTCAAAGTCGGCAGCAAACACACATTCCGGGCAGAAGTAGAATATCGCAATAAATTCTACTCCTTCAACTTCCAGCAGGCATTTCCGCAACGTCCGGAATTTCAGCAGAATGCATTGGCTGCCAGCGGTACTTGGCTATGGCAAATGAACGAAAAGTTATCATGGACGAATGCACTGCGCATGGATCACCAAAGCGCGAAGCAAACGGGCACTTTATTTGCCAATGCGCTTTATACAAATTCGGATTATTCGCATGATATTAACGCGCTGAGCGCCAATTCCGGACTGGTATATGAAGCGACTCCCCAAGACACATTCCGTGTGACATACGGAAGAGGCATCCAAATGCCAAGCTTTATCGAAGGAGGCGATAACGTCACCGTCCAAACGGGCGCTAATACCTATTTTGATATTGAAGGTAACCCGAACCTTCGCCCTACGGTGGTTGAGAACTACCAATTGGCATATGATCGCGATGTGCCAAGCCTATACTCCGACGTTAGAACCGCGGTATTTTATGAAATTAATCATAGCCTGATTGCATTTGCTGTGGATACCAGCCATGTGCGCGTTGTTGGGCCGAATACGCTTACCCTCGATCAAAGCATCAATGTGGGGCAAAGTCATGGCCTCGGTGGTGAAGTGGAATTCAAAGGCAAACATGATGGCTATCGGTGGTCGGGAAGCTATAGCTATGCACGGCTTCATGACAGCGTTCTTGCGGCACAAAAGCTTGGCTATGATGGTTCAACCCCTACCCATCACTTCCGCCTCTTGGGTGGCTATACGACGGGTGCATGGGAATTTGATGCGGCAGGGCAAGCCGTCACCAGCTTACATATGCAATCGACTATTGGCACCAAAACACAAACCGATGGGTATTTTGCGCTCAGCAGCAGGATTGGTTACAACATTACCGAACAATTCACGGTGGCGCTATCGGGTGCAAATATCACTCAGGCAGAAACAAGGCAGTCGCCATTTCCGACTATTGAGCGTCAGGTATTCTTAACGCTGACGGGACGTTTCTAATTTATGCCCAATTCTATATTGATACGCGGATTACAAAAAAAGCTTACCAAAGGTGGCGATCAATATACGTTTCCTGTCAAGTTGCTCACTGTGGCCATGGTGCTCACGCTTGGCGTGATGATATGGATGGGAGGGAATAGTTTATACATCCATTATTTTCTGACACACAACATAGCCAAAGATCAGGCGCTTGCCGAAGCTGCTGATCAAATTTTATATTTGGATACGATCATCATTGAGTCTGCAAGAGGGGCGGCTGCAACCGGCGATGATGAATTCGATAAGAAATATATTAAAGCAACGCATTTGGAAATTCATAGTAAAATTGACGAGCTGCAGGATAGTACTTTGCAAGCCGCGGCACACAGTATGGATGATGCCACGCATCAGTTGGCAATAATAGAATTAAAGTCTCTTGAATATATTAATAAAAATCAAATTAAAGAAGCGAAGCAGCTGCTCGTCGATGGTAATTTTAAAAAATTCAGCCAAATGCGCTTGGATGGAAGGCGGGCATTATCTGAAAAAATTCGTGAGGTATCGCATCGGAATTTGCTTAACTTGGAGAATAATATTTATGCGGCACTGACGGCCGTAGCGGCAGTGGCAATATTCATTTTTGTTGCATGGTATTTTGTATTCCGCAGTATTCGCATTTGGCGTGAAGAGCTGGAAGCCAGCCGCGAGCGTGAGATCACCGCAAAGCATACAGCAGAAAAAGCCAATGCTGCCAAATCTGAATTTTTAGCCAATATGAGCCATGAGTTGCGCACACCGATGCATAGCATCATCACTTTTTCAAGACAGGGCGTGGAGCGTAAAGACCGGTGGAGTGCGGATGAACAGGCCGAGAATTTAACCCTCATTCACGATAGTGGTAAACGCTTGCTCACATTGCTTAATGATCTGCTCGATTTATCGAAACTCGAAGCGGGTGCAATGAAATACACCTTTAAGCCTTACGCGATTATCTCTTTGGTTCAGACTGCCTTACAGTCATTGAGTGGGCTTATGGAAGACAAAAATCTCATGATATGTGTGGATATCGATCAAGATACACCCCTCATCGTACTCGATCAGGAGAAAATCACACAAGTCATCATTAATTTGCTTTCCAATGCTATCAAATTCACCCCCAACGGCAAGCAGATCCATATTTATGTTCAGCGAGATGCCAAAGATTCTTCCTATATTATATTATGCGTTTCTGATCAGGGTGTTGGCATCCCACAGGACGAGCTGGAAAGCGTGTTCGATAAATTCGTACAAAGCAGCAAGACTAAAACGGGCGCAGGCGGGACAGGCCTTGGGCTTGCTATCTGTACAGAAATTATTTGCGCACATCATGGTCACATATGGGCGGAAAATAATTTCGATGGCGGTAGTTCCTTTTTCATACGCCTTCCCATTTCACACCCTTAACCAAGGAACATAGCGTGACTGATACTAAAATTACCCTGCTTGCCGTTGATGATGAACCCAATAATCTTCGCGCGCTCAAGATCGACCTTGAAGAGTCTGGTTATCATGTGCTCACTGCGAAAGACGGCTGGGAAGCATGGGATGTCTTACAGCAAAATATTGGAACCATTAAAACGATTCTGCTTGATCGCATGATGCCGAACATGAACGGCATGGAATTTATGGCCAAAATCAAGGCCAACAGTATGTTTTCCGGTATTCCGGTTATCATGCAGACCGCTGCTGCAGAAAAAGAGCAGGTGGTCGAAGGGATCAAGGCTGGCGTGTATTATTACCTTACCAAGCCTTACGACAATGACATCATGCGGTCTGTCGTATTCGCAGCCGTAAAGGATTACGCGAATTACAGTCAGATGCGCAAAGATCTGAAGAAATATACACGCAAACTCAACCTTGTGAGAGAAGCGCGCTTTGAAGCACAGACACTAGATGATGCTCTATATCTTTCAACTTTTCTGTCACAGTTTTTTCCAAATCCTGAGAATATAGTGCTGGGCATTTCAGAATTGATCATCAACGCGATTGAGCATGGGAATTTGGGTATTTCCTATGAAGAAAAATCACGGCTTAATAACACCGGAACCTGGGCAGCAGAAGTCGATAGACGCCTTGCTATACCTGAAAATTCATCAAAGATAGTCTTTGTAACGTATATTCGTGAAAAGCACTTTATTACGCTTACCATTAAAGACGAGGGCAAAGGCTTTAATTGGAAAAATTATATGGAAATATCGCCAGATCGTGCCACACACAACCATGGCCGCGGCATAGCACTTTCAAAGATGATGAGCTTTGATGAGATAGAATATCTTGGGTGTGGCAATGAGGTGAGTTGCCGCGTGGCGCTTCCTGAGAACTAACCGTTTTATCTCAAGGATCGCAATTTCTTTATCAGGCGAACCATATTCTTCCTCTTACAATGTAGCGTGTTAACGTGCAGTGCTTATTTATAAACACTATCTCATGCTGTTCGGGTTGTTCTTTAAGCATAAAAAGGAGTGGGAGATATCGCCAGTTTTTCTTTACGTGCTTTAGACCAGCGCTTCACCTCGGTTTCACGGCGGCAAGCCTCCGAGCGATTCGGGAATTGTTCGTAATACACCATCGTAACCGGCCGGCGGGCGCGGGTGTATTTGGCGCCTTTGCCGTCGTTGTGCATGGTTTCCCGCGCCTGAAGGTCGATACAGGTTCCGGCATACAGGCTGCCGTCTGCGCAGCGGGCTAGGTAGAAATAATAAGGTTGCACCGGTGGCCTGTCGTAGTGAATAAAATATAATCCACTCAAAAATAACAGAAATAATGGCATTATGGCAGCGGTTTTTGCCATGCGAAAAATATTAATAAATGGAAATTAACTATCGCCACAAGCTGCATTTACGGGTAGATATAAGGCTGATTTCAATCTGTCCTGTAATGTAGGCAGAGGGCGGTTGTACACAGGGAGGGCAAGCCATGGACGACCATGAATTTCGTACCAGTACCATCAAAAAAATTATTAAAACGCGTGCGGCAGAACAAGACATCAGGGTTTCACCGCGCGGTGCCTCCGAAGCGCAATCAGACGATGAGGACGCAAAGCCGGATATGGATTTTGTACACTTTATTCTAAACCCCAAGGATGATGCCGCATCGTGAAATTACTTTATCACATCGATGAGAATTGCCGGAATCTGCGTGATTTTGTGCCGATACTCAAAGAAATTCACGAAGACCGAGGCATCAAGGATGTGCGGATTTTGGTGACGGCCAGCGAATTTTTCCGCGACACCGGATTTCGTTATGAAGACCGTGATATCTATCTGGCGGGGTTAAAAAGCGACAACCGTAACAATTATTTCTTGCAACATTATGACCTGTTCAAGCTGCGTGCGCCGGTTGCGGAAAGCAGTGTATACGAAACGGCGTTTATCAAGCAGATCGACAAATTTGTGAAGCGTAGCGAAGACCCGTACCGTGAATACGGGCCACGTAAAAAAATCGCCGACGATGTTGGCAAACATGCCGATCACCTGCTCAGGAAATACGCCCCGCAACTGCTCAAAGATCACAGCATATTTGAAAATGGCGGATCGGGCAGGATCAAACTCAGATTATATCCGCCGGTCGCGGACGATCCGGACGATGAACGGGATTCGCAGCGCCGCATTAAACATGCGATCATGCTGGCGGCGTTCATGCGTAGCGGCGAGTTTGGCAAGGTCGCTAAAGGACTCAGTAAATTTTACACCCAGATATCGAACGACGTGGTCGACCGCGAGATACAGGACCATATCTCCAAATCATTCATTTCGCAGGGAAAAGACAAGACCATCAATTTTATCAACGTTACTAACGATGTCGACCATCATAACTGGGTGAAGGGTATTATTGAGGACTCAAACCGCACCGGCCAGTCCTTCACCATGAAAGGTCCCGTGTTCAAAGCCAGTTGTGTCGCGCTTGCGCAGGAATTACGCACCGAACACGAACCCGCCAGACGCGGCAAATGCCAGCGCTGGGCGCAGCGTCTGGAAGACATGGCCAGAAAGGTCAAGGAAGACGAGCGTGAGCATAAATTTTCCGAGTATGTGCATTTCGTCGAGAAAAAACAATCCAAGACGGGCCGCTGAAACGTATCAGGCGGTAACGTATTTACGTGCGATACGGTTACCCATACGGGTAAAAATTTCGTAGCCGATCGTGCCACAGTATTTCGCGATATCATCGACGGTTTGCTGCGCGTTGATGAATTCCACGCGGCTATTCGCCGTGATGACATCAGCGGGCAGGGCGCTGACATCCAGTGCCACCATATCCATCGACACGCGTCCCGCCAGCGGCACCTTCACGCCTTCGATATAGGCGAAGCCCTTGCCGCTTTGCAGGCGCATCCAGCCATCGGCATAGCCGAGTGCGGCAATCGCGATGCGGCTGCCCTTAGGGGCGTTGTACATCGCTCCATAGCCCACCGATTCATTGGCATCGAGGGTGCGCACCTGCAATATAGGGGCACAGAGGGTCGCCACCTGTTGCATCGGGTTGGTGGTTTCGGTCGGGTTGATGCCGTACAGCGCACATCCGGGGCGCGCCATATCGAAATGGAATTTCGGCGCAAGGAACAATCCGGAGGAATTGCACAGGCTGCCGCGCACGCGTGGCAGCAACTGCATGGCCTGACGAAAGCGTGTGAGCTGTTCGAAATTTTTAGGATGTTCGGGTTCGTTGGCGCAGGCGAGGTGGCTCATGACATAGGCGATGCCATGTTCGGCGAAATGGTGGTGGCGCGTTACCATGGTCTGGAAGTCGCTGTGGGTGAGGCCCAAGCGCGTCATACCGGTATCGATATGAACGATGGCGGGAGTCGCAGGGGGTGCGGTTTTGTCCCAACGCTGCACCTGCCCTAAATCATTCAGCACCGGAGTTAGCCGGTAGCGCAGGTATTTTTTTTCGTCCTTGGGAAGCAGGCCGTTGAACACGCCGATACGCGCATCGGCGAGTTGTTTGCGCAAGCGCAGCGCCTCATCAAGCGTGGCGACAAAATAGGTGCGGCAGCCTTCGTTCCATAGTGCGGCGGCTACTTCAGCCATACCCAAGCCATAGGCATCGGCTTTGACGACGGCGGCCAGCGACTGTTTGGCATGGCGTGTTTTTAGCAGGCGGTAATTGGCACGGATGGCGGTGAGATTAACAGTGAGGACAGGGGTGCTAGTGGACATGGCGGGTCAGGTGGAGGTATTGTTTAATCCCTGTGCTCATAGACGTCCTGTGCCAGATTGCTGAACTGTGTCAGGTTGCTGTCGAAGCGCAGCTTCACTGTGCCGATCGCGCCGTTACGGTGCTTGGCGACGATGACTTCCGATACGTTCATCACACGGTTCATGTCTTCCTGCCATTTCTGGAATTTTTTATCGTCTTCCATCGAGGGCATGCTGCGCGAGAGATAATATTCCTCGCGGTAAATGAACATCACCACGTCGGCATCCTGCTCGATGGAGCCGGATTCACGCAAGTCCGACAGCAGCGGACGTTTGTCTTCGCGTTGCTCAACCGCACGCGACAGCTGCGAGAGTGCAATGACAGGCAGGTCGAGTTCCTTGGCGATGGCTTTCAGGCCTTGAGTAATTTCCGAGACTTCCTGTACGCGGTTAGCCTGCGAGGCGGCGGTGCTGCCGCGCAATAGTTGCAGGTAATCCACCACGATAAGTTTCAAATTGTGCATGCGCTTCAGGCGGCGTGCGCGTGCGCGCAGGGAGCCGATGGACAGGGCGGGGGTGTCGTCGATGAAAAACGGCAGGGTGGACATTTCATTACTGGTGCGCACCAGCTTGGCAAAATCATCCTGCGAGATTTTCCCGTGGATAATTTTGGAGGAGTTGATTTCACTGGCTGATGACAACATACGGATTGTGAGCTGTTCAGCTGACATTTCGAGCGAGAAAAATCCGACGCTGCCGGCTTCCTTGGCGGTCAGGCCCTTGGCCTTGGCATCTTGCACCAGCGACAGCGCGGCGTTATAGGCGACGTTCACCGCAAGTGCGGTTTTACCCATGGACGGACGTCCGGCAAGAATGAGCAGATCGGAACGTTGCAGCCCGCCGAGCATGTTGTTCAGGTCGTTCAGTCCGGTGGAAATGCCGACCACGCCCTGATGCATGAAGGCGTGTTCCGCCTGTTTGATGGCATTGACAATCGAGTGGCGGATGGCGCGGAAGCCTTTATCGC
This sequence comes from Alphaproteobacteria bacterium, assembly GCA_025360605.1. Lineage (GTDB taxonomy): Bacteria > Pseudomonadota > Alphaproteobacteria > Rickettsiales > SXRF01 > JANYBV01. Next base: position 55,820 of record JANYBV010000038.1, on the reverse strand, counting down.
CGGTGCCTGCCATCGACAGGTTGAACAGTTGCTGTTCGGCCGATTCGATTTGCTCGATAGCAGGAATTTCAATCTGCTGCTGGTAGGCGGTGTTGACGACCTCGCCGCCGATCAGGATCAGCTGGCGTTTAAGCGCCAGATCATGGATCATTTTGCTGTAATCGGAGATATTGATCACGGTCACGGCTGCCGCTGCCAGCTTGGCCAAGTATGCGCCGCCGCCGATATCGCTTAAGGCTTCGTCTTGATCAAAATAATGTTTCAGTGTCACCGGATTGGCGATCAGCCCCTTGGTGCTGAATTTCTGGATGGCATCAAAGATGCGCGCGTGCAGTGGTTCGTGGAAATGCTCACATTTAAGCTGATCGCCGATATATTGGAGTGCATCATTATTGACGAGCAATGCTCCCAGCAGCGCCTGTTCCGCCTCGATGTTACACGGTGCCAGACGGTACGGCGTTTGAACCGTCGATATTTCAGGATTTTTTTCGAGGAGCAGGGATGACATAGGTTGGTTCCGATTACCAGTTACCAGAGTGCTATTACAATCTAATTAGCACCAACTGGCAACTGGTAACTGGCAACTTTGTCTTATGCCGCGTCGCTTTCGATACGTGCGACTTTAAGGGTAGCCACAGCGGTCACTTCCGCGTGCAGCGCAAGGCGCACAGGGTATTCACCGGTGGTCTTGATGATGGTGGAAAGAATGATCTGGCTCTTGGCGATTTCATGGCCTGCTTCCTTGAGGGCTTCGGAGATGTCACGAACCGTAACTGAACCGTACAGTTTACCTTCTTGGCTGGCCTGACGCACGATGGTCACGGTCATGCCGTTGAGTTTCTGTGCGCGTGCTTCAGCTTCACCGCGTGTCTTCGCGTTTTCTGCTTCAATGATGTGGCGGCGTTCTTCGAAGACTTTTTTGCTGTCTTCGTTAGCGCGGAGGGCTTTTTTCTGTGGCAGGAGGAAATTGCGCGCATAACCGTTGCGTACTTTTACAATTTCGCCCATGTTGCCGAGGCGTGCGATGCGTTCGAGTAGAATGACTTCCATGATGGTAACTCCTATATGGTATTCTTATAAGCATAAACCCTTTATCTGGGCCGCTTCCCGAGGCTTGCTCCACCATGGAGTGCATCGGGGGAGTTAGCTTTTAGACCAAGTGCCGCTGCCTGACAAGCTTTTAATCTGGTGCCATAGGCCGAGAAAGGCGAGGATCAGCACCGGCCAAAACTGGGTGAAGATCAGAAAATAGATAAAAAATATGAAAAAACGGCTGCTTGGCCATGATTTGCAGGCGCGGTGCATCAGCGTGCAGCCGAGGAAAAAATACGGCAGCATCAGCGATAACAGGCTCGATTTCCCTAAGAAACTCATAGATGTTCCGCCGATCAGCGTCGCCAGCGCGCAGATCGCCAGCAGGGTCAGCATCCAGCTCGGTATAGGAAATGGCTGTATTGTCATGTCGGGGCGGGTATTGCCGTGGTATTTGTTCAGGCCACGGTTGGCAAGCCACGCATGCGCATACAGCAGCATGCCCCACAGCCAGATGGTAATAGGGAACATCAGGAACGACCAGCCGTTGGCCATGCGGCTGATGATATCGCCGTAATCACCTTCAAGGTCGGCGAAGGCCTCGTGGATATTTTCGGCGAGCAGTTGCGGCAGTCCACCTGTTTCATCGTGGTAATACCATGTCATCAAGGCGATCAGGCTACACGCATAGAGCGTGAGGTTCAGGAGGATCGTGCCGAGGGGAAACCAGACCGTATCGGATAATTCAGGGCGTTTTGCACACAGCGTTGTTTTTTTGGCAAAGTACCATGTGGGGAAGCCAAGGAATATAAGGAATAAAATTCCCGATGCCTCGCCTGCTGCAATCGAGATAAAGATCGCGGCCGAAATAATCGCCAGATGATTCATCTGTGATTTGCGGCTCAGGCCCAGGAAAAACAATGGCAGGGTGGGCAGGAACATGAACACAAAGCCAAGGCCGGTTCCGAACACAATAAGAAACAGGGCGCTCGAAAGCAACCCGGTTAATAAAGCGGATATCAGTGCTTTAGGCATCGGTAACAACAGCGCTTGGTTTACGGTAAGAAGCTACTAGCAGGAAAACCGCCAATACTCAACCGGTCATCTGAAGACAGACACCCCGCGCGTGCGCAAGATGCTTATTTCGTGACGAACGGCAAGAGAGCGATATTGCGCGCGCGTTTGATAGCGGTTGCAAGGGAGCGCTGTTTCTTATGGCAAACCGAGGTAATGCGGCTTGGCAGGATCTTGCCACGTTCGGAAATGAAACGCTGAAGCAATTTCATGTCCTTGTAGTCGATCTTCGGTGCGTTGGTGCCGGTGAGTGGGCAGGTTTTCTTACGACGGAAGAAAACTTTACGTCCCTGACCGCCGGTATCTGATTGCTGTGTTCTTTCCATATATTTTGCTTTCTGTAAGCTTAATTCAATGTTTCTTCAGCGGCGGCGACAACAACTACGTCGGTTGTTTCGGTATCGGCAACATAATCATCGCGTGAGCGTGACTGCTGCATCATAGCTGTCGGGCCTTCTTCGATGGTTTCCACGCGAACGGTGAGTACACGGATGATATCTTCGTTGATACCCATGTTGCGTTCCATTTCTTTCACTGCTGCAATTGGCGCGTCGATCGCGAGCATTGCATAGTGACCTTTGCGGTTTTTGCGGATGCGGTACGCAAGATTGCGCAGACCCCAATATTCATTTTTTACGATCTTTCCGCCGCCCTGTTCCACGATGGACACGAAGCTGTCGGTGATTTTGGTGATATCCTGACGGGATAAATCCTGACGGGTAATAAAGGTACTTTCGTAAAGAGGCATAGCCTATAACTCCTGATTCAAACCACTGAAAAATCATCATATTCTGGTGTGGTTTGCGTTGACCAGCCTATGTGTAACTGTAAAAGGGCTATAACTAATAGCCAGTTTTGGGGTGAACGCAAGTGAAAATTAATGAATATCCGGTGTTTGAATGATTCCGCCTCCGTATCGTTTTTACAAAAGCTTGTTTATTCATTGAAAAAACATGGTTTTTCCTTGTAAATGCTGTTTGCGTCCGGAGATACCTGCGATCACATCCGCACTAATTCTTGCCACGCGCAGCGAATTCCATTAATCATCCTGACTTCATATTATGGACAAAACAACCAAAGCAAAAGGACAGAAAATGAAAAAAGCGCTGCTTTTTCCTGGGCAGGGTTCGCAGGTCATTGGCATGGGTCTGGAAATGGCCAACCAATACGCTGTTGCCCGTCAGGTATTTGAAGAAGTTGATACCGCCCTCAACGAAAAATTGTCGGCGGTGATTTTCCATGGTCCGCAAAATATCCTCACCATGACAGAAAACGCCCAGCCCGCCATCATGGCGACCTCGATTGCGGTGATGAAAGTGCTGGAAAGCGAACTCGGTTTCACCGTTGCTAAAGATGCAAGTTTCGTGGCCGGACATTCGCTCGGTGAATACAGTGCATTGTGTGCGGCAGGCGCACTCAGCCTCACCGATACAGCGCGTTTGCTGCGTGTTCGTGGCAAGTCGATGCAACAGGCGGTGCCCGTTGGTCGTGGTGCGATGGCGGCGTTACTCGGCGCGGATTATGCCGCAGCCGAAGACATTGCCAAAGAAGCCGCGCTCGATGAAGTATGTTGCGTGGCGAACGATAACGCACCGGGGCAGGTGGTAATCAGCGGTTCAAAAACCGCGATTGAACGTGCGATTGAAATTGCCAAGGCTAAAGGTATCAAACGTGCGATCATGCTGGAAGTCAGCGCACCGTTCCATTGTCCGCTTATGGCCGCCGCCTCGGGCGTCATGAGCGAAGCATTGTCGGCTGCTAAATTCTCTACTCCAAGCGTGCCCGTTGTTACCAATGTCACCGCTGCTGCCGAATCCGATCCGGAGGTGCTCAAGCGCCTGCTCGTCGATCAGGTGACCGGCATGGTGCGCTGGCGCGAATCGATTCAGTACATCAAAGCGCAAGGCGTGGGCCGCGTGGTGGAAATCGGTGCGGGTAAAGTATTATCCGGTCTGGTTAAACGCATTGAAGCCGAGATGGAAACTTTCAATGTCGCCACTCCGGCAGATTTAGAAGCCTTCGCTAAGGTAGAGTAATCCACTTTAGTCCATATAAGAAAGCTGGAAGTGCATGCAACCTAAGTACAGATATTCCAAATTTATCAATGAAAATGTCGAGGCCAACGGCTTAGGGGTATCGCTTGTCCAATTAGTCGCAGATGCGGAAAAAGATGAGTTGGTTGCAATAATTAAAGTGGATACCGATGCGATGACTTCGAAACTGAATTATCGCGTCAGCGAAGCGAAGCGCTATCAGGAAAAATACCTTGGCGCGTTGACGAAAGAAATGGTTCTTCCCGAGGGCTATGAGGTTGAGTCTAATGCTAGCGGTTTGTATATTGCAAAGCCAATAGGTGATTTGGCAGGAAAAGTAGATGACTCCATTCGCGATACATGGGATGCAGAAGCGACAGCAATAAAAAATGAGTTTGGTCGTGCGCATCAGGCCGTTATTGAGGCGATAGGCATGCCGGATTTACATACGTTACAAGGCACCAGCCTTCGCGGAAGCGGTGGAGAAAGCAAACGTTGGAGAGGAACAGGGAAATTCCAGTTATGACATTTTCAGTTACAGGTAAAAAAGCACTCATCACTGGTGCCACCGGCGGCATCGGCGGTTCCATCGCTAAAACGCTGCACGCTGCGGGCGCACAGCTCGCCATCTCCGGCAGCCGCATCGAAAAGCTCGAAGCGTTCGCGGCCGAACTCGGCGGCAATGTTATCTCCATCGCGTGCGATCTCTCGAAGCTCGACACAGTAGAAAACCTGATTAAGGAAGCGGAAGAAAAACTCGGGCAGATCGACATACTGGTCTGCAACGCAGCCGTAACCAAAGACAATCTCGCGCTGCGCATGAAAGATGAAGAGTGGCAACAGGTAATCGATTTCAATCTCACCGCCAGCTACAAAATGACCCGCACGGTACTTCGCGGCATGGTCAAACGCCGCTTTGGCCGCATCATTTACATTACCTCTGTTGTTGGCCATACCGGCAATCCGGGGCAGATGAATTACTGCGCATCCAAAGCCGGACTGACCGGCATGGCGAAATCACTGGCACAGGAAGTCGCCTCGCGCGGGATTACAGTGAATTGCATTGCCCCCGGATTTATCGCCACCAACATGACCGATGTACTGAACGATGACCAGAAAGCGCGTATCAACCAGAATATTCCTTTGGGGCGAATGGGCACACCCGATGAAATTGCATCGGGCGCATTATACCTCGCCAGCGATGCCGCCAACTACATCACCGGACAGACGCTGCATATCAACGGCGGCTTATACATGGCATAAAAAGGAGAGGGGCGAGGCCAGCAGGCCGAGTCAGTCTTGAGCTGTGCTTCGTAGAGTTGTCAGCAGGCAACTCTGGAAGTGATTATAATGTTACGGTTCGCGGGTGGCGCGGTTGCGGCCATTATGTTTGGACACATACAACGCATCGTCCGCACGTTTAATCAGTAATGGCAATGTGTCGGTTTCCGGACGGAAACGTGCCACACCGATCGATACGGTAATCGTGCCGTAGTTTTCGCCGGTGTCTTTGCGTTTGAGTTCTTTTCCAGCGACGGCCATGCGGGTCATTTCCGCTACTTTCATTGCGCCTTCAATCGGTGTTTCCGGCAGCACTACCACGAATTCCTCACCGCCAAAGCGCGCCACTATATCGCGCCCCTTTAGCAGTTCGGTCAGGGTTTTTGCGCAAATTTTGAGCACTTCATCGCCGAGCAAATGGCCGAAGCGGTCATTGAACTGTTTGAAATGGTCGATATCGATCATCATCAGGCACAAATCGCTTTTGGTTTTGCGGCTGAGGTCGATCTGGTCATCAACGTATTTTTCAAATGTTTTACGGTTGTATACGCCGGTGAGGAAATCGCGCTGCGATTCAATGGTCACCTGTTTCAGGCTTTGTTTCAGCACGCTGATTTCGTTGGTGGATTCTTCCAGTTTTTTGCTGATGTCATTGCCGCGGATTTTCAGGTTGGCGGTGGCGCTGATCAGTTCTTTTACCACATTTTTCACGCTGGCATCACCGATCTGTTTAGAGAGCGTTTCCATATACTGGTCGATGCCCTCGTTGTAATTCTCGGTTTCGCTGCCGAATTCATTGATCACTTTTAGCACATCGACCAGAATTTTCTGGGCAGTGATGGCAGACTCGTCCACCACCTTTTGGTTGCGGCTGGCCATAATGAATTTATTGTGCAGGTACGAGCAGGTTTCCTGCGTAAAATCGACCGAGTTATTGACGATATTGTCTACTTCGCGCATCAGCTCTTTATTTTTGCCGATCGCATAGTGGAACCACACCGTATAATTTTCCGGTGCCGGTGAAATATTATATTTTTGCATGAGCAACAACGCTTGCTTGGCAAAGCCGATGTCGTTCTGCGTATCGTGTTCTTGGGTCATGGCGACTGATGATGTTTGCATATGATCCTAAGCATACAGCAGGAGTGTTAAAAAGCACTTACCAAGGCAGTGATTAAATATCATGAGGTTACCAGATGGCTTTGCCGGCTCCAGGGAGACCTAAACTGCTCCAGATTTGATCAATTTTTTTAACAACATCTTGTTGCATAACAATTTTTTTACCCCACTCGCGGTTGGTTTCCGGCGGCCATTTATTGGTGGCATCCATGCCCACCTTGCCGCCGAGGCCCGATTCAGGGGAGGCAAAATCGAGATAATCGATTGGTGTATCTTTAATTAAGGTCAAATCGCGCACAGGGTCCATGCGTGTGGACATCGCCCAGACCACCTCTTTCCAGTCGCGGCAGTTGATATCGTCATCGACCACAATCACCCATTTCGTATAGACGAACTGGCGCAGGAACGACCACACACCCATCATGATGCGCTTGGCGTGTCCGGGGTAGGCTTTTTTAATCGACACCACCGCCACGCGGTATGAACACCCCTCCGGCGGCAGCCAGAAATCGACAATTTCAGGAAATTGTTGCTGGAGCAGGGGGATGAATACTTCGTTGAGTGCTTCGCCCAGCACCGACGGTTCATCGGGTGCGCGTCCGGTATAGGTGGTGAGGTACAGGGGTTTTTGACGCATGGTGATGGCGGTGATGGTGAAGACCGGAAACGGCTCCACCGAATTATAATAGCCCGTATGGTCACCGTACGGGCCTTCATCACCATATTCATCAAGGCTGACATAGCCCTCCAGCACAATTTCAGCCTGTGCGGGTACTTTCAGCGGGATGGTTTTGCAATCCACCAGCTCGACCTTGGACCCACGCAGCAATCCGGCAAACTGGTATTCCGACAGCGTATCCGGCACAGGTGTGACGGCGGCTAAAATAGTGGCCGGATCAGCGCCAATGACGGCAGCGGCGGGGAAGGGCTCTCTTTTCTCCTTCGCCCAGCGCGCATGTTGCTGCGCCCCGCCGCGATGTTTCAGCCAGCGCATCAGCGTCGTGTTTTTGCCCGTCACCTGCATGCGGTAGATGCCGAGATTGTAATTATCTTCCTTGTCCGTCGTCGGGCCTTTGGTGACAATCAGCGGCCACGTGATGAGCGGTGCTGGTTCCCCGGGCCAGCAGGTCTGGATGGGCAGCAGGCCAAGGTCGATATCCTCGCCCGTCAGCACCACTTCCTGACAGGGTGCGCGCGAAACTGTTTTGGGTTTCATGCTCATCACCGATTTCAGTAGTGGCAGCATGGCCCATGCTTCTTTCCAGCCTTCGGGTGGTTCGGGTTGTTTTAAGAAGGCGAGCGTCTGGCCGACCTCGCGTAGTTGCGATGGCTCGCGGTCCATACCCCACGCCACGCGCTCGATCGTACCGAACAGGTTGATCAATACCGGCATCGGGTGCGGCTTGCCCTGATGGATGACGTTTTCGAACAGCACGGCAGGGCCATTTTCAGCGATCAGGCGGGTGCCGATTTCCGTCATTTCCAGTTCGGTCGATACGGGTTCTTTCACCCGCACGAGGCGTCCGGTTTTTTCAAGTTTTTCGATAAAATCACGCAAGGAGTTATAGGGCATAAGGCTACTTCAAAAAAAGAATCATCATGACTTCATCCACATAGGTGCCGTCCTCTAGTTTCAGAAATTTTTGTTCCATGCCGTACGGTTGAAAGCCCAGCGACTTATATAATCCTACGGAGGCCGGATTGCTGACATCGGTACTCAGGCGCACAAGTTCCAGTCCTGCTTCTTTCGCCTTGTCGAGCAGGCGGGTAATCATGGCGCGGGCAATGCCCTTGCCGCGCATTTCGGGGATCATATACACCGCGCCCAGATACCCGCGGTGGCGGATTTTGACCCCGATTTCCGGCCAGAGTCCGGACGTACCCACGAGCTGGCCGTCAACAAACGCGCCGATATTATAGTCGCGCTTCAGCATCGCTTCCCAATGCGTTATCGGTTGATTGATTTTTTCACCGACCGTGAAAAAAAACGAGGCGGGTTCTTCTTTGAAGCTGCGCAGCTTATGCTCGCGGAACACAGCGGCATCATCGGGTGTCAGGAAACGGTAGGTGATATCAGCCGTCATGGCGTATGCCTCGCATCCGGAAATTTCTCCTCGATTTCTTTTTGCTGTGCGTCCTTGGAAAAATATTCCCATGTGATGCCGTTGGCATCACATTCTTCCCTGAATCCGTTTTCGCTATCGTCCTCAAAGCCGATATGGCGCACAACTCCAACCGGTTGCTCTGGTTTGCAGCTGATGGAAAAATTGAGCAGATCGGTGCGCCACAGCGCATAGCGCCCTTCTTTCACCACGCACGGCTTGCCGCCGAGGCGTGCGCTGTAATCAGCGACGGAGCCAGAAAAATCAGCTACGGCAATGGAGATATGAAAGCGTTTCATTTGTATAGAAAAGTGGTTCAGGCTGCCGGATTGTACAGGCGGCGGTACAAATCGTAAAGCGCAACCGCCGCGGCGTTGGACACATTCAACGATTCCATGCGCGAAGACATCGGCAGCTTGACTAGATAGTCGCAATGTTCAGAGGTAAGACGGCGCAGGCCGGAGCCTTCCGCACCGAGCACGAGGGCAGTTTTGCTGTCGAGCTTGGCTTCGGCGATGGTTTGTTTGGCGGCACCGTCCAGTCCGGCGATCCAGTATCCGGATTTTTTAATCAGTTCAATGGCTTGCACAAGATTGACTACCGTAATCAGCGGCACCACTTCCATCGCACCCGAGGCCGTTTTGGCCATTACGCCGCTTTCGCTGGGCGCATTGCGGTCCGTTCCGATCACCGCACCCACGTCAAACGCCGCGGCTGAGCGCAAAATCGCGCCGACATTATGCGGGTCTGACACCTGATCGAGCAGTAAAATTGGTTTGTGGATGCCTTCGGCCAGCCATTCCTGCAAACTCGGCTGGGGCAGGGGTTCGCATTCCATGATAATGCCCTGATGCACCGATCCGGGCGGCAGCATCGCGTCGAGCTTGCTCCCTTCGCTCAGCGTCACGTTTTTGAATGCGGCGAGTTTGCTGGCCAGTTCTGCTTGCGTATTCTTGGTCACCAGTATGCGCTTGATTTTGCGCAGTGGATTTCCCATAGCGGCCAGCACGGCATGATTGCCGAAAAGATAGTGGGGGGAGTGTTTCAGTGGGGCGTGTTTCATAGGGGTAATAAAAAAGCCGGAGATTTCTCTCCGGCTTTTTTACGCTTAGCTGCCCGTTGGGGCAAGCAGTTCTGGATTATCATTGCTTGCGGCGGCTTCTGCCTCAGCAATGGCTTTCTTCTCGCGGTCAGCCGCCACTTTACGCAGGCGCATAACAGCCGCACCGGTACCGGCCGGAATCAAACGTCCTACGATGACGTTTTCTTTCAGGCCCGACAATTCGTCTACCTTGCCAGCCACAGCGGCTTCGGTAAGTACGCGGGTGGTTTCCTGGAAGGATGCCGCCGAGATGAAGGAGTGGGTCTGCAGCGATGCCTTGGTGATACCTTGCAGTACCGGTGAGGCGGTGGCAGGCTTGTAGCCTTCGGCGATGGTCTTTTCGTTGACCAGATCGAACTCTTCACGGTCAACCTGTTCACCGGCGAGGAAGGTGGTTTCACCGGCGTTGTCGATTTCAACTTTCTGCAACATCTGGCGAACGATCACCTCGATGTGCTTGTCGTTGATGCCTACGCCCTGCAGACGGTAAACCTGCTGCACTTCTTTCACCATGTACTTGGCGAGCGCTTCAACACCCATTACTTTCAGGATGTCATGCGGAACCGGATTACCATCCATCAGGAGGTCGCCCTTCTGCACATAGTCGCCTTCCTGAACGGTGATGTGCTTGCCTTTTGGAATCATGTATTCAATAGGCTCAAGCGTAGCATCGTCTTTGGAACGCACCAGAACGCGGCGTTTGTTTTTGTAGTCTTTGCCGAATTCCACCACACCTTCGGTTTCCGAGATGATCGCGTGGTCTTTCGGTTTACGTGCTTCGAACAACTCGGCCACACGCGGCAGACCGCCGGTGATATCATGAGTTTTGGTCGATTCACGTGGGATACGGGCAAGTACGTCACCGGCATGAACTTCATCGCCGTCCTGAACGTTCAGGATCGCGCCCACAGGCAGGAAGTAACGTGCTTCCAGACCGTTAGCGAGGGTGATGATTTCACCTTTTTTGTCACGCAACGCAACGCGTGGCTTCAGATCGGCACCACGGGTTTGCTGGCGCCAGTCGGTCACGATCTTGTTGGAAATACCGGTCGATTCGTCCAGTACTTCGCGTAAGGATACGCCTTCGACGAGGTCGCGGTAGTGTGAGAAACCAGCACGTTCGGTGATGATTGGGAGTGTAAACGGATCCCATTCAGCCAGCTTCTGGCCTTTCTTCACTTTATCATCTTCTTTAGCGAGCAGGCGCGCACCGTATGGAACTTTGTAGCGGGCACGTTCGCGCTTGTTTTCATCACGCAACACGATTTCACAGGTGCGGCTCATTACCACGAGGCGGCCTTTGGAATCGGTCACGATGTTTTTGTTGGACAGGGTGAAGGTCGAATCGTGTGAGGATTCAACGCTCGAGGTTTCCGCGCCGCGCTGTGCCGCACCACCGATGTGGAACGTACGCATGGTCAGCTGGGTACCTGGTTCACCAATCGACTGTGCTGCGATAACACCGACCGCTTCACCGATATTCACTTCGGTACCACGGGCAAGGTCACGGCCATAGCAATGCGCGCACACGCCATTTTTGCTTTCACAGGTGAGAACGGAGCGAACCATCACGGCTTCGATACCGGCTTCGTCTACTTTATCAACGATCTGTTCGTCGATGAGCTGACCGGCATTGATGATGATTCCATCGGTGACCGGATGATGCACATCACGTGAGCTGGTGCGGCCCATGATCTGGTCGGCCAGCGGCACGATGATGTCGCCACCGTCGATCACCGCTTTCGCGATAATACCACGGAAGGTGCCGCAATCACGTTCGATGACGATGCAATCCTGCGCCACGTCAACGAGACGGCGGGTGAGGTACCCGGAGTTAGCAGTTTTAAGCGCCGTATCGGCGAGACCCTTACGGGCACCGTGTGATGAGTTGAAGTATTCGAGTACCGACAGACCTTCTTTAAAGTTCGAGATAATCGGGGTTTCGATAATTTCACCGTTTGGTTTCGCCATAAGACCGCGCATACCGGCGAGCTGTTTAATCTGCGCTGCCGAACCGCGGGCTCCGGAGTTGGCCATCATGAAGATCGAGTTGATCTCTTTGGCTTTCATCTTGCCGTCTTTTTTGCCGACATTCGAAATTTCTTTCATCATGTCATCAGCGACAACTTCCGAGCATTTTGACCAAGCGTCGATTACCTTGTTGTACTTTTCACCGAGTGTGATCAGACCGTCAGCATATTGCTGTTCGAACTGTTTCACTTCGCCGAAGGTGTGAGCGAGATGCTTGCCTTTGGTTTGCGGCACGATCATGTCGTCTTTACCGAAGGAGATACCGGCGAGTGCTGCGTGTTTGAAACCAAGGGACATCAGGCGGTCAGCAAAAATGACCGTTTCTTTCTGACCACAGTGACGATACACTTCGTAGATCAGGTTGGAGATTTCTTTCTTGGTCATCAGCTTGTTGACAGTCGCGAAAGGCAGCTTCACGGATTTCGGCAAAATTTCTGAAATCAGCATGCGGCCCGGAGTGGTAGACACAATCTGTGTCACCAGTTCGCCGTCTTCTTGCATCGCCTTGAAGCGGCACTTGATTTTTGAGTGCAGGGTGACCTGTTTGGAATCAAGGGCGTGCTGCATTTCCGAGGTGTCGGTAAAGATCATGCCTTCACCTTCTTCACCGTCGGATTCCAGCGAGATATAGTACAGACCGAGTACGATATCCTGCGAAGGTACGATGATTGGCTTGCCGTTGGCTGGCGAGAGGATGTTGTTGGTGGACATCATCAGCACGCGTGATTCCAGCTGCGCTTCGATAGACAGCGGAACGTGTACTGCCATCTGGTCACCGTCAAAGTCAGCGTTAAACGCGGTACAGACGAGCGGATGCAAATTAATTGCCTTGCCTTCAACGAGCACCGGTTCGAACGCCTGAATACCAAGGCGGTGAAGCGTTGGAGCGCGGTTGAGCAATACCGGATGTTCGCGGATCACTTCTTCCAGAATGTCCCATACTTCCGGACGTTCGGATTCCACCATGCGCTTGGCGGCTTTAATGGTAGTTGCGATGCCGTAGATTTCGAGCTTGGCGTAGATGAACGGTTTGAACAGTTCGAGCGCCATTTTCTTTGGCAGACCGCACTGGTGCAATTTGAGTTCCGGACCCACTACAATAACCGAACGGCCAGAGTAATCGACGCGCTTGCCAAGCAAGTTCTGGCGGAAACGGCCTTGTTTGCCTTTAAGCATGTCAGAGAGCGATTTCAGCGGACGCTTGTTAGCACCGGTGATCACGCGGCCACGGCGGCCGTTGTCAAAGAGCGCATCAACCGATTCCTGCAACATACGTTTTTCGTTACGCACGATAATGTCAGGAGCGCGCAGTTCGAGCAGGCGTTTCAGGCGGTTGTTACGGTTGATCACGCGGCGGTACAGATCGTTCAAATCGGAGGTCGCAAAACGGCCACCATCCAGCGGCACCAGCGGACGCAATTCCGGCGGAATGACAGGAACGACATCCATCACCATCCATTGTGGCTTGTTTTCGGATTCCAAAAACGCTTCGACCAGCTTTAGGCGTTTCACCAGCTTTTTGCGGCGCGCTTCCGAAGATGTTTCGGTTAGCTCGATGCGGGCTTTTTCTTTTTCTTTTTTCAGGTCAACGGCAGAGAGCATTGTTTTGATCGCTTCTGCGCCGATTTGGGCGGTGAAGGTGCCGTCGCCGTACTTGTCCTGCGCGTCATAGAACTGTTCTTCAGAGAGCAGTTCACCAACAGAGAACGGGGTGAGGCCGGGTTCAACCACAACGTATGATTCGAAATACAGGATCTTTTCGAGATCTTTCAGCGTCATATCGAGCAAGATGCCGATACGGCTTGGCAGTGATTTCAAGAACCAGATATGGCATACGGGTGAAGCCAGTTCGATATGGCCCATGCGCTCACGGCGAACCTTCGAAGTGGTGACTTCCACGCCGCATTTTTCGCAGACGATACCGCGGTATTTCATGCGTTTGTATTTGCCGTACAGACATTCATAATCTTTGATTGGGCCAAAGATACGGGCGCAGAACAAACCATCGCGTTCTGGTTTAAAGGTACGGTAATTGATGGTTTCCGGCTTTTTCACTTCGCCGAACGACCATGAGTGAATTTTCTCAGGGCTTGCGATAGATATCTTGATTTCGTCAAACTGTTTGGTAGCAGTAAGTTGCTGACCAAAAAAATTCATTACTTCGTTGCTCATATTCGCTCCAGATGCGTATGTATTAAAGCAGAAATCTCAGGCACAAATTTAGGATTCCGCCGGATCGCTGACGATCCGGCGGAAGATACTATACTTCTTTTTCGACCAGCTCGACGTTCAAACCGAGTGACCGTAATTCCTTGACCATAACGTGGAAGCTTTCCGGGATGCCGGACTCGAAGCTGTTGTCACCACGTACGATCGATTCATAGATCTTACTGCGGCCCGCCACGTCGTCGGATTTAACCGTAAGCATTTCCTGCAAGGTGTAAGCTGCGCCGTACGCCTGAAGCGCCCAGCATTCCATTTCCCCGAAGCGCTGTCCGCCGAACTGCGACTTACCACCCAGCGGCTGCTGGGTAACAAGTGAGTACGGTCCGATAGAACGCGCGTGGATCTTGTCATCGACCAAGTGATGCAGTTTCAACATGTAAATGTAACCAACGGTTACTTTACGGTCGAAGGCTTCACCCGAGCGGCCATCGTACAACGTCACCTGACCTGAGGTGGACTGACCGGCTTTTTTCAGCCAGCCGACGATGTCTTCTTCTTTCGCGCCGTCGAATACAGGGGTAGCAAATGGCACACCTTTTTTCAGGTTGAAAGCGAGTTCCATCACTTCATCATCGGACATGCTCTGGATTTCCTTGCGGTTATCCTTGTCGTCATACACGTTGCCGAGGAATTCGCGTAGGGATTTGGCACCGGCAGCTTTGTTATTCTGCTGCTGCACTTCCTCTAACATGCCGCGAACCTGCTTACCGATACCAGCTGATGCCCAGCCGAGATGGGTTTCCAGAATCTGACCGACGTTCATACGCGAAGGTACACCGAGTGGGTTCAGTACGATATCCACCTGCGTGCCGTCTTCGAGATATGGCATGTCTTCAACAGGAACGATCTTCGAAATAACCCCTTTGTTACCATGGCGACCGGCCATTTTGTCACCAGGCTGAAGCTTGCGCTTCACGGCAACGAATACCTTCACCATTTTCAGTACGCCCGGCATCAGATCATCACCGGCTTGTACCTTGGCGACTTTTTCTTCGAACTTCTGGTTGATGCGTGACAGTGCGGTATCAAGCTGTTTCTTGAGTGATTCGATTTCCGCCATAACAGCGTTGTCTTTCACTGCAAACTGCCACCATTGACCCTTGGAGAATTCTTCAAAGGTCTTGGCATCGATTTCGGCGCCTGCTTTAAAGCCCTTCGGACCGCTGGTGGCTTTTTTGCCATCAAGCAATTCCTTCATACGGCCATAAACAAAACGTTCGATGATCGCGCGTTCGTCGTCACGGTCTTTGGCGAGGCGTTCGATTTCGGCTTTTTCAATTGAGAGCGCGCGTTCGTCTTTTTCGATACCGCGGCGCGAGAAGATACGAACGCCAACGATGGTACCGGCAACGCCCGGAGGCAGACGCAGGGACGAATCGCGAACGTCGGATGCTTTTTCACCGAAGATCGCACGAAGCAGCTTTTCTTCCGGCGTCATCGGCGATTCCGATTTTGGAGTCACTTTGCCGACAAGAATATCACCAGGCTGAACTTCCGCACCGATATGCACCACGCCGATTTCATCGAGGTTACGAAGAGCTTCTTCGCCGACGTTTGGAATATCACGGGTGATTTCTTCCGCGCCGAGCTTGGTGTCACGCGCCATCACTTCGAATTCTTCGATGTGGATGGAGGTGAACACGTCTTCCGACACGATGCGTTCAGAGATCAGGATGGAATCTTCGAAGTTGTAACCGTTCCATGGCATGAAAGCCACGAGCACGTTACGGCCCAGCGCCAATTCGCCCAGATCCGTTGACGGACCGTCCGCGATAATGTCACCGGCATTTACCTTGTCGCCTACTTTAATCAGTGGGCGCTGGTTGAGGCAGGTGTTCTGGTTGGAACGGGTAAACTTGATGAGGTTGTAGATATCCACACCGGGTGAACCGTCTTCCGACACTTCGGCAGAACGAATCACGATGCGGGTAGCATCTACCTGATCGATCACGCCAGTGCGGCGGGCCACGGTGGTCACACCGGAATCCTTGGCAACGATTTCTTCCATACCGGTACCCACCAGCGGCGCTTCCGAGCGCAGCA
Organism: Alphaproteobacteria bacterium; assembly: GCA_025360605.1. Taxonomy (GTDB): domain Bacteria; phylum Pseudomonadota; class Alphaproteobacteria; order Rickettsiales; family SXRF01; genus JANYBV01. Next base: position 39,777 of record JANYBV010000038.1, on the reverse strand, counting down.
GAGGCACGGCCTGACGTTGCATGTTCGAGCCCATGAGCGCGCGGTTCGCATCATCGTTCTCTAAGAACGGGATGAGGGCGGCGGCTACGGACACAAGCTGTTTCGGTGCTACGTCGATATAATCAATCGCATCCGGGCCGGCGAGGACGAAATCGCCATTGCGACGGCAGCTGATCAAATCGTCGACAAATTTATTTTTGTCGTCGAGGTTTGAATTGGCCTGAGCGATAGCGTATTTGCCTTCTTCGATCGCCGAGAGGTAGATCACTTCGTCGGTCACGCGGGCATTGATAACTTTGCGGTATGGGCTTTCGATGAAGCCATACTTGTTGACGCGGGCATACGTTGCCATCGAGTTGATAAGACCGATATTCGGACCTTCAGGCGTTTCGATCGGGCAGATACGGCCGTAATGGGTTGGATGTACGTCGCGTACTTCAAAGCCAGCGCGTTCACGGGTAAGACCACCGGGTCCAAGGGCCGATAAGCGGCGCTTGTGGGTGATTTCCGACAGCGGGTTGGTCTGATCCATAAATTGCGACAGCTGTGACGAACCGAAGAATTCGCGGATCGCAGCAGCCACCGGCTTGGCGTTCACGAGGTCATGCGGCATGACAGTGTCTATATCGACCGACGACATGCGTTCTACAATCGAACGTTCCATGCGCAGCAACCCGATACGGAACTGGTTTTCCATCAATTCGCCCACCGAGCGAACGCGACGGTTGCCAAGATGATCGATATCATCGATTTCGCCGACGCCATCTTTAAGGCCGACGAGCAGTTTTACGACTTCGATGATATCCTGTTTGGTCAGGATGCCTGTGTCTTCAGCAAGGTCGAGGTTCAGGCGCGCATTCATTTTTACGCGGCCAACCGCCGACAAATCATAACGTTCTGATTCGAAGAACAGTGAGTGGAAGAGGGCTTCTGCCGCTTCTGCCGTTGTTGGTTCACCCGGACGCATCACGCGGTAGATGTCGATGAGAGCATCTTCCTTGGTGGTGTTTTTGTCGACCAGCAGCGTGTTGCGGAGATATGCACCGACGTTGATGTGATCGATATCGAGTACGGCCACTTCCTTGATGCCGGCTTCGTCGAGCAGTGCGATGGTAGCGGCGTTGATTTCTTCACCTGCTTCGATGTAGATTTCACCGGTCGATTCGTTGATGATATCGCCACCGACATATTTGCCGGCAAACTGTTCGTCGTTGACCAGATATTCTTTCAGACCATCTTCAGCGAATTTTTTTACCATGCGGATGTTGAGCTTTTTGCCTACTTCAGCAACCACTTTACCGGTTTTAGCATCCACGAGGTCGTTAGCAAGCTTCACGCCCTTCCACGATTCAGGGTTGAACTTCGCAGCCCAGCCTTTTTTCTGTTTTTTGTAGGTGGTCTTGCCGTAGAAGGTGTTAAGGATTTCTTCGTTGTCCATGCCCAGTGCGCGCAGCAGGCTGGTCACCGGAATTTTGCGGCGGCGATCGATACGCGCATTCACGAGATCCTTGGCATCGAATTCGAAATCCAGCCATGAGCCGCGATAAGGAATGATACGGGCAGAATACAGGAACTTGCCGGAGCTGTGGGTCTTGCCGTGGTCATGGTCAAAGAATACACCCGGGGAGCGATGCATCTGCGATACGATCACGCGTTCGGTGCCGTTAATGATGAACGTGCCGTTGTTGGTCATGAGCGGAATATCGCCCATGTAAACGTCCTGTTCCTTGATGTCCTTGATTTCGCGGGCACCGGTGTCCTCGTCGACGATCCATACGATCAGGCGAAGGGTCACGCGCAGTGGCGCGGAGAAGTTGATACCACGTGAGCGGCATTCATCAACATCGTACTTTGGCGCATCAAAATTGAATTTGACAAATTCCAGTGTCGAGGTTTCAGCAAAATCCTTAATCGGAAACACCGATTTAAACACGCTTTGTAAGCCGGTGTTCGTGCGCTTTTCAGCTTGGATGTTGATCTGGAGGAAGTGGTCGTAGGAATTTTTCTGAACTTCGATCAGGTTAGGCATCGAAGTGATTGTTTCGATTCGGCCGAAACTCTTGCGGATACGCTTGCGAGCAGTGAATGACAGACGTGAATGTTGAGCCTGCACCATGATAACCCCTTAACTGAACTAGACTTTTACAAACGGCAAAAAGGGAGTGCTGCTAATGAAGCAGCACCCCTTGACGCATTACCTTAAAAAGAAACTATTTAACTTCAACGGTTGCGCCTGCTTCAGCAAGAGCTTTGCGATGCTTTTCAGCTTCGTCTTTGCTCACGCCTTCTTTAACAGGCTTTGGTGCAGCTTCAACGAGGTCTTTCGCTTCTTTCAGACCGAGACCGGTGATTTCGCGAACGACTTTGATGACACCGATTTTCTTGTCAGCAGGAGCTGAAGCAAGAATAACGTTGAATTCGGTCTGAACTTCAGCAGCTGGGCCAGCAGCAGCGGCAGCCGGGCCGGCAGCAGCAACAGGTGCAGCAGCCGAAACGCCCCACTTTTCTTCGAGCATTTTGGACAGTTCAGCGGCTTCCATTACGGAAAGCGCGGACAGCGTATCAACGATTTGTGCAAGGTTAGCAGACATTGTAATTACTCCTGAGTTAAAATCTTAAAAATAGTACTATACTTAATCAGGCGGCGTGCATCTCGCCACCAGAATTCCTTAATTAGCCTTCTTTCCTCGAATGAGCGCCAATCACGCGCGCAACCTGGCCTGCGGGAGCCTGAAGCACACAAGCAATACGCTGAGCGGGAGCCTGTAACAGACCCACGAGCTTGCCACGCAGTTCGTTCAGCGAAGGCAGCTTCGAGAGCGCTTCAATCGCCTTTACATCCAGCTTCTGTCCGCCGAACGCGCCGCCAATGATGACGAGCTTGTCATTGGTTTTAGCAAAATCGACGAGACCTTTCGCCACCGACACAGGATCCGCAGACGTAGCAATCGCCGCAGGCCCCTTGAGCAGGTCGGTGATGTTTTCGTACGGTGTATCTTTAGCGGCGATTTTGACCAGACGGTTCTTCGAGATTTTGAATTCAGCACCCACTTCACGCATTTTACCGCGTAACGTAGTCATCTGGGCTACGGTCAGACCATTGTTATGGACGACCAGAGCAATGCCTGCCTTTTTAAGGGTAGCATTAACGCTTTCGATAGAAGCTTGTTTTTCTGCACGATTCATAAAAGCTCCTTATGCGGCGATATCGGTAAGGTCGAGCTTAAGACCCAGACCCATGGTGGATGAAATACCGATCTTCTTAATGTAGTTGCCTTTGACACCGGACGGTTTCGCTTTAGTGACGGCATCAATAAACGCTTTAACGTTCTGCAATAGCTGTTCTTCGGTGAAGCTTGCTTTACCTATACCGGCATGAACGATCGACGCTTTATCCAGGCGGAATTCGACCTGACCGGATTTAGCAGCTTTCACGGCATCCACGACGTTTGGTGTTACAGTGCCGAGTTTCGGATTTGGCATCAGGCCTTTAGGGCCCAGCACTTTACCGAGACGGCCAACGAGGGCCATCATGTCAGGGGTAGCGATCAGGCGGTCAAAATCGGTGAAGCCGCCGTTGATTTTTTCGAACAGATCTTCTGCACCGACGAAATCAGCACCCGCTTTCAGGGCGTCGGCCGCTTTGTCGCCACGAGCGAACACCGCAACCGTGATGGTTTTGCCGGTGCCGTTTGGCATGGCAACCATCCCGCGGATGGATTGTTCGGTCTGTTTTGGGTCGATGCCTAAGTTCATGCAGATATCGATGGTTTCATCGAATTTGCTACCAGCAGAAGATTTTACCAGCTTGATGGCTTCCGCAAGCGCATAACGCTTGGTGGTGTCAACTTTAGCGAGGATCGCTTTTCTCTTTTTTGCTACGCGTGGCATGGTCTTAAGCCTCCACAATTTCTAGGCCCATCGACTGGGCGGAGCCGCGAATCATGCGTGCTGCCGCTTCAATGTCATGAGCGTTCAGGTCTTTCATTTTTTCTTTCGCGATGTCGCGGATCTGCGTCATCGTGATTTTACCAGCGGTAGCGCCTTTACCTGGGGTCTGTGAACCCTTGGCAATTTTGGTCGCTTTCTTAATGTAATAAGAAACCGGTGACAGGCGGGTGATGAACGTAAAGGTACGATCCTGATACGCGGTGATAACCACAGGGATAGGAGCGCCTGGCTCCATCTTCTGGGTAGCAGCGTTAAACGCTTTGCAGAATTCCATGATGTTCAGACCACGCTGACCGAGAGCGGGACCTACGGGCGGCGATGGATTCGCTTTGCCAGCAGGAATTTGCAGTTTAATGTAACCAACAACTTTTTTAGCCATATTTTCTCTTTCCGGTTTGGTATTGGCGCCGCACTAGCTCTGACTCCCAAAGCCGCACTGACTCCCAAAATACGGGACCTTCTATAACGAAGGGAGGCGAACTTCTAGAGGAATTGAATAATCAATGCAAGCAAAAAATACGAAAATGTTAAAATTTTATGTAGGCGAGTCATGAGTGTGATGTAAATCTGTGACGCACTGCCTTGTTTTAACGGGTTTCGTGTCCGTAAGGCAGGGTGGCTAACTGGTTTAATTTACAGCACATTCATGGGGTTATTATACAAGTGGGGCACTGAGCCGAGAAAGAGTGCCTAAGCAACCTTTTCCACCTGAGAATATTCAAGATCCACAGGGGTAGCGCGGCCAAAGATCGACACCGATACCTTGACACGGGATTTTTCATCATCCACCTGTTCGACAAGGCCGACAAACGATTCAAACGGACCGTCGATGATCTTGACGTTTTCGCCGATATCGAAGCTGATCTGTGATTTTGGATGCTCGAGGCCGTCACGCACCTGCGCGAAGATGGCTTCGGCTTCTTTTTCGGTGATCGGCACAGGACGTCCTTTGCCACCATGGCCGAGGAATCCGGTGACTTTCTGGGTATTTTTCACCATGTGCCATGTTTCGTCGGTGAGCTCCATTTTGATCATGACGTAACCGGGGAAGAACTTGCGTTCGGCGGCGACTTTCTTGCCGCGGCGCACTTCCACTACTTCTTCAACGGGAACGACCACTTCTTCGATCAGGTGGGAGATGCCGTTCTGGGCAGCGGTTTCCCTGATGGACTGGGCGACTTTTTTCTCGAAACCTGAGTAGGCGTGAACGATGTACCAGCGAAATGCCATGATGTGTAACTCCTAAAAAACTATATTCCAATGATTGCGCGGATAAACGATCCGACAACCCAATCCACCAGCACGAAGAACGTCGCTGCCGTGGTCGCAAGTCCCAGCACCATGATGGTGGAGACGGTGGTTTCCTTGCGGCTTGGCCATGTGACCTTGTCCATTTCCTGACGGACTTCGCGTATAAATTTAGCGGGATTGAATCTGGCCATCGTTTTTCGACTCTCAAATACTGTTAATGTGTGGGGAAGCCGCCCTTATAGACCAAGCAGGCAGGAATTCAAGCGATATTTTTGTAATAAATCGTGATTTTTTGCATGAATTTGGCAGGGGCGACAGGATTCGAACCTGCGGCCTACGGTTTTGGAGACCGCCGCTCTACCAGCTGAGCTACACCCCTACAATCGGTAAAAAGTCAATTTGGGAGGCGATTTATACCCAGATAGTTTCGGCACTGCAATCACTATTTGTAAGCGGCTACTATTCCATGAGGTGTGCGGGTAGTGACAACATGTATTTTTTACGCCGCAGGCAAATAAAAGAATTGAATAAAACGCGTATTGGAATACAAAGAATGGCAACATAAAAATACCTCGGTACATGCGCGCATCCTTTCGTTATTCACCATAACCGGATAGCCGCTCAAACGCACGATAACAACGGAGAATGACATGAAAAAACACACCGCGATCGCACTTTTTAGCCTGCTGGCATCGACCGCCCTTGCTCCTGCTGCTTTTGCAGCGGACACGGCGACCTCCCCTGCGGCGGCTACGGCGTCCGCTCCTGCCACGAAATCCGAAGCCCCTGCCAAAACCAGCAAGGCGGTTGAAAAACAAAAGGATCAGGTAACGCAAGAATCATCAGGGCTTTCAACGGAAAAAGCAAAAGAATACAACGACGCGATGCAAGCGGCCATTGACAGCAACAACGATCTGCGCGCCCAGATCCGCAAGGCCCATGAAGAAGCGGACGCTATTTTGGTCGCTGAAAAATTTGATAAAAAAGCGTTTCTTGCTAAAGCAGCGGAGCTGAATAAACTCTACGACACAACCCGCGGCAAGATGGATGAAACCTTTGCCTCGACCATGGAAAAATTTTCACAGGAAGACCGTAAAATCCTGCTCAAGGCGCGTAATGACCGCCGTAGGCATAGCAATTAGTATTTGTTCAGGGTGTAAGCGTTTTCTGTTCCTTTGAAAGGTGTATCGGCCATGACATTACAGCTTTCCATGTATTCGACTTACCGTCCGATAGATCAGGGGCTGGTGGGACAGCCCGTCAATAAGCGCGGCAAACGCCGTTTCGAGCATGCCAGCGGTGTCTGGCGTGAAGTGCCGAGAAAACGCAAGATCATCCGAAAATTTCTGCTGTTGGCGGCAACTGCGTCGGCGGTAGTGTGGACGGTGATGGATCATACGGTGGTGCATGTGCCGGTATCGCTGGCGCAGGCTGCTTTGCGCGACGTGCCAATCTATATTGAATCCCCCGCCACTGTGCAGGCGAACCAGACGGTGACCGTACACACGCAGATGGACGGTCAGCTTTTGGAAGTGCTTTTCAGGGAAGGGCAGGAAGTGAAAGCCGGTGATGTGCTGGCAAGGCTGGATCCGCGCACTTTTAAAGCGAAATATGATGAAGCGCTGGTGAATAAAGTGCAGGACGAGGCGATGCTCGCCAAGGCGAAGAGTGATTTCAATAAATTGAAATTTGCCGCTGCTCATCAGCCCGCCCACAAGGGCAAACACACCGAGGTGGCCAACAAGGATATGCTAAAGAGGCTGGATGAAAAACGCAACGAGGTGCGCCAGTTTGAAGCGACCGTGCAGTCGGATGCGGTGGCGATTGAATCACTTAAAACCCAGCTTTCGCGTAGCGTCATTGTCTCGCCGCTGGATGGCAGGGCAGGGATGCGTCAGGTCGATGCGGGTAATATAGTGCATCCGTCGGATGCTAACGGTCTGGTGGTCATTACGCAGTTGGAACCGATTTCAGTCATTTTTGATTTGCCCGAACATAACCTTCATGCCATCAGCGACCGCCTGAGCAACAAAGAGCCGGTCGAGGTGCTGGCGATGGATGTGGATAATAAGGCCGTACTCGATCAGGGTATGCTGGAGCTTCTGGATAATCAGGTTGATGCCGCTACCGGAACCATTCACCTGAAAGCTACGTTCCCTAATCATAAGCGTGTATTGTGGCCGGGTGGATCGGTGCATGTGCGCTTGCTGGTGTCCTCGCTGAAAGATGCGGTGGTCGTGCCGGCGGCAGCGTTACACAGGGAAGAGATCAAAGTGGGCGAGGAACGCAAGCCCGACAGCAAGCCGTGGGTGTTTGTCTATAACGCCGAGCGCCAGAGTGTTGAAAAGCGCATCGTCAATGTGTCGATGACGCAAGACGGTGATGCGGTGATTGCACAGGGCGTGAATGCAGGCGAGCGTGTGGTGACTGACAGCATGGGTACCATCGCTGATGGTTCAGCCGTAACCACACAACAGTAGAATCAGTAGTGCTGCTACAAACGAAAAGGGCGGCTGGTTTCCCAGTCGCCCTTTTGCATTCGTTCTATCGTTCGCTTATTGATTCACGACCGAGATGTAGGTCTTGCCATTGGCTTTGCGCTGGAACTCAACGCGACCGGCTTCTACAGCGAAGATGGTGTGGTCAAGGCCGATATCCACGCCATTGCCTGGGTGGAATTTCGTACCGCGCTGACGCACGATGATGTTGCCGGAGATCACTTCCTGACCACCGAAGATCTTTACACCGAGTCTGCGACCTGCAGAGTTACGACCGTTGCGGGAACTACCGCCTGCTTTTTTATGTGCCATGATGCACTCCCTAAAAACTTATAATTTACGCTTTGATTTCAGTGATTTTGATTTCGGTAAGATACTGGCGATGGCCCTTCTTACGGCGATAGTTGTGACGGCGGCGTTTTTTGAAGATGATAACTTTATCATCGCGGAACTGCTTCACGATTTCTGCCAGCACTTTCGCACCTTTTACAAGGGAAGAACCAATGGTCTGGTCCACCATCAGCACATCGCTGATTTCCACCTTGTCGCCTTGCGCGCCTTCGAGTTTTTCCACGGCGATAACATCGCCGCTGGTTACTTTATACTGTTTTCCGCCAGTGCGGATGACTGCAAACATGACTGAATCCTATGCGATCAAATGAATTAAGTTTCTGAAAACAAATGGTAAAAATTGAACATTCAGAAAAAGGATGTGAAATCTAGTGGATTGGCCCGCTATTGTCAATAACTAGTCTTGCGAAGTTTGGCATAAATTTACAAAGCGTTAAAAACAATAATAATCAGTCAGTTAATAGCCAGTTAATGGGGGAAGTCATTGTGATTTGCGTTGCATCTGCGGCCAAAATGCGCGAAAAACGCTGGGACCAGCCAACAAAAAATAGCATTTGACCGCAGGGTGTGCGCTTATTAACTAAATATTGTTAATATTCTCACCCTATATTAACCCAAATAGTGAATTATAGTAAATGGTTAAAGTTCCGTCATGGGATGGAACGACGCCCTTATAGATAGTACAAAACGCTGTATGATCAAGCCTGTGCAAAGTCGACCAAGTTCACCGAGAGTCAGAAACCTGATTGGGTTCTCTGGGCTCATCATGGTGATTTTTTGCGGCATCGTGGCGTATCAGGGCGCGCATGCCTACCGTCAGGCGCTGGCTGAAGGCGAAGAAAAATCCCTCCGTTTGACGCACATCCTCGCAGAAAATGCTGAACTGACGTTTCTGGGCGTTGATTTAAGCCTTCGCCGCGCGATCGAGCGGCAATATTTCAATTCGTTATTTGGTAATAATCTGCCGGAATATACCGAGCAAAATTTTAAAATCTGGCTGAACGAAACCCCGCAGATCGTGGCGCTGGCGCTGATTGACGAAAGTGGTGCGGTGGCGGTGGCGGCACACAAAAAGAATTATGACCACTGGCTAGATTACCATAAAACACTGGTGGGGCAGAAGCTGTTCGAACACATGCGCGAAGCTGATGACACCTATGTGTTCATTGGCAAGCACTATACCGAAGACAACAATTCGCTGATTATTATGAGCCGTCGTTACAACAAGCTCAACGGCGATTTTGGCGGTGTGGTGGTAGCGGCTATCAACCCTGACTTCTTCACCGATTTCTACAGTTCGATTGCCTCGGGCAATCAGCGCTTTATGTCGATGATGCTGCCGGACGGCAGTGTGCTGGTGTCGGGCCCGTTTGAAAGCGCGGCCAATGAAGCTTTATCGAAAAAATGGCTGGCTAGCCAGCCGAAAAATTCGGATCAGGTGAAGAACGAAACTGTATCGGGTGACAGCATTAAAATCGTATCGGCAAAACGCCTGAAGAACATGCCAATTGCCGTGTCGGTGGTATTGGACGAAGAAGATTTCCTTTATTCATGGCGCCAGTCGCGCATGAAGGATATCGGGTTTTTAGCGCTCTTCACCATCTTCGGTTCGGTGCTGTCGTTCTTCGCCGTGACCATGGCGAAGCAGATTATCCGTGTGGAAGAATCAGAAGCGGCGGCCATTCTGGCCTCGCAGGCAAAATCGGAATTCCTCGCCAACATGAGCCATGAGCTGCGCACGCCGCTCAACGCCATTATCGGCTTTTCGGAGATGATCAATTCAGGCTATTTCGGTCCGCTTAACGCCAAGCAGAAAGAGCGTATCCACGACATCAACCTGTGCGGCAGCCATTTGTTGCAGCTTATCAGCGACATTCTGGAATTCTCGAAAGGGGATGCCGGCAAGCTCGAACTGATCGAAGAGAAGGTGGACATTGCCGAAATCGTGAATGAAAGCGTACGCATCATGAACGGCAAGATGAAAACTAAAGGCATCCATGTGGTGATGGCGATTGAGCCGAACTTGCCATTTTTATGGGGCGACAAGCGCAAGATCCGTCAGGTGCTGATCAATTTGCTGTCCAACTCAGTTAAATTTACGCCGGAAAACGGCACCATCACGACCGCCGTACGCCTAGATCCGCATGGGAATATGGCGCTGATCGTGGCGGACACCGGCATCGGTATTGCCGAGGGCGATATCTCCAAGGCGTTATCCGTATTCGGTCAGGTTCACCGCAGCAAGAGCCACGAAGGCACCGGCCTCGGCCTGCCGTTATGTAAGATGTATGCCGAGCTGCATGAAGGTAAACTGCTGCTCACCAGCAAGGTGGGCGAGGGCACGACCGTGCGCGTGATCTTCCCACATCAGCGGCTGATGTCGGGCAAACCGGAACTCGTCGTCAAGAATTAGCAGAGACAAAATAGTGATTAGCGGCTCGGTGGCCCTAAATTGACACCGTTCATCGCCAGTTGGTCTTCCATGGAAGGCACCTTGGACATCCAGTTACCCTGACCTTGCTGCTGGCCGAGAGCCGGCATCGCCACACCACCCAGATCCACACTGGTATCGCCACCGGCAAACGCCAGCGGGTTGCTTGGCTCGTCATCAAAGCGGGTAATTCTCGGGGCGATAGGTTTAGGAGCGCTAAGCGTTGCGGCAAGACCTAATAAACCCACACCGGCAACACCCGCCAGCATAACGTTCCCTGCCATGCCTTTGGTGCCTTTGGCCAGTTTTCCGGCATTCTCAAAGGTGCCCACTGCGAGTGGTTTGACCGCATGTTCAAATGCAGGCTTGGCTACGTAGCTATACCCTGCCTTAAACGGGGCTGCGACAATATTGCTCCCCATTTTGAGGCCACCAAGAATCTTACTGCCAATGCCACCGGAATGTTCGGCAGCATTGGTAACAACAGCCACGGTTCCTGTCGTTCTGGAGGCCATAGCAGCGATCTGGTCGCTGGTATGGGTTACCATACCACCATTCATGCCCTGATAGGCTACAGCCATACTGCGATCTATTGCAGCGGCACTTTTTTTCGCTTCTCGTGCCGCTTCTTTAATAATGCTGTTTTCAGAGGTGAGGGAATTGGTATATTTACCGTTAACGGTTGCATGATGAGCGGCATCGTGGGCGGCAGTGGCAGCAACTAACGGTTTTCCGGCAGTTTCAATAGCAGACGTGGCCTTGGTTACCTGTCCCTGAGCTGCGCGTTGTTTGGACAATGCTTCATTAATGGCGCTTTGTTTTTGTGCCACTTCTGTTGTTGCTGCAATTCTTTCTGCGGTAGAGCTTGTCGCAGTTGTCGCTCTTTCAGCCGCGGCCGCTTTCTCGAGGTTAAGCCTTTCAATGGCCTGCGTAGCTTCCTGTTCTGCTATTTTTGCGGCTTCGAGCTCACTTGTGGCCTTGGTCAGCGGGGAATCGGCACCCGTCTTCACTGCGTCTAATTTTTTCTCTGCCTGTGCTAGCTTGCTTTCCGAATCTTTAAGGTCGCGTGCGTGCTTATCAAGTGCCCTGTCTTTGTCAGCCAGACGATCGCGGGTTTCGCGTCCAAATTCTTCAACTTTCGTGAGATTTGTTTTACCCGTTGCAACATCGAAAGCATATTGTGCTTTTTCGGCATTTTTGGAAAAAGTATTGAGTGCCTGTTTGCTTTCAGCGGCTTTTTTAGCAATGCCGTTCAATTGCTGCTTAGCAGCTATCAGCTCTTTTTGTGCTTCCACCGATTCAATCTGGGCAGTTTTAAGCAATTCAGGAGCTGCACCATTTTTGGTGAGCTCTTCTAAATTTTCCTGTGCAAGGGCAATTTTCTGGCGTTTTTGTTGAATCTCCTGTGCCAGTTTCTGTGCCGCACTTTTGTGTTCTTCAAAGGCTATTTCTGCAGCCGCCTTTTCGGCGTTGGCCTGTTCAAGGGCTGTTCCGGTTTTGAATAGCTTTTCATCGAGGGTCTCCTTGCCAAAAATCCGGCTGAGCCCTTTGCGTTTAGGCGGTTCTGTTAGCGTTGCCGGCACGGGTGGAGCGCCAACGGGTGCTTTAGCAGGCGATTTTAATACGGATTCCAGTTGTTCATGGCCGGCAGCCGCCCGTGCGATAGCAAGGCCTTCCTGATCTCCTGCCTTTATCATCGCCTGAACTTTCTCAGTCTGGTCCATGGCCATTCCAAGTGGAACTTCTGCTGCGTTTCCACCAGCTGATTCGAAGAGTTTCCGGACAGTGGCTTTCTTCTGGAGTGCCTGAGTGGCGGCATCGGCATGGGTGACCATGGTATCCAGATGTGCGGCATCGTGTTTCACGAGATGCTGTACCACCTCTTCCATTTTTTCAGGTGAGAGGGTGCCCGTTTCAATAGGTTTCTCAAGAAGCTGGATGATTGCCGCTTTCTTGCGGTCGAAGCCTGTAATGGTCGGTTTAAGTTTTTCAAGTTCGGTATGCAGTGAAAGGCGGCGGGCAGTCGTAGGTTCTGCTAAACGCTGCGCGAGTGTTTGGCCCGAACCTTCTAACCGCCCTGCCATATGCGTGGCAGTATCAGTAATACCGGGTAAAACGCCGTTTTGCGCATGACCGATTAATTCGGCCTGTTCTTTAATCAGAGTTTGCAGTTCTGTAGTGGTTTGGGTGATGGTTTTGCCATCGGCCAACCGCTGGGCAATAACCCCTTTCGCCTGAAGCTGGGCCTTGTCAAGCAATTCAGGACTCATCGCGCCAGCAGCTTTAAGCTCCTGCGTGAGACCTTCAAGCACAGGTGAAGCGTTGAATTCCGTAATTTGTACAATAGGCGGGATGAAAGGCTTTTTGATGGACAGCTTGCCACCAACATCCATCATCATGCTGCTGGGCAAGGCTTTAATCGTGTCCACGCTAACATTGCGCATAACTACCTGAGTGCTTGCTGGCGTAATATTGAGTGGTTTGAGCTGGGGATGGTGGCTGGCATATTCGACAAATGCCTGCTTTTCAGCATCACCCAACTTGCTCAGGTCAATCGTGGTAGTGCCTCGCCTTGTGCTCAGAGCTTTGTCCACACCCGGAATGACTTCATTTAAAGTGCTCACTTCCGTGAGTGGCTTTATGGAAAGGTTCAGCGTAGGCTGAGGAGGAGATTTAAGGTTTCTTGCCTGCTCTACCTTCATAAAGCCCGCATCAACCCCACGGTGTATGTAGTCCAGATGCTGCTGAGATGCCTGTGCAACCGCTTCAGGGCTCAATTTAGCGAGTACATTCGCTTCGTACTGAGCCAAGCGCTTGAGTTCTTGCTGCATCTCTTGCTTGGCAGCTTCAACATTGGCGTAGTTGTGTGCTTGAGGATTTTTCGCCACATAAGCATCAATTCCATTGAAGGAAGATTCCAGTAATTCCAGTAGCGTAGCCATACCGTACTTTCATACAAAAACTTGTAAATACCCACGAAGTATAACACTATCAACTTGAGTTATTGTTAAGGTTTTATGAATATTAGCAGGCGAAATAGACGGTAAAAACAGTCTAACTAATTGGTATATATAAAATTTATTTTTTAAATGCTAAACGCCTGCAAAGCTTAACCGGTGAGCCCCAGCACGTCTTTCATGGAATACAGCCCCGCCTTTTGGCTCTGTGCCCAGAAGGCGGCACGTAAGGCACCGTTGGCGTAGATATCGCGGTTATAACCCTGATGTTTGATTTCGATCATTTCCCCGGGGCCGGCAAACATCACTTCATGGATACCCACCACATCACCGCCGCGCGCGGCGGTGAAGCCGATATCGCCTTGGTTGCGTTCGCCGGTGATGCCGTCACGGCTTACGACCTTTTTGTCGCCAAGGCGGACGTTACGACCTCTAGCCACAGCTTCACCGAACATGAGCGCGGTACCGGAAGGGGCGTCTTTTTTGTGCTTGTGGTGCATTTCGAAGATTTCGATATCGTAGGAATCATCCAGCAGACGGGCAGTTTGTTCGACAAGGGTTTCCATCAGGTTCACGCCGATGGAAAAATTGCCGGACTGTACGATGCGTGCTTCCTGAGCATACAGCGCGAGTTCGCGTTTTTCCACGTCGGAAAATCCGGTGGTGCCGACGATATGGACGCGTTTGAATTTGGCAGCAGCCTTGGCAATCGCCAGTGTTGATTCCGGCGAGGTGAAATCGAGTACCACATCGGCTTCCTCAACCAGAACGTCAGGATGTGAGGTAATAAAAAGCTGTTTACAGCCCACGGTTTCCAGTTGCGCCAGCGCAGCCTGTTCGTCAAATTCGGGGCGTTCGCTGCCTGCGACCAACTGGGCATTCGGGGATTGCAGTACGGCTTTTACGAGTGTGAGGCCCATGCGTCCGGCGCAGCCGGCTATTGCGATTTTTAACATGCGTATATCCTGATTATAAAACTAAAGAGATCGTCCTTGGGGTTGCGTGGGGGTGGCATTGTCGTCAATTAACTTTTTATCGGGCAGGTATGCACCCGAGATAGAATTAAACCAGTATTCTTTGTTTTTAAAGGTATAAACAACAACCCCTGAAGGAATATCATTATGCACAGGAGCTGTATGTACCACCTCGTCAACGGTGATACCATCGCCACCTTCGCTGCCATCGGCAGAAGAGCGGCATGTGCCGGTATATCCGCCGCTGGGCCCACCAGTGTCAAAGAAGCGGCCTTTTTTGTGGCATCTGACATCACGAAGGCCGCCAAAAGGCTTGCTCAGGTCGGGTAACCGTCCTTTGCCACTGACAAAATCCCACGCCCCTCTTACCAGCCGCGTCATTTACATCTTTGTTTATGAAAGATTTAATCGGGGCATTATAAAGGAATACGGGCAAGGAGGCGAGAACTTAATAAAACCGGATTATTCCTTCAAATCTTCCCAGAACACCTTCATGCGGGCAAAAAAACTGTCCGATTCAGGGCTGGAGCCGCCATCGGCCTTTTCGAAATCCTTCATCAGTTCGCGTTGCTTTTTGTTGAGCTTGACGGGGGTTTCGACGTTGGTCTGGAGGTACATATCGCCGCGGCTGGACGAGCGCAATATCGTCATGCCCTTGCCGCGCATGCGGAACTGGTGGCCGCTTTGTGTGCCTTCAGGGATGGAAACTTTTACACGGCTTCCATCGATAGTGGGCACTTCGATGGAACCGCCGAGGGTGGCCGTACTCATCTTGATCGGGATAGTGCAGTGGATGTCCGCGCCTTCGCGTTTGAAAATCTCATGCGGTTTGAGGGAGAGGAAAATATATAAATCCCCTGCCGGTCCACCGCGCATGCCTACTTCGCCTTCGTCCGACAGGCGGATGCGTGTGCCTTCTTCCACGCCGGCGGGAATATTGACCGAGAGGGTTTTTTCTTTGCGGGTGCGTCCGGAACCGGCGCATATGCGGCAGGGATCCTTGATGACTTTGCCGAGGCCCTGACAGGTGTGGCAGGTGCGTTCGATGGTGAAGAAGCCTTGTGATGCGCGCACGCGGCCATCGCCGTTGCAGGTACCGCAGGTGACGGGCTTGGTGCCTTTTTCGCCGCCGCTGCCGTGGCATGAATCGCACGCCACTGATGTGGTAACCTTGATGGTTTCGGATTTGCCTTTGAAGGCTTCTTCCAGTGAGATGGCGAGGTTGTAGCGCAGGTCAGAACCGCGTGCGGCCTGATTAGCACTGCCTTGTTGTTGCTTGCGGCCCTGTCCGCCCATGCCGAATAAATCCTCAAAAATATCGGCAAAGCCCGAGGAGAAATCGAATCCGCCTGCACTCGCTCCGGCGCCCGCTGCACCACCCATTCCGCCTTGTGTGAAGGCTGCGTGGCCATAGCGGTCATAGGCAGCGCGTTTCTGGTCGTCCTGCAGGATATCGTAGGCGTTGCTGATTTCCTTGAACCGCTCCTCGGCTTTTTTGTCACCCGGATTTTTGTCGGGATGGTATTGCATCGCCAGCTTGCGGTAGGCCTTTTTCAGGTCATCGGCGCTGGCCGATTTGGAAACACCGAGTGTTTCATAATAGTCTTTTTTATTGGTCATACAGTTCTCAATACAAAGCAGCAGCCACAGGTAATGGCTACTGCTTTGTCAGGTTTAGGGCAAACTTAATTTCGTTTTTTCTTGTCGTCGACTTCTTCGTAGGTCGCATCAACAATATCGTCACCGCCGGTGCTTCCGGAGTTTCCACCGGATGCGCCGCCGTTGGCATCGCCGGTCGCCGAAGCAGCCGATTTTTCCTGTTCCGCCTTGTAGAGCGCTTCACCGAGCTTCATAGACGACTGGGTAAGAGCCTGCAATTGCTGCTCGACCGCTTCTGCATTGTCAGAAGCCACCGCATCTTTCAATGCCTGCATGTCTTTTTCGATCGACGCCTTGTCAGCCGCAGGGATTTTCTCGCCATGCTCTTTCAGGTTCTTGTCGCAGGTATGGATCAGCCCATCCGCCTGATTTTTGAGGTCGATCAGGTGGCGGCGCTTTTTGTCTTCTTCGGCATGGACTTCGGCTTCTTTCACCATGCGCTCGATATCGGCATCCGACAAACCGCCTGAGGCCTGAATACGGATCTGCTGTTCTTTGCCGGTGGCTTTGTCTTTTGCCGATACGTTGACGATACCGTTGGCATCAATGTCAAACGTCACTTCGATCTGCGGCATACCGCGTGGGGAAGGAGGCAGGTTGGTGAGGTCGAACTGGCCGAGCAACTTATTGTCGGAAGCCATTTCGCGTTCGCCCTGTGCTACACGGATGGTCACTGCGGTCTGGTTGTCGTCCGCGGTCGAGAAGGTCTGCGACTTCTTGGTCGGGATGGTGGTGTTGCGGTCGATTAGGCGGGTGAATACGCCGCCGAGGGTTTCGATGCCCAGTGACAGCGGGGTCACATCCAGCAGCAATACGTCCTTCACATCGCCTTTAAGGACTGCGCCCTGAATGGCAGCGCCCATAGCCACCACTTCGTCAGGGTTCACGCCCTTGTGTGGTTCTTTACCGAAGAATTGTTTCACCGCGTCACTTACTTTAGGCATGCGGGTCATACCACCAACGAGGATAACTTCGTCAATGTCCTTAGGGGTAAGGCCTGCGTCTTTCAGCGCATTGCGGCACGGTTCGATGGTTTTCGAAATCAGGTCGTCGACCAGCTGTTCAAGCTTGGCACGCGTGAGTTTGATGTTCAGATGTTTTGGGCCTGTGCTATCTGCCGTAATGAACGGCAGGTTCACATCGGTCTGCGTGCTATTGGAAAGTTCGATTTTTGCTTTTTCAGCGGCTTCCTTAAGGCGCTGTAGGGCGAGCTTGTCATTGCGCAGGTCGATGCCCTGTTCTTTTTTGAACTCGTCAGCGAGGAAGTCGATCACGCGTTTGTCGAAGTCTTCACCGCCAAGGAAGGTATCGCCGTTGGTGGCCTTTACTTCGAATACGCCATCGTCAATTTCAAGCACCGATACGTCGAACGTACCACCGCCCAAATCGTATACAACAACAGTGCTGCCGGTTTTTTTGTCTTTATCCAGACCGTAGGCGAGTGCTGCTGCTGTCGGTTCGTTGATGATACGCAGCACTTCAAGACCGGCGATGCGGCCGGCATCTTTGGTTGCCTGACGCTGTGCGTCGTTGAAATACGCAGGAACGGTAACCACCGCCTGTGATACTTTTTCACCCAGATAGGCTTCCGCCACATCTTTCATCTTGGTGAGGATGAAGGCGCTGACTTGGCTGGGGGAATATTTCTCGCCGCGCACGTCGACCCATGCATCGCCGTTATCGGCCTTCACGATTTTGTAAGGCACCAGACCCATGTCTTTCTTGACCAGCGGATCGTTGAAGTTACGGCCAACAAGGCGCTTGATCGCAAACAGGGTGTTTTCAGGATTGGTCACGGCCTGACGTTTCGCACCATCACCAACGAGGCGTTCGTTGTCGGTAAATGCCACCACGGACGGCACCACGTTGCGGCCCTCAGGGCTGTGAATTACTTTTACTTGGCTGCCTTCCATAATTGCTACGCAGCTGTTGGTGGTTCCAAGGTCAATACCAATTACTTTACTCATATCGTTATCACTCCTAAATCGTGTGTTTTACACTTACCTGCCCTGCCTGCCTGAGGTAGTATCACTCTGGTCAGCGTGGCGCGGCAGCATGTTGGGTTGCAATGCTTATGAGAGAGATATAGGCGCGGATTTTTGAATGGCAACACCCTGAATGCGTTTTTTTCTATTTTTTTGACAAAAATAGTTAATATCGATTTTTTTCAAGGGGGCGGCCATGTCGTAGGTAACTATAGTAACCAACATGTGGAAAAATATATCAATATAAAAGAATACACAGGGCGATAAATTAACCTTTATTTAATTATTAACTATTATTAACAGCGGTGTTAATTTCGTTAATGAGGTGTTAAGTATGAGTATTGCATCGACTAAGATTATAGAGGCGGCCAGAGAGCTTCTGAAACTATGCGGATATTTCGTCGATAATTTGTGGCATGTCGATGATGTGCATTTTATGTGTGAACAGTTGGAGCTGCCGCGCATTAGTGATGAGGATGCCATGGAGGTGTTCAGCATTGCCAACCAGCAGTTCGATGGCGAGACTGGCGTCTCGTGGCCAAAACTGGAGGAGGCGCTTAAGCTTTTCCTGCAGCGCCGTCAGTTGATGGCGACAAGTTATGAAGCTCTCTGCGTATAATCCATGAATTTTCCGCAATAAAAAAGGCGAGCATGTAGCCCGCCTTTTTCCAAATATCTCAGAACAATTAGTCCTTTTTCTCTTCTTTTTTCTCTTCTTTTTTTGCGCCAGTGGTCGCTGAAGCGAACGCCGCAAATTTGTTCTGGAATTTTTCCATCTGGCTGGTTTTGCGCAGGTTGATACCACCTACCCAAGCCGGATGTGTCTTAGGATCAACATCGAGCTGAAGAACATCGCCTTCTTTGCCCCAAGTTGAGCGTGTTTCGTAACGTACACCATCAGACATCACGATGGTGATGTGGTGGTAATCAGGGTGAATGCCTTCTTTCATAACTCTCTCCAAATGTAAGGGGGTACTTTTTAGTGTACTATGCCTGATAATGCAACGAGAAAGTCTTTGGGGGCCAGATATGTGGTAATATAATTAAAATTCAATTTGTTATGCGATGGATTTCTGGGCTTGTATACCGTGCATCTACCGATTATAACCGGAATCCCTATCGGTACAAAGCTTAAAAAGGGGGGTTAGCTCAGTGGTTAGAGCAGGGCGCTCATAACGCCTTGGTCGTGGGTTCAAGTCCCTCACCCCCCACCATTAATTCCAATGGCAGAGATATTTTGCAGGGTATGCCCGCTGTGTGGCGCGGCTGGCGAGATCGAGCAGGCAGGTTTGACCAGAGAACCTACACGGAAGCAGATTAAGGCTATGATTTCAGGTATTTTCTCTGTCGGGTATTTCGGTGGTCAAGACTCAAGATTTATGCGCAACCCAACAGGCGCTTCTGTTCCGCCCAGTCCGTAGGTAGCTCTATTTTTTTGGTCAGCTTTTCGATGGTGAGGTCTGCGGGGTGCTGCCCTACCACAATAACTTCTATTATCTCTGGGGCAAGAAATGCAAGATTCAGCATACGGCTAAGTGTGCCCAGATCAATGCCATCGCGGGATGCTATCTGTGTGAGGGTTGCCACACGTCCGGACAACAATTCGTTAAACCATCCACGCGCTTTGATGATGCTATTGATTAATGCCGGATCTTTTCTTGCTGGACTACTATTTCCTATTACCAATCGCATCTCGATCCCGCGCCGTTTCATCTGCATCGGAATGACAACACATTGCTCAGCAGGTTGGATAACAAAGCAAATGGTTGCATCATTATCGTGATGCAACGCCTGCACCAGGACGATCTGGTTGGCCATGTGCTTGAGCAGGAGGGGTGGGAGGTGCTGTCGCTACCGGCTATCGCTGAGCAGGACGAAGAATATCTTATAGAGTCACCGCTAGGCAGCTACCGCCATTGTCGCCGTACCGGTGAGGCCCTGCATTCCGAGCGCGAATCTTTAGCCGCGCTGGCGGTCATGCGTCAAACCATGGGTCAATATGATTTCACGTCCCAATATCAGCAGAACCCGGCCCCACAAGGCGGCGCCATGGTCAAGAAAGAGTGGCTTCGTTATTATGTGCCCGAAGAACGACCGGCTAGTTTTGAGCGCATTGTCCAAAGCTGGGATACTGCCAATAAGGCCGGCGAGCTGAATGACTTCAGCGTTTGCACCACTTGGGGCGAGAAGGATAATCATTTTTATCTGCTGCATGTATTCCGTCGACGCATGGAATATCCTGATCTAAAGCGCGCGGTGAAAGAACAGGCGTTGATTCATCGAGCCAGCGCCGTTGTAATTGAAGATAAGGCATCCGGCACCCAATTGATTCAGGAATTGACCCTGGAGAATGTATCTGGTGTCACGCGCTACGAACCCCCAGCCTGCGATAAAATCATGCGCCTACATGGACAGACAGCAGCCTTTGAAAACGGTCTTGTCCTGCTTCCGACCGAGGGTCACTGGCTTGCTGATTATGTTCACGAGCTGACCACTTTCCCCGGGGGCAAGCATGACGATCAGGTCGACTCAACAACGCAAGCGCTGGCATGGATGAGGACGCCGATGCCTGGCGCCGGAATAATTGAATATTATAGAAGGCTTGCTGCGGGGGAATATGATAAAGATATACCCAATGTACGTCTTAAATTCCCTGAGAAATTTGCAGGTGCTATTTCAACAATAAAAGGCCGCACTTTCAACCGTTGGCAGAGCGAGATTATAGAGGTAACCGAGGAAGAAGCGACTCACATGTATAAATTGGGTTTTACAGAAGTTTAAAAAATGACAGCGCCGGTTTTTAATCTTTCAAAGGCGCAGGAATTTTTTCCTTGGCAATTTTTAAGCCAGAAAAGTCAGCGATGAAATTGCCCACCACGTTCAGTCGCCTTACCATTTAAGCCACGCACACCTTACTCATACATTGCCACAGCTAAACTATAATCTTGATGAGGGGTAAGATAGGTAAAATGCCAGCCATCACATATCCATTTTTCGTCGCTGCCAAAATAAGTAACTACATCTTTTCCGTTCATTCCACGTAGCAAGCTTTCGCCGGTAGCCTTCGCTTTTGCTTCGCGCAATGTCCAGATGCGATAAAAGGCAGCTGTACCGCCACGCTCTATTGCCCTGCATTCATCAGGGCCGAAAGCATAATGTGAAAATTTGTTGAAATCCCGTAACTTCCAATATTCAATATCGATTCCTATTGTCCCTTGCTCAGATAAGGCGCAAGCGACCCACCCGTTACTATGTGAAATTGAAATAGCTGGTCCAGCACAGCCTTCATTGGCAATATATGGTTTACCTTCAGTATCTGTATAAAACTGCCAATTCTTTATTCCGGTAAAATCATAAAGTAACGAGCGTATCGCCGCCCTGGCTAATAAAAAATTATCTCGGCTACGGATAGTTTTCCTGCTTTTTGCTTCCTGATGATCATCAGGCATCGCAAAGCGTATCAGAGCATCCTCCGCTTCTGCGGTTTTATGAGCAAGTAGCTTTAAATAAACCATTATTTGCTTTTATACTTAAATTTAGACTATGATAAACCAATTTTATTGGACGTTAACGAAAAGGATGACTTATGAGTTCACGATTTACCACCGTAGCAGCCATTGTGACGATAGTATTTCTGCTTGCGGGGTGTCACCGTACAGAACCAGTTTATGATGTGACGGATAATCCCATAAACAAAAGCATTCAGGATAAATATACTCAAGAACAAATTGGGAAAATTATTATTCAGGCTGCAGTTGCTAAAGGTTGGGTAGTTGAAAAAGTGAAACCGGGTGAATTGCATGCTACCATCGAATGGCAGAGTCATTCAGCTATTTCATACATCTATTACTCCAAAACAGAATACAGTATTGAGCTTGATTCATCCGACAATTTAAGAGAAAAAGACGGAAAAATTCATCGGAAATACAATACTTATGTCAAACAACTACGTGATGAAATCGACAAAAGACTTTCTTTAGCGGAATAATGCAGCTCGAGCCGATGCGCTTTCGTTTACATAATTGGGCCGCATGGGATGGCGAGGTAAAAGGCGCATCTTCAGATAATTTTGCACCGGTATCACTGCGGCGGAGAGTAAGTCCTTTAGGTCAGAAGACGTTACAAAGCGCATGGAACCTTGTGCAATCGGGAGAAATCAACCTCATATTTTCCTCTCGTCACGGCGAATTTTGTCGCACGGTATCACTGCTTGATTCATTAGCACGTGAAGATGCCGTTTCTCCGACAGATTTTAGCCTATCGGTTCACCATGGGTTGGTAGGATTACTCTCAATTGCTCAAAAGAATCACCAAGGACATACTGCCATTGCAGGTGGCCCTGAAAGCTTCTGCTATGGCCTACTTGAAGCATTGAGTCACTTACGCGAAAACGCAGATAAGCCAGTATTGTTCCTGCATTGTGACGATATCCTGCCTGAACCTTATGCTCATTTTAATGAAGTGGGGGACATGCCCGTCGTTATCTCTATGTTGATTGCAAATAATGGCGAAGGGGAAGAAATAGAGTTATCCATAGAAAAATCGCCGGATTCTACTCTTCCATCGCATTACGCCGTTGATTTCCTAAAGTTTATAACCAGCGATTCTGCGCAGGCACTCTCTATAGGCGGTACATTACAATGCAAATGGGCTAGGCGATGAACCCATTTAAATATTTTTGGCAAATGTGCGTTAAGGGTGTGGCCCTGCTATTTATTTTTTTTGGCGGCGGTGTTTTGGCCGTGGTTATAATACCCATAGCTGGGTTGGTGGGAGGGCCTTCAATTGATAGGACGCAGCGCTTTATTCACTATTCCTTCAAAGCTTATCTGCGTGTCTTGCTGGTGTGTGGGATGATTCGCCTTGAAATCAATGGTGCTGAAAAATTTGCTGGCCCGGGGCGGATGGTAATAGCTAATCACCCATCATTACTGGATGTCGTCATATTGATGTCACTGATACCAAAGGTGCAATGTATTGTAAAACATCAGTTATGGGATCATCGCTATCTCGGTTTTCTCATGCGAAGCGCCGGTTATATCCCTAACGATTTGCCGCCTGAAAAAATGCTGGAGCGATGTAAAACTGCCATGGATAGTGGGCAACTTTTAATTGTATTCCCTGAAGGAACCCGCACTAGACCTAATGCATTACCACATTTTCAACGCGGATTTTCCAATATTGCTATGCTAACATCCTCGAAAATACAACCGGTTGTGATCCATTGTGACCCCCCAACCCTTTTTAAAGGTGAACCATGGTGGCATATAACTGAACAAACCCCTCATTTTCGACTATTTGTTAATGAATGTCTGGAAACTGATACTTATCTTTTGTATAACACTGAAAATCGAAGCTTAATTGCTCGTAAATTGACCAAATCGATGGAACTCTTTTACGCAGAAAAACTACGAAATGAATGATCTCGAACGGGAATTAAAAGCTTTAGTAATTGATGTTTTGAAACTCGAGGATATTACTCCCGAACAAATCGACAGCAATGAACCACTTTTTGGCGATGGCCTAGGACTTGATTCCATTGACGCACTTGAACTTGGTGTAGCACTGCGCCAACGTTACAATATCAAAATCGAGCGCGTTAGTAATGAAATCAAAGTCCATTTTCATAGCATCCATAATCTTGCTTTATTCATTACTGCGCAGCGTGGTCAGCCATGATAAATACTGACGAATCAATCTTACAAAAACTGACCAGTATTTTTCAGGAATTATTTGATATCCAACCGGAAAAAGTGACGCCTGAAGCGCGGCTGTACGAAGAGTTGGATTTAGATAGCATTGATGCAATTGATCTTGTTGTGCAGTTGCAAAATTTGACGGGAAAGCGTGTGAACCCTGAAGATTTTAAAACAGTGCGTACCGTAGGTGATATCGTAAGCTGCATAAAAAAACTGCTGGCCGATGAAAGGCCAGCGTAGTTTTAACCCATCGCTAGTTTTTGTTTTTGTGGGAACACTTATCTATCCCTTCATTGTCTATCGCTATATTAATAGCGTTTCGCCGTATATAATTGCACTTTTTGCAATTCTTCTCATTGGCCTGCGCCTTTTCAGCCTGCGACAAATGCCTGCTTATGATGTTGCCCTACGCACTTTCGCGCTCGCAGGATTGGTATTCATTCTGATCATGGGACTTAATGCGGCCCTGGCAGTAAAAGCCTATCCAATAATAGTAAGCCTTACATTTGCAATAATATTTACATATTCATTGGTTTATCCCCCAACAATTATCGAACGTATAGCAAGAATAACCAGAGCTGACTTGCCGCCTGAGGGTGTTGCCTATACTCGCAAGGTAACGATAATTTGGGTTGGGTTCTTGCTGATTAATGCCGCCATTTCTGCTGTAACTGCCCTATGGGGCAGCCTTGATCAATGGACCTTATGGAATGGGCTTCTTTCCTATCTTGCTATGGGCATTTTATTTGCTGCGGAATATATGGTGCGCAGGAAGGTTATGCGATGAGTCTTGTGGCATTATCGCATATCTGGACAGAACCCCGCGATTCTTCGCATCCGATCGCTCTGTGCGATGGAAAAACTATCTTATTTGCACAGTTTCGTTCCGATGTGATGAGGATTGTGCCGCATTTAAAGAATACTAAACGTGTTTTGCTCTTGTGTGCTGACAGTTACCATTTCCTTGTTGGCATGTATGCGCTGTTACAAACAAACGCTGTTATTGTTTTACCTGCAAATAATCAACCTTCGCTACTGGAAAAGCTAGAGTACGATTGTTGTGTTGATGATGAGTTTATATCTAAGCCTACGCATGAAACAGCCATACTATCTGGATTAGATCCGTTGCGCCTGTGTTTTGAATTTTTTACTTCTGGTTCGAGTGGCCAGCCCAAAATTATCCGAAAAAATTTGCAGATGCTGGAAAATGAGATCACCTGTTTAAATGCAGCATTGAAATTACGACAAGGACCGATTTTTGCAACCGTTGCACACCAGCATCTATATGGTCTTATGTTCAAGTTGCTTTGGCCATTAGCCAGTGGCAGGATGTTTTCTACAAGCACCTATAGCTTCTGGGAAACTCTTATGCCGGTGTTGACTCCAGAAGCGGTTATTATAACGAGCCCAGCGCATTTAACGCGCCTTGGCGGGATTAATTCGTTATATCCGTCGCAATATCCTATCCAGATTTTTTCGGCAGGTTCTGTACTTCCTTTGGATGCGAGCAAACAAAGTGAAGGGGTTTTTGGCTGCCTTCCTAGTGAAATTTTTGGCAGTACAGAAACAGGTGCCATAGCTTCACGT
Source organism: Alphaproteobacteria bacterium (assembly GCA_025360605.1). Lineage (GTDB taxonomy): Bacteria > Pseudomonadota > Alphaproteobacteria > Rickettsiales > SXRF01 > JANYBV01. Next base: position 14,434 of record JANYBV010000038.1, on the reverse strand, counting down.
CAAGGAGGGGGGCTTTGGCAGCCTTTACCTGGCATCACAATTTCTACAAATGATAATAACGTGATGTTAGTGCGCTCACCTGCAATTGGCGAAGATATTTTTATCACCGATGATCGCATCGAACTTCAAGCAAAAGGATTTCGTTTTTTAGGGCGCGCCGATCGTATAGGTAAAATTGAAGGTAAGCGCATAAGTTTTATAGAGGTTGAGCATGCACTCCTCACATTAAATGAAGTGGAAAGTGCAATCGTATTTACCTTATCAGGTGATTCCCCAAAACTTGTAAGCGTAGTAATACTGACGCCAGAAGGTAAGGCACTGTTAGCCAAGAAAGGAAAATTCCGTTTTTGCAGTGGACTACGCCAAGTTCTTGCAAGTGTCCTGGAACCCATGGCAATTCCTCGTATGTGGCGCTTTGTCGATGCCATTCCTACTCATGCCATGGGTAAAGTAAATCGAGCAGAGCTACTCAAATTATTTGAGGAAGCAGTATGAAATTACCTGAAATCCAGTCACAGAATATTGATGGCGATGAAGGAGTTTTTAATTTGGGGATTCCTCTAAATCATGACATTTTTCAAGGGCATTTTCCTGGGTACCCTATTTTAGCCGGGGTGGCCCAATTGGACTGGGCAATGCATTTTTCTGCTTATTTGGGTAATGATAAACGGGCTGCTCAGAACTTCAAAGTGAAGTTCCATAAGATTATTGCTCCCGATACTCCTCTCGTCTTGCGCTTAAAGTTCGACCGTGTCCAAGAGCGCTTATATTTTACCTACTATTCAGAAGAAAAAATTATGTCACGTGGTGAAATCATGCTGAAGGTACCAGCATGAAAATTTGTGCCATTGTTCCAAGTTATAATCATATCACCGCTATCGGCGGCGTTATTGAGTGCTTGAAACAAGCGGGACTGCCTGTATTTGTGATTGATGACGGAAATCAGTCTCCCGTTAAAGAGAAATTGCAAAAACTAGATGATAAAGCCAATGGCGTCTTTGTCCACCGATTGGAGATCAATGGAGGCAAGGGCGCTGCTGTCATGAAGGGGTTTTCGCTTGCGTCCGACGCTGGGTTTACCCATGCTTTACAAGTCGATGCTGACGGCCAACATGATCTTACGGTTATCCCTCAGATGATTGCACTTGCTACACGTTATCCCGAAGCGTTGATTACCGGTAAACCCGTTTATAACGAATCTATGCCCAAAGCGCGAAAATTTGGCCGCTGGCTTACGCATATATGGGTATGGGTTGAAACATTATCCTTTACTATTACCGATAGCATGTGTGGTTTCCGCATTTATCCTTTGGGTGCTGTCCAATTGCTATTGGCCCAGGAAACTCTAGGAAGACGCATGGATTTTGATCCAGAAATTATGGTGCGTTTATTCTGGCGCGGCACGTCAGTAGTGATGGTGCCAGTTCAAGTTAATTACCCCCCTAACAATATTTCTAATTTTGAGACTTTTAAGGATAATTGGCGCATTACCTGTATGCATACGCGATTGGTTTTTACAATGCTGCTACGCCTACCTTCCATTTTATCCCACCGGCCTTCTAAAATTGATTCTGGTGCACATTGGGCTAGTTTTAAAGAAAGAGGTATTTTAGGAGGGTTAAAATTCTGTGCCTTATCGTATCGCCTTTTAGGTCGCAGGACGTGCGAATATGTTATCAGCCCCATTGTCTTGTATTTTTATCTTACGGGTAAAAAGCAGCGTTTTGCCTCGCATGAGTTCTTGTCCCGCGCGTTAAAACGGCCAGCGACATTCTTCGATGGTTATCAGCATTTCAAATCCTTTTCCTTGCGTATGTTAGATAGTTTTATTGGATGGCTTGGTTGTATTCCGGCTGGGTCCATAGTGGAAGCGCCCGGTAGTCAGCTACGAATTATGGCGAATAATCCGCGTGGTGCGTTAATTATTGTCTCACATATAGGCAATGTGGAAGTTGCACGTGCCGTTATGGATAACCAGTCGCGCGAACGTTTGATCATGCTGGTACATACAAAACATGCTGAAAATTATCAGCGTATTTTGCGAGAAGCCAACCCTGCAGCTGCAATGAACTGCATGCAAGTAACAGAAATGGGGCCTCAGACCGTTATTGCATTACAAGAACAGCTTCAAAAAGGAGCATGGATCAGTATGGCCGGAGATAGGACTCCGGTGGTTAATCGCAAGCATGTGCTGAAAGTGCCTTTTATGGGCTATCCAGCTTCCTTTGCGCAAGGCCCCTGGATTTTAGCAGCCTTGCTTGAATGCCCGGTTTATTTGTTATTTTGCTTACCGCAAGGTGATGGGTATTGCCTTACTATGGAGCATTTTGCCGAGCGCATTGAATTACCGCGCGAGCAGAGGCAAGCAGCCCTTTATGACTATATTGCTCGCTATGCACAGCGTCTCGAAACTTATGCGACTTCACAGCCTTTTCAATGGTTTAACTTTTTTCCGTTTTGGGATTAGCTTTATGTACTCAACCGATTTCTCACTTACCATCCCATTTTATGACCTCGATCCCATGGGTATTGTTTGGCATGGAAACTATGCCAAATACCTGGAGCTGGCACGCAGTAATTTGCTTGAAAAAATTGGCTATAATTATGTGCAAATGCAAGAGTCCGGCTATCTCTGGCCCATTATTGATATGCAGATTCGCTATGTTCGTCCATTGCGTCTTGCTCAGAATATTGTCATTACAGCCACACTCAGCGAGTACATTAATCGTCTTAAAATTACCTATCGTATTTGCGATGCAGGCATGGGGGAAGTGCTTACAAAAGCAACGACTATTCAGGTGGCGTTAAAGGCGGAAAGCGGCGAATTATGTCTTGAATGTCCTGCTGATCTTACTGAAAAAGTGAAAAAACTTATATGAAAATACTCTGTGGAATATTTTCCCTGTTCATTTTTCTTACGCCTGCTTTTGCCGATGAGCTTGCGGTAAGTAAGCCCATGATTGCTGCTAATGAAGTATTACGCGGAAAATTTACCGAAGAACGGCGATTAAAGGATTTTAAAGCTCCTTTGCGATCAACCGGGCATTTTGTCGTAGCGCCAGGTCATGGACTTATTTGGGTCGTTGAAACCCCATTTTCTATTACTACGGTCATAACCCCGGGAGGGCTTGTGCAAGAAGTGGATGGGACCGAAACCATGAATTTACCTGCCAAACGCGTGCCATTTTTATTGCATCTATATGACATGCTAAGTGGGACGCTTGCTGGCGATTGGGGGGCATTGTCGCAGCAATTTTCTATCCATAAAACGGGCAATGAACAGCATTGGCAGGTAGCACTTTCGCCTCTTGAAGATAATCCTTCAATCCCCTTTAGCGCCATCAATGCTTCAGGTGGCAAATTGGTTGAGCATATCGAGCTTATAAAGCCTGACGGTGATTCTGATGAACTGAATTTTTCTAACCAAAAGCTTTCCCTCTCCCCGCTTTCCAAACATGAATTGCTTATGCTCTCCCCCAAGTCATGAAGCGCACCCTATTATTAGCGTGGTTAATAGTCGTTTGTTTTTCAAGCGGCTACTTGTTATTGCGTATCCATGAGGGGTTGAAATTTAGAACAGATTTAATGGCACTGTTGCCGCGTGAAGAGCAAGACCCGGTTTTGCAACGTGCCGATGATGCTGTCACCAAAGCTTTGTCGCGTCGTATCATTATCTTAATCGGGCATGAAAATCGTATGCTTGCGCGTGCGGCGAGCCTGAATATTAAACAATCTTTGACCCTCAGCGGGTTGGTTGAGCTTAGTGCAGATAACTTAGATAAGGACCGTTTTCAGCAAATGGGGAAACTTTATTTCCCTTACCGCTATGGGTTATTAACTGAAAGAGATCGCCAATATTTGCAAGATGGCAAAGGTCAAATAATTGCTACCCGCGCTGTTTCCCAAATTTATGGCCTGATAGGGATGGCAGATGCCAAATTATTGCAAAATGATCCCTTTTTACTGTTACCAAGTTTTTTTACATCGTTACCGCTGCCATTATCCCGATTGAATATTGACGATGGCATGTTGTCGTTGCAAGAAAATGGAAAAACTTGGATTATGGTTGTCGGGCAGGTAAACGCAGATGTGTTTTCCTTTGAAACTCAAGAAAAGATAAACACTACCTATAAGGAAATACTGCGCAGCCAGAAGGAAAAATACCCGGGGTTGGAGATGTTGCATTTGGGCGCTGTTTTCTTTGCCCATGAAGGCGCTCAAAAGGCTATGGGGGAATCATCCATTATCAGCATAGTGTCTATTATATGCACAATCTTTTTGGTGATAGCGGTATTTCGTGCATTAAACCCGTTATGGCTTAGCCTGCTAGTTATGGGCGTTGGGGTTATCGTAGCCTTATCTATGAGCTTACTTATTTTTGGTGAGTTGCATGTTGGTGCATTACTATTTGGGGTGAGCCTAATCGGTGTTTCAGTCGATTATAGTTTCCAATATTGCAGTGAAATATTTGCCAATGATAGCGCAACGCCTTACGAGCGTTTGCAGCGTGTACGACCAGCCATTACTATTGGCACTCTTACAACCGTAATAGGGTATCTTACGCTATTTTTAGCCCCGTTTCCGGGGTTGCATCAAATAACGGTTTTTTCAGTAATCGGACTAATTTCGGCATGGCTTACTGTCATATTGTGGTTGCCTGCTTTAGACCGCACGGCAATACCTGAGCACGGAAAATCTTTACTGGCTATGGCAGAAAGAATGTTTGCTTTCTGGCAACATCCGCGCTACCGCCCTGTACGTTTGGGGCTACTGATCGCAGCGCTGTTAATAGCTTTGGCGGGTTATAGCCAGTTTCATAGTGATGATGATGTGCGTCGTATGCAATCGCTTTCATCTGAATTGAAAATAGAGCAAGAAGAAGTTCAAAAGCGCATTGGCAGTACCCAAAGCAATCAGTTTTTTCTTATACAGGCTCCGGATGATGAAACAGCCTTGCAATGTGAAGAGCAGTTGGCACAACAACTTTATCCTCAAATAGCAAAAGGAGCACTTGCTGGGTTTCAATCCCCATCAAATTATATACCCTCGGCACAGCGGCAGCGCGACAATCGGCGTTTAGTAATGGAGCAGCTCTATCTTTTGCTCGACAAGCAAATTGCTATGCTCCATTTGCCTTCCAAGCCCGTATTGCCAAATAATAACGCACCAATACTCACATTAGATCATGTAAAAGAAATTGGTCCATTAAGCTTTCTATCATTTCTACTACTAGAAAAAAGTGCAAACGAGACGATTCATGTAGTCGTATTGGAAGACGTAAAGGATATTCCTTCAATTAGAGCTATTGCTAATACTATAACCGGTGTGCGTTTCATTGATCCAGCCGGAGATTTCAGTCGTCTACTCGGAAAATACCGTATGCGTGCTTTGGCACTTATAGTGCTTTCGGCTGTTCTGATGGTTCCGATTATATTTTGGCGGTATGGATATATAGGTGGGTTCTGGGTAATGTTTCCGCCTTTTCTAGCAGTCGCCTTAACACCGGCTTTACGCACCCTTACCGGGGATGCATTCACTTTTTTTGACGCTTTTGCATTGGTGCTTGTACTATCGATCGGTGTTGATTATGCCATTTTTTGTGCTGAAACATCGTATGTACGTAAAAACGTGACGTTACTCGCGGTGGCGCTGGCTGCTGCAACAGCGCTATTGTCATTCGGATTACTATCACTAAGTAGCATGCTGGCGGTGCAACATTTTGGTTCTACCTTACTTATCGGCATAAGTTTGGCGTTTTTTACAGCACCGCTTGCGCGAAAAGCCGCCAAGGATAAGCCATGAAAATAATAAGTAAAATTCTCATTTGCCTTATCCTTTGTGGATGCAGCAACAATATGGCGATAAAGGAAATTCCAATCAGCCGTAACGTGACTATTCCTGTGCCCCTTCTAGGGGACGTTGGGCGTTCAGTAGAAGTAACGCAGTTGGTGACGGTCCATTATTTAAAAGAGCAGATTGTATTTGAAGGGCATATTAGCATTACGCCTGATCTGTTTACTATGGTTGGGCTTGACGCATTTGGCCGTAAAGCGATTACTATCCATTGGAGCAAAGATGGCATAATTTACGAATCTGCGTCATTTGTGCCAGCGCAATTACGTCCTGAAAACATTCTTGCCGATATTATACTATTATATTGGCCTGAAGCCTCTCTTCGACACGCTATGAGCGGCTCACCCGTTACGCTTATCACCAGCCATAACCACCGAATTATTATGCAAGGGGACAAGAAAATTTTTGAAGCCTCTTATAAACCCAAAACAGATTATTGGAATGGCAATGTGCATTATCAGCACTTCATATGGGGGTATGAAATGGATATTAAATCAGTGGAATTGCAGCCATGAGATTACCGTTATATCTTGAGGATTGTGGTGTAGTGACATCAATTGGCATAGGAAAGAGCGAAACCGTTGCCGCGTTGCTTGCTGGCAATACAGGTATAACATTAAGAGATGATCTTGCATCGGATCGCGGTATTTATGTAGGGGCCGTTCAGGGGGAATTACCGCCACTGGACAAAAGATTCGTCTCACTAGATTGCAGGAATAATCGCTTGATGCAAATAGCCCTTCTAGAAATTGCTCCTGCTGTTGCAGGCGCGGCGGCTCGCTATGGCAAGGACCGGATAGCCGTCATACTGGGCACGAGTACGTCGGGTATTGAAAGTGGTGAAATGGCCTATCTGAACTACATCCAAACGGGCCAGTGGCCTGAAGTCTATCATTACCAACAGCAAGAATTGAGTGGGCTCAGTCAATTCGCTGCTAAATTTTTAGGATTATCAGGCCCTGCTTACACGGTAGCCACGGCCTGCTCATCGAGTGCCAAAGTATTTGCTTCCGCGCGTCGTTTAATAGAAGCAGGCATCGTTGATGCTGCCGTGGTTGGAGGTGCTGATACTCTTTGTAAGATGACGTTGCGGGGATTTTCATCACTTGAAATCATGTCTTCCAAACGTTGCAATCCTTTCAGTATAAATCGTAATGGTATTACCATTGGGGAAGGGGCTGCGGCCTTTTTGCTTACACGCGAGAAAGGTCCTGTGATGTTGCTCGGTGTAGGCGAAACATCAGATGCCTATCACATGACCGCTCCAGATCCTGAAGGTAATGGTGCTCGCAATGCCATGATACAAGCCTTAACAGATGCGCATCTAGCCCCCTCCGATATTTGCTATATTAATCTGCATGGGACTGCTACGCCCTTTAATGACGCCATGGAAAGTCGTGCAGTCTCCTCTGTGTTTGGTCCTGGTATGGTATGCAGTTCGACTAAAGGCATGACTGGCCATATGCTAGGAGCAGCGGGTGCGTGTGAAGCAGCGTTTGTCTGGCTTACATTAAATGCTGAAATTAGCTCCGGGTATTTACCTACCCATTTATGGGATAATCAAATCGATACCTCTCTTGCTTCCTTAGGCTTTGTGAAGCCGATGACACCTCTACCACAAAATAAGCCTATTGCTATGATGAGCAATTCTTTTGGCTTTGGTGGGAGCAATGCTTCCCTTGTTTTTGCAAGGACTGGTATATGATACCTATGGTTGCTGATTTGTTGCCCCATGCCGCGCCTATGGTATTACTAGATGAGGTGATAAGCTGGCAAAAAGGTGAAGTTATCACCGCAGTTATGATTACTGATAACAGTCCATTTTTTCATCTAAATTTTGGTGTTCCTGCACATGTAGGCCTAGAATATATGGCTCAGGCCTGCGGTGTCTATGCTGGTTTGCAGGCGCATGAGCACGGATTACCGGTGCGAATGGGGTTCTTGCTTGGAACTAGAAATTTTTCTGCTATAAACCAGTGGTTTACAAAAGGAAGTAGGCTTATTGTCAGCGCCCGTGAAACACTTCGACAAGACACGATGGGCGTGTTTAATTGTACCATCGCCTTGGAAAACAAGGAAGTGGCGCATGCACAATTAACCGTCTACCAACCTGACGAAGCAGATCCAATTTTCTTGAAAGCAATAGGGTAAGCCATGCGCAGAATAATTTTAGTAACAGGCGCAAGTAAGGGTATCGGCAAAGCCATTGCCCTACAATTGGCAGTGGACGGGTTTGATATCGCTGTACATTATGCCAAGGATAGAGAAGGTGCAGAAAATACACTCGCAGAGATACAAGCCTTGGGTGTTACCGGCAGGCTTCTGACGTTTAATATCGCTAACCGTCAGGAATGCAAAAATGTGCTTGAAGCCGAGATGGAACAATATGGCGCATTTTACGGAGTTGTGCTAAATGCTGGCATTGCACGCGATAATGCTTTTCCCGCCATGCTGGATGAAGAATGGGATGACGTTTTAAATACCAATCTTGATGGCTTTTACAATGTATTGCGCCCAGTAGTAATGCCCATGGTATCCGCGCGCAAAGGTGGTCGAATTGTTACGCTTTCTTCTGTATCTGGTATCTCCGGCAATCGTGGCCAAGTTAATTATAGCGCTGCTAAAGCAGGTATTATTGGTGCCACTAAGGCATTGGCTATTGAACTTGCTAAACGCGCCATTACCGTAAATTGCGTAGCACCTGGCCTTATTCAAACACAGATGACCGCGCATTTGCAGGCAGAGGATTTGGTCTCCATGATTCCTTTGCGGCGCATGGGTACGCCCGACGAGGTGGCCTCTGCAGTCGCGTTTTTGTGCTCCGATAAAGCAAGCTACATCACTCGCCAGGTTATCTCCGTCAATGGAGGTATGGGATGAAGCGCCGGGTAGTAATCACCGGTATGGGAGGCGTTACCTCTCTAGGTAACGACTGGAAAACGATTCGCACTCACATGGCGGCAGGCCAAACTGGTATCCGTGTCATGCAAGAGTGGGATCGCTACCCCGATATCCATACACGTCTTGCCGCACCGGTAATTAACTTTGAATTAGATGAAAATTATCCTCGCAAGAAAACACGTTCCATGGGACGTGTCGCTCAGCTTGCTGTGTTTGCTACAAGCCAGGCATTAGTTGATGCAGGGCTTAAGGATGATCCGCTCATCCATTCCGGGCGCACTGGAATTGCGTACGGCTCTTCATTTGGTAGCCCGGATTCCGTACTTGGGTTTTTTGAACTCAAAATGGAAGGCCGCTCTAAAAATCTGAATGCCACCAATTACATCCGCATGATGAGCCATACCACCAGTGTTAATATAGGTCTTTTCTTTGGCATTACCGGGCGCATTATTCCTACTTCATGTGCCTGTGCTTCGGGTAGTCAGGGCATCGGTTACGCCTATGAGGCTATCCTGGCAGGCAAAGCCGATGTGATGATCGCGGGGGGGGCTGAAGAACTCGACATTACCGATGCCGCCACGTTCGATACGCTTTATGCCACTAGTACGCGCAATACAGCACCACAAACAACACCACGCCCCTACGATCGTGATCGTGACGGGTTGGTAATAGGCGAAGGTGCTGCTACGTTAATTCTCGAAGAATATGACCATGCTAAAGCACGTGGTGCCAAAATATATGCCGAGCTTATAGGGTTCGGCACTAATTCTGACGGCTACCATGCAACCCACCCTCAGGCTAGCACCATGCAACAAGCACTACGCTTAGCGTTAGCTGATGCCAAGCTGACAGCTGACGCTATTGATTTTATCAGTGGCCACGGTACGGCAACGCAATTTGGCGATATTGCCGAAACACAGGCTACCTATGAAGTGCTTGGCGGCAATGTTCCTATCCATTCTCTCAAAAGTTATTTTGGGCATTCACTGGGGGCTTGTGGTTCTATCGAAGCATGGCTTGGTGTTGAGATGATGCGTGATGGATGGCTTTGCCCAACGGCTAATCTTGAACACGTGGATGAACATTGCTCACCTCTTGATTATATTATGAAAACACCCCGCCAGCTGGATATACAATTTATGATTTCCAATAATTTTGCTTTCGGCGGTATCAATACATCACTTATTTTTAAAAATTATAGATAAGGAATATTTTATGAAGCTAATCAAAAATTTAAGGATTTGCACACTTGTTTTATTGCTTGGGGCATGTAGCACTAACGCTGTTCATATTGGGTATGATGCTACAAAAGCAAATCCCACTCTAGGTAAAGCTCTCATCGTTTTAGGCAATAGTACGGACGAACGTGAGAAGGATGCTAATTGGTTAGGTGCAATCCGCGGGGGTTTTGGGAACCCTATTAAAACCTTAACTACAGAACAGCCTGTAAGTGAAGTTGTCAAAACGGCACTAGGTGATGGTTTAAAGGCGAATGGCTTACTGACTAAAGGCAATGGAAAATACCGCCTAGATACAGTTATATCTCGCTTTGATTGCAGTCAATATGTCCGCCTTGAAGCACATATTGAGCTCAATGTTTCACTGGTCAACGTAGTGACAAAAGAACCCATATATACCAAACACTATAAGGCCGATCATGTAACGGGTAATATGGTTACTCTGAATGCAGGTGTATTTGGTTCCGTCGATGATTTAAGAAAGGTGGCTAACGACACATTACAAGATGCAATCGATCAGATCGTCACCGACCCCGCATTGCTCGCTAAACTTCACTGACCAGCATTATTGATTTTGAGGTGCATCCGGAGTGCTGTCGTCAGGATGAATATGTCTATCAGCTGCTTTTTGCAGTTTCTGCCCGCCTCTTGAAATGTCTTCTCCTAAGCCTGACATCATATTGCATGCTGAGGTTAGAATCGGAAATAATACCGCAATCGTTATTAGTGTAAGACGTTTCATATAATTTCCTTAGGACTCATGTGTTTTGAGTTATACATATAAAAATATGTTACCTTAATCGGTAGTAATTAGTGCTACTATTTATGGCAGACTTTATCCATGGCTATGCAAGAGTGGCCGCAAGGCTTGCCCTTCTTGCAATGTGGATGGCCGCCTGTGCTATCATCAGGTGTAATAGCTGCTTTCTTTTCTACTGGAGCTGTTTCCTTAACTGATGAGGAAGGGGTGGGAGAGGTCCCGGCGGCGGCATCGGTGGTGCAAGTGGCCTTTTTAGAAATACAGGTATCCCCACATAACTTGCCCTTTTTGCATGTCTTTTGTTTAGGTGTGGCTGTGGTGGTTTCGGTATTGCTGTCCTTTGCGTAGCTTGGCATTGGCGCGGAAAACGCCAAGAAAGCGATAGCGGAAAACGCTAGAATTATATTTTTCATAAAGCCCCTATCTCATTGTTAAAACTTTTGTATAGCATTATCTAATGAGAGCCTGCAACAAATACTCTTGTAACATAATAAAAACATGTAGTTAGAGGCAAATTCATAAGTATAAATATTCTGCTTCCGGGGCAATAAATCATGGTCTAACCTAGTTCAATGATTAATGAAAGAGACATATACGCATCAGCAAAGTTGCTTATGAAGCAGCACGGTAGCAATGCTGAAGATATTGCTATGGAGAAAATGCTTCATTTAATGGAACAAGGTGATGTGAAAGGTGCTTCTGTATGGTTAGTGATCATGAACGCTATCAACGATCTGATGGTACGCAGCGAACAAAAACATCTTCATTAAAAACTGCAACTCGCCGTTTTATTGATTCTAGTGCATTTTTAATTATCGTATTAACGGTGTTGGGCACGCTTAATTTTGGGTGGTTGATTTATCCACCTTTAGGAACTTTATGGACCCTACTCAATGGAGCGATAATCACAGGGATTTTTTTGGCGGGCATTGTTTACAGATTTTTTAGGAAACTATAGGGGAAATGCTCTGGAGATAAGTTAGAAATCCATATAGCGTTCTACCAAGCACTACCTTCAATTTTCTTATTTTTTGTCAATTGCCACCTAAGATGCCACGGTATTCGCACAGCAAGAATCTTGTCTCCAATACGTTGGTTAAGAAGTTTTTCCAACTGTTTTACTGTCTGTATTTCGCCAGGAGCAGGCGTAAGCCAAATTATAACGCAATCATCATCTTGGCTAATTTTATAGTCGCGTATTTGTGCATAATAAGTCCCAAGTGCAGGATCCCAGCCTACTACTACGGATATCGACTCACGTAAGTGTTTCGGATAAAATTCATGCTGCGACACAGTTGCCTCGTTTAATGGTTACCCCATCTCAATAAGGCGACATTGGCCCGTAAATACCTTGCCTGAGAGTTCACGGCTATATTCACCTGCCATGGCACGTTTAACGCCTTTGACGATTGTAGAGACCGGGCTGCCATCATTTTCAAATTGCTCAGCTACATACTGCACCTCGACACCGGCGCGGAAGCAAATATATTCATAATAAGCGCTTTCATCCGCGTTCTGAAACCGCCCCCAACGGGTAACGTCTAGCACCAGAATCATGGAAAATTGCGCTGTCCCGGCCTGGACATCGTCAATCAGCTGCTTCAGCGCATCGCGGCCTTCCATCTTAAGGCCGCTTTTTCCGGCATCGGCATAGGTTTTAATAATGTCGATGTTATTGCGGACGGCATATTCACGGATGGCATCTTCCTGATTTTCTGTGGAATATTTTTGATGATCGGTCGACATGCGCACATACATAGCGGCACGCCGGATGACGGAATTGGGCTCATATTTATTGGTCGTATGTTTGTTCACGCTTTATTCCAATACAAAATACTTTAGACATGCCCGTGAGTTAAAAGCTTCCCGTTCATTTTAATAACGGAGAGCAAAAATGTCCCTATCAAATAAAGACCACTTACTATCTGCCGCCATTACCGACGCTATGATTGCCAAAAGCATTGCCCAAGCCCTGCGTCACGAGCATGCCAATGTTACCCCGGCCATTATGCAGATAGAGAAAATTACAGGCATCAAAGCCATCACGGCCAGAAAGTGGTATAATGGCAAACATGTGCCTAGATCCAGACACTTACTTACGCTAGCGCTTTACTATCCGCAGGTGCTTCAGGCAATATGCGAACTCATGGGAATTGGTGCCCTATGGCAAGAAATGGCACGCTCAGGCATCATCGATAAAATGCAAACACATCTCGATGAAAAATGGGGGAAATGGAAAAAACAGGCTCTGGAAGTGGACAGATTTGTCCATATTCACGTCCGGCTCAATGCGCACGTGGCTGTGCAAATGAACCAACGTCAACTATGGTTCTTGGGGCAACTGCAGCAGGGGTATAAAATGCAGGCTGGTGATCTCGTGGATATTTGGCATGTCCATACCAAAACTGCCAAACGCGATGTGCTAGGGTTATTAGAAGCGGAGTTAATCGTTCCTATGAAAACGGGCAGAAACTGTCGATATAAATTGCTATAAGTTTATATATCTTAGTAGAAATACATTTATTCTCGATTGTTCATCACGGCACTGCTTAGCAGAGCCTTATCGCTAAATTGTGGGTTGCAAATAACTTCAAGTCCATGATAGGACTGTATTATTAATAATTTAGAGGGGTATAACAATGACTAATTCATTTCTACGACCTTTAGCCATAACATTGGTTATGGTTGCTTCGCTTTCAGCCTGCCACCATGTGGATCCTATTTATAATGTTACAGCAGATCCGATACCTGGAAATGTTCAAAGCAAACTTTCCTTAACCCAAGTAGAAATGATCATTACTGACGCGGCGACAGCAAAAAACTGGCAGGTTAAAAAAATTAAGTCAGGAGAATTGCGCGGCACTATTAAATGGAGAGATTTTTCTGCTGTATCTACCATCCTTTATTCCAAGGAAAATTATAGCATAAACTTAGTCTCCTCACAGAATCTTGACGAAAAAGACGGAAAAATTCATCATAAATATAATGAATACGTGAAACAGCTTCAGACTGAAATTGACACCAGACTTGCGCAAGCTGGCCATTAATTGATGCATAACAATTGGATTAAGACCAGGCTGCATAAATGGGCAGCCTGGACTGCTTTGATAGCAAAGATCCGGTTCTTTTTCCTACTACTGGGCCAGATATGGACTGCCATTAGTGGCATCATCGTATTAAGGATAGTTCTAGCGGCGGTCATTTATCAGTAAGGAAAATTTGAAAATGAGAAAATCCCTATTCCTATTGCTTGTATTATTAAATTCAGCCTGCACCGATTATACAGCAAGCCCGGTGGGGAAATATGCCGGATATGATTGTGGGCAATTATGGAGAGAAAAAGCTGAGTTAAAGGATGAAATACAGCAGGCCACGGATGAACAAACCCAAAAGAATATATTTGAACTTGCTGTAACTGCCTTCGCTATATCTAATGGTGATAGCTATACGGCAAAGGCAGACACACAAAAAACTGATTATTTAAAAGTACGACTTGATGAAGTGAAGCACGAAGCTATTAGAAAACAATGCAATTTATAGCGAGCAACCACCTCTGGTATCATGCGTCAATTCGCTTTAGTTCAAAATACCAGATGGCGCGGATATCATTTTTCCAACAATCCCTCGGCACCTTTAAAGTCTTTCTCGGTTTCCGGAGAATTTCTTGGTTCGCAATATTGTC
>JANYBV010000027.1 GCA_025360605.1 Alphaproteobacteria bacterium | reverse complement strand
GAATATATTGAAGTGTTCTATAATCGCGTCCGTATCCATTCCGCTAACGGCTATTTGTCGCCAGTCGAATTTGAAACGACAATACTACATCAACCAAAAGCTGCTTAACAGAGACTGTCTACAAAACTGTTGCCACATCAGGGTGGGATGGCGCGAAATAAAATACGCATCGCGGATAATCTGCAATTGCAGCTTCGCCTGCTCCTCGTTTGCAAAACGGTAATAGCCCATCAGCGCGGCGTGCATGATACGGCTTTTATGATTAGCGTATTCTTTGGCCATACGATCAGAACGCCGCAATGCCGGTGATGGCGCGGCCAAGGATCAGCGCGTGGATGTCGTGCGTACCTTCGTAGGTGTTGACGCTTTCTAAATTCATCACATGGCGGATGACGTGGTATTCATCGGAGATGCCGTTGCCGCCGTGCATATCCCGCGCGATACGGGCAATCTCCAGTGCCTTGCCTGCCGAGTTGCGCTTGATGATGGAAATCATTTCGGGGGCGTAATTATCCGCGTCGATTAGTCGGCCAACGCGCAGGCAGGCTTCCAGACCCAATGCTATATCCACCATCATGTCGGTAAGTTTTTTCTGGATGAGCTGGTTGGCGGCTAATGGACGGTCGAACTGTTTGCGCTCGAGCGTGTAACTGCGCGCCGCCTGAAAACAAAATTCCGCCGCACCGAGCGCGCCCCAGCCAATGCCGTAACGCGCCTTGTTGAGACAGGAAAACGGCCCCTTCAATCCCGATACGGAAGGCAGCAAGTGTGTATCGGGAACCAATACGTCTTCCATGCTGATCATGCCGGTGGTGGAAGCGCGTAAACTCATTTTGCCTTCGATTTTAGGAGCCGTCAGCCCCTTCATGCCCTTGTCGAGGATGAAGCCTTTGATGGTGCCGTCGGGCGTGCCGTCAAGGCCGTATACTTTCGCCCAGACGATAAATACATCGGCAATCGGTGAATTGGTGATCCAGTTCTTGGCACCGCTAAGAGTGAAGCCGCCGCTAGTTTTGGTCGCACGCGTCACCATACCGCCTGGGTCGGAACCGTGGTCGGGTTCGGTCAGGCCAAAGCAACCGATCATCTCGCCGCGCGCCAGCTTGGGCAGGTAATGGTCTTTTTGCGCCGGCGTGCCGAACGCATAAATCGGGTGCATGACCAGACTGGACTGCACCGACAACGCCGAACGGTAGCCGGAATCCACCCATTCGATTTCCTTGCATATCAGCCCCGAGGCGACGTGGCTGACACCCGCGCAACCATAGCCTTCAATGGTAGCGCCGAACAATCCGAGTTCGCCCATCTCCTTCATGATGGCGACATCGAAATGCTCGTGACGGTTGGCCTCCAGCACACGCGGAAGCAATTTCTCGCGCGCGTAGGAACGCGCTGATTCCTGCACCATTTTTTCTTCGTCCGTCAGCTGATCGCTTAACAGAAACGGATCTTCCCAGTGAAACGCGGCCATAGGCTTCAATTACCCCATTGTGAACAACTGTTAACTTGCTTGTGCCATTATACCGTATACTATGTAACAAACCAATAAAAGTAACGCAACACTATGAAAATAAAATCCTTTCTTGCTGCCTCGCTGATGTTCCTGCTGGCCGCCTGCGGCCCGCCGCAGCCCTATTACCAGACCACCTACGAGCTGGTTGCCCCACCGACCGACAATGGCCGCATGTGCGCCAATAACTGCCTGCTGATGAAACAGAACTGCAGCAACAGCTGCAACACACAAGCACAGCAATGCCAGCAACTGGATTCCATTGAACAGACCTCCATCGGCGTGGAAGCGCAGCGTGAGTATGACGAATATGTGCGCGAGTGCAAACGCAACGGGCAGGCCATCATGAAAACACCGCTCGATTTCGAGCATCACATCAACAACAACTGCTCCGCCAGCAGCTGCCTGAACCAATGCATGAACGATTACTATATCTGCCACACTAATTGCGGCGGACAGGTGATTCCGCACACCAACTGCGTGGCCAACTGTAATATGATCGGCGCCGGTCAGGTGCCGCAGCCATAAATATCAGGGGCGGGGATTGACCGCAGCGGCGGGTGACAGGCTCTCAATATACGTTTTAATCCCGTTTTCATGGGAGTGAGAAGATTTCTCGGAGAATGTACATTTTTTCAACACGCCCGTGTCCATTGCACACGCCTGAAGCACGCTTTTAAACCGGTCGTTAGGCTGGGGAAGTTCGCCGTTAAACCAATCCTGATTATATTCTAACGCTATTTTTAATGTCTTGGGTGCCTGACGCGTGGCGCGCAGGAAGCGTGCCGCCTTGGCAGGGTCGGTAGTTTCAAAGGTGACACCGTTTACATACTGCGTCTGCTTGCCGCTGCGGCCATAATCTGCTTCATAACCTCTCGCCATCCTTTTGGTGGTCACCAATCGGTCATCACGAAGAAATACCAGCTTGTCGGTGGCATGGTCGTAATCGGGCAACACTTCCTTCACTACGTTCACCGCATCTGCCAAATGGGCATGCAACGGCATCGCAATCGAAAGCCGCACGTCACAGACAGGGGGTTCCTTCTCCTGTTCATGCAATTTCCTGAATTCATTAAATGTAACTGCCGATGCCGTTCCAAAACCAAGCGACCATTGCGTTTTGGGGCTAAACAGAAGCTTTTTGGCAAGATCAGAGAGCGGATCCACTTTGAAGTGGTGCGGCTCAAGCGTTTCCTCGTCGAACAACCGTCCCTGACGATCTTTAGGCACACCCACCAAGCCAGAAAAGCTATCGCGTTTTTTATGCCCCACAAGGCTACCTTATACGAGCAGGTTTAAAATCGTCCCACGGTCCCAGTACACCCCCTTGCGAAGCGCCGCCACCGCACTGCTGATCAGTGTGCGAAGGGATTCCGGCGCAGGAATATGGTTGACATCGGAACGTTTGGGGACAGTATACGCCGACACGTCCTGCTGGCGCTGGTCACGATCCGGTGCCTTGCCTGTGGAGCCGGTGCGGACATTGATGCGATTGGGATTAATGTTAATGACCATAGGTGCAATACCTTGTTATTTATATGTGAGTTTCGTTTGTTATTATGACTTTTGTTGTTGCTACGTTCTACCATTTTTTTGATTTCCCCCACTTTGCCGAGCTGAAACAACCGCTGAAGGCCGAGCTGACCCGCCTTGGCATAAAAGGCTCGTTATTGCTTGCTGATGAAGGAGTTAACGCCACATTGTCGGGTACACGCGAGGCCATCGACCTTTTTTTGACCTACCTTCAAGTCAATGTTATTAAAGAGAAAATGGAGCATAAGGAATCCTTTTCTGACAGCCAACCCTTTAAACGCACCAAGGTGCGCTTAAAAAAAGAAACCATTTCGCTGGGTGAACCGGTGGGCACTAAGCGCGGAGAGTATATCGAGCCTAAAGACTGGAATGCCCTGATCGCCGACCCCGATACCATTATTCTCGACACCCGCAACAGCTACGAGGTGCATCTGGGTACGTTTAAAAACGCAATCGACCCCAAGACCCAAAACTTTAAACAGCTTCCCGATTTCGTCCGCCACACGCTTTCGGATGCCAAGCACAAAAAGATCGCCACCTTCTGCACCGGTGGCATACGCTGTGAAAAATTTACCGGCTGGATGCTCGATCAAGGGTTCGAACATGTCTACCACCTGAAAGGTGGCATCCTTAAATACCTAGAGGAAATCCCTGAAGCGCAAAGCCGTTGGCACGGAGAATGCTATGTGTTTGATGAACGCGTGGCGGTGGGGCATGGGTTAAAGGCCTCACAAAGCGCTTCGATGTGCCGTGCGTGCGGCCATGCACTCACTCCTGAAGATCGCTCGTCACCCCTATATGTAGAGAACACCGCCTGCCCCTACTGCGAAAACTAAATCTTGTGATAAAAAAGGGTCGCTAGCGATACACATTCTTATCCCCACCCCGTGTCCACGCAATGCAAGTGTTTGCCTTATTTACAGATTTTATCCCCAGCTTTCACAGGGACGATGCTACCCACATATCCACAGCATCTGGTGTTAATTTTTATGTCAAGCACAATATCTAGTTGCCAAGCCCCCTCCTCTCGTATTACATTTTTGTAATGTAGCGTTTTCAGTCACTCGAAATACTTTACTAAAGAAAGCAGCCATAAACGCCGGACAACGGACGCGTCTCTATCCAAAAAATGTATTAAGGCCAAAAAATACATAGGGAAGACGCATCGGGAATTCGACACTAAAAAACTTAAAAAACCTAGGAAAACCCTAGAAAAAGCGGCCAAACGGACTATATACTATCGACATTATATTTGGGGGAACCACATGCGCATAGACAGACACTTTACCAAAGCTGCCCAAGGAAACGCCGCCACCAACGCGTCGCCATACGCCGATATCGCCTTTAAAAAGGTCGATGTGGTGATGAAAAACCCCGATGGGTCAGCGGTGTTTGAGGCGCGCGATACCGAGGTGCCCGAGCATTGGTCACAAGTGGCCTGCGATGTGATCGCCCAGAAATATTTCCGCAAGGCAGGCATTGCCGCTTGCTTAAAGAAAGTAGAAGAAGAAACCGTTCCGTCATGGCTGTGGCGCAACGTGCCCGATGATGCTGCGCTCGAAAAGCTCCCCGCCGATGCGCGCTACGCAGGTGAAACCTCCTCCAAGCAAGTGTTCAACCGCCTCGCGGGCGCATGGACCTACTGGGGCTGGAAAGGCGGCTACTTCGATACCGAAGAAGACGCACGCGCCTTCTATGAAGAAATGTGCTACATGCTGGCCGCACAGATGGCCGCACCGAATTCCCCGCAATGGTTCAACACCGGCCTGCATTGGGCGTATGGCATTGACGGCCCGTCACAGGGACATTTCTTCGTTGACCCCGAAACCGGCAAACTCTCGAAATCCAAAAGCGCCTATGAGCGTCCGCAACCGCACGCATGCTTCATCCAGAGCGTGTCCGATGATCTCGTCAACGAAGGCGGCATCATGGATTTGTGGGAACGCGAAGCGCGTCTGTTTAAATACGGCTCCGGCACCGGCTCTAACTTCTCCGACCTGCGCGGCGGCGGCGAAAAACTCTCCGGCGGTGGCAAATCCTCCGGCCTGATGAGCTTCCTGAAAATCGGCGACCGCGCTGCGGGTGCGATCAAATCCGGTGGCACAACGCGCCGCGCCGCTAAAATGGTCGTCGTCGATATCGACCATCCGGACATTAAAGAGTTCATCAACTGGAAGGTGATCGAAGAACAGAAAGTGGCGGCCCTCGTCACCGGCTCCAAGCTGTGCCGCAAACATCTGGGTGCCGTCATGGCCGCGTGCAACATCACCGACGCACCGTCGCGCCTCAGCCCATCCGACAACCCAGCCCTGAAATCGGCCATGCGTGATGCCCGCAAAGCACTCGTGCCGGACAACTACATCCAGCGCGTGATCGAATTCGCCCGCCAAGGCTATAAAGAACTCGATTTCCCTGAATACGATACCGACTGGGATTCGGAAGCCTACCGCACCGTGTCGGGGCAGAACTCCAACAACTCCGTGCGCGTCACCAACGACTTTTTAGAAGCCGTTGAACAGGACAAGCCATGGCACCTGCTGCGCCGCCGCGACAATAAAGTATCCGAAACCATGCCTGCCCGCGATTTGTGGGAACAGGTGGCATATGCCGCGTGGGCGTGCGCTGATCCGGGTCTGCAATACGACACCACCATCAACGAATGGCACACCTGCCCCGAGTCCGGCCGCATCCGTGCGTCCAACCCATGCTCGGAATATATGTTCCTTGATGACACCGCCTGTAATTTGGCATCCATCAACCTGCTCAAATTCAAACAGTACAACGGCATCTTCGACATCAAGTCGTTTGAATATACGGCACGTCTGTGGACCATCGTGTTGGAAATCTCGGTGCTGATGGCGCAGTTTCCTTCCAAGGAAATCGCCCGCCTCTCCTATGAATACCGCACCCTCGGCCTTGGCTATGCCAATATCGGCGGCTTGCTGATGGCATCGGGCGTACCGTATGATTCCGACGAAGGCCACGCCATTGCCGGCGCTATCTCCGCGATCATGACGGGTGTATCCTACGCCACCTCGGCCGAAATGGCCAAGGAGCTTGGACCCTTCGACGGTTATGAATCCAACAAGGCGCACATGCTGCGCGTGATGCGCAATCACCGCCGCGCTGCGGTGGGTGAAATGGCAGGGTACGAAGAACTCTCCATGCTGCCGGTGCCACTCGACATCGACCATTGTGAAGACAAAGCACTGGTGAAAGCCGCCAAACATGCGTGGGACTCCGCCATCATGCTCGGTGAAAAATATGGCTACCGCAACGCCCAGTCCACCTGCATCGCGCCGACCGGCACGATCGGTCTGGTCATGGATTGTGATACCACCGGCATCGAACCGGATTTCGCTATCGTGAAATTCAAAAAACTCGCAGGCGGCGGTTACTTCAAAATCATCAACCAGCAGGTGGTGGAAGCGCTGAAATTTTTGGGTTACCAGCAAAAGCAGATCAGCGAGATCATTGCCTATGCAGTCGGTCACGGCACGTTGAAGGACGCGCCAGGGGTCAACCATGCGGCACTTCGTGCCAAAGGATTCGATGACGAAGCCCTCGCCAAGGTCGAAAAATCCCTCGCGTCCGCCTTTGAAATCAAGTTTGCGTTTAACAAGTGGAGCCTCGGCGACGAGTTCTGCAAAACCAAACTCGGCTTAACGCAGGCACAGCTCGACGACTTCAACTTTGACATGCTGGCGGCTCTGGGCTTCCTGAAAGTCGACATCGAACGCGCCAATGAATATTGCTGCGGCACGATGACGGTGGAAGGCGCTCCGTTCCTGAAAGACGAACATCTCGCGGTGTTCGACTGCGCCAACCCGTGCGGCAAAAAAGGCAAGCGCTTCCTGTCGGCCGAAAGCCATATCCGCATGATGGCGGCGGTGCAGCCGTACATCTCGGGTGCGATTTCCAAGACGATCAACATGCCAAACCTTGCCACCGTCGAAGAATGCAAGGACGCGTATATGCTGTCATGGAAGTTAGGCCTCAAAGCGAACGCTTTGTACCGTGACGGTTCCAAACTGTCGCAACCGCTCAACGCCTCCATCGCGGAAGAACTCAGCGGTGTCGACGATGACGACCAGCGTCAGGCCGACATGCAGACCATGCGCCAGCCCGCCTTTGTCGCCCAGCAGATCGTTGAACGCATCGTCGCCAACGAGCGCAAGAAACTGCCGGAACGTCGTAAAGGTTACACACAGAAAGCCGTCGTCGGTGGTCACAAAGTGTACTTACGTACCGGTGAATATGAAGATGGCAGCATCGGTGAAATCTTCGTCGATATGCATAAAGAAGGCGCGGCGTTCCGCTCTTTGATGAACAATTTCGCGATTGCCGTTTCCATTGCCCTGCAATACGGCGTGCCGCTGGAAGAATTCGTCGATGCGTTCACCTTCACCCGCTTTGAACCATCGGGCATGGTCGAAGGCAACGAGGCGATCAAGATGTCAACCTCCATCCTCGATTACCTGTTCCGCGAACTGGCGATTTCGTATCTCGGACGCAACGACCTCGCGCATGTGGAAATGGGCGATCTGCGCTCCGATTCCATCGGCCGCGGCGAAGGCGATTCCACCCGCCCAAGCGACCAGCCGGAACTGCCGCAACTGTTCAACAAAGCAGCCAGTAACGGCTATGTGCGCGGCAAGCTCTATGTGGTGTCCAGCAACAAACCTGCTGTTGCCGCCGCCACCGCGACGCATGGCGCGTTGGCACTCGCATCCGAAGATGGCAACGTGGTTGAAACCAAGGCGTACCTGAAAACCGAACATGAAGGCACCACCGTACATGTCGGCGTATCGGTTCAGGAAAACACCACCATCCGCGAACGCATCCGCCAAGCCCGCGCGAAAGGCTATGAAGGCGACGCCTGCACCGAGTGTGGCAACTTCACCCTCGTGCGCAACGGCACCTGCATGAAGTGCAACACCTGCGGCGGCACCAGCGGTTGTAGCTGATCAAACCCAATCTCGGCCTTTGGCTTGCGATTGGGTTTGGGAAAATATGCCAAATAATTCCTTGGGACGGCCCTGCGGAATTATTTGAAATGATCATAAAAAGGCGGGAAGAAATTCTCGCCTTTTCTTTTTCTATCATTCCCGCCTGCACGCAGATGACATTTCCTAGACTGGCTGATAGGGCATATGCTACCGTCCCATTCATCATAAAAAACAAGGGAGCGAATCATGAAATACGCAGTCAACGGTACCACCATGCAAACACTGGCGATCGACCTCATCGCCGGTGAAAAAATCTACAGCCAGACCGCCACCATGGCGTGGATGAGCGACCAGATCGTGATGGACACCCACACCGGCGGTGGCCTGTGGGCGGGCATCAAACGCAGCATGTCCGGCGGCAGCCTGTTCGTTACCACCTTCACCGCCCAGACCTCCGGACAGATTACCTTTGCGGCCAAATTCCCTGGCACCATCATGCCCGTAACGCTCAAGGACGGCGAATCATTACTCTGCCGCAAGGAAACCTTCCTGTGCGCCGAAGAATCCGTGCATCTGGACATCGCATGGCAAAAAAAACTGGGCGCGGGCTTCTTCGCCGGTGAAGGATTCGTGCTGCAAAAAGTCACCGGACCGGGAACCGTCTGGCTCGACCTCGCCGGCGAGATTGTCATCAAAGACTTACAGGCCGGTGAACGCCTGCTGGTGCATGCGGGACATATCGGCGTGCAATCGCCGGATGTCAACACCGACATCCAGATCGTCAGCGGATTCAAAAATTTCCTTTTTGGTGGCAACGGCATTTATTTAGCCACCCTGACCGGCCCCGGGCGCGTGTGGCTGCAAAGCATGCCGCTCATCCACCTCGCAGAAGAAATAGCGCGCTACCTGCCGCAACCCACCAACGCGGAAACCGGCGCGGTCATCGGTGGTGGCAGCACCAGCAGTGTAGCGGGTGCTGCTGTTGGTGGTTTACTCGGGCTAGCAGCAACCATGCTGACGAGCAAAGATGTGTAATGATAAAACGTTTCATTGAAACGCATTTCGGGCTGGTGCTGCTGATGGCCTGCGCCGTCGGTTTGGTGTTTCCACCGCTGGCACAGATTCCTAACATTAGCGTCGTCATCGCCCTCGCCATCCTCATGCTGGTGTCGTGCTACCGGTTGCGTGACGGCGGCTTTTCTAGCCTCCGCTGGCGCGACATCGTGCTGTTTTATGTCGCGCGGTATGTCGTGTTGCCCGTCGTGCTGTGGGCGCTGACCCACGCCCTCGCCCCCGCGTTTGCCACCGGTGTTTTTTTACTCGCGCTAGTTCCAGCAGGCGTGGCCAGCCCAGCGTTTGCCTCCATTTACGGCGGTGCGGTCGCCCCTGCCTTTGCTATCGTTATCGTCAGCCAGATACTCACGCCGTTTTTAATCCCGCTGCAATTCGCATGGCTGGGCGGCGTGGCGGCCGCACCGGAACCCAAGGCGTTATTCATGACGATGGTGTGGTGCATTTTTGTGCCCATGCTGGTCTACGCCGCCATCCGCCACCATAAACCCACCAGCGCTTATATGTACGCGCAGAATAAATTATTTTCGGTATTGCTGGTGGCGTTCGTTATCGCCATGGCGATTGCCAAACAGCGCGAGGTGATTTTAAGCGGCGAGGGATTGCTGGGCGCATTCATCATCACCACCCTGTGCTTTGCCTGCTTTATCGCCTTTGCGTGGTTCTTACTGCCCAAGCGCCCGCGCAATGAACGCATCACCTATACCGTGTGTTCAAGCTTTAACAATGCCGCGCTGGGGGTGAGTCTGGCGTTGCTGCATTTCGCGCCGGACGTGGTGCTGTTTGTGGCGGTGAGCGAAATTTCGTGGTCACTCCTGCCATTCATGTTCCGGTTTTTTCTGCGGACGGTGGCGCGCTAGCGGATGGTTCTCGCGCACGGTTTTTTGCAACCGTTCACCAGCAACATGCGTGTAAATCTGCGTCGTTGAAATATCGGAATGCCCGAGCAATTCCTGAATCACGCGCAAATCAGCCCCGCCTTCCAGTAAATGGCTGGCAAAGGAATGGCGCAGCGTGTGCGGCGACAGGGTTTCAGGGTCGATATGCGCTTTCACCGCCAATTCTTTCAGCATCACCCCGAACTGCTGGCGGGTAATGTAGCCTTCCGCACGGTGATAGGGGAACAAATAGGGCGAAGGATTTTTGTCGGTTAAAAATACCTGCCGCACCTCTAAATAACGAGAGAGAGCGTCGCGCGCTTTACCATGTACGGGCACCAAGCGTTCTTTATTGCCCTTGCCACGGATGACAAGGAAATCAGTGCTGACGGTTTTTCCGCCGTCCTTCACCTGCAACGCCGATAATTTTAATCCCACCAGCTCGGAGACGCGCAAGCCCGCCCCGTATAATAATTCCATCATTGCCTGTAACCTTATGCCCTTGGGCGAACTGTCGCCGCGCGCCGCCTCCAGCAGAGCCGAGACATGGTTCAGCTCAAGGGTTTTGGGGAGCTGACGCCCCATGCGCGGGGTGGCAATGGTGGCGGTGGGGTTGTCGGCGCGGAGTTTTTCGCTGTAGAGAAATTCAAACAGCTGGCGCAGTGCCGAAAGCTTGCGTGCCACCGTGCGCGCGGCAATGCCGGCTCGGCTTAAATGGGTTAAGAACTGCTCGACGAGCGCGCGGTCCACCGCCAGCACATCTGTGCTTTTTTTTATAATAAATACTGAAAAATCAGCAAGATCACGGCGGTAGGCATCCACCGTGTTTTTCGATGCGCCGCGCTCGGCGACCATCATTTCCATGAATTGTTCGAAATAGCGGCTATCGCTACTGGGGCTTGGATTCGAGGAACGCCTTGGCATCCAGCTCTTTCTCAATCGCATGTTGCGGTGCGGGAACACTGGCGGTCATCAAGAATCCGACAATAAGAACCACACCGAGGCCCAGAGCCACTTTAACCATTCCAAAATTCGAGAGTGCGCGCTTGTGTTGCATTATTAGCATTTTCCTTTAAAAAGTTTCCAGAGTCCTATTATTATATCCTCTGGTTATAACACAAGCACTAATGACCACAAGCGCCCACACACTGCAACATGTTCACCTCCCGCTCACCAGACCTGTCGTGCTGGTGGGGCTGATGGGCGCGGGCAAATCCACCATTGGCCGCAGGCTGGCCACCGTGCTCGACCTGCCATTCATTGACTCCGATAATGAAATTGTCGAAGCCGCCGGATGCAGCATTGCCGATTTATTCGAAACCTACGGCGAAGCCATCTTCCGCGACCTCGAACAACGTGTACTTATGCGCCTCGTCAGCGGTTCCCCTTGCGTGCTTGCAACAGGCGGCGGCGCGTTCATCAATCCACAGATTCGTGAAGCGATCAAAGAACGGGCGATCTCGGTGTGGCTGAAGGCCGACCTTGAAATTCTGCTCGAACGCGTCTCGCGCCGCGATACACGCCCGCTCCTCAAGACCGGTGACAAGGGGGCGATCTTAAGCCGCCTGATGGATGAGCGTTATCCTGTCTATGCCCATGCCGACATCACCATCGACAGCAACGCCGGATTGCATGAGGCGGTCGTGGAAAATGTGGTGCATGCGCTCCAGCAAATCCCCGCGGACAAATTATGACCAAAACCGTACGGGTAGACCTTGGCGAACGCGCCTATGATATTGTGGTGGGCGAACGCCTGCTCAACAAGGCGGGGGATTATATCGAGCCGCTGGTGCCGAGCAAAAAAGTCATCATCGTCAGCGATGAAACGGTGGCGCGCTTTTATCTGCACCGCCTGACCAATGCACTGGAAGAAAAGCAGATCCGCAGCCGCTCGGTCATCGTGAAAGCCGGTGAAGGTACGAAAAGTCTGGAGAGCTTCGGCAACCTGATGGAAACGCTGCTGGAGCAAAAACCCGACCGCCACACCACCCTCATCGCCCTTGGCGGCGGCGTGATCGGCGACCTGACCGGCTTTGCCGCCAGCGTGTTATTACGCGGAGTGAATTTCATCCAGATTCCTACCACCTTATTATCGCAGGTAGATAGTTCCGTCGGCGGAAAGACCGGCATCAACTCAAGGTTCGGTAAAAACCTGATCGGCAGTTTCCACCAGCCGTTGCTGGTGCTGGCCGATGTGTCCACCTTGCCGACATTACCCAAACGTGAACTCATGGCCGGCTATGCCGAGATGGTGAAATACGGCTTCATCAACGACCCTGAATTTTTTGCGTGGCTGGAAGGCCATGCCGCCGCCATGCTGTCAGGCGATGTGTCGCTGATGAGCGAGGCGATTGCCCGAAGCTGCGCTGCCAAGGCCGCCATCGTCGGCGAAGATGAAAAAGAACAGGGCGTGCGCGCGCTGCTGAATTTCGGCCACACGTTCGGCCACGCACTGGAAGCGGAAACCGGATTCGGCGATACGCTGTTACACGGCGAGGCAGTAGCGATCGGTATGGTGATGGCCTTTGCCACGTCGGTGATGATGGGCATCTGCCCGCAGGCTGATTTCGACCGCGTGCTGGCGCATTACCAGACGGTGGGGCTGATGGAATCGCCGCTATCCATCCGCACGTCATGGAGCATCAGCGCGCTGATGGAACATTTCACCCGCGACAAGAAAAACAAGGACGGGAAACTGACCTTTATCCTCACCAAAGGCATCGGAAAAGCATTTATTACCCAAGAGGTTAATCGCGACCTGATCCGTGATGCGCTTGCACGAAGCTGTGGCGCGTAATAGAGTGACGCACTATGAATGACGAACTGATTGTTTACGGCCTCACCATTTTTCTGTTTTTGCTGATCTCGGCGTTCTTTTCCGCCGCCGAAACCGCAATGACCGCCATCTCGCGCCCGCGCATCTACCAGCTGGTGATGGAAGGTAGCAAGGCCGCCAAGCTGGTCAACTCGCTGCGCCAGCGCAAGGAGTCGATGATCGGCACAGTGCTGCTGGGCTATAATGCGGTCAATATCGGTGCGTCCGTTTTAGCCACCAGTCTGTCGATCAAATATTTCGGCAACGGTCAGGAGCTGGTTTTCACCACACTGCTAATGACATTTTTAGTAGTGGTGTTCACCGAAGTGCTTCCCAAAACCTACGCTATCCAGAACGCCGAAACCGTGTCGCTGAAACTGGCACCTGCCCTGAAAATCTGTGTGACGCTCCTCTATCCGCTCACGCGCTGCATCCAGCTTTTGATTCATTATATGATGAAAATGTTCGGTGTGAATCTCTCCAAAAAGTCGAATCTGGTATCGGGCACCGATGTCATTCGCGGCACCATCGAGCTGTATCACCGCGAAGGCAAAATGATCAAGCAGGACCGCGACATGCTCGGCAGCATCCTTGACCTCAACGACATCGCGGTCGAGGAAATCATGATTCACCGCAAGCAGGTGGAAACACTCAACATCGATTTACTACCGATCGATCTGGTTGATCAAGCGGTAAGCAATATGCACAGCCGCATTCCGCTGTGGCGTGACGAGCCGGATAATATCATCGGCCTGCTGCACGTCAAAAACCTGATTAAGGCACTCAACGACCATGCCGACCCGACCGGCGCTACACTGACCACCAGCGAAATCCAGCATCTGTGCGGCAAGCCATGGTTTGTTCCCGAAACCACGAGTTTACGCGACCAGCTGCTCGCCTTCCGCAGCAAACGCCAGCATTTTGCCTTCGTGGTGGATGAGTATGGCGGCTGGCAGGGCATTGTGACGCTGGAAGATATTATCGAAGAAATTGTCGGCGATATAGAAGACGAACATGACGAAGGCCAGAGTGATATCCAGAAAGCCGGTGACAACGCCTATTACGTCAATGGCGGCCTGAGTGTGCGTGACCTGAACCGAAGCCTCGACTGGAATTTACCTGATGAAAATGCCACCACCGTCGCCGGACTGCTGATCCACGAAGCCGAAACTATCCCTTCGGTGAGCGAGCAGTTCGATATCCACGGGTTCCGTTTTACAGTGATTTCCAAAGAAGCAACGCAGCTCACCCGACTGCGTATTGAAAAACTGCCCGACACCGTACTTCCCGAAGATATGGATGTATGAGTGACGGGGAGCAGACAGGTTTTATTGTGGAATATATCCAGCTCGGCAATGCCATCAAAGTCACCGCCATTGACCCTGTCAGCATGCGCGAAGTGTCGATTGTCGGATCGCCAAAAGTCTCGTCCAAAGAACTGGCTGCGCTTGCCATCCGCAAACTCAAATATGTGATGGAACGGGAAGGCGAATAATGGCCGGCAAAAAAAGACCCCGTAAACTCCTGAAGGGAAATCGCTCCCAGCGCCGCCGCACGCCACCCACACTGGAATCGGGAAGCGCACGCTCGCGCAGTGATGATCGCGACGACGAACGCTATGAACGCCGTCGCCCGAAGCGCAAGAAAAAATCCCGCCTCCGGCGTTATGTAATACGCACAGCTCTGGGCATTGCCGCCGTTTTTATGCTGATGATGGCATGGTTTTTCTACAGCCTGCCCAGCATCGACGACCTTAATAAATTCACCAAAGCCCCAAGCATACTGATCAAGTCGGAAGACGGACAAATCATCGGCAGCTCCGGTGATATTTACGGCGATTATATCAGCTTCAGCGAACTTCCCTCCTCGCTGGTCGATGCGGTGGTTGCCACCGAAGACCGCAATTTTTACCATCATTTCGGAGTCGATCCGTTTGGCCTTTTGCGGGCCACTGTCGCCAATATCCGTGCCCGCCATGTGGTGCAGGGCGGCAGCACCATCACCCAGCAGGTGGCTAAAAACGTATTCCTGACACCGGAACGTTCGTTTAAACGCAAGATCAAGGAAATGCTGCTGGCGCTAAAACTGGAGCGCCGCTTTTCCAAAGAAGATATCATGAGCATCTACCTCAACCGCGTATATTTAGGCGCGGGGAATTACGGTGTGGACGCCGCCTCGCACCGCTATTTTGATAAGTCCGCCCGCGAGCTGACCTTGCCGGAATCGGCGATTGTGGCAGGACTTTTAAAAGCGCCGTCGCGCTTTGCCCCTACCAGCAACCCGACGCTGTCGCGCAACCGCGCCACGCAGGTCATTGTCAACATGCAGGACGCAGGTTACCTCACCGAACAACAGTCCATCAAGGCGCGTGAGGATTTATTCCGGTCGATGGCTGATCGCAAGCGTAACGCCCAAAGCACTTATTATTTCTCCGACTGGATCCTCGACCAGATTCCCGAATATGTCGGCAACGTAACCGAAGATATCGTCGTCACCACCACACTCAACACGCAGTGGCAGGCGATGGCGGAAAAAGCGGTGACCGAGGTGATGGACAAAGAAGGCAGCAAACACGATGCTACGCAGGCCGCGTTGCTGGCGATGACACCGGACGGTGCTATCCATGCGATGATCGGCGGGCGTTCCTACGCGCAGAGCCAGTATAACCGAGCCACGCAGTCGCTTCGCCAGCCCGGTTCGTCGTTCAAATTATTTGTGTACCTCAGTGGTCTGGAAGACGGCATGACGCCCGAATCCATCGTCGAAGACCATCCCGTCAGTATCAAAATTTCGGGCGGCTACTGGCAACCACACAACTATACCAATAAATATCTGGGCACCATCCCGCTGAAAGAAGCCGTCACACATTCGGTCAATACCGTGGCGGTGCAGGTGGCCGAGCGTGTGGGGCTGGGGCAGGTAATCGCCATGGCGCGCCGGCTGGGCGTAGACAGTGACCTTGAGCCGCTGCCAAGTATCGCGCTTGGTTCCACGGAAGTAACGCTGCTGGAAATGACCACGGCATACGCGCATCTCGCCTCTAATGGCGCCATCGTCCACCCTTACGGCATCAGCGAAATCACCACCGTAAAAGGTCAGCCTATTTTTATGCGCAACACGTTGGTGACCGGTTCGGTGCTACGCCCCGGCATCGTTGGAATGATGAACGAAATGCTGCTGAATGTGGTGACTAACGGCACCGCAAAAGCCGCACAGATTGGCCGCCCCGTCGCCGGAAAAACCGGCACCACCTCAGATTACCGCGATGCGTGGTTCATGGGCTATACCCCCGATCTGGTCGCGGGTGTGTGGGTAGGAAATGACGACAATACACCGATGAAAAAAGTCACCGGTGGCATGATGCCTGCCCAGATATGGCATGACTTTATGCAAGCGGCGTTAGCGAATGTTCCGGCGCGTAATATTCCAACCGACGGCAGCGCCAGCCCTAACCTGCCATGGCAGACCGAGGCACCAGAATTCCCGACCCAGCCGAACCGTTTGCAAACGAATGATAACGCCGCGCCCGAAGAGGACAAGGTGCATCTGGGGCCGAATTTCTGGGATAAATTAATGCGCTAGGACGGCAGGGGTACATCCGCGCCCACCGCCTGCTGGACGTGGGAAAATCCGTCGCGCGCGAGCAACTCGACCAGACCTTTTTGAATCTGGCGCACCACGCCAAAGCCCTGATAGACAAGCGCAGTATACAGCTGTACGAGCGTGGCGCCGGCACGGATTTTCGTATACGCATCATGCGCGGTGGATACACCGCCCACACCAATCAACGGAATTTTTCCTTCCGTGTGGAAGTAGAATGCCTTCAGCGTCTCGGTCGCTAACTGGAACAGCGGTTTGCCACTAAGGCCACCGGTTTCAGCGGCATGATGGCTGCGCAATGACGAAGGCCGGCCGATGGTGGTGTTGCTGACAATCATGCCATCCAGACCAAACGCCATTACCACCTCGGCAATATCCTCGATTTCAATCTCGCTGAGATCGGGTGCCACCTTCAGCAGCACCGGTACATTCATCCCATAACGCTGCACACATTCACCATGTGTTTTGTCCAGCGCCGACAACAGCTGCTCCAGCGCTTCACGCTGCTGCAACGACCGCAGGCCCTGCGTGTTGGGCGAGGAAATATTGATCGTAATATAATCGGCATAGGGATAGACCGCCTGCATGCCCGTAACATAATCCGCCACCGCATCCGTCGAAGTTTTATTCTTGCCTATATTCGCACCGGCGATGCCACAGTTTTTATCGATTTGCTTAAAATGTTTCAGGTATGGCCCGAGCCCGTGGTTGTTAAAACCGAGACGGTTGATCACCGCGTCATCGTGCGTTAAGCGGAAAATACGCGGCTTGGAATTACCGGATTGCGCCAGCGGCGTGACCGTGCCCGCTTCGACAAACCCGAAGCCCTGACCGAACAACGCATTCACCGCCACCGCGTTTTTATCGAATCCGGCAGCAAGGCCAATCGGGTTGGCAAAAGTCAGCCCCAGCGTTTTGACCTTCAACACATCAGACTCCAGCGGTGCAGCCGACGGCACCAAGCCACGGCGCAGCGCCCACAACCCAAAATTATGGGCCGCTTCCGGTGGAAGACAGCGAATCAGCCGCATCAATGACATGCAAAGAATCCTTACGAGTATTACAGGATTCGCACTTTACTGATCTGCACCAAAAAGGGAAATGATTTGCTGTGCCTGCTGCGGGGTCATGACTTCATGCTCTGACATATGCGGCACGATGGCCGTGCTGTGAATTTCCTCGGCCCGCTCAACCGGTTCGTTTTCAATCGGGGCACTATGGCTTACAGGCAACACTGATCTGAAATTATGAGGCCCGAGAGCAATGAAATGCGGAGCCTGTTTGACCACCTCGCCGGAACTATTTTTCCCCACCACGGTGCGTGGTGGAAGCGGAATGAATCCGGCGGAAACATCGGTTGATTGCGGCTGCTCAGCAAGGGCATTTGCCGCCAGCAACAGGCAGGGCACACTTGCGAGTACACAATTTTTAATTCGTTTTAACACTTTTTTTCCTCACTCCCGAAACTGCATCTTTGCATCGTTTCGTAGCTATTAGCAATTCGTATGCCGAAAAATTATTGCCCTACCCATTGGCGGGGTACGTTTTTTTTAATGCTATTTGTAGTGTAAAACCTTAGAATGAAACACAATATAATGTTTTTTCGGTCGTGGATGGTGGGTAAACGTTTTTTTAAGAGCAACCTGTTGATAGGCGCTGCCTGCCTTGGCGTGCTATCGGGTCAATGCCTCATTTATCCCGCCGGAGCCGATCCCCCACCCGTTACCATCGCATCGCCAAACCCTACGCCCCCCCCCAATCCACCTGATGTTTCGAGCGCTTCCAATAAGCCCGCCGCTCCCGCTTTACGTTTAAGAAAAGAAGATTTTGTTCCCATTCCGGACATGGCCCCCATCCCGCTGGATGATCCGAAAATGGAGAAAAGAAAACCACTCAAAGTTACCATCCCCAACATCAACGAAGCCAAGCAACCTACCGAGATGCGTAACACGCTCACCACCGCCGATGCTCAGACATCCCCAAAAGGCAAAGGATTTTTTGGCCGCCTGATCTCGCATTTCGATAGCGATGGCAACGACACATCGAAAGCCGCCGAAGGCAAAGCCATGGGCGCAAATGAATCCAACAAACTGCAACAACTGTTTGGTAGCGCCGGCACGCCACCCGCTGAACCCGCCACCACGCTGCCCAAACGCGGAACCTTCGCCCGCCGCAATTTCAGCGATACACCACAACCAAATGCTACAACACAATCCGTACCCGTCGCTACCGTTGCCGCGCAGGATTTGGCACCGCCACCCAAACCGGTTTCGCCAGCATTGCAACAAGCGCTCATACAATCCGCCACGGTACCACCAACCCCACCAACCCAGCAAACCGCCCAAATCACCCCCACACCCGCCGCCGCACCTGAGCCGGTCTATCATTCCCCTGGCGTCATCATCAAACGCGAAACTATTCATCTCACGCCACCCGGAAGTGTAGCGATGAACACCTCGATCGTTCCACCGGTGCCGCTGGATCCGAAGAACAAATCCTTTGGCGCACTCGCACCCGCAGCAGGCGGTGAACCCGCAACAGCAACGGCACCTGCAACCGCTCCCGCTCCGGCAGGAAACGGCCCGCTGATCACACTTTCCGACATTCCGCCAGCACCTCCCAAACCAGCCACACCGCCTGTTGCCGCCACACCACCCGCACAAGTTCCGCCCGAGAATCTGCAAAGCGGTGTGCCGCTGATTGCATTGCCCGGATCGGACGCATCGCCACCCGCTGCCGTCGCCCAAGCACCACTGCCACCCGCAACCACACCTGCTACTGTTGTTGCACAGACACCGCCACCTGCACCAGTAACCGCACCGCCTGCCGTCGTTGCACAAGCACCATTGCCTGCCGCCACTTCTCCCGCTGTTGTTGCGCAAACACCGCCACCACCACCGAAAGCAGATACACCGCCCGTTACCGTGGCAGCTAAACCGCCAGAAAAAGCCCCCGAGAAACCACCTGAAACAGTGGCACAAAAACAGCCGGAAAAACCTGCTGATAAAGCACCCGCGACCACCGAAGCCAACAGCATTCCACCCACCACAACGCAGCACCGCGTGAGCGTGGCGCGTGGGCCAGCGCCGCCACCGAAGGCGCTATCATCACCGCTTTGGAACGAACAAAAAACCGCCGCCGCACCAGCACCTGATACCACTGCTGTAGCACAGGCTCCGGTTCCGGCCACGCAGGCACCGTCATTGCCATGGGGTAACGCGCAAACCGCTACGGCAGAACCACCAGTGGTGCAAACTCCGCCAGCACCAAAACCGATTGACCCTTCAACGTTTGGTGCGTCCGCATTGCCACCACAACCAACGATTTCGACCAATGCCATCGGCCCTGCGCGCTTACCCGCCAATGTTCCGTCGTATGCCGTGCAACACTGGCAAGGCCCTGATGCCGTGGAAGCCAATGCTACCCATACATTGCCAGCCGCCGTATTGCCACCTGCCACCTCTACTCCGGTACAAACGCAAACGGCTGACTGGGATGCACCGCGCGAACGTGCGCGTGAACCGGAAACACAAACCGCGCAGGCACCCGCTCCGGCACAACCTGCCCCTGCATCGCCGTTCACCCCAACGCCATATGCACCGGCACAGCAGGCGAGAGCGCCGGAAACAGTACCGCCACAGCCAACCCAACAACAGGCCCTGCAAGCACCTGCGCCACAAACAGTTCCCGCCAAGCAGCCTGTGGCTGAAGCGATGGATACGGCAGATGCGACCGAGCCTAAACGAATGCTCTCCGATGAAAGCAAACAGATCGTCCAGAACCTGCACCTCAAACCCAAGGAGGCCATGGCTCGTGGTCCAAGCAAACCCGTATTTATCGAACATGCACGTGACCTGACCTCGCTCGACCAGCAACCACAGGTGCCGGTTAAGGACGGCGAAGTCAGCCACGAGGCCATGGGCGTGAAAATCGAAATCAAACCACCGAAACTCAACTTCGACTATGAACTGGAAAAAGCCTATAACGCCCTGATCGCCGGACAAAGCAACGTCGCCATCCAGATTTACAAGCAGGTACTGGATAACGACGCCAACAACAAAAACGCCCTGTTCGGTTTAGCTACCACCTATCACCGCGCCGGACAGCTGGAACTGGCGCGTCCGGTCTACTCACGACTGCTGACGGTGGATCCGGGACATAGCGACGGGCTTAACAATTTCTTGGTGCTGCTATCCGACGAAGCACCGGAAGAAGCCCTCGTCGAGCTGGAAAAACTGGCCGAGCGCAATCCGCAATACAGCGCGCTGCCCGCCCAGATCGCGGTGATCTACCAGAAGCTCGGCCAGTTTGACAAAGCCGGACAATACATGTTTCAAGCCATTGAAATGGCTCCTGAAAATATCACTTATCGTTACAATCTGGCAATCATGCTCGACAAGCAGCACAAGTATGACGAAGCCGCCAAGCTCTACCGCCAGATTATCCAAGCCTACCAGCGCGGCGAGGCCGTTCCGGGTAATATCCAGAAAATTCAGCAAAGATTAACTTTTATTAGTTCTAATAGACCTAGCTAAGTGGCTTTTACCTTTTAACGGATAGTTGTTTTCATGACGGTGGATTTAACGGACCTGCTGCTCTTTGCCCAAAAGCAAAAAGCGTCTGACTTGCACATCTCGGCGAATAACCCGCCGATCATGCGTATCAATGGCACGATGATGCAGCAGAAACTGCCCGCCGTGAATGCCGAGGATATGAAGGAAATGATCTACTCTATCATGACCGATCAGCAGCGCTCGGAATATGAACGCGACCTCGAAATCGACTTTGCTATTTCTATCGGCGAAGGCTGCCGCTTCCGTGTGAACGCTTTCAATACCATCAACGGCCCTGCTGCTGTTATGCGTAGCATTCCAACCGAAATCAAATCGCTGGAAGACCTCAAGGCTCCCGATATTTTCAAGCGCCTCACCCGCCTGCATAAGGGGATGATTCTGGTGACCGGCCCGACCGGTTCGGGTAAGTCCACCACCCTTGCCGCGATGGTGGACCACATTAACTCGAATGAATCCAAACATATCCTCACCGTTGAAGATCCGGTGGAATTTGTCCATAAATCCAAGAAATCGCTAATCAACCAGCGTGAAGTCGGCAAGCAGACCAAATCCTTCGCCCGCGCACTCAAAAGCGCCCTGCGTGAAGATCCCGACGTGATTCTCGTCGGCGAATTACGCGACCTTGAAACCATCCAGCTGGCACTCACCGCCGCAGAAACCGGCCACTTGGTGTTCGCCACCTTACACACCAGCTCGGCACCGAAAACCGTTGACCGTATTATCGACGTGTTCCCTGGCCATGATAAGGAAATGGTGCGTGCCATGCTGTCCGTATCATTAGAAGCGGTCATCGCGCAAACGCTGCTCAAACGCGCTGACGGCGGTCGCGTGGCATGTCATGAAATCCTACTTGGCACACCGGCGGTACGCAACCTGATCCGTGAGGGGCGCATTCCACAGATCCATTCGCTCATGCAGATCAGCAGCAAGGTCGGCATGTGCATCATGAAAGACAGCATCCAGAAACTCGTGGATGAAAAAGTCATCACCGAGGAAACCGCCGCCGAAGCCATGGCCACCGGCACCACCGCAGGGGAAGATCCGGAAGCTGCTGCTAACGCTGCACAGAGAAACGGTACCGGCGCACCTAAGCCGGCTGCCGTTGCGGCACCACCACCGCAGGCTCCAAAACCAACGTTCAAAAACACCAACGATTTCTAAGGTTCCGCCATGATCGATATCGATGCCATGATGCAAAGCTTCATCGACAAGAACGGCAGCGATATGTACCTGACGGTCGGCATCCCGCCGAATTTCCGTCTTGAAGGCGGCATCGAACGCCAGAAAACTGAGCCGCTCACCGATGAGGATATGCGCCACATCATCACCACCCTGCTCACGCCCGAAGGCGTGGCGGAGTTTGATGCGACCCTCGAATATAACACTGCGATCAGCTGGGGCACCAAGGCGCGTATGCGTCTCAACGTATTTCGCCAGCGCCAGCATAGCGGGCTTGTCGTCCGCCGCATCCGTACCGATATGCCTACACTCGAATCACTCGGACTGTCGAAAGTACATTCCGATCTCATCATGGAAAAACGCGGACTGATTATCGTGGTGGGTGCTACCGGTTCGGGTAAATCTACCACCCTTGCCGCCATGCTCAATTACCGCAACGAAAACGGTCAGGGACATATTCTGACCATTGAAGATCCGGTCGAATTTGTTCATGAACACAAGAACTGCATCATCACCCACCGCGATGTCGGTATCGATACATTCTCATTTGCCGTCGGCCTTAAAAGCGCGCTGCGCCAGATGCCGGACGTAATTGTCGTCGGTGAAATCCGCGACATGGAAACCATGGAACACGCCATGACGTTTGCTGAAACGGGACATCTGTGCCTTGCGACGCTGCACTCCAGCAACGCCTCACAGGCCATCGAACGTATCGTCAACATGTTCCCTGAACAAAAACACAAACAGCTCCTGCTCAACCTGTCGTCCAACCTGCGCGGCATTTTGTCGCAGCGCCTTGTGCGCAATCTCCAGAACAAAAAAAGTCTCGCTACCGAAATTATGCTCAATCAGGGCGCCATCAAAGACCTGATCATGGAAGGTCGAATTGTCGAACTGAAGGAAGTGATTGAGAAAAATAAAAGCCTTGGCATGCAAACTTTTGAGCAATGCCTGCTTGATCTGATTACCAGCGACACCATTTCCGAAGAAGTCGCCATGGCTGAAGCCGACAGCCCCGCCAACCTGCGTATCGCTATGCGCCAGTTGGGGCTTTCCAAAAAATCGAAGGAAATCGGCTCGCTGGAAAGTCATCTGGCGGAAGCAGAAAAAAAAGCGCACTTCTAACTAAGATTTTTCCCCAAGCCTGCGCTCCCATAACGCCCGCAACATCCCGCGAAATGTCCGCACCTCCTGCGCGCTTAGGCGCGAACGCAGCAGCATGTTTTGCAAATTCTGCCACATGACCTGTTTTTTATGGACGACACGGAAATAATCCGCCGCATCGAGATAACCTTCCAGCTGTGAAAATAACCCGTGCCATTCTTCCTGCGGAGCAATGTCGGGCAATTCACGCGTCACCTGCATGACATCACTTTGCGCACACAACCACTCATAGCCGATCAACACCGCCGATTGCGCAATGTTGAGCGAGCGGTTTTCCTCGGACGTGGGAATCGTAATCAGCGTATCACACAGGGTGATATCCTCGTTGGCAAGTCCGGTGCGTTCGGGGCCAAACACCAGCGCTACTTTATTGCCGCTGGCGGAATGTCCGGTGATTTCCGCCATCGCGGTGCGCGGCTCGACCACCCGCTTTTCCATATCACGCGGGCGGGCGGTGGTGGCATACGCCAGATGCACATCATGCATGGCGGCCATAAAATCAGGGTAGATCGTCGCGTTCGTGATGATCGATTCCGCACCCGCTGCCATTTCCACAGCCTTGGGGTTCGGCCAGCCGTCACGCGGAGCAGCAAGGCGCAATTCGCTCAGGCCAAAATTACCCATCGCACGCGCCACCGCGCCGATATTTTCCCCCATCTGTGGCTGGACGAGGATGACGACGGGATGGTTATTTTTTGGCATGTAAGAGCTTGTAGGTGACGGAATCAAACAGAGCGTTGAACGAGGCATCGATCACGTTGGCGGATACGCCTATGGTATTCCAGACTTTGCCTTTTTGATCCTGTGATTCGATCATAACGCGTGTGATCGCTTTGGTGCCGTCCTTGGGCGTTAAGATACGCACCTTATAATCGGTGAGCTGAATGTCTTTAACCGCCGGATAGTGCTTGATGAGCGCTTTGCGCAGCGCCGCATCGAGCGCGTTCACCGGACCGTTACCTTCGGCCACCGTCATCACCTCCTCGCCGTCAATGGCAAGCTTGATGGTGGCTTCGGAAATATTGACCAGCTTTCCTTTGGCGTTGTGGCGACGTTCGCCGATCACGCGGAAACTGACGATCTCGAAATATTCCGGCACCGTGCCGAGTGCGCGCCGCGCCAGCAATTCAAAACTCGCCTCCGCACCCTCATAGGCATAGCCCTGCTTCTCACGTTGTTTCACTTCCGAAACCAATTCGCCGACGCGCTCGTCGTCCGGTTTCACGTTGATGCCAAACTGCTTCAGGCGGTCAAGCACATTGGATTTTCCCGCCTTGTCCGACACTAAAATGGTGCGCTGGTTTCCCACGAGTGCGGGGTCGATATGCTCATACGACGTGGAATCTTTTGCCATTGCCGACACATGCAAGCCACCTTTATGTGCAAACGCCGCCGTGCCGACAAACGGCGCGTGCGTGTTGGATGCGCGGTTGAGGCGTTCATCGAGCAGGTGGGATACTTGCGTGAGGTGTGTCAGTTTTTCTTTGGTCACACCCGTGGTGAAACCCATCTTCAGCATCAGGTTGGGAATGACAGAAATCAGGTTGGCGTTGCCGCAACGCTCACCGATGCCGTTGAGCGTGCCCTGCACCTGACGTACACCCGCACGCACCGCCGACAATGAATTCGCCACCGCATTGTCGGTGTCGTTATGGCAGTGAATGCCGAGATTTTTTCCGGCAACATGTCGGGTAACTTCCGCAACGATTGCTTCCACCTCGAACGGCAGTGAACCGCCATTAGTGTCGCACAACACAATCCAGCGCGCGCCATTATCATAGGCCGCTTTCACGCATTCCAGCGCGTACTCGGGATTGGCTTTGTAACCGTCGAAAAAATGCTCCGCGTCATAGAGCGCCTCGCGCTTATGCTTCACCACGTGCTTAATCGATTCGCCGATCATGCGGAGATTTTCCGTTGTGGACACACCGAGTGTCGACTTCACCTGCTTGTCCCAGCATTTACCGACAAGGCAAATAGCCTTCGCACCGCTATCAAGCAGTGCCGACAACCCCGGATCGTTATCCGCCGAACGCCCCGAACGGCGCGTCATGCCAAACGCGGAAATCGTCGCTTTATGCAGCGTGGGCGGTTCGGCAAAAAACGCATCGTCATTCGGGTTCGCCCCCGGCCAGCCGCCTTCAATATAGTCGATGCCTAATTTGTCCAGCTCACGCGCGATGGCGAGCTTGTCAGCTACGGTAAAATCCACGCCACGCGCCTGTGCGCCGTCACGCAGGGTAGAGTCATATAAATAAACGCGCTCGCTCATTCTTCGGTTTCCGAACCACAGGTATGCATGAATTTACATAATTTATCGCGGTTGGTTTCCGCTGTGCAGGAGCTAAGCGAAATGAGAATCAAGGCAGAAAAAATGATGCGGGTCATGCGCGCCTCCAGTCAGTGGTTCCATCGGGTTTGTCTTCGAGAATAATGCCCTGCTCCAACAGCTCCTTGCGGATGCGGTCGGCTTCCGCCCAGTTTTTGGATTTTTTCGCAGCGATGCGGGCGTCGATGAGGGAGATGATTTCTGCTTGTTTGGAATTGACTTCATCAATAGCGTTCTTGATATCCGCCCTTAATTCTCTGCTATAATCCGCTCCAAATCCTTTGAACCAATCCTCTGGATTTTGCTGTAAAATACCTAACACTGCTCCCATCATCCGTAACTCTTCCGGCGATGCACTATGCATAAGACTAAAGGCTTTAGGAAAATTCATATCATCGCAAATTGCCCCTAAGTAAGCCGTCATACCAATGGAATCTGGCATGCCTGTTTCTTGTGGATTCCCGCCTTCGCGGGAATGACGGCGGAGGATTTGATACCATTTATCCAGTGTCTTCTTCGCATCTTCCACCAGCTTGTCATTCCAGTCGAGCGGTTTGCTGTATTGCGCGGATAATAACGCCAAACGAATCACTTCACCCTTCACGCCTTTATCAAGCAGGTCTTTCACCGTGGTGAAATTGCCGAGACTCTTGCTCATCTTCTCGCCGTTGACAGTGAGGAACCCGTTATGCACCCAGAGATTCGCAAATTGCGAGTGCGGCGTGGCGCAGCAGCTTTGGGCGATTTCGTTTTCGTGATGAGGGAACATCAAATCCGCACCGCCGCCGTGGATGTCAAAATGATCGCCGAGATATTGACTGCTCATCGCCGAGCATTCAATGTGCCATCCCGGGCGGCCCGCGCCCCATGGGCTTGGGAATACGGATGACGGGTCGTCCCCCGCCTCAGCGGGTTTCCACAACACAAAATCACCCGCCTCACGCTTGTACGATTCCACTTCCACGCGTGCGCCGGCAATCAAATCATCGAGCTTTCGCCCCGACAACGCGCCGTAGTTTTTATAGCTCGACACGCTGAACAACACGTGCCCTTCGGCCACATACGCATGGCCGCCTGCAATCAGCTTTTCAATCATCGCCACCATCTGCGGGATGTGGGCGGTGGCGTGCGGTTCTTTATTCGGCAGCAGGCAATTGAGTGCTGCCATATCTTCGTGGAAAAATCCTTCGATACGCTGCGTGAGCGCTGAAATCGGTTCGCCGTTGGCCTTGGCGGCAGCGTTGATTTTATCGTCCACGTCGGTGATATTACGCACATAGGTAACATGGTCTTTACCGTAGAGATGGCACAGCAACCGGTACAACACATCATACACCACCACGCTGCGGGCGTTGCCCAGATGCGGGCGGTCATAAACTGTCGGGCCGCACACATACATGCGGATGTTCTTCGCATCAATCGGCGTGAACTCGTCTTTTTTTCGCGAAAGCGTGTTGTATAGTTTTAAGGTCATTGCTAACCGCAGGTTATTTTGTGGAGCAATTGTGGCGCATCAGGCTTTCCCGCCGCCGGCTCGAATGACAGGCGGCATGATTTAAGCCTTTCATCCAACTGCTGCTTGAGCAACACCGCCGTGCGGGTGTAGCTGCACACGATGAAATATTTTTCCTTGCCATTATCCGGAAAACGCCACTCGGTGAAAGTCTCGGTTCCTTTACCCGGATCGAGTTTAACCATGGTTTTTTTCTGGGTGTAGACACTGATGGTGTCGAGCTGTGGCTTCACGTCATCATCACTGAAATAATGCCAGCCTTCGGGTTTTTTGGTCAGCTCCTGCGGGGAAACGGTGATGGTGGACGGACAGACAACAGGAGCGGGCGGAGTTGTTTTTTTAGCTTCCGGTTTAGTGTCGGCTTTTGTATCCGCTTTACTCTCGGCTTTTGGCTTGGCGGGTGCAACGGTTTTGGGTTTAGCCGCCACTTCGGTTGCGGTGTCGGCATCTTCGTCATCGTCAACCGCCAGTGCAGCCCACGGCATTAACAACACCACCATCACCACCATGATCGTATGCCTCATTTTACTGCCCTTTCCCTAAACGTTGCATCACCTGCTCACGCCCCAGCAGCGGCAGCAGTTTTTTTAGTTCCGGCCCATGCTCGCGCCCTGTCAGCGCCAGACGCAGCGGCATGAATAATTCTTTTCCCTTGCGCGGTGTCGTCGGTTTGATCGCGGCAAGCCATGCGTCCCACGTCGCCTCATCCCACGGCGCAGGGGGAAGCAATCCGGATACGGAATGAATAAATCCCCACTCGTCAGCATTTAAATCGGCAACGACACTTTCATTCAAAATATCCCACCACTGACGCACGTCGTCGAGTTTTTTGATATTGGCGCGGATGGATAACCAGAACGGCTCGTCGATACCGTTCAGGCTTTGTGATACGGCTGAAAATGGCAACTGGTGCAGGATTTTTTCGTTGATTTTTTCCAGCTCCGCCACGTCGTAATTCGCTGGCGCGCGGCCAAATTTACCAAAATCAAAACTA
The DNA here is from genome assembly GCA_025360605.1 of Alphaproteobacteria bacterium. Classification (GTDB taxonomy): domain Bacteria; phylum Pseudomonadota; class Alphaproteobacteria; order Rickettsiales; family SXRF01; genus JANYBV01. The sequence goes on along the minus strand of JANYBV010000027.1, from coordinate 29,146 downwards.
TCAATCAGCGGCTGGAAATCAGAGTAGGGCAACGCAGCATCGGACGTGCCGATACGGCCCAGCAGCGAGATTACCGCCATCGGCAACATGCCCGCCGCACGCAAGCTGCGGATGTCATTGCCGCCGATGCGCTTGGAGAGTTCGCCGTCCTTGGTTTTCAGCAACGCCATGTGGGCAAACTGCGGTACAGCAAAACCAAGCGCCTTATATAGCTGCACCTGTACGGCCGCGTTGCTGACATGGTCTTCCCCGCGAATCACGTGGGTGACGGCAAGCTCGCCGTCATCGACTACCGAAGCCAGCGTATAAACCGGCGCACCGTCTTCACGTAGCAACACCGGATCGCTCATGGTGGTAGCGCGCATGGCAACACGTCCACGGATTAAATCCTCCCAGACAATTTCCTCGTCTTGTAACAAGAAACGGTAATGCGGCCTGCGCCCCTGCTTTTCGAAGGGTGTCTTTTGTTCGTCAGTAAGTTTAAGCGCAGCGCGGTTATAAATCGGCGGCAGGCCGCGTGATGCCTGCATCTTGCGCTGCACGTCGAGTTCTTCGGGTGTTTCGTAGCACGCATACAAACGCCCCTGTTTCACCAGCGCATCGGCAGCCAAGCGGTAGCGCTCCAGACGGGTGGACTGATGTTCTTCCGAATCCCACAACAGCCCCAGCCAGCGCATGTCTTCTTCTATACCTAGCGTGTATTCGGGTTTGGAACGCTCAAGGTCGGTGTCGTCAATACGCAGCAGAAAATGCCCGCCCATTTTACGCGCAAACAGCCAGTTCACAATGGCGGTGCGGACGTTGCCGGCATGGAGGTATCCCGTGGGTGAAGGAGCGAAACGAACTTTAACGGTCATAATTTTGTATACATTCTAGTGGCGGCCCATTTCGCGGCGGGTTTCCGCGATGGCATTTTCAACGAATTTACCGACCAGATTCATACCCTGTGCCGCCATTTTCTTCAACAGATCCTTGGAATTTTCGAAAATACCGAGTTGCGACATCACATAGGTCATGTGTGCCTCTTCAATATCGGCAATTTCCTTGTCTTTGCGTCCGGCATGTTCTTTCAAAAAATTCATTAATTTCTTTAGGTTATCTTTCTTCTGAAACTTCTGCTGCTGCATAAAGTTCATCAGCTGTTCACGCAAATCGTCTTCCTCAAGATGCTGGATGGCGGTGACCACTTTGGACAACTGGTCTTTATTATCCGCCAGCGCATCAAGGTGGCTGTTGAGTTTATGTAAGTCCTCAACATCCTGATTTAAAGTGTCAATCCGCTCATGGTAATCATGATCGGCGTTAGGCTTGAGCAAGGCAGAAAACAACACCGCATAGGTCTGGTACAGCTCGGTAATACGGTCACGCACGATGCGGTCGGGACGCGGGCGCTTCACTGCCAGCCCCTTGTCCAGCACCACCAGATCGGCGGAAGGCGACATCGCGCCGCCTTCGGGTTTGAAAGAAGCCAGCGGCATCGACACAATATAACGCAGGCAACTTAGGTCATAGGATAGTAATTCCACGGAAAGCCGCTCCAGCCCTACACCACCTGTTCCCTGCGACGAAAAAGCACGCACCGCATCATGAAAATGCTCGATACGCGGGCGAAAATCATTCCCGCCGGCAACCAGTTGAAATTCTTCTTCAATCTCACGTATATCACTGTAAATGCGGGTAAGCAACCCGACAATTGATTCCTGTTCTGTAGACGACATTTTCATAGATTAGGCATTGGTAAATCGTTTCATTTGGCGCTAAGCATAGCCCATGAATCCCCTTGCTGTCTATATCCACTGGCCTTTTTGCAAATCGAAATGCCCCTATTGCGATTTCAACAGCCATGTGCGCGATGCCATTGACCAGACGCGCTGGCATGATGCACTGTTGCGGGAACTCGAAACCATGGCACAACATGTGCCCGACCGGCAGGTACAGAGTATTTTTTTCGGTGGCGGCACACCCTCGCTCATGCCCCCCTCAACCGCAGGGGCACTTATCGAGAGGGTGCATACGCTATGGAATATTTCCGGAGACATCGAGATTACGCTCGAGGCCAATCCTACGTCGGTGGAGGCAGGGCGGTTGCGTGATTTTAAATCAGCAGGCGTAAACCGCGTGTCACTCGGTGTGCAGTCATTGCAGGCCAGCGAACTAGCGTTCCTTGGCCGTGAACACAGTGTTGGCGAGGCGATGCACGCGATCGAGCTGGCGCGTACTCTGTTTAACCGCTACTCGTTCGACCTGATCTATGCCCGCCCCAACCAGACGCTGGCGGCGTGGGAAGCCGAACTAACACAAGCCCTCGCACTGGCAGGCGACCATCTCTCACTGTACCAGCTGACCATTGAAGAAAATACCGCCTTCCATCACGCCTATAAAAAAGGAGGCTTCACCCTGCCGGACGAGGCGCAGGCGGAAGCGTTGTACCGCCTGACCGAAACAATATTGGCTGAGCGCGGATTGCTGGCGTATGAGGTATCGAATTATGCGAAAAAAGGACAGGAAAGCCGCCATAATCTTGCCTACTGGCAAGGCAGCGACTATGTTGGTGTTGGCCCCGGTGCGCACGGGCGTTTGACACTGAACACAGGGCGCACCGCAACGGCCACACTCAAAAGCCCTGAACGCTGGCTGGAGAATGTAGAGCGTGACGGACAGGCCATTGAGGTGTGGCAAACCATCGACCGGCAGCAGGAAGTGGAAGAACGGCTGATGATGGGGCTGCGCCTGAGCGATGGCATCAATTACGCCGCGTTTATGAGGCAAACCGGCTACGATTTGCGCCCGTATCTGAGCGAAGCAAAACGCCTTTTGTATTGTGAACAAGGGCTACTTACTGATGACCCGACACGCCTGCAAACCACCCTCAGCGGCAGGCTGGTGCTGGGCACGCTCACGGCAGAATTACTGGCTTAGAAATTAATCAGCGCCGGATCGACGACCTTGAATTCACCCTTGGAAATTTCCATGATGGCAAGCTTGCGCTCCGCCACACCATCCGCATTCAGGCGGAACAGGCCGTTCGCCGGAGAGATGAATCCACCCGCACTCGTCAGCTGCTCGACCGAAATAGTCTGGCTGGCAGAATTCATGGTAATGGTTGCGGCCAGCGTCACGGCATCATACGCAAGGCTGGCAAGGCGTACCGGCTTGTAACCATAAGTTGCGGTGAAGCGCTTTTCAAATATTTTGTACGGCTCTGGCGGCGAGCTTGGAAACCACGCGCCATCAAGCTCAGCGATCTTAGCAATTTCCGGATCATCCCACAGGCCGGTGCCCAGCAATTTAACTTTCTTCAGGTCGATATGGCTGCGTTGCAGGGAAGAAATAATATTCTTCAGCTGACTGCCACCGTCGGCAATGAAGATAGCCTGAAAACGGCGTTCTTCAGTCATGTTATTATACGCAGCCGCCAGCCGCGACACCGCCGCATCAATGTTGCCCGGACTTGGCGCGTATAATTCGGCCGGAGCCACAATGCCGCCTTTGAGTGTATAGGATTCGATCAGCGATTTTTTAACTTTTTCTCCATACGAATCGTTAGGGGCCAGCAACGCAACGCGCTGGAGGTTATGCAGATACGCGTATTCGGCGATGCGGCTGACTTGTTCTTCTGGCAGGAAGCCGAATAGATACACGCCGTTACCCGCTACGGTGCGGTTATTGGAAAAGGTCAGCATGTTGACATTGTGCGCCTTGGCAACAGGGGCAGCAATCGTCACTGACTGGCTGAACAGCGGCCCGATGACAAAACTTGCGCCCTGCCCTATGGCTTCTTCCACGGCCTTGCCGGAATCGGCAGGCGTGTTACCGGTATCTTTAGGCACCAGCACGATCTGCGAACGAATCTGGTCACTCGGCACAGCAAGGTAACTATCGGAAATCGCCATGGTGGCGGCATCCATCATCGCATTACCGACCGCCACAGAATCACCCGAGAGAGGCAGGAGTAGAGCCACTTTAATCGGAATCGCCGACGTTGGAATCACGCCCTTGGCAGGCTGCGGCACCTGTTCGGCAACAATGGGAGCGACCGCTGCCGCCGCTGACGCTGCCGCCGCATCCGCACCTTGCTGCTGGGCAGGATCTTTACGCAGGAGGGGCGCGTTGCTGGGAATGCAGGCGGCAAGCGCAAGCAGGCTAAGGAGCGAGAACGTTGATAAAGAATGTTTCATGAGCGGATAAGGGAGGCTATAGTGTTGTCCAATAATGGAAAGAAACTACCGTGAAACCAGATTCCAGTCAATTGCCATCGGATGCCACACCGTCACAACATTGCCCGAGTGGGTTGTATATCGTGGCGACCCCGATCGGCAACCTGAAGGACATCAGCTTACGTGCCATCGACATATTGCAACTCGCCGACCTGATACTCTGTGAAGATACGCGCGTGAGCAAAAAGCTGCTGGCGCATTACGGCATCCATAAGCCAACCCTTTCCTATAACGACCATAACGGCGAGGAACGCCGCCCCGAAATTTTCACGGCACTGGAAAACCAGCAGCGTGTGGCGCTGATCTCGGATGCGGGTACGCCACTGGTGTCCGATCCGGGCTATAAGCTGGTGCGTGAGGTGATTGAGCGCGGATTTTATGTCACCACACTTCCGGGGGCATCGAGTGTCATGAGTGCGCTGTGCCTTTCGGGATTGCCAACCGACCGTTTTTTATTCGCCGGATTCTTACCCGCTAAAAATGAGGCCTGCCGCAAGGAGATCCAGTCGCTCGCCAGCGTGGATGCCACGTTGGTGGTGTTTGAATCGGCCCGCAGGCTGCTGGATACGCTACCGCTGCTGCATGAGATTCTCGGCGACCGTAATGCTGCCGTGGTGCGTGAAATTACCAAGCTGTTTGAAGAAACCAAACGTGGTACGTTATCGAAGCTGATCGCCTATTACGCTGACAACGGCGAACCCAAGGGTGAGGTGGTCATCGTGATCGGCGCTCCGCTTCAACAGGAAGCCACCGCAGAAAGCATCGAAGCCAAACTGGCGTTATTGCTGCAATCACACAGCGTCAAGGAAGCCGCCGCCATACTGGCAGAAAACACTGGAAAGCCGCGCAAGGAGCTGTATGCGCTCGCCTTAAAAATGATGGATAAAAATGCGCAGTAAGCGCGAACAGGCACATCGCTACGGCATAACGGCTGAAAGAAAAGCCGCCCTGTATCTGCGCCTTAAAGGCTACCGCATCCTCGCTACGCGCTACCGCAATACGCAGGGCGAAATAGACCTGCTGGCACGCAAGGGATCAACCCTCGTCGCCGTGGAAGTCAAAGCGCGGCAGACTCTCCAGCAATGTGAACATACCGTACCGCCATGGAAGCAACAAAAAATTGCCCGTGCTATGGAAGGTGTGCTGGCCGGACAAGGCAACGTGCGCGATGCTATCGCCGGACTTGCCAAGGACAGGCACTTTGCTGTACGTTTCGATGTGATATGGATTGCACCCAGATGCTGGCCACACCATATTGTTGATGCATGGAGAATAAACTGATGCTGTTATTTCGATTGTTACTTGTTGGTGCTTTAGGATTGTCGCTCTCGGGTTGCGCTGCCCTGATTATTGGCGGCGGCACAGAAGGCGCGGTACTCGCCGCACAGGAACGTACGGCTGGAACCGCCGTGGATGATGCCGGTATTCTCATCAAAATCAAGCACCAGTATGCCGAGGCCGATTATAAAGACCTGCTGGCGAATGTCGAAATCAAGGTCAATGAAGGCCGCGTGCTGTTGACTGGTAATGTAGACAAGTCCGACTCACAAATCGAAGCGGTGCGACTTGCGTGGCAGGTGAATGGCGTTAAGGAAGTGGTCAATGAAGTGCAGGTTAACGACAAGGCAGGATTCACCAATTATGCCCGCGATGTCTGGATCAGCACACAGGTAAAAACCCGCCTGCTGTTTGCGAAAGATATCCACTCGGTCAACTACTCGATTATCACTGTCAATCAGACCGTGTATATGACGGGTATCGCGCAGGATCAGGATGAGCTCGACCGCGCCACCTATGTGGCCAGCACGACCAGCTACGTGCAACGCGTCACCAGCTATGTCCGTCTTAAAAATGATCCGCGACGTGGATACCTGCCCCAGTAATGCCTCCAGCGTATGCTGAAATATATAGGCATTACAATTGCAGCGCTGATCTGCATCGCCGCGGTTATTTTTTATACCCAGCCCTATTGTTCTGAAATGGGTATGATAGGCTCCAGCCATTGCCAATGCTTGGGTAAGGAAACAAGCATCATCAATAAGCATGAAGCCGCGACCGACAGTGAGCCGGAACGAACTCGCTGCATAGGGATTATTTTAGGTACGGATCAACAAAAGGAATCGCACTAATGGTTTTAAAAGTCGCCATCCAGATGGACCCACTTGCCGGAATTAAACCGAAAGGGGATTCCACCCTTATCATCGGTGTGGAAGCGCAGGCACGCGGGCATGAACTATTTTACTACACGCCCGACACGCTGAGTTACCGCAACGGCATCATCAGCGCCCGCGCCCACCCCGTCACACTCTATGCCAATCCCGAACATTATTACGATCTGGGTGAGGCAATGACGCTGGATGTGTCGCAAATGGATGTGGTGCTACTGCGGCAGGACCCACCGTTTAACATGACGTACATGACCACCACCTATCTATTGGAAATGCTCCCGAGTAAAACGCTGGTGGTGAATGATCCTGCGAGTGTGCGCAATCATCCGGAAAAACTGTTCCCGACGATACTGCGCCAGTATATGCCTGAAACGCTCATCAGCGCCGATGTCAGCGAAATCGAACGCTTCTGGCATCACCACAAGGATATCATCATCAAGCCTCTCTATGGATTTGGCGGGCATTCGGTGCTGCGCTTTAAAGCCGATGACGATAATTTCCACACGGTGATGGAGATGCAATTTTCCACTAACAAGGAACCATGGATGATCCAGCGGTTTTTGCCAGAAGTCAAAACCGGTGATGTGCGCATCGTCATGATGAACGGCGAAGTAGAAGGCGTGCTCGGACGCATTCCCGCCGAAGGAGCCATCCGCGCCAACCTGCGCGCAGGCGGCTCACCGGCGGCTTCGCAATTATCCGCCAAACAACGCGAGGTGTGTGTGCTGCTAGGACCTTTATTGCGTGAAAAAGGTATTTTCTTCGCCGGTGTCGACATGATCGGCGATTATCTGACCGAAGTGAACATCACGTCACCCACCGGCCTTGCACAGATCAAAAAACTTTACGGCAATAAACCGGAAGCAAAATTGTGGGATGCGATAGAAGCTCGCGCCTCTCGTCGGTAATCTCGCTTCGCTTCTAGATTACGAACGAAGCCCAAAGGCAATGAAATGCGGGTTTTCGTATCCGGCTTTGCCATAGGTGAGCGGTTGCCCGTCCACCGTTTCCACCCGTCCGCCCGCCGCACTTAAAATAGCGTGACCGGCAGCGGTGTCCCACTCCATGGTACGGCCAAAACGCGGATACATATCGGCACTACCTTCGGCAATTTCACAGAATTTGATCGAGCTGGAACCGGAGCGCACCTCGCGGATTTTAAACTGTTCCATGTAGGCCGCAGTAGCAGGTGAGGGATGCGACTTGCTACGCGTCACCACCAACCCGTCGGCAGACGGTGCGCGTGCAGCAATCGCTATTGGCGCGTTGCCATGCAGGCTTTTGAACGCACCCGAAATGCTGCCGTAATACATCGCTTCCTGCGGCGGGGCATACAGTATTCCCATCACCGGTTGGTGCTTATAAATAAGGCCTATATTCACGGTAAATTCCGGCTCGCCGCGCACAAAACTACGCGTGCCGTCCAACGGGTCCACCAGCCAGAACAGCTCATGACCGCTGGCACTTTCCTCTTCATCCTCTTCGGCAACAATCGGAATCTGTGGCGCTATCTGAAAAAGTGCTTTGGTAATCAGTGTGTTAGCGGCAACATCGGCATCGGTAACCGGAGAATTGTCATCTTTGCTGCGCGTGTTAAACTGGCCGGAAAAATAGGTCATAATCAGCTTGCCCGCATCGCGTGCAATGTGAATGCATGGCTCTAGATATTGCCAATACTGTGGATATTGATTTTCAAAAGTGCTATTCATAGTCCACGTTTAAACACAAATTACCATTCTACGATACAAAAAATAATTGCCAAAATAATTGCAGGATCCCGCCGATGAAAACCGCCATCAAAAACACCTACCAAAAACAACATGCCAGCCAGCTGGAAAAAATACTGGCAGCGCTGCCTAAAAACGCACCTGCCCTTGTCGCGCAATTCATCGGCCAATTTTACGCCAAGGTTCCCGTGCCTGACCTTGAAAAGCTTGAGCCAAAACACGCCGTTTCATTGGCGGCATCCGCGTTTGATTTTATCAAACAACGCGAAGCTTCCGCACCCAAAATCCGCATTTTCACTCCGAGCGCTAAGACCGATGGCTATGACAGCACACACACAGTCATTGAACTACTCAATGACGATATGCCGTTTCTTGTCGATTCGCTCACGGCCGAACTATCACGCCTTGGTCTTATCATTCGCGAAACACTGCACCCTATTTTACGCGTAAGCCGCGATGCAAAAGGCGTACTGAAGGAACTCGGAAATGATGAAAAACTAAGCAGCGAATCTCTGATTCATTTTGAAATTTCGGCGCTGCCTTCCGACATTACCGCTGCCAGCCTGAAAAAAGATATCGAACATGTACTCGAAAATATCCGCATGGCGGTGTTTGACTGGCAGGCAATTATGGATAAAGCCAGCGAGAATATCAACGAACTGGCCAAAGCAAAAAGCCGTTTTGGCAACGAAGATATTCAGGAAACAACAGACTTCCTGCGCTGGCTGGTTGAGCGTAATTTCGTATTCATGGGCTACGCCGAATATGATTTCTTCGATGCCAATGGCAAAGAAAAACTCAGCGCCGTTAAAAGCTCTAAACTTGGTGTGCTGAAGATCAATGACGATGTCTCCCCACGCGGGTTGGAATCCATGCCTGCCGATATGCGCCATTTCCTGCTGGTGCCACAGCTGGTGGAAATTACCAAATCCAACCGCCGCTCGATCATTCACCGTCCGGTACTGATGGATTACATCGGTATCAAGCGCTTTGACGCGAAAGGTAATGTTATCGGCGAAGCGCGTTTTCTGGGGCTTTTCACCTCGAACGTGTATTACCAGAGCGCCGAAGCCATTCCATTGCTACGCCAGAAAATCGCGCGCGCGCTCGCCCGCTCCGAATTCGGGCCAAGCAGCCATGACGGCAAAGCACTGAAAGCTATTCTGGAGTTCCTGCCACGCGACGAAGTCTTCCAGATGTCGGAAGAAGATCTATTCGAAACCAGCATGGGCATTTTAATTCTGGAGGCCAAACCCGGTATCCGTGTATTCGTGCGCAAGGATGCGTTCGAGCGCTTCGTCAGCTGCATGGTATTCGTGCCGAGGGAACGTTTCTCCACCGAGCTGCGCCAGCAGATCCAGAAAATTATTGAAAAAGCATTTCATGGTAGTATTTCGGCGTTCTCCACCCAGATCACCGAGGCTCCTCTCGCCCGCCTGCACCTCATTGTCAAAACCACTCCGGCGGAAATTCCTGCCGCCGATATTGCCGCCCTTGAACATGAAATTGCTAAAAGCGCCTATCTGTGGAGTGACCTTCTGCAAGAGGCGCTGCGCACCCACAACAGCGAAAGCAATAGTGAAAAGTTGATGCGCCAGTACGCCAGCGCGTTCCCGCAAAACTACATCTACCGCTACGACAGCGAAGCGGCGGTGTATGATATCGGGAAAATCGAACAGGCACTAAAAACCAGCGGCCTTGCACTCGAACTGTTTCATGACAAGAGTGAGGACGAGTCGTTCCTGCACCTGAAAATCTATAATCCGAATGACGAAATTGCCCTGTCGGATATTCTGCCGTTGCTGGAAAATGCCGGATTCCGCGTGATTGAGGAACATCCGTTTCTTATCCACTTACAAGGTGCCAACAAACAAGTATGGATCCGTGATTTCAAATTGCAGCTCGCTGGAAAACCGCCGCTGCCACTGGTACAACTGAAACCGTTACTGGAAGAAACGCTGCTGAAAGTATGGCGCGGTGAAGCTGAAAACGACCGCTTTAACACACTGGTGCTGAAGGCAGGATTGAATTGGCGACAAGTGATCGTCGTGCGCGGCTATACCAAATATTTAAAACAAGTGGGATTCCCCTACGCGCAGGGCACGATTGAACAGGCGATGAGCCAGAATCCGCTGATTGCCAAAATGGTGGTCGATTTATTCCTCGCCCGTTTCCAGCCCGACATCAAAGACCGCGATTCAAAACAAAAAGTACTTCACATCTCCATCGAACAGGCGCTATCGCAAGTCAGCAACGTGGTGGAAGATCGCATCCTGCGCCGCTATGCCGAAATCGTGATGGCGACACTACGCACCAACTATTTCCAGACGATGGCCGATGGCGAGGTGAAACCAGTGCTGTCGTTCAAGTTTGATTCCAAAAACGTCCCCGATCTGCCACTGCCCAAACCGTTTGCTGAAATCTTTGTTTACGGCGTACGCGTCGAAGGCATCCATCTGCGCGGTGGTAAAGTGGCGCGCGGTGGCTTGCGCTGGTCGGACCGCCATGATGATTTCCGCACTGAAGTGCTTGGGCTGATGAAAGCACAGATGGTAAAAAACTCGGTGATCGTGCCGGTGGGTTCCAAAGGCGGATTTGTAGTGAAGCATCCACCCGTCAGCGGAAACCGCGACGAAATCATGCAAGAAGGCATCGCCTGCTACACCCTCTATCTGCAGGGGCTGCTCGATATCACTGACAATATCGTCAAAGGCAAAGTATCGCCTCCACCGCAGGTGGTGCGCCATGACGAGGACGATCCGTATCTCGTCGTCGCTGCCGATAAAGGCACGGCGAGCTTCTCCGACATCGCCAACGGCGTATCGGCATCCTATGGCTTCTGGCTGGATGATGCGTTTGCCTCGGGTGGTTCGGTTGGATACGACCATAAAAAAATGGCTATCACCGCACGCGGTGCGTGGGTGTCCGTGGCGCGGCATTTCATCGAAGCAGGTATCGATATCGGCAAGCAGGATTTCACCGTGGCGGGCATCGGCGATATGTCGGGCGACGTGTTCGGTAACGGCATGCTGCTGTCTGACCATATCAGGCTGGTGGCTGCGTTCAACCACATGCATATTTTTATCGACCCTACACCCGATGCAAAGAAAAGCTTCGAAGAACGCAAGCGTATGTTCCACCTGCCGCGCTCCAGCTGGAAAGATTACAACGATGCGCTCATTTCCAAAGGCGGCGGTATCTTTGAACGCAGCGCGAAAACCATTGCCTTAAGCAAGGAAGCACAAACAGCACTGGGCATCGGCAAAGCAAGCCTGACACCGGATGAGCTGATCCGTGCGATTCTGCTGGCTCCCGTTGATTTACTGTGGAACGGCGGCATCGGCACGTATGTGAAGGCCGAAGACGAAACCCACGAACAGGTGGGTGACCGCACCAACAATGCTATCCGCATTAATGGCCGCGAACTGCGCTGCAAAGTCGTCGGTGAAGGCGGCAACCTCGGCTTCACGCAAAAAGGCCGCATTGAATATGCACGCCTTGGTGGCGACGGCAACGGAGGACGCATCAACACCGATGCCATCGACAACTCTGCCGGTGTGGATTGCTCCGACCACGAGGTGAATATCAAAATCGCATTCAGTCAGGAAATGGCGAAAGGCCGTATCACACGTAGTAAACGTGATACATTGCTGGCTGGCATGACCGACGACGTGGCGCAGCTGGTGCTGAAGGATAACATCCTGCAAACGCAAGCCCTCACGATCACGCAGGCGCAAGGCGTGTCACTGATTGAATCGCAGGGCCGCCTGATGCATACACTCGAACGTCTGGGCCTGCTCAACCGCTCCATCGAATTCCTGCCATCGGACAAACAAATGGCGGAACTGAAAGCGGCGCGGCGTGGCCTGACGCGTCCGGAATTGTCGGTGCTGCTGGCCTATAGCAAGATGGTTCTGTACAAAGAATTGCTGGATTCCACCTTGCCGGACGAAGCGTATTTTATCGCCGATCTGAACCGCTATTTCCCCAAAGCCATGCAGAAAGATTTTGCCTCAGCAATTTCAAGCCATCCGCTGAAGCGCGAAATTATCGCAACGGTGGTAACCAACAGCATGATCAACCGCGCGGGCATCACTTTCTTCTTCGATATCGCCGAAGATACCGGCCTGCCAGCCCGCGACATCGCCTGCGCCTATTCGCTGGCGCGTGACGTGTTTGATCTGCGTGGGTTGTGGAAAGGCATCGAGCTGGCCGACAACGTGGCCGTGGCCACCAAGGGTGAAATGATGGGAGCGATTACCACCTTCCTCGAACGCACCACGCTATGGTTGCTTCGTAACCTGCCGCTGCCTCTGGATATCGACCGCGTGTACGGCGACATTGCCGACGGTGTGGCAGCCATGCAAAAGAATATTGCATGGCTGCATTCCAGTGCAACGCGTGAGTCCTCGCAGCGCCTGCTGCACCACCTGAAACAGGAAGGTGTACCGGTGGCACTGGCGGAAAAGATGTCCAGCCTTGAACTCTTGTCGTCCTCATTCGATATCATTTCGGTGGCACGTAAAACTAGCCAGACCGTGCCATCCGTCGGCAAAGTCTATTTCGATCTGGGGCAGCGCATTGCCTTCAGCGCTTTACGCGAAGGCGCTGGCCATATCGTTACCACCTCGCACTGGGAACGCCTTGCCGTGCAATCGCTGATCGCCGATCTCTATGACGAACAACGCCGCCTCACGCTGCTGGTGATGGAAGCGTCGGGTAACGTTGAGGGCTGGATGCAGAAAAATGCGGAAACCGTCCAGCGTTTCGGGCATTTCATGAATGACCTGAAATCCGGAGACACCGTTGATATCGCACGACTGATGGTAGCCCTGCGTCATATCAGGGAGTTCAACTGATGGAAAAACCGGCACACGCTGACCACTCCATTTCCAGCCATCTGCCGAAAATGTTCGAAACGGACGGCGGGCTGGCCCCTGAATCGCCTGCTAACATTGCCGCCAGCGGCATCAGCAAATCGCTGCTGAGTGACATGGTGCTAAAAACCGCCTACGGTGTTTCCAATATCAGCACCGAAACCACCGCCGCACGGCTGCACCTGCCGCAGGTGATCGTCGGGGAAATCCTCGAACAATTGCGCGCTGAATCCATGCTGGAAACCATGGGGCATGACGGCCCGTTCGGTTATCGTTACGCCATTTCGCAGCGTGGCCGCGAACGCGCCGAACGTATGTTAGAAATATCCGGCTATATTGGCCCCGCGCCCGTGTCACTGGAAGCATACCGTGCGATGCTGGAATGGCAGATGTCCAAAGCCGAACGCGTCAGCGAAGCACAGGTGGAAGACGCCCTGAAAGGACTGGTGCTGCCCATAGAAGTCAAACAGGTGGCAGGGCTGGCGATCTCTTCAGGACGCAGCCTGTTTTTATCCGGCCCTGCCGGTAACGGTAAAACCAGCCTTGGCCGCCAGCTGCATGCAGCACTGCGCGGTGACATCTGGATTCCGCACTGTATTGCCGTGGAAAATAATATCATCCGCCTGTTCGACCCGCATTGCCATCAGGTGGTGGAACATGCCTCCAAAAAATTACAAACCATCGACAAGCGCTGGATCAAAATCAAGCGCCCTTTCATTGTCGCTGGTGGCGAAATGACGCTGGAATCGCTGGATATGGCATATCTGAAAGCACAGCGCTATTACGAAGCGCCACTGCATATGAAAGCCAATGGCGGCACGTTTTTAATTGATGATTTCGGGCGGCAGCACGTAGCACCCGAAGAACTGCTCAATCGCTGGATTATCCCGCTGGAACACCGCGTCGATTTTTTAACGCTCAATAACGGCCAAAAAATCGAGGTGCCGTTTTTACTCAACCTGATTATCGCTACCAACCTGAATCCTACGGAAGTGACCGATCCGGCCTTCCTGCGACGCATTGGCTACCGTACCCGCCTAAGCGCACCGACACCGGAACTGTACCGCGACATATTCACCTCGTACGCCACCAGCTTAGGTGTGGCTGCACCGCCTGAGCTCATCAACCAGCTGTTACAACGTTATACCGCCACTGGCCGCGAACTGCGCGCCTGCGAACCACGCGATCTGATGGAGCGTGTGCGTGATATCTGCACTCACCGCCAGCAGCCGCTGAGCATTAGTTCAGAATTACTCGATCTGGCATGGAACGGTTATTTCGGAACCGAAGCGAACGCTGCCTGATCTAGTGCCTGAAATGACGGATGCTGGTGAACACCATGGCGATGCCGTGCATATCGGCACTGGCGATCACTTCCTCGTCGCGGATAGAGCCCCCCGGTTGAATAACGGCCACAACGCCCGCTTCCGCCGCCATCTCGACATTATCGGCAAACGGGAAAAACGCATCGGAAGCTAGCACCGTGCCTTTGGTATCGAGCCCTGCTTCCTTGGCTTTCCAGCAGGCAATGCGGGTGGAGTCGATGCGGCTCATCTGCCCCGCACCAATGCCAATCGTTGCACCGTCACGCACCAACACGATGGTGTTGGACTTCACATGCTTGGCGATGGTGAAGGCAAATAACATGTCGTCGGTCTGCTTGGCATCGGGGGCTTTTTTCGTAACGGTTTTGAGCGCGTCCTTGGTGACGATCACATCGTCATCCTGACACAAGAACCCGCCGGAAATCGACTTCACCACCATTTTTGGCGCGGGCGCAGACACGGTGCCGCTTAACAGCAGTTTGAGTTTTTTCTTCGACGATAGTAACGCCTTCGCCTCGGCATCGGCATCGGGAGCGATCATCACTTCTAAAAATAATTTACCGAGTGCTTCGCAGAAGCTTTTGGTCAGCGGGCGGTTGGTGGCGATAATCCCGCCATACGCGCTCACGGGGTCGCACGCCAGAGCTTTGGTAAACGCCTCGGTGATGGTGCTGCCCACGGCCACACCGCAGGGATTGGCGTGCTTGATAATAGCAACCGCTGGCTGCGAAAATTCACGCACCAGTTCAAACGCCGCGCTGGCATCGTTGTAGTTATTGTAGCTGAGGTCGGCGCCTTGCACTTGTTTAGCAGTCGCCAGCGACGGGGTCACCGTATCGGTGACATAATAAGCGGCGCGCTGGTGCGGGTTCTCACCGTAATGCAGCGATTGTTTTAATGCACCTGAGATAGTGAGCTGGGAAGGAAACACCGTATTGTTCTGGGCGTTAAACCACTGGCTGATCGCACTATCGTAGGCGGCGGTACGGCTGAAGGCTTTGGCAGCAAGTTTTTTGCGCGTGCCGTGCGTGGTGGCACCGGCGTTGGCTTTCATCTCCTCCATTACCTGCGTGTAGTCAGCAGGGTCAACCACGATGGTCACAAACGCGTGGTTCTTGGACGCGGAGCGCACCATGCTCGGCCCGCCAATATCGATATTTTCAATGCAGGTGTCAAAGTCCGCACCTTTGGCTACGGTGGCTTCAAACGGGTAGAGGTTAATAACCACCAGATCAATCGGGGCGATGGCATGGTCTTTCATCGCCTTCACATGCTGCGCATTGTCGCGTACCGCCAGCAAGCCGCCATGCACCTTCGGATGCAGGGTTTTAACACGCCCGTCCATGATTTCGGGAAAACCGGTATGGTCCGACACTTCGGTGACGGCAATGCCCGCATCACGCAACGTCTTGGCGGTGCCGCCGGTGGAGAGAATTTCAATATTCTGTTGGTGCAGGAAACGGGAAAATTCGATCAGTCCGGTTTTATCGGAAACGGAAATCAGGGCGCGTGTAATCGTCATAGGGTCGTTGCTTCTCAATGTTCAAAAAGGGATTTAAATTCAGGCACCATCAGCTTGAGCTGGGCAAGCGCCTCGGTAGATTTACGCTCAGTGGCGACGAGGAATAATTTTTCCAACCCCTTGCGCAGCACGTCCATATCGGTGACGCGAGGCGAGGCGAGGAAAATACCATCATGTGTGGTCTTGACTGCATTTTCAGAAAAGTGGAACAATTCCTCAAACAGTTTTTCACCTGGACGAAGGCCAGTGAATGAAATTTTGATATCCTCATCGGGCTTCAGTCCTGCCAGCTTGATCATCTGTGTGGCAAGGTCAAGGATCCGTACGGGCTGCCCCATATCAAGCACAAAGATGCCTTCCTGACGGTCTTTCATGGAATCACCCAACACTGCCGCTTGCAGCACTAGTTCCACCGCTTCGCGCACGGTCATGAAATAACGCACCATGTCGGGATGCGTGACCGTGAGCGGGCCGCCCTTTGCCAGCTGCTCCTGAAATAACGGAACCACCGAACCGGTGGAACCCAGCACGTTGCCGAAACGCACGGTGAAATATTTGGTCTTGCGCGGGACACTGTATTTGCCTTGCGGCTGCGTCATGCGCCCCAGTGACTGACAATAGCTTTCGGCCAAACGTTTGGTTGCGCCCATCACGTTGCCCGGATTAACCGCCTTGTCGGTGGAAATCATCACCATCACATCAACGCGGTGCTTCTGGCAGGCTTCAGCAATGTGGCAAGTGCCAAACACATTGGTAAGAATAGCCTGCTCGACATTTTTCTCCGCCATAGGCACATGCTTGATCGCGGCCGCATGGAACACGAGATTGGGTTGATGCTTGCGGAAGATAACATCGATATGGCGCATGTCGCAAATGTCCGCCAGCAACACCGTAAGTGCCAGATCAGGGAACGTATCGCGGATTTCGCGTTCGATATGATAGAGATTGAACTCGCTGAACTCGACCAGAAACAATTCTAACGGACGAAACTGGGCAATCTGGCGCGTCAGCTCGCTGCCAATGGTGCCTCCCGCCCCCGTAATCAGCACCTTTCGCCCCTCGACAAAGCTTTGCATGCTATCGCGGTCCAGCACGTTCTGCGCACGCCCAAGTAAATCCTCCACCGCAATCGGACGAATTTGCGGACGCTCATTAACACTGTGCTTGAATTCGCTCAGGCGCGGCAAGCGTGCCAGCGGAATACCGATATTGTCCGCCTGCTCCAGCAGGTGGCGCACTGCATTCCCCGCCACGCGGTCATCGGTGACAATCCATTTATGCGGACGCTGGCCTTTGCGCTCCAGCTTTTGCATGATGGCAGGCAACATGCTAGTGGAACCGTAGATGGGAACACCGTGCATGGTGCGGCCTTTTTGTTCGGCATCGTCATCCACCAGCCCGACAACATCGTAAGCTGCCTGACGGTCGCGTTTCATATCACGGATAAATTGCTCGGCGTGGTCACCCGCCCCAATCAGCAGCACCGGAATCTTGTCTTGTTCCGACAACGACCAGCGGAAGGTGCGGTCCTTGAACGCGCGGTAGGCAAAACGCGGCCCCGCCAGCATGAACAACAACAGCATCCAGTTGATGAACAGCAGTGAACGTGGCAGCCCTTCCAAACGGTTGATGGTAAACATCAGCACGGCGAAAATAAGCACCGAATAGGTAACGGCCTTGACGATGCCGATCATGTCCTGCAGCGATGCATATCGCCACACGCCACGATACAGGCGCATGTATAAAAACACGCTGAGACTGACGAGCGTGAAAGCCACCGTTCCGGAGTATAGATAGTCTTTCGACAGGTAGAACTGGTCAGAACCCAGACGGATATAAATAGACAGCACAAAGCTGACCGCTGCCATCAGGGCATCGTGAAAGGCTGCAATCGTATTGCGATTCGGGTGAAGTTTAGAAGGGCTCATATTTCGGATCGTGTGCCGTGTGCGCAAAAAAGCCCAGCATCATGAAAACAGACGCATACGCTAAACCAACATAAAAAATAGAAAGATCGGGATCAATGACCGAAAACACCGCCTGAAAAATCAGCAGGAAATTGATGCCGAAAATATAGCGCACCACCGCGTGCGGCTTGCGGCCACTGGTGAGCGCCCTGAGATAGTAATAGTCGGAATGATACACCAGCAGTTTGCGCTTATGGTAAATACGGCGGATGGTCGTAAGCGTGGCATCGGAAAGGTAATAGGCAGGTAAAATCACCGCTGCATAACTATAGCCAGCCGCCACCGCCAACAACAACAGATAGCCGATCAGGAAGCCGATAGGAATCGCCCCCACCTCTCCCAGCAATATCTTTGCCGGATACCAGTTCCACCACAAAAAACCACAGCCTGCCGCTGCTACAATCAGCCCGTAGATGGAAAGCATATCAGGGAATACATGTCCGGACAGCACAGTAAGCAGACACATACCCATACCGATGCTGACCATTTCCATCGGCGACATGCCGTCCATGCCATCCATCAGGTTGAACAGGTTAATAAACCACACCCACAGCACCGCTGTGATGACGCGGTCGAGCCACATCGGAAACAATCCGCCGAACACCTCGATGCCCACCACGTTGATGGCGATCATCACCGCCAGAAGCTGGATCAGCAAGCGGATAGGCAGAAAAATATCAATTAGTTCGTCGAGCATGCTCGTCGCCGTGAGCATAAACATGGCGAACACAATCGCATAATTGATATCAGCGACCAGCAGGCAGATAATCAGCGACATCACCACAACGACACCGCCACCCTTCAGCGGCGGTTTTTTATAGTCAGGCCGCAGCGAGGCCGGATCAAACGGTACCACGCGTTTTCGCAGAGCAAGGATGGTAAGGCGCGTGCCCAGCAGCGTCAGCAGGAAACACGACAAAGCGAGAATGCTGTAAAACGTCATCCGCGCCTCCCGAAAAGTTTTTCAATATCTTTACGCTTGAGTTCAATGTAGGTAGGGCGGCCATGGTTACACTGGCCTGAAAACGGCGTTTGTTCCATCTGACGCAGTAGTGCATTCATTTCCACCACCGACAATGAACGGCCCGCGCGCACACTGCCGTGGCAGGCCATGGTGCCGCATAATTCCTCAATGCGTTCCTTGAGCGCCAGAGCATGCCCGAATTCACGGATATTATCTGCCAGTTCTACCATCATTGCCGCAACGTCTACCTCTCCGAGCATGGCAGGAGTCTCGCGGACAATAATGGTGCCCACTCCGAAAGACTCGATCACCAGCCCAAATTCCAGCAATTCCTGCTGATGAGCAAGCAAGCATTCCGTGAGCGCTTCGTCAAGCGCTACTACTTCGGGAATCAGTAATTTTTGTCTTGCTATCCCGCGTTCACGCAGGCCCGCCTTCATCTGTTCGTAAACGAGACGTTCATGGGCGGCGTGCTGGTCGACCAACACCATGCCATCAGCGGTTTCCGCCACGATATAGGTCTGGTGCAGTTGCGCCCGCGCCGCGCCAAGAGGATACACCGTGTAATCCGGCTGGTTAAAAGGCGATGGCTCTGCCCCGCGCGCCTGCGGAGCCAGCATGGATTCAGGCAACAGCATGGTGTCTGCCTCATAACCGGAGGACGCACGCTCGAACAAATGCTGCGCCCCTGCCATGGTCGGCGAAGAGGCCTGATAGGCATAGCTGCCATTAAAAAAAGAGGATGATCCGGATGTATTCGCCGATGCGAACCGTTGCAACGCCTCACCGGCGACACTGGTGGAGGCGCGGAACCCTGCATCCGAGAGCGCGTGCTTGATCGCCCCGACCATCAACCCGCGAATCAGGTTGCTGTCGCGGAAACGCACCTCGGCCTTGGCCGGATGCACGTTGACATCCACCTCTTCGGGGGGAACATCGAGGAACAAAACCACCACCGCGTGTCGGTCATGCGCCAGCACATCCTGATAGGCACCACGGATGGCACCCAGCAGCAGCTTGTCGCGTACGGGGCGCTGGTTCACAAACAGATACTGCTCGGTGGACGTACCGCGGTTAAAGGTAGGCAGGGCGGCAAAACCGGTCAGGCGGATAGATTCGCGCTGCTGGTCGAGCGCCAGCGCATTATCGGCAAAGTCTTTGCCCATCACGGCAGACAGGCGTGCAAGGCGGCTATCCACCAGCTCGGCCTGCGAGGCATCGACCTGTAACAGGCGGCGCCCATCCGACACCAGCGTGAAAGAAATATCCGGATGCGCCATTGACAGTCGTGTCACAATGTCGAGCGCCTGCTGCACTTCGGTGCGGTCGCTTTTGAGGAATTTCAAACGGGCGGGCGTGGCGTAGAACACATCACACACCTCGATGCGCGTGCCTTTGGCCAGTACAGCCGGTTCTATCTCGAATAGGTCACCGCCTTCGACGCGCAGGCTCCACGCATTGTCGGACGCGTCGGTGCGGCTGGTGATTTCCATACGACTGATGGAGGCAATGGACGGCAACGCCTCGCCGCGAAAGCCAAGAAACTGGATGTTCAACAAATCGTCACCGGGAAGTTTCGATGTCGCGTGGCGCTGCACGGCGAGGCTTAATTCGTCCTTACTCATGCCCTTGCCGTTATCCTGCACGACGATACGGTTTTTTCCCGCCTGTTCGAGCGTGATATCAATGCGGGTGCCACCTGCGTCAATGGCGTTTTCCACCAGTTCCTTGATTACCGATGCCGGACGCTCAATCACCTCGCCAGCGGCGATTCGGTTGATTAAATTGGGCGGCAGTATGCGAATCATACTAATGTATTTCCAGATGAGGCTTACCGACAATCACCACAAGCAACTGGTCAGGATCCAATAGTTTTGCGGCAACGGCCTTAACCTTGTCCTTACGCACCGCCTGCATCAGCGCATTGCGCTTATCCAGATAATCAATGCCCAGATGATTCATCTGCATATTGATCAGGAAATTGGCGATGGAGGCGTTGCTGTCCAGATTCATGACAAAAGAACCCGTGATATGTTTTTTAGCGTCGTCCATCTGCTTGTCGCTGGGACCATTATGAGAAAAATCTTTAAGCGTCTTGCGCAGCACCTGAAGCACCTCGCCCACTTTTTCGTTGCGGGTGGCTACACTTCCCATCCATGCCGCACCATGCGCCATCGGATCGAGCTGCGTGCCGATACCATAGGCAAGCCCGCGTTTCTGTCGAACCTCATCCCCCAGCAGGGAATTGAGCGCACCGCCACCACCAACAATCTGGTTCATCACATGCGCGGCGTAATAATCAGGATCCTCACGCTTCAACCCGTTCGCACCGAATAAAATCATCGTTTGCGGGATATCGAAATCAATCACCACCTGCTGCCCTTTCGCAGGCAGCGTCACTTCTTCCACTTTTACATCGGCGGTGTAATGATCGTTCAGTGATCCTAAATGCTTATCCAGCAGCGTTTTCAATTCCGCCGGAGTAATATCCCCGACCACGGCGATAATAAGGTTTTCTTTGCTCAGGTAATGTTCGGTGAAATGCACCAGATCGGATTTACCGATGTTGCCAATACTCTCTTTGGTACCGAGCGTCGGTGCGCCGTAAGGATGTGAGCCGAAGGCCATTTTTTCCCAATGGCGGTGCAGCTGATAGCCTGGTTCTTGCTCCTGTTGCAGCAGCACTGACAACGTCTGCGAGCGCACGCGTTCAATCGCACTGCTGTCAAAACGCGGCTTCCTGAGCGCAAGCGACATATATTCAAAGGCTTTTTCCTTATGCTCGCTTAAACATTCCATGGCCGCGCCAAACGTATCTTCATCCACCCCGAAATTCAGCTGAATGGCATGGCCTTCAATTTGCGCGTTAAACGCATTAGAATCGAGATCACCTGCACCTTCCAACAACATCGCTGCCACCATGCCCGAAAGGCCTTCCTTACCGGCAGGTTCATAAGCCGAGCCACTATCCTTAAACGCCAGCTTCACCGCCACCAGCGGCAGGGAATGTTCTTCCACCAGCCATGCTTTCATGCCGCCAGCGCTAGTCACTTCCTGCACCTGCGTAGCGAATGCGGCAACAGGAGCGACTACTACTACCACCACCAACCCCATCAGTAATGCCCGTGCGTAACGCCTCATGAACGCCTGCCTTTGAGCGTTTTGCTCTCCGCTTCGGGGGTGCTGTCACCGGCTTTGGGTTCCACAGGAAGCAAATAAGAGGTGACGGAACGGTTCATCTGCAGTGATTCTTTCGCCACTTCACTGACCTGCTGCGCGTTCACCGCATCAATCATTGCGGGCCAGCGCGTAAAATAACTGGCATCCAGACCACAGAGTCGCAGCGTGCCCATAATACGTGCCATCGAGGTCAGACCGTCGCGGGCAAAAATAGTTTGCGCTTTAAGCAAGGTTTTGGCGCGGGCGAGTTCTGCGTCAGTGAAACTTCCCGCCAGCACAGACGCCACTTCCTTGTCCACCGCTTTTTCAATAGTTTCCAGTGTGACGCCTGCTTCCGGCGTGACGTTGATTTCAAAGGTAGCAGGCCCGACTCTGAATCCGCTATAGCCAACCGATACTTCACTTGCCAGCTTCTGTTCCACCACCAATGACTGGTAGAAACGGCTGATTTTACCATCACCGATAATTTCCGAAAGTACATATAGCGGCAGCGCATGATCCTTATGGCCATAGGCCACGCTCGACACCGCATAGGAGCGGCTCCACTGCGGTTGCTTTACGTTCGCATGGTGCAACACCTGATGGCGCTGCGTAATCTGCGGCGGTTCATCATCCCAGTGGCGGGCAGGCACCGCAATCTTAGGCAGCACACCGTAGTATTTTTCCGCCAGCGGTTTCACTTCCGCTGCCGTGATATCACCGCTGATAATCAGGATTGCGTTGTTGGGGTGGTACCATGTGTTGTGAAACGCCAGCACATCCTGTTTGGTCAACCCCTCCATCTCGTGCATCCAGCCGATGACGGGGCGCTTGTAGGGATGGTTGCGAAATAGCGTGGCATCCACCTGCTCGGACAGCATGGCGTCGGGATTATTTTCAATGCGCATACGGCGCTCTTCAATGATCACCTGTTTTTCTTTGGTCATTGCCTCATCGGTCGGTGTCAGCTCGTGCATGCGGTCGGATTCCAGCTCCATTACCAGTGGCAACTCGCTCTTGGGCACATTGACAAAATAGGCGGTGGCATCATGATCGGTAAACGCGTTGTCGTCGCCGCCATGGTTGGCAGAAATGGTCGAGTACTCGCCTTTTTTGTGCAACTTCGTACCCAGAAACATGGTGTGTTCATGGAAATGTGCCAGCCCCGATTTGCCGAGCGGGTCATCGGCTCCGCCGACACGGTACCAGATCATCTGGCTAACGGCGGGAATACGGTGGTTGGTGATGACGATCACTTCGAGGCCATTACCCAGCGTGAAACTTTCAATGCCCGATGTTTTCGCCGCAAAAGCAGACCCGCCCAGCGCACAGCCCAGCATCATCGCAGCAGTGGCGGTGGTGAGGAACCGTTTGCGCATATTAATGCAGGATACTGTTCAGTATGCCTTCGTCTTTGGCCTTCACTTCAGGGGTGTTGCCTTCGGTGACAGGTTTACCTTCGTCGGCATTTTTCTTCAGGCGCTGCGCCTCGCCTTTAGCATCCACCTGCGGATCTTTTTTATCATCCCAAACCGATGTAATATCCCACCATGAGCGCTCTTCTTTTTTCTCCTGTATCTCAAACTTCTCATCCACCAGCGCATCACGCACCTTTGGATCGGCACTCGAAGCACCGGCGTTTTTCAGGAATTGCGATTCAGCGCCTGTGGAGACACCGGAATCACTGACAACAGTTTTTCCGTGTTTACCGCGCTTGGTTTCCGTCACCGGAATGACCGCCGTATCGGCATTGCCTGCCGCGCTCGTATCTTCCTTGCCGTTGATTATCGAGCGCGCCTTTTTATCGGCCGTCAGCTGGTTAGGTGTAGCATCGCTATTGCTTGGCGGACGCAATGAGAATTGCGGCGGAACCGACAGTGGCGGACGCGAAATCACACGGAATTCATCCGGTGCGGCGCGCTCAAGGCCAAGCGTTTCTTTGACCGTGCCGGTAGAGCAGGCAGAGAGCATCATCATACTCAGAGCGCTTAGCGCGGCAATACTGGCATATTTCATAACGTTACTTCCTTAAAGACAGTTTATCATCTGATGAGAACATACTGCTGCCACACAAAAGTACAACCCCTATGAAGATGCAGCTGTCAGCAATATTAAAGGCAGGCCAGTGGTAGGTGCCAATATGGAAATCGAGAAAATCCACCACCGCCTCAAAACGCAGGCGGTCGATAACGTTGCCAATGGCCCCGCCCATGATGCCCCCCAGCGCGCACGCCGTCAGCAACGAGGTGTTACGCCACAACCATGCCAGCAAAATAATTAATATTACCAATGACATAGCGGTAAGCAGCAGCGGCTGGCGATGGGCAGCGAAGATACCAAAGCTAATCCCATAATTCCACACCAGTACGATATTAAAAAAAGAAACGACCTCCAGCGGCGGATGTTCCGGCGGAATAAGAATTTTTTGTAGTATCAGCCACTTGCTGAGCTGGTCACACACGATGACTGCCACCGTGATGGCAAGGGCGAGGAGAATGAGGCGTTTAGGAGCGTGCATGCGTACCTTCTGGCTGGACAGGAACGGATAATATCCGCTTTGCCTGCTGGCAGTCGAGCGTAATCTGGGTTTTCAGTGCTTCCACCGAATCAAAGCGCGTCTCGTCGCGGATAAAATCCACGCATTCAACCCGCAGCAAACGACCATACAGGTCCGGATTCGTGTCGAACAAATGCACCTCCAGCAAAGGCTGTGTCCCGTCAAAGGTCGGCTTGGTGCCGATATTGGCTACTCCGTCATAGGCCCTATTTTCGCCCTGCACCGTCACCCGCACCGCATACACACCGTGGCGGGGGTTGAACAGTCGGATCAGCGCAATATTCGCGGTTGGAAAGCCGATGGTGCGCCCCCGCTTTTCACCGGCACGCACACGTCCCTCGATCACATACGGATGCCCGAGCAATGCCGACGCTTTCCTCACCTCTCCTGCTGCCAGCAACTGGCGGATACCGCTGGAGGAAATGACATGACCGCCACCGTCATCTACCGGCGGGCAGGCGGTGGTGCCGAACCCGAGCTGCTGTCCTCGCAGAGAAAGAAAATCGGTATCGCCCGACCGCCCTTTGCCGAAAGCAAAATTATACCCCGTCACCACATGCTTAACCGCAAGCTGGCGGTGCAACACATCAAACACGAAGTTTTCTGCCGATAAGGTAGCAAAGCGCTCGTTAAAGCGCACCAGAAACAGCACGTCCACGCCGCAACGCTCCATCATATCCAGCTTTTGCCGGAAGCTGCACAGGCGCAAACGCTGGTGTTGTTTGGAAAAATATTCGCGCGGATGCGGCTCGAACGTCATCACCGCCGAAGGCACGTTATACGCACGCGCACTGGCAACACACTGACCCAAAATCTCGCGGTGGCCCAGATGTACGCCGTCAAAATTGCCAAGCGCCACCACCGAGCCTTGGCAGGCGGGCGGGCAATCGGAAAAATCTCGGACAATGCGCATGCGGCGTTCTAGGGTCTGCCAGCCACTTTGATCAGCGCTTCACCGTCAATGACCAGCGTATCTTTAACCCAGCATTTAGTATCCAGCACCACGCGCTTTTTTTCAGCAATGAGTTCCTTGACGGTAGCAATCGCATACACCGTATCACCCACGCGCACCGGCGCTAAAAATTTCAGCGTCTGGTTCATATAAATGCATCCGGGTCCGGGGAGTTTCGTGCCGATGACAGCCGAGATGAGGCTGGCGGTGAGCATGCCGTGGACGATACAGCCGCCGAAGGGCGTTTTTTTGGCGAATTCTTCGTTCAGGTGCATGGGGTTGGTGTCACCGGACACACCGGAAAAATTACGCAGGTCGGTTTCAGTGATCGTGCGGCTGACGGTGGCAGCCATGCCAACGCTTAAATCCTCGAAATAGTAGCCGTATAACTCAGGATAATCCACGAACGCACTCCATCATAAAAGGCTTACGCGGCTTTAGGCTCCGCTGCCGCTTGCGGACGGATGTTCAGGTACATCAGGGCAGGCGCCGAGATGTAGATCGACGAATACGTTCCGATCACCACACCAAACACCATCGCGCAGGAAAATCCGCGAATGACCTCGCCGCCAAAAATAGCCAGCGCCAGCGACGCAAGCAAGGTGGTCGTGGAGGTGAGAATGGTGCGCGAGAGAGTTTCATTCACGCTTACATTGAGCAATTCAAACACTTCCATCTTTTTGAAGCGGCGCATATTTTCACGGATGCGGTCATAAATGACCACCGAATCGTTGATGGAATAGCCGACGATGGTGAGGATGGCGGCAATGGCGGTGAGGCCAAACTCGAACCGTGTGACGGCAAAAAAGCCGATAATCATGATGCTGTCATGAATCAGCGCTAAAATCGCGCCCACCCCGTACTGCCATTCAAAACGGAACCACACATACAGCATGATCGCGGCAAACGACGATAACACTGCCCAGACACCCGCCTGAATCAACTCCTGACCGACGGTGGGTCCGACATAATCAATCTTGCGGTAATCAATCGGGTTTTCAGCGGTGGTCTGGGTGGCAAGCACATCTTTGACCTTAGCGGTCACTTTCGATTGCTCGTCATCTTTCGACACCTGAATGCGGATCATGATATCGCTGGCATTTCCTGTATTTTGCAAGGAGATTTCACCGAACCCCTGATGGTTCAGCACCTCGCGCATGGAAGCAAGCTCAAGCGGTTTTTCGGTGTGGATTTCCATCAGGATACCGCCGGTAAAATCGATGCCGAGATTGAGACCCTTGGTAAACATAATTCCAAGCGAAAACAACGTCAGGACGATAGAAAGGCCAAAGCCTACCCAGCGGTTGCCCATAAAATCAAAATGGGTTTTTTCAGGAAATAACCGTATGCTCATAGAACGCCTTTAAACTTTAAGTGGATAGGATGCCTTAGCCAATACTACATCACCGCTTCCACGGCAATAACCTCTGGCACATAATGTTTCAGCATGGTTTCAATGCCGTTCTTTAACGTCACGGTAGAGCTGGGACAACCGGAACACGACCCGTGCAGTTCGAGCAGCACAATACCGTCTTCAAAACCACGGAAAATAATGTCCCCGCCGTCCTGCGCCACCGCCGGACGCACGCGTGTTTCAATCAGTTCTTTAATCTGCTTCACAACGTCGCTGTCATTCTCGTCACTGGCCACCACCGAACCCACCGATACCATCACCGGCTTGCCGGCCACAAAATGATCCATGATTGCGGTCAGCAGTTGCGGTTTCAGTGTTTCCCAGTTTTCCGCCGTACCACGCGTAATCGTAATGAAATCAGAACCAAGGAACACCGCGTTCACACCACTCGTGCGAAACAATTCCACTGCCAGTGGCGAAATTTTTGCATCCTCCACCGTGGTAAAAAATGCCGTTCCCGTTTCCATCACAGGAATGCCAGGGATGAATTTCAGCGTCAACGGATTGGGGGTGGCTTCGGTTTGTATGAACATGGTGGATTTCCAGTACTATCAATGAATACCCTGTTAAATAGAACCTTCATCGCTTCTTTTCAATCGATACCTATTTTTTCAGGGCTTTTTTTATTTGCCTTAACGTGCTATGACTATGCTAGTGGGATGTAATTTAAAGGAAAACCTGATGAAAAAAATCGCTTTATCAACACTTTTAGCTTCTTGTTTATGCGTTGCCATGCCGCTTAGAGCGGAAGAAGCACCCGTGCTGAGCCAGCCGGGGCCTGCTAATGATATGCTTTTTAACCGCCTGCATCCTGAAACTAAAACCCCTGAAAAACCGTATCCACTGATCGACCTGAAAGTAGGCGGCATTGACGACGGGAAGATCATCCCTGAAAAATTCGCCTACTGTAAACCGGATGGCAAGGGATCTACGATCAACGCCGATAATATCAGCCCTGCCATTCATTGGTTAAACGCGCCGGAAGAAGCTAAATCGCTGGTGTTGCTGGTGGTCGATCCGGATGTGCCAGCTGATTTCACCGATGCCAATAAACAGGGCAAGGAAATTCCCGCCCAGTCACCACGTCAGGATTTCTACCACTGGATACTGACTGATATTCCTCCTTCGCTGCTTGGGCTTTACGAAGGTGCCGACAGCCATGACATCACCCCTGGTGGGAAACAGGTGGGAAAACGCTCCTATGGCGTGAACGGAAAAAATGATTATGCCAAGGTATTCACCGGTACCTACGGCGGCTATGATGGCCCCTGCCCACCATGGAACGATTTGCGCCTGCATCACTACCATTTCATTTTGTATGCATTGGATGTGCCTTCACTGAACCTGCCCAATCCGATTACCGGCCTTCAGGTTAAATCATCGATGGAAGGGCATATCCTCGCCAAGGGTGAAGTGACCGGCACCTACACCAACAACACGCGCTGGCTTAACCAACTCAGGAACGATGCCAATAAAGTGCAGGAGCTGGTTCCGGGTGAAAGGTTTGAACCGGAAAAAAAATAACAGGCCTATCGGCGACATAAAAAAGCCTGCCGGAATTTCCGGCAGGCTTTTTTGCGTCTGGTGTGAAAGCTCAGGTGCAGTTGGTGTGACCCGTAGCTGCAAGCGAAGCACTGTACGTTCCGCCGAGCAAGCGTACGATGGCGGTGGAACCGAAGACAATGGCCACACCAACACCCACGATCATTGCCATACCCCATGATACCTTACCAAGGAGAGCGCCGATACCGATGATGGTGATACCCACCGTTGCGATACCGCGACCGGCGTTACCTGTGATCCAGCTGGCAGCAATACACAGCGCATTGCTCATAGGCGAAGCAGTTGAAACCGTAGAAGCAATAGCCAACTGCGGCAACATAACAACCATAACGCTTAACATGACGGTGATACAAATCTCCCACGCCACACTTAAGTTTCTAGTTTGAGTCTTCATAACAATACCATTCTTACTCACTTAACATTACAAAAGCACGCCCCCTATCACCTAATGTTACATACGGGGATGCAAACCAAAAATGCTGTACCATAAAATTACAGCTTCTTAATTTTAGCGTTTTTTTAGCTAGTGTTAAAGTGATAGTTTTATTAAAACCGCAGTTACCTTACCTTTTTTAGCAGGAAATTACCGTGCGGGGGAGTATTTTACCGAAAATAAAAAAGGCCTGCCGGTTTCCCGACAGGCCTTTTTTGCTAATCGTTTTAGATTAGGTGCAATTGGTCGTACCGGTACCACCACTAGCGGAGCTTGTGCCGCCGAGCAGGGATACGATAGC
>JANYBV010000011.1 GCA_025360605.1 Alphaproteobacteria bacterium | reverse complement strand
CACTTGAGCATCAAGGGACTGGTAAAAACGACCGTCAACACGGTCGCATAAGTCAACTGCTTCAGTGTCGTACCCTGCGGTATCAGCCCACTTTTCAAACGCCTTCCGGCACTCATCTTGGTTATCTGTTGGTGTGGTCATTTGGTTAAATCCTTCATCTTGTGATTTTGCGTTCATACAGTTCAGTCCATCATTTTGAAGAAAAACCAACAGAGACCGAAAATCGCTAGCCATAAGAAAAGATTATCCATCACTTTTATCCAATCATCAGCACTCATACTTCATTCATCCTTACTACATTGTGTTTTTTCGCCGGATTAATGTTCGTATCAATCATTTATCGGCCCCTTATCATCAAGCAATATTATTAAACATTCCATCTCACGATTTCCATTTGCTAGCTTTGTCGCATTTCCAAAAAGAATTTCAAAATCACGATT
This sequence comes from Alphaproteobacteria bacterium, assembly GCA_025360605.1. Classification (GTDB taxonomy): domain Bacteria; phylum Pseudomonadota; class Alphaproteobacteria; order Rickettsiales; family SXRF01; genus JANYBV01. The sequence continues at coordinate 6,926 of JANYBV010000011.1, read as the reverse complement.
AGGATTACGTGACAGCACATCGGCATGAATTGCTGCACGGTAATTCTCCAATTCTTCGGGTGTTTTAATCACAAAATCGCTATTCATTTCGCTGTTCATTGAGTGACCTTTCCCATGCTTCTTGTTCCTCGCGGAGTCCCCATGATTGGATGAAAGCTACTTCTTTCCATCCCATGTCGTAGGGCTCCTTGTTCCAAATAAGTCTTGTCGGCTGTTGAATCGCCCAACCATCTCTATCATAGTCATAGAACATGCGTATACCGTCACTGGCTCGTACGGATTCTTGGTCAACTTCTATAAACTTTATGCCTTGTGATGAGATTTTCGGGTAAGTAAGTTCGACTGACAACGTATCCCCTCTGCGAGTGATATGAGCGTTATTAAGACTATCACCGTATTCCGACTCACGTATTTTCTCGTACCGATCACTCATGGTCATGTTAGTCATACTTTTTCCTTTCCTAACAGGCTGTCTAGCTTGGTGAGGGCTTTATCAAGATGTTCCCACGATGCAGGGATGGCAGGTACGTACTCCGCTGCTGGAACTGTTAGTTCTTTGTTTGCCGCTATGACTTCATTCCGCACCTCCCGCAGCACTTCTTCGTAATGGGCGGGGATGGGGTTCATTTCCTAAAAAATACAGCCACCTCCCGCATCCGGCCTTGATATTTTTTCTAGACCCGAACAGACTTCAATCATATCAGCGCCACAATCAGGACACTTTTCCACCCCCTCACCAGTTGCGCTGCCGTTAGGCTGGGCGCAATCCTCGCAGGCTCCGTAATCGCCAAATCCAGATGTATCAATGATTGTCGTGCCGTTGCAAGCTCCGCACTCACCGCTTGGAATCTTTGCTTCCGGGGCGCTGCCGTTAGATAGGGCGGCGATGGCGTCTTTAATTCGCTCATAAAGGGGGATAGGCATGGTTGCAACGTCGGTCCACGTTACATTGCAACGCATATCCCTCAATAACTCCACCCCCTCACTGTCGGCTGGTGGCTTGGGCCGGTTATTCCATGCGGCTTGAAACCCCATCCAGCGCAATTGTGTCTCATATAGTTGGTATTGATCCGGGTATTTGTGATGGCGAGATGCATACACATAATTTAAAGCGCAGTCGTCTTCAAAAGCCCGACGGCAAGCATCTTGGTTATTGTTTTGTGTGTTCATAAATTTATCCCCACCATTTTGTAAATTTGCTCCCAAGTTTTACCCTCGAAAAGCGGTTTATATTTAGGTTCTTTTAATAGCATATTTGCGACATACGACCGGGCCGCTTCGCGCTTGGTGTTGTAGCTTGCCGATTCCCGCCCGCTGTAATGGTGGACAAATTTACCAGTTCGGTGGCTTATGGTTATAAGTTCGCTCACTGTTTTGTTGCTCATTCCGGCGGGTAGCCGTGTTTCACATTGCGCCAGATCATAACGACCGCAGCCTTATCGCTTCGTCGGCTTGTGCGTATGCAATGCGCGTGAAGGCTTCCGGCAAACGCATATCCGGCCCCATGACGTGCGCGGCGAATTTCTGGGCAACGTCGATATTGGCATAAAGCCCGGAAAAGACGGCAATGGCGATTTCATCACGAAGGCTTACGCCTATGGGCTTATATTCGCGGTTCCACACCTCTTTAAGTGCTTTGCGGGCATTGGCACCCAATTCGTGTTCCGCCTTCCCAGCGGGCTTGTTTTTGGCCTTGGCGTCGGGTTTTTCCCAGCGCGTCTTCGCCGCCTTCGCCGCAATTGCCTTTCGTCGTGCCGGTGAAAGCTTTTGCGCCCGGGCGTGACCGCCGTTTGACCTTGCTGTTGGTTTTTTATCGTTTTTCATTTTGACACCCCTATCAACTGACTTTTGACCTGCACAATCGTATCTTTCGGCACGGCAGGGAGCCGCAGCCACCAGCGCAACAGGACGAAGGGTTGCCCGCAATGCCACGCTTCGGTTTTGTCGTCGCGTTGTTCATAGACAGCGGTTTGCAGGATTTGCGCCACGCTTCCGTCGCCGCGCCCGGCGTCAACGTCGCAAGCGATAACCACAATTTCGCCGCTTTCTGGCGATACCGTCAATGGGTGAAACCATTTTGAATCGTCGTTTACTGTTTCTTCCTGATTTTGCATGATAGTTCCTTTTTTAAAATAATGTTGTTTGTTCGCCCACCAGAACCGAAACCCATACGACAGCCGACCGACCGCTGGCGTTATCGCGGCGCAAACCAGAATCGCGGATTTGCCCCAGTTCGACCAGTTCCGAAAATCGCGGGCGGATTGACAACACGCTTTCGTGCATAAGCCCGGCAGCTTCGTCGGCGGTCAAGCCGGTGGAAAGGTAGGTAGGGCGGCGCAACAGCGCCAGCACTTCGGCGCGCAGCGTAGGGGCTTTCTTTTTCATGGACACGGCGGCGTCGGTGCTGGTGCCTGTAACCTTCGCGCCCGGCTCTTCGGGATATGGGGCTGTAAACATAGAAACCTCGCTTTGTGGTGTGGCGGCGCAACCGAACGAAAAGTGCCAACGATTCGACAAACTTGCGCCGCGCACATAATGAAAAATGGGGGCAAGCCGAAACCTGCCCCCGGTGGATTAGGCGTTTTCCTTCGCGGCTTCGTCCACGGTGGACTTTGCAGCGTCGGCGTTCTGGTCAGCCACCTGCTTTTCGACGTCGGTGTCTGATTGCGCGGCATCGGTAGCAACCGCAGGTTTCGCAGTCGTGTCGGCGGAAGACACGCCAGCGTCGGCGTTTCCCGCGTTATCCGTACCAGTTTCCGAAACAATAGCCGCAGATTTCGCCGACTCGCCATTGCTGGTTGAGTTGTCCATTGCAGCACCAGCACCGTTTCCCGCGTCACCAGCGGCGGCGGTGGAATCCGCAGCCTTGGGGGTTTCCGCTTCGCCCGACGCAGCCGCAGGGCCAGCGGTAGAAGGCTCCCCCCCGGCGGTGTTTCCCTCTTCAATCACGGTCAATTCTTCGTGAATGAAAACATGGCGGGAAGTGGTGCCGTTTTCCTTGGTGACTTCGACTTGGTAACTTTCGCTATCCACAGAAACCACCGTGCCGGGCAGATTCATAGGGTTGACGTTGACTTTAGTGCCGATTTCAAACTTTTGCATGCGGTAAAATCCTTTGTAAATGGTGAAATTCTCCGTGTTGTTTAAGTCGTCACGAATAACCTGACTTACACCCTTTCGGGTATCTGCTTTATTCACCTTCCATTGCCGCTGCTTCGTTTTTAAGTTCGTCCACAGCGTCGTTATAGCAGCGTTCGCACTCGTCAAAAGTCGCAGGTGCCCGGCTCTTTATCTGGGCAAGTATTCCCGCGTTGTGCTTATACAGCGTGGCAATCTCTTCAAGGCTGGGGGCCGTGTTGCAACGCTTCATAAATTCTAAGCGCCACCCGTCAAAATCCGGCTGGGTTGCGTTGCCCGGCATACCACCGACCTTGATTTGCGCTGTGCTAAAAACTGGCTTTGCGGGCTGAGCAGCTTCCTTTTCTGGTTCCGCATTTTTGTCGTCTGCTGGCAATTCGCCAGTCTCAGGGTCGGCACCCTCGGCAATCGCGGCATCTTCTTTTGTCTGTTTCTTTTTACCGGATTTTTCCGCCAGCTTTTCTTTTACACCGGCATTGCCCTTGGTATCGTCCACCGGCTTCGGCATGGCGAATAATTCTTCCACGGTGGTTTCACCTGCCTTAATCGAATTGCGGCAAGCGTTAAGGGTTTGCAGGTGTTCCAGTGTAATGTCTTCGACGCCTTTAATCTCAAATTTCGTCAAAATCATTTCCAGCGTCGCGCCGTATTTCTGCATAACCGCCAGCGCGTCGGCGCGACGGGTGGCAAGGGTTTTTGAATCACCCATAGCAACCCGGCGGGATTCTTCGTAAAGCGGTTCCCAAAACGCCTTCGGAATAACGCGCAAAATCGCGTTACGCAGGGCGATAGATGACGCCGCGTTGCCGGTAACGCCAATCATATCGTCATTGAAGGTTTTGCCGTTTTTATCGGTAATGCGGCGCTTTACGTCCATGGTAATCATGGTGTTGCGTTGCAGGTCGTGGCACACGCCTTGCGTCGTGATAAACCGCCCGTCTTCGTGGATAATGCGCGTACCGGCGCGGCAATTGCCCCACGCAGATAAAACGATTTCGGCAAACCGGACGCTGGGGCCGGTGATGATTTTGCTGCCACGCGGAAGCCCATAGTTACAGGCTTCGGCAATGCTTTCGGTCAAAGTGACCATTTGCATAGCGTCGTTGATAAACTGCTTAATCGACCGCGGGTATTGCTTTGCCGTTGTAATCTGGGTGTCGATTTCGGCCTTAGTCATTAATTCGACAAGGTTATTTCCATGCTGCACGGCTGGCATGACGCTATCGTAATTAGGTTCGGTTCCTTGATTTTCCATGTGATTTCCTTTTGTTTTGGTTGCTTGCTTGTTAGCGGGTTGATACTTGCATTAATGCTTGCCTATTTCAACAACAAACGGCGGATAGGTTCGCCGGTTTTTGAATATTCCGCGGCGATCACCGGCTGTTCGGATTTCAGGCGGTCGGAATCAATACGGGTTGCGCCTTTCTGTTGCTTCCACGTCACCAGCGGCGTCATGCCTTCGTCCACCAGCACTTCGTATTCGCCCATGAAAGCCTTGATAATTACTTCGTAACCTTCCTTGTCGGCTTCCATGTTTTTAATGCTTTCACGCACCAACAGCAGTCGGAACAGGGATTCCGAAGCTTCTGGGCTGGCGATGATAGATTGCCCGTTTACCGTGTTGAACATTTTGACAACATCATCATTACTCGACGGCGGCGGCGCCCTTCGTGCTTGCACCAAATCCCAGAAAGCAGCCTCCTGTTCGATAATCATTTCCTGTAATTCTTTGTCTGCTTCGACCTCGAAATACTTAGGCTTATTGCCGCCGACCGACACGCTTACGTCGGCAACTTGGCGCTGGCAAACGATCATGCCGTGCTGTACCTGCAAAAGATATTCTTGCGGTATTTCGTCGCTTCCGACCTCGCCCCATTCCTTGCTGTATGTGGCGGTTTTGAACTCTTGAAGGCGGATATTGTCGTTGCTCAATCCGTCCGGGTTATAGCGCATAAACGCATATTTCGGATGCACAAGCGCACCTTTCGGCATGATGACTTCCCGCCCGGTTTTGTTGGCGTAGTGCTGGCGCAATGCCGGTTCCATGGCTTTACCGCGCAGCATTTCCCACGTTTCATCCTCGGCCTGGGCTTCGCCTATTTTTTCCTGATAAAGCTGGTATGGCGTTTTGAATTTCGACAGCCCCAGCGCCGCAGCGCAATCGCTTCCGCCGATACCTTTGCGGCGGTCGTCGTGCCATTCTTTAGAACCGGAAACTGGGTGTGCTTTCAATGCTTGTGCAGTCATAGTATTTTTCCTTTAGTTTGTGTTGTTGCTATTTTTAGTTCATTGTCTCGCTTGGTTGCGTTTCATCATAAAGGCGCGTCCAATCACTCAATCTTATATAATCTCCAATGCTTTCGCCAGATTGCGCCTGACCTGCCCTAAATGCTTTCCATAACTCAATATCAAGATCTTTTAGAGTTTTTGGCAAAGCGCATCCTTTGGATTTACTAATATTAAAATTTGCCTCATTAAAAGTGGCGTATCTATCTGCCTCTTTCAAAGCCAGCTTAATCGCCATTTTCCAGCCTCTTACTAAATCATTCATGTGATATTTCCTTTTTGGTTAAAATATAAATCTCGCATTGGTATGCCTAATTTTTACACCTCTCTTTCAGCATGGCATCGGCAAATTGATAGGCTGTCATGGCATGCCACCATTGTGTTTCTTCACTCGATCTTTTTTGCCGCACCGAAGCTTTTACAAACTCAGGATTAGCAAGCATACCCTGTAAAGCGGCGGCGGCAAAATAATCACACAACGTCATGCCATTTGTCATTTGCTCCGGTTCGCCGCCACCATGATTAATTTTCGGAAAAGCTGGTGGATTTTCTGGAGTGTTTTCCATGGCTATTTGTAACCCTTCATAGCCAAACATTCGTTGAAAATCTGGGCTTGCATCATGCCCGCGCCGATAGGGTCGCTATTGCTGGCGCTTCCGGTGGATTTGTGCATTTCGTAGTTGCAAGCCAGCGTGTCCGCGTTGACCTGCTCTTGCGTCGCGCCGGGCTTTGAAACGTGCCCAGCGCAGCCGGATAAAAAAAGTGCGATCAAAATAAATGGTGTCGTTTTCATAAAAAGTTCCTTCCAATTGGTTAAATTTGCGTTTAATGCCTAAATTTTCCGCCAGCCTTTGCGCTTCAAATATTCTTTGAGCGCGGTGACGCCGGGCAGGTTGTCGAGCCAGACATCCGTGGCGGCAGCCATATCCGGCAGCGCGGTGACGCCGGGCAGGTTGTAGAGCCTGACATCCGTGGCGGTTTCAAAGGCTTTTTCTTTTATTGCCTTCTGATACTGAATATTATTGGTGATATTTAATTTGATTTTTACTTTAAGCATTATAATAACTCCTTTTAGATTAAAAAAATTAACGCACTACCGCTTCGGATTTTTCAAAGATTTTCGCACCTGCCAGCACACGGCCCCCAGCGCGCACATAGGAATTGACCGCTTTTTGCAGGTCGGCGGGCGCGATATGGTGGCGCAATACTTCAAGATCAAGCGCGTTTACGTCCACCAGTTCGCCAGCCCATACCGTCCGCAAACTCGCCAGCGCGCCGGACGCGCCGCGTGATTTGGCAAGTTCGGCAGGCTTGGCTTCGGCGGCATGTTCCAGCTTTTCCGCCACGGCTTCGTTGACAATGGCTTGGTCAAGCATTTCGGCGGCGGGTGCGGCCTGATTCGCCCGTTGCAGCGCGGCGGCGGAAAGCGCGTCTTCCTCGGCCTTTTCCCGGGCAATGCGGGCTTCCTCTTCGCGGCGGCGGCGTTCGGCGTCCGCTTCCTT
>JANYBV010000024.1 GCA_025360605.1 Alphaproteobacteria bacterium | reverse complement strand
GGGGGATACTATTACAATACGCCACTGAATGCCCGCAACATTGGCGGCATAACAGGCGGTGTAAAATTTCCGATGTCAGACCGCTTAAGCCTGTCGCTTGAAAACAGCTACGACAATGTAAATAGATATACGGTGGGACTTAAAATTGCCATCAGCATAGGTGCAAACACAACGACAATGTCAAACGATGTGCATGACCGTGTGAATGAACCCGTGCAGCGCCATATAGGCATCATCAACACCGCTGCCGGCACCATCACGCAAAACGCAGCGAAAGCGGGTAGAACGCTACAATATAGCAATGTCTATTTCCTGTCGTCCACCGGCACGGGCAATGGCACCTATGGCAACGCCGCGAATTTGAGCCAGGCCACGTTGGACCTTGCCAACGCGCAAAATCCCGGAAATGCACGCATATACCTGCAAGGCGGGGCAGGGGCTAACTACGCCGTAAACAGCAGTACCGCAGGGCTTTCGGGCAATCCAAACAATGATCTGGGTCTCGTCTTATATAATAACCAAAGCATTTTTGGCCGTAGCGCCGATTATAGAACGGCGGCCGCAACGGCTGCGCAGCCGCAAATTTTGGTGGATGGCCTCAATAATTATAACGGCTTTATTATCAGTGGTTCGCAAAACACACTATCCGACCTCACCATCACCACCGCTGCCGGCTTCATAAACGGCACCACGCCCACCACCTCCACTGGCATTATCGCCTATAATCAATCCGCAGGCGGCAACCAGACCATCAATATCACCAACACACATATTACCGGCCTCGCAAATGGCATGTATGCCCAAAACGACAGCAATACCGGCACTCTCACCATCAATGCCACCCGTTCCACATTTAATAACAATGGCGGCGATTAGGGTATCGCTAACGTGCAAATCACAGGATACAATAATTACGGCGCTTCAGGCCTTGTCGCCATCAACAATGCGGGTGCCGCAAATGCCTTGGTAATCAACGCCGATCATTCCGAATTTAACAACAATGGCACGCTCAGCGGCAGCGGTAGCGGCATAAACAACAACAATTTCAGCGTCGCTTCCGGCATCACCGCCATCAATAATAGCGACACCGGGGCGCTAACAGTCAATGCAACCAGTTCAGGCCTTAATGGAAACGGCACGCTCAGCGGCCTCAATACCTACATCCTCGCAAACGAAACAGGGGCCAATTTCAATAGTATAAACCATGCCGCCGCCACGGGCCTGTTTGCCCTCAACAATACGAATAATAGCGGAACCCTGACCATCAATACAGACACCTCAAGCTTTAATAATAACGGCACATTAAGTGGCGATAATAGCCACATTCAGGCAGGTGGAACCGGGCAGGGGGACAACGTGAATTCGGCAATAGCCTCAGGTGTGTACGCGTTTAATAACAGCACCAATAGCGGCTCCCTGAATATCACCGCCATCAATTCTGATTTTAATGGCAACGGCACGTTAAGCGGCATTAGCAGCAATATTTTCGCACTGGCCGATAACAACGCCCTCGGCGCGGTCACCACCTCTACCGCGGCAACGGGTATCTTTGCTTTCAACAATACCATCCATACCGGAGCGCTGACGGTGACGGCCACGGACTCGCATTTCAATAACAATGGCAGCCTGGGCGGGGCAAATAGCTTCATTTACGCACATACCACCGACGTCAATAATATCTATGAAACAACCTCGGCGGCGGCATCGGGCCTGTTCACGCTCAATGCCAACAACCAGGGCAATAGCAATGGCATCCTTACGGTCACAGCCAATACCTCTAGCTTTAACGGCAACGGTGCCTTAGGCGGCAATAACACGCGAATTGAGGCATTAAACGATAATGGTATTGGCACCGGTTCGTCTTCTATGGCCGCGGCTACAGGCTTTTCAGGCCTGAATATCGCCGCCGCAGACATGACTATCAACGCGCCGGGTTCAACCTTCAGCAATAACGCCGCTTTTAGCGGGGTGGGCAGCAATATCTTGGCCTCAGGGGCAGACAGCAGCCTCTCCGCCGCCTCAGGGTTTTTTGTGCTGAATAACAGTTCCGTATCAGGAAATATTTTTGTAAACTCGCTCTCAGGCGCCAGCTTCTCTGCTAATGGCGCAGGCAATACGGGATTTGGCATCTTTGGCTTTACACCCAGTATTACCGGCAGGACCGTGATTAATTACACCGGGGCCACCTTCTCGGGAGCACCGCAAATCCACACCAATCGCGGCATCAGCGATGGCCAAACGGAATGGCTGCCATAACATAACAGATGAAGTTGTTGGCGTGCCCGACAGGATTCGAACCTGTGACCCCCGGCTTAGAAGGCCGATGCTCTATCCAACTGAGCTACGGGCACGTCCCCTTCGGTCTACGTGAGCCCATGCCCGCTGGCAACAGAAACTTTGCCGCCGAAATGCCACCAAACCACGAGCTTTTGAGTGCGCAGCACCTTCGCCCCACCATATGTGGATAAAGCAGGAAAAATCTGTGCATAACAACCATAACCCATGAAAACAGAACTAGAATTAACTATTTTTATGTGCTACACCCGAAACCAATCATAACAAAAAAAATAAATAGGGAGAAAGTTATGAAGTTAATGTCGGAATGGATTGCCCCCCATCGTCTTGAAGCCGTGCATAAGGAGCTCGCCAGCGAGTCCACCCCGGTGCTGGATTTCCTCCGCCGCAAACTGGCGGACAAGCCCAACTCCAGCCTGCGCGAATACGCCGAGCTGCGCGAAGCCCGCACCCTTATCAACATCGTGAAATACGCCGGGTTCAACGCACTGGTGCGTGCCGATGAAATGACCTGGGCGCTGCAATATGCCCGCGACGTATATGCCCGCGAATCCGCCCTCGGCAGCGTGCTTTTCGTGGAAAAAGCCGCCCGCCTGCTTGGCCTTGACCTCAAAACCCCCGCCCCCATGCCGCTGGACCTCAGCCGCCGCATCCATAACGAGCTGGCTTTGCTGAGTAAACCCCCGATCGAGGCCATGGCGCACGCCAGCTAGCAATTCGCTTGCTCAACCCCCCTTTTTGCTGCTATGGGTGTTGGCCGTTTTTGAAAGTGGGCGATTAGCTCAGTTGGTTAGAGCGCCACGTTGACATCGTGGAGGTCGCTTGTTCGAGTCAAGTATCGCCCACCATTTTCATGAAAAGGCCGCCATCCGGCAACCCGTTGTCAAAACCCGTCCATTCATGATAAAAACAGGCACCCTAAAAACGGGGCTGTAGCTCAGTTGGTAGAGCGCGTCGTTCGCAATGACGAGGTCAGGGGTTCGATTCCCCTCAGCTCCACCAATCTTGTTCGAACAAAATTTCTGTGATAAATCATAGTCTTCAGCGGTTCGACTCCCCTTAGGGTATCATTATTATGGCCATTAACGCAGCACAGGAATACGAGCGTCAACTTGAAGTTTTGGAATGGATGGATAGCCATTTCAGAGGAGAATACGCAACCGATCGCCGAACAAATATTGCATTATGCTGTTTTGACTTAACTTTAGAACATCATGCCGCAATTTGTGTCTTACATAATACTAAGCTGTATGGCTCAATGTTCGCTTTATTTCGTGTATTATTTGAATCATTTATTCGTGGCCTCTATTTTCTCATATGCGCTTCTGAAAAAGAGATAGACCTTTTTGAACGTGATAAAAAAATCGGCAAAAATTTTGGTCAGTTGATAGAAGACATTGAAGAAAAAATCGATTTAAAGGGCGGCCCATTTTCGAAATTAAAAGACTCCTCCTACGAAATTATGAATAGTTTTACTCATACAGGCTATCAGCACTTAACTCGTAGACAAACTAGTACACACACAGGTGCGATAAATTACCCGGATGAAGAACGTGCTCAGCTCTTGCGGTGCTGCGGGGCTTTAGTTCTCCAAACTGGTGCTCATTTATCAAGCATTATCCAAAGCAATGAAAATTTAACAGAAGAAGTGATGTGCAAAATTCACGAATACACGATCAGGAATTGATATATGAATCAGCTTTTTGATATCGCTTCCGCAGTCTTCGCCTTTACAGCCGCAATTTTTTGGTTCATCTCTGCTTATGGAAAATTGCCTCCAATGGTAACTTATTGGGATGCTACTCCCGATCACGATCCCTTTTATAAAGCAGTAAAATTTTCGGCACAAATGAATCGCTTGGCAGCAGCATTCAGCGGACTTTCAGCTCTTAGTGTTTTCATCAAGTTTCTCATCAGCTAAAAGCATTCGTCCAATTCGCTGTAGTTCTCTATCTACCTCATACAAACGTTGGTTCGATGTTCTTCCCGTCAGCTCCACCATCAAAAAATTGGCCATCACCCCCCGCCTGTGCTAAGCAGAAAATCTCCGCCACCACTCAGCCACCGGGACATATCCCATGACCGAAGTCATCAACCTCCGCCAGCAGCGCAAAGCCAAGGCCCGCACGGAAAAAGAAAAGCAGGCGGTGCAAAACCGGCTGGTGCATGGCCAGACCAAGAGCGAAAAAAAGCGCAAGGAAACGGAATCCGGCCGCGCCGCCAAACATCTCGACGGGCATAAGCGCGACAAGGATGATGAATAGTCACACTCGCCGCGAACCGGCGGGCGCACCGTCCCTGTACCTGTTCTGGCTTTGCGCCTCCTTCGCTGGCTCCCTGTTGTTGCTGATGACCTGCATCTGGCCCAGCATGGACGTGTTTGCCGATTACCATATCATCGCCTGCCGCCACTTCCCTAATGCCGTCCTCAACGACCTGCGCGAAGCCTGCAATGGGAGGATGGACCTAACCCTCCCCGGCGGGGGTGTTTGGCCGCGCAGCTATCCGTATATCGGCTCTACCATGACCTGGTATTACTACCCCTTTTACCTGCTTTACCCCCACCCCCTGTCAGCGTATATTTCCAATGCCTTGCTGGTGCTGCTCGCCGCCTTCGGCGCGAAGCGGCTGCTGGAATGCAGCTATCAGGTGCTGTTTCCCATCCTGTTCTGCAATTTTTTCATCCTTTTCAATTTCATTCAGGACGCGGGTACCATGGCCCCGCAATTCCTCGCCATCCTCTGGGTTCCCCTGATGGTGCGCTACGCCCTGCGCAGCCCCGCTGGCTTCCCCGCCATGGCCTGGGGGGCAGGGGCCTTTCTCTGCGCCTTCGCCGCCTTCGAAGCTAAAACCATCTTTGTCTACACGCTTCCCGGCCTCGCCCTGCTATCCGCCGCCGAGTGCTACCGGCAATGCCCTCATATCCCCACGCTCCTGCGCAAGCTTCCCCTCTTTCTTCCGGGCTTGTTGCTTGCCACGGCGCTGGCCGTGCTGCTCCTCACAGCCCGCACGGTCGCGGGGCACCCCTATATCAGCGATCTGACCAGCTATGCGGACCGCATCGGTTTTTTCAGCGCCGAATATGCAGCGCGCGTCGCCCTGCTGCTCCAGAAATATTTCAGCCAGTTCGGCAGCGCCGCTAACTTCGCCTACCACACCGATTATGACCAGCCGGAACTCTATGGCCTCAATGTAAAAATATATGACCAGCTGTGCACAGCCGCTTTCTGGCTGGCCGGTGGCGGCCTGTGGCTGGGCTATATGCGCCACATCGGCGCCACCCGCAGTTTTCGGCAGCCACAGGCCATCCTCGCCATCGCCGCAATGTTCGCGGGCGTGGTCACGCTGCTGCTGGTCTCCTCCAGTAAACCGCAGGTCAACCCCCACCACGTGGCCGCTGCTCTTTTGTTCATCTCCATGTCGCTGGCCATTGCCGCCCAGTGGTGGTGGCAGCAAAACCCCGCGCTCACCCGCAAGCTTTTGGCTGTGGTCGCCGCTTCCCAACTCGCTATCGCAGGGTATTTGTCCTTGGTCGAGCCCGAACCCCGCAGCATTAAACCCACCATCACCGCCCGCGCCATCCTGAACAACCCGGTCATCTCCGCCCATGCCCTTATTGTCTGCGTGGACTGGGGCACGTATTATTTTTACGCCCTCTACGGGCCGCAGGACCAGGCTGTCGTCTTCGCCGCCCCTTTGGAGCAATCAGTCATCAATCGCGTGAAGCAGTCCGCTGCCAAGACGGGCCGCAGCCTTGTCATCGTTGAAGGCCCGGCGCCCGACCCCGGTATAGATCCCGCCGAAGCGTTTCCCGGCACCGAAGTGGTCTACCCGCCGCCAAGTGCTGCGCCTGCTAAAGTAAGAATTCGCGCCGACCCCAAAATATGGCGGCAGTGGCAGGAAGAATCGAACAATGAAAACACAACGCAGCCCTAGCTGCAAAAATCAGGCGCAAAATCAAGTCTTGGCTTCTTCCGTCATCTTTTCCTCAATGCGCCGGTCAGGCACCAGCCACATCAGCGCCACGGTGATGTAAAGCAGCAGCGAAACCCAGTAAAAATAAAATGCCATGGGTATCGCCACCCCGTAGCACAGCAGCGAAATCACGCCCTTCACGTCTTTGCCCAGCGCTACCGCCAGCGTGGAGCCGCGCCCATGCCTTGCAACCAGCATCTGCGCCAGGATATAATAGGCCGCCGCCGCCATGAATAGCACCACGCCATAAGCCGAGACGGGCAGGGGGGCAAAATGGTTTTCCCCCATCCATGCCGTCGTAAACGGCACCAGCGATAGCCAGAACAGCAGGTGCAGGTTCGCCCATAAAATCCCCCCGCTGACCTCCTTCGAAGCTTGCAGCATATGGTGATGGTTGTTCCAGTAAATG
>JANYBV010000046.1 GCA_025360605.1 Alphaproteobacteria bacterium | reverse complement strand
CTAGATCGGTCATAAGTTCCTGCAACATCTTACGCTACTCCTTCCGAGGAAAGCCCTGCGATCACTTGATCCATCAAATCGATAACTTCTTTCTGGGTGCGTTCCGGAACGTCATTCCAGCGTACTAACCCGCCATGCCCTTTTACGGGCAGCACGCCTGCTGCGTAAGCATCCAACGCCTCCGCCACCATAGCGTTCCCTACCACGTAGTCCTGAAATACTCCCTTTCCAGCCAAGAGGTGGTTCGTTACACGATACAGCGCCCCCGTTGCACAGAAGCAAACTGCATCAAGACTATCGAACTCAACCAGCTTCCCGTTCACGTCGGCGGCAAAGAACTGTTGCATCCACGCGCCCTGCTTAACTAAGATACGCCGTGCCTCCTTGAAAATGTCCAAGGTGTTTAGCACCACCGGAGCAGCCGTCGCGCTGGAAATAGCCGCCACAAAGGTAGTCGCCGCATCGATATCAGACATAACCATCACTCCTTAGATGTCCTACCCGACCACCAAAACCGTCCGGGCAATTTCGATTTACCAAACATAGCCGGGCATCGAATTTTAGTCAACACATATCGCCACCAAAAAAACACCACAAGAATCGCGGCCATACGGGGAACACGCGCAAGACACGCACCGATCTGATCTAGTCCCTTCGGCGAAGCCGCCACTATATTTTGGGTATCCGGCCATCTGTTCCCCCACACGTCCCCGATAATTTGCACCCGGTTGCACGCTGATATCATACTACCCGCATGGTCCCATATGCTCCTCGCGTATCCCCTTCTTACCCCCCACTAACCGGCATGATCCCCTCATGCTACCCGCATGGTCCCCACGTGTTGAGTTACTATCCCCTCATGCTCCCCTCACTATCCCCTACATTCCTCCTACATAACCCCCGATATGCTCAATCTTGGCTAATCCATAGGGTGGGTAAGCTGTGCAGGGCTAATTGATAATTACCGATTTTTAGGCAATTTAACACAAATTTTACCAAAATTGGCAAGGAATTACCGATTTTTAGGCAATTTGAGGCATTTTTAGCACATTTTACATAGATTTTAAGGCAAATTGGAAATTTTCGATACCCAAAAAATTGGGGCTACAGGGTGCAAGTCGCCGTGCTGCGGCGTAAGATTGCGGCACCCCCACCCCGGCCCAGGGCTGCGTGACGTCGGCGCGTGCGGTGATGCTAGGGCAGGCTGCGCAGGCGCTACGAGCGCGAGGCTGCGTGCGTGATGGCTGCGCGTGGCTGAGGCTGCTCGCCATGTCGCTGAGGGCTGCGCTCACGCTCACTGAGGCGGCTACTGTCGGTTCAGGTATTGCCATCTATCAACCTGCTGTCGGTTGACTGAACGCGGGTGTTACTGGGTATGGTTTGTCTATGGCTGCTGCTCCAGGTGCGTGTGCTGCTGTTGCTGCGTGAGGCTTGACTTTAATTCAACTTGGGTGCTGCGTGCGTGACTGATGCTGGGTGCGTGACTGATGCTGCGTGCGTGCGGGCTTTTTCTTTTCTTTTCTTTTCTTTTCTTTTCTTTTCTACGCGGCTGCTACCATGGCCCACATATTGCAACGAATATTCGCAACGAATATTTCGCAACGAATATTACGCAACGAATATTTCGCAACGATCAGGGCGGCGGGAACCGATACACCGATGCAAACAATTTCGCGGCATCCAACGATCCCACATGCGCGATTATACAGCCATGGTAGGCAATCGGAACCGCATACCGGGATGCGAGAATCAGCCAAGGCAATGCCGAATCAGATATCGAATCAAAATAGCATTTAAAATTAACGCCATCCAATTTGCGAAAAATTTCGCAATCCGCATAAGCAGTCACATAGAAACAATGAAGGCCAGCGGGGTCAGGCAAGCCTGATAACGGGGGCAGGACTTCCGGAGCGGACAGCAGCAATATGCGCGCAATCCGGGACTTATACGATATCGGCATGATATTTTCCCATGCGAAAAAATGGCCAGCGGGATTTACCGCCGGCCGAGGAACCGGCGCAGATTATTTTGCGGCGGATTTACGGACTTTTTTGACCGGCCGCGCAACCGGCGCAGATTCGGCGGATACAGCGGCAAGCGGAACG
>JANYBV010000040.1 GCA_025360605.1 Alphaproteobacteria bacterium | reverse complement strand
CATTCAGCGGATGAAAGTTTTTCAGGTGTAGCACGCGTGAACGTCCCGTCATCCTGTCCACCGGAAAATCCGTAACCGTGGTATTGACGGTATAGCGGTATCCCGCAGGCAGAGTGCCTTTCCCAGCAATGACCGCCATACGGTCCGGCCTGAGCAAATGCAGCTCGAGCGGAGCGGCATTTTTAGGCCCCACCGCCTGAATAAACGCATTTCCGCTGATGAGCTGATATTGATAGAGCGCCTGAAAGAACTGCCCCTTGGCTTGCGTGGGATTAGCCTGTTTCATCATCGTGAGAATGGCGTGATCTTTGATTTCGCGTCGTGCCCGCTTTGGGGTTGCGTCATAGAGTTTGAATTTCACCGATGCCGCCGCCACCGCCACCATGCTGATCGCCCGATGCGCCACCACGTTGCGGATATAGGCCTCAATGGCAAACTGCGAATAATTGCGGTCCATCCACACCGGCTGCCCTGGCATCACCATATAAGAACGCATACCAGACGCCGCCAGCGAATCCGTGAACAAATCCTTATGGGATATTTTTTTACCGGATGTTTTTTTCTTACGCGAGAAGAGTTGGCGTAAGCCGGAAAATGGACGTGTTTGCTGGTGCCTGATAGCAGTCATGCCTGTCTCCTATGATGTGGAAAAAATCTACGTCAGCCAAAATTCATCAGCCTACATTTAAGAGATTAAAACGCACATTCATGGTCAGGAAGGGGGATTTTGATATAAAAAAAACCAGCCCTGATCTTGTGTTGTCAGGGACTGGTTAAATTGAAGGGAAGTAACTCAAATACTCTACATCGAATGGCCGCCTTTTCCGGTTGAAGTGCCGCAGAAAACACCGCCTTGTCCGGTGCATTCCACACCAATGTTAGCCATACCCTGTGTGCCAATGCCAGCAACCGCTGCCGGAGGAAAGGTCTTGGCAGCAATTGCTGTAATCTTTTCTGGGTTAACGTGTACTGCAAAATCCTGTGGTAACACCATAATACTGCTCCCGTTATGATTTTTTAGTTTTTGGCTTCTTTTTTAGCTGAATTCACTTCGTATTCTTTAAGCATATCCTGCGCCATGTTTAAGGCGTAGCCACGAATGTGTGCGGGCTGATACAAAGCGCCGTTTTCATCACGAACACCGTTGAAGAATTTCAGCAAAATAGGACGCAACTTCTCAGCAATCTCCATGATCATGCCGCCACGGCTGGACGTTACTTCTCTCCTGATCACTTTAATGCGCGAATCAGATGACGAATCTTCGTTAGCGTCAGAGGCTTTCGCCTTATTGACCCAGTTGCCTATTGTATCTTCAACCATAAACAATCCATTCATTAACAAAGTGTTTAATTAACTAGGATAATAGCGCACTATATTTAACATTAAGTTAATTTTTTAACTCTTTGGATTTTTAAACCGATCTTATGGAGACTGGCTTCCAGACTGCATTTCGAAGCCAATCCAGATACTGGGTCAGTGCGTCCACCTGATCATCATGATTTCCATTAGGAAATGCCGAAATTTCATTTTTAAAATCTGCCAGCCAGACGGCATTCTCGGGCAGATACAACCTTCCCGCCTCTATAAGTGCTGACACCGCGCCAAAACGGGTGACTTTATCCTTTTGGGAACTCATGCCGATGACAGGCAGCATAGTTTCACGCCTGATATCCTGAAGCAGCTGCTGGCCGCTGGCACGGTCCTCAATCAGAATAACGTCTGGTTTCACGCGCTCGGCCAGTTCGTAGACAGTTTTTTTGAGATCGGGATATTCAAGCCGCATGATCTGCACATCCATCAGGTATGAACATTCCTTGCACTGGGCAAACGTCAGGCACACACTGGCATCATGGTGATTACCTGATTTGATCGCCGTATCCCAGCTCTGAACGCGCCGCTCAATGGAATCCGGCAGGGTTTGATAGCGCTTGAACCATGCCATCTTCACCATGCCGCCTTCTTCCGGAATGGGCTGCTGCTGATATTGCGCGGCGAAGGCATTGCTGCCCAGCTCGATTTTGGCACGCTCGATTAATACGTCATCCTCCCGCGCCTCATGCAGCAATTCGCCTTCATGCCTGAATTTGCTTACCGTCCCCATGCGGTAATGCATGGGTTGCGGTGCAATGGCGGGAATACATAAATGCTCCCAGTGGTTTTTACCCAGCAGGTAGCCGCTTAAATCATGTTCGTGCAGCCGCTGCATCACCAGAATGATTGCGCCTTTTTTCTTATCGTCCAGCCGCGTCGCAAATGTATGTTCGAACCAGCGGTTCACATGATTGCGTAAATCCCTGTTCATCGCCTGCGTCGGATTAATCGGGTCATCAATGATGAGATAGTTGCCCCCCTCGCCCAGCACGCTCCCGCCGACCGACGTGGCAAAGCGTGAGCCACGCTGGGTAGTGACGAATTTATGTTTCTCGTTCTGGTCACGCGACAGGCGTGTGTCGGGGAATAGTTGTTTATACCACGGCGAATTCAGCGTCAGGCGGCAATCGAGCGAATGTTTGATACTCAGCGATGCGGCGTAGCTGGCCGCAATAATGCGCGATTGTGGGGAATGCCCCAGCAACCACGCAGGCCACGCCACGCTCACACATACCGATTTAAGGGAACGCGGCGGCAAGTTGATAATCAGGCGGTTGATCTCCTTGCGGCGGATGGCTTCCAGATATTCGGCGATGACGTTGATATGCCAGTTTGGCTGATACGTTGCAGCGGGATCAACCGTTGAAAGTGTTTTGCCAATGAATGTGGGAAAATCGGCCTTAAGTAGTTCGTCGTACCATGATGCCATAGGTCATTCCGCCGCCACAGGAATGGGAACAGGGCGTATCCGTGTCAAAAACACTTCAATGAGCGCGTAGTCCGTTTCACTCAGGTGGGAATCCATCAAGGCGAGATCAGAACCGGAAGGCTGCTCCAGCTTTTTTTCAAACTGGTCTATTTTAAACAGCAACTCGGCAACCGCGTTTAAGGCTGTAACGTCGTTCTTTTTATCTTTTTCCGCCTTACTCTCCACAGATTGCTCCAGCTTATCGAGAATGTTGCGAGCGACACGCCTGACAACCACCATATCATCGCCAATAGTTCTATGTATTTCAATTGGATGTGTATTTTCCTCACTATGGGTCACGGAACCTCCCTATATAAAAAGTTACATCCAAGGCTAAAACCAAAGACGTTGCTCCGGAAGGGCAAGAGAGCGTTTTTTTAGTGATTAATCAGTGAGATCGCCAAAGCTTCATGATCCCGTAACAATCGTATTAACCCATATGTAACACCGGATTAGCGCGTTTCTGGTAGGATGATATATTGAAAAGGAGTGTATCTATCAGCATGTCAGTCATTGACACCATATTAGAACGGTTCGACGGGGCGCTCAGTCCCCTGTTCGCGCGCCGTCTGAGCGATGACGCGGAGGATAGCGACTCCGGAAAGGCCAAAGACATGTTCGGATTCGTCACCAAAGTGAATGACGGCGAACAGAACAGCGATGGCAGCATTACCATCAGCGGCGTGGTTATTCCGCGTATCGTTGCCGACCAGCTCAAGAAGCTCGGGGCTTCATTGTCATTTATGAATACAGGGCAGTTAGAAGCCGCCATTGAAAACTGCGCGGTTGACTGCAACCTGATTGATGATCCCGATGGCAACAGCTTCTTCGATGATATGGAGCTGGACGATTCGGAAAAGGATAAGGATGAGGATGAGGAAGAACTCGATGAAGAGCTATACCGCCGCAATGCACTCCGCCCGGGGCATGGCAACGTATTCATAGAACCTTCCGAAGCAACCGGCTCGGTATTCTTCGACCCGCAATTCAGGGAAAAAATCAAAAACGAGCGTGAACAGCAAAGAGAACGCAGAAAACGTGCCTTATCCAAAGAAGATGACGGCAGCAGTACCGACAAGACACAATCCTCGCCGCACATGGGTGCCTGATAGCGCAGCTCTGTAACCCCAGCGACCGCCTCCCATTCTCTCGTGATAAAAATATAAAAGTTAAAATATACATATCTATGGTTGTATTTTTTATTTAAATATATCCTTCCAATGTATTTTATTTGGATATATCTTGTTTTTTACATGACACATCCATTATTTTTGATTTATTCCTAGCATTACTGATTCAAAATAAGACAGAGAGGATTTCGATATGACAGGCGAAACACTAATCGAGCACACGATCACTACCTCTGTAACGATTGAACCAATAAAGCCCAAATCCAAGCAACGAATCAAAACCAGAACCTATGAATGGTGCAATGATGGCAATCACGCGGTGCGCGGTGAAAGCGCCCTATGGGCGGCCGTTATCACCCAAGCGATGATGGACGCACTCAGCAAAGCCACCAACAGTGAAGCCAGATATCACAAGAACGAGGCTATCAACTGGCTCACAGGCAATAGCCGCAATTTTATCACCGTCTGCCACTTTGCCGGAATGGACCCTGACTATGTCAGGAAAAAAGCCAAGCGCTCCATCGCCAATCCGCATAACTGGCGCGCGGATGCAGGTAAGGGCAAACGCTATCTGGAGCGCAAAGCTTACCGGAAACAGCATACCGCGCCTCAGGATGAGCCTGCCGTGACTTCGGTTTCCGAGACTGTCGTTGCAGGCCCATGGGGCGTTTAACATCATCTTTATTGTAGGAAAACATATGAAAACAAGTAATAGCGAATCACTTAAAGGAGCCATCATCCTTCACTTTCCGCGCAGGCGTGGAAGGCCGAAATCGGTGCATCACGGAATTGACAGGGGAACGCCCGAACTGGCGCAAAAAAGACTGCGGGGGGAAACCACTGAAACACTGGATCTGTGCCTTGAACGCGGGCTGATCACCCCCCAGCAGCACTGGTGCGGCATCCATTTACGCTGGTTGTATACACTGCGTTATGGCGCGCCCGGTGTCCGCTCGATTGACCCCACCCATACCAAGGGCATGGACATAAAAACCGATGATCCTAAATGGAGAAGTGAACGCGAAAGCGAATACAGCGAAGCGGTTAAAAAACTTACCCAGAGTGGGTATGCTATCATGCTGATGAATATTTGCATATACAACGAGCGTCCGCCGTTCTTATCCGTACCTTCACGTCTGAGGGAACATCGCAAAGCCACAGGCAACGTAGGCACATTATGTGATGGGCTGGATATGCTAAGGAGTCTCTGGAATAATCCCAGTTAGCCTATGGAAGTGCTATTGGGGTCTTTTAAATTGGGCAATTTTGCATTACCGCCCATGCGATCAGCGCTAGCAAGTGCTGTATCTGTTTTTTCTTTTTTCTTAAATAGCCCCTGTGCCGTCTCAACCGCCTTATCCCAGCCGGTTTCAAGCAACGAAAATGCGGAGCCGGAAATTACTTTTTCAGTCACTTCGATACTCGGCCACGGTGGCAGCGCATCATCTAAAGGCTTAACTAAACTAACGGGATTGAAAATGGCTTCCGCAGCGGTATCAACGATACCGTTCACCGTTTTCGCAGCACTACCGCCAAACTTGACAAGACCGCTCGGCTCTTGTGGTGCAACGGCTTGCTTTGCACCACCCGCAGACTTTGCGCCAGAACGCCCAACTACCTGATTATTTTTATTGTCTGTTACCATGACCAGCCCTAATCTTTAGCACCTGATTAGTATAGCATTTCTAACGCCGCCGGATAATGAATTATTTATGTCAACGCACGACAAAAATAATTAACCATATGGTATATATGACTATTGTTGCGGTGGGTAAATGCCGCTCAGCACCAGTTGCACACGCATATCGCTCTTGAGCCGTTCAAGACCCGCCTTGTCCGTTGACTCACAGCGAGCCACCAGCACCGACTGCGTGTTTGAGGCGCGAACCAGCCACCACCCATCCTCTGTGTTAACCCGCAAGCCATCGATATCGATGAATGCGATGCCGTCTTTGAGCAGGCGCTCCCTGACTTCCTCAATCACCACGAATTTACGTTCCTCATCACACGGGAAGCGGATTTCCGGAGTGCTGACGCGTGCGGGCAGTGCTTTTCGCAAATCAGATAGTTTTTGTCCCGAGCGGGAAAGCAGGCCAAGCAGGCGCACAGCCGCATACAGCCCGTCATCATAACCGTAGTATTTATCGGCAAAGAACATATGCCCACTCATTTCGCCTGCCAACGGAGCGCCGGTTTCTGCCATTTTGGATTTGATGAGCGAGTGTCCGGTTTTCCACATCAGTGGCTGGCCGCCCAGACGTGCGATTTCTTCAAACAACGCACCGCTGGCCTTCACATCGGCAATAATTGTTGCCCCCGGCTTTTCTCTCAGCACGTCCGCGCCGTATAGCATCAGCAGCTGGTCGCCCCACAAAATTTCACCTTCATCGTCGACAACACCGACGCGATCGCCATCGCCGTCAAAGGCAATACCCGCATCCAAACCTGTTTTTTGCACGGTACCAATGAGCTGTTCCAAATTTTCAGGCACGGTCGGATCAGGGTGATGTGCCGGAAACGTACCGTCAATTTTGGCGTTCAGTAAGGCGTGCATCCCCGGCAAACGGTCGCATACAGCGGTCATTATTTCTCCGGTTGCGCCGTTTCCTGCATCCCACGCCACGTTGAGCGGACGTGTGCCGTCATAGGCATCAACCAGCGTATTGATATAGGTTTCCCGCAGGTCATGAAACTCAAGGCCACCCTTACCTTCCGTGAAATCTCCAGCTTCCGCTATCGCACACAACGATTGAATATCCTTGCCGAAAAAGGGCGCGCCCAAAAACACAAATTTGAAGCCATTGTGATCGGGCGGATTGTGCGAACCGGTTATCATAATCGCACCAGCGGCTTTGAGTGTGTACGATGCGAAATACAACATGGGTGTTGGCCCAAGGCCGACATCAACCACGTTTACGCCTGCATCCATAATCCCGTTACACACGGCCTCTTTCATCTCCGGTGATGTCAGGCGGCCATCATAGCCAACGCAAATAAATCCCCCCGGTTGTGCAACGGCAACTTTAGTAGCGAAGGCACGCGCGATGAGATAGGCATCCTGCGTATGCAATGTCTGCCCGACAATACCCCTGATATCGTACTCACGAAAAATCGAGTGATCGATCTGATAAGGGAAAGAAACGGCTTTGGTAAGTTCTTTGGGCATAAAAAACCTTATTTAGTAATGGACGATGGTGGGGTTGGTTTGACGCTGCCGACGCGGCGCTGTTCGGCAAGCTGAATGGTGATCTGCTTTGCTTTTTTGGGATCCATATCCGCGAGGATAGGGGCAATTTTCTTTTCCGACATTTTATCAATCACTAGCAGCAACACGGGCATTTCCACTTCATCAAAGATACGCGCTGCATCCTTGGCTTTCATATTTTCGTAGATCTTCACCAGACTTCTGATTTTCTGATCTTCCTTATCGTTATACTGGGCAAGAAGTGACGACACTTCCTTTTTCATCGCATCAATCTGGGCAATTTTGTCATCAAGGCGTTTTTCGGTGGCATCCAGTGCCGTTTCCTTGATTTCAATATTCTTCTCCCAGCGATCCAATTCTTCCCTTCTTTTAACAAGATTTTGCAGCAATTCAACCTCTACAGGCGTAAAACGGTGATCCACCGTATCCCCCGCCACATCGGACACTAGGGGGTTTTTGGTTTTTTCGGCTTTTTTCTCGCCTTTTTCACCTTCACCCGAGGCAGGGACTTTGGGTTTTTCGGCACTGGCGGCATCAGCAGTGGGGACGCTTTTAACTTCGGAAGGCGCAGCGGCCTGTTCCGCCAACGCTTCGGTTTCGTGCATCACATCGGAAATTTTTACGCACATCAACAGTACGGCAATCACGATGAGCGAGGGGATAAGGCGGATACGAAACACAGCTAACCTTTAATTCCTGCTTTAATTAGATCAAGCAATTCCTGTTCTGACCTAGACCTGTTACGTTTTGCCTGCGCTTTAGTGTCTTGCTGCCTTTCCGGAAGCGCCTCTTCCGCTTTTTTCCGCACCACCACTTTTTCGATCACGGATTCAAGTGAGGCAGAGGTTTTATCGCGGAAATTTTGCATCCTGTCCTGAAACGAAGACACGGCCTGAACAGGTTCAAAATGCTGTTGTACAGGCGCACTTGGAGCCGGTTTATCTTCGGACAACACACGGTCGCGCGCACGGTTGACGGCAAATCCCGCTTCCATCTGGTTCGCTAACTTGTTTCCTTTATCGATCATGAATGAGAGATCTTCGATCAGGTAGTTCGCTTTATCAATCCGGAACTGGATATTCTCGCCAATTTTTTTGCTGGCAGTTTGCAGGGCAACAATGCTTTCTGCTGCACGTTGCGTGGATTCATCAAAATGTTTAAGCAAAATGGCGAGTTCACCGCGGCTATCTTGGAGTATTTTAATGCGGCGGTTAAGCAGCCAGCAGTACGCAATGGTAGCTGCCAGCAAAACGACAATCATGATATTCAGCACAAGATTTGCGATGACTCCAAACACCTGACTATGTCTCTCTCAGTTTGCGTTTAATTGAATCCTGCACTGAAATAGCAATATTGTCCCCGATTCTACCTAGTATACCTGTTGTAACAGGTATACCACCACAACGCAACGTTACCGGATCTTCAGGCGTGCAATCCATTAAAAGTGTGCTTCCCACTTTCAATGACATAACATCCTTCAGGGTGACGCTTTTCTCATCAAGCACCGCTTCAATTTCCACGATGGTATTGCGCAATTCTTTGCCTAAATGCTTTTCCCAGACGGTGTCCTGCCCAAAATTTTCTCCCATGAACATCTGCAGAAGCAGATCACGGATGGGTTCAAGTGTCGTATGTGGCAATAACACTTCTAACATTCCGCCTCTGTCTTCCACCATATCAATGCGGAAACGTACCAAAAGCGCGGGGTTACCCGGACGCGTAATGGTGGCGAAACGCGGATTGCTTTCAAGGCGGTCAAAGTGGAACGAAGCCGGCGACAACGGCTCAAACGCGCTGCTCATTTCAGACAGCACAATATCCACCATGCGCTTAACAATATCCTGCTCAATCGTGGTGTAAGGACGTCCTTCTACACGCAATGGCTTGCTGGTTTTACGCCCACCCAGCAAAATATCCACCATGGAATAAATCTGCGAGCTATCCACTGTCACCAAACCAAAATTTTCCCACTCCACCGCGCGAAATACCACAAGCAACGCCGGTAGCGGAATCGAGTTCAGGTAATCCTCGAAGCGGATACTCACCATGGAATCAAGGCTAACATCGACGTTTTCCGAAGTGAAATTGCGCAGTGCCGTTGAGAGCTGGCGCACCATCCTGTCGAAAACGACTTCCAGCATCGGAAGCTTTTCATAGGCAGTCATGGACTTGTCCATGATGGCAAAAATGCCATCATTTCGTCCCCCATGAACCCCACCTTCTTTCTTTACATCAAATCCAAGAAGGGTATCGATTTCATCCTGATTGAGGATTCGCTGCTCAGCTTCACCCGCAGCCGAATTATCAGCACCCGCAGCTTGGGCCTGTTCTTCTTTTTCAAGTGAGGCCGCCCATTCGTCAGCAGCGGCAGCGTCATCAATTTTGGCTTCAGTTTCTGCCATAGAATTGCCCTAACGAGTTCAACAACTTATACCATTATTTACATTCAGTTACAACTAGCAAGCGGCAAGAGTCATGCCAAGTCGAAAATTAAGTATCAGGAAATGTATTTACTGAACGATGATTTCTTTGAACAAGATGTCGTTAATTTTAATAGGAGCCAGAGATTTGTTGGCCCTTAACAACAGCTCTTCACGCAAACGCTGAATACCCGCAGAACCAGCCAGATCGCTCGGGCGCAACTCCCTGAGGTAGGTATTTAATGTATCCAATAACCTTGGCAGGTTTGCTTCAATCTGAGCGACATCCCCCTGATGAGGAAGGTCAAGAATCACAGTTGCCTTAAGAAAGCTGGACTGTTTGCCGCCCGTGTTAAGATTGACCAGAAATTCAGGTAGTGTATAGAACACCGGCTTTTCGATAGGTTTTCCGTCAGAGCCAACATCCACAGATGCGTGTTCTTCGTGTTTGCTAAAAAATCCCATATAGTAAGCGCCGCCAGCCCCGCCTAACAGCAGAACCAAGGCTAATGCACCAAAAATAATAATTTTCTTTTTAGATTTTTTACCGGATTTGCCATCTTGGGCTTCTCCAGACTCTCCGCCCTCTTCGCCTTCATCCTGAGCTGGGTCTTTTTCATCCAGATCTTCTTCTTTTTCTTTGATTTTTGTCTGTGCCATACCCAAACCCCAATGTTAAACTGACCGAAAAGTTATAGAGTCGTTATCAAACTTATTCAAGCGATTGAAAAAGATTAGTTACAATTAGTAACCAAGTGTTGCTTATACGAGACTACGCCAAAGAGCGCACACTCAAGACGATTGGCGTCACCCCCCCACATTGGCATAGTTTGTGCTTACATACATGCTAACTAAACGCCATTGTGGGATTCGTATGGATAACAGCATATATGTAACACTCTCCAGAGAACTATCTCTGTTCCGTGATATGGACGTCGCTGCCAATAACGTTGCCAACGCTAATACTACCGGATTTAACGCCGAACACATAATGTTTAATACTTTTGTACAAAAAGATATTAACCAAGGCCAGCCAAATAAAGTAAATTTTGCTTATAACGCATCCACTTACCGAAACACCGAAAATGGGCCTATCCGCACAACCGGAAACGATCTGGATGTGGCCATTCAGGGGAATGGCTATTTCACGGTCGATACCCCGCTGGGGGATCGTTATACACGCGCTGGTAATTTTCAGATTGATGGTTCGGGTACATTGGTTAATGCCGATGGCTACCCTGTAATGGATTCTTCCGGCCAGCACGTTAACTTTCCGGAAAACGTCACCAGCGTACAAATTGGTGAAGCAGGAAATATTAAAGTGAATGGTGAAGATTTTGGCGCCATTGGCGTGGTACAATTTGATAATCCACAACTCATGGAACGCCTCAGCGGCACTTTGTTTAAAAGCGAAGTTGCACCTCAACAGGCAGAGAATTTTCGTATCGCACAGGGTTCGCTCGAAAGCGCCAATGTACAACCCGTCACCGAATTAACACACATGATCACGCTTACACACACCGTCGCTGACACCGCCAAGTTCATTGAACTTGTCTACGACCTTGAACGCAAAACGTCCAACACATGGGCGCAACAGTCATGATGAAAAGCTTGGTAACTAGGAGGTTCATCCCATGAGATCACTGGATATCGCCGCAACAGGCATGCAAGCGCAGCAGTTGTACGTAGATGTAACCTCACAGAACCTTGCCAACATTAATACAACTGCATACAAGCTGCAGCGACCTGAATTTGCGGATTTATTGTACCAGAATCAACGTGCCGCCGGTTCCAATTCCTCCGATAACGGAACATTAGTGCCTACTGGTATCCAGATCGGTTTGGGGGTAAGGCTTACCGCCATCGACCGAAACACCACGCAGGGTACGCTAACACAAACCTCTGCCCCACTTGATATGGCCATTCAGGGGCGCGGCTTCTTCCAGATTACGCTGCCAACAGGCCAGCTGGCATACACGCGCGCAGGCGGGTTTCAAGTTTCAGCCGACGGAACACTCGTCACCAGTGATGGTTACCCGTTAGTTCCAACCGTCACCATTCCTGCTAACGCCACCAGCATCAGCATTGACCAGTCCGGTGACGTGAGCGCAACTATCCCCGGGCAAACCACCGCCCAGTTGATTACGCAGCTGGTGACGTCGAATTTTATCAACGAAGCGGGATTACAGGCCATAGGTAACAATTCATATACAGAAACCGCCGCATCAGGTGCCGCCGTTACCGGCACTCCGGGGTTAGATGGTTTCGGAACCATCCTTCAGGGTTTTCTTGAAACATCCAACGTCAACCCTGTGACCGAGCTAACCAACCTGATCAAGGCACAGCGCGTTTATGAAATGAATAGTAAAGTCATCACCAAAACCGACCAGATGCTGCAATCCCTCAGCCAGAGCGTATAATCTATGAATAAGAAATTAGCATTTTTAGTATGTTTTGTTGCACTCACCGCCGCACCAGCGTTTTCACAAACGGCCGTCGATGAAACCGTCAACCATACGGAAACCAAAAATCTTTTCGAAGTGAGCTATAACGATGCCGAGGAAGCGGTTGCTGCTGCCTTGGGTGAAAAGGGCATAAGCGAAAAACTGAAAGTCACCATGTTCGGCCATAACAATGGTGCAGTCTACAGTTTTAGCCAGCCTGTAACGGTGGAAATCAAAGGCCTGAATGTTGAACGCATGAACCATAAATGGAGCGCCAGCCTCTTATTCGTCAGTAATGCCCAAGTGGTATCCGCAATTCCTGCAAGCGGTCATTTTGATGAAATGATCGAATTACCTGTATTAAAAAAAGAGGTACGTGCCGGTGATATGATCTCGGAAAACGATCTTGAGATCCGCGATTTCTCATTGGGCCATATCCGTACAGACACGGTCACCGATCTATCTGCCCTGATCGGCAGAACACCATTGCACACCATCTCGCCATCACGACCTATCAAAACACAGGAAATTGCGATGCCTTCCGTGATCAAGAAAAATACTGTCGTTGAAATGCGCTATAACTCACCGGGCATGCAAATAAGCACTAGCGGCGAGGCAATGACCGAAGGTGCAGTGGGTGATGTCATCAATGTTCGTAATCAGGCGAGCAAAAAAATTGTTCGTGCGATTGTAGCAGATAATAAAACGGTCACCATTATCGCCTCTGGTATGGAAACCAGCCAGCTGACAAGGAACGGTTATGAAGGCAAGTAGCACATTTATTAGCCTGCTTACTTTTTCCACACTGCTAAGCGGTTGCGATTCCGTACTCGACAAGCTTGACCATATCAACAAGCCCCCTGCCATGAGCGAAGTCGTCAATCCGCAAGAGAAAGCGGAGCATAAAGACATCACATGGCCAATGCCGGAAACCCAGCCTCCTTCAAAACAATATGCCAACTCACTATGGCAGCATGGCGCACGCGCGTTTTTCCGTGATGGTCGCGCAGCAAGAGTGGGCGATATCCTTAAGGTCAATGTGAAGATCAATGATAAGCTGCAGTTCAATAACCAGACCGAAGGCAAGCGCACCACAGCCGATTCCGCTGCCGCTCCTGCATTGTTAGGTGCAACCAATAAAATTATCAAATTTTTGCCAGGGCTGACTCCAAAACCTACGGATTTATTGGATGTTACCGGAAATCTGGATGTGAAAGGCACGGGCACCGTTTCCCGTCAGGATATTTTGACGACGCAGGTAGCCGTACTTGTGACCCAGATGCTTCCTAACGGCAACATGGTGATTGAAGGCAAGCAGGAAATCACCATGAACAAGGACGTGCGTGAGGTGGCGGTCAAAGGCGTTATCAGGCCGCAGGACATCAACTCCGATAACACGATCGACTCCGCACAGATTGCCGAAGCGCGTATCACCTATACCGGTCGCGGACAGCTCAACGATGTGCAACAGCCACGTTGGGGTGGACAGGTTGTGGACGCTATCTCCCCATTCTAAGGTATTCTGGCTAATGTAGTTTTAAGAGTCTGGCCGTTTTGGTGGCCAATGGATTGCCAAACACTATTAGCTAAAAATGATGCACAGGCTAATAGCCTGCGTCCCAATCGCACATTAAACGCTAAATCAACTTCTTAGCTTCTGGAATCAATCGACACTTTATCGAGTTTCAGGGTTGAAATCTCTTTTGCGCTTTTTTTTTCGCCCTCGTTGGAATCACCCTTTTCGGCAAGCTGATCAAAGCACCTGTCCAAAAGAGCAATCATTTGATTGTCGCGGCTGGAAACGGTCGATCCCCCCATAATAACGGCAACGATCCTGTGCCCATTGCGCTCGGCCGAAGTAACGAGATTGTAACCGGATGCTCTGATAAAGCCCGTTTTTACACCATCAACACCAGGGTAACGCGCCATAACATGGTTATGGCCTGGGTAGGTAACGCCGTTATACTCAAAACTCGTCATCTTGAAGTAGTGGTAATATTCAGGGAAATCACGGCGTAGCGCAATGGCAAGCTTCGCCATATCCAAAGCCGTAGTGTGCTGTTTGTTGTCAGGCAAACCGGACGGATTGCGGAAAACCGTATCCTTCATACCCAGTTCGCGGGCCTTCTGCGTCATCATAAGTGCGAAGTTGAATTCCGTGCGTCCCAGCGTTTCGCCCAGAACCGTAGCAGAATCATTGGCAGAGCGCACGACCACGCTTTCAATAGCAGTACGCAGCGGTAATTTCTCGCCACTATCAAGGCCGATGTTGGTCTGCGGCTGGTTTGCTGCCTTTTCAGACACCAGAAGCTTATCATTAATATCAAGATCGCCATGTTTCAGAGCATCAAACGTTAGATATAACGTCATCATTTTGGTCAGCGAGGCAGGGTAGCGGATGCCTTCCGCGTTCTTTTCGTACAAAACATGGCCGCTGTCCGCGTCAACCACCAGCGCAGAATAGTGGTCTGCGGGATTAACATACGATGAACCGGCTCCATGATGATGGCGGGCGTGCTTATTCGATTTAGCGTACCCATCCTGAGGGACGGAAACAACAAAAGTAAGTGCGCTTAATAATGCCAGTGTCTGGTATCTCATCTGCAACCCATTATAGTAATTAACTAATATTTACTACCATCGATAGTATTCATCTCTACTGTCGAAACAAGATAATGTGATATTCATCAAGTGTAAACTTTAATTTGCACTCACGGGCAACTCATTTAGGGATAGGATACGGGTAATGTAATTCAACAAATTACCCCTAAAAAATTTCAACCTGTTTCATTTCGCTCCACATGCCACCGTAATTATTTCGGAGTCCAACTCAAGAAAACTTGACAACATACCAATCAAATACTATAGCTTAGCCACCGAATGCTGCGATGCAATAAACATTGAATACTACGCGACAACACATCTTAGGAGACATAATGATATGACCCAGGCAACTAAAAAATCCTCTGCACAGCCTACTGCGAAACTCGCATCCGCTGTTGCCAACAAAACCACCAAACAAGCATTTTCCACTATCGAATCAACCCGTAACTCAGCTGAAAACGTTGTAAAACTCAGCACGACGGCCGTAAAAGATTTCATGGCTCCGATTGCTGGTGAAGCTCAGAAAGCTCAGGAAAAAGTATTTGCAATGGGCCGCGAGGGCGCTGAGCATCTTGCTAAATCCGCTGACACCCTGACCAAAGTATTACATGAATCCATTGCTGTTTCGCGTGAAAACGTGGAAGCGTGCATCGAATGCGGTAACATGACCGCTGCTTTGGCCAAAGACGTAAGCAACGAAGTGATGGAATCCACCAACAAAACTGTCTCGGACAACATCGAGTTGTCGAAAGAATTCTTCGCATGCCGCACCTTCAACGATATGTTTGAATTGCAGAATAAAATGATGAGGAGCAGCATTGATAACTTTTTCAATCAATCTGTAAAACTTTCTGGCATGTTCTTTGAATATGCTACCGAAGCTCTTGAGCCAATCAACGAGCGACTGGCTGAAACGTCTGAAAAGATGATCAAAGTACTTTCCGCATAATCTGCAAAGTACCACGCTTACGAAAAAGCCCCGCAATTTGCGGGGCTTTTTTTATCCGTTGGGATCCGGTATTATGGGATCCAGTATTAAATGAGCGCTGCACCACGTTTCTTTGCCGGTGGAGGGCCATTTCGCGTTGGGTCTTCCCCTGCTTCCACAGATGGCTTCCTTGAAGCCACCGCTTTTGAAGGAATTTTAGCAGGAGTCTCTAATTCATCATTAACATCGCGTCGGGCAACATTAGGATTAATCTTACCTACAGCAGCGGTTTTAGCAGCAGCCATAGAACGCTCGTCCAGTCCTTGTTTCTGAATGTTATAATCCAGTACAATTCTGGCAGCCCTTCTCAGCTCTTTCGTTTCTTCTGCCATTTGCGCTTCAACATTGGCGTTCACTGCCGCCAGTGCTTTTGACACGTCTTCCGGCAGCGCGCCCCCCGTTCCTACCCCTGATTTTTTTACAGCATCCGTCGCTTTCATAATTTCTTTTTTATTGTCAGCGAAAAACCCTTCCTCTTTAAGTATGGGGGTTTCATTCGACAACGCATTCATAGCAGCTTTCATTTCCGCAGGGGTCATTCCCGCTTTAAATCCCATCTCACCGTAGTTTTTAATAAGGAATGCCATATCACTCTGGGAAATAACCGGCTGAGGTTTTGTAGGTTTCTTCACCCCGTTTTCATGATGATCGGGGTGCGTTTTAGGGTTCATCCCGTCACCTTTTTTGCTCATACCCATATAATGCTCCTACGCTCTGTTTTCGTTATATCTCAGTAGTATCATAAGCCAAACGGAAGATAATGAGTGTGAAAATTGTGTGACACTCTCAATTTTTGATATAATTGTTATAAATCAATGCATTAAAAAACCCTCTGAAACTATAGCTCCAGAGGGTTTAAGCTGGAATATCTATAATTTTATTTTTTTGTTTTAGACGTTTTGGATGCAGGGGCGCGCTTGGAAACAGGAGCTTCCTCTTCTTCTTCGCTTTCCTCTTCATCATCAACATCATCGATTAATGCTTCGTCGACAACACCATCGTCTTCAATTGATATTTCATCACTATTTTCGTCCCCTGGTTTGCCGTCATCGGCTTTTTCCAGTTCGTCGATGGAATCGATATCTTCAATTTCTTCGAGTTCTTCAATTTCTTCTTCGGTATCGAGCGTTTCGATATCCTCGAATTCTTCGAGATCAATATCTTCAATTTCTTTGACTGGTTTTTTGGCTTTCAGCTTAGCTTCTGCCTTTGCTTTCTCTTTTGCTTCAGCAGCATCCGCAGAAGCGGCGGAGGCCTTACCACGACCGCGTCTTGTCTTAACAACGACGGTTACATCATGTTCAGTACCGCATTTAGGGCAGCGTGCGGGATTTTTACCCAGATCATAAAAACGGGAGGCACATTTTGGACAAGAACGTTTTGTTCCCCAATCTACTTTTGTCACCAGTCAATCTCCTTATTAAATATTTTCAGCAAATACTATGATAGTACCTATCTGCCTGATTTTGCCGCGTTGTCAACGATGAAACTTCGTAGTGATTAGTTACTGACATACTTTTTTGCAAGACAAATCTATTGAAAATTATTGTTTAGTGTCCACATTATGGGTTCAACCAATTCCACAGGACAAAGGATAAGACGCAATGACGACCATACAAAATCCAGCCAACGAGAACCACGCGACCTCCGAAGGTGTTCAGGATAACCCTGTAAATTCAAATGATTCAGAGAATAATGCCTCAACCGAAATGGGTGAAGTCAAGCAACATGAATCGGAAATATCACAGCTCAAGGAAGAAGTAGCCAAGCTGAAAGACCAGTGGGTACGCGCGGTGGCAGAAACGGATAATATCCGCAAACGCACCCAAAAAGAAAAAGAAGAAGCGTCCAAATATGCCATCAACACATTTGCAGCCGACATGGTGACCATCCTCGAAACCCTCAAACGTGCCAGCGAAAGCATCCCGAGTGCCGCGCGTCAGGAAAATGAGCTCCTGAAAACCATTGGTGAGGGCGTTGACCTCACCTTGCAAGAACTGCTGAACATCTTCCAGCGCTACCAGATCACGCGCGTTGATCCAAAAGATAAAAAGTTTGACCATAATTTCCATCAGGCGGTGGCGCAGGTGGAGCGCGACGATGTGCCCGCAGGCACTGTAATACAGGTGATACAGGCCGGATACATGATTCATGACCGCCTGCTGAGGCCAGCGATGGTGGTAGTATCAAAAGCGGTTGATCCTGCAAATAAGGTTGATACAACGGCATAATAGCCTTATGTATTGACTGGTATGAAAAAGAAAAAAACCGATATCTATTTTTCAGGTGATGATTCCCATGCGTTTTTGCCATGGGTCATTGGCATTATGGCCTGCATGGCCGCGCTTTTTTTATGTATAAGCGTAAGCGTCAGCAACTGGATCATCGACCGCAGTGGCGATTACTCCAACAGCTTCACCGTCAGCGTTCCTTCCAATATCGAGGATTTTCCGGTCAAACTGGCAGAAGTAAAAAAAACGCTGAACAGCATGCCTGGCATTATCAAAATATCGGAGCTGAGTCAGGATAAGCTGAAAACCATGCTTAAGCCTTGGCTTGGAAACCTTGAATCCGCAGATTCACTCCCCTTACCCGCTGTTTTGGATGTGACCACCGATAATGTCGCCTCTATCGATTATAAAATAGTCGCCACACGCCTGACAAAAATAGCTGCGGGTACGCAGGTGGATACGCATGAGGCGTGGATTGCCAGCTTTTCCAATTTTTCATCGACCCTGCGCGTGATCATGTCACTACTAGCCGTTCTGATTATCGGCGGTCTGGCGCTCATCATTGCCTTCAGTTCACGGGCAGCGCTCAAGCTCCATTCACGCACCGTAAATCTGCTACATTCGATTGGTGCGGAAGATAGCTACATCATGCAGCAATTCCAGCAAGAGGCCTTTATGATTACGCTTCGCGGCACTGTGCCTGCCTCGTTAATTGCCGGTGGTGCATACTGGATGTCTGGCAAATATATTTCCGCCCTGCAATCCAATATACTCCCTGCGATGATGCTTGGATTTTCTCACATTCTATTGCTTGTCATCCTGCCCTTAGCCTGTGCCGGCATTGCATGGATAGCGGCACGCATTTCTGTAAACAAACAATTACAACGTGTTTTGTGAATCGTGCCATCAGAAAACTTAGTTTTTGTTTTTTATCCTGCTTAATTCTATGGCTTGCGGGTTTGTTCTGGTTTATCGCCAAAATTCCTAAAGAGCCCACTTCTGACTCAAGAAAAACGGATGCAATCGTCGCCCTGACAGGCGGCAGCAACCGCCTTGAATATGGTCTGGAGCTACTCACCGAAGGCAAGGGCAGCAAACTATTTGTCAGCGGTGTTCATGATACGACCACGGAAGAAAGCATGCTACGCCATTCATCCGGTAGCGTACGCGAAAAAATAGCATCCCTTCCCGCAGACTCTATTGTATTGGGCCATGAAGCGGAAAATACAATCGGGAACGCCGAGGAAACCTCGCGCTGGCTCAAAAAAGAAGGCTACCACAGCATCCGGCTGGTGACGGCGAATTACCACATGCCCCGCAGCCTTGAAGAGTTCACGCACACCCTCCCCGATATACTCATCATTCCCGAGCCGGTGTTCCCCGATTTTTTTACGCTAGCAGGCTGGTGGGAACGTGGTGAGGCACGCAACCTGATTTTTCTGGAATACCACAAATTTCTGGCAAGTAAATTGCGCCACTGGTTTGTTTCTGTTACGCATCCCGCATGACAAGCACCCCCGTATTATTTTGCCGCTCGCTGCTCTTTAACATCTGTTATATTAGCTGGGCAATGCTTTCAGCCATTATCTTCGCCCCTCTGTTTATTATATCTCCGCGAGCGGCATTGTTGGCTGGCCCACCGTGGGCAGGCGTTGTGCTGTGGCTGGCGCGCGTGCTATGCGGGATACGTTATGAAGTACGTGGGAAAGAATACGCGGTTGAAGGCCCTTATATCTATGCCTCGAAGCATCAGTCGGCATGGGAGACGGCGTTTTTTTTAACGCAGTTCAAACGCCCCAGCTACATACTCAAGCGCGAATTACTCCGCATCCCGCTATGGGGCTGGTATCTCTGGCGCATGCAGATGATCTATATTGACCGCCACGCCGGTGTCACCAGCATGAAGGATATGATCAGGCAGTCTAAGGCGGCTATCTTTGCCAATCGCCCGATCATCATTTTTCCTGAAGGAACCCGCACCAAACCTGCCAGCGCGCCCGTCTATCATCCGGGGGTGATTGCGTTGTACAATCAGTTGAAGGTTCCTGTCATCCCTGTTGCGCTGAATTCCGGTGTCTTCTGGGCTAAAGACGCCTTCATCAAACGTTCTGGCACTATTGTCGTTGAATTCCTTCCCCCCATTCCCACCGGACTTGGCAAGGAAGAATTTTCGTCACGGCTACAGGACACTATCGAATCTGCTTCCAACCAATTGCTTGCAGAAACACAAGCCGTACAACCATAGGAGTACCCATGCGCCCCTCGAAACGAAAACCCAATGAACTGCGCAAGCTGGTGTTAAAACCGAATGTCAGTAAACATGCCGAAGGCTCATGCCTGATTGAATGTGGCGGCACCAAAGTTCTCTGCACCGCTACTATTGAATCCAGCGTACCTCCGTTTTTACGTAATACCGGCAAAGGTTGGGTTACTGCTGAATACGGCATGCTTCCACGCTCCACCCATAGCCGCATGCCGCGTGAGGCCGCCAAAGGTAAACAATCGGGACGCACTCAGGAAATCCAGCGTCTCATTGGCCGCGCACTGCGGGCGGTAGTTGATATGAAAGCCCTCGGCGAACGCCAGATTACGATTGATTGCGACGTGATCGAAGCAGATGGCGGCACACGCACCGCCTCTATCACCGGTGCATATGTCGCGTTGCAGCTTGCGGTGAAGACATTGCTGGATAAAAATATCCTCAAAAAGTCGCCGATTACGGGTCATGTAGCCGCGATTTCCTGCGGCATTTATAACGGTGTTCCGGTGTTAGACCTCGACTACGATGAGGATAGCAAAGCCACCATGGACGCAAATTTTGTGCTGACCAAAAATGGGCACATTGTCGAAATTCAATGCACCGCCGAAGAACATCCGGTGACCGAAAAAGAATTCGATGCCTTATTAAAACTAGCCAAAGTCGGTATCAAAACCATTTGTGCCGCACAGAGTAAGGCGATAAAAGGATGAGTGCCATGACCAACCGTTCTACCATTGCTTCTTTGTTCCGCGATTCCCCGCTTGTGATCGCCAGCCACAACAAAGGAAAAGTGAAAGAAATTGGTGAACTCATTTCCAAACTCAATATCCGCGTCATCTCGGCCACCGAGGCGAATATTGACGAGCCGGAAGAAACCGGCGATAGCTTCGCCGAAAACGCAACGCTGAAATCGGAATATTCCGCGCAAAAAACATGGCTTCCAGCCCTTTCGGACGATTCAGGCTTGGTCGTTCCCGCCATTGGCGGCGCACCAGGGATTTATTCCGCACGCTGGGCAGGGCCGGATAAAAACTTTGCCATGGCCTTTGATCGTATCCAGAAAGAATTAGGCGATCTTCCTGCGAATGCCTATTTCGTCTGCGTATTGTCACTGAGCATTCCTACTACCTTTTCTAAAGAGCTTGCCGGCAATCATCTTTTCGAAGGGCGTATTGACGGCTCGTTAGTATTCCCGCCCATTGGCGAGAAAGGATTTGGTTACGACCCTATTTTTATCCCTGAAGGGCACAGTGAAACATTTGCACAGCTGGAACCCGAGTACAAAAATTCGATCAGCCACCGCTCGCGCGCATTCTCTAAATTCCTGCAATTTCTGAGGGAACATCAATGAAATTACTGGTTTTTGCAGCATCACACAGGCCGGAATCCTTCAACCGGAAACTCGCCGCCGCCGCCGCCAATTATATTCGTAGCAAGTCGGTAGACGTGGATTTTGCCGAGTATGCCGAATTCGACATGCCTCTGTTTAAAGACAACCACGAAAAACCAGAGGCAACCTTTACCTTTGCAAAACGTGCTTCTGCTGCAGACGGCATCATTATCAGCTCGCCGGAATATAACTGGTCTTATCCGGGGTCTCTCAAAAATATCATCGACTGGACATCACGCATTAACCCCAACCCAATTAAAGCAAAAACTGTGCTTCTGATGAGTGCAAGCACCGGTGCGCGTGGCGGAATTCTGGGCATTGACCACCTCAAAACTCCATTTGAAGCCCTTCAGACGCATCTTTTTAACAGGGTGTTCCCGCTGGGTAACTGCCAGCAAGCGTTTGATGAAAATAACACGTTAATTCCCAAGCAGCGCGATATGCTTCATTCTATTCTTGATGACTATGTAACGTTTACAGGGAAATTATCGAATATATAGCCAGAAAGGTTTTATATGCCGCGTTTTGCCCAATGTCTGATCGCCACACTTACCCTGCTGTATAGCCAGCAGGCTTATGCGATTGACAGGTATGAATTTGACAAGGGCCATAGCCATATACTCTTTCTGGTCAATCATCTGGGGTTTTCGAATATGCTGGGCATATTCAACGACTATGAGGGTTCATTTCAATTCGACCCAGAAAATCCACAGGCAAGTTTCGTGGATGTCACCCTCCACCCCAAAGGCATCCACACCACGAGCGATATACTCGATACGGTGTTGCAGGGAGAAAATTTCTTCAACACCAGCGCTTACCCTGACATTCATTTTGTCAGCGATAAAGTAAAGGTCACGGGCGACCATACAGGCGAGCTAAGCGGAAACCTGACCATGCTGGGGAAAACGCAGCCACTCACGTTGCATGTCACGTTTAATAAAGCCGGATATCATCCAGTGACCAATCTGTACGTTGCAGGCTTCAGCGCCAAAGCTGATCTTAATCGTTCTGATTTCGGCATGGCATATCTTATTCCCATGGTTGCGGATAGAGTGCATATCGAGATTGAAGTGGAAGCCATTGACACCAACCGCAAAGACGCAGAAAAATTAAAGCATTAATCGAATGGAGCGACCGATGTCGAGACTCACCGCACTTCTTGTTCTAATTATCTCGTTAGCTTCCCCTGCTCTGGCCGATGAAGGTTCGGCCTTTAAACAGCTTGAAAATACCAAGGCAACGCTGGTGGCAGAATATGATTCGGTGAAAGCCGGAACTCCCATCGATCTCGCGCTGATACTCGAACCAAAGCCGCAATGGCATACCTATTGGGAAAATCCGGGCGATGCCGGAATGCCAACGGAACTCAAATGGACGCTACCCGAAGGTTTTAAAGCGGGAGAAATTGACTGGCCGGCTCCTGACCATCTGGCCGAAGGTCCATTGCTCACCTATTCGTATAAATCCACCGCATTTTTACCGGTAACCATTACCCCTCCCGAGTCGTTAAAAATCTCAGAGTCTTATACTATTAAGGTGAAGGCACAGTGGCTGGTGTGTAAGGACATCTGTGTACCCGAATCAGCCGATTTAGAGATATCGCTTCCGGCAACGGATGGCATTCAGCACGCATCCGGAGATAGCACACTCTTTATCGATCACCGTAATACGCGCCCTGAGCCTATTCAAACCCACGGCAGCTTCACACTCTCGCAAAACAAGCTGGTGTTCTCTATCCCTTTAAGTGCGCTGAAAATCAAAGATGTGAAAACCGTCCAGTTTTCAATCCGTGAACAAAACATCATGAACTATGCCGCCGAGCAAAAATTTACGGTGGAAAAAGATATGCTCGTACTTGAAACGCTTCATGCCGACGAACAACCTATGGGTGCTTTGAGCGGTATTTTAAGCATCACCAGCAATTCTGACAGCATCGTACATCATTACAATGTTGTCTTTGATGCCCCCTCCATTGCAACGCCCACCGCCACGAGTCCTACAACAGTAGCCACCAGCTCTGCTCCTGTATCTCAGGATAAAACGGAGGATTTATGGTTTCCGTTGGTGCTACTGTTCGCGGTACTCGGCGGTCTGGTGTTGAACCTGATGCCGTGCGTGTTGCCTATATTGTCTTTAAAAGCTCTCGCTATCGCTAAAAAGGGTGGTGGCAAGCATGAGCATGTCGTCGCTCAGGGCGTTGCCTATACGCTGGGTATCTTGCTGACCTTCACCGTCATCGCCAGTATTTTGCTCATACTGCGTAACACGGGTGAATCCGTCGGCTGGGGTTACCAGATGCAATCGCCCGCCTTTGTCGCTTTCCTTATTTACCTGCTGTTCATGGTGGGGCTGAGCTTGTCTGGTGTATTTCACTTGCCCGTATTGTTAGGCAATGTTGGCGGCGATATCGCTAATGAATCATCCACGCGCGGTAGTTTCTTCACCGGCGTATTAGCCACCGCCGTCGCCACCCCCTGCACCGCCCCGTTCATGGCATCAGCCGTGGGTGCTGCCCTTACCATGCCGCCGTTGCAGGCATTGCTGGTGTTTGAAGCGCTGGGATTTGGCCTCGCCCTGCCCTTTTTGCTGATTAGTTTGTTTCCACGCCTACGCAAATTCCTGCCTAAACCCGGAGCATGGATGGACACATTCAAGCAGCTTATTGCTTTCCCGATGTATGCCTCGGTGATCTGGCTGATGTGGGTGCTAACCCTGCAAACAGGCGCAGGCGGCATGGTCGTGGCGCTAAGCAGCATGTTGCTGATCGTGGTGGTCATCTGGATGAAGTCCTTATTTCAAGAAGGCAGCAAGGCCTACACCTTCACCGCGCTGGCACTCTACGCCCTCTTGCTGCTTTGCACCCTGCCAGAACTCGGCAGCATGGAAGTCGCCACTGCCGCCCTTCCGGGGGGGCATGCCGAGCATGGGGTTGAAACTGTGGAATACTCCAAAGAGAAGCTGGACGAGCTGGTGAAGGAAGGAAAACCCGTATTTGTTGATGCCACCGCCGCATGGTGCATCACCTGTCAGGTCAATGCCCGCGTGGCGCTACACACCGATGCCACGATGAAAATATTCAAAGAAAAAGGCGTGACGCTCATGATCGCCGACTGGACGAAGCGCAACGACACTATCACCGATTTTCTCAGCAGCTTCGGGTATAAGGGCGTTCCGTTGTGTGTCTTTTATCCGGCTGGCGGGAAAAAACCCATCATTATGCCACAAATACTAACCGAATCACTCGTTATCGACACCATCAAAGGAGAGTAAAATGCGCCGTCACCTACATGTACTTCTATCCACCTTGTTCTTACTGATGCCAATGGCTGCCAACGCAGCACCGGAACTAGGCAAACCTGCACCGGACTTCACCGCCACCGCAGTGGACGGCGCAACCGTCAAGCCATCCGATTTCGCTGGTAAAGTGGTCGTGGTCGAATGGAACAATCCGGGTTGTCCGTTTGTCAAAAAACATTATGACACAGGCAGCATGCAGAAGCTCCAATCCTATGCCACTAAGAAAGGTGTGGTCTGGTTAACGGTGAATTCCGGCGCGCCGGACCGTCAGGGCAATATGACCACCGAACAAGCTAAGGAATTTATCACCGCCCAAAAACTTGCCTCCACCCATTACATCCTCGATCCGGAAGGCTCCATCGGCAAATTGTACGGTGCTAAATCCACCCCGCATATGTTCGTGATCGACAAAAAAGGCAACATTGCCTACATGGGCGCGATTGACGACAAGCCAACCACCGACCCTGAATCCCTCAAGGGCGCAAAGAATTATGTGAAAGCCGCCGTTGATAGTCTTTTGGCAGGAAAATCAGTGGAAACTGCGTCCACCCAAGCCTATGGATGCTCGGTTAAATACGCCGATTAAATCAATAGGTTGATATATTCGTTATCCTAATGGGGAGAGACTTCGTAAGTAGGGTGTTGACAAAGGCGCTATTATCTGGTGATTGCTTGCTCTGACTTCGGAAAATTATAGATTCGGGTCGTGGGGTTACCAGCAATAGCCCTGAATATAGTTACTGTGTGGAGCGGTGGCCGAGTGGCCGAAGGCGGCGGTTTGCTAAACCGTTATAGGTGTAACAACTTATCGGAGGTTCGAATCCTCTCCGCTCCGCCATATATTGGTTTTATAACGTCCAGCTAAATCCAGTATATGGCAAATTCTTCATAAAAAACAATGATTGATGTCCTTTGGTGTCCAAAGAGACGTGTTGCAAGCCAAAAAGAATACGGGTAGATTTACGGGTAGAATTACCCTTGCAACTACCAGAGGATTCTAACATGGCACTCACCGAAATGGCGATTAAGCACCTAAAGGCAAAATCAAAGTTATATCGCGTCTCAGATGGTGATGGCCTGTGCCTTGAGATCACCCCGGCTGGCGGAAAGAACTGGCGCTGGCGCTATTATTATCAGGGTAAAGAGCAAATGCTGGCGCTGGGTAAATATCGCTTTTACGCCACGGGATGAGTGATGCCCACAATATTTCACATATTCCTACTCAAAAAGATGCCCTTCTGGCAGTCAATACCTCAAAAACATTAGTTAACTTCATAGTGGAACATTACTTTGAAAAATTTGCAATAAGACAAGGTGCGTAGCGATGGCAAAGCACGATTTTTCAGAAGAATCATTAGAACTTGAGGCTATCAAGAAAGTCTTGGCACTTGGCAGCTACCAGTCCTTTGATGCTTCTGCTGAGGTGTTTGGCGATGATGGCACGTTTGGCAGAAAAACCCCTGAAGAAGTGGTTTTGCCTCGCTATTTAAAAGCCACCCTTGCTATGCTCAACCCTGATTTGCCAAATGAAGCCATAGACAATGCCCTGTATGCCCTGTGTGAGGGCAAGGCCGCCCTGAGCGTGGTACGAGCTAATGAAGACTTCTATAAGCTGTTTAAAGACGGGGTGCTGGCAAACTACAAAGATCATAACGGTATAGAACAGCAAGCCACAGTAAAAGTGATTGATTGGAACATACCAGCAAACAATGATTTCCTGATTGTGCGGCAATTTAAGATTTCCGGCGAAATGTATAATTGCAGAGCG
Organism: Alphaproteobacteria bacterium; assembly: GCA_025360605.1. GTDB lineage: Bacteria > Pseudomonadota > Alphaproteobacteria > Rickettsiales > SXRF01 > JANYBV01. The sequence goes on along the minus strand of JANYBV010000040.1, from coordinate 43,594 downwards.
GATTTGATCATTTTTATTAATGGCCTTCCCTTAGTGCTGATTGAGCTTAAAGCCTCGCACAAACATCTGATAAACGGTTTTAACGATAACATAACCCACTACAAAAAAGAGATACCCCAGCTGTTTTGGTATAACGCCCTGATTGTGGTTTCCAACGGTTCAGCCACTAAAATCGGCTCTATCACTTCTGACTGGGAGCATTTTTCAGAATGGAAGAAAATAAACTCTGAGGGTGAAACAGGGATTATTTCGCTCGATACCGTTATTAGAGGTGTTTTTGAGCCTTCACGGCTGCTGGATATTATTGAAAACTTTGTTCTCTACATGGAAGGCAAAGGCGGCGTTGCTAAAATCATAGCGAAGAATCATCAGTATTTAGGCGTAAATAACACAATTGAAGCCGTTAAGAGCCGGAAGAAATTGGATGGAAAGCTTGGGGTTTTCTGGCATACACAGGGCAGCGGCAAAAGTTTTTCTATGGTTTTTTTGACGCAAAAAATATTGCGAAAATTGCAAGGCAACTGGACTTTCCTAATCGTTACTGACCGTGAAGACTTAGACAGCCAGATCTATAAGAACTTTGTTGCCTCTGGTGCAGTTACTGAAAAAGATGTGCGAGCCACCAGCAGGGAAAACTTAAAAAAACTGTTATCAGAAGACCACCGGAATATCTTCACCATGATTCAGAAATTTGGCACTGAAACCAAAGGCGAGAGTTTTGGGGAAATATCCAGCCGTGATGACATCATTGTAATTACCGATGAAGCGCACAGAAGCCAGTATAACGTGCTGGCTATGAATATGCGGAAAGCCCTCCCTAATGCTTCATTCCTTGCCTTTACGGGTACACCGCTAATGCGTGGTGATGAGAAAACCAAAGATGTATTTGGCGATTATGTAAGTGTTTATAATTTCACGCAATCTGTTGGAGATAATGCAACAGTTAAGTTGTTCTATGAAAACCGTATTCCAGAACTTCAGATAGTGAATAAGAAACTTGATGATGACATCAAAGCAATTATTGATGAAGCGGATTTGACCGATGAACAGGAAGAACGATTCGCTAAGACTTATGTCAAAACCTACGAACTCATTACGAGGGATGACCGCCTTGAAAAAATAGCAGCGGATGTGGTTGAACATTTCATTAACAGGGGATTCATGGGAAAGGCGATGTATATCGCCATAGACAAGGCTACCGCTGTTAAAATGTATGATAAAGTGCAAAAGCACTGGAAAGTTTATATAGATAAGCTGGAAAAACAGCTTTTAACTTGTGACCCAAGCCATAGGCAAACGCTTATAGATAAGCGGCAATATATGGTTGATACGGATATGGCTGTTATCGTTTCATCCGCTCAAAATGAGGTTGAGGCTCTTAAAAAGAAGGGTGTTGATATAACGCCTCATAGAAAGCGCATGAATAGTGAGGATTTAGCAGAAAAGTTCAAAGCGACGGATAGTAATCTTAGGCTGGTTTTTGTGTGTGCCATGTGGATTACAGGTTTTGACGCGCCCAGCGTTTCGACCTTGTATTTAGACAAGATTCTTAAAGACCATACCCTCATGCAGACTATGGCGCGGGCGAATAGGGTTTGGAAAGATAAGCCAGACGGTATGATTATTGACTATATCGGTATTTTCCAGCAGTTGCAGAAAGCCCTAGCCATATATGGAAAAGCGGAAATTACTGGCTCTGGTGAGGATAGCAATCCAATAGAAGATAAGAATGAGCTTGTTCGGATGCTTGCTAATGCTTCTTTGGATATAAAAACCTATTTGAAGAAAAAAGGGGTGAGCCTAGAAGCTATATTCAATGAAAAGGATACTTTCCATAGAATCAAACTGGTAGATGATGCAGTTGAACACATACTGGAAAATGAAAAATCAAAAGAAGATTTCTTTAATTTGGCTGGCAAGGTTAAAGCCCTGTTAAACGCTATTTTACCCGATGTCCGTGCTGAGAAATATTTGAAGCCAACATTAGCTATATCCATTATTGCCGAAAAGGTGCGGGAAATTTCCTCCCCGCAAAGCCCGGAAGACAAGGAAAAAGAAAGAAAGAAAATTGAAGCACTATCGGAAAAAGTGGCATCATTGCTTGATGAATCCATTACCATTGACGATTATGAAATAAAAGCTACCAAGCCTTTTGATATTACCCAAGTTGATTTTGATGAATTAAAAGAGCGCTTTTTTAGTGCCGATAGTCAAAAGACTACATTGGAGCTGCTAAAGTCATCTATTAAGCGCAAAATAAAAGAACTTCTTCAAATGAACGGTTCAAGAGAATCCTATCTTGAACAGTATGAGCAGCTTATTGATAGCTATAATGCTGGCGATATTGATGCAGAGAAGCTTTTCTTGGAGCTTATGAAGCAATCTAGGGCATTAAGCGAGGAAGAAACCCGTCATGTAAGGGAAAACCTTACAGAAGAAGAGCTTGTGATATTTGATATACTGACAAAGCCCGAACCCAAGCTATCCAAAAGCGAAATAGAAGCTGTGAAAGAGGTGGCAAAGGAGTTGCTAGATAAGCTCAAGAAAGAACGGTTGATTTTCGATTGGCGGAAAAGACAATCAACCAGAGCCAAGGTGGTTAGTACCATTGAGGAGGTGTGCGATAAGCTGCCAGAGGTTTATAATTCAGATATTTTCAAAAATAAGTGCGATAATATTTATGTGCATTTATATGATAACTATCCAAATGCTCATCAGAATATCTATGAAAATCTGTGAATTAGGGAATCTCTGATACAACAGGATATGCTATGACAATGGAACTAGACTTCGTAACTTGTACCTGTTCTGCCTGCGGCCATGAAGCCCGAGTAATGCGCTCACAGTGGGCAGAGTCCTTTGATACAGAAATTACCGCCGCCACCGCTGGCAAGCTATTTGACAAACTTCCCTGTACAAAATGTAGGAAAAAAGCAGCCAACATCAAACACCCGGACGGAAAACGTGATATTATTCTGATATCTACCATCAAGCGATGCAAGGGCGAAGCCTGCAACCATGCGCCATTATCGTTGATATATCTGGAAAAGAAACCTGAACCTGACACCTGCTTAGATTGTATCGAAGCCAAAACGCAAGAGGCAATGGCCAAACCTGCCGCAAAACTTCCGACCATTCCCCCTGAGTATAAGCAATGTCCCAAATGTGAGAGGCCAACTGTTGTTAACGTATTCAACAAAGATGATGAACCTTATATTGAATGCTCACGTTACAAACCGTATGGTAACGTTGATAAAAGCGCTTGCCACTGGTATTCCAGTTTTCCACCGGATACTGATGATACACAAGGCCACGCCATCCTTGCCAGACTGAAGACATGGCGCAAAACATTACCCAATAGCCAGATGCGATACCTGCCTGACAGGCTGCTATTAGCATTTTCCCGCTATAAACCCATTACTGAAAATCAGTTAAAGGAAGTGCGCGGTATTGGTGAAGGCAACGGGTTTCTTTTATCTAAATATGGAAAAAATATAATAGTCCTTATTAAAAAATGATGGGTAGCACCTCCATTTTCATCCGGTAAAGTAGCCTACAAGCCAACCCATACGCGAGTAGAAATGCGAGTAGATTTTTGAGAGGAAATTTTGAAAATGGCTGCTATAATGGATTACAGAGCATTGTTAGGCTGGTCTCCGCCCGCCATAGTATCATTTTATATCATCGATGATAATGATGGCCGCCGAGCATAAAAAAGCCCTTCATGCAGCCTGTCAGCATGAGTAGCGACACCAGAAGCAGAGCGTTCAGCACCATCGTTTTTTTATTAGAAGTTTTCATATTCAATCTCATTTAAATATGGTTTGAGCTAGCTGTAAATATAGCAGACCTGTGCAGGCATTTTATGACGATTTTGTTAAGCTTTTATCCCAGAATAACGTATGGAAGACATTAACCCTATCAACCCACTAATTTTCTGGAGTTTTTGGCATATTTTACGGAGATCATTTCACTATGGACACGATAAAGTCAGCATATTCAGGCGTGACCGTGTGCTTAAATAATAGCGACGTCTTCAGAAGCAACCTTATCGATAGATCCAACAGGGGTAACGGTTTCTTTCTTTTTCTGTATGGAGCTATTCGTTGTGTGTTCCCCCGCCATATAATTTTGTACCAGAAAAATAGTGCTTAACGTGAGCTGCTGCGGAAGCACCTGTATTGCCGCCAATTGCGATTGTATCTGCGTCAACAGTGCCTGTGTCAGCGGCTGGTTGGCAACCGGCGCAAGTATGGCCGAAAGTTGCTTCAGCTGCGTGGGCGTGAGAGCATTCAAATCCGACGTTGGAGCAGCGGTATTGACGGAGGCAACCGTACTTATACCACTGGCTATGCTTTGCGCAGCAAGGCTGAGATCAACGGTGCTTGCAGCATCTGTCAAAGCAATATGGGTGGTGGACTGAGCAGCTTGTTCCAGCCCGAGCACGTCTTGCTGTAATATATCGGAGGCCTGCAACTGCTCGGCAGTAAGGTTGCCACCAATAGTCCCTGCCCCAAGCGATGCACTGAGGTTATTGAGCAATAAAAATGTCGTGGTATCCAGATTCACCACTCCTTCATGGGCATGAATATCTGCCTGCGTGTTCGCCTGAGTGTTGCCTAACATCAATATATCGTTGGTGATTGCGGCATTTTCCGCCGAAGCCACGGCCATCTGGTTGATTAAAGTCGCATTAGCCACGGCATCTGTCTTCGCAGCCGCAGGATGCGTCGAAGCATGCGCATATTGCACAGCAGGTGTGTCAATGGCGGGCGGTGGCGCGTGTATTGTGGATATGGAATCGGTCATACACAACTTTCTGTTATTGGGCAATTATAGCACAATACCCCCAATCAATCCATCTTAATAGATTCAAAGGCTTATCTTTCAATAAACAAAAAAAGCATACGCCACCGCGCATGCTTTTTCAGATGATTAAAGAATGCAGCCTAAGCCGCTTTTTTAAGCATTTTAAACAGTTCGTCTTTGAGCGCGAGGCGTTTCTTTTTAAAACCTTCTGCCACATGGTCAGCAACGGTTTCAATCTCCTGCTCAATTCTGGAAACCTGCCTGATGACCTCGTGGTATTCGTCAAAAAGCCTTGCAAAATGAGCATCGCTGGTCTTCAGCTTATGAATCGTATCTTTATGCTCGGGGAATTCCTGAGCTAGTTCCAGTTTTTCGTTAAACACAATATAACCTCCCTAAAAAATTAAAATTTATACCCAACACCTACACCAATCAGCAACGGATCGATATCTACCTTCACCGCACCACCAATTGAGAGGATGCTGCTTTCCTGCGGCATAACATAAAGAGCCCGCGCCCTGACCATCCAGTCGCCCGCCTTAAAGGCATCGCTGGCTGCAAACAAAGGAGAAGAAAATGACACCACTTCGAGGGTAGAAAGAATTATTTTTTTCATAAGGCGCTTTCTTAAAGTTAGTATAACCGCAACTAACCAAATAAGCATGATCGGGACTTTGATCCCGATCAAATGTGCGCTAGTGATATAAAAAATTATGAGAAATCTAGGTGGCAACCGGCATGGAAAAGGCGGTTTGCAACGACGAAAGCCCAGGAAATCCGGATATACTTTCAAAAGCGGGCATGCCTCCGCTTACAACCTGCGACGTAACCGGCTGGTCAAGGAGGATATGATCAATCACATCATCTTTTAAAATCTTTTTCATTTTCAGCTTGGCCACCTTCAGCGTTGCCATTGCCATGCCATTATTGACATCCGCAATCAGCTCATCGTATTTTCTTGCCACTTCATCGATCTGATCGTGCGCCACAATAATCGCCTGATGATTTTTTTCAATCATGGCGGCGGCAACATCCGGTTTGAATTTACGCGTGATCATGTAGGCTTTATACGCTTCCATCGTATCGAGCGCTTCATGAAGCTCTAGCAGCTCCTTCTTCTTTTTAACCAGCGTTTCTTTATCCTTGGGGGTTCCCTCTTCCTCGGCGGCTTCCGCACCAAACGTATCGTATAAGGCTTTCTTTTTATTAGCGGTATCCAAGCTGTGGAACTTAATCAAACTCAACAGGCGTTTGATGCTCTTACCATCAATGTGCTTCACTTTATGAGCGGATAATTCACCATCCTCATTCACATGGGCCAAGTGGAAGGTCGATTTTTCATCAATGCTATCATAAAATTTCTTAGCTCTTGCTGACATAAATCCGTAGATAACCAGCTCAAATTTAGCCTGTAGATCGACACTACCGCCTTTGCTATTTTCTTCGGACTCCAGTTGGTCTATTCTGCTTTTGGCTTTAGCGATGGCAGAATTAATGGTACTTTGCGCCTGTGCCGATTGCTTACCCTTCCCCACCATACCCAGAAGCATTTTTAACTGGCTTAAGCTCGACCTTACGAAGCTTAGGCTACCGCCCAGCCCTGCCTGAATATTCAATGCATCCCCTTCAATACGCGAGCTATCGCTCTTGCTCATGGCAATATTAAGGTTTGGTATGGCAATGGCCGGATTTGTTTGGATCGCTTGCTGCATAAAAATTTGTTTATCCCTTGTCTATATACCCCACATTCTAACGAATTCCTCCCTTGGTTAGTGTGAAAGGTTGATGATTAGGTTACGGATAAATATGACAATTTCATCTCACCAATTATGACAGCATTGTCACAATTGCCCCATGCAGCCTAAAACCTCCCCCAATACTATTAGTGCGTTGATTAACCAAAATTTTATATAATTTTAGTAGGTTAATAGGGTGTTCAGGTAATAAACCTTCAGTGATCCATGTATGAATAAAAAGAACTACGCGTTTGTTGCCCATGAGTCCGTGCAGGCGATGATACATTCATTGTTCCGCTTCCAGACGCTTGAACAGGCGCAGATGATTACCAATAAATTTGCCGAGGAATTCACCCTCGCCCCCAAGATGTCCGATCCGCTGGACAAAAAATCGTTTGTACTGTGGGTGCATTCGCTAGAGCTGACAGAGAAAGAAAAGAAAGAAGGTTTTCTGGGTAACTTTGGCCGGATTACCATGCACCAGATCCCCAGTGGCAAATGGACACTGACGCTCACTAAATTAGATGTGCCGCTACGCAAACACCCTATGCGTAAACCCATTGCCCGCCGCCACCCGAATATGGGACATCCGGTCATGCGTGCCGCGCTGCGCACTAAAAAATTCTCGACCATGCAAGAAGCAGGCGAACAGCTGATGAACCTTCATGAGGAATTCCCTGAGATCAGCGTCCCTGGATTAAATAAACTAAAAATCATGACGTATGTAAAAGCGACAAAAGGACAATCCCCTGTGCAGCGCCTTGAATTGCAGGTGATCAAGCGTGATGAGGGCGAGTATGTCATCGAAATCAGGCAGAACCTTAAAAAGATCGACAAGAAAGGGTTTGTTGCACCTCCTGCTCCTGTTGAGGCCGCCAAACCTACGGAACCAGCCAGCATGCAGTTAGCTGTTTCCAATGATGCTGCAACACCGGCAGCGCCGGATAAAGCAACACCGTCGGATAAACCTGCTTCGTCAGGTCATTTTACCAAGCTGGTATCCAAAAGCCGTAAAAAGAAAAAATAGGCAAAAAAAAACCGCTTCCCCCTTGGTTGGGGGAGAGCGGCTTGATTTTTTCTAACCCCAACGATTACTCGCCGAAGTTCTTGATGGCACCCGAATTGATTTTACTCAAGTTGGGCAGCATCAGGATGTTGACGTTGTACACGCCTGCTGAACCATCTGCTTTCGCGATGAGGGTCAGCCCGTTTCGCATTCCGACGACGTGCCTTTGCAGGTCGTCCATCTGAAGCGGTTTTCCGAGTGTCACTTCCATCGCCCTTGTACCGTCCACGAGCCCGAAGGCTGGGTTGGTCCACACGGTTCGTCTGTACATGTCTGCTTGCGCATCGTTGTATTCGACGTAGCCGGCGAGCGGTGCGAGCATGATGGTGTTTGAGGTACCATCAGTGATCGAAGATATGTTCACCTTCGGGTTAGCAGGAAATCCTGGCAGCGATCGGTTTTTAGCCGTTCGCCCGACTCCTGTAGGGGTGCGGGGGACGAATCCTCCGGTAGACAACTGCCAGTAGCTCCAATCCAACGAGGATCGGCTGGAGATGTCGTACATGTTGTAGCTTTCACCACAGACAAGACCAATGCCTTGTTCACCAGGGTTTGAACCCATATTGAACCAAGGCAAGGTGTAGACCTTTGGACAGTTGAGTCCGAAGGTCGTTGCGTTGTTGCCGTCGCAGAACGGTGTCGTTGGATCGTAGCTTGAGACTTGCGCCTCAACATACGGACCCAGATCAACCATCCAGCTACGCAGAATGTTTCCACCGGCATCGTTGCCGTTCTGTGGAAAGGCATTATGCGCATCGTGGAAGTTGTGCATCGCGAGGGCCACCTGCTTGAGGTGGTTGACGCTCTGCATCCGGCTGGCCGCGTTGCGGGCTGCTTGTACAGCTGGCAAAAGCAGGCCGATAAGGATAGCGATGATAGCAATCACCACCAAGACTTCGACGAGGGTAAAACCGCCACGACGAACCTGAGAGAACTTCTTCACTTGTCGACTCCTAGAGTACGGAGAAATTGGTTGTTACGGGGGGCACTTTACCCACCGCTAACAAACCTCGAAACAGGTGGATGATAACACAAAAATCAACTTATTAACAGAAATTAATTAATGCAGATGTAGCAATGGCCTGTCAGCCCTTTTGACGGGGGTGGCAGGCCATAAATTAATCTAACTATCTGTTATTGATGTTTTTTATTATTGTTATGCGGCGTTGGCTTCACCGGTGCGGCTTTAGCCGCTACGGGCTTGGCAGGTTCTTTCACTTCGTCCACAGCCGGTTCCGTAGCGGTGGCAGGCGCGGTGGCTATTTCTGGTGGCGCAGGAGGCGCTGGCGGTGCAGGAGGCGCTTCAGCCGGAGCGGTTGCTGTAGTAGTCGTGGTAGCCGACTGAGCAGGTGAAGTAGCAGCTTGCGCCGGAGCAGTGGCAGTTCCGGTAGCGATTGCTGGCGCGGTGGCCGTAGCAGTTCCTGTTGCTGGCGCAGTGGCCGTAGCAGTTCCTGTTGCAGTCGCCGGAGCCGTAGCGGCTACTGCCTCTGGAACATTGGAGTATTCTTTGGCATCAATCGTCACCGAACGAACGCACACGAAATGATCCATCTTTTCATAAGATTTCGTGCAGTATTCAAGATTTCCGGTACGTTTGTCGAGTTTCCATGTGCTGAGCGAATCGCTGTTGCCCACCTGAATTTTGGACAATTCATAGCGGTTAGAATCGAAGCTGTTATATACCCAGTATTCAACAGCCCAATACAAAAACATACAGCCGATAACAAAGCATATCACAAATGCGATGGTGCCTGAAAAACGCTTTATTTTTGATTCTTCGCTCATTTCTGTTCTTCCTAAGAAATATAATTAATTATTATTAAGGTTTGTGTGTTTAGCATAATTCCTGAAATATACCACATAAAAATTGTAGTTTTGTAAATTGCCTGCTTACCAATGCCATTAAAATTTACAATAATTCATAAGACACTAATAAATGATACTATTTTCATTATGCCCCACGACCTCTCAGCGCATTGCGGCGACTGCGCCAGCTCATACCAAACGAGTAAATACTGACAAATGTAAGTACATCCAGCAGCACCCCGAAGAATATGTATAAAACAGGCAGCATAATCATGGAATATTCATGGATCAGATAGGCATGCAACGTGTACTGGCACGGGATGAACAACAGATAATATACCAGCATGAGAATAGTCAGCAGGCACTTTCGCCACACCGGAAAGTCAAAGATGTAATACACAAGCCCAAGCAACAACGGCAACACCATGAGCATGTAGACACATAAGGTCAGCGAATCCAGCATGTAAATCTTCATCGTGTACGGAAAAAAATCAGGAGAAAGTAAGCGATTCACAGAAGCTGATCCCTGAATCAACAGCAATGTACGCATTAAATACGTCAGCGGAATCCATTTCTTCGGCAACAACAGGCTCAACGCAAACACCACAAAGCAAATAATCAGATTAAGTAAAACCAGTCTTTTACTAGGCATTTCGGCTTCAAGCATTGGATAGGGTACATATACATTTTGTCCGAGAATACTCACCTGCTCGTAATTCACGACTGCCTGATAGATGCGTTGCATCCAGAAATTCATCACCCCCGCCCAGAAATCTAAAATTTCAGGCAGCATCAGCCAGAATACAGACAGGAATAAAACAGGTAAAATAATCGCACTGGTACGTGAAAAACTGTTCAGCTCAATGGTTTTAAACGCGTGGTGAATCGGGATCACGCGCCCCTGAGAGTTGTGGTAGCGGATAAACCGTAGTTGTTTGAGCAGTTCAGACGATTTCATTCTTAAAATTCCTTGAAAACGCTAACAATCCCACCGGTGCGCGTATAGTAGGGATTGATATAAAATTCGGTGCCGAGATTGAATCCCCAATCGGATCCAAGCCATTGCCGCCAATTTGCACCCATTGTGTGGCTGGTGAATGAATTCTGGATGTTGCCTGAATTAAGCAGCTGGTACGCTTCATGTGCAAAACCATAACGTGCAGTCAGGAAGTACTTGCCCTGATAGCCATACGTCAGCGCAATGAATGCGGACGGTGCAATCACATTCCCTGGTGTGCTGTCGTTGAGGTTAAATCCAGTCTGAATCACCCATGGCGACAGGAAATAATAGGCAAAATTCAGATGAATCGTACGGTCGCTGTAGGTTTTATTGGCCTTGTCATAAGTGAACCCGAGCGAGGTGATAAAATTGCGGTTCTCAAGCCAGCGGCGGCTCAGCGACGCATCCCCGCGATAACGGGTAAGGAATGAAGCAGGACTGCCAACACTTACGCCGACGTCACTATACCAATCTTCGTTGAAGGTGTGGTTATTAGCAAGAGAAGCGGCTTCACCCTGGTCATGAAATGCCTGTGCATGTTGTAATCCTGCGCTCCAGCGGTTCCATGGGTCCGTCTGGTACTGGGCATTAACGAACTGGCCGAAGCTGTTGCCGTAATTATGCGTCACATTGTAATAATTGAAACCCGCCTCAATATAGTTGGGAATGAGCGGTGGAATATATTCGCTGTCCGTAGCCGGCGTGCTGACAGCCGCATTGGCGGACTGGGCGTTTTGATCTTCTGGCGGTTTATCGTTCGGGTTCTGCGCTTCGTTTTTACGCAAAAATACCGGCGGAGATGCCATTTTATTCAACCATGCAGGCGTGGTATCCGTAGGCATAGTGATGGCAGGATCATTGATCGCAAAAATCTGCGCTTCCGATACGTCAGATGCAGGCGTAGTGTCGGCGAGGCATACCCCCGAGGTGAAGTATAAGGCTAAAATGGTGGAACAGAAAATTCTAGACATGCGACGACTCTTGTAAAAACGGAGGATTTTTAGGTTGTTGGCGGATGGTTTCTTTGCCCAACAAAATATTACAGATCGTATTGGCCACGCGCGTATCGCCAAACGGATTGGTGACATTCCTCATTGCTTCATATTGATCAGGATTATTCGTCAGCTGGGCAACCGTTGACAAAATGCGCTCGCTATTGGTTCCCACAAGCGCCCCTGCCCCAACCTCAATCACCTCGGGGCGTTCCGTGGTTTTGCGAAGGATAAGCACAGGCGTATTCAGCGACACCGCTTCTTCCTGAATCCCGCCGGAATCGGTAAGCACCACCCATGAATGTTTCAGGGTCCATAACAGCACCGGATAGCTCAGTGGTTTGGTGAGGAACAGGCGTTCCGCCAGCTCGCCTTCCAGATGTCCTACTTCTTCATGCACAATTTTCATGACACTAGGATTCGGATGGATAGGCCACACAACGAACATATCTTTATGGGTTTTGAGCAATTCCAGAACCGATTTTGCAATCGAGCGCAAACCCTCATGATGGTTTTCGCGGCGGTGACTAGTTACAAGAACCATCCGCATATCTTCCATTTTTTTACTCAGCTTATCCACCAGATCGGGAACGCTGTCGTCTTTCTTTTTACGCTGCGCTTCCAGCAAATCCGCGCCGAGTTTAGCCGCCTGAACAATGGTGTTACCCACTACAAAAATGGTATTATCGGCTATTCCCTCGCTGCGCAGGTTATTGCGGGCGCGGATGGTCGGGGCAAAATGCCAGTGCGCCATCTGACCGATGAGCGCGCGGTTCTTCTCTTCCGGAAACGGGTTATGCTCGTCAAACGAACGTAATCCGGCCTCAACATGGGCAATTTTGCATTTATGGTAATAGGCTGCCAGTGTCATCATCAGCGCACTGCTGGTATCACCATGGACAAGCACGATTGAAGGGTCAGCCATAGTCAGAATTTTAGAGCATTCCAGAAGCAACGAGCTGCTGAGTTCAGCCAGATCAGAGGCTTTGGCTTCCCCGTTCAGGATCACTGGTTTAGAATCACGCTTTAGGTCGATATGGTAATCAGGAACCATGCCAAACAGGTTATACAGTGCCGTCGCCATGTCACTATGCTGACCCGTGTGCAATAACAACGGCTGGGCACCACGTTTTTTCAATTCCAGATACACAGGCGCCATCTTGATGATTTCAGGCCGCGTTCCCATGGACAACAAGATAGTAGAACCATGCTTATGAATCATAATGCACCTCCTGCGCACTGCTTATCATCAATCTTTTTCTTTCCGAGCTTCCATTCCACAATCTGGAATGCAGTTTCGTCCATGACATTCCAGATTGCGGAATGCCTTGATGGCGCAGAAAGCTTCAGCCAGCAACCCGACGTATTGTGGTCACCACGTTTTTCCGCCATCACAGCCAACAAGCCCCATGGATAATCCTTACCCAAAAGTGCGAACCATTCATTTTTATGGTGTTTAATCCAGCTTTTATAAAAGCTGTTTTCTGATGGAATTTTAGTAACAGAAAAACCGTGCATCATCGGCACCAGCTGGTCAACGACATCGGGATAAAATTTGGTCTCGGTGCGAGCCTGTGTAGAGGCAATGAAACGCTTGTTTTTATCATCCCAGAAATTGCCTATAATGCCGATTTTCAGCTGCTCGGCTTTGCCACGATACTCAACCGCTTTTTTCCCATCACCCAAGCGCACCGCGTCACGCTCAATACGTTTAAATGCAGAGTAAATTTCGATATTATCCATGAGCAAGCCTGCCTGCATGGATTTGGAAACAAAGAACACCGTCGCTTTTGGGTTATAAATTGAATTTAGCTGATACTCGGCCTTGTCAGCACTTTCCTTCCATTCTTTAGGAAGCCCTTTTCTGGGTGCCATACGGTAAAGCAGTTCAATCCACATCGCCAGCATGGCATCGTCCGCATCCGCTTCCGCACAGGCCGTATACGTTGTATCATTCTCCTTAAAACAATAACGGAAAAATAACCCGCTGCTGTCTTGGCGGGCCAGCATCCACTTAATCCAGTCGCCGGCAATTTTAGAAATATCCATACCGCTGTCCTGAGCAATCAGCAGCGCCTTGGTCGGAAAATAGGGGTCAACCAGCTGTCCGCTGGTCAGCGTCATAATTGCCCCGTCCGGACGCAGATAAATAGGATCGAGCTTAAGTTCTTTGCCAATCGGACTAGGGGCAATAAGCTTCGTTTTTTTAGCCATAGCCTCCTGCGCCAACAATAGCAGCACCATCAATGACAATAATGTGAACATGAACCTCATGCGGCAAGCCCTTCCACATTATGTTGCGGGCCGGTCACCTGCCCCTGTTTACCCGCCCACAATGTTCCGTAAATTACGCAACCACTTTCAATAATGATGTTAGCCGCCGTTACAGTGCAAGGCTGCTCAGGCGTTCCAATCACCGTTCCGCTGCGGATAACGAGCAGATTTTCTGCAATCACAGGTCCGCCAATCCAGCAATTTTCACCGATATACAGATCGTGCGTGCTGACCAGTGAACCATCGATCCTCACATAATGTCCCAGCTCGCAGCGGGCGATATTTTTTTCTTTATTGGGAACAACGCCTGTCTTTTGCAGATAGTAGGTGATGTCGTTCATCGCGTTACTTTTTACGCTGCCCTTAATGTGAGCGTAATCGCCAATAATAGCCGTCGTGCCCGCCACAATATCGCCGTCAAACGTATGGTAAGCAGGGAAATCAAGGTTACCCTCCAGCAAGCTTCGTCTTCCGGCCTGAATTTTGACATCCTTTAAGGCTTCCAAAAATGTCCGTTCTATGGAGGTATCGATGGTTTTAGATGGCAGCTCTTCCACCGTGATAATTTTTCTGGCGTTTAAACGCTCGAAAAAACATCCCTTGGAAAGGGTGATCGTATTGTTTGAGGTGGCCCTGCCCAAAAGAATCGAATTTTCCCCTACCATCATATCGTTTTCACTGTGAACCCAGCGCAGCACCACGCAGTCGTCATTCAGCGTCAGCGTATTGTCGGAGAGTAGCGCGCGGAAACGGGAATTTTTTCCTGTGGAGATATTGCTGGCGGAGTAAATTTCAGCTTCGTACACTTTATCCGCTGGCAGGATAATCGGATGGTGCGAGATCAATACCTGTTCTTTTTCCATATCCTGAGCGGGACTGCCATTGTCGGATTCCTGTAATATGTGATAATTAGTGCCATCTTCCAGTTGTCCCTTAACCAGCGTGCGCTCCTGTAATTCGCTGATGCTGGTGACAGCAAATTGCTTGTGCACATAATTCCTGAAACCGTTGGCAAAATGCATCGGATTATTGTCATAGGCCTGCACCACTTTCAGCGGGGTGATGTCCGTCGGCATGTACAGTTCCATGATCGCTGGTATCAGCGGCAACATGAACAAACCGATGGTCACAAGTACCAATATGGTGGGCCAGCTCATCATAGGCTCATAATAACCGCGTTTTGGGTTCGGAAACGTTCCGTCTTTTCCCACTTTTCGCGTCCTTCCGGCTTAGCAAAAACATAGGTGATAATCCCGCGGGATACGGAAATGGTACTGATCATAAAATTGAAGAAATTGAGCGGCAGCAGCCTCAGGCGTTTGCGCCCGCCATCAAGATATACAGCAGCGGCAATTTCAAAAAACGCGGCGGTGTTGCCGACTGCCGAATAAGAGATTAGTGCCAGCAGCGGCAAATAACCACCATACACGCGCATTTCTCCACAATAGAACAAGTAAATCCCAAGCACCCAGCCAATCAGGATAACCGGTGACATGGCATACACACCCAGCAGTAATAGTGCGTCCAGACGCTCGGCGAAGCGCAGGTTCCTGTTTTTCAGCACATCCCCCGTATAACGGCGCAGCGACTGGTTATGGCCCTTTGCCCAGCGTATAATCTGGCGAATACGCACCGCCCATGTTTCGGGCACTTCCTCGTAGCATTCAGAGCGGTTCTGATAGACCGTTTTCCAGCCGCGCAAGAGCGCGCGGTACGTCAGGTCGGTATCTTCCGCCAGCGTATTATCATGCCACCCACCCACGTCACGCAGGGTCGCCATACGAACACCACCTACTGTGCCGCCATATTGCGGCAAAAGCCCCATATTCATGCGTGCCTGCTGATCCACCTGATAACCGCCTGCACGTTCCATATCCAGCAAACGCGTGAGCAAATTATGTCCGGTGTTGATAGGAACCACGCGCCCCATAACAAGTCCGGTTTCGGGGTCAAAGAACGGCGATACAATTTGTTTAATCAAGCCGCGGCCCGGAATGTAATCCGCATCGAACACCACGATGATATCGCTGGTTACAGTTTCGGTGGCATCCTTCAGTGCGGCGGCTTTTCCTGGTTTTCCCTCTTTGCGGTCGAAATGGAAAATACGTCCGGGATATTTTGCCATGTAGGCTTCAATGATCTCGCCGGTTTTGTCTTTGCTTCGGTCATTCACCACAACAATTTTGATGCGCTCTTGCGGGTAATGCACATTCACCAGCGCTTCCAGCGAATTCATGATCACCGCTTCTTCGTTATGCGCGGCCACAAGCACCGTCACCGTCGGCCAGTTCGCCGTATCGATGTCGATAAACGGATGGCGCTGCGCACCGTACAGACGGTTGAGCGTGAACACGTAGTGCCTGACCGTGTAAACGGCAATCAGCGTAACGATAATGTTATAAACTGCGTGGGCAAATTCCATTGAATGACTATTGCTTTCTATCTCACTTCACTTCGACAACAACCCAGAGGTTAACATATTTTAACCACCCGCGTTTGTTAATGTATTTTTACACTTTAAGCAAGCGATTACCTGAAGATTTTAGCGCCATAGAATAACTATATCGTTAATGGAACGATCCCCATGAACAGGTAAGTTACGGGTTATCCAGCCAAAGAACAAAAAAACAAAACAAAAATATCCCCACAGAGGCTGCGTTCCGATTTCCTTATCAACTAATTGATATAATTGAATTTTTTATTTTAAGATCAGGGAAGAATGCTGTTCGATATCCAGCTATCAAGCTTAAAAACTGAATTACATTGACCGAATCTTAATATTAGGTTAATATTCGACCATCCAAGATTTCTATTTTTCGCAAGTTAAATAGAAAGGCTTAGATCCACGGCACGTTTTTAGTGTCCCTGGAGATGATTACATCGGCTATTTCGGTACGCGTGTACCGTTAGCAATACGCATGCGGGGAGTTTCGGTCGACCCTGCACTGGCAATTTCGCCAGCATAGACCCAAGCCCGCCACAAACGTGGCAGGAGCAAACCATGCGTACGTTTTCGTTGATGAGTACCCTCGCGGTGCTCGCGCTGTTCCTCGCGAACAGCAGCGCCCTCCGCGGCCAAGACAAGAAGGCCCCGCCGGAGAAGAAGTTGACCGTCAAGGAGAAGGCTGAGTTGGTCAAGGGCATCGTCGAGAAGATCGACGGGCTCATGATGGACGTGGACCTCAAGGTGGCCAGCAGCGCCATGACGAAAGTCATCGACCTGCCCAAGCCCAACCTCGGGTTCGACGCGTTCAACATCCCGAACAAGGATGGCAGCCCCGTCAAGACGCAAGTCAAGATCGGGGCCGTGACGTTCAACTCAGACGGCTCCACAGCGGTCGTCGGTTCCTACAACGGAGCTAGCCTCATCCTCGCTCCGGAAGGAAGCTCGGGGTTCGGCAGCAACAAGAAGGACCTCAAGGTCATCTTCATCGGGTACGACGCGAAGAAAAAGGTCTACGAAGACCCGATTCAGATCGTCGGCAAGCTGAGCGAGCAGTACAAGCCCAACAGCGAGTACCTGCACGGTCAAGAGAATGCAGGTTTCCTGCTCATCCTGCCCGCGAAGAAGTGAAGTAACGTCTACCAAGGCGTCGAGTAAACCCCGTCCCGCCTCCCCCTAAAAAGTGAGGTAAGACAACCAGAAACAGCCACACCCGCAAGGGACCGTGGCTGTTTTTGTTTGTGGATATTTATATTTAAACAATAAATTCATGAGATACTGCGTGTTCTGCTGGATTTCTTTTGGGAAATCAGTATAAACACATTAATTTTTATTAACTTATGTTATATGAATGACCTCGCGTGACCGAACCTAATCACCTCATCACCAGCAAAACCTATCTAGCCCCTCTCGAAGGCTGGCGCGGCGTTGTATCCATGTTCGTGGTGCTGTTCCACTTTTATGGCATGTTTTCTTCTACCCAGTTCGCAAGCTATGGTTATCTGGGCGTGGATTTCTTTTTTATTCTCTCCGGATTCATTATCTCCCGCCAGTATGAAGGCGCTATCGCGCTTCGCACCGTCAGCTTCCATCACTTCTGCATCAAGCGCATTGCGCGTCTGTATCCGCTTTATATTATCAGCATTGGCTGTTTTCTTGCCGTCAATGCCTATGTGTTAAAGCCATTGCATTATGGCAATGCTGTCGATTTTGGTATGGGCCCCAATTTCATCTGGCGGTTGTTTTTACAGCTCACCATGCTCGGTAACATCGGAGGCATGGTGGAACCTTGGAACGGTCCTGCGTGGTCAGTATCGGTGGAGTGGATTGTCAACCTGCTCTATTTCTCGCTCGTCTGGCAATTCCGCATTGTGCCAAGCTATCTGCTCTGGGCCAGCATTGCGGTGTGCAGCATATACCTGATCAACCTCTCACCGCACACGCTCCATCTGTCCATGGCCAATACGCCTATTTTCAATGAAACTATAGCGCGCGGCATTGTCGGTTTTTCTCTGGGGGTGCTCATCTACCGCAACCACCTCCGCCTGCCCGTCATTCCTTGGGTTTTCCTGTTTTGCTTTGAAATAGTGCTGGCAGCGACCACCGTTATCTTACTGAGATTTCATGATTATCCGTCCATCATCTCTGATGATTATATCTTCCAGCTTTTTATTTTTCCGGCCATCATCATCATAAGCCTGTATAGGAAAAGTCTGATCGGATGGTTTTTCGGGCTGCCGCAATTCCGTTTTTTGGGACGCATCAGCTATTCGGTCTATCTGCTGCATTTGCCGATTGGCTACATCTTTACCTATTCAACCTATTTCAAACATCTGGAAAAACCCATGTTGGGAGCAATGTTCATCATGGTCACGCTGGGTGTTGCCACCATCAGCTATGTGTTTCTGGAAGTCCCCTTCCGCTATCTCGGCAAGAGGATCTGTTTAAAATACCCGTTAATCTAGGCTGCGTTGGATTTGAGTTCGGCGAGATACTGAAGTGCGAGGACTTTACTCTCTTCCACCGCCGGCTGGTCAAAGGCATTAACCCCCAGCAATTCCGCCGTGAACATGGTTTCCAGTGTGAAATGCATCAGCAGTCCGCCAAGCACTTCTTCGTTCAGCTCGTTCATCGTGAAGCTGCGCAGCGGGCAACCGCGTTTTACCATAGTTGCCAGCGTTCCTTTTTGTTCAGCCACCATCAGGTCACCCAGCGTGCGGCCCTTCATGAATTCAAGGCGCTTGTCATCAGCCCCTTCAAACGCGATAGGTTCGCCCTGCCCTGCACAATCCAGTAGCATCAGGGTAAACAGCTTGTCCTTCGGCCCGTCGAGATAGAGCTGCAACTGGCTATGCTGGTCGGTGGTGCCACGGCTGCGGATAGGAGTTGAGGCTTCCACGCATTTACCCAAACTTTCACCCCAGCACTGGCGGTACCAGTTGGCAAGACCCGCCAGACGGTCACAGTAATGCATCATGACGTTAAGGCGGATATTTTTTTCAATCAGTGACCGGTGTAACGCTGCCGAACGTGCGGCACAGCCTGTTGTGGTTGCATCAAAATTAACTGCAAGCACCTTCCTTGCGCCTTCACGCAGGGCACGAATGTCCATGCCGATGGCAGCGGCGGGAATCAGCCCCACCGACGACAGAATCGAAAAGCGCCCGCCCAGATCAGGGTCATGTGCCAACACCTTCATCTGGTGTGCCTTGGCTACCGCATGCAGCGGATTATCATTCGTGATCGTAATGACAAAGAAATGCTTGGAGATATTCGTGCCGAGTACTTTTTTTGCCTTGCTCAGCAACACCGACATCTGCGCCAGCGTTTCAATGGTATTACCCGATTTGCTGATCACAAGGACGGCGGTATTTTTCCAGTCCAGCGCATTGGTCAGTGTTTCCATCGTTTTGGGGTCGATATTATCGAGGAATTCCAGTTTCACGCGTGAAGGCTTATGAATATACGCCAGCGTTTCCGCGCTCAGTGACGAACCGCCCATGCCCACCACCAGCAACGTACCGAAATGGTCAGAGATTGCTCTGGCGATCGCTTCAATGTCTTTCAGGTCGTCATTTTTAGCGGGCAGTTCAAGCACAGGCTTGGCTTCCCTTTGCGGCTGCGCCTGAATACGCGGTAACGCCTTTACTATCGTATCGAGCCAGTGATCATAACGTTTTGTATCCACGGCCTCGAGGGCATGCGTTAAATCCAGTGAAAAAAGCGGTTTTGACATGCTCAGCCCACCTTCACATTCTTTTCCGCCGCCAGCGTCTTCGTGTGCCACTGGTGGGCGGAGCGGATAATAGTTTCGATGTCGGCATATTTCGGGGTCCAGCCAAGATTTGTCTTGGCGGCGCTTGAATCGGCGACCAGACGGATCGGATCACCGGCGCGGCGCGGTTTAAATGTATGGGGTACGGGAAACCCGATGCGCTCGAAGCACGCCATGATTTCACCAATGGATGTGCCGATGCCGTTGCCAAGATTGTAGGCCGTAGGAGCTGCCCCTTTTAACAGCGCTTCCACCGCCAGCACATGCGCGGATGCAAGATCAAGCACATGGATGTAATCACGAATAGCGGTTCCGTCCTGAGTAGGGTAATCATTTCCGAAAATGCTCAGCGCGTCATTCTTCCCGAGATTAGCAAAGCATGCCAGCGGGATAAGGTGTGATTCAGGTTCGTGACATTCGCCGATATCGCCGTCAAATGATGCACCCGCAGCATTAAAATAACGCAGCGCCATCCACGCAGGCCCGCCCGCCAGATGAAAATCGCGCAGCAATTGCTCATACGCCAGCTTCGAGCTGCCGTAGGGGTTTTTTGGGATAAGCTGGTGGGATTCAGGAATAGGAACCACCACCGGCTCGCCATATACCGCCGCAGTCGATGAAAATACCACCGCCTTCACGCCACATTCGCTTAGCGTTTTCAGGAAAGGAATTTTGACCGCAAAATTATTATCATAATATTTCAGGGGATTTTTGACCGATTCGGCGACCTCAATGGAACCCGCCAGATCAATGACAGCCTTGATATCATATTTTTTTACGGTGCTGGCAACCACCGCAGTGTCCGACACCGAGGCTTCCACCAATGGGCCAAAGCGCACAAAATCGCGCCGCCCCGTGCATAGATTATCCAGCGTAACCGGAGTATAACCGGACTGGGCCAGCACTTTACATACATGCGACCCGATGTAACCAGCGCCACCGGCTACCAAAACTGATTGTGTCATGAGAATGGCCTTTCTTCTGCTACCTGCAACCTGTGCAATGGCTATGTGCCACGCGGCAAATTAATACGCACCCTGACGTTTGAGCAACGCGGGAATGGTTTTACATAAAATTGCGATATCATGCCATAGCGACCAGTTACGCACATACCAGCTATCCATTTTCACACGCTGTGCATAGCTGACATCGTTTTGTCCACTCACCTGCCATAAGCCGGTGATACCAGGGCTTACGCGGTAGTAATGCGCGATATCGTAATCATATTTGGATACTTCGTCCTGAACGATAGGACGCGGGCCGACAAGGCTCATCTCGCCGCGTAATACATTCAGTAATTGTGGTAATTCGTCAAGGCTGCTGGCGCGCAGGAAATTGCCGAATTTGGTCACACGCGGATCATTTTTCAGCTTCTGTGTCGCCGCCCATTCCGCCCTCGCCTCGGGATTTTCAGCAAGGTGCTTCTCCAGAACGGCCTGAGAATTGGCAATCATCGAGCGGAACTTAAGGCAGGAGAATGTCGTGCCGTTTTTACCGATACGTTTGTGGCCAAAGAATACCGACCCGCCATCGCGCTTTACCAGCATGGCGATGCAAAACATCACCGGACTGATGACAACCAGTGCAATACCCGACACGATAATATCAAAGGTACGTTTTACAATGCGCGGCATTGGTTGCTCAAGGCCACTGTTATGGGTCAGGAGCTTCACATCCGAATTAAAGAAATACTGCGGCACCATGTCCAGAACCGGAAGGTTACGGCGCGGTGGTGAAATGGAGAATGGTATATTTTCACGCATCAGTTGCGCGATAGGCTTTTCTGCCTCATCCATTTCCTTGCCATCCAAGGCGATCACCACATATTCAACATTGAGAGAATCACACAGCTTTTCCCATGAACGGCCCGACTGCATAAACGCAAGCGGCAGATTGTCTATCTGGGCGGTAATGACATAACCAAGGCTGACTTCCGCCTGCAACGCTATTTTCGTTTCCTCGGCGGTTTTACCACTGCCGACCAGAAGCGTAGGTACGTTCCACGCGCCGTTATTACGGAGGTAGCGCCTGAACATACCACGGAATAACACCACGTTGAATGCGGCAAAAACCCATGCAAATACCAGCCAGAGTCGGGACAGGTCATTTTTAATAGATACCTGAAGGAAGCAGTTCAGCATCATGCCCACGGCAAAGGTGCTGATGACATTGCGTAAATCGAGCCAGAAGTTCATCCGCACGCGGTAATGACCTTTATACTGGAACCAGAGCAAACAACCAAGAGCCACGGCGATATAGCTACCAACCCTGAATTGATTCATTTCATAAAAGGTGAGGATACCCGTTTGCTGTAAGTCAGGCAGAGCAACAATGGCCAACATGCTCCATGCCATAAAATACCCAACGATAATAGCCAGCGCATCCGTAACGGCATAAAACTGCAACAAGCTATTGATTTTTTTTCTTTTTTTATTTAATCCTAAAATCCAGCTGGCGTTTGGAGTGTTGTTTTCAACATAAAGCTGTACTGCGGCATTATTCACGTCATTCGCAGGAGTACCGACCTTAATGGTCTGGTTTTTTTTATTATTTTGTCCTGAAGAAATCGAATTATTACGAGATACCATTCATTGCTCTCCATTGTGTACGGATTGGATTTGGGAAATAGTTACCAAATCGTTAATATTCCTTACTCGGTGCAAGGATATACACTATTTTAACCAAAAAGACCAGACTAATTTGTGAGGATAAGTGCCTGCAATGGTACTATATTTGCTAAATAGTTAAATTATATTAATAATTGTCGCAAGGAGGGAATCTTCGCGCCGCATTAACTCATTGAAATTGTTAATGGGGGGTGCAGTGCTCCTGACAATATCCGTACTGTAGCCCGCCTTGTAAGCAGGAATTGAGGCACTGGTAATTTTTTTCAGGAAGCTGGCGCTCTTTATGGCTATCCGACAGAAAAATACCATCCCCCACATATTGATCGGAAAACTGGTTATACGGATTACGGGCGGCTTTTTTCTTTAATTTGGTACGGGCCTTAGACGTGCCGGACGGCGCATAAGTGCATGATTTCAGGCATACTGCCGGTGTAATTTTACTGCCACTACCGGAACTGTTAGAGGTACATTCATTAAGGCACTGATAATCCGTGTCAGCAAACGCCACCGGCGCGGTAGCGCTGAAAGCCAGCAATGATAGTATAAAAATGGATACAATTCTCATGCTTTTGCTTCTTTACTAGGAGACTTTCGTATTTCATTTAGGATGGGTTCAAGGTCTTTCAAAACCTGATCATCTGCCTGACCTTCTGGTAATGCACGAAACGCACTTAGTCCAGAATTATTACGATCCGAGACCACCTCAAGAATAGTACTGAAACTTACAATAGTTTCATCCTCTGCAAACGCGTACATCAGCGCATGGTCGCACAATAAGTTAATAAGGCGGGGCACGCCGAACGTAAAATGATGGACAGCAGCACACGCAACATCATCAAATATCTCCGGTTTTCCACCCACCACGCTGAGTCGGTGACGCACATAAGCAGCTGTTTCAATTGCCGTTAATGATGTTAAATGGCAATGCACCGATATACGCTGAACAAACTGCCGCAGGTCTTCTCTCTTCAGGGTGATCAGCAGTTCAGGCTGCCCCACCAGAATAATCTGTAACAGCTGGTCGCGCTCGTTATTAACATTAGAGAGCATACGCAAATCTTCCAGCATCTGCACCGTCATGTTCTGCGCTTCGTCGATAATTAGTACGGTACGCCTGCCCTTGGCATATTGTGTCAGCAGAAACTCAATAAAAGCGTTATAGATTTTGACTTCGTCGTTATCAGGAACTTCAATTTCAAATGCGGTCGCAATCCAGCCCAGCAGCGAGCCAATCGTTTTGCTCGGATTCGTAATAACACCAACGCTTACGGTAGATTCAAGATTTTTCAGGAAGTGACGGATAATCGTTGTTTTTCCAGCGCCCACTTCTCCTGTAATCACCATAAATCCAGACTGGGTTATGGTTCCGTACTCGAGGAGATTGACAACACGTTTGTGGCGTTTGCTAAAAAATAAGAAATTGGCATCCGGCAAAAGCGAAAAAGGCTTTGCTGACAAGCCAAAAAAACTCTCGTACATCTTTGTCCCTTTCGGCTCCCGATAAAATCTCAGGGTTTCGCCGTAATTGTACCAACCAACAGTAAAAAATTAGTTTTTGTATAATTTATTGTTTTTAAATAAAAATAGCCAAATTCTGCAACATTCCACGCAAAAGCACACCCGTATAGACTATTTTCACAACAGAAGCAAATAATATTAAAAAATTAACGCTATAAACTATTTATATAATACAACATATTAAATGGTGATGCCTTAATTTCCACTTATTTGGGACGCTAAATTGAACTATGCTCCCCTCCCACGTAATCTGAGCCTAAGCTATTGGACGTGAATCAAGTCTTTTCTAATGGGTTGTATTCTGTTGATTATAGCAATTAAGTCTTTGCATTACTGGATTTGTTAGCTATACAGTACGCGTAATTTTTTAACGCTACTATACATCGCTGAGGATCTCATGAATAAAGTTTTAAGCTTAGTAGGCTGCTTACCCGTTCTCTTGTTGTTTCCTGTAAACGCTTCTGCTGCTCCTTCAACACCTGTTGAAATTGTAGGTACTGATGCAGCAACTGCAACAAAAAAAGATAAAGCGGTTGAATCCGCTTTGACAGACTCTGTTGAAGCAGCTCCATTAGCAGAAAAAAATAAAAAACACGCTAAGGCGCCAGCTCTTCAGCCAGTCGCTGACAAGGTTGCAGCGCCATCTGAGCCAAAAGAAGTAGCTGTTGTTACGCCTAAAGAAGTGGCTGCTGTTGAACCTCTGGTACCCGCCAGCGATTCTGACTACACTGTTCGCGCCGGTGACGTATTACAGATCACCGTGTGGAGAGAAGAAAACCTCGACCGTGAAGTAATTGTTCTTCCAGACGGCACCATCGATTTCCCGCTGATCGGTTCCTTTAACGCGCAAGGCCTTACCCCTGCACAGTTGCAATCAACCATCAAAGCTAAGCTGCACTCCCTGATCCCAGGCGCATCGGTAGCCGTGTTGGTAAAAGCAACGCTGGGCCATACGGTCAGTGTTATCGGCCAAGTACAGAAACCAGGTGAAATCATCATGGGTCACAAGCTGACCGTCATGCAGGCGCTGAGTCAGGCCGGTGGTTTGACACCTTACGCCAGCGAAGGCAGAATTATTGTCCTGAGGACCGTGGATGGCAAACAAACCTCCATTGAATTCCCTTATGATGATATTGTTTCAGGTGACAATCTGGAAAAGAACTTTGTTCTGAATCCTGGTGATGTCATTGTCGTTCCAACCGCTAGCCTCTTTTAATTGAAAACCAGTATGTCGATCTCACTCTTGCCGGTGTACCGGTCAAGATATCAGACGAAATACAGGGAACAGGCACTCACGGTATGCTTAGCTCTTTTGGCAAGTGTGCCGGTGCCTGATTCGCTGTATGCGCAGGCGTTGCCGGATCCCCCTCCGGCTGTGAATGTACAGTTGCAGGCATCTGAAAACTGGCTTTATGATTCGAACCCATTAAGGCAGATTCACAACAACATCTCGATTTCAGGCAGCAATTCAACCGTAAACCTTACGTTGAATGATAATACACCCACCTCGCAATTCTCTGCCATGTCTGAGGTAGATCAGGGGCTGTTTGACGATAACAAGTTTAATTCCACCGATTTCCACGAAAAAGCGAACTTATTTACCAAAAATGAGCGCTGGTCTGCGGGATTGGGTGGAACGCTCGATTACGACACAACCAGAACAAGCGAAATAACGAACTATGGTATCAGCATTCCAAGTGTTCGGCATTTGGGATTGTCAGCATCGCCTGAAATTAATTTCACACCTACGTTAGGCCAAAAAATCAGGCTTGCCGGCTATATTGCCCAGTCCACCTATGACAATGTGGCGTTCACTGATTATGATTTTTATCAATTTTCCCCATCGTATTCCTATAGTTTTGATGCCATCAATACCGGCATGCTGACCATTAAGGGTGAGCGCTATAAATCGAAAAGCGGAACCGCGAACACCACTGATTCATATGGCCCGTCGCTGGGCTGGACGCGCATTATTTCTCCTAAAATAACGGCGAAGGTGTCGGCGGGTGCGGAATACTCCACGCAGAGCAACAACACCGCAAGTGACAAGTCACAAATCAACTATGTATTTTCCGGAAATCTGGCCTTTAAAGAACAACAGGACAATCTGGTATTATACACGTCAAGATCGCAGCAGCCTTTTGGTAACGGCAGTTCAGCGCTTTTCACTACGTTTAAGGCGAATGAAACCCACTCTCTCAATGATAAGCTAGCTCTAACCGGCATGGCCTCTTACCGTTATGCTGACTATCTCCAAAAAACAGGCGTGAATCTCGACAGGGAAATTTCCGGTTCTGCCGGTATCCAGTACAGGTTCCTTACCAATCTGGATATTAACACGAATTATCAGTATAATAATCAAACGCTTACAAACACCAGCGGAGCCATTAAAGAGCATATGTTTTTAGTAGGACTTAGCTATCATCCGCTCGAAAAGGGACTCTGATGCGTTCATCGTTCCCTTTTCCACTCAATCGCATTGTCTCGCAGGGAGAATAAGTCATGGAAGAACTCACGCTAAGAGACATTATTGCGATCTTTGACCGGCGTAAAAAAATATTTTTTATTACGACCTCTCTTTTGTTCTTTTTTGCCATGGTCTTCGTCATGAGCTGGTCGAACTACCGCTCGACCGCCACAGTGCAGATTGAGCAATCATTTGTTTCAACCAACGTAACCAATCCTATTTCCAATCCCAATGAAGCGATTGAACAGTTGGCAGATCAGCGTATTAACCAGATTCAGCAGAAAGTAACCTCGGTTGAGTCACTGTCACAGATTATCAATAAATTCTCGCTCTATCCGAACGAAGTAGAAAATACTCCAATCGCGATTCTTACGAGCAAGATGCGTAAAAAAGTTAAAGTTGAATTCATCAGCGGCAATATTTCCAATCCTGCTGCCGCATCGAAGCAAACCGCAGAACAGCTTTCTGCCATCGCCTTTGAAGTAAGTTATGATTATAAAGATCCTATCACCGCTCAGAAAGTAACGGATGAACTCGTCACCCGCTTTCTGGACGAAGACCTTAAGATGCGCCGCATGCAGGCTCAGGAAACCTCGGCATTCTTGGCCGCTCAGATCAGTGCATTAGAAGGATCAATGGCCGCTCAGGAAAAATCGATTGCAGAGTTTCGCGCTAAAAATGGTGAATCCGGCCCCGGATCGCTGATATTTAACCAGCAAACTGCAGCAAATTTGAATGTTACCGTACAAAGTCTGGCGAGCCAGATTACCAGTAATGAAGGAACGCAGGGTGCCCTGCGCGCGCAGCTTGCGATCGTAGAACCCTATTCAAGGGTCATTGCCGACGGACAGTTGCTTACCACCCCTGCCACCCAGTTGAAAGCGCTTGAAACCCAATACTCAACGCTTACCGCACAATATGGCCCTGATCATCCTGACGTGGTGAAGGCGCGGATGCAAATTCAGGCGCTAAGAGCCCAAATCGGATCTCAGCACGTGAATCCGCAACTGGATGCCCAAATTGCCGATTTGCGCACCAATCTGGAAGCCGCAAAAGCCACCAAAGGTGCTGACCATCCGGATGTAATCGCGCTTCAGGGGCAGCTGAAAAAAATGGAAGCAACCAAGGCCTCTAAAGGTGGAAAAGCAAAAGAATCCGCTGATGCAAAAGATGCCGATCCTGATGACATTGATGACCTTAAGGCTGATGCTGATAACCCAGCCTATATACAGCTCGCTTCACAGCTAAAAACCGCGCAGGCCCAACATAAGGCGCTTGTGAAGCAAAAAGAAGCTATCGAAGAACAGCAAAGCAAATTTGAGCGTAATATTGCGGCTAATCCGCAAATTGAACAAGAGATGGCAAAGCTCACCCGCGACTATGAAAACAGCCAACTGCGTTATCGCGAACTCAAAGAAAAGAAGATGTCCGCTGATATGACCGAACAGCTTGAGCTGGGCCGAAAAGGCCAGCGCCTCGCCGTGATCAACCCTCCCGCCGTTCCCGAAGATACACAACCTAAACATCTCTTGCTGATTCTTGCCGGTGTTGTGCTGTCGTTCATGGGAGGCGTCGGAGCCGTTGTTGTCACGGAAGCAACCAACCAGAATATCTACGGCGATAGCCATCTGGCGTATGTAATCGGCACCATGCCGCTCGTGGTGATTCCACATATTCTGGCTGAGGATGAGAAAAAAACAGCCGCTGGCATTAAGCCTTATATCATCGCAATTAAAACTATTTTCAGCCTGCTAAAGTTTCTCTTTATGCGGTTCGTAGTAACACCATTTAAATCATTCCAGTCTAAACTCTCTCAACGGAAATCTTCGTAAGGCGATAAAGCAGGCATATGGATAAATTAGAAAAAGCATTACAGAAGGCCAGAGAGCAAAGGAAGATTGAGCTTGAGCATCAGTCGGAGCAACGAGAAATCGCTGCACAGACTGCGCGCGAAGAGCCCAAGAACATTGTTGTCAGCAACACCATCCAAATCCAGCCAGGTTATCTGGAAGAGCATCACATCATTGCTCATCACACCCGTAGTCAGGAAGCAGATATTTTCCGTATTCTGCGTACCAAAATTCTACAGATTATGAATCAGTCCGGCATGAAAACGCTAGGCATTACCAGCGCCAATTATGGTGACGGGAAAACGACCATCGCGCTTAATCTGGCGGTTAGTATCGCCCTTGACTTAAAACAAACCGTTTTGCTGGTTGATCTGGATTTGCGCAAACCTAACGTCACCGAATATCTCGGCATCCAGCCGGAATTTGGCATCACCGACTACTTCTTACACGATGTGCCGATTTCTCAATGCCTCCTTCGCCCGTCCTTTGAACGCATGACCATCCTGCCTGCCGGACAGCAGATTGATAATTCCTCTGAAGTCCTTGGCTCCCCCAAGATTGCCGCGTTAGCTAAGGAGCTGCGTTCGCGCTACCCTGACCGCTTCATCATTTATGATATGCCTCCTACCCTCGCGCAGGATGATCCTATTGCGTTCTTGCCGCATGTTGATGCTACGTTACTGGTAGTGAATGACGGCAATACAAAAATTGCCGAGCTGAAAAAATCACTCCATGTTCTGTCCGGTGCAAATGTTATTGGCACCGTATTGAATAAATCCGCGGAGAGAAAGCAGCCCAAGCGAATTACAAAGTTTATTGAATACCTCGATCAATCATTCAACACATCGCATCCATCCAACACGTAGGGGTGCCTTTGTATAGGTTGTCGATCGCATGAGCGCAAAAGAGCCTTCGACACTCGCAGCTTTGACAGGTATCCGCTTCTGGGCGGCACTCATGGTTGTGTTATTTCACTTTGGAAACTCCGGTATTCCCAACCACAATTATTACATCAATTCCCTCATTGCGCGTGGCAGCATGGGAGTTGATCTATTTTTCATATTAAGCGGCTACATCATTCATCATGTTTATAGCCTAAAATTTGCAGAGTCGTTCAGTCGTCAGGCCTACATAAAATTTATAGGTTATCGTGTCGCGCGTATGTATCCGGTGCATGTATTTACCATGGGGCTGATGTATGCCCTGTATGTTACCGCTATAGTGCTTTTCAAAAAACTACCGCCGGATAACGACTCCTATCAATGGGGCGCAGCTGCAGCCAATCTTCTGATGTTGCACGCATGGCTTGGCATAGGTTCCCCCAATATCCCCGCATGGTCTATTTCTGCCGAATGGTTCATGTATTTGCTGTATCCGCTGGTGGCCATGGCGCTCTTCAGGTTTAAACCCATGCTGGAATGGCTGTTGCTCATTGCGTGTGTGATTACTATTCACACGCTTGTACAACCCACGCCGCTGCTTCATATCGTTCCTGAATTTATGTTTGGGGCGACGTTGTATCAGCTCAACAGGCAGTATCGTTTTAGCGCAAAATTTAGCCCATTTTCGGGACTATTTTTAATCGTATTTTTTGCATTTTCATTGTATTTACCTATTGAGGATATCGCCATTTACGACCTGATATTTGACTTATTAATTATAAGCTTAACATCGGATAAAGATCGAATTGGAAAACTTCTCGCCACTAGCTATGCGACGTATCTGGGCGAAATTTCCTACAGCTTGTATATGATTCACTCCTTTGTATGGAGTTTGACGAAGAATGCCATGCGGCAGCTTTTGCCGGACTATGATTTTTATTCACCGGAAGTCATCATTATCGCTGTATTAACGAGTGTAATATCGGCCTCATTGGTGTATCATACTGTTGAAGTTCCGGGCCGCAGACTCATTCGACGTCTGACAAGCGCCAAAGATTTTATGGCAGTCGTATAAGTGTTATATTATAAACATGTAATCTAAAATAGAATCAGAGAGATATCTTATGATGAAAATATCCAGAACGATTTTTATTGTGTGTGCCTTCTCCGCATTCGGCTTTTCGTATGCGCAGGCTGCCACAATACCTTTCTTTGCTAATAAATACCCTCAGCTCGATAGTAAGCTCTGGTATATTTCCAACGGATGGACAAACGGCCCCATACAGTCCTGCGAGTGGCTGGCAAGCGCAATATCGGCAGACGAGCAGAGGGTGAAAATCACTCTGTCGGATAAGGGCGGCAAAGTTGCGCCTTATGGCTGTGGTGAAGTTCAGAGCATGAAAAAAATGTCCTTCGGGGTGTATGAAGTAAGTATGCGTAGCGCGAAGGGCTCTGGCCTTAATAGCAACTTCTTTACTTACACCGGCGATCCTGTTCACGATGAAATCGATTTTGAGTTTCTCGGAAAGAACCCTAAAACGGTACAGGTAAACTACTTCGCTAATAATAAAAATTATGGCGGTGTTAATATCAATCTTGGTTTTGATGCCTCTGCTGCATTCCACACCTATAAATTCGTCTGGGAACCTACCCGAATCACATGGTATGTGGATGGCAAACAGGTATTCCAGACAAAAGTGGGGGCCAAAAATCTTCCGCTGCATCCGCAGAGGTTTTATATGTCTCTCTGGTCAGGATCAAAATTGGTCAATGGCTGGCTTGGACCGTTTAATTACACCGCGCCTGCTTCAGCTGAATATGAGTGGGTAAGATATACCCCCTTAGACGCAATACCGACCGATGCCTCAGGAATTGGAAGGTGATTTGAAGGTTTTATACTTAGCTCACGACTTATCTGATGCTGCCGTCCTTAAGCGCACAACCATGCTTAGGGACGGCGGATCTTCCGTCATCATCTTAGGTTTTCGCCGCACCTCATCCCCCATTGAAAACGTTGCTGGTTGCAAGGCTGTCAATTTAAGCCAGACCTTCAACGGCGGCTTTGTCCAGCGTATCCTCTCGGTCATTAAAGAAATCCTTTTCCTCAAAAAACACCGGCAGCTCTTTGTTGATGCCGATGTCATCCTCGCCCGCAACCTTGAAATGCTGGCTATTGCCGTTCGTGGGCGAAGCCTATGCCCAAAGCCCCCCGCTATTGTTTATGAATGCCTCGACATACACCGTCTGATGCTGGGTTGTGGTATCATCAGCAAAACTCTGCGTGCATTGGAGGGGTGGCTTTGTAAACGTGCCTGCGCTGTTATCACCAGCTCGCCTGCCTTCATCAGCGAGTATTTTAATGCCATGTCAAACGTGCATTTGCCCATCCGGCTCGTAGAAAATAAAGTCTACCCCTGCCCTGAAATCCCCGCATCAATAACAGCAAGGCAAACCGGAAAGCCATGGAAAATTGGCTGGTTTGGCATCATACGCTGCCGCAAAAGCCTTGATATACTATGCGAGCTGGCACGAACATCAAACGGTGCTGTCGAGGTGATTATCCGTGGCCGCCCCGCGCTCGATCAGTTTGTTGATTTCCACAAAACCGTGAGTACAACTTCCGGCGTACAATTTCTGGGAGCGTATAAAAATCCTGAAGATCTGGCCGCCATGTATCAAGATGTACATTTTAGCTGGGCCATCGATATGTTTGAAGAAGGCCTGAATTCCTCATGGCTGCTACCCAACCGCATCTATGAAGGCGGCTTGTTTAAAACCGTTCCCATTGCGTTAGACAGCGTGGAAACAGGGCGCACCCTGAAGCGCATGGACATCGGGGTTGTTCTTCCTGACATATCCGCCACCACACTGGCTGCATTTTTTAACCAGCTCACCCCACAATCCTACCGTGTTTTGGAAACCCAAATGGACTCCATCCCATCTAATAGCTGGAATTTTAACGCGCAGGACTGTAAAGAGTTAGTAAATTACTTACGATTTGCAGAAAAAGCACCCCGCAATGACATCTGAACTACTCGTCATTATCCCCTGCTTAAACGAAGAGCAAACCATTGAATCCCTTGTTCTTCAGCTCCTCAAAAACACGGCTAACTGCAACGCCCGCATCATCATCGCCGATGGTGGCAGCACCGATAAAACAGTGGAGATTGCCAAAAAACTGGCCTCGGAACACCCGCAAATCACCTACCTTCATAATCCCAAACGCATCCAAAGCGCTGCCGTCAATCTGGCTGTCAGCACCTTTGCGCAAAACTGCGACTATTTCATCCGCCTTGACGCCCATGCGGATTATCCCGACAATTACTGCCATATATTGCTCGAAGAAGCACAGGCAACTGGCGCAGATTCCGTCGTCGTGGCCATGGACACCCAAGGCAAGTCAGGGTTCCAGAAAGCCGTTGCCGCCGCACAGAATTCAAAATTAGGTAATGGCGGTTCCGCCCACCGCGCCGGTATCACGCAAGGTTGCTGGGTGGATCACGGCCATCACGCGCTGATGAAAGTGAAGGCCTTTAATACCGCCGGACACTATGACGAGAATTTTTCCCACAACGAAGACGCAGAACTGGATACACGCCTTACCAAGGCAGGCTGTAAAATATGGCTTACGGCAAAAACAAATTTAATATATTATCCAAGGCCATCGCCTGTTAAACTCTTCAGGCAGTATATGCAATACGGAAAAGGTCGAGTGCGTAACATCCTCAAACACCATACACGCCCCAAGCTACGCCAGCTGCTGCCTGTAGCTGTTTTTCCCGCAGCGTTGCTGGCGTTATTATTCCCTTTTTGCAAGCTTATGGCAGTGCCTTTCATCGCTTGGGCAGGATTATGTATCGCTTATGGCGCATTGATTGGCTATAAAGCACATAATGTAACCCTAGCTCTTTCTGGCCCCGCCGCCATGATCATGCATTTCAGCTGGTCTTTAGGCTTCTGGTTAGGCATCAGGGAAGCACTACTCAAAAACGCAACAGGAACGCACGCATAATGGCCGCTCAATTAAGTATCGATATATGCGTTTGTACCTTCCGCAGGCTCCATCTCGCTGATACGCTACATTCCTTATCGAAGTTGTTACTTAATCCTGACTGGCGCGTGAATATCATCGTTGCCGACAACGACGACACGCCAAGTGCGCGCGAACTCGCCGAATCCACAGCGCGCGAAACCGGTCTGGCGCTTACCTACATTCACGCCCCTGCCCGCAACATCTCCATTGCCCGCAACGCCTGTTTAAATAAATCCAACAGCGACCTGATCGCTTTTGTCGATGACGACGAAATGGTAACACCCGAATGGCTGGAAGCCATGATCGCCGCCTATCAGAACAACAGCACCGAAGTGGTGCTGGGGCGCGTTCGTGCAGAATATGAAACCAACTGCCCCGAGTGGATGCGTAATGGTGACTTCCATTCCACCCGCCCCACATGGGTCAACGGCCATATCATTACCGGCTATACCTGCAACGTGTTGTTTAGCCGCACCGCCAAATCCATCGCGGGTTTGCGCTTTCGTGCCGACCTTGGCCGCACGGGCGGTGAAGACACCGTATTTTTCTCCACCATCTATAAGGCGGGCGGGCGTATTTCTTATGCCCCTGAAGCACTGGTGACCGAAATTGTGCCCGCCAACCGCGCCAATCTCTCATGGCTTTTAAAAAGGCGGTACCGCTCGGGGCAAACGCATGCCCTCCTATTGCTCGAAGGATCAGGTTTCGGTTTGCTGAACCGCTTGAAGAACCTTGCACTTGCCGAGTTAAAAGCGCTGTATTGCGTTATTCTGGCGTTACCTAACATCTCCCATCCTGAACGCAGCCGCTTCTGGCTATTGCGCAGTGCCTTGCATCTCGGCGTCGCCTCCCGCCTGCTGGGCGTAAAAATCATTGAGCCTTACTCCTAAGGATATGGGCGCGGCTTCCGGCATAGACGTATCGGTCATCATCACGTGCTACAATGTTGAAAGCTACATCACACGCGCCATAGACAGCGCGCTGCACCAACAAGGCGTGACATTAGAAGTGATCGTGGTGGATGATGCGTCCACCGATAATTCGTGGAACATTATTTCCCAGATAGCCGACCCCAGAGTAAAATCCATCCGGCTGCCAGCCAATGCAGGCCCCGCGGCGGCACGCAATGCCGGTTTCAACATCGCGCAAGGGGAATGGATAGCGGTGCTGGACGGTGACGATGCCTATGCACCCAACCGCCTCACCTTCTGTCTGTCTCACAGCAAAGCAGATGTGATTGTCGACAATCTTCTGGTGTGCCGCGAATCCGACGGTGCCGAATTTCTCATGTTTCCAACCGAGGCATTTAACGCTCTATCGCCTTTGAGTGCAGCAGACTTCATCCGTGGAAAAATATCCTGTAAAAACAATTATACGCTGGGTTATCTTAAACCAATTTTTTTACGCCGGTTCCTGAACCATAATCGACTATCGTACGATACCGACCTTCTGATTGGCGAGGACTACCAGCTACTGCTCGAATGCCTGTTAAAAGGTGCAAGCTGCATCATCGAGCCCACCGCCGGATACCGTTATACCGCCCGCAGCAGCTCCATTTCCTACCGTCTTTCACAGAACAATATTCACCGCATGCTGGAAGCCGACCACCGGCTGCTGGGGCGTTATAGCATGGATACGGCAACCGCCAAGGCACAGGCCAGCCGCACTCATGATCTAAAACAAGAGCTTGCCTACACGCAAATTATCGATTTTCTCAAACAAAAAGATTGGTATAGCGCGCTAAAAACAGTAGCTTTACATCCTGTGACACTCTGGTTATTGCGACGGCCGCTGGAAGTGCGCATCAAACGCTTGTTCAGGACATCATGACACTAAACACCCCGCAATCCATACCAACAAGTCTTTCCCAGAACTTCGCAAGACTGGAACACGAAAGAAATTCAAAAAAGACCGAACCACGACTCAATAACTTTTTTGGGGTGATTTATGTTGCTATCACCACCATCATTCTTGCTTACGGCGGGTTGTTCGGTATCGCCTCGATTATCGTCATGTACGCCATGTGGCTACCCAAAATCAGCTTTAAAGGAGTGTTCCTTTTACAGCCATCCAAAGAACTGCTGTTTGTCACCTCCCTCGCCCTACTTGGAATAATCTCCACCGCTTGGTCGAATTACTGGTCTGTAAGCATTTATTCGTCTCTGGAATATTTATCCCTGATCTTCTGCACCGTCATCATCTCCAGAATTGTCCGCACACCCGCTTTTATCAGGGGAGTGATTATCGGTTCGGTGCTGGTGTTGGTTGCCTCCATTGCTAGTGGGGTGTACGGCGTTGACCCTTTTAGCGGTAAAAATGCACTGATTGGCTTGTTTGGCTCAAAAAACATGGTGGGTCTGTTTGCTGAAATTGGCATTTTCCTTTCCGTTCTGAGCCTTTTCATCAGGCAAAGTTTCATTGAAAAAATCATATTCGCTTATGGCCCGCTTTGCGTGTTTGCCTTATCCATGTACCTGAGCAAATCAGCCTCGTCCATGTTGTCACTGATCGTCATTTTGCTAGCCATTTTTGCTGCCGTCATCATTGGTAAAATTCCGCGTTCCTTTCGCACAGCCACTTTTGCCATGTTCACGTTCATCATGCTCATAGGAACAGTTATCGGCGTTGCGTATGACGCACAGGATACCATCCTGAAGGGATTCGGCAAAGACAGCACGCTCACAGGACGCACCCATTTATGGGATGAAGCCATTAAAAGTGGCGCCCAGACTCCTGTTCTCGGGCATGGATATTCCGCATTCTGGGTTCCGGGGAACCGCAAAGCCGAACAGCTTTGGTCAGAGTTTGGCGTAAAAGCCAGAATCGGGTTTCACTTCCATAACGTATTTTTAGAAACCTTTGTCGAACTTGGAATTGTTGGTGCGGCACTAGTCACCTTTCTTATTCTGGGAAATTGCTGGAAGAGCATCACTCTGATTATCCGCAACGGCATGAGCGTCGAATACATTCTTGCGCTGGGCATCTCCATCATGTTCCTTATCCGCGCAATGGTGGAAGTGGACATCATCGGCACCTTCAGCATTGGCCCCTTGCTTTTTTATTCAGTGATCCCAAGGCTCGCCACATTCCACCGCGAGCAGCGCAATCAGTTACGCAATCAGAGCCTTTCGGCATAGGCTAATTTCAGTGGCAAGCTGGTTCTTTTGTACCAACGCGCTGATACCCACCCCAATCAGCGCAAGCAATGCACTGAGAAGAATCTGCGGCCACTGGCTCAGCTCCAATGAACGGTTCAACAACATGTAAGTAAGAATACACACCAAGGCGATAACCGCCGGCGTCAGTATCGTGTGCAGGTATTTGCCCATGGAACACTGAATGATAGGCAACAGGAGCATGAGTAAACGCGGCGTATAAGCCAACACCACAATGTTGTAGGTCATGGTGGATACATCCAACCCATACCACACAGCAATGAGCAAACTTACCACCCAGAGCGCTGCAAATTCAGCAGTCACCTTAAACTGTATTTCCGTGCGCCCCAGCACCATCATAATAGTGCCCCCAAGCCCCGTCAGCGTCTGCAACGCGCAGGCTCCGGCAGCAATCATAAAGATCTCGCCGGACATCGTCCATTTTTCCGACAACAGCCATTTAAAGATCGGCTGATGCGCGACCGCCGCCATGCCCATCACAGGGAAAATAACAATGGCGAGTATCCGCGTGAGCAGTAAAAACACCTGACTGACCGCCATAACATTATGTTTAATCTGCGCCAGCTGCGCATACAGCACATATTGCAGTGGCCCTGTCACCAGAATCACCGGCAAACGGGCAAACTGGAATGCCATAGAATACACACCCACCACCGCCGAACCGAGTATCTTTCCAATGATGAGATTATCGGCGGAGCGCGAAATAAGCTGCACAATAGCCACACCGATAATATCGCGCCCGAATACCAGATGTTCTTTTACCAATTTTAGGCTGAACACCCTCAGCGGCATAAACGGGGCGCACCAGAATGCCATTATTCCCCTGACTATGTAAAATGCGATCTGCTGACCCACGAGCGCCCACGCCCCTCCGCCTGCCAGCGCAACACCAATAGCCACCACAATCCCTGTAACCAGACCAGCCATTTCAATAGCGGCAATGGCTTTAAATTTATGGTGTTGTTGCAGCGCCGCCCCCGGAATCGTCGACACCGCCTGCGCAAAAATTACCACCGAAAGCGACATGATAATGGGTTGCAATTCCGGTTCATGGAATATCGCTGCGGCCACAGGCGCTACTGCAATCATAATCAGCCCGAGGAAAAACCCGAGAATAATCGATAGCCAGAAACAGGTGGACCACACGTCTTTTTCAACCGACGGGGTTCTGACCAGTGACCGCCCCACTCCGGCATCGGCAAACATCATGGTAAACAGCACAAAAGGCATGGCAATGGCCATCAGGCCGTAATCGGTGGGCGACAGCAACCGTGATAAAATCGGGATAACGAGAAATTGGGATAAAAGCCGCAGCGCGCTCACCGAGGACATCGCGGCAGTACCCATGATAATCTTACGAAACGACACAGCAAACCCACTCAAAAGAATAAATAGTCCTGTAGGTTATAAGGAATTGTGCGGCAGGTTACAAAGGAATTATAAGCCTTGAATCACGTCTTGCGAGTCCGGATAAATAGCCTATAAACTTCTGTTGTTACCGAAAACCATGCATCAGGGTACTGCGATGAAGCTTTCCATAATTGTCTGCACTTTTAATCGGGCATACGCGCTGACCCCCTGCCTTGACTCACTCTCGGATGCCATTGCCAATACCCCGTCTGCCGATGCTGAAATAGTGATCGTGGATAATGCATCCAGCGACAGCACCGCCGAGTTGTTAAACGAATGGTCCTTCCAGCGGCCTTTTCCGGTGCAAATCCTGTACGAAGCGAAAAAAGGCCTCGCCAGTGCGCGCAACTGCGGCATCCGCGCCGCCAAGGGCGACATTATCGTCTTTACCGACGATGACTGCCGCATGGATAAGGATTACATTAACGACCTCTACCGTCATTACGCTCAGGACAAAGAACCTGTCATGCGCGGCGGACGTATTGAGCTGGGCGATAAAACTGATTTACCCCTAACCATCAAAACCGACCGCACGCCGATGCGCTGGGATCACAGCACCCCTTCGTCCAAATATGCCCTCATGGGCGGCGAAGCCATCTGCGGATGCAACATGGCCATGCCACGGACGGTCATTGACAGACTTGGTGTGTTTGATGAACGCTTGGGTGCTGGCACCAGCATCCCTGGGGGAGAGAATACGGATTACTATGTGCGCGCCTATCTGGCAGGCATTGCCGTAGAATATGTACCCGATATGCTGATACACCACTGGCATGGCCGCAAATCAACCAAAGATGCCCATAAGCTTGTTACCAATTACACCATTTCCAACGGCGCACTCTACGCTAAATACCTTTTTAAAACCCCTCACCTCTGCCGTGGCCTGTACTGGGATGCACGCAATTGTTTTAAGGAACTCCTCAAAGGCCAGAACAGCTACCTGCCGGACTGGAACTTTTCGTTCTGCGATAAATTCGTCTATGTGCTGAAAGGAATGCTGAAATTTGCCTTGGTCAGTATCACGAAAAACAACGCCAATGACTAAAGTCACTTCCGAAGAACTCATCACCCAACTGCAAGAAAAAATCCACGAGGTGCTTGCCCCGCTGGTTCCCACGTCGCAGCGTTTTGTCCTGCTGGATTATCCTGACCATGCGAATGTTGGCGATAGCGCGATATGGCTGGGTGAAATCAATTATTTCCGCAATTTTCACAAAGCCACTCCGGCGTATGTGTGCCACTACCAGAATATAGACTGGGAACAATTAGAACATAAAGTTGGCAACGGAACGATTTTCCTGCATGGCGGGGGTAATTTTGGCGATATATGGCCACAGCACCAGCAGTTCCGCGAAGAGGTGCTGACGCGTTTTCCAAACCACGCCGTGGTTCAGCTCCCGCAATCCCTCCATTTTTCAAATGCCGAATCCTTACGCAAGGCCGCTGCCATCATCAACGCGCACCGTAACTTCACGCTACTAGTGCGCGATAACCAAAGCTACGCCATCGCCAAGGAAAATTTTTCCTGCAACGTGCAGCTATGCCCCGATATGGCGTTTTGCATCGGTTCCCTGCCTAAACCAGTGAAGCCTACCTATTCATTATTACTGCTCATGCGCACCGATCATGAGAAATCAGCCCTAAATCAGACATCCATTCATTTACCCGAAGGTACGCTGGTAGCGGATTGGCTGGAGGATGAAGCGGGCATGCACGCCCGTGTTCGCAAGCAAACCATCTTGCGCCTCTTGCCGGATTTAGGTTTCAGGGCTTTGAATAAGCATTACCAGCGTGAAAAGCTGTACCGTGGCTTTGCCGAAGCCCGCCTCAAACGCGGCCTTACGCTGCTCTCATCGGCAGAATACCTAATCACCGACCGCCTGCACGCCCATATATTAAGTATCCTGATAAACCTGCCACATACCACTTTAGATAACAATTACCGTAAGTTGGATAATTTTTCGGATTTATGGACGCATAATCTTGATATTTTGAGTACTGCTGACAGCCTGTCGGCCTGCCCACAGCTAAAATAAGAAAATCAGCTATATTATACTCATGGGTATGAATTGTTTTAAAGTGCATTATTTTTAATATAACTGCTTTAAATCAATTAGATATATCCATCACAACCTGCGGGCTTTATCACCATAACCAGCAATATTAACCTTCCTTAATATTACTGTAACATGTTTATGGTAGGATCTAGTCATGGGAGCAAGATCTTACATAAAGCGCAAAGCTTCGGAAATTAAGACAGCGGCTGTAGGCATGAAAGACGCTGTGGTAGCGGTTGTCCGTGTCCCTGGTGAAAAACTGGGTGATTATATAGTAAACAATTCCCAACTACAAAATACCACCAGTGCCAGCAGGGAAAATAATCTAACCGATGCTATACACGCTGCAACAGGCCATAACACCAGCATAACAACGCAAAGCGTTGAGGAATCCGCAAAGTTAGACAGCGTTGTTTACAAATTAGGTGGTTTAGAAGCAGAAATGAAAGCCATGGAAATGCGCATGAGTGGCATTTCTAAAATCACCCCGATCATGGGAGCTGATGGCAAAACTCAGGTCGGCTTTACTGCCGTTGATAATAACGGTAATAAAACCACAGTAACCTCTAAGAAAAATGATAAAGGCCAAGTTGAATCCCTCACCACAGACCTTGGTAATGGCAGGGTAGAAAAGATATCCGCCGTTTATTCTCAGAACGGCAAATTAATGGATGCACTGGTTGTTGATAAAGGTAATGGCAATTTTGAAGTCGCTATCCGTGGAACAAAAACAGGCGCAGACTGGGATAAAAACCGCCGCGTTGGCATGACGGCACCCGATGCAAAGGATGGAGCGCAGCATCATTCCGGTTATGAAGTCCGCGCCAGCGAACTGGCTCCGGCGATTGAAAAACTGATGCCAAAAGAAGTGCAAACTGTCAAATTTTCAGGCCATTCCCTTGGCGGTGCGGTGGCGCAGGTGTTAGCCGTTAAAACCAAAGAAAAACATCCTGAGTATAAAATAGAAACAGTAACGTTCGGTTCACCGCATGTGGGCAACAAAGCCTTTGCCGAGCGCATTCAAAGAGCAACAGATGGCAATAACGTCAGGGTAGTCACCGCAAACGATCCTATACCCTCCTCGCTAGCCGGTGATTATGTACATGCAGTAAAACCTGTTATTCTTGCCGGTGAGCATATATTTTCCGGTGCAACCACCTATTCCACCGGCAAAGGACTGCACTTTAACACCTCTGCAGTTGATACATTGGTCAATGGAACGAAAACCAACCACGGCATGGGTAACTACCGTATTCAGGTTCAGTCTGCTGCGGTGGTAGAAAAAGCGGCGATGGAAAGCGCCGTGACCAAAGCCCTGCAAACATCCCTCAGCAGCGGTGTAGCACTTGCTGCCAACAGTGCAGGTGCGGCTATCGCCGCCGGAGTATCGGTGGCTGGACAAAAAGTCCAGCGCTCGATCTAGATTCTCACCATTTTTACAATCAAAAGCCGCCAGACTTTCTTTCGTCGTTCCGAGCATTCAGCAAATACGAAACATATAAAAACAGTTCCGAAAATCAGCAGCATTTCATGTGCGGTGGAAGATTTTGACAATGGCGATAAAGCCGAAAGGCAATGCATAATCGGCAAATGCGCCAGATAAAGCGAGAATGTAGCCCCTGAAACCCAGCGGATAGCCATGGAAAAACGTTCAAGCCCCGCCGAAAAAGAACCGGAAATACCGGAAAACCCGATCAGGTGAACACAAAACAGACCAGCAATAAAATAATCCTGCGCGGTGCTAATAATACGCTCGGACTGCAAACTTACCGGCATGAAGGGTTGCAGCGGAGAATGAGGTAATTGCTGATATACGGCAAAAATCAGGACAGGTGCAACAAAGCATGTCCAACCCGCAGTTTCAGAAATGGTTTTAATAGTAATGAAGCGGTACACCGCCACCCCCATCAGCCACACCGGAAACATAAGCGCTACTTTCGGGCCAATGAATAAGAGAACGCACGCAACGGCTGCCCAGCGCCATGGCTTGGGGGCAAACATAAACGCGGCAAAGGCGATATAGTACCAGACTTCAAAGCCGAGCGACCAGTACGGGCTGTTGCTCCCTGCAAAGCGGTGGGCGTTCCATTGTTCCCCGATGAAAAACAGGCTCCTGACAAGTAACCCGCCGGAAATCTCCTGAAACCCCTCCTGATAGACCGTTGGATCATACGATCTTCCAACCGCATCCAGAACAATCGTCAGGATAAGGGCGGGAATGGCGACGGAATAGATGCGGGCGGCGCGGCTAAGCGCATAATTATAGAGTGTATGTTCGCGTGTGGCACACACATGAGCGATGACGAATCCGGAAAGGACAAAAAACACATCCACCGCCTGAACCCCCGCCGCAGACATAAACGCCAGCTTTCCTGCGGTCAGGGCGGGTGTATTAACGTGCGACAACAAAACGACAAAGGCAGCTAATGGCCTTATAATATCAAGATAAAGTGACGTTTCGCGGTTCAAGGGAAGGATCTTTTCCGATTATTTTTAATGATTGGGAGCGTACCATAGCATCCTTTGTGTTTAAAGCACGCCCTCGGGTTAAAATCACAAAATATTAAAATTATTTATATATAACAATTAATTAAATAATTTTATACCTCATAATGGCACTGTATAAAATGTCTATTTTGTATCACAGATATAATTGCGCGAAGGAAACAAATCCATATAATCCGGATGCGAAATGATAATTTATTAACAACAAGAAATTAAACGCAATTTGACAATAGCCAGCAACACAACACCGCAAAGCGTCTGCATCATTATTGCCGCTTATAATGCGAGCGCCACCATCGCACGCGCTATCCAGTCTGCTCTGGCTGAACCTGAGGTTAGCGAAGTGATCGTTGTCGATGACGCTTCCAGCGATAACACGGCCGCCATTGCGCTGTCCTGCGGCGACGGTTCGGGACGCTTGAAAGTGCTGCGTCAACCTGCCAACACGGGCCCTTCCGCCGCCCGCAACAGGGCGATAAGTGAAAGCAGCGCCGAGTGGATTGGCATCCTTGATGCCGATGATTTCTTTCTGGCTGGCCGCATTAAATCATTGTTAAACTACAGCGCTGAAGCGGATTTAATTGCTGATGACATGTGGCAGGTGGATGAAAAAGACATCAATGGCCCAAGAAAAAGTCTTTTAGGCAAAGAGCTGGAACAATCAGAACATATCGATTTTTCAGCATTTGTATTATCCAACGTCACCAGCTCCAGACGCGAACGCGCGGAACTGGGCTTCATTAAACCGCTTATACGCAGGGAGTTTCTGGAAAAAAATCACCTTAAGTACCAAGAACAAATGCGCCTTGGTGAAGATTTCGAGCTATACGCCAAAGCCTTGGCCTTCAAAGCCCGCCTGATTCTGATTCCTACGCGGGGCTATGTGTCCGTCGTCAGGAACAACTCGTTAAGCGGCCAGCATTCCGAAGCTGACCTGCTGAACTTAAGGAATTGCGACGTAGAGCTGCAAAAGAATCTGACACTCAGCCATAATGAGAAAAATGCCTTGCGGAGCCATTACCTTAGTGTAGATTGCCGCCTGCAATGGCGCTTGCTGATTAACGCCGTTAAAAACAGAAATATTATTGCCGCGCTTTCCACTTTTTTGCGTCCTTACCCTGTGCCTATCTACCTTATGAAACAACTGGCATTGCAGGCCGTACTCAGAA
>JANYBV010000030.1 GCA_025360605.1 Alphaproteobacteria bacterium | reverse complement strand
GCCTTTGCTCCGCGCTACGCAGCAAGCCCCGCGTTTAATGTCACGGATTATG
Source organism: Alphaproteobacteria bacterium (assembly GCA_025360605.1). Classification (GTDB taxonomy): domain Bacteria; phylum Pseudomonadota; class Alphaproteobacteria; order Rickettsiales; family SXRF01; genus JANYBV01. The sequence goes on along the minus strand of JANYBV010000030.1, from coordinate 8,518 downwards.
CCCAGTAGCGGTAGAGGAAAGCTATGTCATCCGATGGAAGTAACATCATAAATCGCCCTTGTTCACTATTGCTGCTGGCAGTGGCGGTCGTTTATGTCTCTGATGCATCGGCGCAAGTAACCAATGCCGGGATCTTAAATAACGTCACCACGCAGTTTCATACGCACGCGGCCAGCTGGGCTGGTGTCATGCAGGGCTATGCCACCTGGCTATTCTGGACGCTGGGAACCATCAGTCTGGTGTGGACAGGCGGTACGCTTATCCTAAAAAAAGCCGATATTGGTGAATTCTTCGCTGAGTTTATCCGCTTTTGCCTGTTCTTTGGGTTTTTCCTTTGGCTGCTGAATAATGCCGCCGCCATTGGTGGCGCTATTATCAATTCCCTTATCATGATGGGTGCTAACGCCAGCGGCACCGGTGTAACCAATCCATCCGGTGTCATGGATATTGGCTTCGATATTTTTAACAAAGTCATGAGCCAGACCAGCATCTGGAGTCCCACAGATAGCCTTATCGGCGCGCTCCTTGCGGGTGTTACCTTGATCGTCATCGCGCTGATTGCTGCCAATATGACCATCATGCTCTGTTCGGCATGGATACTGCTTTATGCGGGCATTTTCTTTTTAGGCTTCGGTGGCTCGCGCTGGACTTCGGAAATTGCGCTGCATTATTACCGCACGCTTCTTGGCGTGGCAGTCAGCCTGATGGCCATGATCCTGATGGTTGGCATCGCGCAGAACATCATCAATGGCTATTACAATAGTTTAAGCCCCGGCATCAATATTCCCGAAATTGCCACTATTATGGTGATAGCGGTCATTCTCCTGCTGCTGGTCAACCGTATTCCGGGGCTGATTTCCGGTATTCTTACTGGCGCATCGTTCAACCATTCAGGCATCGGTGCGTTCGGCGCAGCTTACGGTGTTGGCGCTACGCTGGGTGCGGCCGCTATAGCCAAGGCAGCGGCGGGAACAGCAGGTTCTGTCGCCGCTACGGGTGCAACCCATATTGGTGGAAGTGGGCAGGCACTTAAAGCCGCGTTTCAGAGTGCGCAACAAAATATGGCATCTCAAGGGAATAGCGCATCCGGCAATACAGTGTCCGGTGGCCTGTCATCCTCCATGGGAACTGGTGCCGGTTTCGCAGCTTCCATGGGCAAAAGCCTGGCCAAAGGAACCGGCACGACAATCAAAGATTCGGCCAGCAATGCGATTGGGCGATTTAACGAGGCAGCCAGTCAAACCTTTCCCGGCAGAGTGGCCAGCAAAATTAGCGGTAGCGATGAATCGCCAGGTGCGATGCCTAATGCGATTGGCGCAGCTGGAGAAATTCAGGCTTTTATTAATAAAAAACCGTAAATGGTGGAGGTTATTTATGCGACTCATTTCCTTGTCATGCTTACTTGTTATGCTTATCACCGCATGCCCGGCCTATGCCAGCAATCCCTGCCAGACATTGCTATGCATGGCGGGGGAAGTGCTGGGCCAGGGTGGCGGCGGTGCCTGTGACAACCCAATTGCCGACTATTTTAACATTATCGGCTTTAAGCGTGGAAAGTTTAACCCTGGCCGTACCTTCACTGCGCGGCTCAATTTTCTGAATAGCTGTCCCGGCGAATTGGGAGGCTGGCCAACGCAGATTAACGCCGTCTATGGATATGCTTTAGGGTTATAGGTATGATCTTCGCCGATCTGCCGCCGCAATATCAGGAACGAATTGTGTGCTCCGTGCTGGCCTCCGTCACCTATGACGTGCCAGCCAATATTGTTCTGGCCATCGCTGAACTGGAAAACGGCAAGCCTGGCATGTACCGGCGTAATGAAAATGGCTCTTACGATGTGGGGGTGATGCAATTGAATACACAGTATCTGGCGGATTTATCCGGATATGGCATTACCGCTAAGGATGTGGCGGTTTCTGGTTGCTATCCTTACATGCTGGCGATATGGCGGCTGCGCAAGCATATTGGGCATGACAAAGGGGATTTATGGACAAAAGCGGCTAATTATCATTCCCACACTCCGAAATATAATGTGCGCTACCGAACAAAATTGAAAGTCGCTGCCCGCCAGTGGGGCGAATGGCTAGGGAATTGTTTTAATCAAAAATTATAAACTATTAACGGCTACCCTGTTTCAACTACAGTTAACGGAGCTTCTATGCTATGAGACGCTGGGTAAAGAGAGATGTCAAATCGTAAGCGCTATTAGCGCTAGGCGTGTTTATGTCGATGATGAATATCCGGATAATGCGCGTGTCGATGCGTTAAAGGCGCATGCTTGTGTGGATGGATATGCGGCTCGGTGCCATCCCAAGCAAAATTATGTTCATGCTGGTGATGTTCGTCATGGACATGTGAATGTTCATGCTCCATTGCTTCGTGCGAATGCTCATGCTCGTGGTTTTCAGTCAGATGCAGCCATATACCAGCGCCCATTAGTCCGCCCGCCACCCAAAATAATAATGTCGGATTTTCATGCAGCAGGAGTAACGATACTGCCGCACCAAAAAACGGAGCAACAGAGAAATAGGCTCCCGTTCGTGCGGTACCGAGATTACGAAGCGCAAGCACAAACAGCACCAGGCTGATCCCATAGCCTAATAATCCGACGCCAGCCGCTTGCGCTATAATGGAAATCTTAGGGAATGCTGTACCCATAATGAGCGCAATCGAAATATTTACGATGCCCGCCACGCTTCCTTTGATGGCAGCTATTTGTAAAGGGTCGCTTGCCGAGACTTTCCGGGTTAAATTATTATCAATACCCCAGCATAGACATGCCGCAACTACCAGCAAGCCGCCCCAAGGGATACCGGCCAATTGGCTTTCCTGCCAAGATAGAAGCGCACCGGCTAAAATGATAAAGAGCATGCCGAAAAAAATACGCCGGTCAAAATTTTCTTTAAATACAAACCATGCCAGCAGCGCAGTTAGCACCCCTTCTAAATTTAGCAAAAGCGAAGCATCAGAAGCAGGAATCATGGTGATACCAAACATTAATAGCACAGGCGCTGCAATCCCGCCCGTTACCACCGCGCCTGCAAGCCATGATATATCTTTGCGCGTTAAGTGCGCAATTGCTTCGTCACGACGCCATGCTTTACGCAAGCCCATCCATAACAACAGGCCAAGGCCGGAGCCGCCGTACAGTAAACCCGCCAACATGACAGGCGGAATTTCACCCACCAGAAGTTTGGCAAAAGGTGTACTCACGCCGAACAAGACAGCTGCGAAAATTGCGAAAATGATACCTTTGTTCATACGGCAATTTGCCTTTTCAGCCATTTTACTGAAAACAGTGCAACTATCAACAGCCCTGCCATAAGGCCAATAATAGCCAAATCTTCCCCTGGCCATTCAACGCCACAACCTTTGCCAATCCAGAAAATACCGAAGGCTGACAAAATCACGCCGACGCCAAATTTCAGGCTGTTTTCAGGAACGCGCATCAATGGCCGATGCAATAAAATACCAAGCAACAATACTAGCAGCATTGCCGCCACCGCGCCCAAAGCAGCTGGAGCCATGGATGTTTCTGCAGCACCTACCGCGACAACGATAAACACGACTTCAACTCCTTCAAGCACGATGGCCTTAAAACCGGTCACTAAGGCAATCCAATCCCACCGGCCTCTGGCTTTGGCAATATTTACCATTTCGGCAATCTCTTCTTGATAGATAAGCGCTTGGTCATGTAATGCCTTCCTGCCCGCCGCTCGCAAAACGGCTTTACGAAGCCAATTCATGCCGAAAATGAATATAAGTCCGCCAAGACTGATTTGGAGCCATGCAATTGGAATAGGAATATGGTGCAACAGCGGATTAAAAATCAAAATAAGCGCAGTGAGCAGCACTAATCCCATTGCTGTTCCAAGCAAAACGGATCGCCAGCCTCGCGTTACACCGACTGCCAGCACAATCGTAAGCGCTTCGACGCACTCAACCAGTGAGGCGAGAAATGCCGCCAGCGATGATGTACTCCAGTGCAGCAATGCTATTAACTCTGCCATAAGGTTAATGACAGCGTTTCATTTCTTTGCCGATCAGCCAGTAGTTAACCGGAAAGGCTGCGATATACCCAGCTGGAACTGCGAATGCCAGCGCTTCCCAAAACAATGGATTGAAAACCGAACCGCTGCGTATCCCGCCCATGCGGTAATCCACCGAGTTCATCACCAGTTCCATAACGCCAATCGATATAGCTTCACCTAGCCAGATGGCTTTCAGGGCGCTTTTGAAAGGTAAGCGGGCGCGCTTCATCAGCGGAAAAATGGTAAGGGAAAAGCCGCTGATATAAGCCAGCACTGTGCTTAAGCCCATTGAAGCATAGGGATGCAGGCCGAGCGTGACGCCGATCATCAGGCCGAGAAGCTCCCCGATAACGCAGCCGGTCAGACAGTGCAGTGTGGCATGGGCCGTTGCGTTCCATGAGGTTTTGCTATGCGCTGCATGAGCGCCAGTTTTTTTCTCCGCAGCACAACAATCGTGTGGTTTATGTTCTGAATGTTCCATAATTTTTACATTAGATGAGAAGCAATAAAAGCGAAATACAAACCTGTTAAATACATCGTCAGCGAAAACAGGAATATTCCCAAACTTATACGCCGAAGTTGTTTGCAGGATTTTTGCCTTGGCGGCATCGGCGGGACATTGAGCATTGCGTGTTAGATATTTTAAAGGCCTATCTGTAAAGCGATATCAGCAATAAATATTATGGTATTCACATAAAAACCTTCCTTAAAATACCCCTCCGCCCGGCAAGCGGAGGGGCTAGTAATCATGGCTACTGCTTCTTCAAGCTGGTGACGGTGTAATCGTCTTTACCAATTGGCTTGAGGGTGAAGCCAATCGCATCGCCAGCCTGATAGCCCGACAGATCGACGCTGCTATCGACGCTGAAGGTCATGGTCATTTTCGGCCAGCTGAGGGATTTGATGGGATCATGCGTCACCTTCATGCTGTGCTTGTCGGCATCCAGGCTGATAATTTTGCCGGTGCCTTGCGGCATGGCGGTAACGGCAGCGTCGTGGTGATCGCCAGCAGTTTTTACACCCATGTCATGATGGCTTACTTTTTTAGTTTCACCAGACTTGGATGGCGCACCGACAATTAGCGTTCCGGTCATGCCCAATGCTTCGTGCGGGTGACAGTGGAATTTATAAGTACCGGGAACATTAAAGGTGTAGGTGAATTTCTCACCTTTCTTTTCCATCGTCGGACTCATGATCATTTCATCCACGGCCTTTGGCACTACGTTGAACATCACATCGTGCGAATCATCTTGCGCGTTTTCAAATGTCACTGTGTCACCCGGTTGAATAGTGAGCGTTTTCGGAGAAAAATAATATTTCCCATCATCGCTAGTGACCTCCTTGATGGTGTAATCTTTTGCAAAGGCAGGCGCTGCAGCCAGCACTAAGGCGGTCGTTAATAGTAGTTTTTTCATGATTTTTCCTTTGGTTGGTTAAATTAAAACATCAATCTCAAGCCGACAGCGCCGACTAGCTCATCCCTGTCCTCGCCGATGATTTTAGCGATAGACCCGGTTTCACCGAATTTCTTGCCGTAGTGGACATCCACATAAGGCGCGAATTTTCGGGTGAATTCGTAACGGGTTTGCAGGCCGATCTTGCCTTCCCCGACACCTGCGCCTGCATCGTTTTCAGGCGCATCCTGGAGATATAAATTGAACTCGGCGTAAGGCTGCAAAATCAGCTTTTGCGTCAATAAAAAGTCATTTTCCTCACGCAGTCGCGCGCAGACATGGCCTTTATCGCTGATAAACAAATGCGCCTCGGTTTCAAAGTAGTATGGCGCAAGGCCGGTGAAACCGAGTGTCAGGTAAGTGGCAGAATGCGGCTTGAAATCGTAGCGGATACCAGCCTGCGCATCCCAAAACGTGGCAATGTTTCGGCTGTAAAGCGCCCAGGTTTCAGCCGTTTCCAGTTTGCCATCCATGTGTTCGCCTTCGGATTTGATGTATAGCTTATCCTCGTCGGTGCCTACCCAGCCTTTCAAATCCCAACTGGCGGTGCCGCCGCTTTTGCTGGTGCCTGCATCGGTTTCAAGCCGGAGCATGTGGAAGATTTGCCCGCCATGTTCCTGTTTCATTTCCTCCGGCGTCATCGCGCCCATGTCATCGGCCAGCGCGCGCTGCGCCAGCAAAAGGCAAGAAGCCATCACATAAAATTTAGTGCGCATGGTGGCTTCCTTGGGTTTGATTTGCTGGTGCCGGAACATCGGCAGGATCAAGTTTTGCAACGATCACCTTACGCATCATGCCCGACATCATGTGGTAGAGCAGATGGCAGTGGAACGCCCACTCACCGGCAGCATCGGCGGTAAGCAATACGGAGTAAGACCCGCCGGGCGGCACGATAACCGTGTGCTTATTCGGCAGTTTTGCGGTAGGCTGGCCGTTTTCCAGCTGCACGAACATGCCATGCAGATGCATCGGATGCGCCATCATGGTATGATTTGTGAATTTTAATCGCACACGTTCGCCATATTTAAGGCGTATCGGCTCCGCTTCGGAGAATTTCTGGTCGTTAATTGTCCAGATATAGCGCTCCATATTACCGCCGAGATTTACTTCAATGGTGCGTTCTGGCGGGCGCTGGTCTTTCTGCACACCGGCATACCGCAGGTCGGCATAGGAAAGTGCTTTTTGGCCTTCCGGCGTTCCCGTTTTTGCCCAGCCGCTAATCATATCGGCGGGCGTCATCTCCATATTGGGATCGTCCTTCATCATTTGCTCCATGTCCATATCGGCCATTGAGAGCAAGGCACGCGGGCGCTGCTGCGGCATTTCGCCATACTGGCCAATGCTGGTGGCAAGAGTAGCGATGGCAAAGCCCGTACGGTCAATCGGCTCGGCGGCGATGGTGTAGGCTTTATCGTCCTTCGGCGTGACAATCACATCATAGGTTTCAGCGGGTGCGAAGCGGAATTCATCCACTGTCACCGGCTCAACATTCTGGCCGTCCGATTGCACAACACTCATTTTAAGGCCTGGGATGCGCACATCGAAAAACGACATGGCCGAAGCATTGATAAAGCGCAGGCGCACGCGTTCACCGGGTTTGAATAAACCTGTCCAGTTTTGCTGTGACGATTTGCCATTCACTAAGAATGTGTAGCCGGTGACATCGGCCAGATCGGTTTGCGCCATGCGCATATCGCCCCATTCCCTGGCGGTTTTCCATGCCTTGCTGACACCATTGGTTTTTGCATCATGGAAAAAGTCACCCAGCGTACGGCGCGCCGTGCTGTAATAATCTGACGACATTTTCAGGTGCGCCATAATGTCATCCGATTTTTCATTGGTGAAATCCGATAGCACGACCACATAATCGCGGTCACTCTGGATTGGGTCTTTGCCTTTAGGGGAGGCGATAATCGAGCCAAAAACTCCGTCCTGCTCTTGCCCCATTGAGTGCGCATGATACCAGTAGGTGCCGGTTTGCTTGATCGTGAAATGGTAGGTAAAGGTTTCACCAGGCATAATGCCGGGGAAATTATTGAAGGTTGGCACACCATCCATCTCGCCTGGTACAATCAGCCCGTGCCAATGTATGGAGGTCATTTCATCCATATGGTTGGTGACATTAATGGTGACATTTTCGCCTTCAGTGAAACGAAGCGTTGGCCCCGGTATGCCGCCATTGATGGTAATTTTTTTAACCGGCGCGCCAGTGATGTTTACAGTTTCACGGGCAATGTCGAGGGTATAGGTACTGGCCAGTGCGGGCGAGACCAGCAATGCAAGCCATACCAAGGGTAAGGCAAATTTTATCTTCATATACAAACTATTCTCAAATTACGGATGAGCCATAGCCATGCAAAGCATGACAATACATACGCCAAACAACAGCCACATGGCGTTAGCCAAATGGACTAAAGGCGTTATCGTTATTTAAGAGAAAAGTTTAGGGGGACGATCTTGAACTTGAAGGAGACGGGAAACCAATACTTGCTCCGCCGTATTCAGCTTCTCAGTTTTTTCGGTATGCCGGGAAAGCGTAAAGGTATTATTTAATAAAATGGCACTCGCGCTACCGTTTAGGCAGCAGTTTGCATGGTCACTATGGGTTTTATTGTGATCGTGATGCGATTGCGCGTCGGCATGTTGGGTTTCATGATGATGTGCTATACCGTGACCAAGGCATTGCTGATCCGCATGTACAGGAAATCCTGCAACCATGAGGCTCAAGCATAACAATATATTAGCGATGTGCTTTATTTTGCGCATTTTTCAATCATAGGACGATAAATCCAATAATCAATCCCTTCATTAATAGATTTCTGTTTTAAGTTATATATTGGCGTTGCAATACCAGCAAAGGTTCAAAATTTCCACGATCCGCTTCCTTAACGGCGCGTATATAATCTGAGCGTATAGGGCTTTCACGGTTCATTTCGGCTGGCCAGATTGGCAGATGCTTACCATGCTGTTTCAGCCAGATATCCGATAACATGCGTGACCAGCGGCCATTTCCATTAGGAAACGGATGAATC
>JANYBV010000015.1 GCA_025360605.1 Alphaproteobacteria bacterium | reverse complement strand
GTACTCCCGAAAGCACCCGTTTGGCCTGAATTTTCCGATTTTGTAATCGTATTACCGTTCGAGGTAATAACCACCACATCCTGATTATACCATGAGGCTACCCAGGAGTAGCCAACCGTGATTTGATTAATGATGGTAGTCGAATCACCGCCCAATGGGTGATAGGTGATATCAAAAACATCGACCGTGTCGGGGGACTTTAACATACCGCCAGTAACCAGCGAGTAAGGCGGATTACTGGCAGTGTAGGGCGTGAAACCGAACGCAGCCAAAGTACAGTTATCCATTGGAATCATGAGAAACCATGAGGATTGCGCCCGCACTGGCAGCGGAGCGAGCGAACCGACCAGGCCGAGCAGCACGGCCAGGCCGAGCACTACCCGCCGCATCTAGTCGCCCCGCCCACGCATAAACCCCCAAAAGAGCGCCAGGCCGACGGAAATAATCGACATTGCGGTTATACTCACCGTAAGCACGGGAAACATATCAAACACCGACTGGCAATACCGGAAAAAATCATCGATAGACATTTACGCGCTCCCGGCAGCGTCAAAAGCGCCGCTAAAAAACCCGATGATAAAAATCACTGTGAGGCCCGCTTCATAAGCCACAGGTGAAGCAGCCAGCCAGATCACGCAGCCACCCAGGAACGCCACTATCGAATGTTTTGGCGAGAGTATGATCGCCATCAAACCACCGATAATGATATGAGCAACCAATGGCCAGCTCATTTAACGGCCTTACGTAACGAGCGAACCGCCAGAAACGCGATCCCCGCCATAGCTGAAGCGACCAGGACTACCGGCAAAAACGGATCAATAGCAATAGCGTTCGAGAAGCCCGCCGCAAATTCATAAAAACCCGAAAAGGGCATTGGCGTAGGCATAGGCACCCCCAAAAAAGAAGAGCCGACCCACGAGGGATCGGCACCAGGAACGAAACTAGCGAGCCACCGACTTAGCGCCACGAAGCGCCTGAACCGCAACACCGATGATCGCCTTGCCACCAATCACGGACAGGAGGATCGGAAACACCAGCAACAGGTTGCCGATACCGTCCAGCAGGTCTACCGCCGAAGTCGGATCGGTGGTAAGAACAGCATAATGAATAACCGAGGTTAGAACGTGAGCATACATAGTGAAAACTCCAAGAACTTAGGAAAGGTCAAAAACGAACGCAAACAAGCCTAGGCCGGTTGACCGGCAGGCTTAGCAACCGCGATTGTGTCGGCAGTCAGGAAATTTCGACCCTGGAAGCTGCGGAGCTGACAACCGCCGAATACCCAATTTTGGGGCTGCTTTTTGGCAACCACATCATCCCCGACAGTTTGTTTGTACAAACTGATATTCAGGATCGAACCGGATTGAAGATCGAGAATCGTCAGAGAGCCGGAACCGCTCTTAGCACTGATGTACTGCTCTGAAATGATTCCGAATACACGAATTTCCGCCATTGATACACCTTTTCTTCACTCAGCAATTGGACTTTTTTATCGCGCTGAATAAAGAACATTATAGAATACAATCGGCAATAGTGAACGCTCGTTTAGAACAAATGAGTGTGGAAAACCCTCAATCAATGGGTTCTAGATTAAAAATCCAGCAAGGTACCGTCGACAATCAAGACATCACCGATTGTTGTTCAATAGTGTTTCTGGATTTTAAGATAATATGGCAAAATACCGAAAGGGGTTGATTTTGCCCTCGATCTGCAACAACATCACAACCACGGACTGGCGGCCACCGCCGAAAGAGAAAGCCCGAAACGTAGAAAACTCAGATAAAACAAACATATACACGCCCTTTCAGGAATTTAACAAAGCATGTTCAACCGCAACCGCATCGAGGATGCACATCACACAATCACAGCCGACCTTGTGCCCCGGTTTAATCGCGCCTTGAACTTGGCCTGATATAGTGATCACATAGGATTGAGGAAAGTAACGCCAAGATTTTTTTTGGCGATCAAACCACCAGCCGCCCATGTAATCACAAGGCCACATCAAAGAACCCAAGCGGATCTCCCGGCGAACATCATCAGAACAGGTATTGCACGAGGGCGCCAGAGAGCGATCCGCCAGGGCAGTTAACGAAACATCGATAGAACAACCACAAGATACACAGGGAGCGATCATGTAGCACCGATCCGCGAGAAACGCAGGGACCGATCCGAAACAAAGGTACCCAGGAGGTAGAGATGTCGATCGTATTCCGATGAAAACAACAACGGAATATCAAAAACGCGCGCCGCTATGGTGGTTGATAGCGCTACTGTGTATTTAGCCGCCCTATTCATATTGCACCGTCCATTGAGAGGCCATAGCGTTAGCAATACCATCAAACGTCTTCGACCGGGCATGTGACTTACTGCCAGCAATCGAAACGTGCTTACCCTTGGTTGTCCAATTGATAAACGGATCGGTACAAATGCAGGTATATAGCAGTGGCGGCAAGCCCTTCAACCATAAACAAGTCCTCTTGGTAAATGGATCGCCGAACTGCCACGGCTGGATAATCTGATCAGGTTTGCGGTACCACTGATTAGGAAAGCCGCACGGGTTTTCGATTGCAATACGAGGTATTGGAGCGTTAACCAGAGCCATAAAGAAATTAAAGGCTTCTTTCGTCTTTCCCAGACGCTCTGGTTGTGTTTTGTACCAACGCAGACCAGCGTATGATAGATACGTGCATGGTGGATGTGCGATCATCATATCCCAGCCGTCGTCCAATATACTTAAAGCGTCCGCCTGAATATGATTTCCAGGTCGTTCAGTAGGTAAAATATCGCATGACCAAGCATCATGGCCGGACGCCACTAATGCTGATCTGACAGTGCCTGAGTATTCACAAGCGACAAGGATACGCATAATCAATCTATGAACCTTTCACCAACCAGGTACACGCGATCATTGACTTCGTCAGCCTTCATAATAATTGGATCGATGAATGAATCAGATAGGCGGTCCATCAGGCAGCTAAACAAAGCAGAGTCGATGCCCTTCACCTGTTCAATTATTCGATCCATCAAAGCGGCTTGAGAAACATCGATAGAACAACCACACAATACACAGGGAACGATCATGTAGCACCGATCCGCGAGAAACGCAGGGATCGATCCGAAACCGGGGCACCCAGGAGGTAGAGATATCGATCATATTCCGATGAAAACAACAACGGAATATCAAAAACAACGTTTTTTATTTGAAAATTCGCGGCAGACTTGGCGACCACACCAAGCAGCCAATCCAGCGTAGAAGGCATTTTACGAGGCACCTCAGGAAAAAACACCTTGACCGCCTCAACCGCAGCCCGATACACGGGGTTATCGCGAAAATCAACAAATTCGACAATCGCAGAAGAAATCGCAGCATATATATTCGAATTGGCCAGAACAATTCCGCCAATTTGAGCCCGCTTACCCCTCAGTACCAATTCCAGCCGAAGCCAGGGATCACCCGCCGTTTTTGTTTCGGCGCGCTTATCGTAGGCCCGAAAAAACCGCTCAGAGCTTCGAGAGCCAAGATAGAAAGTAGCACCCGATTTTTTTAGCCCTTGGAGCCAGGTACCCGAACGAGCAGGCGTAATAATTGCATCATCCTCATAAGCATCTTTCAAGTCGACAGGCGTGAGCTGCTCATTATGCAAGTTGATCGCGCAATCGATGCGCGTAAAATGCCCACCCATCTTGAGAATGTGCTGCAATAATTCGGACTCGTTTGGGCGTGTTTCACGCAGTTCGGCCAACGCCGAACCGGTTATCTGGAGGTGGCGATCATCACGGCCAGGCGAATACATGTAATAAATACCCTCAACACCTGCTGGTTTCTGCATGCACTGGTAGCCAAAAAACGCCTTATCGCAGGCCTCCCAGTCATCAAAGGCCGCCCAACCGGGCATACATTGCAGAATGCTTGTGCTACTGGGATATGTTGCTTCAATCCAATCAAGGTGTTTAGTAATAGTCATGATATACCGTTCTTTTTGGTTACCCCCGTATTACAGTACGGGGGTTAAAGCGCCGAAGCGCCGAAATGCGAAATCAAGTCATGCACGGATCAGGGAAAAGGAACGAGAGATGATTTAGGTTATCCTTTTTTACACAGATTCGAGTAACTGACCACTGCAAAGGGGCCTTGCCCCTTAAACCCCACAAGGGCGCGCCCTTGACTGCCAATTTGCCGCATTGAGCGGGAGGCCGGGGAACACTTTTTTTAATCCGCTGATTACCGTTTGCGGTTTGTGTCCCCCGACCCACCCGCAAGGCTTTTTAGGTATTGTTGTCAAGCCGCGCTCCGAGCTCCTGGCTTGCGCCGCTACGCTCACCGCTTGGAGCGGGCATTGACAACCGCTCGCCACCGTTGCTAACCGACGAACTACTCAGCGAGCAAATGCCGCAACATCTGAACCGTAAAACGATGCGTAATTTTCGCAGCCCTGCAGCGACGGCGGAGGATCTCCCGCAGGCCGGAGTAGGTTAGGCCTGAGCCAGGGCGACCGCCCGCCAGAACACAAAAGAGATGATCCGAGCCGAAAGGGCGCTTATTGAGCCAGCGAACAAGAGCGAGCATTGTTTCACGGGAGAGGGGTACAAAGCGCTCCTTTTGGCCCTTGCCCCGCACCCGAAGGCGCGAGCGGCCAAAATCCAGATCGCAATCAGTGGCCCCCAGCAGCTCTGATGCCCGAATACCCGTATCGGCCAGCGTGAGAAAAAGCGCCCTATCACGCAGCCCGATAGCTGAAGCATCACAGGTAGCAAGGATCGCGGCCACGTCGGAGGGATTCGCGCCTTTCGGTTGAAACTTTGGCGCACGAGGGCGCTTGATATTGATCGTTGGGTTACGGAAGCCATCATACTCAGCGGCACACCACGAAAAGAGACGTTTGATCGTGGCGACCTCATCAATGATCGAGAAGGGCGATAACCCAACCCGCCGCTCGATGAGAAATTCGCGAATGCTCATCACTGGCACCGCACGCACATCGAGGAGGCCGAACCGTTTACGGAATTGCACCAGGAGCCGCGAATAGGTTTTAACGGTTGATGGTTGAAGGCCATCCGCGCGGCAGCTCGTGAGGAACTGATCAATCGCTTCATTAACCAGCATTGATCACCGCCTGCGGAACCGAAGCAACTACGCCGGCACAATGCCGACCATGCGCCCGCTTGCCGTTAGCGCGGCCTGATTCCGTCGCGTAATCGTTCAAAAAATCACAGTTGGGGCAATCAAAATGGTACGGCTTAGCACCAACCGCCGACAATTCCAGGTCGGCGGCTTCCGGCAGGAACAACGGATCGCAAAGCGGATCAGGCAGGAACAAATCGTCACCGGCACTATTAGAAATCGGCAATTGTGGCACATTCGGCACCAAATCGGCCCGGTCGGCACGATCTGGAAACGCAGCGGCAGCAATGCGCGGGCCTTGAGCATGTTCAGGCACGCCCCGCGAGAAGGTATACAGCAGTGTGGAAAGAGGCATAAAAAGGGGCAGCACCCAGAGCGAGGCATCCCGGATGAAGCCCGCTACCGGCAACCAAGCCACCCGTACCCCCGCCGCCAGATCAACAGCCGGCATATGATGAGCAATATACAGCCACTGTAGGAAATAAGTCGCGGCAGCGAATACAAAGAAAGTGCAGAGTTTGGCCCGCGACCGTTGCCCGCCGATAATATCGGCGCTTGTGGCGATCTGCCCGACATCGAGGGCGAACGCGACCAAGAAGCCCGGCAGCACCCAAGCGAACCACTGTGCCCCAAATTGCGTGGTAGGTTCAACGCCCGCCGATAGCGTACAGAGTGCCCATGTTGAATGAATGAGAGCAGCAGCGCCCGATGCGATTACGAACGGTTGTTGCTTGATATGTTCAAGAATATTCATCGCCGCATCACCTGGGGGCAAAACGCCCGAACCCGCGTATAACACACAGGAGTATACAGCCGAAGGCCGGTTTGATTCCACATCCGCACCGTAAGCGTAAAAATATTCGCCAACGCTATGCGGCGCGCCTGCTCGCCGTAAAGAACCATTAGTTCGGCTTGCGAGAGCTGAGGATCAAGCATGCCAGCAGATAACGCAGATTTAAAACGGAGAATCCGTTCAGAAATCGCCCAATCAGAGAGCGAGATCAGCCAGGAGGCATAGATGTAGTCAACGGGCAGCAGATCGGGCAGCGGTACGGGCAGAGATTCGGGCAGCTCACGAGTAAAGATCGTATAAGGAATGCAATAACCTACAGTGTAGGTGATGAAATCAAGATTGGCCGGGCAATGATCCGATTCAAGCCAGATCTGACGAAGATGGTCGCACGCAGACGCCTGGGCTGCGGAAACAGCAGGATCGATGACTTCACCAGAAAAGCAATAGATATACTCAATGGACTTAATCACGATCTGGCCTCAATCTTTTTAATCGTTGCGGTTTTGACTATCTCGTATCCTTGCCGAGCCAGGAACCACTGCACGCTGTTGTAAGTGACGCCGAGCAATGGCGCGGCTTTGCGTATCGATCCCGTTTTTTCTATCGCTTGCTTGACTTGTTCCAAATTCATCATTACCGCCTATACGTAAAACATGACTTGAAGGGCACGAATCAATCTCTAAGATGAGATTGATGCAGTATAAAACTAAAACGTGATTGTGTCAAGCGATGTATTCGGATTTTCTAGTTGAGATCGTTTTTCATTCAATTTTCGACTCCGGAATATGTGCTTGATCGAGTTTTCAAATTACCCTATTTTGCCTCTTAACATACTCCCGAATTCAGAAGTATAATGTAATCATGAAGTCGCAACAAGGATGACTTCAAATGAGCCAAGAGAGAAGCAAAAATGACCAGCAAAACACTTATCGGCATCCTCACCGGAACCCTGAACTACCACAGCTTGTGGGGCATCTACGCCGAAAAAATCGACGGCGAATTCAAGCCGGAAAGCCCGGCTCGTTTAGGTCGGCGCCGGTTCGATAATGGCGGGCTGAGCGACAATTGCGAACTTTTCGCAAACAACGAATATGCCATCGATCAGATGGATAGCTACTTGGGTCACACAGATTGGGACGAAGAAACGACTTCGGAGTCCGATGCGATAGAGGCCGGGGAATATCTCATCGAGCGGATTAACGAGCAGCAGTAACAACAAAGGCGGATAGAGCCGATACTCTATCCGCCTTTGTTCTGTATGGCCCTCTGGCGCGCGCCGGGGCTACGCGCTACCGCGCTGAGCCCGCCCCGGACGCCGCGAAGAGCACCGGAGGCAGAACCACCCGCGCACCATACACCCCTTTAATCGCATCTCGATCACTTGAATACAGCACCACCGGGCAAATACCACCCGTACAAGTGAGAGCCGCCCGATCAGCACACAAGAAACGCCGCCCGTTCTGAAATTCAAGGTAAGTACCGAGCGGCCACACCTCAGGGCAGGCGCCGCCCAGGCCATCGAGAAGCACCGGATCAACGCCGGATCGTGTTTGCGACACACCCCACGAGCCCGTTTTGGGCCAAAACGATTTAACCGATAAGAGTACATTGCCGGTAATGGTCGGCGTTGTCGAAGGCCGAAGGGTGTTAGTTGGAAGCGGAGTAGAAGAAGGCGGCAGCGAAGGCGCAGCAGATGGCAGCGGCAAGGGCGAACCAGTCGGAAGGAAGAGCGAACCGCCATAAATCACCGAAGGCACAGGCGTGAGCGAAGCGACCACGGTCGGAGCAGCAACTACCCGCGCCGGTTTCGCGCCGGTCGAGGAAACGATAAACCAGATGAAGCCCGCCACCAACGCGAACGCACCAAGCACCTGCATCAATGCGCGCGGATTCAATTTATTATTCGAGTGTACCGCCGAAGCACTAACCGCCGCCTGGCGCCGGTCGATCAGCGTTAATATCGATTTTTCGTCACCTTCTTTTGCTTCGCTTACCGGAGGCATTATCCCAGGCGTCAGCACTGGCGAAGGATTCGACGAGGTCGGTTG
Organism: Alphaproteobacteria bacterium; assembly: GCA_025360605.1. GTDB lineage: Bacteria > Pseudomonadota > Alphaproteobacteria > Rickettsiales > SXRF01 > JANYBV01. Next base: position 2,867 of record JANYBV010000015.1, on the reverse strand, counting down.
TGGCGTCACTGATTTGTCCGACTGTGTCGGCGAGAGCGTCGGCACTGGCGGTTGAGCCGACAGATCCCTCTTCATAGCCGCCAATCGCTGCGATTTTTCGGGCGATGGCGCGTGTGTTTCGATCATTTTCGATTTTTCTCGTTTCGAAGGTATACCTCAGCATATCAGCAATGCCGCCATCATCTTTGGGCAGGCCCAGAGTGGCAAAAACGCCGAACATACGAGAGGGACGGATAAAATAAAAAGTCCCTTTTTCGGCCACCGAACGGCCATTTGAGAGGAACCAAGTGTACTGCCAGGCTGGAATCCCGAACACATACAAGTTAAGTGTGCGCCGCACCTCAAAATAGCGCACCCGCGCCACCGGAGGCCAGATCGAAGGCATCAAGAAATAGAGGTTTGTTTTGCGAAGCGCAATAAAATAATCTTTGGCCGATTGCCAATCATCAATAAACATAGCCGCCTCATCAAAGAGGATAGCCGTATCTTCCAACGGAAACATATCGCCAGGATAGAAACGCCGAGGATTGTTATCCTTGTCGACCAGATAGGGGGATTCGTAAACAATACCCCCAGGAACCGTTTCAGCGGCAGGAGAGGCGCCAACCACATGCAAATTTGAAACCACCCGCGAAACTTTACCGACGTGCAGCAAATGCGCAGCGAGGAAAGTTGCGAGCATCGTTTTACCACTGCCATAATAACCGGCGCACCAGATGAAGCGCACCGAGGTGAGCAACGAGGTGAACGTATCACCACCACACAACCAATCATCCCAAATTGGAATTTTCATAGGAAGTTTTTTATGTATTTCCATAAACCAATCGCAATTGTCGCCAGCCAAAATAACACCGCCAGGCGGAGTATATCGGCGTTCGGGAGATACAAAACGATCGTTTGCATTATAGCTGCTTCCTAAATGGTCGGACAATAAAAAAAAGGGCTGTAGAGCTGATAACAGTCAAAATCAAAGGCGTCAAGTCATTGCCAAACAACTCCACATGAAAATCCATATATCGAATACAGGCCCGAACAGCAGGAGAGGTAAGAGAGGTTTGCAGGCCGCCCAGCTGGCCGCCGCCGAGCGCTAGGGCTTGAAACACCGAACCCATAAAACCAATTGTGCTGATATTGATAGCCGGCAACACTGTATAGCAGGCCTGATTACACCCCACCGGATTATCAGGAGAAGGCGTATTGCCATCAGAGCGAATACAAGCGCCCGCCGTAACAATAGCTATCGGAACGTGCGTGATATTTAAAGCAGGCTGACAATAGGCAACGTAGGGCGTAATGGTGGGAGTCACGCTACCATCAGGTGTAGCGCTTGCAGGCGGAGTAATTGAACTGAGCGCCAGCTGAGTAAGCGCAAAATTTGTTTTTGTCGAAGATCGGAGCGTGGCCGTGATAGCACCAGGTAAGCAGATCTTCCACGCGGAAGGGGTAAACGTCGGCGTTGTCGAAGGCGCAGCGGTATAAGAAGCGGTGATAGTAGGAGTGAGTGTAATAGTGGGAACAACATCAGAAGTGCAAGAAATGCCCAAACGAGAAACGATCAACGAGGCATAGGGATCAGCGCCAGAGGTGATCAAAATCAAGCGCAGGCTGTTAAATGAACCTGAGGTAGAGAAACCCCAAGAATTAACAGCGTTTACGGAGCCACTCGTGTTCGTTACACCACCCCAATTATCATTTGAACCATCATTATTGATATCAATACGAACATTTAGGCCAGTTGTGCCAGCGTCGACCTGATCGTAAAAACTCAGGCCGAGCGTACCCGCAATACACGAAAGCGAATGAACATCAATAGCGATCATAGCCGTGTAGCCATAATAAGATGCCCCGATCAACGAACCATCACCGCCATATGAACCGCCAAGAATACCCGCGAGAGTATCAAATCGCCAATCAGCAAAGGGGAAAAAATACGATGTTTCGCCGGGAACCGACGTGAACGCAGGATAAGGCGTGAGGGTAGGTGTAACTGTAGGAGCAGCTGTACCGCCACCGGTACCACCGCCGCCCGTACCGCCGCCACCGGTTGAAGTACCGCCGCCACCGCCGTAACCGTCGGGGGTCAGCGTCGGAGAACAGGCATAATAGTTATCAGGGATCGTACCCGTGCCAGATAGGTTGATCGTACTGAATTTTATATACTGAAGATCATCGTTCCCTTGCGACCAGGAGATCGATGGGTGCGCGTTGATATGAATCCTGATAAACGCGCCGGAGGCCGCATCGCTGATAATTGGATCATCAGGGATAGCAAAAGTACTCCCGAAAGCACCCGTTTGGCCTGAATTTTCCGATTTTGTAATCGTGTTACCGTTCGAGGTAATAATCACCACATCCTGCTGATACCATGAGGCCAGCCAGGAGTAGCCAACCGTGATCTGATTGATAATGGTAGTCGAATCGCCGCCCAATGGGTGATAGGCAATATCGAAAACATCGACCGTATCTGGGGATTTTAACATACCGCCAGTAACCAACGAGTAAGGGGGATTACTGGCAGTGTAAGGCGTAAAGCCAAACGCCGCCAGCGTGCAGTTATTCATTGGGATCATCAGAAACCATGAGGATTGCGCCCGCACTGGAAGGGGAGCAAACGAGCCGGCCAGGCCGAGCAGAGCGGCCAGGCCGAATATTGCTCGCCGCATTAGTCACCCCGCCCGCGCATGAAGCCCCAAAAGAGGGCCAAACCGACCGAGATGATCGACATTGCGGTTATGCTCACCGTAAGCACGGGAAACATATCAAACACCGACTGGCAATACCGGAAAAAATCATCGATAGACATTTACGCGCTCCCGGCAGCGTCAAAAGCGCCGCTAAAAAACCCGATGATAAAAATCACTGTGAGG
>JANYBV010000041.1 GCA_025360605.1 Alphaproteobacteria bacterium | reverse complement strand
TATTCGGCCAGCCATTGCCAGAAGCAACAAAGGTTAATACCATTGATCCAGACCGTGATGCCCACAAACCCTGCTTTGATGTTGCGCTGGAACCGGGATTATCCTTCGCGAATGACGATTTTCCATTGAGGCCAGTTGGTTTCTTTAATGAACTCCAACTCGGTTTGGCAGCCTAGAAACCGGATAATAATAGCATTGGATAATCATATTAAGAATTGCTGATTTTAGCCGAGCGATATTTTTGATCGTATTATAATGCTAAACATGGTTAATAACGGCGGCCCATTCGCGCCGGGTATGAAAGTAATCCAGTATTGATCGGAAGCGTTTGAATGACTATAAGTTAACGGTCATTTTTCATTCTTTAGAGAGGTTTTTTTATTATGACCATGCATGTAAACCCGCTGCGCCTCGCGGTTATTTTTGACGGCGAAGAAAATGAAATTCAAGCTATGGCGAAAGATGCCGTCGGCCAGCTTGCTGCAACAGCAAAGGGCCTTGGCCGCGATGTTTTGGTCAAGGGCGCACAGACGATGGATGTGCAACCGGGCGGTTTGGTGAATTGGAGCGGCTGGGTCACAGCCGATGCGTTCGATCAAAGCGGAGATTTGCAATTGGCTTCCTGCTTTCCCAGCCGTGGCGGCGTTATTCTTAGCGCCATTCAGCCTTTGGCGATTGAAAATGAAACCCTTACTCAGATTGATTGGCAAGCTCCAGAACCAAGACTTATTCCTCAAAAAATTGACGCTGTTCTTCTCGCCACGGCTCGTGGCCTTGAAACAAGAAGCGGCCAGTATCGCGGACATGATGTTTCCGGCATCAGCGAAGAATTTAAGGATATGTTTAAGCTCCGTGAAATTCTTGATGGCAATTCGGAAACAGCTCGCCGTGGTTCTTTCCAGCATGCACCGCATAGCGGCTTGGTTAAGCAAGGCACACGCATTTACAGCCTTGCGACTGTCAAAGGCGTCGAGGATGTCGTTCAGAAAAATCTGTCGGCCCCGACACAGGGCGCCAGCTTCCACGGCAAGGCCGGTGAAATTAAGGAACTGGTCGATGCGATGGCTATTACTTTGGCCGATCCCGATGGTGCGCGTGCGCGTCTGAAAGGCAATCGCTTCGCGGGTTTGTTGACTTATAGCAAACGCTGATATACCGGCGTCGATAGTTTATATTTTAATTAGGATTTTATTTTAACAGGCGATCATATGGACGGCTGGACGGAAAAACTCGCGCGCTGGATGCCCCAGAAAAGGGAGCAAACCCTTGACCATGCCGTGCGTCTGGTTGTTGATAACGGCGTCAGCGACGGCGAAAAAGAAACCGCTACGCGGCAAATTCAGGCGGCGATGGAAGTCGATCCCAAGCAACTGTTTGCGGTCATCGCGTCGGTGCAGGGCGGCGGCAATGCGTCGCAGGCCGATCTTGAGAAAGCGCAGGCCGAAGCTGCCGTGGCGCAGGGCAATTTCGAAGGTCTGGTCAAGGCGACACAGACTTTGCGCGAAACTTTGACGGATATGGGCTTGATTGGTAGTGCCGACAGGTTGCCGGAAACGCAAGCGCAATGGAAAGAAGCTGTATCGCGTGCCGTAGGCCGTGAAGCGCAAAAACTGACTGCGCGTGAACAGCAACTTGAAAAACAAAGGCTAGCGCTTGAAACCGCGCAACAACAGGCTTTGAAGCAGATCGCCGATGCCGAAGCGAAGGCGCAGTTGCGGTTAGCTGAAATCGCTAAAATCGCGCATAATGTTTATACCGGCATTAGCGGCAACTTAGGCATTTCTTACGGCCAATTGAACGCCCTTTCTTTCAGCTATGAAGATGTTCAGGCACATGAACCGGGCCTTCTGGTTCAGGGCGAAGGTATTTTCGTCGGCCTATGGACGCTGAAATTTGCCAATGGAAATTCCCTTGGCGTCGCCTGCGAAGTCTGGGCCGCGCCGGAAGATTTAAAGAACGCGCCTCGCGTCGATGGTTTGAAAACTTATAATGAAACGGTACAGGCTGTTGCGTTGCTGCGTCAATGGCACGGGCATGACGGCGGTAATTTCGCCAATGAAGCTGCGATCATCGACTCGCTCGACAAAGCGGTGAAGCGTCACGCCAAGCAGTATGCAAGCGCAGCGGGCGCGTGGTTCGAACCCGCCGGTGCCGATAAATGGTTCATCCCGTCGCGCATTCTTCTCGATGGCAAAGCTTATAATGCCAATGGGAATTTTGAGCCGGTTCAGGACGAAAATCTGTACGATTTGCGTGATATGGGCGCATTCCAAGATACATATACGACTCAGGAAGGTTCCCCCAATGCCCCTTGGTACTGGTCGTCCTCGGAGCATCGCGTCCACGCGGATTACGTGTGGAATGTCCGTTTCACGGATGGTCACGACGATTGGGATCCCAAGGACAACACTCGTTTGAGTTGCCGCCCCGTGCGCGTTGGTCGTGTTAGGCATTTAATCATTTAATTATTTGGGGCCGCTATGAAATCAGAAACGATA
>JANYBV010000010.1 GCA_025360605.1 Alphaproteobacteria bacterium | reverse complement strand
CTGCGGGATAAATGCCGAGTTCGGCGATCTGGCGGGAAAGCACCGTGGTTGCGTCCAGATGGGCGAAAGAGGTTGCGGGAGCAGGATCGGTCAAATCGTCGGCGGGTACGTATACGGCCTGCACGGAGGTGATGGAGCCTTTCTTGGTGGAGGTAATGCGTTCCTGCATCTGGCCCATGTCGGTGGCCAGCGTGGGCTGGTAGCCTACGGCAGAGGGAATGCGGCCCAGAAGCGCGGACATTTCGGAACCGGCCTGGGTGAAGCGGAAGATGTTATCCACGAAGAACAGCACGTCCTGGCCTTCTTCGTCGCGGAAATATTCAGCCTGGGTGAGGCCGGTGAGGGCCACGCGGGCGCGGGCACCCGGAGGCTCGTTCATCTGGCCGTATACCAGCGCAATCTTGGATTTGCTGGGGTCTTCGGCGGTGATTACGTTGGATTCCATCATTTCGTGGTAAAGGTCGTTACCTTCGCGGGTACGCTCGCCTACGCCTGCGAACACCGACACGCCGCCATGGGCTTTGGCGATGTTGTTGATGAGTTCCATGATGAGCACGGTCTTGCCTACGCCCGCACCGCCGAAGAGGCCGATCTTGCCGCCTTTTACGTATGGGGCGAGAAGGTCGATGACCTTGATGCCGGTGACGAGAATTTCGGTCTTGGTGGACTGGTCGGTAAATTCAGGGGCCTTGGCGTGGATGGGGGCCGTCTGGGTGTGGCCGATGGGGCCGCGTTCGTCGATGGGCTCGCCCACTACGTTCATGATGCGGCCAAGGGTGGCGCGGCCTACGGGCACGGAGATGGCGGCGCCGGTGTCTACCACTTCCTGACCGCGCATGAGGCCGTCGGTGGCGTCCATGGCGATGCAGCGCACTTCGGATTCGCCGAGATGCTGGGCTACTTCAAGCACGAGGGTTTTGCCTTCGTTCTGGGTGGTGAGCGCATTCAAGATGCTGGGCAGCTTGCCGCTGGGGAATTTTACGTCGATCACCGCGCCGATGACCTGAGTGATGATACCGTTTGTAGACATAGTTTTTTTCTCCTGAGTAATGCTTATACGGCTTCGGCGCCGGAAATGATTTCGATGAGTTCTTTGGTGATGGCCGCCTGACGGGTGCGGTTGTATTTCAGGTTCAGCTTTTTGATCATGTCGCCGGCGTTGCGGGTGGCGTTGTCCATGGCGGTCATGCGGGCGCCCTGTTCGCTGGCTGCGTTTTCCAGCAGGGCGCGGTACATCTGCACGCCTAAATTGCGGGGCAGGATTTCGGCGAGGATTTCGTTTTCATCCGGCTCGTATTCATATACGGCGGAGGAAGCGTTGGCGGCTTCGAAGGACTTGGCGGGGAGTGCCAAGGGGATGAGCTGCTGGGAGGTGACGACTTGCGAAATGGCGGAGCGGAATTCATTATAGACCACGGTGGCCACGTCGAATTCACCTGCTTTGAAGCGTTCGGCGAGTTCGATGGCGATGGTTTCTGCATCGGTGTAGCCGAGGCGGCGGGATTTGAGTTCACTTTTGCCGATGATGAGGGCGCCGAATTCGCTTTGCAGCTGTTCGAAGCCTTTGCGGCCGACGCAGAGAAGCTTTACGGTTGTGCCAGCGGCCTGCAGTTCGCGCACTTTTTTGCGGGTGGCGCGGACGATGGAGGAGTTGAACGCGCCGCAGAGGCCACGGTCTGAAGTGGCCACCACGATGAGCTGGGTGTCTTTCTGGCCGGTGCCGGAGAGCAGAAGCGGGCCTTGCGTGCCTTCGGGGATGCCCGCGGCAAGGGAGAGCAGGATGCGCTCCATGCCTTCAGCGTAGGGGCGCGCGGCTTCGGCCTGTTCGCGGGCGCGACGCAGCTTGGCGGCGGCCACCATCTTCATGGCCTTGGTGATCTTCTGCGTGGACTTTACGCTTTTGATCCGGTTTTTAAGGTCTTTTAAGCTGGGCATTGGCTCTCTACTTTAGGCGAAGCGTTTGGTGAGCGATTCGAGGAGGGTTTTCAGCTTGCCTTCGGTTTCGGGGTCGAGGGCGGATTTGGCGGTGATAGTGTCCAAAATGTCCTTGTGGCCGGAGCGGAGGTCTTGCAGGAGGGCGGTTTCAAATGCGCCGATCTGCTTTACGGGAACGGTGTCGAGGAAGCCTTTTACGCCAGCATAGATCACGGCCACTTCTTCGGCGGTGGACAGCGGGGAGTATTGGGGCTGCTTCAGCAGTTCGGTGAGGCGGGCGCCGCGTGCCAGAAGCTTCTGGGTGGCGGGGTCGAGGTCGGAGCCGAACTGGGCGAAGGATTCCATTTCGCGGTACTGGGCGAGTTCCAGCTTGATGGAACCTGCAACCTGCTTCATGGCTTTGATCTGTGCGGCCGAACCTACGCGGGATACGGAGAGGCCCACGTTTACAGCGGGGCGCACGCCCTTGTAGAAGAGTTCGGTTTCGAGGAAGATCTGGCCGTCGGTGATGGAGATCACGTTGGTGGGGATGTAGGCCGATACGTCGCCAGCCTGGGTTTCGATGATGGGCAGTGCCGTCATGGAACCTGCGCCACGGGCGTCGGACATTTTAGCGGCGCGCTCAAGCAGGCGGGAGTGGATGTAGAACACGTCGCCGGGATAGGCTTCGCGGCCCGGGGGGCGGCGCAGCAGCAGGGACATCTGGCGATAAGCTACGGCTTGCTTGGAGAGATCATCATAAATGATGAGGGCGTGCATCCCGTTGTCGCGGAAGAATTCGCCCATGGCGGCACCGGTGTAGGGTGCGAGGTACTGGAGGGGGGCGGGTTCGGACGCGGTGGCGGCGACCACGATGGAGTATTGCAGGGCGCCGGTTTCTTCGAGCTTTTTTACGACTTGCGCTACGGTGGAGCGTTTCTGGCCGATGCAGACATAGATGCAATAGAGTTTTTTGCTCTCGTCGGTGCCCTGGTTTACCTGCTTCTGGTTCAGGATTGCGTCGATGGCGATGGCGGTTTTGCCGGTCTGGCGGTCACCGATAATGAGTTCGCGCTGGCCACGGCCGATGGGGATCAGGGCGTCGATGGCCTTGATGCCGGTGGACATGGGCTCATGCACGGATTTACGGGCGATGATACCGGGGGCTTTGACTTCCACGCGGCTGCGGGTCACGTCTTTCAGCGGGCCTTTGCCGTCGATGGGGTTGCCGAGGCCGTCTACGACGCGGCCAAGGAGGCCTTTGCCCACAGGGGTGTCCATGATGGTCTTGGTGCGGCTGACGGTATCGCCTTCTTTTACGCCGGAATCGTCGCCGAAGATTACCACGCCGACATTGTCGGAGGCGAGGTTCAGGGCCATGCCCTTGATGCCGTTGGAGAACTCGACCATTTCACCGGCCTGGATGTTTTCAAGGCCGTATACGGTTGCGATACCGTCGCCTACGCTTACGACCTGGCCGGTTTCGGACAGTTCCGCATCGGCGTTGAACTGGGTGATCTGTTTTTTCAGGATGTCTGAAATTTCCGATGGGCGGATATCCATGTGGTGTAGTCTCCTTTAATTACTCTTTTGTTCTTTTAAGCTGCCTTCAACGTGTTCTTGAGGCGGCGCAGTTTACCTGCCAGGGAGCTGTCCAGCTGCTGGCTGCCAATCCGGAGGATGACGCCGCCGAGGAGGGAGGCGTCTTCTTTCACGTCGAGGCGGAGTTTGCGGCCGTAGGCCTTGCTCAGGCGGTCGCTTACGGCTTTGATTTCTTTGTCGGCCAATGGGGCGGCGGTGATGATTTCGGCATCCAGCTCGCCACGGGCGGCGGCGGCGGTGCGGGCGAATTCCTCGATGAGGGCGGGCAGGATGGGCAGGCGCTTTTGCAGCAGCACCATGCCAATGAACTGGCGGGTAAGCGGGCTGGCCTTGATCTTATCGAGGATGGCGAGCATAGCGGCGGCGCGGGCTTCGGTGGTGAGCAGCGGATTTACGAGAAAATGCTGGAATTCCGGGCTTTCGTGAAGGGCTTTGCCGAGGGAGGTGAAGTCGGCCTCGACGGCATCCACGGAGGAGGTGGATTTCGCTACTTCGAACAATGCCTTAACATAACGTTCCGCAATGCGTTTGGAGCCAGATGTTTTCACAGGTTAGCGCAGCTTTCTATTACTATGGTCTTTTGGGGAAGCCGAGAAATTAGGGAAGTATCTCCCTAAAGGCAACCTAAAAATTCACGCGTCACGTATCATGCGTACCGGGTTTGTGCAAGTAGTGATTGCTGGGCCGGAGGCGGGAAGGGTGGGAATCCCTGGTTGTGGCGTGGTAAATATATATATTTCAATGAAAAAAATCTTTTGCGAGCCGAAGTGGCGGGCATGGATATGCCATGCTGCTGAGCTTGCTCCATAAAGCGGCTTTATTACGGCTGAGTGGCGTGAGCGCGGGCAGTTCTTATGGGCGATTATTAGCGCTATATTTTTTGAAAGACAACGGTATGATGCCTGCTTGCATCAAGCCGTAAGGCACGCAAAAACGGGGGAATTTCTATCATTATGCGCCGATTGCAACTGCGACACAGGCTGGTGTTCATGCCTTTTGTGTGCTGGGTTTTACTGACGGCCGGCTGGGCGCTGTATGACGCCAATGTGAAATTCGCGGTGCTGACCATGCTGGCGCAGACACTGCTGCTGCTGTTTTACGTAAACACGATGCGGGTGGGGCGTACGGGGCGGCAAAGTAGCATGGTGCGGTGGCTGCTTAACAGCCTGATCGCGTTTTTTATCCTGCTGCAGCTGATCTCGATTGAGTATTACCTGGTGCAGGGCTTTCCGCTGGACCCGTTTTTTGCCATCGACAGCTATGACGAGGTGATCCCGACGTTTTTCCAGACGTTCAACTGGCTGGTGCTGTTTACCTGCACCCTGCTTACGCTGATGGTGTGCGCGGCGTGCAGCTGGGGAATGATACGCTTCAAGCGGCGCTTTGTGCACAGGCCGGGCAAGAAGACGGTGCTGCTCTGGGGCGCGCCGCTGCTGGGGCTTTTTGCCATTGGGGTGCATTCGCCCATGGTGCTTTTGAAATCCAGCCTGCCGCTGCTGCGCTCCAGCCGCATGAACGAGGAGATCAACGAGGGCCTGCCACCGGAGCTTAAGGGCAAGCTCAAGGACGATGTGGGGGCGATCACGCGGCAGTTTGACACGTTCCACAGCGCGGAAGGGGATTCCATTTTTATCCTGCAGCTGGAATCGGGCAACGCGATGGCGCTGAACGGGGCGGGACTGCGCGGGAATTACGGGCCGCAAGACCTGATGCCGCAAATGTACGGGGCGCATGTGAACGGGGTGATGGCGCCGCATATGTGGGGGGCTTCGATGCAGACGCACCGGGGGCAGGGCACGATCCTGTGCTCCTCCATCCTCGACCGGTATGCGGGCATCAGCAATTCCGATGTGCTGCCGACGGGGTGTTTGCCCGAAAAGCTGAAGGCGGACGGGTATTACACGTTTTTCGCCTCGGCCTATCCCAGCCCGTATTTCGCACAGACGGGGCGGTTCATGGAGGCGATCGGGTTTGACGACCTGCACTTCGCGGACAAGATGCATGAGGACGATTTGCAGCACCCGTGGGGGTATGACGACTGCTTTTTCTTTACCCGGTATTTCGACTATATGGAGAGGCACCATACGGAGCTGATGAAGCACCGCTTCCTCGGGTTTTTCTCGGTGGTGGGCAACCACGACCCGTTTAACCGCAAGGGGCATTACGCGGAGTTCGAGCCGTTCCCCGACCCGAAGGGGTTTCCGCAGCGCTATCTCGATTCGGCTTCGGCGCAGGACCACTGCATCGCCACCTTCCTGAAGCGGGTGGAACCGTACCGCGAGCATGCGCATGTGATCGTGGTTGCGGACCATTCATGGCCGATCGGGATTGACGGTTCCACCACCAGCGAAAGCGGGGCGACCACGGATAATTTCATGATCCCGTTCCTGTACCTGCCGCCGCACGACAAGGAAGAGCAATACCGGCACAACGCTATTATCACCACGCCGATACTGGGGCAGGAGGATATTTACCCGACCATATTAGAGCTGCTCAGCGGGCAGCATTATGAAAATTCGTTCGCGCCGCTGCTGAAGCAGGGGCCGGACGGGCAGCCGCTGAAGCTGGCCAGCGATTATGACGACTGCCAGGTGATGACGCAGCCCTATGACGGCACGCAGGTGGCGGTGGCGGTGGGGCTGGACAAGATCACCTACGACCTTTCGACGCGGAAAATCACCAAGAGCAAGATCCAGCCGGATTTTACGGAAGTGAAAGAGCGCGCGGCGCGCAAAGGGCATGTGAAGAATACCAGCACGTTCGGGCAGTTTTTAGCCAAGAATCTGTGCAAGCGCTACCGCTATTGGGAACCGTCCGGCGCTTCTAAAGCGGTGCCGATCGAGACGGATAAGTGGGTGTTCTAGAGGAAGCTGATAGGGTCGATGTCGGTTTTGATGCGGACACTGGCGGGGGGCTGCTGGGACTGCACCCATTGTTTCATGATGTCGGGCAGGTTTAGCTTGCGGTCGGCGCGGGCGAGCAGGCGGTAGCGGAAGCGGCCACGCAGCAGTGACAGCGGCGCGGGCGCAGGCCCGAGGATGTGCAGGCCGGGGCTGCGCGGGGCGGTTGCGGCCAGCTGGTTGGCGGCGCGCATGACCTGATCTTCTTTTTCACCATCGACGATAATGGCGGCGAGCCGTGCGAAGGGGGGCATGTGCGCGTTCTGGCGGGCGGTGAGTTCGGCGGCGAGGAAGCGGTCGCGGTCTCCGGAGACGAGGGCCTGCATGACGGGGTGGTCGGGGAGGTAGCTTTGCAGATAGACTTTTCCGCGCACGGATTCGCGGCCTGCGCGGCCTGATAGCTGGTGCAGCAGCTGGTAGGTGTGTTCGGAGGCGCGTAAGTCGCCGCCGGCGAGGCCTAAATCGGCGTCGATCACGCCTACGACGGCGAGGTCTGCGAAGTGGTGGCCCTTGGCGATCATCTGGGTGCCGATGAGGATGTCGATTTTTCCTTCGGACATGGCGGTGATGGTTTGGGAAATCTCGGCGAATCCGGTGGCGGAATCACTGGCGAGGATGCCGATGCGGGCTTGCGGGAGGAATTTGCCGACCTCCTCCTGAAGGCGCTCGACGCCGGGGCCGCAGGGGTGGAAAGAGTCTTCGGCCTGACAGCCGGGGCAGGCATCGGGCACTTTTTCGCGGTGGCCGCAATGGTGGCATTCCAGCCGGGGCTTGGAGCGGTGAAGCACCAGCCAGCTGGAGCAGCTGGCGCATTGGAAGCGGTGGCCGCAGGCGCGGCAGAGTAGGAGGGGGGCATAGCCGCGGCGGTTGAGGAAGAGCATGGACTGGTGGCCGCCTGCCAGAGAATCGGCGAGGGCCTGGCGCAAGGGGGGGGAAACGAAGCTGTCGCGCTCCACCAGCGTCTGGCGCATGTCGATGAGTTCGATGTCGGGCATTTCGGCTGCGCCGTGGCGGGAGGGCAGGGAAAGCTCGGTGTATTTGTGCTGCTTGGCGTTGTAGTGGCTTTCGAGCGAGGGGGTGGCGGAGACGAGGATGACGGGGATCTGTTCGAAGCGGGCGCGGGCCACGGCCATGTCGCGGGCGTGGTAGATAACGCCTTCGGTTTGCTTATAGGAGCTGTCGTGCTCTTCGTCGGCGACGAGGAGGCTCAGGTGTTTGTAAGGGAGGAAGAGGGCGGAGCGGGCGCCGACGACGATGCGGGCCTCGCCGGTGGCGATGGCCTGCCAAGTGGCGCGCTTGCGGGCGGGGGTGATTTCGGAATTCCACAGGGCGGGGGCGAAGCCAAAGCGGGATTCGAAGCGGGAGAGGAACTGCACGGAAAGCGCGATTTCGGGGAGCATGACCAGCACCTGATTGGTGTGGTTGGCTTTGAGGGCGTGGGCGATGGTGTCGAAATAGACCTCGGTTTTGCCGGAGCCGGTGACACCGTCGAGCAAATTCACGCTGAAGCCGGAGGTGAGCTTGTGTTCAAGGGCGGTTGCGGCGTCTTTCTGAAGGCCGGAGAGGGAGGCGAGCTTGAGGGTATCGGTGTCGATATGGGTGGCGAAGGCATCGGCCCTGGTGCGGCCTTCGGTGGCGATGGTGGGGATGGGGATGACCATTTTAAGCATCGCGCCGTGGGGGGCGCAGTTGTACCACGCCGCCCAGTCGATGAAGTCGCGCATGGGTTTGGACAATGGCGGGAACTGGGTGAGGGTGCGGGCGATGGTTTTCATTTTGCCGGGGGGCACGTTGGCGGTGCCTTTGTTCCAGACGATGCCGAGGCTTTCGCTGCGGCCAAAGGGGACAGTGACGAGCGTGCCCGGCTCAAGCGGCATATCGGCTGGGGCGAGGTAGTCGAAGCCGTGGTCGAGCGCGGTGGGGAGGAGGATTTCCCACTGGTTGGCGGCTTGAGGGGCGGGGGCGCTCGCGGTTTTCAAAAAATATGCTTTCCTTAAGGGGGCGGCGTGGCTATCGTCTTAGCCCATTCATACACGAACAGGACCGATTGCCATGAAATTTTTTGTCGATACCGCCGATGTTGCTGAAATCAAAGACCTTGCCGCCACCGGGATGGTGGACGGGGTGACGACAAATCCCTCGATCATTGCCAAGTCGGGGCGAGATTTTGCGGAAGTGATCAAGGAAATCTGCGGGATTGTGGAAGGCCCGGTGTCTGCCGAGGTTACGGCCACGGACGTGAAGGGCATGATCAAGGAAGGCGAAAAGCTGGCCAAGATCGCCGAAAACGTGTGCATCAAGGTGCCGCTGACCTGGGACGGGTTGAAAGCCTGCAAGCATTTTACCAGCAACGGCACGCAGGTGAACGTGACGCTGTGCTTCTCGGCCGCGCAGGCCTTGCTTGCGGCGAAGGCGGGGGCGACGTTTATTTCGCCGTTCGTGGGGCGGCTGGACGATATCGGGCAGGACGGGATGCAGCTGATCGACGATATCGTGACCATGTATTCGCAGTATGACCATTTTGAAACGGAAGTGCTGGTGGCCTCCATCAGGAACCCGGTGCATGTGGTGGATGCGGCGATGATGGGGGCGCATGTGGCAACCCTGCCGCCCGCCGTGCTGCGCTCGCTGATTTCGCACCCGCTGACGGATAAGGGTTTGGCGGCGTTTTTGGCCGACTGGGAAAAATCCGGCCAGAAGAAGATTGCTTAACCTCAATGAGCCAGCCAGAAGCCATGAAAAAGCCCGATACCGTGACGCCGGAACAGGTGCGGGATTACCTACAAAAGCACCCGGATTTTTTTAAGAAAAATGCCGACATCATGAACCTGGTGGCGCCGCCGGAGCGCGAGCTGGGCGATGGGGTGATCGACTTCCAGCATTTCATGGTGAAGCATTTGCAGAAGGATAGCAAGGGCTTGCAGAAACGCTACGACCTGCTGATTGATTTCTGCCGGGAGAATATGTCGGTGCAGGCGCAGGTGCATAATGCGGCGCTGCGGCTGATCCGCACGCGGGGGCTGGAGGCATTGCTGGAGGTGATCACGCTCGACCTGGTGAGCCTGTTCGACGTGGATGTGGTGCGGATGGCGATGGAATCCGACGTGCCTGTGGATACGAGCTATGGGGAACATAATTATTCCGGTTTCGTATTCATCCCGCCGGGGACGGTGGATGCGGCCATCGGCGCGAATAAGAACGTGCTGCTGGTGGACGACGTAGAGGCGAAGCCCTTTGCCGGGCTGGAATCTATTTTTGCCGATTGCGAGGGGCTGGTGGCCTCGTGCGCGCTGCTGCGGCTGGACCTGGAGACGGTGGGAAAGCAAGTCGTGCTGGCTTTCGGGGTGCGCTACAAGGAGCGCTTCCATACCGGGCAGGGCATTGAGCTGCTGCATTTCCTGGCGCAGATCGTGGCGTTCCAGCTAGACGCCTATTTAATCGACCTCTCCCTTTAGCCTCCTGCTTTTCGCCCGCCACGGCGTTCTCCTTCGGGCTAGTTCGTGCTCACAGGGCGCTGCTGTGCACCGTGCGGCTGGCCCCGGCTGCCTTGTGGCGGACAAAAATCAGAAGGCTGGTTTCCTGTGCCGCTGGTTTGCGGTATAGTGCGGCATGGCTGAGATGCTTCCTATTTCTTCTGAATTGCAGGCGCGGGTGCGGGCGTGGCTGGCGCATTTGCGCGATGTGCGGCGGTATTCGGAGCATACGCTGGTGGCGTATGAGCAGGATTTGCACGAGTTTTTGCGGTTTTTAAGCGGGCATCTGGGGGCGGGGGTGCGGCTGGAACAGCTGGAGGCGCTGGAGGCGCGTGATTTCAGGGCATGGCTGGCGGCGCGGATGGGATGTTTCGAGGCATCATCTACGGCGCGGGCGCTTTCGACGGTGAAGCATTTTTACCGTTACCTCGAAAAGCATGAAGTGCTTTGCAACGCCGCGATTTTCCATATGCGGGGGCCGAAGCTGAAAAAGGCGGTTCCCAAGGCGCTGGGCGTGGCGCAGGCGCGGGAGGCCACCGAGGGCATCGGCCAGCTGCATGAGGAGGAATGGGTGAATTTGCGCGACGTGGCGCTGCTGGTGCTGATCTATGGCTGCGGCCTGCGCATCAGCGAGGCGCTGTCGCTGCGCTATGGCGACGTGCCGCTGAAAGACGTGCTGGCGATCACGGGCAAGGGCAGGAAGCAGCGCATGGTGCCGGTGCTGCCGGTGGTGGCGGAGGCGATAGCGGCGTATGTGGCGGCGTGCCCGTATCCTTTTTCCGAAGAGATGGCGCTGTTCGTGGGGGCGCGGGGAAAGCCGCTGGACCCGGCGATCTTCCAGCTGCAACTACGGAAACTGCGGGGGCGGCTGAATTTGCCGGAGACGACTACGCCGCACGCATTCCGGCATAGTTTTGCGACGCATTTGCTTTCTTCTGGCGGGGATTTGCGCTCGATACAGGAGCTGCTGGGGCATGAGAGCCTGTCTACCACGCAGCGCTACACCAAGGTGGACAAGGAGCGGCTGATGGCGGCGTATAAGAACGCGCATCCGCGAGCCTAGCAGCGTTTAATGGCCGGGGAGTTTATCTTCTTTGCGGCGGCGGGGCAATTCTGCTTCCTTGGCGCGGCGCTCCAGTTCGGCGCGGGCGAAACCAATTGCTTCCAGCGTGTTGTCACGGTCTTCAGCAAAGATTTTTTCCTGCGTTTTTTTTGGGGGCTTTAGCTCGTTGGTTTCCGGGTCTGGCTCCCAATGATCGCGATTCTTAGGATCGGAACGCGTTCTGAAGGGGCCCTGCTCATCATGCAGCGCCTGCCGCTTACGCATGGTCTTGTAATAATCTTCCTGTTTAGCCACGAACTCTTTCAGCGCACTATCGGACATGCCTTTATAGATTTTTTCGTGCTTCTGGTCGTGGGTCAAAACTTCCGCGGCTTCTTCCCCGCGATGCTTTTCCAATACCTCCAGTGCTTTTGCGATCACATAAATATCGAAAGGCTTTGAGGTGAGGGCAGTATGCTCGTCATCAAAACACACCACATTTTTACGGATATCATGACGGGGAACGGTAAAACCGGTGAATAACACCTTTGGCATATTCTGAACAGCAGGAGACGTTTTGTCCTGGCTCAGGGTTTTAATCAGGTGGCTTCCGTCCATGGCGCTTTGCGTATCATCATCGGTAATCACGATCATTTTTTTAGGCGCATTAGGATCTTTTGCCTTTATTTCGTTGACCAGTTCCAGCGCGTCATCAGCCGTTTTTACCCAGCGTAAATCCGCCGAAGGGGCGTAGGCCTGCAATAGCTGGCTTGTGGGCTTACCCAACTCGGGGCGGTCTTCCACGTAGATGATGGTTTTGCCGGCCGTGCCATCGCGATAAGAGGTCAGCAGACGGGCTTTTTCATCTTTATCTATATTGGTAAGATCGATGGGATCCATAATTTCGCTCGGGGGTTATTCGGTGATTTCCCCTCAATCTTAGCGTCAAATTATTAAAATCTCGAATATTAAATTGGGAAGATTGTGTTACGGGCCGTGCGCAACATAATGAATTTTATTAATTTTATAGTGTTGCAGCTTGAAGACGGCTTTCGCCGCCTTCAATTTCATTGGTGAATGCGCGCTGCCTGACCTTAGTGTTTTTTGCCGCCGGCGGGGTTGGGGTGGCGGTTGTTGGAATGGGAAGAGGACTGGAGGTTCACCACGGCGATGACGGTGATGAGAACGAGGAAGCCCAGCACGATATAAAAATTCCGGGTGGTGGTGGCGGCCTGCTTTTCCAGCGTGCGGTTTGACAGTTCCTGCGAGAGGAGCTGGGCGCGGCCCATGAGGAAGCCCTGTTCTTCCGCAGGGGCGGAGGCGGAGGCGTTGAGGTGGTTGTCTATGGCGGCGATGAGCGAATCGTCGGGCATGGTTTTGATGGTGGTATAGCTCAGCGTGTCCATGGTGTTACTCCTTGTTAGCAGTGATTTTTCCGGTTTGCCCGGCGATGGCGACCTGGTCGCGGCCATTGCGCTTTGCCTGATATAGCATAACATCCGCTAAATTCAGCAAAGATTCGGGAAGCTCGCCATGTTCGGGATAGCAGGCCACGCCCAGCGACACGGTGACGTTGCCCAGCGCCTCGCGGTTATGCTGCACGGCCATTTGCCGGGTGATGCGGCAGAGAAGCTCGGCGCGCTCGCGGGCGCAATCCATGTCCGCGCCGGGGAGGAGGAGGATGAATTCCTCACCGCCAAGGCGGCAGGCGACATCTTCGCTGCGGGCGTGCTGGGCTAGGAGCTTGCCGAATTCCATCAGGACCGCGTCGCCGGCTTCATGGCCGTAGGTGTCGTTGAATTTCTTGAAATGGTCGATATCGGCCATGATGACGCTTAAGGGCTGCTTCTGGCGGCGAGCCCGGGAGATTTCGCGCTCAAGGGTGGCTTCCATGTAGCGGCGGTTGAACAGCTTGGTCAGCGGGTCGCGGATGGACTGGTAGCGGAGCGTTTCCTGCAGCTTCAGGTTGGCGATGGCGAGGGAGGCCTGCTCGGCGACGATGCGGATGAAGCGGGTGCGCTCTTCACTGAAAGTGGCGCGGTCTTCGGATTCAATGTAGAGCAGGCCGATCATTTCCCCGTGGGCGACGAGGGGCACACACAGGGACGCAACGGGGTTGCCCGCGATATGGCTGCATTTAGGGTTGTTCTGGTCGCCTTCGTATAAATGAATGCGGCCACGGCGCAGGGCCCAGCATTCCTCGGGCGGGAATTCCAGCGGGCAGGTGCTATTCTCGCCCCAGCATTTGGCGGTCTGGATGGCGTTGTGGGAGTTATTTATCATGCCGATGAGGCCGCGGGTGCCGGGAATGAAGCGGGGCAGGTTCTGGCCGATAATTTCAAAGGCTTCCTGCGTGGTCTGGCAACCCTGCAGGAAGTCCGCCATATTGGAGATCTGCTGGGTTTCCCAGATGGCGCGCTGCATCTGCACTTCGCTTTGCTCGCGGCGGCTGGCCTCGCGCTGGATGAGCCAGAACACCAAGGATAGCACAAGCAGGCCGGCGCCCACGCCAAAAGCATCTGCCATGAGAGCGGTGTAGGCGGCGTCATGGGCGTCGGATTCGCGCTGGGCGAGCAGCTCACGCTCGGTGTCCTGCATGACGCTGGCGAGTTTCTGCACTTCTTCCATCTGGTGCTGGCCAATGCCGCCGGTGATGCGGTCGGCGGCGGCTTTGAAGCCGGATTCCTGATAGGTTTTTATGGTGGTTTCACCAATGTCGAAACGCTGGTTGACGGCGGTGAAAAAGGCGTGGGCGCGTTCGGCCTGCGCGGGGTTATCCTTTACCATCTCCTGAAGCTTGATGACTTCTTTCTGCACTTGCGGCCTGGTTGCCACAAAATCCGAAAGATACAGGGGCTGGCCGCTGATGACGAAACCGCGCACGTCGCCTTGCATACGGTAGAGGTTGCCGATGGCGGAGCCGATGGTTTCAATCACCTCATGGGTGTGGCTGACCCAGCGGTTCTGGACGATCATCACCTGAATACTGCGATAGGCGAAAATGGTGACGACGCTCAGGATCACCACGGTGAGAATGAACCATTGCGGGACAGTTTTGCTGAACAGGGGTTTGGAAACGGTTTCCGCAGTGCTGGTCATTGGGCTTTCGTGCCGGTTATTATGAGGTGGTACGATGGCTTGCCGCCGTGGTATGCGCAAGTAAAAAAAGAGCATTTGACTGTTTTATGGCAGTTGACATGCGGGTGCGGGCCGCCCGGCGGGGGCCCGGTGTAAAAATGCTAGATAATCGGTACGGGTTGCTATAATAGGGTAGGCGTGAGGTTTGCGTTATTAACCACTATCGGCGTGAATGTGCCGAACCGGTTTTTGCAAACTCCTTTTTTGTTGCTTATGCACCCGTAGCTCAGCTGGATAGAGCGTTGCCCTCCGAAGGCAAAGGTCGGACGTTCGAATCGTCTCGGGTGCGCCATATTTTTCAATGGCATATACGTAATTTTGATGCCTGTTAAAAAGAGCAAATTATCTGTAAGTCCTCAATAAGTCCAAGAACTATATTTTACTGCACTCTGAATGTGGGGATAAAGCGGGGATATTGCGTAATGAAGTGTTGTTACTTCCATTCGCGCGACAGGCGTTGAGCCTCCGCAATTTGATCCGATGTCATAGATTTTGCGATCAGGCTTCGTTTCTGAATTGCATCCTGCTCTCCTTGCGCCGCCGCAAGATCAAGCCACATATAAGACAAGATATTATCTTTTGGTACACCATCCCCATTATGGTATGCTATACTAAGTTGGAGTTGTGCTCTGGCAAGTCCTTGATCGGCTGCTTTCCGATACCACTTTGCGGACTCCGTATAATCCTTCGGTACGCCATAACCGTTATCGTATGAAGTACCCAAGCAATATTGTGCTGCCGCAAAACCTTGATCCGCTGCCTTACGTAGAAATTCTACAGACTGAACATCATCCTTATTCACACCTCGACCATCATGGTACGCACCGCCGAGCATAGCTTGTGCCTCAGCTAGTCCTTGATCGGCTGCTTTGCGATACCACTTTACAGCCTCGGCATAATCTTTTGATACGCCATTGCCAAAATAATACATGCTTCCAAGTAATCCTTGGGCCTGAGGATTTCCCTGCTCTGCTGCTTTACGATACCACTTTACTGCTTCCGTATAATCTTTTGTCACACCTAGGCCAGTGGCATATGCAATGCCGAGTAAATTTTGTGCTTTAGGTTCACCTTTATCAGCGGCTTTACGAAACCATTTTATTGCTTTAGTAACATCTTTTGATGTCATTTCTTCCTGATGATTAAAAGCCAGCATAAATTTAGCTTCTACATTCCCTCCAGCAGAAGCCTTTTTCCACCATGTTATTGCTTTAGAAACGTCTCTTGTGACTCCTATCCCTTGATAATAGGCATAGCCAAGGTCAGCTTGCGCGTTAGGGTTTCCTTGTTCAGCATTGACGCGTATTTTTGATATATCTTTGTCATCGGTGCTATTGCCACCAGCCACGGCTGGTAATGGATATTGAAGGGTAATGATAAATATAGCGGCAAGAACGCTGCCTATGAGATTGATTCTTTTCATTCATAGCTCCGTAAACAACCGATTTCACCTAAGCAATTACTTAGGTGCGTGACTGCCAGTCCGTGGACTGTAAGACGGCTATGCCTAATCTGTCAATATGACAGAATATCCAAAATTGCTGGTATCTTTCGGGAAAAGGCTGCGTGAGCTAAGAACTGAGAAGGGAATTAGCCAGGAAGCGCTTGCCCTGGATGCGGGATTTGATCGTACCTACATGAGCCTTATAGAGCGCGGTAAACGCAACCCCTCACTCGTTAGCATTTGCCGCATTGCGCAGATTTTGGAAGTCAATCCGCAGGAATTGCTGGCGGGCGTGAAGTTGGGCAAAAGAAATTCTTAATCTTAAAAGATTTTCTCATATTATTATGGGAGGGCCTACCCTCCAAAACGGATGTTCAAAATATTGCCGCCCCCACCCTCTCTAGCCGACCGAAAAAATTCCCAGAGAAATTTTTCTAAAATCGTATTACCATTCCCATTTTGAGGATTAGCGTGAATGAAAAATGAGGGAAAATACTCAGCGGAAAGCCTCATCCCCATGTTCAGAATGGCGGCGGAATTACGCAATAAGATGGCAGAAGCGGGTTTTACCGATAATGGCGGCGCTATACATAGCGCGGAGCGAATATTAGGCATATTAGGAGAGCGATTAAAATACCCTGGCCTACGCCATCCCATCAATTATAAAAACAAGCCATATGCGGAATTTTCCGTCAAGGCATGGGAGGCGTATAATAAGACCCCAAAGGGTAAGGTTCTACTTGAGCATGTGTCACCTGTTAGGGATTTCACCCGCAAAGCAATAGAAAAAATTACCAATGGCGCAACGGACAGAGAATTGAGTGATTTCATAAAAGAAAATTATCGTCTTGTAGTGCTAACACCTGAAGAAACCTTGCACCTGAATAAGCAGAACCGTTCCAAAATGGATAGTCAGCGCCTTGAAAAGGCAGGAATAACGGTGATAAAGAGGCCAGTTGATATTGATAGGGAGCCGATATGAATACATTATCTTTAGTGATGAAATTGCCGGATTCAGCAACAATCATTTATCCCGCGCCTTCAGAACCTTTCCCACGCCCCCTTTACCAGATGTCTGCCGGTTATCCGAGTGCGGCACAAGATTACCTCGAAAAGGAATTAGACCTAAATAGCTATATGCTAGGGCCGCGTCGCGCATCGGTATTCTTTTTCAAGATCGGGGGACACTCAATGAAGGATGCCGGAATCCTGCACGATGACATAATTATCGTCGATCGGGCGTTAGAGGTGCAGGACGGTCATATAGTGGTAGCATCCATATTTGGAGAATTTACCTGCAAATATTACAGGAAAAATAAAAATGGGGTTTGGCTGGTTCCTGCAAATCCAGAGTACAAACCGATTAAGGTAACTGAGGAAATGGAGTTCACCGTTTTTGGCCGGTATGATGGACTAATCCGCAAGAATGACGGACGAACAAGGGAACCGTTTTATATTCCTTTTGCGTAAATTTTATAGAACTCTTTAGGGGTTTGGATGGAAATGACTATTCTTAAAAAGAACGGGATAAATATTGCACTTGTCATTTTGACAGTGGCAACAATTATAATTGTTGCAATTGATGGGCTTATTCAAGGTGAACTAAAAGCAAAAGAATTATCTGAAACATTGGGCGGTGCCGGTACAGCCATTGCTTTATTATGGATTATAGGTGGATATTTTCAACAAAGAGCTGAGTTGGCTTTGCAACGTGAAGAATTAAGGTTGCAACGCTTGGCTCACCAACAACAGGCAGATGAGTCACAAAGAGCTTATAAGCTTTCTCTAAAGCAAGAATTAGCGAGAATGTTAAAAGATGCTTGTAATAATTTGACCAGCGGCGGCGGAAAATTAACCGATCTTTCTCAGATGGCTACAGTAGTTATGCCAAGTAGCGATTGGAAAATTGCTAATGAATCACTCAATCCAACTGAAGTGATGCAAGCTTCCTCAAATTATTTAAAGGATGCAGGTAGGGTTGCTATCTTTTTACATACTTTTGCGGCAGCAGCTGAAATGTATTTCGATGCTAATTCCATTGCCTACACCAAAAACGCAGACCCAGCAGAATTTATTTATATTCACTCTTGCTGGCTAACAGATACATATCCCTTTCGGGAATATATAGGCTCAGTGTCAATTGCTGTAGAAATTTTAGTTTTAGTTCAACCCGCAATTAAGGCATTAACTTTTGCTTTTCTTGCAGCTGGAATTGGAATGACCTCCGTGAAAATGGTGAAGCTTGATGTCGCAATGCCGGATTATTTGTATTTAAAAGAAAGAGATTGTTTACCGGCATTAGGAAAGAAATATGCTTATCTTTTTGAAAATTTAATTGCCCAAAAAGCTTAACCGAATGTTAGCACTAATTGATTGCAATAGTTTTTATGCCTCATGCGAGCGGGTGTTTCAGCCCAAGCTGAACGGCAAGCCTGTAGTCGTTTTATCGAATAATGATGGTATGGTAATCGCCAAAAGCAATGAGGCAAAAGCATTAGGGCTGGATATAGGTTTGCCATACTTCCAGATAAAGGATGAACTTAAAAAACATAATGTGGCTGTATTTTCCAGTAACTACACACTGTATGGCGATTTCAGCCAACGGGTTGTCGCTACGCTTCGAGAACTTACTTCTGATATTGAGATTTATTCTATCGATGAAGTTTTTGCTGATCTAAAGGGTTTTGCTCATAAAGACCCGCTTGCCTACGGTCATGAAATGCGGGACACGGTAAAAAAATGGACGGGTATACCTGTTTCTGTTGGCATTGCGCCATCAAAGGCCCTTACCAAGGTCGCAAACAAGCTGGCTAAGAAGGGGCCAGGTGTAGTGGTGTTGGATACGCCGGAGAAAATCGAACAGGCTTTAATCGGCTTTCCTATTGAAGATATATGGGGCATCGGTCATCAACGGGCAAAGATGCTGAAGGCCTTAGGCATTAATACCGCTAAACAGTTGCGCGATATGCCTGACTTATGGATACGGAAGAAAATGACCATTACCGGCCTACGGCTTGTACATGAATTGCGGGGCATTCCCTGCATACCACTGGAAATGCAACCGGAGCCAAAACAGCAAATTATATGCTCCCGATCCTTTGGCTATTTCATCACTGAGCAAAAGGATATGGAACAGGCCATGACTTATTATGCCAGCCGCGCCGCTGAACGTATGCGCGACCAAGGGCTTGTGACCAGTGACATCATGGTATTTTTTGAAACCAGCCGTTTTAATGGCCCGTTCTATGCGCCATCGAAGGTAATGAATCTGCACCGTGAAACCAATTATACGCCTGATATAGTTTCGGCTACACTTGCGGCAACACGCCAGATATTCCGCAAAGGGTACCGATACCGTAAAGGCGGGATTATGCTGTTAGGGCTGTCATCAGCGAAAGAGCGCCAGTATGACCTTTTATCGTTGCGTAATGAGGTGCAGCAGGAGTCTTTAATGAAAGCATTGGATGGGGTAAATAAGAAGTATGGTGCTAACAGTCTATTCTTTGCAGCTGCCGGTATCAGGAAGGAATGGCAAATGATGCGCCAGATGAAGTCCCCGCACTACACGACCAATTGGCAGGAATTACCAAGGTGTAATTAGTATGAGAGGATTTTTGATATACGCGGCATAGGTATGTTTTACTATAATCGCTCTACCGCTATCGAATTACCTTCAATTATGATTCATTTCAATAAAGTGGCGGAACTGCTAGCAATATGCTAAAATCAAAATCATAAAATTCAATGAAATTCATTAGGAATGTGATTATGTCGCGTGGAGGCCGTAGGATAAATAGCGGACGTAAAAAAGGATCGCGTACCAACGCTTCACTTGCTATGGCGCGTAAACTAAAAAAAGAGGGGTTGTCCCCACTTGATCTGTATATAGCCATTTTTAGGGATGAGGACGCACCAATCGCCCTACGTCTGTCAGCAGCTAAGGCAGCGGATAGACATTTTTATCCAGAACCCAATAACATGAATAATGATCCCAATAAGAATAGTGATATTTCACATTCTGAAGTTTTAAGGCGCATTGAAGTTGAAGTACGACAGGAAGAACGGCAACGCAATTCGGAACGGTTGTCCATATCTACCAATTCACCAACCGCGACTTAGGCCGTTAGCCCAATTATTCATAAAGCCCGCCGCAACCATGCGGCGGAGTTCATAGGGGTATTAGGGGGACACTCGGCGCTGCACTATGCAGCTATAAGATCAGCCGGTTAAAATAGCTGTGCTGCACTATACCGCAACACCAGACCGCAATTAAATCAATGGCTTAAAATCAACCATCCGGCACTTCACCGCAATCCGGTATTTCGCCATAGTCTGTTTCGCATCGGCGGACACCTTCTCTTTTTTTCCTATCTTTGCCGGTTCCCACATAACCACGATCAATAATCCTGCAATCGAATAATCGTGCCATTGATTCAGCAAACCTCTTTGCACCGATAGCCTTGCCCTTATCCATTTTTGTCATAATTTTTGGCGCATAAGTGCCAGCGTTTTTGCTTTCGGATACCACACGTCCCTGTTTTGTTAATTGGTCAAGTAGAGTCAAGAATATTTGATCGTCTTCCTTATCACGTTTCTTACGCGCAAGTTGCGCTACAAAATCCGTTGCCTGTCCTTCCTCAACATGAAATACCCCGTTATCCCAACGGAGAATGAATTTATCCCCTATGGTAGAATAGTTTGACTTCATTTTTGTAAATTCTCGCAAGTTTTTTGCATCGCTTTCACTAAGTTCTTCTCCACTTGCGGTAATAGGGCGACTAAGATAAATCCGCGAGCGCACAGTTGCGTTCCATGCAGTAGAACCGCCAGTGCCATCATTACGAGCCATGCCAGCAGCGGAAGGGTGAGCAGATAGGATTACTGCACCATCTATTTCTAAAGCTAACTTTGCCAGAAGATTGATAAATTGGCGTACCTGGGGGCGAATATTCTCATTGCCGCCAAAGGTGTCAGCGGCTGTATCAATTACCACCAGTTGTGCGCCCACTCGTATTACCTCATCACGCAGTGCATTATAAGCTGCGGTTGGGCAACCAACCCCTTCACGGACAAAATTCATTAATACATTGTCGCAACCGACACGGCTTTGCCATTGCATATTTTGAAGATCGGTAAACTCTAGTTTGTAGTGAGCATTTATATCTGCCTGTCTTCTGTGTAATTCATCCTCTGTATCTTCACAAAAAAATCCCAAGCCTTTCATTTTGCTCGTGTTTATACCCAGGAAAGGAAGCCCCGCAGCTACGCATGTTAAAAATTGCATCAATAATAAAGATTTTCCGACTCCTCCATCGCCATATAACGCAGTTACGCAATATTTTAGAATCCAGTTTTCCAATACCCACTTGCGCTCTGGGATTGGAACTCCCTGCAATAATGGAAGGTGAATAGTCTTCCCTAATATTTCAGGATTGCCATTCTTGGTAATGATATAGAGTTGTTTTCTTACTGCCTCCAATCCTTCAAGACAGTGTAGATCATTAAAATCTGTAGGTTCTGTGCTAGTGTCTTTGAATGATGGTAAGAAATACTTGCAGTCATATTTCTTTGCTGCCGCTTCTGCTTTATCTTTGCCAGTGTTTTGTTCTTTCCAGCAGTCATTATCTGCGGCAATAATAATTTGAATCGATGGGTATTTACCTTTAAGCGCCTCAACAACTGTTCCAAGGTTCCCTGCGTCAAATGCAACTGCTACAGCGCAGCCGGTCGCTTCGTGGATGCTCGCGCCTGTCGCAAGCCCCTCACAGACGTAAATAGTGCTCTCTGGCCTTCCAATGGCAAAATAAAGCCCTTTCTTACGTCCCCCGAACAGAAAATCTTTATCGCGTCCGATGGCAACATCATTTTCAGGTAAAATGGCCTGCACATTCCAAACTTCGCCATTGCAATCATGCATTGGTATAAGTAGGCAGTTATCTTTTTGCAACTTATGCCATTGTCCGTATTTGATGCCAGCATAAGGGTTCACTTTTTTACGCAGCAAATATGGATGATTGTCAGCAGCCGGTGAAGCAGTATTAAGTAACGCGATTGCTTGCGATTGTGCTTCTACCTGGCGCTTATTAGTTTCCGCTTCACGCTTTTGCTTGGAGTAAGCAATTTTAGCGCGGCTTTCGATTTCCTCTGCTGGTGTTAGTTCGCGGCCAACATCAGCACGCCAGTTTTCCCAACCTTTGCCATCCCGATGATTCTCGAAACCGCCAGCTGGTAGTTCATCAAGGTGCAGTAAATATGCCCCGTCATTTTTTCCATTCTTACCATCAACATCGCAACGGTTTATGTCACCATCAGCAATTAATTCCTGCGGCGGGATGATACCGCGTTTACATAAGGCATCACGAAATTGTGTAATAACTTGATGAGGTTCGAGTAAAGCATTTTGCTTAACAGTATGATTTATTGCCAAACTGTCTGAGGGGTTGTTCATATAGCTTACATCAGGCTATAAGTTGGATCTGAGTAAGCGGCCTTAAATAATTCTGCCAGATACTTAGTGGCTTCCTCTTCAGATATATGGCGCTTGACCACAATTAGGCTAAATAGATCGATGCCATATTTACCCGTGTCCTTATATTCCCACCTCCAACTTCTAAAATCGTAAACAAATGATGGAATTAAGGATTCATTGTCTATTACAAGAAAAAGATCGCCTTGAAAAATGCCTTCTGGTTCCAATTCCTGTAGCAATACGGTTCGTACCACCTTCAAAATTCGGATGGCAGAAAGGGGGTCAAAGATTGGTTTATCTGGATGCATATCTCACTCATTTATAAGTGCGATATTGCGATGCTTGAAGTCAGCGAGTTGCTCAAGAAATTGGTCTATGGCTTCTTTTTTATAGCGGATCGTTCGGCTACCAATTCGCGTAAAGTTTGGCGCGGGAATGCCATTGCCTCTGTGCCCATCCATGCGGGCATGACGGAGGTATGATCGGCTGACACCTAGTATGTGCGCGGCCTCGGCCTCGGTGTACAGCTCTTTATATAATGAAGTATGTGTGGTATCGGTGTTAGAGGACATATTTTGCTCCATAAAAAACAACGAAGCAAAAACTGGCATCACCAGGCATTAATTGCAGTAAGTTTATAAATTCACATTTTATTCCCTAAAATTGAACCGCTCTATATAGTCAGGAATTCAATATTTAGAGTAAACGGCAGTTGGAATTCGTTTAAGCTTAGACTTAATACCAGGCCGATTTTTTATGCCATGAAACCCACCAAACATTTCAAGATAATCAACTGCTCTGCCATTTACTTCGCGCAATTCACCGCCAGAATGTGTGGCGTGTGGTATTTCTCCAGTATATTTGTAAAAAATCTTACAAAGGGCTTCAAAAATCTGATGGTTTTCTTTGATTCTGTTTTTTCCAGGTTTGATCTCAACAATATTGGATGCTTGAATTACACATTCTTCTAGCCATTTTAACTCTTCACACAAAACCCTAAGGCGTTCATTAAATTCCAAATCGTTTATACGGTCTAATTTATATTGTGTCTTTTTATCATGAAAACCCGCCTTCGCCTTTTGCTGTTTTGCTGTTCGAATATTTGTGCTCGATACACGTAAATTTTGAAGCATTGTAATGTCACGCGGATCTAGATTAGAATACATTTTAAAGAAATCTGGTACGAAGGGCTTAAGCTGAGAATGCAGCTTATTTATTGTTTTGGTCACTGAGGAAAAATTGTTCTTATGTGAATAATTCTTTTTAGATTTTAGATTTAAAGAAACCTCATGCATTAGTAGCACCATTTCTAATTCCTCAAAAAAACTGTTTTCAACCGTTTTTTTTGATGTGCTGACAATCACCACAGAATCGCTAAGCTTTAATAGCTTTGAAATATTTTCCATAAGCTCTGTTGTTAAAAATTCTTTGTAATGCTGTGGCCTATATTTTTTTGCTTTGCTGTTGAGCAATTTTATTTGCGTAATCTTATTATTTCTTTTCATGCTTTAGCCAACCCCCAGCTTTTCAACAGCCTCTTTCTTATGCTCTGGCGCAAGGTGGGCATAGCGTAGCGTCATTGTATAATCACTATGGCCTAACAATTCTCGCACGGTGTTGAGATCAACGCCAGCCATTACAAGCCTAGAAGCAAAGTGATGGCGCATATCATGCCAGCGGAAATCTTTGATCTTTGCATCCTGTAGCAATTTTACCCATGCTTTTTTAATGTTATCTAACGGCGTTCCATTTTTGCTTGGGAAAACAAGGCCAGTGGGCTGCGAAAAATTGCCTTTCCAACTTTTTAGCACCGCAATCGCTTCTTTATTTAATGGGATATGGCGCGTTTTCCCGCTCTTTGCGTCAGAACCTTCTATTGTCAGCGATGCCTTGGTCAATGATACGTTTTCCCACTTTAGGTTGAAAAGTTCGCCGCGCCGCATACCTGTATTGATCGAGAGCAACACCAACGGCGCAATATGATCCACATACGCAACGTGAGTTAAATCGGGATATAACTCATACCCCCGCTCTGCTCGCCATTCATTTGCGCTGGAGCGTTCCTTCTTTATACGTTCTTCCCGCTCTTCAAGAGCACTACGCAGCCGCTTTTCTTCTTCCGCTTTGAGATAACGTACCTTGCCTTTGTTATCCGTTTTAATGCGCTTAAGCTTAATCAGAGGATTTTTATCAATGACTTCCCAATCCACTGCCTTCGATAGAGCCGCTTTCAGCGTGGTTATGTCACGGTTGACAGTCGCGGCCTTGATACCTTTCTTCAACCGCTCCCCGCGCCATTTCTCAACGACCCAGGTATTAATGTCATCAAGGGGACGGGTAAGAAGGTGTGCAAAATTCTTTTTGAGGCGTTTAACGGTCGTTGCGCCGGATTTGCGCTCCGCTTCTACCCATGCCTGATATTTGAGGTTTATGAAGCCTTCAAGGGTGCTGAATTTGGATTGCTCCGCCATAAAGCGAGTCTGCTTCTTTTCTTTCTGAACATTTTCACCCAGGGTGACTTTACCGGCATGAATTTCAGCAGCGTCACGCGCTTGGACGGCTGTAATGCTCCCATGTTTACCTATCCATATCCTTTGCTTCTTTCCGTCATGTGCGCGGAACGCATAGTAATAGGTTTTGATGCCTGACGGCTGCACACGCAGCAGGAAGCCCTTGATGTCCGTATCGCAGATTTCATACGGCTTTTCTTTGGCGTGATTAGTTTCTGGTGTTTTATTGGTGATTTTGGTTTGCATGGCCGTAAGTCCTCCATAAGTCCACGCTGAATGTGCCAGAAAGACAGATTATGCACAAGCAGGAACAATCATGCACTTGCTACGTGCCAAGCATTATCATTGTATTTCAATATATTATTATAGCTTTATTTGTGCAGGATGATGCACTATGATTTATAGTGATGCATCTGAAAATTCGCCCTCCGAAGGCAAAGGCCGGACGTTCGAATCGTCTCGGGTGCGCCATTTTTTGGTATCAGTGGCATTTCATGGTATGGTAGTTGTTTCGTGACAGATGTTGGGGAACGCTTGAAAAAAATCCTGGTTATTATCCTTACCTATGACGCCGGGCGGCATATTGCCGCGCTGCTGGAGAGAATACCCCGGGCTTTGTTCTCACACCCGGATTTCACCTGCGACCTGCTGATGCTCGACGATGCGTCACGCGATGACACCATGGCGCAGGCGAAGGCGTATCTGCAGAGCCACACGCTTAAGGTGCGGCTATTGAAAAACCCCGTAAACCAAGGATATGGGGGCAACCAGAAGATCGGCTACGCCTACGCGATTGAGAACGGGTATGACGTGGCGGTGATGCTGCACGGCGACGGGCAATACCCGCCGGAGATGATCGAGGCTATGGTGGGGCCGCTGCTGGCGGGCGAAGCCGACTGTATGCTGGGCTCACGCATGATCGAGCGCAAGTCAGCGCGCAAAGGAGGGATGCCGCTTTATAAATTCGTGGGTAACATCATCCTGACCAAAGTGCAGAACTGGCTGCTGGGATCGCGGCTTTCGGAGTTCCATACGGGTTTCCGCGCTTATTCGCTGAAGGCACTGGCCAGCGTGCCCTTTGCCCAGAACTCCAGTGATTTCGATTTCGACACGGATATCCTGATCCAGTTCCTGTGCACGGGAAAGCGGATCAGGGAAATTGCCATTCCGACCTATTACGGGGATACGGTTTCGCATGTGAACGGAATGAAATATGCCTGCCAGGTGATCCGCAACACGGTGGTGGCGAAGCTGCAGCCGTTTGGCATTTTTTATGATCCGAAATTCGATTTCCTGCCGAAGGGCCCGGGGGTGCGGTATCCCGATAAGACGGGGTTTGACAGCAGCCATTCCTGGGCGGTGCGGCGGGTGGGCGCAGGAAGCCGCGTGCTGGACCTCGGATGCGGTACGGAAATGGCGATACTGACAAGCCTTAAGCATAAGGGCTGTATTGTGTATGCTATCGGCGCTACCACCGAACCGCTGCAGCCGACGGAGGCACATTACCGGCAGGCGGATTTTAATGATGCGGGCTTTGCCCTCAGCCGGGACGAGGCAGGGGCGGACACGGTGCTGCTGATGGATGTCATTGAGCATCTGGATTCGCCGGAGCTGTTTCTCGACCGGCTGCACACGCAGGTGCAGGACAGGCTGCCGCAGCTCTGCATTACCACCGCCAATGTGGGATTTGTACTGGTGCGGCT
>JANYBV010000004.1 GCA_025360605.1 Alphaproteobacteria bacterium | reverse complement strand
GCACCGCCTTGGATTCCAGCACCCGCGACAGCGTCATGTCCTGTACAATACCGGAAATCAGGCGTACCGCCGCCGTCAGATATCCCAAGCGGTCGCCGATATTGCTGCCTAGTGCTAAAATAACCATTGGCCTAAAATAATGATTGTATCTGATGACGAAAGGTCGGTATTTTACACCTCCGTAACCCGCCAATACAAGCGATATGACATACTGCATTATAAACGGCCATCAGGTCGACACCAGCCAAGCCACCATCCCCGTTCAGGATCGGGGATTTCGTTTTGGCGACGGTTTGTTTGAAACCATCGCCGTGACCAATGGTGTACCTTATCAGTTCGAATGGCACTTGAAACGGCTGGAAAATGGCCTTAATGCCATAAAAATTCAATATGATACCTCTAAACTATACTCCTATTGCCGCGACCTGCTCCACCACAACGCGGTCATGGACGGCCTGCTGCGTATTCAGGTCACGCGTGGCAGCGGCAGCAAAGGCTACCTGCCGTCTCAGGCAACGCCCACGCTGGTCATTGAAACACCGCATAAACCGGAGCATGGCAGGGATTTTCTGGCATTATGGAAAAGTACCACCACCAAAATGTCACCCCGCTCCCTTCCCGTGCAATTCAAGCTGTGTCAGGGGCTGAATTCCACGCTCGCGCGCATGGAAGCCGCCGAAAATGATTGCTTCGATAGCCTGATGCTCAACGAGGCGGGACATTTATGTGAAACGAGTTCGGGCAATATTTTCTGGCGCAAAGACGGCACCATTTTCACTCCCGCCCTGTCCTGCGGTGTCTTGGAAGGTTCCACACGCGCAGCATTGCTGCGATTGCTTCCCTCCGTCAGGGAAACCGAGGCAACCATGGGGCAACTCTTAAATGCCGATGCGGTGTGCGCCACCAATGTGGTCTGGCGCGCCGTTCCTGTTGGAAAAATTAAGCCGCAAAACAAGGAATGGGACAGTGAGTCCTTCGCAAAAGAACTTACCGCTCTTCTCGATCAGGACCGCATTCAATATAGTGAATCGCACGCCGCCCACTGGCGTTAGGACAGACGTATTTACAAACTAACTGCTTGAGTAAATCACGGTTCGCATTTACATCTTGTATGCTGTATTTTTTGTCCTGAGGTGTATGTATGCGTAATGTCTTTGCTATTTCCTTGTTTGTTTTTATTGTTATTTGCGCTGGCGGATACGGAATATCGTGGTACGCACAGGCCGCCTCCACCAAGCGCTATATCGAAGCGACGATTGCAAAAATCAACGAAAAACAGCCCTTCATTACCTATGAGGCGATTGAAAGCAGCGGCTTTCCCTCCAATGTCTATGTTTCAATTGTCAGACCGCATTTTAAAGGACGGATCGATGAATTAGCGAAGGCGTTTAAAGACCCATCGCAGCCAGCCCCCGCCCCGATGCAGGAATGGACGGAAGATGCGCTCCTCAACGGCCGAATCACCTTTGGCATCAACGCACTTTCTGACCAGTATTCTCTCACCATCAGCGGCAACTGGACGGATACCGCTACGATTGACGGAAAAACCACCACCACCGATCATCAGCAGCTCAGCGACCTGAACTGTATGATTCAGTTGCGCCGCAGCTCGGGCATGTTTGATACTCTATGGAATTTCAGCACGCTCAACCGTGAGGCCAAGGCCTTAGCGGCTGATTTCCGTATGCTCGATTGCAATAATGCCGGACAAAAGGCGCTGGATACCACAACTCAGGAGGTTTTAAGTTCTATCGGCCTTACACGGATTTACATCACCAATAATCCACAGAAAGACAACAGCCAGATACGTTTCTATGTCAAAGCAACGGATGTGGAAATAACCACTGCCGGCCAAGCCAGAATTACCGCTATGATGAATGCCTTGTCCCCCGCCAGTCCATTCACCAGCAATCTGGCAAGTTATGGCAAGCAAAATATGGATATCGATTTCACCTACTATGGCCCACCCAATTTTGACACCGCCAATAAGAATCCAACCGTTGATTTCGCATTAAATAAGCTGAATTTCAGCAACCAGATTTACGATTATAAAATGAGTTTCCATTTATATAACGCCCCTGCCGGCGAAGGCAGATCAAGTACTATTTCGCTTAAATCAGAAACCACTTTCAGCGAAAAACAGGATGAGTTAATCAAGGCAAGCGCTCGCGAAATGATCTCCCAGTTTTCAATGATTAAGGACCCGAATTATCCGCAAACACAGGATTTTTTCAAGAAACACACTCCAGAGCAGGCGTATGACATTGCGTATTCCATACTCCCAAACTTTAGTTCGCTTGGCAAAATTGTGCTGGCAGTTGACGGAAATTTTAAAGGAAGCGCGGACATGACTTCCGGCGATTACGTGTTGGATGCATTGGAAATGTCAGCAGCACCCTATGGTATTACCGGAAAAGGCAATCTGAAAATGGTTGCCACCAACCTTCCATCAGGCACGCTGCAATTAAGCTGCGCCAATTGCCTGCTGATGATTGACGACATGGCATCATACAACAATCGAATTCAGAAATTCCTGAGTTACGTTAATCCGGAAAAATATGGATCAGCGACAGCTAGCTACTCCATTACTCCCGATCAGCTTAATGCAGTTAAACAGTTCATGACCCTGCTTTCTGCGCAACAGGATCCCAATGACAAGACGACACTGGCATATATCATTAACGGCTCTGGGTTGAATGTAACCGTGAACAATAAATCGATGGCCGATATTATAAAAATCTACAATGAATACGTTCGCCCAACTCTTAAGGCTTCAGCGCATTAGAACTAATAAGGCAACACCACGTCCGTAGCGGGTTTGGGCAAATCCGGCACTTCATCCGGCGCGAGCGATTTAACATCAACCGCGTGCTGAAAATGAAGAAAACGTGCCTCCATCATCACTTTTTCAAGAGTTTCGGCATCCAGTAATTTGGGAATGTCCTCAGGGCGACTTTTTCTTGCCCCGAACAGGTAATTCTTTATTCTAAGCAGACTTTTTATCATGCGTCGCATCGTTGCCTTATAAGCGAAATCAAGAGTGTATGCAATCATTACCGTGGATTGACCCACT
Organism: Alphaproteobacteria bacterium; assembly: GCA_025360605.1. Classification (GTDB taxonomy): domain Bacteria; phylum Pseudomonadota; class Alphaproteobacteria; order Rickettsiales; family SXRF01; genus JANYBV01. The sequence continues at coordinate 37,916 of JANYBV010000004.1, read as the reverse complement.
GCAATTTACCATGAATGTCATGGCAAATGAGTCGGTTAATCTTTCCCATCTCGTCTTTCTCTATTCCGGACGGCGCACCGGTTACTCCGGCCGCTATAGCTACCTTGCGTATAATCCGGCAGAGACGATTGAAGGAGAATATTTCTCGACTCTTAAAGAAAAAATAGCCGGTTCAAAAGGTGCCATGTGGTTTGGCTACCTTGGTTATGGCCTGAAAGACAGCCTTGAACAACTTAGCAGCGACATACCCAACTGGTACCATCTTCCCAACCTGTCCATGACGCGCTTTCACAACGTCATCCGGTTTGACCATGATAACCATACACTGGAAATGATGGCAGGAATATACCCGCCATGGGTATTTAAGGACTATCCGGCTCCCGCTAAAAAATATCAGGTAGAAGATAGCTCATTGGCTTCCAATATGAGTAAAAGCAGCTATCTCGGCAAAGTGGCGGACATCATTGAGCAAATTCACCGCGGGGATCTATACCAAGCCAACCTCACCCGAAAATTCACCGGACAATTCACCCGTACTGTAGATTCCTTTGACCTGTTCCGAAGGCTATGCGAGGTAAGCCCCGCCAGCTACAGCGCGTTTATACGGCTCAACGGCACGGATATACTGTCTTCAAGCCCCGAGCTGTTTTTAGCGATAGATGAGCATTCGGGCATCCGTACCCGCCCGATCAAGGGCACATCCCCACGCTTCAGCGACCCTAAATCGGACTTTGAATCGCTTAAAAAGCTGGAAAATAGCGCCAAAGACCGCGCTGAAAACCTCATGATCGTAGATTTAATGCGCAATGATTTATCGCGGTCCTGCATAGCGGGTAGCGTTAAAACAGAAGCCTTGTTTGAAATCACTACGCACGCCAATGTCCACCACATGTCCAGTACGATTACTGGGCGTATCAGACCAAATTATTCGAATCTGGATGCCATTGCCGGTTGCTTCCCTCCGGGATCCATGACCGGCGCCCCTAAAATCAAAGCCATGAATGTCTGCTCCGAGCTGGAACAGCTCGAACGCGGGATTTACAGCGGCGCTATCGGCTGGCTGACGGCTACTAAGGGCTGCGAATTGTCGGTGGTTATCCGCACCCTGATTATACAGAAAAATCAGTTTGAATTTCAGGTGGGAGGCGGCATTACGGCCGATTCCATTCCCGAACAGGAACGTCTGGAAACCATTGATAAAGCAAAGGGAATTTTAATGGCACTAGGGCTTGACGTACAGGCCATCGACTTTTAAGCCGCACCAGCGCTACACTCTCAACAATTAAAAGAGTCCTAATATTAGATATGCGTTGCTTGCATGGCATGGGTGCTTTTATAGCAGTTCAATGCAAATAAGTTATGGCTACACTCATGCCATAAACGAGGTGCAAATAATCAATATGACTACCAACACTACAAAATTTCTCAAAGTTACTGCTTCGCTGCTCCTGCTCATCAGCATGTCCGCCTGCACAAACACACAGACATCTCCAAGCATGGTGGACTACTCTTACGTGCCACCTTCACAGATCATGTCGAACACCCCACTCCCAAGTCTGGAAGACTACTAGCACCTGCTGCGGTAGAAAACCCTTACCCGTTATCACTATAATTACTTATAAGCAGCTCTAAATAAGCTGCTTATTTTGTCTTATCCACACTTTATCCACGTTGGTTGGTATAAGTGTAGTTTCTTCTATACATATGTGAATGTTATACCACAGTCCGCAGATGCGCAGACGGGGATATGCTTTGAATTTTCTTTTTATTTCAGATGATTGCGGTATAGATTTAAAGGACTAATATACCCCATACGGGTATGTATCTATCAACGCATTTAACCTTTGTACATGATTCAATTGTAAAAGTCCAGCATGAAGTCCATGTCATTAACGCATAGGTACAAGCGGCAATTTGCAGTAGCAAAATAGAACGCTAATGGTTAATACTACTCTTGTCGAAAGATTTTAACGGAAAATTAACATATACCCCCTGTGGGTATATGTCCAGAAAAACCTTTCGATGGCGTACAAACTATAGCGGAGTAGCATTATGCACATACGTTCGGTACGAAGGATTGGTAAGCTCACACTCATTTGTGTCGTGTTTGCCTCACTACAAGCCTGTTCGCCTTTAACCCCTCCAACAGACTCAAGCGTTGCGGATGCGTATACATCATCTGACGCAATAGCGATAAAGCCTTACAATCGCACCATCTTCAGCAGCAATAACTTCTAAAATCAAACGGCCGGAATCCGTTCCGGCCGTTTGATTTAAACTCCCATACTAGGATAATAGAGCGTTTTCGCTTTAGTCCTGCACTAGGAAGGTGAGGCGAAGTGTAGAAAAACTACATGAGACGAAGACTGCCAAAGTGATGGAATAAACAGGAAATGCTCTAGCCTTCGATTTTGATGCTGCTGGTGGCTTCTTCCATTTCAAGGAAGGTAGGCTGGAAGTGCGTTGGAATCTGGCCACGCCCCATTTCGATAGACACCTGCGGAGCCATGCCCTTCAGATGCGCGACAAGAATATCGCGGATAATGAAGTAGAATTGCTGTTCTTCGGCGTGGATAGCAAGATTGCGCGAGGCAATAGGCCCTACAACGCAATAAGACATGAATACACCGAGGAACGTTCCCACGAGCGCACCACCGATCATCGCCCCCAACACCGCAGGCGGTTCGTTAATACTGGCCATAGTTTTCACCACGCCCAACACCGCCACCACGATACCAATGGCAGGCAAGCCGTCCGACATGCTTTGCAGGCCATGTCCCACGCCCGTTGATTCGTGGTGATGCTTTTCCAGCTGTTTATCGATGATTTCCTCGATCTGCATAGGATTTTCCATTCCCATCGTCAGTGTGCGCAGCGTATCGCAGATCAGGTCGGTGGCGAAATGGTCATGAATAATGTGCGGATACTGGCTGAGAATGGTGCTTTCATGGGGATTTTCGATGTGTTGTTCGACCGAAATCATACCCTTGGATTTCATGAGCTTGCACAACGTAAACATCAAGCACAGCAGATCGCGGTAATCCTGCTTTTTCCACTGTGGACCTTTAAAGGTTTTCATAATCTCGCGCATCGTTGCTTTGAGAACGACGGTGCTGTTAGCGACAAGATACGCGCCGATAGCACCCCCCATAAGCATGGGAAATTCATGCGGGGCGGCTTCAAGAATAATTTCGATCTTACCGCCTGACATTGCGTACATGCCAAAGATAATCACGAACGTACTGAGAATGCCGATGATGCCGATCATTAGAAATGATGCCTGTTAGGTTTTAAGGTACTCTATTTCTAACAGTAAAAGGGAAAGGAAACGTTAAAAAACGACCCCTTAGGCGACTATTTCCTCGGCTGAAACCACCCCTTTAACCACACGGATGCGGTCAAGGACGGTTGGTGATAGCGTATATTTATCAGGCAGTTGAATCTCGGCGCGTTCATTGCCGAGTAACGCGGCCAGCGTAATTTTGGCACCCTTGACGTGTGCTGGCCCCAAAAGCTCGCGTATCGAGGGGAGCGCCTCGCGCTGGTTGACCGTAATGCGGAAAGCCCCTGCCCCTTTGGACTGTTGGTGCTTAACCAGCGCATCATCAAACAGGGAGATCGTCTGGGCAATCATGCGTGCGCCCGCATCTTCCTGCTTGGCATCCACGGACATCATCAGGATTTTGCCGTTTTCAAGGATATCGCGGTGCTGGCTGAGCAGTCCTTCGTTGAAGATGGACACCTCAAAGATGCCGCCCATGTCGGAAAGCTGGATAAAGGCAAAGCGTCCTTTGTCGGAAGCCTTGAATTTACGGCCTGTGACAATGCCCGCCACGCGGATGGTGCGGAACTGCCCGTCGAGTTTATCGGCGAACAACGCCGAGGACGTAACGCGCAACGCATCCAGCGAGGTCTTATACCCCTCCAGGGGATGTGCGGAAAGATAAAAACCGATGGCTGAAAACTCACATTCCAGCCGTTCCAGCGTGGTCCAGTCGCTGACTTCTGCGAGTGACGGCTTTGGAATAATCTCTGATCCGCCGCCAAAAAGGCTCACCTGTTGGCTTTCGCGGTCGCGCTGCGCGGATGAACCATGTGCCATAATCAGGTCAATATGGCTGAAAAGCTGGTTGCGGTTGGGATGCATGGAATCAAAAGCCCCCGCCTTAATCAGATGTTCAAGTGCCCTGCGGTTAAGCGATTCAGTGGGTACGCGCGAGGCAAAATCGAAAATATCGGCATAACGGCCATTTTTTCGTTCCGCCACCACCTCTTCCATCGCCTGTGCGCCCACGTTGCGGATAGCGGCGAGTGCATAGCGGATAGCGTTTTTTTCAACGGAAAATAGCACTTCGGAGGTGTTAACATCCGGTGGTAGCATGGCAATACCGCAATGGTTGGCTTCCTCGCGGAAAATACCTAGCTTGTCGGTATTATGCATATCGTACGTCATCGACGCGGCGATGAATTCCACAGGGTAATTCGCTTTTAAATAGGCGGTCTGGTACGCAATCAGGGCATACGCCGCCGCGTGGGATTTATTGAAACCGTACTCGGCGAATTTGGCAATCAGGTCGAAAATACTCGCCGCCTGTTTCTTTTCAACGCCGCGCTCCATGGATTTCTGCACAAAAATATCGCGCTGCGCTTCCATTTCCGCTTTAATCTTTTTACCCATCGCGCGGCGCAGCAAATCTGCTTCACCAAGGCTGTAACCCGCCATAAGCTGGGCAATCTGCATTACCTGTTCCTGATAAATGATAACGCCGAAAGTTTCCTTCAATACCTGTTCTAGCATAGGATGAAGGTATTCCGGTTTTTCATCACCATGCTTGCGGGCAATATAGGTCGGGATATTATCCATCGGGCCCGGACGGTACAGCGACACGAGCGCGATAATATCTTCAAGACAGTCAGGCTTGAGTTTTTTAAGCGTATCGCGCATGCCCGCGCTTTCAAGCTGGAACACCCCGACCGTATCGCCTTTCGACAGCATCGCATACGTTGTTTTGTCGCCTTCGGGCAGCGCCAGCAGGTCGATCGTCACATTTTTGGGTTTCAGCAAAACAATCGCACGCACTAAAACGGTGAGCGTTTTAAGCCCTAGAAAGTCGAACTTCACCAGTCCGGCACTCTCGGCGTATTTCATTGAATATTGCACCACCGGCATATCCGATTTCGGATCGCGGTAAAGCGGCACCAGTTCCTGTAATGGCCTGTCACCAATCACCACACCCGCCGCATGGGTGGATGCGTGGCGGTTTAGTCCTTCCAGTTTCAGGCTGATATCGGCCAGTTTTTTGACCGTTTCATCTTCATCAATCGCGGCCTTGAGCATAGGTTCAAGATCGATGGCTTCCGCCAGCGTTACCGGAGCAGCGGGATTGTTCGGCACCAGCTTGCAGATTTTGTCCACCTGACCGTACGGCATTTGCAATACACGCCCTACGTCACGCAGCACCGCCCTCGCCTGCAATTTTCCGAACGTAATGATCTGCGCCACGCGATCCGCGCCGTAGCGTTGCTGCACATAACGGATGACTTCTTCGCGGCGTTCCTGACAAAAATCCACGTCAAAGTCAGGCATCGACACGCGGTGCGGGTTCAAGAAGCGTTCAAACAGCAAGCCGTAACGCAGTGGGTCAAGGTCGGTAATCTGCAACGACCACGCCACCACCGAACCAGCGCCCGATCCACGGCCCGGCCCCACGGGAATGCCTTGCGCTTTCGACCAGCGGATAAAATCCGATACGATCAGAAAGTAACCTGGGAATTTCATTTTATTGATGGTCTGCAATTCAAATTCCAGCCGGTCGAAATATTCCTTCGTTTTGGCTGCTTTTTCCTCCGCGCTCATCGCATCGGTGTAAACATAGCGTTCGAGGCGTGCCTTCAGGCCTTCGGTCGATTCCTGACGCAATGCATCTTCTTCGCTCAGCTCGCCTTTGGTGAAATGCGGCAAGATCGGATCTTTTTGCGTAGCGACAAAAGCGCAGCGCTTGGCAATCGCCACCGTATTGGCAATGGCTTCGGGAATATCGGCAAACAACGCCTGCATTTCCTGAGGCGATTTAAGGCGGTGTTCGGGCGTGAGTCTCCTGCGGTTCAGGTCGCTGACATAGGAACCGTCGGCGATACACAAAAACGCATCATGCGCCTCATACATGTCCGCCTTGAGGAAATACACATCGTTGGTAGCCACCAACGGCAAATGGTGCTTATAGGCAAGATCGATCATTCTTGCTTCAATGGCTTTTTCCTGTTCCAGCCCGTGCCGCGACAGCTCGACATACAAGCGGTTGCCAAACAATGTTTTCAACGCCAGCAATTGTTCTTCGGCCAGCGTATCCTGCCCACTCAGCAATGCTTTTCCGACCGAGCCATAAATGCCTGATGTCAGGGCGATCAGCCCATCGCTATAATTTGCAAAATCCTCCAGCGTCAGAATCGGTGCGTGGCCGCCCGTGGGAGCAAGATACGATTTACTCACCAGATGCAAAAGATTGAGCCACCCCTGTTCCGTCTGCGCCAGCAACAGCAGCTGGTCTGGCTTTGCCGCACTGGCGTTGCGTGATTGCTCGGCCTGATGCGGTTTGAGGTACATAATCGAACCAATGATCGGCTGAACACCCTCACCCATCGCCGCTAACGAGAATTCCAGCGAACCGAATAAATTTCCATGGTCGGTGATCGCCACGGCGGGAGTTGAATGCGTCTTCGCCCACTTCACCAACTCCTTGACGTGGATAGCACCTTCAAGAAGCGAATAGGCGCTATGGACGCGCAAATGTATAAAGGGAACAGGTTTCATGACGCTATCATAATAGGTCAGTGATAAGCGATCAAGGCACTACTTGAGCGCACCGTTTTCAAGTTGCGTAATTCTGTCCATGCGGTGTGCGAGATCAAGGTTGTGCGTGGCCACCAGCATGGCAATTTTTTTCTCTTTTGCCATGTGCTTCAGCAGTTCGAATACCGAATCGGCGGTCATCGCATCGAGATTTCCGGTCGGCTCATCCGCCAGCAGCACCGCCGGATCATTCGCCAGTGCGCGTGCAATCGCCACACGTTGCTGTTCACCGCCAGAAAGTGCTGCCGGACGATGGTTCAGGCGTTCGCGCAGCCCCATTTCAGTCAGCAGGCCTGCGGCTTTCGTCCGCGCCGCACCGGAAGCCACTCCGGTAATCAGTTGCGGCATCATCACGTTTTCAATCGCCGAGAATTCCGGCAGCAGGTGGTGGAACTGATAAACGAACCCGATATATTTTCCACGCGCCATCGTACGCTTGGCTTCATTTGCTCCCGTCATCAATTCCTTCTGAACGGTCACCTCGCCGGAGTTAGGCGTATCCAGCAAACCGGCAATCTGCAACAATGTACTTTTTCCTGATCCACTGGGTCCTACTAACGCCACGACCTCGCCGGAGCGCACCTCCAGATTCAGGTGTTTCAGCACCGAAAGAACACGTCCACCCTGCTCATAATCACGGTCAATGTGTTTTAAGGAAAGCGCCACACTACTCATATCGCAAACACTCCGCCGGATCGAGTTTAGCCGCCCTGCGCGCCGGATAGATCGTAGCGAGGAATGCCAGCGCCAGCGCCAAGGTCACCACAATCGCCACTTCATGAAAATCCACTTTGGATGGCAGATGCGAGAGAAAATACAATTCATCGGCAAACAGGCGGTGACCCATCATCGACTCCAGCCAGAGCTGGATATTTTCGGTATTAAACGCAATCAACAGCCCTAACACCACGCCCACCACCGTTCCGATCACACCGACGCATGAACCACACACGATAAATATCCGCATCACTGACCCACGGCTTGCGCCCATCGTCCGTAAAATGGCGACATCGCGACCTTTTTCGCGCACCAGCATAATCAGGCTGGAAATGATATTGAACGACGCCACCAGAATAATAAGCATAAGAATAAGGAACATAACGTTCCGCTGCACAATCACCGCCTGAAAAATTCCGCTATTGGAACTTTTCCAATCGTACACGCGGTAACCCGCCCCCAGCTCTTGCATAATCTTCAGCGCAATGGCCTGCGCGTGTTCGGCATCGTTTGCCATAACTTCAATAGAGCTTGCACCGTCCGCGCCATTATCTTTCAGTTTAAAATACACCTGCGCCTCCTGAAATGGCAGCAGGATAAGCCCGTTATCATAGGCAAACATGCCGATAGCAAATATGCCCACCACTTTATAAGCCTTCACACGCGGCACCATGCCCGCAACTGTGGCCCTGCCTTCCGGCGAAATCAGCGTCAGGTTATCACCGAGGTGAATTCCCATTTTTTCCGCCATCCTGCGGCCAATAATCACGCCTTCGCCGCGCTCAAAAGAGGCAAGGTCACCTTCGACGATACGTTTAATCAGCAATTCCTTGTGCTGCAAATCATCAAAACGGTAACCGGACACCATCGCACCCGTCGACTGGCCTTTATAGGTGGCCATAATCTGCCCCTCGACTTTCGGCACAGCACTTTTCACACCGTCTAGCGTCGCAATATGTTTGCTTAAATTATCATAGTCATTGATGCCGCGTGCATTGGCATAAATACTGACATGGCCTTCCAGCCCGATAATGCTTTTAATCAACTCGCCGCGTACACCGTTCATCACCGCCAGCACGACAATGAGCGTCGCCACGCCAAGAGCAATACCAATGAGGGAAAACATGGCAATGACCGAAATAAGCCCTTCCTCGCGGCGTGCGCGCAGGTAGCGGAAGGCGACCATTCGTTCAAAATGTGAAAGCATAATTATTTTATATTTTACAATATGTTAATTTGTTATTCCCTAATAAAATTGATTCTTCTGGTATACGATGGTATAATCAATAATGATATAAAAATATAAGAGAATCCTATGTTAGGTTTATCTGCTCTTTCAATGGGCATCAAAGCAATCGATGGTATTACTAATCCGGATAAGGTGAAGGATGAGCTTGGCTCAATCATCGCAAGTTTAGTTGCCGTTGGGGTATCGGGCCCTTTCACAGCAGATATCGGTTCGCTTGGTGCTGTAACCCAGTTCAACACGGGTATTCCAGGCCCCGCTCCCACGCAGGGCATGGGCATTGGTATAGCCTGATTTCATACACTTGCCGTTACACACACTTTCTGGCATCCTGCGTTGCGTATTAATCTCAGATGGGAAAACGCAATGCCACGTATCCTCACCCGACTATTCCTGATGTTAGCCCTCATGGTTTCATTACCCGCACAGGCCGATGCTATCAAGGTTATTGCGGGCAAATGCACCAACACGATTATCTATCCGCCGCAAGTGGTGAGCCTGCTCATGGAGTGCTACAAAACCGACCAGTATGAGCAATGTATGGGCTACGGCGACACGCCTTCGCCATACTGTCCGGCGGTTTGCCAGAAAGCCATGAAGGCGACGAAGCCGTATGTCAAAAAAGGCAACGATCTTTATCTCCACAATCGCGGCACCGCAGGACAAAGTGGATGGATTTACCAGTTTTCTAAAAAGCAGGAGTTCGGCGTTCTCATTGGCTACGCCACCAAAACCTGCCCCGAATCACCCCCCACCCCAAGCTGCACGCTTCCTATCTGTGACGGTATGTTATGGAATATGATGTAATGGGAAAGTATTTTTTAGGATTGGGTTTATTGCTCGCCATCAACGCATGTACATCGCAACCGGCGGCCAATGTGACGACGGCAAAAGCCGAAAAAGAACCCTGTACGGTGGAAGTGATTTATCCGGATAGCGTCGTAAAAATGCTGAACCAGTGTTACAACACCGGACGGTGGGAACATTGTGGTTCCGGCGGGCATTGCCCCGCCATCTGCAACCTCGCCAGAAGTGTGGAAACACCCTATGTGCAGCAGATATTCGAACTCTATAACAGCAAAGGCGGCAGCCTGATGCCGTTCTCGCGCGGCGACCAGTATGGTCTGGTGCTGGATTATCCCTATCAGACACCGGAATGCCCGAACGAACCGGCAGACCACAGCTGCACGCTGCCTATCTGCAATATGGGAATGTTCTAGGGTTTACCCCAGAAGCTTCGCAAGGGCGGACTCAAGACTCAGTTCCACCTTCTCGCCGGATTTACGGTTTTTGAGTTCCACCACGCCTTTTTCCGCGCCCTTCGGCCCAACCGTCACCTGCCATGGCAAGCCGATCAAATCCATGGATGCAAATTTTGCACCCGCGCGTTCGTCGGTGTCGTCATACAGCACAGTGATACCTTTGGATTTCAGCGTATCATACAGCGTTGCGCAAAAACTATCGCACTTCGCATCGCCCACGCGCAGATTGATAATACCCACCTTGAACGGCGCTACCGATTCCGGCCAGATGATGCCGTTATCGTCGTGGCTGGCTTCGATGATCGCACCGACAAGGCGCGAAACACCAATACCATAACAGCCCATTTGCGGCGTGAAGGGCGTACCGGCGGCATCAGGAATCGTGACATTCATCGCCTTGGTATATTTATCGCCAAGGAAGAAAACCTGACCGACTTCAATGCCGCGTGCAGAGCGAAGCTGGTCAGCCGGCACAGGGCAGTTATCAGCCTTGTGCATTTCATCTGCCGCCGCATAAAGCTTCCTCTGTTCATCGCCTGAAATTTCAATTTTGCCTTCTCTCAGGTCATCGAATTTTTTATCATAATACACCGCGCTTTCACCCGTTTCTGCAAGCACGTGAAACTCGTGGCTTAAATCGCCGCCTATCGCGCCGGTTTCTGCGCTGACCGCAATCGTTTGCAGCCCCATACGTTTGAAAATAGCATGATACACGTCATACATTTTCCAGTATTCGCGCACCGCGTCCGTTACATCCACGTGAAACGAGTATGCATCTTTCATTAAAAATTCGCGGCCGCGCATCACGCCAAAACGTGGGCGCACCTCATCACGGAATTTCCACTGGATCTGATAAAGCGTAAGCGGCAATTGTTTGTAACTTTTCACATAACTGCGGAAAATATCGACGACCATTTCTTCGTTGGTCGGGCTGTAGAGAAGCTCGCGGTCAGCGCGGTCATTGAAGCGTAGCATTTCCTTGCCCAGCGCGTCATATCGGCCGGATTCTTTCCATAGTTCCGTTGGCTGCAATGTTGGCATCAACAAATGACTGCAACCGGCCTTATTAAGTTCATCAACTACAATATTTTCAATATTGCGAAGTACCGCAAGCCCGAGTGGAAGCCAGCTATAAATACCCGCCGCCTGTTGTTTGATCATGCCGGAGCGCAGCATCAGGCGATGGGAAACAATCTGTGCTTCCGATGGGTTTTCTTTAATCAAAGGCAGGAAAAATTGGGAAAGGCGCATAGTGATGACTTACTTTTGTTAGGGGTTACCAAGTGTATTTAACGCGGTAGCGGATAATTTGTTCTTTTTCAGGGTTCACATCCGCTACAAAGCTGATCTGGTGGGCATCGTCTTTTTTATAAGGAACCGATGATTCCACAATCTGCCAGCCGGTTGCGCGGTAGAGTCTTTCCCGCACATTGACTTTGACGGCCTGTTTTTTCTGGTTACGGATTTTGATCTGGATGTCTTCAATAGCGGTACGTTTGGCGACATCGAGTTCGTAGTTGGTCTGGGTGCGTTCACCCACCACGTCAAAGGCGCTGCCCAGTTTCACCACCACTTCCTCGTTGCGCGGCGTATGGTCCATCGTGTTTTCACCGATGAATTCAAGACTGCCATCCTCGTCGCGCTGATTGACGCGGATACGGCCCGCCGGAAGCGGAACCCCCATGCCGTTTTCTTTTTTGTTCTCGAGTTTTAAGAACACATCCACCTTGTTGTTTCCACTTTCAACACCAAAGGTTTTTTCGGTGTAAACGCCGCCATAGTTCCAGTATTGCTGTTGCTGTCCGTTATACACCAGCATCTTTTCCACCGGTACATCCGCCACCGCCGGAATCAGCTCCAGCTGTTTGGTGGAATTATCCGGCAGGTTCACACCACGGTTGAGCGTGTAGATGTGATATTCGAAGAAGGATTTTTCGGCAAAGGAAGGTGGTGGTGGCGCAGCGGGCATTGCCATATCCATCGCTTTAGCCATCACAGGTTCGGCGCCACCCTGAGTCTGCGCACGCTCCACATTGCCCGCAACCAGCTTCAGCTTGGCATTTTCATAGCTTGCACCCGTCTGGTTGATGATGGACACCCACGAACTGAAATCCACGGTTCCGGAGTTCGCGTCTTTGCCCTCGTGATAGACCAGATTATAATCCGCCCACCACGTGATACCCTTGGTTTCGTAGCTCACTTCCGCTTTTTGCGGGCCGGTTTTTTCCGTGATAATATCCCACACCAAAGTCGGGCGCGTGATCAGCCCTTCCGGCAGATCCGGAAAATGGATGCCGGAATAGCCGTTGATCGCCTTAATGCCACCATCAGCTGTCTTGAGTGTCAGGCCACCTTGTGAACTTAACAGCGTGCCTTCCACTGTTTCCATTTTATCTCCGGCGGGTTTTTCCACGGAGATTTTTTTATCGATATATTTGTCGATCAGCTTCTGCTGGCTCACCAGATCGAACTGGTAATCCTGCTCCACCACCTTCGTGCCTGTGGGATCGGTCAGTGATTTGAACTGCACGGTGGTGGGGTCAATCAGTGCCGCCACATCCTCAAAATGGATGATGGATTCTTTTTTCGGCAGGGTAATATCGCGGGACTGGCGCACAATCGCATAGCCCGGAACGCCAACACCCAGATATCCGGTCTGGCCGTTGATCGGACGGTAGGCATTAGCATCGACTGCCCCTGGCTGGGCTTTACTATAAATGGTGATGGCCGTCCCGCTGTCATCGGCAGCAACGGCAGCGTTGGCAGTGAGAGCAAAAACGAGAAGCAGTACATACTTGTTCATAACTTCGTATCTCCATTAGAGGCGTTTTAGTCAGCAACCAGATTTTTCAACGACACCACCCCGTTATGGATCATAAACGCCAGACACAGCGTCACCACAAGGCTGATAATGCTATTGATAAGAAATAATTTCTTCCACTTATGGGCTTTGGGCGCGGCGGCATAGTCAAGGGCGTTTTCCGTTGTGGACATGGTCACGCCAAACGGCAGCACTAAAAAAAGCGTCACCCACCACACATTGATAAATGTGAAAATACCCAGCGAAAGCGTCATTTATTTGACCTGTTCAAGTTCCACCAGAGTCCCGCAGAAATCCTTGGGATGCAGGAACAGCACAGGATTGCCGTGCGCGCCGATTTTCGGTTCGCCGTCACCCAGCACACGCGCACCCTTTTTGACCAGCTGGTCGCGGGCGGCATAGATATCGGGTACTTCATAGCACACATGATGGATGCCACCGGAGGCATTTTTGGCCAAAAATCCGGCAATCGGAGAATTTTCACCCAGCGGATAAAGCAATTCGATTTTGGTATTAGGCAGCTTCACAAACACCACGGTCACGCCATGCTCGGTTATGTCCTGCGGCTCGGATACCTCGGCGCCAAGGGTGTCACGGTAAACGGCTGTAGCGGCTTGCAAATCCGGAACGGCAATCGCAACGTGATTCAGTTTTCCAATCATGGCATCCCTTTCAAAAATCTGATAATATAATGAGGCAACTTGTCATAAAACTTTCACTTTTGCTACTTACAAAATGAGCTACTATCGATATAGATACTAACGCTATTTGGTTTTTGGCGAACCCTGCCCTATGGATACAGAAGAAGACCTTGAAATTCAAAAAGCTAAGCTGGCTGGGCACACCCAAACAGACGAAGGCCCTTATTACCATAAATCGTGGTGGGAATCCTATAAAGGTGGCGTAAAAGGCAAACTTGGCGGCGTTGTCATCGGCGCACTGGTCGGGGCTGTCATCGGGATTGTTGCTGCCGGTGTGGCCGCGTTGGCAATTCCTACGGGCCTCACTATTGGCGCCGCAGCCGCCGTTGCAGGCGGGTTTGCCGCTGGCGGTATGATTTACGGGGCGCACGAATTCAGCGATGTCGGCAAGGTTACAGGCGCAGTGGCTGCCGCCCATGAAAAATCCGAAGAACGCATGAAATCGTTTGAAAACGGCAAGTTTGCCGAAATCAAAAGCGAAATAAGCGAACTAAAATCCCTCATCACTGGCCAGCCGGTTCCTGAGGTAAAGGCAGCTGAAGGCGCTGCCGCTGCCGCTAAGGAAGGCACTGAAGACTACGTCACCAAGCACATGGACGGCGACACCGCCTCGCAGGAATCCAAACCCATTTTCTGGAAAATAGCTGGCATCGGATTGGCTCTAGGCCTTGCGGTGGGCGCGTTGCTGACTCTTGGCGGCGTATCCGAACATCTGTTCAGCAATCTCGGATTTGCCGGCGAGCATATGTCCGAGGCAGGTATGTACGCTGCCTCCATGACATCCATGGGGCTATTCGGAGCCAGCTTTGGCATCAACCGTGATATTTTCCGCAAGGTATTCGATAAAACCGACCTGCTGTTCAAAGGCATTATCCCTGACGGCAATGAACCATCCAAGACGGTGGCTATAAGCCAATCAATTGAAAAACAATCTGAAAAAACTGAAACCCCTATTACAACCGTGGTGTATGAAGGCTATGCCGATTACCCGCAATCCGACACCCACCACCGCGACAAGGTGCTGGCGCAGGCCAAACAAGCCCTCCTGAGCATGGATCATACGAAGGCTATACCTCACTGATTCTTCAATAAGAATCCCCTCCATTTGTCACAAAACATTAACATTACAGTTGCGCTGTATCTGTTACAATTTTAGGGTGGAAATCTAGTATTTTTTGCCTTGGAAAGGCGCGTACAAGTGGTTGAACCTATTGTAAACAATCAAAAAAAAGCAAATACCGCTATGGTTGAGCAACCAGCGGCGGAGGCTTCCGTTGCGCCTGTTGAGGCTACTCCTGTCCCTGAAAGCAAACCATTCTTCACCAGTGGCATGGTCAAGGGCCTGCTGATTACCGCCGCTGTGGTGGTGGGTGTTATGGCATTGGTCGGTGCAGCATTTGGTTTAGGTGATTCCATTGGCACCCTCAACGTCAACGGAGCCCTAATGGGCAATCTGGAATCCGGCATGGCCGCAGGCATTGAAAAAGGCTTAGAATTCCTGATTAAGGCTCCCTTGGGCTGGGCGACCCTTGCTGCGGGCAGCGCAGCGGGTGTGTACCATGAATACCTGACATCCAAGCAGGAAGTGGTCACCGCCCCCGATGCAGTAGACCAGACCAAAATCCGCGAGTTGACCCAAGAACTCGAAATGCAGAAAACGCTCAATCAGGAGCTGGTGGAATCACAGGCTAAAACGCTGGAACAGGCTCCGGCAGCCGCACAGCCAGCCGCTACAACGCCGGAAGCGAAACCAGCTGACGTTCAACCTGCGGAAGTGAAACCCGCCGCTGTTACGAATAATTCGGCCACCACCAATATTGACCAGAAAACCGTGGTAGTTGCCAATAACGAAACCACCGTCAATGGTAAGCCGGACAGCATTTACCTTGCAAACAGTACCATTCAGGACCGCAGTTTCCGCTCCAGTGAATTGAAGCGCCGTGTGGAAACGGTAGCCCAAGTTGATGTGAAGGCCATGTGATATGGGAGATGAAACACTCACAGCACCATCGGCACAACCTCAGAAGCTAGGTTTCTGGGGCAAGACCAAACTGGCTGTGAAGGAATTTTTTAAGGGAGTTATTGATGCTGCTCCAAGGGCGTTACTGTTCTCGGCACTGGCATTCACCGGTTCGGCAGTGATGGGAAACGCCTTTGGGTTCAATCCACTGCATGTGGAAGGATTTACAAAGGAAGTGGTGTTACGGCTGATGGGCAGCGTGGCATTAGGCAGCACCATTGCAGGTGGTATCCATAGCTTCCAGATGGTCGCCAAGGCGGATGATGCGCCCGTACAGAATAAGAATCCTGCACTTACCCCCGCTCGCGTTGCGTCGGCAGGTGCGACAAGAGAACCAGAAATGTCGTTTGAAGGGGTACCGCAAATGACACCAATGGGAAATAGACTTAATCCTAACAACCGAGTAAGAGCTTAACATAATTTAATTATCAGGAGACTTTTTATGGCTGACGAAGTAATGGACCTACCCAAAAAACCCTCTTTTTTCTCATCCGTTGCCAGTGGCATTGGTGGCTTTGTTAAAGGCGCGCTTTCCGGCGGCATCATGGGTGTCATCGGCGGATCGCTAATTGCACTGGCTGCTGTAGGCATTGCAGCCGTTGCCGGTGTACCTATGCTCGGCGTAGGCTCCGTAGCCGCTTTCCTTGCGACGGAAGCTGCAACAACCGGCGCTGTTGTTGGCGCTGCCGCGATTACTGGTGCTGCTGTTGGCGGTGCGGCATTAGCCACCATCGGCGCAGGCGCAGGCACCATTACCGGCGTGATAAAAAGCCGCGAGGAAGGCCAACCAAAGGCAGAAGACATTGTCAACGTGGCAAAGATTTCCTTCGCGCAGGGCGTTGCCGTTGGCCACAACATCGAACACAGCGCTCACCAGCAACATGCTACCAAGCATGCTGACAAGGTGACCACCGAGCGTGCCGCAATGGCAATGGCGGAAAGTCAGGTCATTCAGTAAGTAGTCAGGCTAATTGCGTGGCTACCTGCTTCACTACCTCATCGAACATGGCTTGTGTCAGCCTGCCGGTGTTGATGTTGTATCTTGAGCAGTGGTAGCTATCGGCCAGTTGCACCGTCTCTGATAAGCGGTGTATGGCTCCATGTGAAAAACCGGCGAAAGCCGGTTTTTTGCTGAGCGCTTTCAGCACAGCCTTGTGGGATACCAGCCCGAGGGATAGTATAAACCTTAGGTTGGGCATCGCTTTAATTTCATTCACCAAAAACGTATTGCAGTTTTTAATCTCGACCGTTTCCGGCTTGTTTTCCTGCGGCACGCAGCGCACAGCATTGGTAATCCGGCAATTCACCAGCTCCAGCCCGTCATCGGCGCGTTCTTTATAATCCCCACGGGTAAATCCAAATTTTTGCAGGGCAGAATAGAGGACTAATCCGGCATAATCCCCCGTAAACGGCCGTCCGGTCTGGTTCGCCCCTTTCAGTCCGGGAGCCAGCCCGACGACCAGTAGCTGGGCGTCCAACGAGCCGAATGACGGTACCGGAGCGTTATAAAAATCGGGGTATTGCCGTTGGTTATGGGCGCGAAAATCGCACAAACGCGGGCATAACGGACAATTTTTGGTGGGCGACATGGGTTGCATAAGGACACTTATATAGAGTGAAAATGGTTTTTTTACAGGAAAAAGCTATTTAGGACTTGAAACACCCTACACGAAGCCTATATCACCTCCACAGGATTCTGGTCAGCGGCATCACCTGCCGCGGGAATCTTTACACTATTTTTTATTAACTTAGGGAGTATTTCTATGAAGATTAAACCGTTAGGTGACCGTCTGGTTGTCGAGCGCCTTGAGCAGGAAGAAAAAACTTCCGGTGGCATCATCATCCCAGATTCGGCAAAAGAAAAGCCAAAACAGGGTAAAGTTCTGGCCGTTGGCCCGGGTGCTAAAGATGATAACGGCAAGCGCGTTCCGGTTGACGTTCAGGCAGGCGACATTGTGTTATTTACACAGTGGGCTGGCAATGAAATCAAGATCGACGGTAAGGATTACCTCGTTCTTAGCGAAAAAGATGTCATCGGTATCATCGAAGATACCGGCAGCAAAAAAAAAGCAGCCTAACTAATTAATCTCAGGAGAATATACTATGTCAGCAAAAGAACTTAAATACGGTTCCGACGCTCGCGAACAGATGCTGGTTGGCGTCAACAAGCTTGCTCAGGCCGTAAAATCAACGCTCGGACCACGTGGCCGCAACGTTGTCATCGAAAAATCCTATGGCGCACCACGCATCACCAAAGACGGTGTAACGGTTGCCAAGGAAATCACCCTGCCAAACAAATTCCAGAACATGGGCGCACAGATGCTTCGCGAAGTGGCGAGCAAATCGGCTGACCTCGCTGGTGACGGCACAACCACCGCAACCGTACTCGCTCAGGCAATCTTCCTCGAAGGTTCCAAGGCTGTTGCCGCTGGTTTAAACCCAATGGATCTGAAACGCGGCATCGACCTCGCAGTTGAAACCGTTGTAGCGGAAATCAAAAAGAAGAGCAAAACTGTAAGCTCGAAAGCTGAATGGGCGCAGGTTGCTACCATTTCTGCTAACGGCGACCATGAAGTCGGCAAAAAAATTGCTGAAGCCATGGAAAAAGTGGGCAAAGAAGGCGTTATCACCGTTGAAGAAGCCAAAGGCCTCGAGTTCGAACTCGATGTCGTAGAAGGCATGATGTTCGACCGTGGTTACCTCTCCCCATACTTCGTGACCAACGCTGAAAAGATGGTTGTTGAGTTGGAAAACCCATACATCCTGATCTTCGAAAAGAAGCTCTCCGGCCTCCAGCCAATGCTGCCGCTGCTTGAAGCAGTGGTTCAGCAGCAGCGCCCTCTCCTCATCATCGCAGAAGATGTTGAAGGCGAAGCGCTTGCTACTCTGGTTGTCAACAAGCTGCGCGGTGGCCTGAAAGTGGCTGCTGTTAAGGCTCCTGGCTTCGGCGACCGCCGCAAAGCCATGCTGGACGATCTGGCTGTTCTCACCGCTGGTGAAGTAATCAGCGAAGACCTCGGCATCAAGCTCGAAAACGTAACCGTCAAGAGCCTCGGCAAAGCTAAAAAGGTTGTTATCACCAAGGACGATACCACTATCGTTGATGGCGCTGGCGACAAAAAATCCATCGAAGCACGTTGCAATCAGCTGCGCGCCCAGATCGAAGAAAGCACCTCTGACTACGACAAAGAAAAGATGCAGGAACGTCTGGCTAAACTGGCCGGTGGCGTTGCCGTATTGAAAGTTGGCGGTTCGTCAGAAGTTGAAGTAAAAGAACGCAAGGACCGCGTTGACGATGCCCTGCACGCTACCCGCGCTGCTGTTGAAGAAGGCATTGTTCCAGGTGGTGGTTCGACCCTGCTTTATGCATCACGTTCGCTTGACAAAATCAAGTGTGACAATGATGACCAGAAAGCCGGTATCAACATCATCCGTCGCGCGCTTCAGGCTCCTCTGCGCCAGATCATTGAAAACGCTGGCCTTGATGGCGCAGTCGTTGCTGGCAAGCTGCTCGAAAGCAAAGACGAAAACTACGGTTTTGACGCTCAGAAACTTGAGTATTGTGACCTTGTAAAAGCCGGTATCATCGACCCAACCAAAGTAGTGCGTTCCGCACTTCAGGGTGCTGCGTCGGTTGCCAGCCTGCTGATCACCACCGAAGCCCTGATTGCTGACCTGCCGGACGACAAAAAGTCCAGCGGCGGCTCAAACGGCGGCGGTATGGGCGGCATGGGTGGTATGGGCGACATGGACTTCTAGTCCAACGCCGATACGACTATATCGTTTTAAGTGGGGGCGGCCTTCGGGTCGCCCCTTTTTTATAATCTGTTATTATAACTCAGTATTTTTTTGCCTTACCCCAATTCTTAATTTTGTTGTGCCTTCACAAAACCTTAACAATCATTCCACAGGGCTTTATGGTACACTTAAGACAATGAAATAGTGTGTCCAATGCTAGTTTAGGGATCTAATCTTTGACTAAAAGCAATGGCTTAGATGTTAAAAAAGAACCGGAAACCGCGACAACGACCCCGTCGGCGGAAACCGTTGCTGCATCCTCGAATCCTTCTCAGGCCGCCGTTGCCCCCACCCCGCAAAAAGCACCAGAGAAAACCCCAGAGAAAGAGCCGGAAAAAGCCCCACAAGCCGAGCCTGACAAAAAACCCTTTGTTTCGGCGGGCAAGACCATCCACAACGAAATCACCTACCGCGGCATTGACTGGCTGGTGAATTCCGCCGTCGGCATCAGCTTCGCCTACTGGTCATCGCGCACCCATAGCGGCCAGAAATATTTTACCAAACCCGTCACCAATTTCTTCAAAACCGTCCTGAAGCCGGTTATGAAGTCCGAACAATCGCTGGAGGAAGGTGCCAAATGGGGCACCATGTTCGCCAGCATTATGGCGGGGGGAACCACGATTATTCCCGTCATGATGGCGATGGAAAACAAGACAAACAAAAAAGGTATCATCAAGTGGCTGGATGAAAAGTGGTATGGCAAGGAAGCCGTCGCCAACGATCCAAAATTCGAGGAATCCTATAAAGCCATCGACAACGAACCCCATAAAAGCTTCGGAATTGGCATGGCTTCGCGGTTTTTGGCTCTGGCACCACTCATTGCGATGAGTGTTTATTCACCCACCAACAAGGTGCTGATCAAACATGTTTACGACCCCATCGGCACGGGGAGTAAATGGGTAGCCAAGAAGGTAGGGATCAAACCAAGCGCCGAGATGCTAGACCCCTTAAAAGGCGCGCTGGAGCATATTGAAGGCGACCCCAATATCCCCAAACGGATGATGTCCAACTGGGATTTCCTCCACCGCACCATCGGTTTTGACCTTGGCCTCACCTTCCTTTACTCATTTTTACATGAAGTTGCCTATAAAGGCCTCGCCAAGATGGGCGTGAAGGAAACCGATAACGACACCCAGAAAGGGCAGCAATTTGTCCCGTCGGGCGTGCAAATAACTACTCCGGCCTCGATTGCCCCTGAAATAGACCTGATCGAGCATTCCTCGCCGCTCATGGAAAAAGTACCTGCTCCCAAAAGCTTTGCCAGCAAGGTAAAACCAAAAAACAATATGTTGGCGGAACCTTCTGGGTTACATACAGAAAGACTGGCAACTAAGGAATTGGCAGAAGACGCGCACGTCTGGGATCGGGCCAACCTCTAAGCGGCAATAAAACCTGTGTTTTTTATTGTTAAATCTCCTACAAAATACGCTTGACTTTACCTGCCGTAGCCCCTAAAAATCCCTCCTTTGAATATTTTAGGGACTACAGTTATGTCAAGGCGCTGCTCAATTACCGGAACCGGTTCACAGTTTGGAAATAAAGTTTCCCACTCCAACCACAAAACGCGTACGCGTTTTATGCCAAACCTGCAGCACGTTTCGTTGACCAGCGAAGTGCTGGGCACCGAAGTTAGCTTGCGCGTTACCGCTCACACGCTGCGCAGCATTGAACATAACGGCGGCCTTGATGGGTATTTGCTGAATCACTCAGCTACCAAAATGACCCCTGAAGCTGCAAAGCTGAAACGTCAGATCAAACGCAAGATGGCGAAAACCCAAAAGGCTGCATAAGCTTGCGGCTTTCAAGTGGTCCTGATAGGTAATCAGAGTGGACCCACTCATTTACAAAGAAATGCTGGAACAGGAAAGCACCCATTGGTGGTTCCGTTCGCGTCGTAGAATAGTAAAATCCCTTCTCAAATCCATCAAACTAAAAAAAGATGCCGCCATTCTTGAAGCTGGCTGCGGCTCAGGCGGTAACCTGCCATTACTTTCAGTGTTAGGTGGCAAAGTCTATGCTTTCGAGATGTATGATCTTGCCCGCGAATCTGCCAAAGCCCGTAATATAGCCACCGTTGAAGAAGGCAAACTTCCGGATGCCATTCCATTTGCTGGCATCAACTTTGACCTGATTGGGTTGTTTGATGTGCTGGAGCATGTCGAGGATGACGCTGCCGCCCTTAAGGCGCTTGCGGCGCGTTTGAATGACGGCGGCAAGTTGTGTATCACTGTTCCTGCCTATCAATGGTTATTCGTTCGCCATGACCGCCTGCACCATCACTTCCGCCGCTACAGCAAAACGGAATTACTCCGCAAGATGGAAGCCGCCGGACTTCAGGTGGAATTCGTCAGTTACTGGAATTGCCTGCTTTTCCCCATCGCTATCATCGTGCGCTTGCTTGATGGGTTGGGTATCCCCAAAGACCACACCATCGGCTCTAAAAAACCATCCCCCATCATCAACCGCCTGCTGCTTTTGCTGGTTTCCTCGGAGCGGCACTTGCTGCCTTTTATGCGGTTGCCCTTCGGCCTGTCATTAATTCTGCTGGCAAGCAAATCCAAAAACTAGCTTTCCTCAAAAAGCTTCACCAACTGCTCGGTCATGGTTTCGCCGAGCTTGTCAATTTCCGAGATCGTTACCGCGCGTTTGTAGTAGCGCGTCACATCATGCCCGATGCCGATAGCCACCAGCTCAATGCGTGAATCCGCCTCCACCTTCGCAATCACCTCGCGCAGGTTCTGGTCGAGATAGTTGCCGCTATTAAGCGACAGCGTCGAATCGTCCACCGGCGCACCGTCCGAAATAACCATCAGGATGCGCCGCTGTTCCGGCCTTGCCAGCAAGCGGTCGCACGCCCAGAGAATCGCCTCGCCATCGATATTTTCTTTCAGCACACCTTCTTTGAGCATCAGCGCCAGATTGCGGCGCGATTTTCGCCAGCTGGTGTCGGCGGATTTATAGACGATATGGCGCAGGTCGTTCAACCTCCCCGGATGTGCGATGCGGCCTTCCTTCAACCAGCGTTTATAGGAATTACCGCCCTTCCACTCTTTGGTTGTGAAGCCAAGGATTTCAACCTTCACGCTGCAACGCTCCAGCGTGCGGCTGATGATGTCGGCGGACAATGCGGCAATGGTGATGGGCCTGCCACGCATGGAGCCGGAGTTATCGATCAGCAGCGTCACCACCGTGTCACGAAACTCGGTATCCTTCTCGCGTTTGTAAATCTGCTCGTATTCGGGGTGGATGATAACGCGCGTGAGCTTGCGGCTGTCTATCATGCCGTCTTCCTCGTCGAAGATCCAGCGGCGAGCCTGACGCGCCAGCAAAAAGCGCTGCAACCGCGCGGCAAGGCGGGCGGTGATGCTCTGAAACTGTCCGAGTTTATGGTCAAGCTGTTTGCGCAACATTTCCAACTCCTGCGTGCTTGCAAGCTGGTTAGCCATCACGATCTCGTCAAATTCCTTGGTGTAGGCGTGGTACGCTTTGGGTGACGGTTTGTCATCGTTATGATTGTAAGGGTATGGCGTTTGCGGAGCCACGTTCACCTTTTCCCCCTTATCAATCATCGCCTCTTCACTGCTCATACCACCGGCTTTAACAGGCAGTGACGAAGGATCGGCGGTTGATTCTTCCGAGGAAGACACCGGCGCGGACATCGTACTCTGACCACCCTCGTCTTCCCCTTCGCTGATGGATGACGGATCCGGTGTATCGGATTCTTTTTGCTGCGTTTTGCCCTTGGCCTCTCCCAGCGTCTGCGCCAACACCTCGATCAACTCAAGCGAAAGCGATGCAAATTCGGCCTGACTGCCAAGCGCGGCCTGCATTTTCTTCATCACGGGCACAGCATCGGGCATTTCGCTTTCCGCATTTTCCAGCGCACGCGACAGAAAATCAGGAACCGGCAAATGCTGTACATAACGGCGCGCCTGTAACTCCAGCTGGGTCATCAGCGTCATCGTTTCCGGATGCAGGTTTTTCTGCATGCAGTCGAGTTCATAACGCTTGTAGAGATTATAGCGCACCCCCGCCTTATCTTCCCCGCCGAGTGCTTCCACACGTATCGACTCCATCAGGTCAAACACCATCGAGGCCGTTTGCGTTTCTGGCCTGAATTTATAATGCTCGTCAGTGCTGTGATAGCGTATAAAAAATGCCGACTGGTCGGCCTGCCCGCGTATATAGGGCAATTCATCCGGCGTCGGCGTTTCGGCGAATGCCGAAAGCATAATATCGGGTTTGGCGCTTGCCCCCGCATAATCCACCGTCACCGCCTTATCCGCCACCAATGCACGCGTGGTGGACACCAACGCCGCCTTGTAGGCGTTGTATTGTTGCTGAGGGTCGGTGAGGTGTTTATTGCCCATCGGATGGTAGGTGTTCAGCTATAGCTCAACGTTGAAACAACGCTGGTAATATTCCGCGATAATCGTGCGTTCATTCTCATCGCATTTATTGAGGAACGTGAGGCGGAACGCCAGATGCACATCGTTGAATATCTGGGTGTTCTCCGCCCAGTTAATCACCGTGCGCGGCGACATCACTGTCGTTAAATCGCCGTTCATAAAGCCTTGTCGCGTCAGATCCGCCATCGCGATCATGCTGCGCAGCGTGTCTTTGCTTTTGGCCATTTCCTTCACCTTGGAAAGAACCACTTTCAGCTCATCTTCCGGCGGGAGGTAATTGAGGGTGGCAACGATATTCCAGCGGTCCATCTGCCCTTGGTTGATCGGCTGCGTGCCGTGGTATAATCCAGTGGAATCGCCAAGACCGATCGTATTCGACGTAGCAAAAAGGCGGAAATACGGGTGCGGTGAAATCACGCGGTTCTGGTCGAGCAGCGTCAGCTTGCCCTGCGCTTCCAGCACGCGCTGGATCACAAACATTACATCGGGACGCCCCGCGTCATACTCGTCAAACACCAGCGCCATCGGGCGCGTCAGCGACCACGGCAGGATGCCTTCTTGAAACTGTGTCACCTGCTTGCCGTCTTTGAGCGTAATGATATCGCGCCCAATTAAATCCGTGCGGCTGATATGGCTGTCGAGGTTGACGCGGATACACGGCCAGTTGAGGCGCGCGGCCACCTGTTCGATATGCGTGGATTTTCCGGTGCCGTGAAACCCCTGCACCAGCACGCGGCGGTTATGGCTGAAACCCGCAAGGATAGCACGCGTGGTGTCCGGCTCGAAATAATAGTCGGGGTCGAGATCAGGCACATGCTCGGATTTGGCTGAAAATGCCGGAATGGCATTATCGGATTTAAAACCAAAAAGCTTTTCGGTATTGGCGGTTTTATCAGGTGCGTCGAGTTCCATAGTTTCTTTCAATGCGGCTTTGCTCATAATACTTTCACTCGTTTTCTTTGCGACTCGCGATAAGGTTATCGATCTCGTTATTAATCACTTCCAGCTCCTGAATTTCCCCCGGAGTTTTTTCACGCCCGATTTTACGCTGGTTCCTTGAAATACAGCTTTCAACCTTCTTCGTCTGTTGTTTCCAAAGGCTCTCGCACATCCGGCTCACTTCCTGACAGCTCCATAATGCTTCTGGTGGACGGCTTCCCATGTATCCATCTTTTTTTAGGGAGATAGAGCTTTGTGCTAAAGCATTGGTCGCAGTCGCCATCAGCAACACCGCGCAGACAAACACTCTAGGCACAATAAACATAGGAAAGTATCCTTTCGTATCCCGCCTGAAACATACATGAAATAGCCAATGCCGCAATTGTTGCATATCAAGATGTAGCATTTTTGATGTGATCGGATAGGTGATTATACGCAGCAGTGACCTGCTTGAAGGCTTCCTCCGATTTTTTGTCGCCCTTGTTTACGTCAGGATGGTATTTTTTTACCATAACGCGGTACTGAACCTTAAGTTCCTGTTCCGTGTAGGGATATTCAATGTCTAGGGTAGCTAGTGATTTGCGGAGTTTAGCGTTGAGTGGCGGTGGCGCAGGCGATGCGGGTTTTGCCGCACCCGCGACAAATTCATACAGCGCGTCATGAAGCTTGAAATACTGCTCGCGGATGTGGCTTTCGCGATCCCATGTCGGGCGGTGTCCCGTCACGGCATCACGGACAAACTCCTCGATTTCATCGCTGCCAAGGCCAGCAAAATAATCCCATTGCTTATTGTGCTCGCGCACATGCTCGAGGCAAAACCAGCGGTATTCATGCAATTCATCGCGGGATTTGGGCGCTTTATAGGTTCCCGCCTCGCAACATCCTTCCACCTGACAGGGGCGCGCTTCTTCTTCGGGAATATGGGGCACATATTCGCCGCGCTTCTTTTTGGCCGGTTTTTTATCCTGTACGCTCACAAGTAACTCACCTAGTGTAAATCCTATATAGAATACAATGCCTGAAGGATAAAATCGATATGATGAATCGCAAACAACGCATAATTTCCCTCTTGACTCATGAATTTAACCCCACCCTCCTCGAACTGCGCGACGATTCCGCCCGCCACGCCGGACACGCGGGAGCCAGCCCCGATGGCGAAACCCATTATTATTTAACCATAATTTCAGAGAAATTCGTCGGAATGCCTAAAGTAAAACGCCATCAGGCCATTTATGCGCTTTTGGACGGTGAATTCAAAAACGGACTCCACGCCCTTGCGATCAAGGCCATGCAACCCGATGAAGAAGGATAATTCCTAAGCGTCAGCCAGAACTTTTTTCTTGGATTTGGCGGAGGATTTCGCAGCCACCTGCTCGACTTCCTCTTCTTCGCTGCCATCATTGAAGATGGCGAGGATTTCTTTCAGCAGTTCTTTCACTTCATGAGCGGCAACGCTTGAAGGATCCACTTCGGTCGCGCAACGACCTTCCATGAGTGCGGCCGCAAACAATACGCGGTTGCCCAAGGTAGCCTTGGTAAGTTCCGGCAGCTCTGCCGCAATGGTCTGTGCGAGGCGCGAATTAGCCGCCACGCGATTCATCACCACCCTGACAGGAACTTTTTCTGCCTTGGCTAATTCCAGCGTCGCTTTGGTCGCCCATAAATCGGTCGGGCTTGGCTGGACAGGGATAACAACAAGGTCAGCGCTGCGAATTGCGGTGCGCGCTTCGGTTTCGGTGTGCGGCGGGCTATCGACAATGATGTAATCGCATTGTTTCCTCAGGCGGGAAATCTCGCTCGCCACTCTCCAGCCGGAGAAGGAGTTAAAAATAAGTCCGGTGTAGCCTTCGCCAAAACGTTCTTCGCGGATGCTGTGCCAGCAACCAAGGGAGCCTTGCGGATCGATGTCAATAATGGCAACACGGTTTCCTTTTTGGCTCAGCGCCACAGCGATATGGGCTGCAACCGTTGTTTTCCCTGCTCCACCTTTTTGTTGTGCAATGGTGATTACTTTTGCCATAATGCCCCCTCGTTGTATGATTATGCTTAAAAAATATAAACCAAAAAAAAACTTTTACAACTACATTTAGTGTTCCATTTTTAGAAACCTACAAAAGAATGAATCCATTGACCACCATCATCCAACAAGCGTCCGAATTTTTGCACGACAACAAGCTTGTCTCGTTTCCGACCGAAACGGTCTACGGACTCGGTGGCAACGCACTTTCCGACACAGCGGTTGCTGCTATTTACGCCGCTAAAGGCCGTCCGCAATTCAATCCGCTGATTGTGCATGTGCATTCCATCGACGACGCAAAAAAATATGTGGTGTTCACACCGCTCGCCGAAAAAATCGCCCGCCGTTTCTGGGCTGGGCCATTAACACTGGTGTTGCAACGCCGCGATGATTGCCCGCTATCGCTACTCGTCAGTGCAGGCATGGACACCGTTGCCATCCGCATGCCCGCGCATCCGCTGGCGCAGGCATTGTTGAAAGAATCCGGCTTACCGATTGCCGCGCCCAGTGCCAACCGGTCGGGGCGCATCAGCCCGACCGAAGCTGTGCATGTAAAGGAAGAACTCGGTGAGCGCGTGGCCATGATTATCGACGGCGGGCCGTGTGAGGTGGGCATTGAATCCACAGTGGTAGGCTTTGAACATAATCTCCCTGTTATTTTAAGGTCAGGCAGCATCACCGCCGACATGCTTTCGCAGTGTGTGGGTGTGACCGTCACACACTCGGATTCACACACCATCCAAGCCCCCGGCATGCTGGCCAGCCATTATGCCCCCAATTGCCATGTGCGGCTCAATGCCACCAGTGTCACGTCTGATGAGGCATTGCTTGCATTTGGCGCACATGTGCCGCACGGCGCATTCCATACGGAGAATTTGAGCGTGAACGCAAACCTCACCGAGGCAGCAGCCAATCTGTTTCGCATGCTGAGGAAACTCGATAGCTGCGGCGCTCAATCCATCGCCGTCATGCCCATTCCCGAAACCGGACTTGGTATTGCCATCAACGACCGCCTGAAGCGTGCCGCTAGCCCACGCTGAAGTGAAGGAACTTGAGTTAGGCCATGAGTCGGGTAATATGGCGCGGTAATTACTCAGGATGTAAAACCTATGGACAACTATACCAACGTATTTATCGAAAGCGCCCGCGTCGCCAGTCTCATCCCCTTCTCCTCCGAACCGACATTTTTTGCGATGTTTTATTTCGGCGGGTTCAATATGCCGCTGGCAGCGGCCTTAGCCGTTGCAGGTTCAACACTGGGAATGAGTGTGAACTGGTGGATTGGTAACGCCCTGCTTAAACAACACAAGAAAAAATCATTTAGTGTGAACGAGTACTGGTATAATAAATGCGCCGCTCTATTCAATAAATACGGCGCGCTCCTAGTGCTGCTGAGCTGGCTCCCGCTGATGAAGCTCATGCTGGTGGCCGCGGGTTTCCTCAACGTGCGTTTCCGTTTTGTGTTGCCGCTAATTATGGTCGGCCACGCCTTATGCTACGGGTTTTACCTGTTTCATCATTAAACAGCGGACATAAAAAAGGGTGGCGGGATTGCTCCTGCCACCCTTTTTGTTTGCCTTAAAACTAGTGGGCGAGCAACGCCAGAAGCAAAATCGCCACGATATTGGCAATCTTGATCATCGGGTTGATCGCGGGACCAGCGGTGTCCTTATAAGGGTCACCCACAGTGTCACCGGTTACCGCTGCCTTGTGGGCTTCGGAACCTTTGCCGCCATGATGGCCTTCTTCGATGTATTTTTTCGCATTATCCCACGCGCCACCACCTGCTGTCATCGAAATGGCAACAAAGAGTCCGGTGATAATGATGCCAAGCAGCATTGCGCCAACAGCAGCAAACGCTTCCGTCTGCGTGCTTATACAGAGGATCAGGAAGTACAATACCACCGGAGCGCACACAGGCAGCAAGGACGGAACGATCATTTCACGGATAGCCGCTTTGGTGAGCATGTCCACGGCTTTGCCGTAGTCAGGCTTTGCAGTACCCGCCATGATACCCGGAATTTCCTTGAACTGACGGCGCACTTCAACCACCACTGCACCCGCAGCGCGGCCAACGGCCTTCATGCCCATGGCACCGAACAGGTAAGGCAACAAGCCGCCCATCAGCAAGCCAACCACCACATACGGATCCGAAAGCAGGAACTGCACGTTGAGGTCAGGGAAATAGTGTTTCAGGTCTTCCGTATAGGCCGCAAACAGCACCAGCGAGGCAAGAGCCGCCGAACCAATGGCATAGCCCTTGGTGACTGCTTTGGTGGTGTTACCCACCGCATCGAGCGCATCGGTGACTTCACGCACTTCCTTTGGCAGTCCCGACATTTCGGCAATACCACCGGCATTGTCCGTGACAGGGCCATAGGCATCGAGCGCAACGATGATACCGGCGAGCGCCAGCATGGTAGTTGCCGAGATAGCTATACCAAACAGGCCGCACTGGCTAAACGCAAACAGGATACCAAGGCAGATCACGATGGCAGGCAACGCGGTTGCTTCCATGGATACCGCCAGCCCCTGAATCACGTTCGTACCGTGACCGGTGGTTGATGACTGGGCAATGCTGCGGACAGGACTAAACGCCGTAGAGGTGTAATACTCCGTAATCACCACCAGTAAACCGGTAATCACCAGCCCCGAGATGGAGCAGGCAAAAATGTTAGCGCCGGTAAAATGTAGTTCACCTATCGAATAGGTGGATGAAAAACCGAGCAGGTATTCGGTAGTGCCAAAAATGACCACCATCGACATGGCCGCCGTTGCAATCAGGCCTTTATATAAGGCCTGCATGATATTGCGGTTTTTACCGAGTTTTACAAAGAAAGTGCCCACGATAGAAGCCAGAATACATCCCGCACCAATGGTCAGCGGATAGAGCATCATGGCTGCCTGTGCGTCACCGGTGAAATAAATCGCCGACAACAGCATGGTTGCAACAATGGTCACTACATAGGTTTCGAAAAGGTCAGCTGCCATACCAGCGCAGTCACCAACGTTATCGCCAACGTTATCCGCGATAACAGCAGGGTTGCGTGGGTCATCTTCGGGGATACCGGCTTCCACCTTGCCAACAAGGTCAGCACCCACGTCAGCGCCTTTGGTGAAGATACCACCGCCAAGACGGGCGAAAATGGAGATAAGCGACGCACCGAACGACAGCGCCACCAGCGCTTCAAGAATCTGGCGCATTTCAAGATGCATGGATTGCAACAACATAAAATAGAGTGCAATGCCGAGCAGGCCAAGCCCAACGACCAGCATCCCTGTCACCGCACCGGAGGTGAAGGCGATGCCGAGTGCCTGCTGCATGCCGGTTTTTGCGGCTTCAGCGGTACGCACGTTGGCACGAACAGAAATGTTCATACCAATATATCCAGCCACGCCGGAGAAAACCGCACCAATGGCAAAGCCAACGCCTACATACCAACCCAATTTAATACTGATCAGAACACCGATCACCACTCCCACCATACCAATCGCTTGGTACTGGCGGTTAAGGTACGCACGCGCACCTTCTTGAATGGCGGCAGCAATATTGACCATTTTTTCCGAGCCTGCAGGCATCTTCATAATGAGGCGGCCCGCGTACAAACCATAGAGTAGCGATGCGACACCGCAGGCAATAATAAACATCATAGCTGGAGGCATAGTCTGGTATCCTTTAAGTTAGTCAGGCCTGTAGTAATGGCCGTTAAGTTAAACTGTCCCTATTCGACTTTTTTATAAAAAAAATTCAGCACAAAAGTCATGGCAGATGAAAAAAGACTATGCAAGCCTCATCTGTGCATCACTAAAAATAGTCGATATAATTAACGGTTAACTGACAACTCGGAAAACACGGCAGCAAAAAAGGAAATTTAGTATTTACCTTTTTCGATGGCGTCGCTGACGAGCTTTGCTGCTTCGTCCGCATCTTTCCAGCCGATAACCTTGACCCATTTATTCGATTCGAGATCTTTGTAGTGTTCAAAGAAATGGGCAATCTGTTGGGTCAGGATCGGTGGCAGATCTTTGTATGACTGCACTTCATTAAAGAATGGGTGCAAACGCGAATGTGGAACAGCCAGAATTTTTTCATCCTGTCCGCCCTCATCTTCCATCAGCAATACACCAATCGGGCGGGCAGCGATCACGCAACCGGGCATCAGCGGGCGGCGGCCCACCACCAGCACGTCGGCAGGGTCACCATCACCGGAAAGGGTGTGGGGAATAAAACCATAGTTACATGGATAGTTCATGGCAGTGTGGAGAAAGCGGTCGACAAAAAGCGCACCCGATTCTTTATCCATTTCATATTTAATAGGTTCCGAACCCATAGGCACTTCGATGATGACGTTGATGTCCCATGGTGGATTTTTACCGATTGAAATTTTCTTGATATCCATATTAACCTTTTTTCATTTGTAATTTTTAATGCGTGACCTGAGTGGCCATTGAAAGCAATCTCTGCCTGCTCACAACTCCGTTCGATTCAGTGACGATTTTGCCGTCGGTATCAAAAAAACCAACGTAAGGTATCGTACCGTTGAAACTGCTGCCGGTCGGTTCCATGGCACTTGATATCTGCATGGATAGTGCGTGGTCAACCATATAAGGAGAAAAAATGGTATTGTAGTTACTATGCACCAGATATTTGCTTAATTTACGCGGCTGATCCTCCAGCGCGACAAAAACAGGGGCAACGCCATCCAGTTCATGATTCATGACCATCGCGGCAATCACCGGCATCAGCTGGCGGCAAAACCCACACCACGAAGCATAGCCAACCAGCATCACCGGCTTCTTCGTTTTGGATGTGAGCATTTTTGGCAACTCGCTTGGATAAAGCGACACAATGCTTCTTTCCACCTGCTTCACTTCTTCCAGCCGCGTATCGTTTTCGAGGTAGGGCTGGAAAGCAATCAACAGCGCCACAATAACCATTGTGATACCAAAGGTATTGATTAAAAAAGCGATATCGTCCCGCGGTTTTCTAATTTTAGTGGTCATAAATAATGCCAATGTGATGCGTTATATTAGAAGTCAACACAACGTCCGTCTTTTTCCCAGTCATTGTAACGCGTGGGATCGGGGTCGTTACGGCCGCCAATTTCCTTCACCGGTGGGGTTTCCCCGCTATTTTTTTTATCAGAAGGCTTGCCTTTTGGGTCAATATCTAATTTATTGTTTTTCATTGGCTTCCTGTAAATAAAGTAATCTGCCGGATTAGAAGTTTCTTCATTCTTTGTTTGCACTATGCCATAACCTGTCCGAAGAAGAGTAAGTGTACCAAAGATGATTCCAAAACAAAATCCTATTTTGTCGCCAAGCGCAAGGCTGTCCGCCTTGGGAGCGCTGGTTCAGTGCCTTGATAAGCATAAACCGCTGGACTCCGCATGGGCGATTGACAGGCATTTTACCTCGCTTGGCCCGTCCGACAGGGCGTTTGCACAGATGCTGGCAAAAACCACAATGCGCCGCCTTGGGCAGATCGAAGCCATCCTTGCACAGTTTTTAGAGCGCCCCCTCGCCACCAGCGCCTCGCGCATTATGCACACATTGCGTCTGGGCGTTGCCCAGCTGATCTGGCTGGAAACCCCGCCACACGCTGCGGTGCATAGCGCCGTTGAAATGACCAAGCAGCTCAAAATGGAAAAATTTGGCGGCCTCGTAAACGCGGTGCTGAAGAAAGTATCGCTGGAAGGCAGAGCCATTGCCGACGCGCAGGATGCCGCCCGCATGAATACCCCCGACTGGCTGTGGAAAAGCTGGGAAAAGGCCTATGGCGCGGATACCACCCGCAGGATGGCCGAAGTCCATATGATGGAACCGCCGTTGGATATCACCGTTAAAACCGACCCTGCCTTCTGGGCAGAGCAGCTTGGCGGCGTAGTGCTTCCCATGGGGTCGGTGCGTCTGCGCGACACCCGCAATATCACCCAGCTCAAGGGCTTTTCCGAAGGCTACTGGTGGGTGCAGGATATGGCCGCCACCATTCCCGCCCGCCTGCTCGGCGACGTGCGTGAAAAACGGGTTATCGATCTCTGCGCCGCTCCGGGGGGTAAAACCGCCCAGCTGGCCGCCGGTGGCGCGAAAGTATCCGCCGTGGACATGTCCAAAGAACGCATTGCCATGCTAAAAACCAACGTCCACCGCCTGAAGCTTCAGGCCGATTACGTCACCACCGATGCCTCCAAATGGCTGCCCGCCATCGCCCCCGATGCCATTTTGCTGGACGCGCCCTGCTCGGCAACCGGAACACTCCGTCGCCATCCCGATGTGGCGTGGCACCGCAAGCCTGAGGAAATCGCCCGCCTCGTGGTCACACAGGCCAAGATGCTCCAGCACGCCTTTGCCATGCTGAAATCCGGCGGCAGACTGGTATACTCGGTCTGCTCGTTGCAGCCGGAAGAAGGCGAACAACAGATCACCGCGTTTCTGGCCAGCTGCAAGGAAGCAACGCTTGAGCCCGTGGGGCCAGCAGTGCTGGGCGGCCTGACCGAATGCATTACCGCGCGTGGCGAAGTGCGTACATTACCCTGCCATCTCGCGGAAATGGATGGCATGGATGGTTTCTATGCTGCTGTTTTAACTAAAAAATAGTGATGACCCTATGAGTAAAATTAAGATTGCCCCCTCCATCCTCTCTGCCGACTTCTCCTTTTTGGGCAACGACATATCCGCCATCACCAAGGCGGGAGCCGACTATGTCCATATCGATGTCATGGACGGTCACTTTGTCCCCAACCTGACCTTCGGGCCGGTGGTTATCCAGTCGATCCGCCGCTTCACCAAAATCCCCTTCGACGTTCACCTGATGATCGAGCCGGTGGACCAGTTCATCGAATCCTACGTCAAGGCCGGAGCCGACATCATTACCGTACATGCCGAAGCCACCAAACATCTCGACCGCACCCTGAATCTTATCAAGGCCAAGGGCGTGAAATGTGGTGTGTCACTCGTGCCAAGCACTCCGGCGTGGGCGCTTGAGTATGTGCTTGATATCGTTGATTTAGTTCTGGTCATGACCGTCAATCCGGGTTTTGGCGGCCAGAAGTTTATTCCCGCCCAGCTGAAGAAAATCCAGCAGATCAGGGCGATGATCAATAAATCGGGCCGCCAGATCGACCTTGAGGTCGACGGGGGCATCAATGTGGAAACCGCAAAGGCGTGTATTGCGGCGGGGGCGGATGTGCTGGTAGCCGGTTCGGCCATTTTTGGCGGCGACACGGTGAAGGATTACCCGTTGCGCATCTCGCAGCTGCGCGGGGCTAACTCGTAGTAGCCGCGATGAACTGCCCCATCTGTAAAAAACCAACCACCGAACAGTATAAACCCTTTTGCTGCAAACGCTGCGCCGACCTCGATCTCGGGCGCTGGTTTAATGGCAGCTACTCGGTTCCGGTGGTGGAAATGGACGATGAACCCGAAGCGGAAGAACCCGAACCCGACCAATAAGAGTTGCAAATCGCACAGCTTCCCCATAAAACAAGATGTAACAGTATGTTAGATCACCATTAACCCTCTAAGTAATTGATATATAATGAAATCGCTCCCAAAACAATACGATCAGCAGGCACGTGAGAAATTCTGGCAGGAACAGTGGGTGAACAGCTCCGTCCATCATTTTAAGGACGACCAGCCGCGTGACCAGACCTTCGTCATCGACACCCCGCCGCCAACGGTGTCGGGCGTATTGCATATGGGGCACATCTTTAGTTATACACAGGCGGATTTCATCGCCCGTTACCAGCGCATGTCCGGCAAGGACGTATTCTACCCGATGGGGTTTGACGATAACGGCCTGCCCACCGAGCGCCTCGTGGAAAAGACCAAAGGGGTTCGGGGATCGGCTATGCCGCGTGCCGACTTTGTAAATTTATGCCGCGAGGTGGTCAAGGATGCCGAGGATGAGTTCAGGCGATTGTTTAAAAGTGCTGCCTTAAGTGTTGATTGGAGACAAGAATATCAAACCATCAGTGATGATGTCCGCAAGCTGTCGCAGGCCTCCTTCGTTGACCTGCTGAAAAAAGATCAGGCCTACCGTGACTTCCGCCCGACCTACTGGGACTGGGTGGACCAGACCGCCATAGCGCAGGCAGAAATTGAGGAAAAAGAACTGCAAGGCATTCAGATTATTATACCTTTTGGTTTAATGGAGGCTTCGGAATGGCAAAAATATAAGGGCTACGATACACCGCGCCCGAGCTTTGACTCTCTGGAAAAAGTGCATGTCATGACCACCCGCCCTGAATTGCTCGGGGCTTGCGTGGCGCTGATGTGCCACCCTGACGACAAGGCCAAGTTTGAAAGCAAGGTGGCCGTCAGCCCGCTGTTCAACGTGGTTGTGCCTATCTGCTTCGATGAAAAGGTCGATAAGGAAAAAGGCACCGGCTTTGTCATGTGCTGCTCATGGGGTGACGACACCGACAAGGAATGGATTGCTAAATATCAATTGCCTTCGCGGCCACTAATAAAAAAAGATGGAAGAATTTCTATCGAATCCGCTGGATACCCTCAAGAAGAGGTTCGCGATATATTTGATATAACCTTCTACGCAGGAAAAGATGGGCGATGCTTGCTGTTAAATGCCTCCAACTTAACTAAAGATAATTGCCTCGATCTTGATAAAGCGTATTTTGCCTATGATCGGCTGTATAATTCAAAACTCATACGCGACATCAAAAACGAAAACAGTGCCAAAGGCCGCATGGTAAATCAGCTCGAGGCGGCGGGCCTACTCGTACCCATGGGCGAGAAGCAGGAAACCATCATCACCAAGACCCAGATGGTCAAGTGCGCGGAACGATCCGGAACCCCGATTGAAATCATTCCGACCCACCAGTGGTTCATAAGGGTTGTGGATAAAAAGGAGCAACTCCTTGCTAAAGGAGCAGAATGCAACTGGTATCCACCGTTTATGCACATCCGCCTTAACCAGTGGATTGAAGGGCTGAAGGAAGACTGGTGCATCTCGCGCCAGCGTTTCTTCGGTGTACCGTTTCCGGTGTGGTTTAAAGTAGAAAAAGAAAAAGCTCATGAAACATTTTTACTGACAAAAGAACATGAGCATCCTGCTGATTTTAATGAATTACCAGTCGATACATTAGAAAAATTGCCAAATGGCTATAAGGAGCAAGGAATTCTTACAAATGAAGAGGCTCGTGATTTAGAGCTTCCGCCGTTATTTATTAGAAATCTAAAGATTACAAAGGCTATAGAAGAAAGCTCAGGAAAAGAATTCTATATATTTAGTGAATCAGACGTCATGGACACATGGGCGACCAGTTCTATCAGCCCGCAGATCAATTCCCACGGCATCACCAAGGATTTTACCCTTGACGCCAAGCGTCACGCCAAGCTTTTCCCTGCCGATATCCGCCCGCAAGCCCATGAAATTATTCGTACTTGGGCGTTTTACACCATCGTGAAGGCACACCTCCACGAAAACACGATTCCTTGGAAAACCTTGATGATTTCGGGTTGGTGCTTGGCTGCCGATAAAACAAAAATGAGCAAATCCAAAGGTAACGTCGTCACTCCTGTAGCATTGATTGAAGACAAGGGAAGCGACGCCGTTCGTTACTGGGCGTCCACTTCGCGCCTCGGAGCCGACACGGCGTTCTCCGAAGACCTTCTTAAAATAGGTAAGAAGTTGGTCAATAAGCTGTGGAATGCAAGTCAGTTTGCCGCCATCAACCTCGACAAGCTGCAAGGCGTTCCTTCCACCGCCACAGACGACACCAAGGGTGGAATCATTTCGCAACCCCTCGATTTGTGGATACTGTCACGCCTTAACCTTTGCATTAAGAAGGTAACACAACAATTTGAAACACTTGAATATTGTGATGCACGTATTGTAATTGAAGACTTTTTTTGGAACGATTTCTGCGATAATTATCTCGAGCTGGTCAAAACTCGGGCCTACGGTGAAAATGCCCCAAAGGATGCCAAGGAACAGCAATCCGCCCTCTATGCTATCTACCATTGCCTCGAGGCCATACTTCGTCTCTTTGCCCCGTTTGTGCCACACATCACAGAGGAACTGTACAGCCACATCTTCGATGGCCGTTTCACCAGTGCCGGCTCCATCCATGCGCGCGGCATGTGGCCGAAAGCTGCCGATTACCCGTATGACGTGGCGGCCGAAGCCAGCGGCATGGCGTGCGTAGATGTGCTGAACGTCATCCGCAAAGCCAAGTCGGAAGCCAACGTCTCGATCAAGGCCCCTGTTACGCTGGTCGAGGTACGCGCACGCGATAAGGGCGTGAACTGGAACACCCTGACACCGGTGTTGGAGGATTTGAAGGCGGCGGGCAATGCCGATGCCGTGGCGGAAGCCACCGACGGCGATTTTGCCTATGTTTCGGACAAGGGCTGGTTCGACGTAAGGGTTATATTAACCAAAATCGAAGAACATAAGCGTAATCCTGACCAGATGGAACACCAGAAGCTCGACGGCAAGGTGGTACATGGGCCAGGGTCGCCTGACCTGAGTAAACACGTGGTCAAAGTTCAGGTGAATAGCTTGGAAGAATCGTTGAAACGGCAAAAATAAGAACGCTGGATATGAGCTCCTATACCCCCGACAACATGATGGAGCAGCTACCGCACTACCGTTCAAAGTATGACGCGGCGAAGAAGATCCATGTCTATTTTATCCCCGCCATCGACAATAAACAGGACCAGCGGATGTATTTCTACGCCATTGCCAGCGAGATGCTGCATACTGAGATGCTGCAATCCCTCAAACAGGGCATTATCCCGCATTTTGCCGTGGTGGTGGAAAAGGGATACGGCGAACCGAGCGCCGAGGTGAAGACAAAGGTCAAAAGCTATTACGGCTTCGACCATGATTTTTACGCCCGTCAGGAAGCCTGAAAATCAATATTTTATACTGATTTTCATGGTTCTTTCGATTTTGAACATAAATACCGCAGCAACCACAAACGATGCCATGGATATAAGGGTCACGTTGTCCATGCCCGCCAGCTTATGTTCGGGCGTTTCCGTCAGCAGTAAAGTGGAACATAATGCCCCCAGCCCCGTCGTCAGATGCTGCACCGCCGACACCAGCGACATAAACCCCGCCCGTTCATAGGGCTTGGGGATTTTGGAAAGCAGGGCATTGGAGGTGACGTT
>JANYBV010000045.1 GCA_025360605.1 Alphaproteobacteria bacterium | reverse complement strand
CACCATGAGTACCTTGCATTTCTCGCTCATTTTCGTTGCGCTTTATTGCGGGCTGGATATTGCCAGTAGCGCGTTGCTCGGACAGCTTGGCGTGCCGTTTGCGTGCATACTAGGCGCGGTTTTCCTGAAAGACCGACTGGGATTATGGCGCATTAGCGGCATTGTCATTGCCTTCATCGGTACCGCCATTGTCGCGGGCACGCCCCATATACTGGCACACATGATGGGGTTTTATGCAGCCATTGGCAGCACGCTGACATGGGGCGTCGCCAATGTACTCATCAAACGTATTCAGGGCGTGAACAGTATGTCATTGCTGGCATGGATGGGGCTATGCACAGTGCCAATGCTGCTAGTGTTGTCGCTGGTATTCGAGCCACACTGGCCGGTGTTATCCGAGGCGCCTCTTTCAGCTGTGCTTGGATTGAGCTATACCGTAATCTGCTCCACCATTGTCGCCTATGGCTTGTGGTATTATTTGCTATCGCGCTATACTGTTTCGCAGGTAACACCTTATAGTTTGCTGACACCGGTGTTCAGTATTGCCAGTGGCCAGTTATTCTTCACGGAAGAACTTACGATGCAGGTCCTGCTCGGTGGCGTCATCACCATTATCGGCGTCGCGGTGATTGTTATACGCCGTCCTAAAACCATTATGCTCGGAGAGGCAACCTGATGACCACATGGGATACCATCGAACACCCCTCACCTAACTTCGACAGCCGCGAAGGCCACCCCGTGGATATGCTGGTGCTGCACTACACCGGGATGCCCACTGCCGAGGACGCGAAGAAAAGATTATGCGACCGGGAAGCCAAAGTGAGCAGCCACTACCTTGTCGATGAAGATGGAACGGTGATGCGCCTTGTGGCCGAGAACTGCCGGGCATGGCACGCAGGGTTAAGCACGTGGCGCGGGGCAAGCAATATCAACCAGCGATCGGTCGGCATTGAGATCATCAATCCCGGCCATGAGTTTGGTTACCGCGCCTTTCCTGCTGCACAGATGAAAATGGTGGCGATGTTATGCCGCGATATTCTGTCGCGCCACGATATTCCCGCTTGCAATGTGGTCGCCCACTCCGACATCGCACCTACCCGTAAGGAAGATCCCGGTGAATTATTCGACTGGAAAACGCTGGCAGGACTCAAGATTGGCTTATGGCCGGAAATCAATGCCAAATTACCCCAAAAACCCGCAGAAGCGTTGGCGTTTTATGGGTATGACACGGCCAACCTGCCCAAAGCCATTACCGCCTTCCAACGGCATTTCCGCCAAAACTCGCTTACCGGCGCGTGGGACGACGAATGTGCGGCTTTGCTTGCGGCTTTGCTCGCTATGCTATAGAGACAGCAGGCATTAACCCAATACGGAGCACCCTAAAATGGCATATGAAGAAGGCATGAGTTTTGATTTTAATGAGATTACCAATCAGGTAACCGTGACATTCCGTGGCAAAAAAACCAAGCTTTCCCGGCACTACACCGAATACCGCCGCGCGAAGGAAGATGCCGAGGCTTTTTGCCGTGAACAGGGCTGGCAGGGCTAAACCTTGCACCTGACCACCAAATAGGTTACACCTACCCCGCCAGACAGCCGGATGGCCGCGGGGCCAGTTTATATTTATATAGGTGGGCTTCGAGGAAAGTCCGGGCTCCACGGAACACGGTGGCGGGTAACGCCCGCCGGGGGCAACCTTAGGGAAAGTGCCACAGAAAATATACCGCCTTCCACCATTCTTAAAAAGTGGGAGAGGGTAAGGGTGAAATGGTGCGGCCAAAGGCGAAAGCCAGAAGCTTAAAGTAAGAGCGCACCGCGGTTCTGGTAACAGGACTGGCAGGGAAAACCCCACCGGGAGCAAGACCAAATAGGGGCAGTTGCGGGTTCCGCGTTATAGCTGCCCGGGTAGGTCGCGTGAGATAGCGGGTAACCGCTATCCCAGATGAATGGTCATCACCGCCAAGTCTTGAATAAAGACGACAGCGGTACAGAACCCGGCTTACAGGCTGTCTGGCACTTTTATATTTCTGCACGTTACAAGTAATCTTCTGTATCGTTCAGGTAAGCTTGAATACGGTTCAGGTACTCTTCTTGGTATGCTTGCGTGGTGCTTTGGTACGCTTTATACGGCTTACGGCATACCACTATTGATATATTCCAAGCGGTTACCATTTTTACCGGCAAAAAAATGCAAAAAAACTGTGACATTGTGTGACATTCCCGTTTTCTTTCCCTTGTAATTATAGGGTGATGGGCATTGCCCCGGAAGCGGGAATTTAGTTGCAAGATTGGCTTAATAAGATCCCGGTAATTATTTCGTTCCACCCGTTTGCATGACAGGCGTGGTGAAAGCTTTCAACGTAGAATCCGCATGGAAAATATCGCGCCATAAAACAGGGCCAAGCTCTACAGTTGACATAGCGCAGGTCGGGAATTTTAAAAGCAACCGGTCAATCAAAGCCTCATCCCCTTTTTTGGCAAGGTTGATACTTAGCTGGTGTAAACCAGGATTATGACCAACAACGAGCACCGCACTGATAGTTTCCGGCAAAGAGGAGAGTTGGTTTAGCACTTCGTTGGCACTGGCAAGGTATAAACGGTCGGTATATTCTTCCGGAACGCTGAGTTTGCTGGCTTCTTTCACCAGTTTCCATGTGTTTTGAGTGCGTTTTGCATCGGAACATA
Source organism: Alphaproteobacteria bacterium (assembly GCA_025360605.1). Lineage (GTDB taxonomy): Bacteria > Pseudomonadota > Alphaproteobacteria > Rickettsiales > SXRF01 > JANYBV01. Next base: position 321 of record JANYBV010000045.1, on the reverse strand, counting down.
ATATAAGCTGCGGGGCAACCGGCTGGGAGGCGAGATATTTTCCCATCACGGCACAGGCCTTGATACCCTGATCATTCAGGGTTCGTTCATGATCATCCTGCGAAGCAGAACCTGTTTCCGCTTTCCCATGCCTGAGAATATATAATGTTTTAATTAAGCCCGGCAACTAAACACCCTATACTATACCTTCGGAAGGTCCGCCCTTTTTATTCGCTGGAATCACCGAGGCAAGTTTAATCTCCGTTGGTTTATCTGCTTCTCGCATCAACTTGTCGAGATTTAGTTTACCGGGACTATCATCCCTCAAAGTCTTCACGCCGG
>JANYBV010000020.1 GCA_025360605.1 Alphaproteobacteria bacterium | reverse complement strand
CCACGGCGAACACGGCCACCACTAAGGCCGGATAAAAGGGAAGGGCGGTTAACCCGCCCGGAAGCTCAGCCCGCCTTGCATACGCAGGAAATGCCATGCAAGGCGGCTGGTGATCCCATGCAGCCGCGTATTGGGTTTCAGCCCCACCGCCTTGAAGATCATCCCCGCCATGCGCTCGATATGCCAGCGCCTGTACACGCTGGCCACATTGCTGATATAAGCCTTCTTATACTGCCTGCGGTCATACACCGTGTTATAGCCAAAGCGCTGCCCCGTGCAGTGAGAGGCGAAAAACGCATAAGCCAGCTCATCGTCGCCGCTTTCCACCAGCCGCCCCAACGCAATTTTAATCCGCTTCGGCAGCCCGATCCGGTCCTTGTCCAGGTACTTCTCCAGATAAGTGTAAAACAGCTTATAATGGCGGAACTCATCCGCCGCGATCTTGGCGCACAGCGCCTTCAGCACCGGCTCTTCCGTAATATCCTTGATTGCCGTGTAATAAGCCGAGGTTCCCGTCTCCACCACGCAGCGCGAGATAAGCTCCCCGCAGCGCGAGCCGCGCACCGATTCCTTCACATCCTTAGGCACCTGGAACCCGGTGGTAAAAATCTCGAAGCTCTTATCGAAATCGAATTCCGGGTCGGCCAGCTCCGTCCATTTGCGCAAAGACTGCCCGTGCAGCAACTCTTCGTTCGCCCATTCCCGGGCCACGGTCTGGAATTCCGCATCGTCATGGAACACTTCGCACAGGTAACGCACATAGTCTTCGCTGTTGTGTTCCACCATGCACGCCGCTTTCATCAGCGAGATCAGGCCCGGCGTAGCTTTTTCCGGCTGGAACTCATGCCATGGAATATCATTCAAAGACCAGCCTGTCATAACAATGCCCTGCCCGATACCTATTAGAAACCAACCTTATCATAAACTTACAGTGGTACTGATAGCCTGTTTACAAGCTTCAGACAACAACAGCTTGACGCATACCGTGGCCGCGGCTGCGTAAATTTTCCACAAGGAAAAGTAATCAGGGCTGCCCCGAGCCGCCAGCGGAGCCATAAATCTGGCCCGTGGCATAGCTTGCCCCGGCATCTGCCAGCTGCACATAGATGGAAGCCAGCTCCGCGGGCTGCCCCGGTCGCCCCAGGGGCGTCTGCCCCCCGAAGGATTTGAGCTTCTCCTGCGTCGCCCCGCCGCTCACCTGCAGTGGCGTCCAGATCGGGCCCGGCGCCACGCCATTGACCCGTATGCCCCTGGAGGCCAGCTGCTTGGCCAGCGATTTCACGTAATTCATCGTCGCTGCCTTGGTCTGGGCATAATCATACAGGTCGGCCGAGGGGTCATAAGCTTGCTCAGATGCCGTGCCGATAATCACCGAACCCGGCTTCAAATGCGGCAGCGCCGCTTTAAGAATCCAGAACGGCGCATAAATATTCGTTTTCATCGTCGCGTCAAAATCTTCCGTGCTCACATCAAGGATGGAAGCCCGCGTCTGCTGCCGCGCGGCGTTATTGACCACGATGTCCAGCCCGCCTAATCCCTTCACCGCGTTTGCCACCAGCGCATTGCAAAACGCTTCGTCGCGCAAATCCCCCGGCAGCGCCAGCCCGATTCTCCCTTCGGCTTTGATGAGCGAAATCACCTCTTGCGCGTCCGGCTCCTCGTCGGGCAGGTAGTTGATCGCCACATCCGCGCCTTCGCGCGCATAGGCAATCGCTGCCGCACGCCCCATGCCGGAGTCGCCCCCGGTAATCAGCGCCTTGCGCCCCGCCAGCCGCCCCGAGCCCTTATAGCTCTGTTCGCCATGGTCGGGCTTCGGGTCCATCTTCCCCGCCAGCCCCGGCCAGGGCTGCGATTGCCCGTGAAACGGTGGTTTGGGGTATTTCGCCCTTGGGTCTTCCAGCGCCGCGGGCGCTGCCTTTTTTGCATTTTCGGGCACATTTTCCGTTCCCTGCGCCAGCGCAGGCGCCGCAGCCATCGCCGCCAGCCCCACACCCAATCCCCCCACAAACTGCCTGCGTGATAACGCACTGTCGTCCTGCTTAGCCATGGTCTACTCCTTCAAATGGTAAGCAGAAAAGATAGTCCGCCCCCCCATCAAAAAGCTGTATCTACCACCCGCCACCGCAATCAAACCCCCATAAAAATCTCTCCCGGCGATCTCACCAGCAAAAGAAAAGATTAGTAAGCATATGAAATAAAATAATAGTTACAAAAAATATTAACCAATATCTACATAATGGCACGTTAATTGCTTAATAAAACTTAACAACCAGCGGAGCCCATATGTTTCAGTACGGAATGATAGCGGTCTATTTCAGCTTCCTCCTCGTGGCAGGAACCACCATGTCCTTCGCCCTCAGCCACGCCGACAAAACCACCAGCAAATCTGTCTACCAGTCCAACCTCTGCCGCCTCATGCCCGATAGCGCCCAGTGCGCAGTAGCCGCGCACGGTTAGTCCGGAAAGTTCGGGAGTTACGCTCAGCTCGTGGGCAACATGCGCAAAGGCACGATGACGAAACAGAGCAAATCAGTTAAGCCGCCAGCTTTGCTAAATGTGCATCCACAGCGAATCCGGCATCCGATCAAATCCAACGTCCACTCTTATTACTCATCCACAGGACGCGCTAAAAATTTCGCGCTGCAACTATACTCTTTTTTCAGCGTAGCCACTTGAGTTTCGTAAAAATCACGACAGTCAGGTGCCCCATCAGTCATTCCATCCCATTCACTAAGAATGGTATTACCATTACCATCTTGGCAAAATACATTACATCCATTGGGCGCAGGTGCGGGAATCAGAACATAGGTAAATTCTACTTCGCAAGTGCAAGATTTGAGTTCAGGGGCAGGTAAAATTGGCCTTTTGGAAGTATCGGCCCAAGCAGAAGTTGTGAATACGGAGGTGGCAACAGCCAGTGACGCAGCAAGAAGATGCTTGAAATGCATATGGAATTTCCTAAAAAACGCTGGTGAGCAATGTGTCGTTCAAACATAATACCATCACCATATGACAGAATTATGAACGTAATTAATGTTTATTAATAAACGGTGGGTCTATTCTTGCTCAATCTGATCATATTGTATCCCTCCAGATTTAGATGGCTAAAGGTAGCTCAGCCCAGTTGGTTGTGTAGCGGGCTTTTCATTGGCCGCGTCATCTTCCATTCCTGCCTAATCCCTGATCCAGCATAAAACAGGCTATTGGCCCCATATTTTATTCACCGCATCTAGTGCCATCACTAAATGTTCCTCTGCGACTCTAGGAATCAGATTATCAATCGGGATTAGTTTAGATGTTTTGCCCCACCAGTGCCCCGCTGGGGCTTATAAATGATGGGAAAGTGGTGGCTCGAGAGGGATTTGAACCCCCGACCAAGGGATTATGATTCCCCTGCTCTACCACTGAGCTACCGAGCCATTCGAAGTCAGGCAATAGGGATTACGGGCGGGCGGGCTAAAATGCAAGTGAAAACTTGAATATCCCCCCTGTATTTATCAAGAAATGAGTGAAATCAGTAGGGAAGGGGGCAAAACCCCTGAAAAAAACGGGCAACCGCAGCTCAGCCGCGTTTCCGGCATAAAAAAAACGCGCTGACCTTGGCCAGCGCGTTTTTTCGATCCCGAAGGAAGAAGTAATTACTTCTTATCGGTGGAGGTCGTTACGCTGGTGGTGGTCGAGCCGGTTACAGGAGCTTCTTCCTTAACAACCTTCTTTTCGGTCTTGGTCATGCCGTCTTTGGTGGCGGTGGTTTCTTTGGTCATGGTGCTTGCAG